>NZ_CP056030.1:3667712-5020318 GCF_013374995.1 Pseudomonas eucalypticola | reverse complement strand
GGCCTTCTCGGTGCCCGTAGCCTTTGCCATTCTGACCATCCTGATGCTGCGCATGGCGCTGCACAAACTGCCCCATGAAAGCATGGCCGCGTCCAGCTGGCTGGCGCTCGGCCCTATCGGCACCGGTGCCCTGGGCATGTTGCTGCTGGGCGGCGATGCCCCGGGCATCCTCGCCGCCGCTGGGGTGTTGCCGGGCGTGGGCGACATGCTCGATGGCCTGGGGGTCATCAGCGCGTTGATCCTGTGGGGCATGGGGCTGTGGTGGATGCTGCTGGCGGTGTTGATCACGCTGCGCTACTTGCGCGCGGGCATGCCGTTCAACCTCGGGTGGTGGGCGTTCATCTTCCCGCTGGGGGTATACACCCTGGCCACCCTGCGCTTGGGGCATGTGTTGCATCTGGCTTTCTTCAGCCTGTGCGGTCAGGGGTTGGTGGTGTGCCTGGGGATGCTGTGGGCGGTGGTGATGACCCGGACTCTGCGCGGGGCGTGGCGAGGTGAATTGTTTGTGTCGCCGTGCATTGCAGCGGCACGCGGGCAATGAACAGTTACACAGATTCGCTAATCTAGGACGGCAGATGTGGCCTGGAGGGTAGTCGGCTGCATCCAATGGCAAAAGCCTATGCCGTTAGCGGCGCCACCAAGGTGCAAGGACGATGAGTCACCCCTCGCAATTCAGTCTGTTGGGCAAGCGGCGTTTCCTGCCGTTTTTCCTTACCCAGTCCCTGGGTGCTTTCAACGACAACGTGTTCAAGCAGTCGCTGATCCTGGCGATTCTCTACAAGTTGAGCATCAGCGGTGACCGCACCCTCTGGGTCAACCTATGTGCGCTGCTGTTCATCCTGCCGTTCTTTCTCTTCTCGGCGCTGGCCGGGCAGTTTGGCGAGAAATTCGACAAGGACGCGCTTATCCGGGTGATCAAGATCGGCGAGATCGTGATCATGGCCGTGGGCGCCACGGGCTTTGTCTTTGATCACCTGTGGATGATGCTGGCGGCGCTGTTCGCCATGGGCACCCACTCGGCGCTGTTCGGGCCGGTAAAGTATTCGATCATGCCCCAGGCGTTGCGCGAGGAAGAGTTGGTAGGTGGCAATGGCCTGGTGGAGATGGGCACGTTCCTGGCAATTCTGGCCGGCACCATCAGCGCCGGGGTGATGATGTCCCAGGCTCACTACGCACCTGTCGTCAGTACGGCGATTGTCGGGGTGGCAGTGTTGGGGTACCTGGCCAGCCGCGCCATTCCGCCCGCCGCGGCCGATACGCCGCAGCTGAAACTGGACTGGAACATTTTCAGCCAGTCGTGGGCCACCCTGAAAATGGGCCTCAGGCAAGCCCCGGCAGTGTCGCGCTCGGTGGTGGGCAACTCGTGGTTCTGGTTCGTCGGGGCAATCTACCTGACCCAGATTCCGGCCTACGCCAAGGACTGGCTCAACGGCGATGAAACCGTGGTCACCCTGATTCTCACGGTATTTTCCGTGGGCATCGCCCTGGGCTCGGTGCTGTGCGAGAAGCTCTCGGGGCGCAAGGTCGAGATTGGCCTGGTGCCCTTCGGCTCATTTGGTCTGACGTTGTTTGGTTTGTTGCTGTGGTGGCACTCAGGCGACTTCGCCCAAGGCCCGGCGAACAATGACTGGTTGACCGTGCTGGGCATCGGCCAGGCCTGGTGGGTATTGCTGGATATCCTGGGCCTGGGCGTGTTCGGCGGCTTCTATATCGTGCCGCTGTATGCGCTGATTCAATCGCGCACCGCTGAAAATGAGCGAGCCCGGGTCATTGCGGCCAACAACATTCTCAATGCGTTGTTCATGGTGGTCTCGGCCATTGTCTCGATCCTGCTGCTGAGCTTCGCCAAGCTGTCGATCCCGCAGTTGTTCCTGGTGGTGTCGGTGATGAACATCGCGGTGAACGCCTACATCTTCAAGATCGTGCCCGAGTTCACCATGCGCTTCATGATCTGGCTGCTCAGCCATTCCATGTATCGGGTGGAGCACCGCGACCTGGAACGCATTCCTGACGAGGGCGCTGCGTTGCTGGTGTGCAACCACGTGTCCTTTGTGGACGCGCTGCTGATTACCGGCGCGGTACGGCGGCCGATTCGCTTCGTGATGTATTACAAGATCTTCCAGCTGCCGGTGCTCAATTTCATCTTCCGCACCGCCGGGGCCATTCCCATTGCCGGACGCGGGGAAGACCTGCTGATCTACGACCAGGCGTTCAAGCGCATCGCGGCCTGCCTCGCGGACGGTGAGCTGGTGTGTATTTTCCCTGAGGGCAAATTGACCGGTGATGGTGAGATCAGCGAGTTCAAGAGTGGGGTGACCACGATATTGGCGCAGACCCCGGTACCGGTGATTCCGCTGGCCCTGCAGGGGCTGTGGGGCAGTTTCTTCAGTCGTGACCCGGCCAAGGGATTCTTCCGTCGGTTATGGTCGCGCGTGACGCTGGCTGCGGGGCAGCCGGTGCCGGCCGAGGACGCCAAGCCCTCGCGGCTGCGCGCGCGTGTCAGCGAGCTGCGCGGCGAGGGGCGCTGAACCTGGCTGCCTTGCAGGGGCCGGCGCCGTCAGGTGCTGGCCTTGAGGCCGGCAAGGCCCAGCACGATCAGCAGCACGCTGACGATGCGCATCGGCGCCATGGATTCGCCAAACAGAATGATGCCAGCGATTACCGTGCCCACCGCCCCCACGCCTGTCCAGATGGCGTAGGCGGTGCCCAGCGGCAGTTCACGCACGGCCAGGCCTAGCAGGCCGAGGCTGGCCGCCATGGCGGCAACGGTAAGCAGGGTAGGCAAGGGGCGCGTGAAGCCATCGGTGTACTTCAGGCCAATGGCCCAACCGACTTCGAACAGGCCCGCAAGGAAAAGGATCAGCCAGGACATGGCAACCTCCATCAATTGATTCAAGTGATGGGGCCGTCCCCGAACGAAAAAGTGCGCATCGACGGGTCGTCCCGTGGATGCGCACCATAGTGCCCAACTTCGCCGGTCCCGGCAAGGCGCCCCTAGGGGCGGTCGTCCATCTTGCGGAAGAACGTTGCCAGCAACGCGCCGGAGATGTTGTGCCATACGCTGAACAGCGCGCTAGGCACCGCCGCCAGCGGCGAGAAGTGCGCGCTGGCCAGCGCCGCGCCCAGCCCCGAGTTCTGCATACCCACTTCCAGCGCCAGCGACTTGCGCTGGGCCAGCGGCAACTTGAACACGCGCCCGGTGACATAACCCAGCACGAAGCCGAAACTGTTGTGCAGCAACACCACCGCCATGATCAACAGGCCTGACTCGGCGATCTTCGCCTGGCTGGCAGCGACCACGGCGCAGACGATCATGACGATACTGACCACCGACACCAACGGCAGCACTTCGACGGCGTAGCGCACCCGGTCACCGAGCAGGCGCTGGGCGATCACCCCCAGCACGATGGGCAGCATCACCAATTGCAGGATCGACCAGAACATCTCCATGAACGAAACCGGCAGCCAGGCCGATGCCAGCAGCCAGATGAGCGCAGGGGTCAGCAGTGGCGCGAGCAGGGTGGTCACGGCGGCGATGGCCACCGACAGCGCCAGGTCGCCCTTGGCCAGCCAGGTCATCACGTTGGAAGCGGTGCCACTGGGGCAGCAACCCACCAGAATCACGCCCACGGCGATCTCGGCCGGAAGGTGAAACAGCTGGCACAACAGCCATGCCATGCCCGGCATGATCACGAAGTGCGCCACCACCCCCAGGCACACCCGCCACGGGTGCCGGCTGAGTTCGGCAAAGTCATCGAGCTTGAGGGTAAGGCCCATGCCGAACATCACCAGGCCCAGCAGCGGCACGATCAGCACTTTCAAGGCGATAAACCATTGCGGGAACAGGAACGCCAGGATGGCGAACAGCAAGACCCAGTAAGCGAAGGTGTTGCCGACAAAGCGGCTGAGGGCGGCCAGGGCGCGCATGGTGTTTCCTTCTTATGGATGTAGAGATGTGGGACCGGGCGTAGCTCGGGAAAAGCACGGCGCGGGGTGCCTGATACACCGCGTCGTGCTTTTCCCGAGCTGCGCCCGGTCCCACAGGGTGCAGCATGGCTTTCAGCTTATAGCGCGCAGCGTCAAATCCCCTGAGGCAGTTCTTCGCCGCCCAGGGCTTCGAACAGCGCCGGCAGGAATTCGCCAAACGTCAGCATCATCAGGGTGAAGCTGGCATCCAGTTGGCCCAGTGCCTCGTCGCCGCCGTCTTCTTCGGCCTGGTCTTGCAGCAGTTCTTCGAACTTCAGGCGCTTGACCACCATCTTGTCGTCCAGCACGAACGACAACTTGTCCTGCCAGGCCAGCGACAGTTGGGTCACCAGTTTGCCAGTGCTCAGGTGCAACTGGATCTCGTCAGCGGTCAGGTCCTGGCGCTTGCAGCGCACGATGCCGCCATCTTCCTCGGCGTCGCGCAGTTCGCATTCGTCCAGCACATAGAAGTCAGGGGCGGCGGTCTGGGTCTTGACCCACTCGGTCATCACCGCGGTTGGCGAGGTTTTCACGGTCAGTGGGCGCACGGGTAGCGAGCCCAGTACTTCACGCAGGGTCGACAGCAGGTCTTCGGCACGCTTGGGGCTGGCCGAGTTGACCAGGATCAGGCCTTGCTTGGGCGCGATGGCGGCGAAGGTGGCCGAGCGACGGATAAAGGCGCGCGGCAGGAAGGCCTGGATGATCTCGTCCTTGATCTGGTCACGCTCTTTCTTGTAGACCTTGCGCATCTGTTCGGCTTCGATCTCTTCGACCTTTTCCTTGACGGCATCGCGCACGACGCTGCCCGGCAGGATGCGCTCTTCCTTGCGGGCCGAAATCAGCAGGAAATCGCCGCTGACGTGGACGAGGGGGGCGTCTTCACCCTTGCCGAAGGGCGCGACGAAACCATAAGTGGTCAGCTCCTGGCTTGCACAGGGGCGCGCGGGCTTGGTGGCCAGTGCGGTTTCCAGGGCCTCGGCGTCGAAGGGGATATCTTGGGTCAGGCGGTAGACAAGCAGGTTTTTGAACCACATGGGGTGAATCACTCCTCAACACATAAGGGGCGCATTATTGTCCCGTGTGAGGGCGCAGGCCAACCCTGCGCTAAGTGTTTGGAAGGCTTCGAAAAATTAATTTAAAAAATGCTTGCCAGGCCATAGGTGCGTCCGTAGAATGCGCGCCACACCGAGAGACAAAGGGTGATTAGCTCAGCTGGGAGAGCATCTGCCTTACAAGCAGAGGGTCGGCGGTTCGATCCCGTCATCACCCACCATTCTCTCTATGTGTGTCGCGCAGCGGTAGTTCAGTCGGTTAGAATACCGGCCTGTCACGCCGGGGGTCGCGGGTTCGAGTCCCGTCCGCTGCGCCATATTAGGAACCACGAACACTGAACGCCTGGTACCCAAAAAGAAACCTGCCTTGTGCAGGTTTTTTTTCGTCTGCAGGAAACCACTCATATCGTGGCCGGGTCGTGCAATTTTGTGTTGCCATGTCAGCGATCCATCCGTACAATGCGCGCCACACCGAGAGACGAAGGGTGATTAGCTCAGCTGGGAGAGCATCTGCCTTACAAGCAGAGGGTCGGCGGTTCGATCCCGTCATCACCCACCACTCGCTCCACGTGTATCGCGCAGCGGTAGTTCAGTCGGTTAGAATACCGGCCTGTCACGCCGGGGGTCGCGGGTTCGAGTCCCGTCCGCTGCGCCATATCAGGAACCAGGAACACTGAACGCCTGGTACCAAAAAGAAGCCTGCCTAGTGCAGGCTTTTTTTCGTCTGCGGATTTTCCTCTCCACCGCAAATACCCTGGGTAGGGGCGCGTATGCGTCTAAAGCTAATACCAAAATGGCGCGTTCAGAGGTGCAATCGGTATAACGCTCCAAACCTGTCTGCCCTAAAGTGCCTAGCATTCCAAACGGCCAGGGAGGCATCCATGTCCTCGAGTTCTATCCATATCGGTCTTGTTCTTTTCCCAAATGTCACCCAGCTTGACTTGACGGGTCCTGCCGAGGTTTTCAGCAGGCTCCCGGGGGCCCATGTGCACCTGCTCTGGAAGGATCTCGATCCAGTGGTGACTGATCGCGGCATGCGTATCTTGCCGACCACGCGCTACGACGAGTGTCCGCCGCTGACCGTCATCTGCGTTCCAGGCGGTTCCGGCCAGATCGAACTCATGAGTGACCAGCAGACACTGAACTTCCTGCGTAAGGTAGCAGCTGGTTGCCAGTTGATAACCTCGGTTTGCACGGGGTCGCTCATCCTTGGCGCGGCGGGGTTGTTAACGGGGTATAGGGCTACGAGCCATTGGTCTTCCATCGACCAATTGGGGTTGCTGGGGGCTGAGCCTGTCCATGCGCGAGTGGTGCGTGACCGAGATCGGTTGACCGGTGCTGGTGTCACGTCGGGTATCGACTTTGCGTTGAGCGTGGTTGCGTTACTGGCAGGGGAGGAGGTTGCCCAAAGTATCCAGTTGCAAATGGAATACGATCCTGAACCGCCCTTTCAAGCGGGCTCACCGCGAGTCGCGCCACCAGAGTTGGTGGCGCGGACCAAAGAAAACATGAGCGCTTTTATCGAGCGCCGAAGGATCGCAACAGTGCAGGCTTCCAATAGACTGTAGCGGGCCGCGTCCCTGGTGGCGCATGTGCCAGGGATAGCGGGCCACCGACGCGGTCAAGTCCGCCGGCCGAAAGCCCGCCACCATTTGCTACTTGCCCGGCACCAGCGACAGCCGCTTGCTGCCATAGGTCTTGTCGAAGTTTTGCGGCTGCATCGGGAACGACACGTACTGCCCCTTCAGCCAGGCATCGATGCTGTCGGCATAGTGCGGGCTGGCCGGGTTGCCCGACTGGCCGGTGCTGTTGAGGCCGATCATCGGTTCGGCCAGCGAGAAGTCGACGATCACGCGCATGGCCGGGATCAACCGGGCATCGAAGTTCTCGCCCCAGCTGTAGGCCGAGGTGTTGAGGGTGGTGTGGTCGCCGCCGGCTTGTCGCGATGCCAGTGGAGTGCCCTTGGCGGCCCAGGTGTAGCGGTGCAGGTTGCCCCATTGCCAGGCCTTGTGGTCGCTGCCCAGTTGCTTGTCACCTTCGGTGACGGCGGCGGCCAGGCTACGGGCCAGAATGGTGGGCTTGTCCTCTTTTTGCGGGGTGCGGACATCATCCCAGAACGGGCTGTCCTCCCGCGCCAGCAAGTGGTCGGCTTGCGCCGAGTACGACAGGTTGCCGGCCGCGACGAAGGCTTTCCACGATGGGCTGTCCTCCGGGCCCAGCTCGTCGAGGAATATCTGCTTGCTGCTTTCCTGCAGGAACAATTCGTACAGGGCCGCATCCGCCGACTGTGGTGCCAGGCTGCCATTGAACGCCAGCAGTCGCGCCAAGGCTTCCTGAGCCTTGGCACGGTCGGCGGCCGGCAGGGCGTCGATGGCCTGCTTCAGCGGTTGGGCCATGCCTGGGGCCTGGAACATGGCCTTGAGCTTGGGCGCGAAGGTGGTGGTCTGGTCGTATTGCATGGCGATCATGCTGCGCGTGTCCTGCTTGCCGGCACCGGCCAGTTGCGCCAGGCGCTCGCTACGCTCCGGGTAGTACCAGGAATTGGACAGTTGCATGCCGTAGCCGTGGGGCACGGTGCGTTGGTTGGCCGTGCCCAGCCAGCCTTGCGGCGGGTCTTGGTCGTAGGGGTGCAGCATGGCGTCGGCGAAACCGTCCCAGTCGTAGCGCCCGTCCCAGCCGGGCGACGGCAGCAGGCCACGGCCTTCGCGGCGGTTGGGGAAGCGGCCGGTGACCTGCCAGCCGATGTGCTGGGCGTCGGCGAAAATCATGTTGACAGCCAGGGCGCGGATCTCGCGGCTGGCATCGGAGGCGGCTTCCACTGACTGTGCCCGGGACAGGTCGAACAGCGCGTCCAGGCTCTTGTCGTCCTTCAAGTCCGGGGTTTGCAGGGCCAGGCCCAGGCCTGTGTTGGCCACGCTGTTGAGCAGCGGTCCGTGGCGCGTCTCGTAGACGGCCTCGCGCACCGGGCGTTGGCCCTTGATGATGAAGGTTTCCTGGCGTACCGCGGCCGGGCGCCATTTGCCGTCGGCCAGGTATTGCAACTGGTTGCCCTGGCGTTGGATCTTTTCCAGGAACACGTCCTGGTTGTCACCCATGGTCAGGGTCATGCCCCAGGCGACCTTGCCGTTGAAGCCGGTCAGCACGCCGGGAATGCCGGCCAGTGACACGCCTGCGGCCTGGTACTTCGGTGCGCGAATCTGCACGTAGTTCCACAGCGACGGAATGGCGATGGGCAGGTGGCTGTCGTTGGCGAACAGGCTTCGGCCGTTGCGGGCGTGGTCCGGGCTGATGGCCCAGTTGTTCGAGGCCGCCAGGCCCAGCCCGCTGAGGGTCGCCAGCGTGCCAGTGACCTTGTTCAGCTCAGCGAGGCCCGGCACCTGGCCGCTCAGGTTCAGGCCTTTGAGCTTGTCGGCCTCATCGAACGGCAGCGGTTCGTCGGGGTAGGTGGGCAGCAACCAGGCCAGCTTGTCGGCGCCAACTTTCTGCGCCAGCACCAGCGAAGCGATCTCTTCCTGCAGGTTCACCGACTGGCCGAAGTTGAACAGTGCGAAGATCAGCGCCGAGTCTTCCGGCTTCCAGTATTCAGGCACGTAACCCGCTTCGGCCAGGTCCTGGGGCAGCTTGCCGCGGTAGCGGAACAGGTAGGCGTTGACGCCGCGGGCGTACACCTCGAAGAACCGCTTGAGGCGTGGCGACGCAGCGGCGTACAGCGCATCGGCGCTTTTCTTCAGGTTCACGGTCCGCATGAAGCGGTCGACATCCAGCGCCTGGGGACCTTGCAGCTCGGCCAGGCGGCCTTGGGCCAGCAAGCGCAGGGTGACCATCTGACTAATGCGGTCGCTGGCATTGATGTAGCCCTGGGCAAACAGCGCATCATGGAAGCTGCTGCTTTCGATCAGCGGCATGCCATAGGCGTTGCGGCGCACCGAGACGTTCTGGGCCAGCCCCTTGAGCGGCTGTACGCCACTGTCCGGTGGCACGCTGTCGGCGTAACGGCTTTCGAGCCACGACTGGCAACCGGTCAGGCTGATCAGCCCGGCCAGGGTTGCGGCGGCGCCGAACCGGGGAATGAAATGTGTGAAGGCTGGCGAGGCCATGGCGAGGCTCCTGCGGGGCTGGCGTGTAAAAGGCGCTACGTTAGTGAGCGCCCGCACGCCACGCAAGCGGGTGGCCGTCTTTATTTACAGCATGGGACGGCCGGTGCCCCAGGGCCGGCACGCATGCCCCCGGGGCGCAGGCCCATTGGCTGGCCGGATGTGCCTCGATGGCTGGAAAACAGCGCTTCGATGGTTACCACCGCTGACGCGCGGTGGCTGCGGTGAGTCAGATCAGGCGCCGTGGCACTTCTTGAATTTCTTGCCGTTACCGCAGGGGCACGGGTCGTTGCGGCCGACGTCCTTCAGGGCATTGCGCGCGGGTTCCTGCGGGGCGTGGTTGCAGTGCGGGCCGTGTACATGGCCATGGTCGTGGTCATGGTGACCGTGGTCGTGGTCGTGGTTGCAATCAGGGCCATGGACATGGGGTTGCTGGGTCATCTGGGTGTCTCCGAAATAGATCGGGCGATTATCTCATTGGCGCTGGGGTGTTGATAGGGGGGGAGGGCGGGTGAAAACGCGTCAGGCGGCCAAGCGCAGGTTGTTGACGATCAGCGGCCGCGCCCACCCGGTGTCGTAGGCGAACGCCTTATCCTGCTCGGCCAGGGTCTGCTCGTCGTACGGGACGTGCTTGTCAGCCAGGTCCCACTCGAACTCGGCGATCGGCAGGAACAGTGGCGTCGGCTCGGGCGCGGGGCCAGGTTCGGGCTGTGGCTGGTTGGCGTTCATCACGATGGGGCGTACCCAGCCGTTATCGAAGTCCAGCTGTTTTTGCTGGTCGAGAAGGGCTTCGGGCGGGTACGGTGGGGCGGGCTTGTCCAGCAGTTCGGTGTCGAACTCGGCCTTGGGCAGGAACAGCGGCTCGGGCGGTTGCACTTCGGTGTCCTGTACGTCGCACAGGCGCTGGGAGAGGATCTGCGCCAACACATCGCCCCCACCGGCCGGTTCGACTTCGGGGTCTTGCGCCGCGCCGGGCAGTACCAGGTTACCCTCGGCCGCGTCGCCCACCTGTTCGGCCATGGCCTGGGCGAAGAAGTCCGACCACAGGTGGCTGATGCCACCCAATGCCTGGGTATTCTGGCGGCTGAAGTCGCCATGGGGCGAAATGTAGCCGATCGATGTGGTCTGAAGGTTGCTCATGGCACGTAAGGGCGCTGGCTCTGGCAAAATACCGGACATATTCGTTATCGGCCGCGTGGGCCGATCTTTAACTTTTTTGAGTAGTGGATTCCATGGCACAGCAGCAAGCGGCGGTTCGTATCCGCGTCGAGGCCCAGAACGACGCCCTTCAACCGGTGGCACAGCAGTGGGCGCAGCGCCTGGCATTGCCGCTGGACATCGACGACGCCGAGTTTGCGCTGCAGGCCACCGAAGCCGGGTTGCAACTGCAACAGTTGGGCGAGGATGCGCCAGGGCCGGTGCGGGTCGACTTCGTCGAGGGCGCGGTGGCCCATCGGCGGCTGTTCGGGGGTGGCAGCGGGCAAATGATCGCCAAGGCCGTGGGCGTGCAGCAGGGCGTGCGCCCGCGCGTGCTGGACGCCACCGCGGGCTTGGGCAAGGACGCTTTCGTGCTGGCCAGCCTGGGCTGCGACATGAGCCTGATCGAACGCCAGCCCATCATCGGCGCGCTGCTGGAAGACGGCCTCGCCCGCGCGGCAGGGGACCTGGACGTAGGGGCGATCGTCTCCCGCATGCAGTTGCTCAAGGGCAATGCCATCGACCTGATTCGCGCGTGGGAAGGTGAGCCGCCCCAGGTCATCTACCTGGACCCGATGTTCCCCCATCGAGAGAAGAGTGCCTTGGTGAAAAAGGAAATGCGCCTGTTCCGCCCGCTGGTGGGCGATGACATGGATGCCCCGGCGCTGCTGGCCGCCGCGCTGGCGCTGGCCAGCCACCGGGTGGTGGTCAAGCGCCCGCGCAAGGCACCGTCCATCGAGGGGCCGAAGCCGAGCCACAGCCTGGAAGGCAAGTCGAGCCGCTATGACATCTATCCCAAGAAAGCGCTGAAACCGTGAGTCGTC
The DNA here is from genome assembly GCF_013374995.1 of Pseudomonas eucalypticola. Classification (NCBI taxonomy): domain Bacteria; kingdom Pseudomonadati; phylum Pseudomonadota; class Gammaproteobacteria; order Pseudomonadales; family Pseudomonadaceae; genus Pseudomonas; species Pseudomonas eucalypticola. Next base: position 5,009,185 of record NZ_CP056030.1, on the reverse strand, counting down.
GCCTGCAGCCCTGCGGTCCTACAGCCCTGAAGTAGGACCCTTCCTGATTTTTTCAGCGCCGGTTTTTTCGCGCTTCTGGCCCATAAACTTCCCCCTCGATTTTGGGGAGGAACCGTTTCATGGCACATCAAAGACAAGGGGGCGCACGGCCCGTTACCGGGTTGGCGCTGATGTCGTGCTCCTGGCTGGCACTGGCCGAGGGTGCGCCGCTGGAGCTCGAATCGCTGCGGATAGAAGCCGAGCGCGAGCGCCAGCGTGCCTACAAGGCCGAGCGCTCGGCCTCGGCCAAGCTCAGCGAGCCGCTGCTGGAAGTGCCGCAGACGATCACGGTGGTCGGCGAGCAGATCATGCGCGAGCAAAATGCCTTGAGCCTGCGCCAGGTGCTGTCCAACGTGTCGGGGATCACCTTCGCGGCCGGCGAAGGCGGTGGCGGCTCCGGCGACCTGATCAACATTCGCGGTTTCGATGCATCGAGCAATCTGCTGCTCGATGGCCTGCGCGACACCGCGCAGACCACCCGCAGCGACGGCTTCAACCTCCAGGCCGTCGAGGTGATCAAGGGCCCCAACTCGGTGTTCGGGGGCGCCGGCACCACGGGCGGCAGCGTCAACCTCGTGAGCAAGACCCCCCAGGCCGAGGCCTTCACCGAACTGGGCGCGGCCCTGGGCACCGACCATTACCGGCGCCTGACCCTGGACACCAACCAGCCGCTTCCCGGCGTGGGCAGCGGCAGCGCAGTGCGCCTGAACCTCATGGCGCACCAGAACGATGTACCCGGGCGCAACCAGATCGACCGCGAGCGCTGGGGCCTGGCGCCGTCCTTGCTGTTGGGGCTGGGGGAGGCTACGCGGCTGACCCTCAGCTACTACCACCAGAAGGACGACAACCTGCCGGACTATGGTTTGCCGACGCTGCGCGGCAAGGTGCTCGACGGGGTCGCCCACGACAGCTACTTCGGCTGGCGCAACCTGGACAAGGACCACATCACCACGGACCGGCTCAGTGCTGTGTTCGAGCATGACTTCGATGAGGGCCTGGCCCTGCAGAACACCCTGCGCTACGCCCGGGTAGACCGGAGTGGCGTGGTTTCGGCTTCCCATGTCAGCCAGGCTGGGCTGCCACCCGGCAAGTATCGGCCGGCTGGCCCCCAGGGGTACGGTCGCGACATCGTGACCGACCAGTGGCTCAACAGCACCAGCCTCACCCGCCGGTTCGACACATTCGGTGTTGGCCATGCGCTGGTGACGGGCCTGGATGTGTCCTATGAGCGCTACCGGCGTGACACCAACAGTTACGCCCAGGTAGGCCTGAAAGATGGCCCTGTCTATGACCTGGCCAACCCGCCGGGCTACTGGCACGGGCCGCTGGACCGCACCCGCGGCGCTTCGGTGCGCAACCGCTTGCAGACCACTGGGCTGTATGTGTTCGACACCCTGAGCTTCACCCCTCATTGGGACCTGGTGCTGGGCCTGCGCCACGACTGGATCGACGGCAGCAGCCTGGAGCGCAAACCCAGTGGTGCGGTGGGGGAACATGAAACCCGCGACACCTTCCTCAGCCATCGCGCCGGGCTGGTTTACAAGCCGGCGCCCAACGGCCGCGTGTACCTGGCCTATGGCAACTCATTCAATCCCTCGGCCGAGAACCTGGTCACCGGCGGCTATGGGGTGACCCAGCAGACGCGAAAGGTAGCCCCGGAAACCAGCCGCACCTGGGAGCTGGGCACCAAGTGGGAAGTGCTCGACGGTGGCTTGCAGCTGGATGCGGCGCTGTTCCGCATGCAGAAAGACAATGTGCGCGAGAAGCTCGAAACCGGCGAGTCGCTGCTGGCAGGGCTGCAACGTGTACAGGGGGTGGAACTGGGCGTGACCGGTCGCTTGAGCCAGCAATGGCAGGTCTTCGCCAACTACAGCTTCCTGCAGAGCGAAACCCTGAAATCACGTGCCAACCCGCGTGCTGAAGGCCAGGCGCTGGCCAACACACCGCCTCGGTCATTCAGCCTGTGGACCGCCTACCAGCTGTCTGAGGATTGGCGCGTAGGGTATGGGGCTCGTCACGTGAGCGAGCGCAACCTGCGCAATGACGAACGCTACAAGCTGGATGGCTACTGGGTACACCAGGCGATGCTCGGCTACCGCGTCAGCCCGGAACTGGACCTTCAGCTGAACCTCGACAACCTGCTGGATACCCGGTACATCGAGCGGGTGAGGGCGGTGACAGGCAGCCAGACGCGGTCTGCGGCGGTGGAGTACGGGGATGGGCGTTCAGCGGTGCTGGCGGCGGTTTATCGGTTCTGATAAACGGCGAACCGTCGTTATCTCAATAATCCGAAAAATTGAGAGATGACTGTTTTTCTGCTGTAATGCTGTCTCAATAAACAGGAATATTGAGACAGCCTCTATGAAGCCGCCCCTTTGCCTCAGCCTCGACGAGGCTGCCAGCCACCCGGCTTTCCTGGCGGCACCTGCGCATTACATGGCCCTGCACGCGGTCGTCGATGACAAGGGGCGCTATTTGCATTTCGATGAGCTACGCCACCGTTGGCCCTCGACACTGGTTCCGATCCTGTGCTGGTCAATGGTCAAGGCGGCCCGCCTCAGTGCGCAGCGGGCGCTGATACCCCTGGGCCAGCCGTTGCAGTGGGGTACCTGGTGCGCGACGCCCCAATCGCATAAGGCAATGGCCTTGGTGGACCGCCATGCCACCCGCGCGGCTATGGAGTACATCACCCGCCAGTTGGGGGAGGCCGCCCACTTCAATTACCTGCTCAATGACTTGATTGAGGACGAGGCCATCAGCAGCAGCCAGTTGGAGGGGGCTGCTACCACCACACTGGTCGCCAAGGACCTGCTCAAGCGTCAACGTCAGCCACGCACCCCGGACGAGCGCATGATTCTGGGCAACTACCGCATGATGAAGTTTGCCTGGGAGCAGCGCCATGCCCCGCTGAGCGTAAAACTGATCGAAGAGATGCATGAGACAGGCGTCACGGGCATCGACGACGACAAGTACACACCGGGCCAGTTTCGCAATCACGACCAGGTGGTCGTGCAGGATGGTGAGGGCAACACCGTGCATGTGCCGCCTCCGGCCGCTGGCTTGGAGGAGCGCTTGCAGCGGTTGGTGGAATGGGTGAACGCCGCACCTGAGAACGTCGAGGAACAGGGCTACCTGCACCCGCTGATCCGAGCAATATCCCTGCATTTCGCCATCGGGTATGAACACCCCTTCCGTGACGGGAATGGCCGGGTCGCCCGGGCACTGTTCTATTGGTTGATGTTCAAGAGTGACTACTGCGTCTTTCGCTACATTGCGATCAGCGTGCTGCTCAAGAATGCGCCCGTCAAATATGGGCGCTCCTACCTGCACACGGAAACCGATGACCTGGACCTGACCTATTTCATCGAGTACCAATGCGGGTTGATCATTCGTGCCGTCACCCAGTTTACCGAAACCTATACGCGCAGCCTCGCTGATGCCCAGGCGTTCGAGCATTGGTGGGTGAACTCCGGGGTGTACGTCCACCTCAATGAGCACCAGCGGGCACTGTTGCAAGTCGCGCGAACCGGCTCAGCCATAGCGTTCACTGCCGTTACGGCGAAGGAGAACCTGGGTTGCTCCTACAACACGGCTTCGGCGGCGCTGAATGGGCTGGTGGATCTGGGCCTGTTCGTAAAGGTCAAGCGCGGCCGCGAATGGGTATTCAGCATGGCGGATAAAAGCCAGATCCGACAAGCCTGGCGGTAACTCAGCCGCCTCCTCGGATGCGGCAGCGGCCATCGGGCCCGTAATGGCCGCTGCGTAGCATCAGGTGCGCGCATCAGAGTGCGCTGAACACCTTCTTGGCCAAGCTGGTCGCCGCCTGCGCCGGGTTTTTGCGGATGCTGGCTTCCTGGTTGGCGATTTCCTTGAACAGGCCGTTCAGCGCCTGTTCGGTCACGTAGCCTTCCAGGTTCGAGTCCTTGGCGTCGATCACACCCAGGCTGGCAGCCTGGCCGGCGAAGCCATTGAACTTCTGCGCCAGGCCGACCTTGTCAGTGGCCTGTTTGACGATGGGCAAAAACTTGGCGCGGATCTGCTCACGGCTGGTCTTGCTCAGGTACTGGGTCGCAGAGTCGTTTCCACCGGTGAGGATGCCCTTGGCATCGGTCACGGTCATCTTCTTCACGGCGTCTACCAGCAGTGCCTGGGCTTGCGGCATGGCGGCTTCGGCCGCCTGGTTCATGCTGGTTTCCAGCGCATCGACCTGGCCGCCCATGCCGAATTTCTTCATGGCCTTGGCGGCCTTGCCCAGTTTGCCCGGCAGTTCGATACGCACGTCAGGGTTGTTGCTGAAGCCGCCGGGGGTGCCCAGTTGCTTGACGGCCACCTGGGCGCCCTGGGTGAGGGCGTCCTTGAGGCCGCCACTGGCGTCGCCCTGGGAAAGGCTGGAAAGGTCCACGGCGAAAGCGTTGGCACAAAGCAGCAAGCCGGCCAACAGGCCGGTGGCGGTAGTGGAGCGACGAAGCATGGCGGCGTCCTTATGGGGCGGGGTTGGGTTGGCGAGCGGGGTTCACGCGAATACGCAGCGGCTGCGGGTCTTTGCCATCCAGTTGCACGCTGTGCTGCTCGGTGCTGATGAACAGAAGTTGGCCCTGCGATTCGATGCGGGCGCTGACGGCGTAGCGGTGCCCAGGCTGGATTTGCCGTGGGTCATAGTTGAGCTGGAAGGGCAACGGCACCTGCCCCGTCACCGGGCCGCTCTGGCGGGCGAGCACCTGAGCGGGTGCGTCCGCCAGGGATACGTCCTGCAGGGTCACGCTCAGGGTGGCCGACGGTGGCAGCGCCATGCGCTGCAGGTAGAACACTTCACCGTCCAGATGGGCCTGGGGCGCGCCGTTGAACGAGCTGCACGCACCCAGCAAGGCGCCGAGCAGTACCAGGGTGAGTTGCTTCATGGGCAGATCTCCGTATCGGGTGCGGCAAAAGAGTGCACAGGATACGGTGATTCGCCCCTGACTTCAGCTTCCCTGGAAGGCTTCATCGCTACGGTGCAAGGCCACCTGCCGAATCGACAGCCGCAGGTCGGCCGGCAGTACCCGCTTGGCGGCGCCTTCGGCCAGTTCCCCCAGCCCCTCCAGGTAACCCAGTTTGCCGTCGGTGTCGCGCCTCAGCACGCCTTGGTCGAGCAGGGTCTGGATGAAGTGGCGGAACAGGCTTTTGTCGAAGAATTCCGGCGCATTCAGGCCATGCAGGATGGACAGGCGCTGGGCCATGATGGTGCAGAGGTCTTCCAGGGCTTCGGCCGTGAGGGTGTTCTGGCCGCTGTTGAGCAGCAGGGCGATGGCCATGTAGAAGCGTTGTAGGGTCTGGTTGATGCTGCGCGACAGCAGGGTCAGCAGCACGAACTTGCGTGAGCTGGGCGCGGGGCGTTGGTAGACCTCGTTTTCGACCCGCAGCAGGCCCTGCTCGACGAATGCCGCCAGCCATTGATCGATGACGCCTTCGAGTTCCTCTACCGACCAGCGAATGAACAGTTCGGCCTGCAGGTACGGGTACAGTGCCCGGGTATAGCGCAGCAGCTGCTCGCGGCTCATGCGTGCGCTGCTCTGGAAGAAGCTGGCCAGGAGGGCGGGCAGGGCGAAGATGTGCAACACGTTGTTGCGGTAGTAGGTCATCAGTACCGCGTTCTGCTCACCCAGGTAGAGAATCTTGCCCAGGGCGTCACTTTGTTCGGACAGCAGGTCCATGGCCTTGACGTGGTCGATGAGCGCGCGGCCATCGCCTTCGGGCAGGGTGGTGTGCGGCGAGTAGGGCACCTTGCGCAACAGCGCCAGGTACAGGTCCAGCACCCGGGCCATGGCGGCATCGTCCAGGGCCAGGCGTGTAGTGGACAACAGCGCCAGCGCCACCAGGTTCACCGGGTTGATGGCTGCGGCCTCGTTGAGGTGGCGAGCCACCTGGGCGCCCAGGCGGTGGGTGGTTTCGTGCAGCCAGTGGGGCTTGAACTGCGGGCCGTGGTCCTGTTCGCGCCAGCCGGGTTGCTCGGTGTCGAGGAATTCGGCCAGGCGGATGGGTTCGCCGAAGTTCACCGCCACCTGGCCGAAACGCTGCTTGAGAGCGCCAATGACCTTGAAAATGTCGAAGATCGATTCTTTCTTCTTGCTGGCCCCGCGCAGCTCGCCCAGATAGGTGCGGCCTTCCAGCACCCGCTCGTAGCCGATGTACACCGGCACGAAGACGATGGGCATGCGCGAGGAGCGCAGGAAGCTGCGCAGGGTGATCGCCAGCATGCCGGTCTTGGGTTGCAGCATGCGCCCGGTGCGCGAGCGGCCACCCTCGACGAAATACTCCACCGGGAAGCCCTTGGTGAACAGGGTGTGCAGGTATTCGTTGAACACCGCCGTGTACAGCGGGTTGCCCTTGAAGGTGCGGCGCATGAAGAAGGCGCCGCCGCGGCGCAGCAGGCCACCGATGACCGGCATGTTCAGGTTGATGCCCGCGGCAATGTGCGGGGGCGTCAGGCCGTTGCGAAACAGCAGGTAGGACAGCAGCAGGTAGTCGATGTGGCTGCGATGGCAGGGCACATAGATGACCTCGTGCCCGGGGGCGATCTGCTGCACGCCTTCGAGGTGGTTGACCTTGATGCCGTCGTAGATCTTGTTCCAGAACCAGCTGAGCACCACCTCCAGGAAGCGGATGGCGGTGTAGGTGTAGTCCGAGGCAATCTCATTGCCATAGCGCAAGGCCTGCGCCTCGGCCTTGGCCAGGGGAATGTTCTGCCGCTCGGCTTCTTCGCTGATGGCCTGGCGCACTTGGCTGTCGTGGATCAGGCCCTTCACCAGGTTACGCCGGTGGGAAATATCCGGACCAATGACCGCGGCCTTGAGGTTACGAAAATGCACCCTCAAGAGGCGTTGGGCCATGCGCAGGGTGCGTTCGTGGTCCTTGTTCTGGGCAACCAGTTCGCGCAAATGGATAGGTGCGGAGAATTGCACGCGGGTCTTGCGGCCCAGGATCAGGATGCTGACCAGCCGGCGCAGACGGCCTGTGACGGCCCAGCTGTCGGCGAACAACAGCTTCCAGGGGCTGGACTCGCTGGCGGGCGATTGGCCCCAGAACACGCTGACGGGAATGATTTGTGCATCTTCTTCGGCATTCTGGCTGATGGCCGCGATCAACCGCTCCAGGGTCGGCGGTGCGCCGCGCTTGTCCTGGCGCCCTAGCCAGTCCGGGGCGGGGGTAAGGTAGAAGAACGCAGCGGGTTCTACCCGATCGCCGACCGCCACCGGCAACACCGGGCGCGGCAGGCCGGCCTTGGTGCATTCGGTGTCCAGCACCGCCAGGTCACTGGCCGACGGCGACTGCAACACGTAGAACACCGGCCGGCTGCGGTCCAGGTTCAGGGTGAATGACGACTGGTTGATGGTCTCGGAACGGACCCACAGGTACAGCAGTCGGCGCAGGGTGCCAAAGGCAAAACGGCGGAACGGGAAACGGGTCATAAGGCCTGTGCTTGCTTGAAACGGATGCTCGGCACTGTACAGGGTCGATCGTCTGGCAAAAAGCGCCGCCGTCATAATAATTGTGACAGGCGCGGCCTATACTCGACCGCGCCTGCCAAAGGAGCGCCGGCCTCTCAGGGGGCGGGCAACAGCGGGTCCATAAATAGAAATAAACGGAGTAGTGCCGATGTCGTCTCGTGAGACAGGAAGCGTCAAGTGGTTCAACGATGCCAAGGGCTATGGCTTTATCCAGCGTGAGGGCGGGGCGGACGTGTTCGTGCACTTTCGCGCCATCCGCGGCGAGGGGCATCGCTCGCTGGTAGAGGGGCAGCAGGTGGAATACGCCCTGGTCGACGGCCCCAAGGGCCCGCAGGCCGAGGACGTGCAGGGCCTCTGAGGACTGCGCTGCACGTTTGCAGCAGCGGGCAAGCTCGGGAAAAGCAAGGCCCGATCGATCGGGTTACCCGCCTCCCGAGCTTCGCCCGGTACTCTTGGAGGGTTGCCTGGGAGTTCAGCTGGTACGCCAGGTGATCTGCTCTTCGCCCTCTTCGCTGACGCGAATCCAGGTGTCAGCGCTTTCCTCGCCTTCCTCTTCCACCCAACTGCCCGGGGCGCAGCGCACTTCCACCTGCAACGCGGCGAACGCGGCGCGGGCACAGGCGATGTCGTCATCCCAAGGGGTCTGGTCGCTTTCCAGGTACAGGCTGTTCCACTTGCCCACGGCCTTGGGCAGCCAGGTCACGGGCACGCCGCCAGCGGTGCATTTCCACGTCTGGCCTTTCTGCACCCAGTCGCTGCACGGGCCCAGGGCCTCGCCCAGCCAGGCGGCGATGGCCTTGTGGTCGACGTCGGCGTCTTTGAGGTAAATCTCGATATCGGGTTGGCGCATGGACGTACTCACTTGGAATCAGGGTTGCAGCACGAAATAATCGTAACGCATGGACACGGTCACCACGAAGGGGCGTGGCTGCTCGATGACCTGGGCGCGACGTTCGGCACTGGCACGCCAGCCGTGGGGTGTCATGGCCAGCAGGTTGGCACGCGACGGGCCGTCGATCAGCTTGATCTTGAATTTCAGGGTCTCGCTGTGGGCCAGCGCCATGCCCTCGGGCACTTGCAGCAGATGCTTGTCGTCCACGTATTCGCGCACTTCATCATAAAGCTGTTCGCGCAACTCCATCAGGTGCTCGCGGGTGGGCCCCACGCGCATCAGGCCGCCACCGGGCACCAGCAGGCGCTTGGCTTCCTGCCAGTCCAGCGGGCTGAAGACGCTGGCCAGAAACTGGCAGCTGGCGTCGGGCAGCGGAATGCGTGCCATGCTTGCCACCAGCCAGGTGACTGCCGGGTTGCGCTTGCACGCGCGCTTCACGGCTTCGCGGGAGATGTCCAGGGCGTAGCCGTCGGCCCGGGGCAGGGCTTCGGCGATCTGCGCGGTGTAATAGCCTTCGCCGCAGCCGATGTCGAGCCAGCGCCCGGGCTGGCGCTCGGCCGCCAGTTCCGCCAGGCGCTGGGCCACGGGGGCGTAGTGACCGGCGTTGAGGAAGTCGCGGCGGGCCTCGACCATGGCCTGGTTGTCACCCGGGTCGCGGCTGTTCTTGTGCTGCACCGGCAACAGGTTCAGGTAACCCTGGCGGGCGCGGTCGAAGCTGTGCCCGGCGGGGCACACCACGCCGTTGCCGGCCTTGGCCAGGCCAGCGTTGCAAATGGGGCAGGTGAGCATCATGCGAGCAGCTTCACCAGGGTCTGGTAGTAGATCTCGGTCAACACGTCGAGGTCGCTGGCCAGCACGCGCTCGTTGACCTGGTGAATCGTAGCGTTGACCGGGCCCAGTTCGACCACCTGGGTGCCCAGGGTGGCGATGAAGCGGCCATCGGAGGTACCGCCGCTGGTGGAGGCCTGGGTGTCACGGCCGGTGACGGCCTTGATGCTGGCCGACACCGCGTCCAGCAATGCCCCGGGCTCGGTGAGGAACGGCAGGCCCGACAGCGCCCAGTCCACGTGCCAGTCCAGTTCGTGTTTGTCGAGGATCGCCGCGACCCGGGCCTTGAGCCCTTCCACCGTGGATTCGGTGGAGAAGCGGAAGTTGAACACCGCGGTCAGTTCGCCGGGAATCACGTTGGTGGCGCCCGTGCCCGCATTCAGGTTCGAGACCTGGAAGCTGGTCGGCGGGAAGAAGGCGTTGCCGTCATCCCAATGTTCGGCCGCCAGTTCCGCCAGGGCCGGGGCTGCTAGGTGAATGGGGTTGCGAGCCAGGTGCGGGTAGGCCACGTGCCCTTGCTTGCCGCGCACGGTCAGGGTGGCGCCCAGGGAACCACGACGGCCGTTCTTCACCACATCGCCCACCAGGCGGGTGCTCGAGGGTTCGCCGACGATGCACCAGTCCAGGCGCTCGTTGCGCGCGGCCAGGCGCTCGACCACGGCCTTGGTGCCGTGATGGGCAGGGCCCTCTTCGTCACTGGTGATCAGGAAGGTGACGCTGCCGCGATGGTCGGGGTAGTCGCCGACGAAACGCTCGGCCGCCACCAGCATGGCCGCCAGGCTGCCTTTCATGTCGGCGGCGCCACGGCCGCACAGCATGCCGTCGGCGTCGATCAGGGCGTCGAAGGGGTCATTCTGCCAGGCCGCGACCGGGCCGGTGGGCACCACGTCGGTGTGGCCGGCGAAGCACAGCACCGGGCCTTCCTGGGTGCCGTGGCTGGCCCAGAAGTTGTCGACGTCTTCGATCCGCATGGGTTCGAGCGTAAAGCCGGCATCCCCCAGGCGCTGCATCATCAGCTTCTGGCAATCGGCGTCCACAGGGGTCACCGAAGGGCGGCGGATCAGGTCGCAAGCGAGTTGCAGCGTGGGCGAAAGGTCGGCGTGGGCCGTCATGAAAGACTCCGGATACAGAACGGGCAATGAAGGGCCGTAATGGTAAAGCAAATTGCCCCCAGTGTACGGCCCTTTCGCCATTCGGCCCTTGCCGGTGCGCTACTCGGCCAGTTGCAGGGCCAGGCTGCCCTGCAACTGGGTTTCGTCCGCGCGGCGCAGTTCCCCCAGCGGCAGGCTCGGGGTGACGAGCAGGGTCATCGCCCACTCGCTGCCCAGTACCGGCTGGCCGGCGTTGACGGGCACGATCCGCTGGCCGGGTTGCACCTCCAGCTCGCGTTGCCCGGTCGGGCCCTGGTTGACGTTGGCCAGGTCCACCACCGCACCGTCGACGGTGGCCTGGGTCAGTTGCAGGCGCAGGTGGCCTGCCTCGGCGAAGCGCGCCTGGCCGCCCGCGCTGGCCCCTGTCAGGTCCACGGCCAGTGGCCCGGGCACGGGACAACTGATGCGAACCCGTACAGTGCGCTCGGGCAGCGCATGGGCCTGTTGGAAACTGTCCAGGCGGCTTCCGGTGGGCAGTTGCAGCACCCCGTAGTCGAGCTCTGGCTGGTCCAGCGCGATGCGGCAGGGCTCGGCTGCCTGGGTGCCGGCGGCAGTGCAGGCCAGGGCGAGGCCCAGGGCAAGGTTCAGTCGATTCATCGTGTAAGCCTCAGGTTGACGGGCAATGGGCGTCCAACTGTTCGTAGGGGCTGTCCAGATCGGGCTGCGCGGGCAGGTCGAAGCCCAGTGTGCATAGCCGTTGGCCCTGGCGTGACACGCTCAAGCCCTGGGCGTCGGCGTTTTCCAGGAATACCTGGCCGCCATCCAGCACGGCAGTCACGAACTGACCTTGCGCGTCGACCACGCTGTCGCCCTTGTTCAAGCGCGCGCGGCTGGCGGCGTCCAGGGTCAACAGTACGCGGCGGTTGTGCACCACGGAGAAGCCCAGACGGTGCACCGAGCCACGCCCGGCCGTGATCGCTTGGTGGCCGTTGACCACGTCCACCGCCCTTGGCAGGCTGCGGGTGGCGACTTCCACCTGGCTGGGCTGATAGGCCGGCAGTTGCGCGACCACCGCTTGCCCCGAGCGGTCGGTCCATACCGGGCCGCTGGGTGTCTGCAACTTGATGCCGGCCACATCGCCCACGCGGGCGATGGCGAAGGTGTCCCCGATGGCGTACGGCGAGAAGGTCACGCCGTCACCGTGCACGGCCACCGCGCCGCTGGCCTGGAGGCTGGCGCCCCGCCGGCCTTCGTTGCCCTGGGTCACCGAGAGTTGCGTGCGGGCGCTGTCGGTCAGCAGGTTGAGCCCGGCGCTGAGTGACTGGCGGGCATCCGGCGCTTCGTACTCGGCGCTCAAACTGGTCTGCACGCGGTCGCTGAGCTGGCTGTTGAGGGTGCTGCCATAGGTGTTGCGTTCCCCACGGCGGCCGGCATAACTGCGCAGGCGGCTGCCGCTGCCCAGCGGCAGGCTGGCGGTGAGGTACACCGCCGATTGCTCCTGGCGGTCGAAGCGCTCGTGATCGGCGCGGTAGCGGCGTAGTTGCCGGGTGTTGTGTTCCACGCGCAGCCCCAGGTTCACCTGGCCGACGTTGCGGTTCCAACTGCCGGTGATGAAGTCGCTGCGCTGACCGTTGAACTGCACCGCGCTGGCGTAAGTGGCCGACAGCGCGCCGAACGTCGGGTTGAACCAGCTCACCGACAGCCCGAACTGGTCGCGGCTGCTGCGGTAGTACTGGCGTTCGTCGTAGCGCCGGGCCAGGGTGTCGGACAGGTCACGGTAGCCGGGTGTCTCGCGGCTCAGGTTCAGCCCGGTGGACAGCCCGTGGGGCCATTTTACCGAGAGTTGCCCGTTGAACTGGGCGCCGCTGGTGCCCTGGGGGCCGCCGTGGGACAGCAGGGTGCCCAGGCCCAGCGAGATGTCGGGGCCGAAACCGGTGTCCAGGGTCATGCCGGTGGCGCGGTAGTCATGGTCGCCCAGCGTGCCGCCCAGGGCGAAGCGGTAGCGTTCGCCCAGCAACCAGCCGTTGGAGGCCGTGGCCATCAGCGGGGCGTTGAGGTCGTCGGAGTGGAAGGTACGCACCTTGCCCAGGGCGAACGAAAACCCGCCTGCCACCCGGGTCGCGGTGCCCAGGTTGATGGCCGGTACACTGAAGCGTTGCTCGCGGCCACTGGTTTCGATCACTCGCACGTCCAGGTCGCTGCTGCTGTTGAACAGCGCCAGGTCGCGCAATTCGAAGGGACCGGCGGGCACCATCTGATCATGAATCAAGGCGCCGGCCTGGCGGACTTCGACCCGGGCGTTGTCCTGGGCGAACCCCTGCACCTGCACGCCGCTGTGCCCGCGACGTTGCAGCGCGGCTTCCGGTACCCATTGCAGGCCGGTGATGGGCGCGCCGGGCAGTACCGAGTGGCTGATGTTCAGTTCGCCCAGCTGGAGGATGCTGCCCTGTTCGACCAGGGTCTTCTGGGCGTAGGTATAAAGGTTCTCGGTATGAGCACGGTCATTGAAGGCACTGTAGCTGTGGCGGCTGCGCACCAGCCAGTCGCCCAGGTTGACCCCCAGTTCGGCATTGGCGGCCGTGTAGTGGCTGGAGTGGCCCAGGAACTGGTTGGCGGCGCCATACAGCTCGTAGTTGAGCGTGGCGGCACTGCCACCGCCCTGGAACGGTGCCGTACGCGTGGGCGCGCGCTCGAGGCTGTCATCGCTGGCCAGCAGGTCGACCTGTTGGCGTTCAGGGCGAAGTTTGACCACCGTGCGCGGGAACGCCACCAGGTAGTCATGGCAACCGCTGCCAGGCGTCGCCTGGGACGGGGTGCGCAGGCCGGCCTTGGCGAGCAGTTGGGCGTCGAAGCAGAGCTGGCCCTGATCGTCGAAGCGCGTGTCGACTGCACCCAGGGCCTTGCCGTTCAGGGTGAGGTTGACCCGACGCACACCGGGTGCAAAGCGTGGCGCCTGGGCGAAATACTGGCTCAGGCTTGGGTCGATGCCCCGTTGCTTCAGGGTTTGCGCGTCGAAGCCGGCGGTGGCGGCATGGCTGGGCAACGGCAGGATACAGGCGCTCATCGCCCAATACAGTGGCCAACATGGCCGAGGGGTGGCCGGGTTCATTGCAGGCAGCCTTGTGCGTCGGGCGCGCAGGTCAGCGGCGCTTCGTAAGGCTTGCCCTGAAAGCCGTAAGGGCTGGCCGGGTGCAGGCGCACTGAGCGCGGCTGGCCGGGTTTCAGCGGCGCGGGCAGGTCAATCACCAGGTGGCTGCGCGGCAGCACGTAGGTATGTGGCAAAGCCAGGTTGATCTTGTCCGGCAGCAGCGTGACGTGCTGGCTCAGGCGGACCACATAGGGGCTGTCGTTGCTCAGCGTGATCGTGCTGGCGTCCTGGCGCCAAGCCAGGCGCTTCCAGGGCTGCGGGTCTTCGGCCAGGCCCTTGGGATGCAGGATCACGGGCAAATTCTGGCGTACGGTGACGTTCAGGTCGCTGGGGTTGCCCAGCCGACGTTCGGGGATGCCTTCGAAGATCACCCGCAGCATGTGCTGCTCGGTGATGGTCTGCCCCGGTTTCAGCATAAAGCGCACCAGCTGTTTCTCCCCAGCCTCTACCCGGGTAACGGGAGGGCTGGCCAGCAGGTAGGCCTGGGGCTGTTGCTCAAGGTCGGTCAGTGAGGTGTACAGCAGGGCGGCGGCCTGGTCGGTGTTGGTGACATTCAGGCTGGCTTCGCCATCCGCTGCGTTGACGCGCAGCACGGTAGTGTCGGGCACCATCCCGGCGGCCATGGCCTGGGCGGCTAAACCGAGGGCGAGCACGGGCACTACCAGCCGCAGAAAGGGTTTGGGCAGGTTCATCGGGAGCTCTGATGGAAAAAAATGGGGGCGTGCGAGGGTGAAACGGGCGCCATGCGGGGTCATGGCGCCCGGGTTGCCGTTTACAGGTAAACGACTTCCATGGTCAGGCTGCTGTCGATTTCCAGCGCGCTGGACATGTCCATCTGCTCGGTGGCGCGAATGGTCGGCTTGAGCTGCAGGTTGCCGCTGTAGACGCTGTAGGCACCTGGGGTGGTTTCACCTTCGGCGGCGAACGAAGTGAAGTGCTGCTTGCTCACCTGACCGTAGTTGTTCTTGGTCCAGGTGGTCTTGTCGGTGCTGTGGATCACGTCCACTGGCTTGCCGTCGCCCAACGCCTTGCTGCCAGGGTGCTGTACCCACAGGCGGCCGATGGCATCGCCGTTGGCATCCTTGCCGAAACCGAAGTAGTTGACATGGGATGGGTTGTCGTTGTGCTCAGGCTTGTTGTCGACCCAGGTGGTGGCTACTGGCGTGGCGCTGGTGCACTGGATGGTGAAGGCCAGGTTCTTCGGTGCCACGGTGGTAGGCAGGGTAGCGTCGGGGTTCAGGTCGGCGTGGGACAGTTGATATTCCACCACGCCAGCGTTGGCGAAGGAGGGTTCGCAAGCGGTCGGAACGACCTGGCCCTTGACGGTCAGTTCGGCGGTGGTAGCCGCCATGGCGGCGGAGCTGGCAGCCAGCAGGCAAACGGCGATGAGGCTTTTTGGAGTGCGAATCATGAACGTGTTCCTTTCTCTTGGTTAAGTGTTGACTGAAGTCCTCAGGGGATTCCCTGGGTGACTCCAACGAGAGAAAGTTTAAGGATGTGACTTGGGCGGCCCTATCAGACGGTTCTGTTTGATTTTGTGATTTGTCCTAGGAAATTTCTCGCTCTGAGCTGGGGGGCGGGCTGCTCTCCGCCAGCGGTCCTGGCGCGTTCACGGTGTCGGCCGCGTTGCAATGCCACCCCAGGAACGCCATGAACAGCGCGGCTAGGTACGGCAGCGATTCAGCCAGCAGCAGGAGTTGCCACAGCAGCAGGTCGAACGAGGCGAAGCCGTGACGTGTTTGGATGCCACCCCCTGCTGCCATCAGGGCGACCGCCAAAGCCAACTCATCGCGCACGCTGTGCAGCGAACGGCGCCAGCCTTGGGACTTGGGGTATTTGGGCGTGCGCACGAATGGCATGTGCTCGCTGATGGCGCCGTAAATCACGGCTTTGGCAATGGTGTGGTGAAGGGCCATGCCGCCGACGGTGGCAAGCAATGCGTGTTTGAAATGCAGCCCCATGACGCGCAGGTAGATGAACGCTATCTTGACCAGTTTGAAGAGGGTTAGCGCCAGTATCGGAAGGGTCAGCAACCAGGGGGCAGGGCGCTGGGTGGGCGCCACCACCATCAACACCGACCACGCAAGGCTAGCCAGGGTCAGTGGCAGCGCGATGCCATTGCCGAGCCAGGGTAGCCAGCCCACGACAAAGTGGTAGCGTTGGGCAATACTCAGTTTCCCGGGCCGCACCAGCGCCCGCCGATGGTGCCTGAGGATTTGCACCGCGCCGTACGCCCAGCGAAATCGCTGTTTTTGAAAGTCTTCGAAGGTATGGGGGATAAGCCCTCGGCCGTAGCTATCGGTGCAGTAGGCACTGGAATAACCATGGCTCAGGATATTCAGGCCCAGTTCCGCATCTTCACAAATGCACCAGGGCGACCATTTCAATTGATCCAGTACCGACTTTCGGATGATGGTCATGGTGCCATGTTGAATGATGGCATCGTAGTTATTGCGGATGACCATTCCGACATGGAAGAACGTACGGTATTCGTCATAACAAATCTGGTTGTAGAGATTTATGTGGTGGTCCCGGTAGTCTTGCGGCGACTGAATGAACCCCAGGTGCGGATCCAGCATCAGCGGTGCCAGTTGTTTGAGCCAGTCACGGTGCACGCAATAGTCCGAATCGATCACCGCCACCAGTTCTGCGTCAGCGGCCGTTAGTGCCAACGCGTAATTCAGGGCGCCGGCCTTGAACCCTTGCAAATTGGAAACATGATAAAACCTGAAGCGCTGGCCGAGAGCCCGGCAGTGAGCTTGTACCGGCAGCCAGGTCGCGGCCAGTGGGGTGTTGTTATCGATCACCAGCACTTCGTAATCGGGATAGTCCAATTGCGCCAGTGCGTCCAAGGTCTGCATGACCATGGCGGCCGGTTCATTGTGACAGGGCACATGTATGGACACTTTCGGGCGATAGGCGCGGGGGTAGGTCACCGGGTAGAACACGCGACGGTGATGCAGTGACCAGGCAGCTTCTGCCATTTCATGGGCTTGGGAAAACAGCGCGACGCCGATCAACGCTGTCCACAGGGCCGCTGCTCCCAGAGCATAGGGTGTAAATGCCTGCGCGGCGCCCATCACGACGCCTGCGCCGGCGAACACCAGCGCCGCCATGCCCACAACCGCCAGAAACAGCCAGCCACGCTTGCGTAACGCCATCCGGCTAACAAGCAGTGGAAACAGGTTCCTCCAGCGTGTGCGGTTATCGACGGGCCCCTGGAACGGAAATTTCGGTCGACGGGTGCCGTCGAAAATGCCCCAGTGGGGCCCCGAGTTACCCTCGTCGATTTTCCAAGGCTGGTCGAAGGCTTCGATGAGAAAATAGTCGATCGCCTGGTCGTTCAGGGCATGGGTCAATGACCTCAGCAGTATTGCCTGCTCAGAAGGAGTTGTGGGTTTACCGCCTATGAGGTGGCCCTGGCTAGGCCAGCCTACTTCAGCCAACAGAATTTTCTTTCGAGGGTACAGCGCCTGCAATTGGGCAGCCCGCGCCAGGATGATGGGGCAGGCATCCCGGGCTTCGATGAATTCCCAGTAAGGCAGCACATGGGCGGCAATAAGGTCGACGTGCTCGATAAGTTCTGGGTACACGGACCATAGATGCCAGGGCTCCGCTGTCGTGACCGGTACCTGTACAGCCTGCCTGACGCGGTCCAGATAGTGGATCATCTGTTCGGGCGATATCAGTCGTTTGAACAGCGACTCGTTACCGACGATCACGCGCACCACGCTGAGGGTGCTGTTGGCCAGTGCGATGCCAGCGGCCAGTTCCGCTTCGTTCTGCTCCAGGTCTTCGCCGATCCAGATGCCGAGGGTCACTGTGATGCCCAGTGATACGGCGATTTCAGCGATGGCCTTGTTTGCACCGGTGCTTGAATAGCAGCGGACATGATCGGTGAATTGTTGCAATAACTTCAGGTCATCACGGATTCCTTCTTCAGGCACTGTCTTGGCCGTGCCAGGCGTTTGCCCGGCTTTGAACGGAGCGTAGGAAAAGCCTGACACTTTCGCTGGCCAGGCGGGGGGGAAGGATTTTTTTCCGTTCCAGTAGTCCGCGAATGTTTTTTCATTATTGTCGGCGTGCGGTAAGTTCATGTTTGAATACCCTCTGGCACAAGGGTTTTTATACCGGCGTAATAGTCGTTGCAACTAAGGTATAAAATGATTCAAACAGGACGTTATTGTGGGTTGCATTGCAACGTTTGGCACCCACCGAAAGCCCGCTTGCGCGGGCTTCACGGGTTACTGGGCGGTGGCGGGTTCCGGCGCTGGCGCCGGTTTGGGCAGCGACGACAGGAAGGCCATGATCAGCGAGGCCAGGTAAGGTAGCGACTGCACCAGCAACATGGTCACCCACAGGCGCATGTCATTGCTGGGCAGGCCCTGCACCAGGCAGATACCCGAGGCGGCGCCCCACAGCAGCAGCATGATGAACAGTTCTTCCCGGGCTTCGGAAATGGCTACCAGCAAACCGTGGCTGTCGGCGTTTTTCGGTGTACGGAAGAACGGGATGCTGGTGGTGAAGAACCCGTACAGCACGGCCTTGGCAATGGTGTGCGACAGCGCCAGACCCGCCAGCGCGGCGGCAAAGGCGTCCTTGAGGTTCACACCCACCGCGCGGCGGTACAGGAACACGATCTTGCCCACCTTGAAGACGAACAGCGCCAAGGGCGGGATGGCGAAGATCAACAGGGGCGGGTCGACCCGTTGCGGCACGATGATCATGGCCGCCGACCACAGCAGTGCGCCCACGGTGAAGAAAATGTTCATGCCGTCGGCGACCCACGGCAGCCAGCCGGCCAGGAAGTGGTAGCGCTGCCCACGGGTCAGTTCGGTGTCCTTGCCGCGCAGCAGGCTGGCGGTGTGGCGCTTGATGATCTGGATGGCACCGTAGGCCCAGCGAAAGCGCTGCTTCTTGAAGTCGATGAATGTGTCGGGCATCAGGCCCTTGCCGTAGCTGTTGTGGTAGTACGCAGCCGAGTAGCCTTTCTCGAACACGCGCAGGCCCAGTTCAGCGTCTTCACAGATGCACCAGTCCGCCCAGCCCAGCTCTTCGAGTACCGAGCGGCGGGTCATGGTCATGGTGCCGTGCTGAATGATCGCGTCGCGGTCGTTGCGGGTCACCATGCCGATGTGGAAGAAGCCCTTGTATTCCGAATAGCAGAGTTTCTTGAAGGTACTCTCGTTCTGGTCGCGGTAGTCCTGGGGCGATTGCACCACGGCGATCTTCGGGTCGGCGAAGTGCGGCACCATGTGCTTGAGCCAGTTCTTGTCCACGCAGTAGTCGGAGTCGATCACGGCGATCACTTCGGCGTCTGGCGCGGTGTGCGGAATCAGGTAGTTCAGCGCACCGCCCTTGAAACCGGCCAGCGGTGCGACGTGGAAGAACTTGAAGCGCGGGCCCAGCGTCTGGCAGTAGGCCTGAACCGGTTCCCACACCGCCGGGTCCTTGGTGTTGTTGTCGATGATCAGGACTTCGTAGTCCGGATAGTCCAATGCCGCGAGCGCGTCCAGGGTCTGTTTGACCATATCCGGTGGCTCGTTGTAGCACGGCACATGAATGGACACCTTCGGCCGGTAGGTGGAGTCACCTTCCACGGGCAGGAATTCGCGCCGGCGCTTGTGAATCCATACGGCTTCGGCTAGTTCATGGGCCTCGGTGAGCAGCACGATGAACACCCCCAGCGCTCCCAGGGCCAGGAGGAAGCCCACGGTGAGGCTGAACCAGGTGCTGTATTGCTGGCTGTAGTCGTAGCCGATCCATACCAGCACCGAACCGCACAGGAAGGCAATGAAGGTCAGGAAAGTACGGCCCCGCTGGCGCAGGGCCGAGCCATCGATCAGCAGCAGGGCCAGCGAGAGCATGGCCAGCACCACCGAACCCACGGCCAGTACGCGCCATTGGGGAATGGCCACCACCGGCCCTTCGAAGTTGAACTTCTGCTGGCGCTGGGCGTTGTACACGCCCCAGTAGGCGCCCACCGAGCCCTCGTCACTGGCCTTCCACGGCTGGTCGTAGGCTTCGATCACGAAGTAGTTGTAGCCCTGGCGGTTGAGCTTATTGACCAGCGTGCGCAGGTAAATGGCCTGGTCGGCCTGGGTCGCGTCGGCGCCACCGCGCATGCGCCCGTTGCTCGGCCAGCCCACCTCAGACAACAGCAACGGCTTTTTCGGGAACAGGTGCTTGAGTTCGCGGGCGCGGTCCAGGACGAACTGCTCGGCCTTGTCCACCGGGATGAATTCCCAGTACGGCAGGATGTGCGCGGCGATCAGGTCCACGTGCTTGGCCAGCGACGGGTTGTGCTCCCAGATGTGCCATTGTTCGGAGGTGGTCACCGGTACCTTGACGGCCGCGCGGACGCGGTCCAGATAGGCTTCCAGGTCCTTGACCGTGACCTCCTTGCGGAACAGCGCCTCGTTGCCCACTACCACGCGTACGACACTGCGGGTGGTGTTGGCCAGTTCGATGGCCTTGGCAATTTCCCGCTCGTTACGCTCCAGGTCCGGGCTGATCCACACGCCCACCGTCACCCGCAGGCCGAATTCCTCGGCGATCTTGGGGATATCCGCCTGGGTGCCGTCTACCGAGTAGATACGGATGCTGTCGGTGAGCTTGCTCAGTTGCTCCAGGTCCTGGCGCATTTCGTCGTCAGTGGGGTACTGCTCTTTCTGCGGGCTTTGGCCCAGGCGGAACGGCGAGTAGGAGAAACCGGAGATTTGTTCAGGCCAGTCGGGGGCGCTGACCGGGCGGTTGATCAGCGCCCAGAAACCGGTGAAGAGTGCCGCGATCGCGACGACTATCACCAGGTTGAGACCAAATTTACGCGATGACATAGGGGGTTCTGGTTCCGAGACGGGGGAACGGGGAGTGCCGGCGACAGGCGCCGAATCGGCGCGCATCCTACTCTGCACCTTACAAGTGTGTATAGGAATTGTCCGAAAACATACGATTAGAGTGAAAATGTCATTTTAAGTTCTTCCCTCTAATGTGTAGTCCATTTCCTTAGCAGACCGCAAAAAAGACCGACGAAGGTGAACTCGGCGGTCGACAGGCCTATAATGCGCGCCGGTTTTTGAGGTCCAGGTCCATGAGCACAGACGATCCACGTTTCGAAGGTATTGCCCGGCTGTACGGCCGCGAGGGGATGCAGCGCTTGCGCGCCGCCCATGTGGCCGTTGTCGGCATTGGCGGCGTGGGTTCCTGGGCGGCCGAAGCCATGGCCCGCAGTGGTGTGGGGGAGATATCGCTGTTTGACCTGGACGATGTATGCGTCAGCAACACCAACCGCCAGCTACATGCGCTGGACGGCAACGTTGGCAAGCCCAAGGTCGAGGTCATGGCCGAACGTCTGCGAGCCATCAACCCGGCGTGCACCGTGCATGCGGTGGCCGACTTCGTCACCCGTGACACCATGGCCGAGTACATCACCGCCGACCTGGATTACGTTATCGACTGCATCGACAGCGTCAACGCCAAGGCGGCGCTGATCGCCTGGTGCAAGCGGCGCAAGATCGGCATCATCACCACCGGCGGCGCGGGTGGCCAGGTAGACCCCACACAGATCCAGGTGGTGGACCTGAACCGCACCTACAATGACCCGTTGGCCGCCAATGTGCGGTCCACTCTGCGCCGCGACTACGGTTTTTCACGCAACACGTCGCGCCATTACAGCGTGCCGTGCGTGTATTCCACCGAACAGTTGCGCTACCCCAAGGCCGATGGCGGGGTGTGCCTGTCAAAGGCGTTCGTGGGCGAGGGGGTCAAGCTGGACTGCGCCGGTGGCTTTGGCGCGGTGATGATGGTCACGGCCACCTTCGGCATGGTGGCCGCCGCGCGCGCGGTGGACAAGCTGGTGGCGGGCACCCGCCGGCCATCGGAGCGCGGCTGACTCACCCCCGGGCTTGGCCCGCGAGCTCAGCCATGCGCTTGAGCACCGCGTTCAACCCGTTGCTGCGCGACGGCGACAGTTGCCGCCCCAGGCCCAGCTGGTTGAACCATGCCGGCAGGTCGATGGCCATCAGCTCATCGGCACCCAGGCCTTCGACACGCACCAGCAGCAATGCCAGCAACCCGCGGATCATCCGCGCATCGCTGTTGGCGCGAAACTGCCAGTGGCCGTCTGCCTGGCTGGCGATCAACCACACCTGACTTTCGCAGCCGTGCACCAGGTGCTCGGGGCTCCTTTCTACGTCACTCAGGGGGGGCAGTCGCTCTCCCCATTGCATCAACAGCCGCGCCCGCTGTTCCCAGCCTGCGGCCTGTTCGAACGCGTGCAGCGCCTCGGCGGCGTGTGTCGACAGGCTCATCGCAGCATCTCCAGTGCCTTGTCCAGCGCCTCGAAAAAGCGCTGCAGGTCATCGCTGTCGTTATAGAGCCCCAGCGACACGCGGATGGCTCCCGCCAGCCCCAAGCCCTTGAGCAAGGGCATGGCGCAGTGATGGCCGGCGCGTACGGCGATGCCCTGCTCGGTCAACAGGTGGGCGAGGTCGGCATTGTGCACGCCCTCGACCACGAAGCTGGCCAGGGCCAGTTTCGGCTCGCCCAGCAGGCGCACGCCTTCGCGGTCGTGCAGCCCGCGCAGTAACAGACCGTGCAGGGCCTGTTCATGGGCAATGACCGCCGCCTGGTCCAGGCTGGCCAGGTAGTCCAGGGTGGCCCCCAGGCCAATCACCCCGGCCACTGGCGGCGTGCCCGCCTCGAAGCCCAGGGGGGCCGGGTGGAAACTGGCGCTGTGGTAGTCGGCAACGTGTACCATTTCCCCGCCGAATTGCCAGTGGGCCAGTTTGCCCAGGGCCTCGCTGCGCCCATAGAGCACGCCGACACCGTCCGGGCCGTACAGCTTGTGGCTGGAAAATACGTAGAAGTCGCAGCCCAGTCGCTGCACGTCGTGGCGGCCATGGACCACGCCCTGCGCACCGTCGACCACGGTCAGGGCGCCGTGGGCCTTGGCCAAGGCCAGCAAGGCTTCCAGTGGCTGCCAGGCGCCGAGCACGTTGGACAACTGGCTCACCGCCAGCAGCCGCGTACGCGGGCCGATCAGCTGGCGCGCGGCCTCCAGGTCAATCAGGCCGGCGGCGGTCAGGGGCAGCACCACCAGCTTCAGGCCAGCGCGCAGCGCCAGTTGTTGCCAGGGCAGCAGGTTGGCATGGTGCTCCAGGGCGCTGACGGCTATTTCATCGCCTGCCTGGAATTGGCCTTGAAGGCCATAGGCCAACAGGTTGAGGGCGCTGGTGGCGCCATGGGTGAAGATCACCTGGCTGGGGCTGGCAGCATTGAGCCACTGCGCGACTTTCTCGCGGCTGGCCTCGAAGGCCTGGGTCGCCAGTGCGCCGGGCAGGTGCTGGGCACGGTGCACGTTGGCGGCGCCGTGTTGGTAATAGTGGGCCAGTGCATCGAGCAGGGCCTGGGGTTTCTGAGTGGTCGCCGCATTGTCCAGGTATGTCTGGTGCTGGCGTTGCAGGGCGGCGATGGCCGGGAAATCGGCGCGCCAGGGTGAGGGCTGGAACATGATAAGGGGCTCTGGGCAGGCAGGCCCGGCGTGCAGCCGGGCCCGCGCGGTGCCGCTTAGTTGTGAGCGTGCAGCGCTTCGTTCAGCTCGATGGCCGACTTGTGGGTCTTGCATTCCACTGTGCCGGTTTCCGAATTGCGACGGAACAGCAGGTCGGTCTGGCCAGCCAGGTCACGGGCCTTGACCACTTTGACCAACTGGTTCTGCTCGTCCAGCAGCGCCACTTTGGTGCCGGCGGTGATGTACAGGCCCGCTTCCACGGTGTTGCGGTCGCCCAGCGGGATGCCGATACCGGCGTTGGCGCCGATCAGGCAGCCTTCGCCAACCTTGATGACGATGTTGCCGCCGCCCGACAGGGTGCCCATGGTCGAGCAGCCGCCACCCAGGTCCGAGCCTTTGCCCACGAATACGCCGGCCGATACCCGGCCTTCGATCATGCCCGGGCCTTCGGTACCGGCGTTAAAGTTGACGAAGCCTTCGTGCATGATGGTGGTGCCTTCGCCAATGTAGGCGCCCAGGCGCACACGGGCAGCATCGGCGATGCGCACGCCGGCGGGTACCACGTAGTCGGTCATTTTCGGGAACTTGTCCACCGAGAACACTTCCAGCAGCTCGCCCTTGAGGCGCGCTTCCAGTTGCAGCTCGGCCAGTTCGGCCAGGTCGACGGCGCCCTGGCTGGTCCAGGCCACGTTTGGCAGCAGCGGGAAGATACCGGCCAGGCTCACGCCATGGGGTTTTACCAGGCGGTGCGACAGCAGGTGCAGCTTGAGGTAAGCCTCGGGGGTGGAGGCCAGGGCGGCGTCTTCGGCCAGCAAGGTGGCCACCAGCGGCTTGTGGCTTTCGGCCAGGCGGGTCAGCAGCGCGGCCTGGGCGGCGTCGATGCCCTTCACCGCTTCGGCCAGTTGCGAAGCCTGGGCGGTGGTGAACGTGATGGCCTGGTTGCCGCCGGTGTAGCCCAGTACAGGGGTGATGGCAGCGATCAGTTCGGCAGAAGGGGAAACCAGCGGTTGGGCGTAGAACACTTCCAGCCAGGCGCCGTTGCGATTCTGGGTGCCGACGCCGAAGGCCAGGCTGAACAGAGTAGTGGACATGCAGTTACCTCTTTGCAAATGAATGGGGCCCTGTTGCCAGCATTATTGCTGGACGGCCGCCGCATAGATATCGGGCTTGAAGCCCACGAGGGTCCGGTCGCCAAGGTCCAGCACCGGGCGCTTGATCATGGAAGGCTGGGCGAGCATCAGTTCGATGGCCTTCGCCTGGTCCAGATTGGCCTTCTGCTCGTCAGCGAGCTTGCGGAAGGTGGTGCCAGCGCGGTTGAGCACGACTTCCCAGCCGTGTTCGTTGCACCATTGTTCCAGGTGCTCACGGTCGATGCCCTGGGTCTTGTAATCATGGAAGTCGTAGCCGGCGCCATGCTCGTCGAGCCAGGTGCGGGCCTTCTTCATGGTGTCGCAGGCCTTGATGCCGAAAAGTGTGTAAGCCATGGTTTCAAAGGGAGCGGCCCGGATGAACGGGGCCTGGCTCAGCGGTCTCCTGGAAACGAATCGACGAATTATGCGGCATCGATTCTTTCGGCGCCATGACTGTTGCTCGCCAAGGGACGACAGAAGATGTCCGTCCCGTGGCTGGTGCGACCAATGTGCAGGCGCGGCGCGCGGCCTGGGCCGGTAAGATGCACCGACCGATGAAGGAGAATGCTGCCCTATGCAAACCGCTTATACCGTGCTGATTCTATTGATGCTGGTGGGCATCTCAAGGCTGGTGGCGCGGGTGATACCGATTCCATTGCCGTTGGTGCAGATCGCCGCCGGGGCCATTCTGGCCTGGCCGAGCCTGGGCCTGCATGTGGCACTGGACCCTGAGCTGTTCCTGTTTCTGTTCCTGCCACCGTTGCTGTTCGCTGACGGCTGGCGCATGCCCAAGCGCGACCTGTGGCGGCTCCGGGGCTCGATCCTGATGCTGGCGGTGGGCCTGGTGCTGTTCACTGTGGTCGGCGCCGGCTACTTCATCCATTGGCTGTTGCCGAGCATTGCGCTGCCGGTGGCCTTCGCACTGGCCGCCGTGCTGTCGCCCACCGATGCAGTGGCGGTGTCAGCCATCGCCCAAGACAAGTTGCCCACACCGTTGATGCGGATTTTGCAGGGCGAGGCGCTGATGAACGATGCCTCGGGCCTGGTGACCTTCAAGTTCGCGCTGGCGGCGGCGGTCACCGGCTACTTCTCCCTGGCCGAAGCCAGCGTGACCTTCGTGCTGGTGGCTATCGGCGGCCTGGCCCTGGGCGTGGCCCTCAGCTGGCTGGTGGGGCGCCTGCGCCGCTGGATGATCGCCCGCGGCTGGGATGACCCTGCCACCCATGTGGTGTTCATGTTGCTGCTGCCGTTCGCGGCCTATGTACTGGCCGAGCGCCTGGGGGCCTCGGGCATTCTCGCGGCCGTGGCGGCGGGCATGATGCAGAGCTGGCTTGACCTGTTGCCCCGCCAGACCAGCACCCGGTTGTTGAACCGCAGTGTGTGGTCGCTGCTGGAGTTCGCTTTCAATGGCTTGATCTTCCTGCTGCTGGGCCTGCAGCTGCCGGACATCATCAAGGCGGTGACCAGCCACGAGGCGTCGTTGTGGCCAACCCTGGCCTATCGCCTGTTCGACGTGGTGTGCATTTTCCTCGTGCTGGTGGTGCTGCGGTTCGTGTGGGTGCAGAGCACCTGGCGTTTCATCGGCAGGCTGCGCCGCTGGCGGGGCAAGGACACCATCACCCTGGTCCCCACCGCGCGGTCCTGCTGGTTGCTGACGGTGGGCGGCGTGCGTGGGGCGGTGACGCTGGCGGGCGTGATGTCGGTGCCCCTGCTGCTGAGCGCTGGGCAGGATTTTCCCGAACGCGACCTGCTGATCTTCATTGCTGCGGGGGTGATCCTGCTGTCGTTGCTGGCGGCGTGCATTGCCTTGCCGCTGTTGTTGCGGGGGGTAGAGCGCAGTTCCGACGAGGCGCTGCGCAAGGAAGTGCGTGAAGTG
Organism: Pseudomonas eucalypticola; assembly: GCF_013374995.1. Lineage (NCBI taxonomy): Bacteria > Pseudomonadati > Pseudomonadota > Gammaproteobacteria > Pseudomonadales > Pseudomonadaceae > Pseudomonas > Pseudomonas eucalypticola. The sequence continues at coordinate 4,983,186 of NZ_CP056030.1, read as the reverse complement.
TGGCGGCGCACCGCCGAGGCGGCGATCCGTGCGTTGGAGGCAGAGGAGGTCAGCGAGCCCGCCGCTCCGCCAGCCGATGCTGCACAGGCGGCGCTGGCGGCGGAATTGAAAGCGCAGATCATGGCCGAGTACCGGCACCAGCTGGACACCTACAACGACTCCGCCGAGGCCCAGGTGCAGGCCCAGCAATTGGACCAGCTGGAACGTCGCCTGCGCATTCGTGGCTTGCGAGCCCAGCGCCTGGAGCTGTATGACCTGCGCCGCCATCACCACATCGGCGATGAGGTGCTGCGCGAGATCCTCAGTGAGCTGGACCTGAATGAGGCAAACCTGGGGCACGGCCGTTGAGCCTGAGCTGCGGCACGCGCCCCCAGGGCGGGGCGTGTGGAGGTAGCGGTGTGATCAGCGCTGGCTGAGAAAGTCGCGGATGCGTTCAGCGGCTTCCACGCACTCGGCCAGCGGCGCGACCAGGGCCATGCGCACCCGGCCCGCACCCGGGTTGACGCCGTCGACCTCACGGGACAGGTACGAACCCGGCACCACGGTCACATGTTGCTGTTCGAACAGCTGCTGGCAGAACAGGGCATCGTCCATCGGCACTTTCGGCCACAGGTAAAAACTGCCATCGGGGCGCTGCACATCCAGCACTGGCGCAAGAATCGCCAGCACCGCGTCGAACTTTTCGCGGTACAGCGCGCGGTTGGCGCGTACATGCACTTCATCGTTCCAGGCGGCGATGCTGGCCAGCTGGGTCTGCACGGGCATGGCGCAGCCGTGGTAGGTGCGGTACAGCAGGAACGCCTTGAGGATGTCGGCGTCACCGGCCACGAAGCCGGAACGCAGGCCGGGCAGGTTGGAGCGCTTGGACAGGCTGTGGAACACCACGCACCGCTTGAAGTCGCTGCGGCCCAGCTCCGCGCACGCGCTCAACAGGCCTGGGGGCGGGCTCTGTTCGTCGAAGTACAGCTCGCTGTAGCACTCGTCGGCCGCGATGACGAAGTCGTGTTCGTCGGCCAGGGCAATCAGCTTCTTCAGGGTGTCCATCGGCACCAGCGCGCCGGTGGGGTTGCCGGGCGAACACAGGAACAGGATCTGGCAGCGTTTCCAGGTCTCGGCCGACACGGCGTCGAAGTCCGGGTTGAAGCCGTTGCTGTCCAGGCACGGCAGGTAGTGGGGGGTGGCCCCGGCCAGCAGCGCCGCGCCTTCATAGATCTGGTAGAACGGGTTGGGGCTGATCACCAGGCCATCATCGCTGCGCTCCACCACTGTCTGGGTAAAGGCAAACAATGCCTCGCGCGTGCCATTGACCGGCAGCACGTGGCGCGCCGGGTCGATCCAGCCGGCCGGCACATTGAAACGGCGCTCACACCATTTGCCAATGGCTTCGCGCAGCGCCGGAATGCCCAGGGTGGTGGGGTACACAGCCATCTGGTCAAGGTTGGCGCTCAGCGCTTCGGCGACGAAGCTGGGCGAGCGGTGCTTGGGCTCGCCGATCGACAGGGCGATAGGGCGCTTGTCGGCCGCTGGCGTCACGGCGCCCAGCAGCTTGCGCAGTTTCTCGAACGGGTAGGGCTGCAGCTGGTTCAAAGCGTTGTTCACGAATGTTCCTCTAAATGCTCAGGCGCGACAGCTCGACGCCCTGCGGCTGGCTGACACTCAGTTGGTCGACGATGGCATCCTGCAGGCGGCTGCACAGTTGCGGGTCGGAAAGCGGGTGGTTGTCGGCGTCGGTGATGAAGAACACGTCTTCCACCCGTTCGCCGAGGGTGGCGATCTTGGCGTTCTGCAGTGACAGGTCGAACTCCAGGAAAATCTTGCCGATGCGCGCCAGCAAGCCAGGGCGGTCCGGGGCGCTGAGCTCCAGGATGGTCACCGGGCGCTGGGCGTCATTGTGGATGGTGACTTGCGGCGCGAAGGCGAAATGCTTGAGCTGGCGCGGCACCCGGCGCTGGATGATGGTGGGGTAGTCATCCGGGTTGCGCAGGGCCTCGGTGAGGCCTTCGCGGATGGCTTTGACCCGCACCGGGTTGTCGCCGATGGAGCCGCCGTCGTTGTCCAGCACGATGTAGGTGTCGAGGGTGAACTGGCTGCTGGAGGTGATGATGCGCGCGTCATGGATGTTCAGGTTGAGCTGGTCCATGGCGGCCACGGTCACGGCGAAGAAGTCGTGCTGGTCAGGCGCGTAGATGAAGATCTGCGTGCCACCCTCGAACTCGCGCTGGGTGGTTTCCTTGATCAGCACCAGCGGCCCGCCGTCCACCGGCTGCTGCAGAATGGCGTCGCTGTGCCAGGCCACGTCGCCGGCGGTGTGGCGCAGGAAATAGTCATCGCCCAGTTGCGACCACAGTTGCTCGACGTCGTCGGGGTCGGTACCGGCGCGCACCAGGATGTCCAGGGCGGCGCTCTGGGTCTGGCGGATCTGCTCTTCGCGGTCCAGCGGGTTCTCCAGGCCACGGCGCAGGGCGCGCTTGGTCTCGGTGAACAGCTGGCGCAGCAGGCTGGCGCGCCAGCTGTTCCACAGGCTGGGGTTGGTGGCGTTGATGTCGGCCACGGTCAGCACATACAGGTAGTCCAGGTGCGTCTGGTCACCTACCAGTTGCGCGAAGTCGTGGATTACCTGCGGGTCGGACAGGTCCTTGCGCTGGGCGGTGGTGGACATCACCAGGTGGTTCTGCACCAGCCAGACGATCAGGCGGCTGTCCCACACGGGCAACTGATGGCGCTGGCAGAAGGCCTCGGCGTCGATGGCGCCCAGGTCCGAGTGGTCGCCATGGCGGCCCTTGCCGATGTCGTGGTACAGGCCGGCCAGGTAGATCAGCTCCGGCTTGGGCAACTGGCCCATGAGCTTGCTGGCCAGCGGGAATTTCTCGGACACCGGCGTGTACTGCAATTTGCGCAGGTGCTTGATCAGGTTCAGCGTGTGGGCGTCCACGGTGTAGATGTGGAACAGGTCATGCTGCATTTGCCCCACGATGTGACCGAATTCGGGCAGGTAACGGCCCAGAATGCCATAGCGGTTCATGCGCCGCAGGTTGCGGTGTATGCCGATTTCGCACTTGAACAGCTCGATGAACAGGCTGGTGTTGCGAATGTCATTGCGGAAATCGTCGTCGATCAGGTGGCGGTGTTCGCGCAACAGGCGAATGGTGTCCGCGCGCACGCCCTTGATCTCGGGGTTCTGCGCCATCAGCACGAAGATTTCCAGCATGGCGAACGGCGTGCGCTTGAACACGTTGGCGTGGGTGGCCTCGATGTAGCCGTCATGCAACTGGAAGCGCGAGTTGACCGGTAGGGTGACGCTGCCCACGTCGTCGGCCAGGATCACTTCTTCGAAGTGCTGGATGATCAGGTCACTGAGCTCGGCGATGCTCATCACCACACGGTAATACTTCTGCATGAAGCGCTCGATGGCCAGCTTCGCGTCGCTGTCCTTGAAACCCAGCAGCCCGGCGATGCTGCGCTGGTGGTCGAACAGCAAGCGGTCCTCGGCGCGCCCGGCCAGCATGTGCAGGGCGTAGCGCACTTTCCACAGGAACTCCTGGGAACTGGCCAGCAGGTTGTTCTCGTTTTCCAGCAGGAAGCCTTCACCCGCCAGGGCATGCAGGTTGAGGGTGCCGTATTGGCGCCGGGCCACCCAGAGAATGGTCTGGATATCACGCAGGCCGCCTGGGGATCCCTTGACGTTGGGTTCCAGGTTGTATTCGGTGTCGTTGTACTTGTGGTGCCGGGCTTTCTGCTCGGCGCGCTTGGCCAGGAAGAATTCCTTGCTGGGCCACATGTGCGCGGTGCTGGTGACGTCCAGCATGCGCTTGCGCAGGCGCTCGGGGCCGGCCACGGTGCGGCTTTCCATCAGGTTGGTGATGATGGTCAGGTCACCGCGGGCCTGCTCGGCGCACTCTTCGATGGAGCGCACGCTCTGGCCCACTTCCAGGCCAATGTCCCACAGCAGGGTGAGAAAACGCTCGATGGAGTCGCGGAAGATCTCGTGGTCCGAGCTTTCCAGCAGGATCAGCAGGTCGATATCGGAGTAGGGGTGCAACTCGCCCCGGCCATAGCCACCCACCGCCACCAGGGCGATATCGGCTTCCTCGCTCCAATCGAACTGATTCCAGGCCTGTTGCAGGATATTGTCGACGAACCAGGCGCGGTCCTCGATCAGCCGGCGAATGTCGCGTCCGCTGCGAAAGCGCCCGTCCAGCACCTCGCGGGCCTGGCGAATGGCTTTCTTGAAGGCGGCGATAGGGCTCGCCTTGAGGGCCAGTTCCGCCTGGAACTGGCCGCGATCGAACAACTCCGGATCCACCTGGGGCATCGAATGGGCCTTCCTGAACTGTGTTGGGGGGTGAGGCTATTCTTGGCTGTGGCTGTGTGGTGAGGCGTTCCCGGGCAAGCCCGGGCCCACCCCCTCGATCAAGCCCTAAGCGGAAACCCGCGCAATGGTATCGTCCGCCCGCAAGGTAAAGATCTCATAGCCCGTGGCCGTCACCACCAGGGTGTGTTCCCACTGGGCCGACAGCTTGCGGTCCTTGGTGATGGCCGTCCAGCCGTCGCCCAGCACCTTGGTGTCGGCCTTGCCCTGGTTGATCATGGGCTCGATGGTGAAGGTCATGCCTTCCTTGAGCTCCATGCCGGTGCCAGCACGGCCGTAGTGCAGGATCTGCGGCTCTTCGTGAAACACCTTGCCGATGCCATGGCCGCAGAACTCGCGTACCACCGAAAAACCGTTCTTTTCGGCGTGCTTCTGGATCACTTCACCGATGTCGCCCAGGCGGCAGCCCGGCTTCACCAGTTCGATGGCCTTGTACAGGCATTCCTGGGTCACCTTGGACAGGCGCTCGGCCCAAGCTGGCACGGTGCCCACGTGGAACATGCGGCTGGTGTCGCCGTGGTAGCCATCCTTGATCACGGTGACGTCGATGTTCAGGGTGTCGCCGTCCTTCAGCACCTTGTCACCGGGAATACCGTGGCACACCACGTGGTTGATCGAGGTGCAGATCGACTTGGGAAAGCCCTTGTAGTTCAGCGGGGCGGGGATGGCCTTCTGCTCATTGACGATGAAGTCGTGGCACAGGCGGTCCAGTTCCTCGGTGGTCACGCCGGGCTTGACGTGCGGTTCGATCATTTCCAGCACTTGCGCGGCCAGGCGGCCGGCAACGCGCATGTGCTCGATGTCCTCGGGGGTTTTGATGGTGACGGTCATACAGGCTCTCTCGGCGCTCCATGGCGCAGGCAAACACGAAATGAAACGATTCTACCAGACGGCCGGCAGCGGGAACTGTCGCCAGGCATCGCTTCTCTATATAGAGTTCATAGGGCCATTGTTGCGCGAATCAAGCCCGCACGCAAAAGTCGTTGATCGACAACGTGAATTCGGGTTTCGCTGGCAAAGGTTCTGTGGTATAAAATGCGCCGCTTTCCGGGGATAGCCCCGAAAGCACCAAACCCACACACGTATCGGCACGATGACCTGGGTGCCTTCAGCTCTAGCTGCTGGTTGGTCATTGGGGTACGTGGAGGCCTAACCCGACTTATCAAGGAACTATCATGTCCCAAGTCAATATGCGCGATATGCTGAAGGCCGGTGTGCACTTCGGCCACCAGACCCGTTACTGGAACCCGAAAATGGGCAAGTACATTTTCGGCGCGCGCAACAAGATTCACATCATCAACCTGGAAAAAACCCTGCCAATGTTCAACGACGCTCTGACGTTCGTAGAGCGCCTGGCCCAGGGCAAGAACAAGATCCTGTTCGTCGGCACCAAGCGTTCGGCTGGCAAGATCGTTGCTGAAGAAGCAGCACGTTGCGGCTCGCCGTACGTCGACCACCGCTGGTTGGGCGGCATGCTGACCAACTTCAAAACCATCCGTGCTTCGATCAAGCGTCTGCGCGACCTGGAAACCCAGGCCGAAGATGGCACCTTCGCCAAGCTGACCAAGAAAGAAGCCCTGATGCGCACCCGTGATCTGGAAAAACTGGATCGCTCCCTGGGTGGTATCAAGGACATGGGCGGTCTGCCTGACGCACTGTTCGTCATCGACGTTGATCACGAGCGCATCGCGATCACCGAAGCCAACAAGCTGGGTATCCCGGTCATCGGCGTAGTCGATACCAACTCCAGCCCAGAAGGCGTCGACTACATCATCCCAGGTAACGATGACGCCATCCGCGCTATCCAGCTGTACATGGGTTCGATGGCTGACGCCGTTATCCGTGGCCGCAACCACGTTGCTGGCGGTACCGAAGAGTACGTCCAGGACGCACCTGCTGCAGCGGTAGAAGGCTGAGTCTAGACGCCCAGCGTTTACTCGGTACGCAAAAAGGGGGCTAGGCCCCCTTTTTGCCACCTTGAGAACCTTGCCGGTGTAGTCATTGCATTTTTTTAACGCAGTAGCTGGCAAGCTTCACGAATTGAGCGCCCGTGCCAATCGGGTGGAATGGTTGAAAACCTATCCAAGAGGATTTTGAAATGGCAGAAATTACTGCAGCGTTGGTCAAAGAACTGCGCGAGCGTACCGGCGAAGGCATGATGGACTGCAAGAAAGCCCTGACCAAGGCTGGCGGCGACATCGAGAAAGCGATCGACGACATGCGTGCCTCGGGCGCCATCAAGGCCGCCAAGAAGGCTGGCAACGTTGCCGCCGAAGGCGCCATTGCTGTCAAGGTTGCTGCTGACAACAAGTCCGCCGTCATCCTGGAAGTCAACTCGCAGACCGACTTCCTGGCCCTGCAGGACGACTTCAAGAACTTCGTCACCGCCAGCGTTGAAAAAGCCCTGGAAGACAAACTGACCGACGCAGCCCCGCTGATCGCCGCTCAGGAAGCCGCGCGCGAAGCCCTGGTTGCCAAAGTTGGCGAAAACGTCAACATCCGCCGCCTTGTTCGCGTAGAAGGTGACGTGGTCGACGCTTACCTGCACGGTAACAAGATCGGTGTCGTGGTTGCCCTGAAAGGCGGCAACGCCGAGCTGGCCAAAGACATCGCCATGCACGTGGCCGCCAGCAACCCTGAGTTCCTGCTGCCGTCGGAAGTTTCGGCCGAAGCCATCGAGCGCGAAAAAGCCGTGTTCCTGCAGCTGAACGAAGACAAGATCAAAGGCAAGCCTGAGAACATCGTTGCCAACATGATCGACGGTCGTATCAAGAAGTTCCTGGCCGAGGCTTCCCTGGTCGAGCAGGCGTTCGTCAAGAACCCTGAGATCAAGGTTGGCGAACTGGCCAAGAAAGGCGGCGCTGAAATCGTTTCGTTCACCTACTTCAAAGTCGGTGAAGGCATCGAGAAGCCAGTCGACAACTTCGCTGAAGAAGTTGCCGCCCAGCTGGCTGCTGCCAAGCAGTAAGACGGTCTAACCACTGTCGCCCCAAAGAGGCTGCCCGCTCACGCGCGCAGCCTCTTTGTCAAAATGAAAGACGGAATCGTGGCTTACAAGGCTGCTTCCGATGGCGCCGCAGCGGTGCCAAGCTAGAGTTAGCGCAGGCTGCAAACAGCCCGCCCAGAATTTTTTAACGCCGCAGGAGAGATTCGCAATGGCTCAGCAGGTGAGTGGTCGTCAACCTCGCTATAAACGCATTTTGCTCAAACTTAGCGGCGAGGCCCTGATGGGCTCGGAAGACTTCGGGATCGACCCGAAGGTGCTGGATCGCATGGCCCTGGAAGTTGGCCAACTGGTGGGTATCGGTGTTCAGGTAGGCCTGGTCATCGGCGGGGGCAACCTGTTCCGTGGTGCCGCCCTGAGCGAAGCCGGCATGGACCGCGTCACCGGCGACCACATGGGTATGCTGGCGACTGTAATGAACGCCCTGGCAATGCGTGACGCCCTGGAGCGTTCCAACATTCCTGCCATCGTCATGTCCGCCATCACCATGGTCGGCGTCACCGACCACTACGACCGCCGCAAGGCCGACCGCCTGCTCAAGTCCGGTGACGTGGTCATTTTCGCTGCCGGTACCGGCAACCCGTTCTTCACCACCGACTCCGCCGCATGCCTGCGCGCCATCGAAATCGGTGCAGACGTGGTGCTGAAGGCAACGAAGGTCGATGGTGTGTACACTGCCGATCCATTCAAGGATCCGCATGCTGAGAAATTTGACCGCCTGACGTACGATGAAGTGCTGGACCGCAAGCTGGGCGTGATGGACCTGACCGCCATCTGCCTGTGCCGTGACCACAACATGCCGTTGCGGGTGTTTAACATGAACAAGCCTGGCGCTCTGCTGAATATCGTAGTGGGCGGCGCTGAAGGAACTCTGATCGAGGAAGGCGAAGAATGATCAACGAAATCAAGAAAGACGCGCAAGAGCGCATGCAGAAATCCCTGGAGTCGCTGGCCCACGCGTTCAGCCGCATCCGTACCGGTCAGGCCCACCCCAGCATCCTGGGCGGCGTGATGGTGCCTTACTATGGTGCCGACACCCCCCTGAACCAGGTCGCCAACGTGACCGTGAAAGACTCGCGTACCCTGCAGGTCGTGGCGTTCGAACGCAACATGCTGTCGGCCGTCGACAAGGCCATCCAGAGCTCGGGCCTGGGTTTCAACCCGACCAACCTGGGTGAACTGCTGCTGATCACCATGCCGGCACTGACCGAGGAAACCCGCAAGGGCTTCACCAAGCAGGCGCGTGAAGCCGCTGAAGACGGCCGTGTTGCCGTGCGCAACATTCGTCGCGACGCCCTGGGCCAGCTGAAAGACCTGGTCAAGGAAAAGGAAATCAGCGAAGACGAAGAGCGCCGCGCCGCTGACGACATCCAGAAGCTGACGGACAAATTCGTGGCCGAAATCGAAGTGGCCGTGAAGCAGAAAGAAGCCGATTTGATGGCTGTATAAGAAGGGTCTGCGCGTTTCCATGGAAAAGACCAAGCTGACTGTGCCGGCCTCGGTACCGCGACACGTTGCGATCATCATGGATGGGAATAATCGCTGGGCGAAAAAGCGCTTGCTGCCCGGTATCGCCGGGCACAAGGCTGGCGTGGACGCCGTTCGTGCGGTCATCGAGGTGTGTGCTGAGGCCAAGGTCGAGGTCCTGACGCTCTTCGCCTTCTCCAGTGAAAACTGGCAGCGGCCGGCCGAAGAGGTCGGGGCGCTGATGGAGCTGTTCCTCACGGCATTGCGCCGCGAGGCACGGCGGCTGAATGAGAACCGCATCAGCCTGCGGATCATCGGTGATCGCTCGCGCTTTCACCCTGAGCTGCAGGCGTCCATGCGTGAAGCCGAGGCGTTGACCGCTGGCAGCGACCGCTTCGTGCTGCAGATCGCCGCCAATTACGGCGGCCAGTGGGACATCGCCCAGGCTGCCCAGCGGCTGGCGCGCGAAGTCCAGGCCGGGCATTTGCGCCCGGACGATATCACCCCCGAGTTGCTGCAAACCTGCCTGGCCACGGGCGACTTGCCGTTGCCCGACCTGTGCATCCGCACCGGTGGCGAGCGGCGCATCAGCAACTTCCTGCTTTGGCAGCTGGCCTACGCCGAGCTGTATTTCTCCGACCTGTTCTGGCCGGACTTCAAACACGACGCCATGCGCACTGCGCTGGCCGATTTCGCTTCGCGCCAGCGCCGCTTCGGTAAGACCAGCGAGCAGGTGGAAGCCGGAGCCCGTGCTTAATGCTTAAACAACGCATCATGACAGCGCTGATCCTGTTGCCGATCGCCCTGTGCGGTTTCTTCCTGCTCGACGGAGGCGCGTTTGCCCTGTTCATCGGCCTGGTGGTGACCCTCGGTGGTTGGGAGTGGGCCCGTCTGGCCGGTTTCGAAGCCCAGCCTGCGCGCGTGGCCTTCGCCGCCGTGGTGGCGGCCGCCTTGTTCTTCCTGTACCTGTCGCCTGCCCTGGCACCTTTCGTGCTGGCGGCGGCGCTGATCTGGTGGGGGGTGGCCACCTACCTGGTGCTGACCTTCCCAGGTACCAGCGAGCATTGGGCCAGTGTGGCCTGCAAGCTGCTGATCGGCCTGCTCATTCTGCTGCCGGCCTGGCAGGGCCTGGTGCTGATCAAGGCGCAGGGCCAGGGTAACTGGCTGATCCTGGCGGTGATGGTGCTGGTGTGGGCTGCCGACATCGGTGCCTACTTCTCCGGCCGGGCCTTCGGCAAGCGCAAACTGGCCCCGCAGGTCAGCCCCGGCAAGAGCTGGGCGGGCTTCTATGGCGGCATGGCCGTGAGCCTGGTCATTACCCTGGTGGTGGGCCAGGTCCGCCAGTGGGGGTTTGGCGAAACCCTGCTGTGCCTGGTTGGCGCCGCCATCGTGGTGGCGCTGTCGGTGGTGGGTGACCTGACCGAAAGCATGTTCAAGCGCCGTGCTGGCATCAAGGACAGCAGCAACCTGCTGCCTGGCCATGGCGGTATCCTCGACCGTATCGACAGCCTCACCGCCGCCATCCCGGTGTTCGCGGTGCTGTTGTGGGCGGCCAACTGGAGCGCGCTGTGAGCAAGCCTCAACGGATCACCGTATTGGGTGCCACGGGCTCCATCGGCCTGAGCACCCTGGACGTCATCGCGCGTCACCCCGACCGCTACCAGGTGTTTGCCCTCAGCGGCTTCTCGCGCCTGGACGAGTTGCTCGCCTTGTGTGTCAAGCACCGGCCTCAGTGCGTGGTGGTGCCTGACGCCGCTGGCGCTCAGCGCATGCAGGCTGGCCTGCGGGCCGCGGGCCTGGCTGCCGAAGTGCTGGTGGGTGAGGAGGGGCTGTGCCAGGTGGCGGCCGACCCGAGCGTGGACGCCGTGATGGCGGCCATCGTCGGCGCGGCGGGCCTGCGCCCGACCCTGGCGGCCGTGGAAGCCGGCAAGAAGGTGTTGCTGGCCAACAAGGAAGCGCTGGTGATGTCCGGCGCGCTGTTCATGGAAGCTGTACGCCGCAGTGGCGCGTTGTTACTGCCTATCGACAGCGAGCACAATGCCATTTTCCAGTGCCTGCCCCGTGATTTTTCCCCGGGGCTGGGCCGGGTGGGTGTGCGTCGAATCCTGCTGACCGCCAGTGGTGGCCCGTTCCGCGAGACGCCGTTGGCACAACTGGAACAGGTCACGCCGGAGCAGGCCTGCGCGCACCCCAATTGGTCCATGGGCCGCAAGATCTCGGTCGACTCGGCCAGCATGATGAACAAGGGCCTGGAACTGATCGAGGCGTGCTGGCTGTTCGACGCTCGGCCCCATCAGGTCGAGGTGGTGGTGCATCGCCAAAGTGTGATTCACTCCATGGTCGATTATGTCGACGGTTCGGTGCTGGCCCAGATGGGCAACCCGGACATGCGCACCCCCATCGCTCACGCCCTCTCGTGGCCTGAGCGTATCGACTCCGGGGTGGCGCCGCTGGACCTGTTTGCGGTAGGGCGCCTGGATTTCGAGGCGCCGGACGAGCTGCGGTTTCCTTGCCTGCGCCTGGCTCGCCAGGCCGCGGAGGCCGGCAACAGCGCGCCGACGATGCTCAATGCCGCCAACGAAGTGGCGGTGGCGGCATTTCTCGAGCGGCGCATCCGTTATCCGGAGATCGCGCGTATGATCGAGGATGTCGTGAGCCTGGAGCCTGTCGTTGCGCTGGACGCGCTGGACGCGGTGTTTGCCGCCGACACACGGGCAAGGGAGCTGGCCGGGCAATGGTTGAATCGCCACGGGCGCTGATCGCGCGGTGTGCCTGCGCACCCCTTGATCCGCGCCGCGACGCTATTCGGAGAGAGTTATGAGTGCGCTCTACATGATTGTCGGTACCCTGGTGGCATTGGGTGTACTGGTCACTTTTCACGAATTCGGCCATTTCTGGGTCGCGCGGCGCTGTGGCGTGAAGGTGCTGCGGTTTTCCGTGGGCTTTGGCATGCCGCTGGTGCGCTGGCATGATCGCCAGGGCACCGAGTACGTGGTGGCGGCCATCCCGTTGGGCGGCTACGTGAAGATGCTCGACGAGCGTGAGGGCGACGTGCCGGTCGAGCAGCTGGACCAGGCCTTCAACCGCAAGCGCGTGGGGCAACGCATCGCCATCGTGGCCGCGGGCCCGGTGGCCAACTTTCTGTTGGCACTGTTTTTCTTCTGGGTGCTGGCGATGCTGGGCAGCCAGCAGGTACGCCCGGTCATCGGCAGCGTCGAGGCGGGCAGTATCGCGGCGCTGGCCGGGTTGCCAGCCAATGCTGAAATTGTATCCGTCGATGGCGAAGCCACCAGCGGTTGGTCCCAGGTGAACCTGCAACTGGTGCGCCGCCTGGGTGAAACCGGTTCGCTGCAGATTAATGTGCGCCCACAAGGCGCCTCGGCGGACGAGCCGCACACCCTGGCGCTGGACCACTGGCTGCAGGGCACCGACGAACCAGACCCTATCCGCTCCCTGGGCATTCGGCCATGGCGCCCGGCGCTGGAGCCGGTGCTGGCTGAACTCGATCCGAAGGGTCCGGCCCAGGCCGCTGGTCTGAAAACCGGCGACCGCCTGCTGGCGCTGGACGGCAAGGCGCTGGGTGATTGGCAGCAAGTGGTGGACCAGGTGCGCGAGCGCCCGGACGCCAAGGTGACCCTGCGCGTGCAGCGCGATGGCCAGTCATTGGAAGTGCCCGTTACCTTGGCTTCGCGGGGCGAAGGCAAGGACGCCGCGGGCTACCTGGGCGCCGGTGTGAAGGCGGTGCAATGGCCCGCCGAGATGACCCGCGAAGTCAGCTACGGCCCGGTCGCCGCCATTGGCGAGGGCGCCAGGCGTACCTGGACCATGAGCGTGCTGACCCTTGATTCGTTGAAGAAAATGCTGTTCGGCGAGCTCTCGGTAAAAAACTTGAGTGGACCGATAACCATTGCTAAAGTGGCGGGCGCTTCAGCCCAGTCGGGCGTTGGGGATTTCCTGAATTTCCTCGCCTATCTGAGCATTAGCCTTGGGGTTCTGAATTTGCTGCCCATCCCCGTGTTGGATGGGGGGCACTTGCTGTTCTACCTGATCGAATGGGTGCGTGGTCGCCCGGTGTCGGATCGGGTACAGGGTTGGGGGATCCAGATCGGTATCAGTTTGGTAGTCGGGGTGATGTTGCTTGCCCTGATCAACGATTTGGGTCGACTGTAAAGCTTCGCTCAATTGCGAACCTGCCGCCTTTGCGGCAGTTTGCTTATTGCCAGTTGGAATAAGAAAGGACTTCATGAAACGTCTGCTGCTTACTGCGGTTCTTGCCGCATTGATGGTCACCGAAGTTCACGCCGAGTCCTTCAAAATCTCTGATATTCGTGTCAACGGCTTGCAGCGGGTATCCGCGGGCAGCGTGTTTGGTGCCTTGCCATTGAACGTGGGCGACGAAGCGGATGATCGACGCCTGGTGGATTCCACTCGCGCGCTGTTCAAGACCGGTTTCTTTCAAGATATCCAGCTGGGCCGCGACGGCAACGTCCTGGTTATCAGTGTAGTCGAGCGCCCGTCGGTCTCCAGCATCGAGATCGAAGGCAACAAGGCCATCAGCACCGAAGACCTGATGAAGGGGCTCAAGCAGTCCGGCCTGGCCGAGGGCGAGATCTTCCAGCGCGCCACCCTCGAAGGTGTGCGCAACGAACTGCAGCGCCAGTACGTGGCCCAGGGCCGTTATTCGGCTACCGTGGACGCCGACGTGGTGCCGCAGCCGCGTAACCGCGTCAGCCTGAAGATCAAGATCAACGAAGGTACCGTCGCTGCCATCCAGCACATCAACGTGGTGGGCAACACGGTATTCTCCGAAGAAGACCTGACCGACCAGTTCCAGCTCAAGACCACCAACTGGCTGTCGTTCTTCAAGAACGACGACAAGTACGCCCGCGAGAAGCTGTCGGGTGACCTTGAGCGCCTGCGTTCCTACTATCTGGACCGCGGCTATATCAACATGGACATCACCTCTACCCAGGTGTCCATCACCCCGGACAAGAAAAGCGTCTACATCACGGTCAACATCAACGAAGGCCAGAAGTACAACGTTCGCGACGTCAAGCTGTCCGGCGACCTGAAGGTGCCGGAAGACCAGGTCAAGGCCCTGCTGCTGGTGCAGAAAGGCCAGGTGTTCTCGCGCAAGCTGATGACCACCACCTCGGAGCTGATCACTCGCCGCCTGGGTAACGACGGCTACACCTTCGCCAACGTCAACGGCGTGCCTACCCCCCATGACGATGACCACACCGTGGACATCACCTTCGTGGTCGACCCGGGCAAGCGCGCCTACGTGAACCGCATCAACTACCGCGGCAACACCAAGACCGATGACAAGGTATTGCGCCGTGAAATGCGCCAGATGGAAGGTGGCTGGGCGTCGACCTACCTGATCGACCAGTCCAAGACCCGCCTGGAGCGCCTGGGCTACTTCAAGGAAGTCAACGTCGAGACCCCGGCCGTTCCGGGCGTGGATGACCAGGTCGACGTGAACTACTCCGTGGAAGAGCAAGCCTCCGGTTCGATCACCGCCAGTGTCGGTTTCGCCCAGAGCGCCGGCCTGATCCTGGGTGGTTCGATCAGTCAGAGCAACTTCCTGGGTACCGGTAACAAGGTGTCCATCGGCCTGACCAAGTCCGAGTACCAGACCCGCTACAACTTCAGCTACGTCGACCCGTACTTCACGCCGGACGGTGTCAGCCTGGGTTACAACGCGTTCTACCGCAAGACCGACTACAGCGACCTCGACGTCGATATCTCCAGCTACTCGGTGGACAGCTACGGCGCTGGTGTGACGTTCGGCTACCCGATCAGCGAAACGTCGCGCATGACCTACGGCCTGACGTTGCAGCGCGACACCATCAGCACCGGTGACTACACCGTTGACGAGATTTTCGATTTCATCAACCGGGAAGGCGACAGCTTCACCAACCTGAAGGCCTCCGTGGGCTGGTCCGACTCGACCCTGAACAAGGGGACGCTGCCGACTCGCGGTCACTCGCAAAGCCTGACGTTGGAGACGACCACGCCTGGCAGCGACCTGTCGTTCTACAAGATCGACTACCGTGGCCAGTTGTTCGCCCCGCTGACCGATACCTACACACTGCGCCTTCACTCTGAACTGGGTTACGGCGACGGCTTTGGCGATACCAAGGGCCTGCCGTTCTACGAGAACTACTACGCGGGCGGTTTCAACTCGGTACGTGGCTTCAAGGACAGTACCCTGGGCCCGCGCAGCACGCCGAGCACGGGCAAGTACCCGGGTACCATCGCCGACCCTGACCAGGACCCGGAAGCCTTCGGTGGCAACGTCCTGATCACTGGCGGTGCCGAGGTCCTGTTCCCGATGCCGTTCGTGAAAGACCAGCGCTCCCTGCGGACCTCGCTGTTCCTGGACATGGGTAGCACCTTCGACACCAACTGCTCCTCGTCGTCCAAGTACTGCGAAAGCGTCGACTTCTCGCAAATGGCCGCCTCCGTCGGTCTGGGCGTGACCTGGGTCACCGCGCTGGGTCCTCTGAGCTTCAGCCTGGCGACGCCGATCAAGAAGCCGGACTATTCCGAAACCCAGATCTTCCAATTCTCCCTGGGCCAGACCTTCTGAGGTCTGCCCGACCGACAACAGTTTCTGTAGGAGTGCATCGTGCGTAAGTTGACTCAAATGGTTCTTCTGGCTGCCACCCTGGCCGCTACCGCTACCCCCGCGTTCGCTGACATGAAAATTGCCGTGCTGAACTATCAGATGGCCCTGCTGGAGTCTGACGCGGCCAAGCAATACGCCGTGGACGCCGAGAAGAAATTCGGCCCGCAACTGACCAAGCTCAAGGCGCTGGAAAGCAGTGCCAAGGGCATCCAGGACCGCCTGGTCAGCGGCGGCGACAAGCTGCCACAAGGCGACCGCGAGAAGCTGGAACTGGACTTCAAGCAAAAGGCCCGCGACTTCCAGTTCCAGTCCAAGGAACTGAACGAAGCCAAGGCCAATGCTGACCGCGACATGCTGAAACAACTGAAACCGAAGCTGGACGGTGCCGTTGAAGAAGTCATCAAGAATGGCGGCTTTGACCTGGTGCTCGAGCGCGGCGCAGTGATCGATGTCAAACCGCAATATGACATCACTCGCCAAGTCATCGAGCGCATGAACAAAGCGCGCTGATCATGACTGCAACCCTGAAACTCGGCCAATTGGCCGAGTTCCTCGGTGCCACCCTGCGGGGCAGCGAGGACACCGACATCACTGGGCTGGCGACTCTTCAAGAGGCCGGCCCAGGTCAGTTGAGCTTCCTGGCAAACCCCCAGTACCGCAAATTCCTGCCTGACTGCAAGGCGGCCGCCGTGCTGCTCAAGGCCGCGGACGCGGAAGGCTATGAAGGCGCGGCATTGGTTGTGCCGGACCCGTACCTGGCCTACGCCCGGGTTTCCCACCTGTTCGACCCCAAGCCCAAGGCAGCGGCTGGCATTCATGCCAGCGCCGTGGTGGCGCCTGACGCGGTGGTGCACCCAAGCGCCAGCATCGGTGCCTTCGCGGTCATCGAGAGCGGCGCGCAGATCGGTGCCGACACGGCCATCGGTGCCCACTGCTTCATTGGTGCCCGTTGCGTGATCGGCGAAGGTGGCTGGCTGGCCCCGCGCGTGACCCTGTACCACGATGTCCGCATCGGCAAGCGTGTGGTCATCCAGTCCGGCGCGGTGCTGGGCGGTGAAGGCTTCGGCTTCGCCAACCAGAAAGGCGTGTGGAACAAGATCGCCCAGATCGGCGGCGTCAGCATCGGCGATGACGTGGAAATCGGCGTCAATACGGCCGTGGACCGCGGTGCCCTGGCCGATACCGTCATCGGCAATGGCGTCAAGCTCGACAACCAGATCCAGATCGCCCACAACGTGCAGATCGGCGATAACACCGCCATGGCCGCGTGCGTCGGTATTTCCGGCAGCACCAGGATCGGCAAGAACTGCATGCTGGCAGGCGGCGTTGGCCTGGTAGGCCACATCGACATCTGTGACGGAGTGTTCATTACCGGCATGACCATGGTGACCCATTCCATCACCGAACCTGGGGCGTATTCCTCGGGCACGGCGATGCAGCCAGCGGGTGAGTGGCGCAAGAGCGCGGCCCGCCTGCGACAGATCGACGACATGTTCCGTCGCTTGAAACAGGTAGAAAAGCGTGTCCAGTCCGTGACCCCGGACGACAAAGCATCATCTGATGGCTGATACCATTTCCATATCAAGTGTGCACAGCCGCTAAACTGCCTCCTTGATTTGCAATAGGAGTGCTGCGCGTCAGTCGCGCGCTCCCTATCTTTTATACAGGCTTCCCCCCGAAATGATGGACATCAACGAGATTCGCGAATACCTGCCTCACCGTTACCCGTTCCTGCTGGTGGACCGGGTAGTGGAGCTGGACGTCGAGGCACAGCGCATTCGCGCCTACAAGAATGTCAGCATCAACGAGCCATTCTTCAACGGCCACTTCCCAGCGCACCCGATCATGCCGGGCGTGCTGATCATCGAAGCAATGGCCCAGGCAGCTGGTATTCTTGGTTTCAAGATGCTGGACGTGAAGCCGGCTGACGGTACCCTGTACTACTTCGTGGGTTCGGACAAGCTGCGTTTCCGCCAGCCGGTGCTGCCGGGTGACCAACTGATCCTGGAAGCCAAGTTCATCAGCTGCAAGCGTCAGATCTGGAAATTCGAGTGCCAGGCCTCGGTGGACGGCAAGCCGGTGTGCTCGGCTGAAATCATCTGTGCGGAACGTAAACTATGAGTTTGATTGACCCTCGCGCCATCATCGACCCTTCGGCCATCCTGGCTGACGGCGTCGAGGTCGGCCCTTGGTCGATCATCGGCGCTGGCGTGGAAATCGGCGAGGGGACGGTCATCGGCCCCCACGTGATTCTCAAGGGGCCGACCAAAATCGGTAAGCACAACCGCATCTACCAGTTTTCCTCGGTAGGCGAAGACACCCCTGACCTCAAGTACAAGGGCGAGGACACGCGCCTGGTCATCGGTGACCACAACGTCATTCGCGAAGGCGTGACCATTCACCGTGGCACCGTTCAGGACCGCGCTGAAACCACCCTGGGTGACCATAACCTGATCATGGCCTATGCCCACATCGGCCACGACAGCGTCATCGGCAACCACTGCATCCTGGTCAACAACACTGCGCTGGCCGGCCATGTACATGTGGATGACTGGGCCATCCTCTCCGGTTTCACCCTGGTGCATCAGTACTGCCACATCGGCTCCCACAGCTTTTCCGGCATGGGTACCGCCATCGGCAAGGACGTGCCCGCCTACGTGACAGTGTTCGGCAACCCGGCCGAGGCGCGCAGCATGAACTTCGAAGGCATGCGCCGCCGCGGTTTCAGCGACGAGGTCATCCATGCCCTGCGCCGCGCCTACAAGGTGGTGTACCGCCAGGGGCTGACCGTGGAGCAGGCTATCGCCGAGCTGGCCGCGCCGGCTGCCCAATACCCGGAAGTGGACGTGTTCCTGCGCTCCATCCAGACCTCGACCCGCGGCATTACCCGCTAATGGCGTTGCCAGGCAAGTTGCGCGTCGCGTTGGTGGCAGGCGAGGCCAGTGGTGACATCCTGGGTGCCGGCCTGATGCAGGCGCTCAAGGCCCGGCACCCGGACATCGAGTTCATGGGCGTGGGCGGGCCACTGATGGAAGCCCAGGGGCTGGTCTCCGAGTTTCCCATGGAGCGCCTGGCCGTGATGGGGCTGGTGGAAGTGCTGGGGCGCCTGCGTGAGTTGCTGGGGCGTCGCAAGCAACTGATCCAGACCCTGATCGAGCGCAAGCCCGATGTCTTCATCGGTATCGACGCACCGGACTTCAATCTGACCCTGGAGCTGAAACTGCGCCAGGCCGGGATCAAGACCGTGCATTACGTCAGCCCGTCCGTGTGGGCCTGGCGGCAGAAGCGCGTGCTGAAGATTCGCGAAGGTTGCGACCTGATGCTCACGCTGCTGCCGTTCGAGGCACGGTTCTACGAAGAGAAAGGCGTGCCGGTGCGCTTCGTCGGCCACCCGCTCGCCGACACCATCCCGTTGCACGCCGACAAGGCTCAGGCCCGTGCCGAGCTGGCCCTGCCGGGTGACGGCCCGCTGGTGGCGTTGATGCCTGGCAGCCGCGGGGGCGAAGTAGGGCGCCTGGGCGAGCTGTTCCTCGACGCTGCCCAGCGTCTGCTCGCCGTACGGCCCGATATGCGCTTCGTGCTGCCTTGCGCCAACGCCACGCGCCGTGCCCAGTTGGAGGTCATGCTGGCAGGCCGCGAGCTGCCGCTGACCTTGCTGGATGGCCAGTCCCATCGAGCCCTGGCGGCCTGCGACGCAGTCTTGATAGCGTCCGGCACCGCGACCCTGGAAGCGCTGTTGTACAAGCGCCCCATGGTGGTCGCCTATCGCCTGGCGGGCCTGACCTACTGGATCCTCAAGCGCCTGGTGAAAAGCCCTTACGTGTCCCTGCCCAACCTGCTGGCCCAGCGTCTGCTGGTGCCTGAGTTGCTGCAGGACGCCGCCACCCCCCAGGCCCTGGTCGATCATTTGCTACCCTTGCTGGAAGGGGGTGAAGCGCAGACCCAGGGCTTCGATGACATTCACCGCACCTTGCGTCGCGATGCCTCCAACCAGGCCGCCGACGGGGTGCTGGCACTGCTGGCGAAATAATGAGCAATCAACTGCAAATGGGCCTGGACTACACCCTGGTCGAAGACCTTGTGGCCGGCGTCGACGAAGTCGGCCGCGGCCCACTGTGCGGCGCCGTGGTCACTGCGGCGGTGATCCTCGACCCGAACCGGCCCATCCTTGGCCTCAATGACTCCAAGAAACTCACCGAGGCCAAGCGCGAGAAGCTCTACGACGAGATCTGCGAAAAAGCCCTGAGCTGGTGCATCGCGCGCGCCGAGGTCGACGAAATCGACGAGCTGAACATCCTGCACGCCACCATGCTGGCCATGCAGCGCGCGGTGGAGGGGCTGCACGTGACGCCGAAACTGGCATTGATCGACGGCAACCGCTGCCCGGAACTGGCGGTGCCCAGCGCTCCCGTGGTGCAGGGCGATGCCAAGGTGCCGGCCATCGCGGCGGCGTCGATCCTGGCCAAGGTGAGCCGTGACCGGGAGATGGCTGCGTTTGAGCTGATCTATCCCGGCTATGGCATGGGTGGGCACAAAGGGTACCCGACGGCCGCTCATCTGGAAGCGCTGGCGCGTTTGGGGCCTACGCCGATTCATCGGCGCTCGTTTGCGCCTGTCCGTCAGGCTTACGAGGCACGGGCGATGCTGGACGCTGATCTGGCGGACAGCTGACAGCCCCAGCCGTTGCCTCTGGTGTGTGCCGGGCCATGCACAGCCCCCCCGACACCGCAAACCCTCAAACCAAGCCCATTACGCTACAATCCCGCTTTTGTTGTTTTGTGCACCCATAGGATCACCATGTCGGTTTCTTTCGTTCATCTTCGCCTGCACACCGAATATTCCCTGGTCGATGGCCTGGTGCGCATCAAGCCCCTGATCAAGGCCCTGACCGGCATGAACATGCCGGCCGTGGCGGTTACCGACCAGAACAACATGTGCTCGCTGGTCAAGTTCTACAAGACGGCCATGGGCGGCGGCATCAAGCCGATCTGCGGTGCCGACCTGTGGCTGGCGAACAAGGACGCCGACGGCCCGCTGAGCCGTATCAGCCTGTTGGCCATGAACGCCCAGGGCTACCGCAATATCACCGAGCTGATCTCCCGCGGCTTCATCGACGGCCAGCGCAATGGCCAGGTGATCATCGAACGCGAGTGGGTCGCCGAGGCCAGCGAGGGCGTCATTTGCCTGTCCGCGGCCAAGGAGGGCGAGATCGGCCTGTCGCTGCTGGGTGGCAACCCCCAGGACGCCGAGGCGCTGCTGCAGGAGTGGATGGCGGTGTTCCCCGGCCGCTTCTACGTGGAAATCCAGCGCACCAACCGCACCAACGACGAAGAATACCTGCACGCCGCCGTGGCCCTGGCCGACAAGTGCGGCGCGCCGCTGGTGGCCACCAACGACGTGCGCTTCATTCGCCAGGAAGACTTCGAGGCCCACGAGACCCGCGTGTGCATCGGTGAAGGCCGGGCGCTGGACGACCCGCGCCGCAACAAGAACTACAGCGACCAGCAGTACCTGAAAAGCGCCGAGGAAATGCATGCGCTGTTCAGCGACTTGCCCGAGGCGCTGGAAAATACCGTCGAGATCGCCAAGCGCTGCAACATCGACGTCAAGCTGGGCAAGCACTTCCTCCCCGACTACCCGATTCCCGATGGCATGACCATCGACGAGTACTTCCGCAAGGTCTCGTTCGACGGCCTGGAGGAGCGCCTGTCGGTGCTGCTGCCACGCGACACCACCGAAGACTACGAAGCCAAGCGCCAGGTCTACGTGGACCGGCTGAATTTCGAGCTGGATATCATCATCCAGATGGGGTTCCCCGGTTATTTCCTGATCGTGATGGACTTCATCCAGTGGGCCAAGAACAACGGTGTGCCAGTAGGCCCGGGCCGGGGTTCGGGTGCCGGCTCGCTGGTGGCCTACGTGCAGAAGATCACCGACCTCGACCCGCTGGAATACGACCTGCTGTTCGAACGTTTCCTCAACCCGGAACGGGTTTCCATGCCCGACTTCGACGTCGACTTCTGCATGGACGGTCGCGACCGGGTGATCGACTACGTGGCCGAGAAATACGGCCGCAACGCCGTGAGCCAGATCATCACCTTCGGTTCCATGGCCGCCAAGGCGGTGGTGCGTGACGTCGCGCGGGTGCAGGGCAAGTCCTACGGCCTGGCCGACCGCCTGTCGAAGATGATCCCGTTCGAAGTGGGCATGACCCTGGAAAAGGCCTACGAGCAGGAAGAAATCCTGCGCGACTTCCTCAAGACCGACGAGGAAGCGGCGGAAATATGGGAAATGGCCCGCAAGCTCGAAGGCATCACCCGTAACGTCGGCAAGCACGCCGGTGGCGTGGTGATCGCGCCCACCAAGCTGACCGACTTCTCGCCCATTTATTGCGACGAGGAGGGTGACGGCCTGGTGACCCAGTTCGACAAGGACGATGTGGAGGCGGCCGGCCTGGTGAAGTTCGACTTCCTCGGCCTGCGTACCCTGACCATCATCGACTGGGCACTGAAGACCATCAACCGCGACCGCGCCAAGGTGGGCGAGGCGCCGTTGGACATCGCCTTCATTCCGCTGGACGACAAGCCGACCTACAGCCTGCTGCAGAAGGCCGAGACCACGGCGGTGTTCCAGCTTGAATCGCGGGGCATGAAGGAGCTGATCAAAAAGCTCAAGCCTGACTGCCTGGAAGACCTGATCGCACTGGTGGCGCTGTTCCGCCCGGGCCCGCTGCAATCGGGCATGGTGGACGACTTCATCAACCGCAAGCACGGCCGTGCCGAACTGGCCTACCCGCACCCGGACTACCAGTACGAAGGCCTCAAGCCGGTACTGGCGCCCACCTACGGCATCATCCTGTACCAGGAACAGGTGATGCAGATTGCCCAGGTGATGGCGGGGTACACCCTGGGTGGCGCGGACATGCTGCGCCGGGCCATGGGCAAGAAAAAGCCCGAGGAAATGGCCAAGCAGCGCGGCGGCTTCATCGAAGGGTGCGCCAACAACAACATTGACGCCGACCTGGCCGGCAACATCTTCGACCTGGTGGAAAAGTTCGCCGGTTATGGCTTCAACAAATCCCACTCTGCCGCCTACGGCCTGGTGTCGTACCAGACCGCCTGGCTGAAGGCCCATTACCCGGCGCCGTTCATGGCCGCGGTACTCTCGGCGGACATGCACAACACCGACAAGGTCGTGACCTTGATCGAGGAAGTGCGCACCATGAGGCTGCGCCTCGACGCGCCGGACGTGAACGCCTCGGAGTTCAAGTTCACGGTGAACGACGAAGGCCGCATCATCTATGGCCTGGGCGCGATCAAGGGCGTGGGCGAGGGCCCGGTGGAAGCCATCACCGAGGCTCGCCAGGCCGGCCCCTTCAAGGACCTGTTCGACTTCTGCGAGCGCATCGACCTCAAGCGCGTCAACAAGCGCACCCTGGACGGCCTGATCCGCAGTGGTGCCCTGGACCGCCTGGGGCCGTATTTTCATGATGAGTCCAAGGCCTACCTGGCCAACATCGACCGCAACCGCGCGGTGTTGCTGGCGGCCATGGAAGAAGCCATCAAGGCCGCCGAGCAGACCGCGCGCACCCATGACAGCGGCCACTCGGACCTGTTCGGCGGGTTGTTCGTGGAAGCGGATGCCGACGTCTATGCCAGCCACCGCAAGGCCAAGGAACTGACCCTCAAGGAACGCCTGCGCGGCGAAAAGGAAACCCTGGGCCTGTACCTCACCGGGCACCCGATCGACGAATACGAAGGCGAGATCCGCCGCTTCGCCCGCCAGCGCATCATCGACCTCAAGCCGGCGCGCGGTGCGCAGACGGTGGCGGGCATGGTCATCAACCTGCGGGTGATGAAGAACAAGAAGGGTGACAAGATGGGCTTCATCACCCTCGACGACCGCTCGGCGCGTATCGAGGCGTCGCTGTTCGCCGATGCCTTCATGGCCGCCCAGTCGCTGCTGCAGACCGATGCCATGGTGGTGGTGGAAGGGGAGGTCAGCAACGACGACTTTTCCGGTGGCCTGCGCCTGCGCGTCAACCGCGTGATGACCATGGAAGACGCGCGCACCAACCTGGCCGAGAGCCTGCGCCTGAAGGTGCACGCCGACGCCCTGAAGGGCGACCGCCTCAGTTGGCTGGGCGACCTGTGCAAGCGCCACCGCGGTGCCTGCCCGATCACCATGGAGTACACCGGCCCCGACGCCAAGGCCTTGCTGCAGTTTGGCGAGGACTACCGCATCGACCCGGGTGATGGTTTGATTCAAGCCCTGCGTGACCAGTTCGGGCGTGAGAACGTCTTCCTGCAATATCGTTGAGCCAGTCAAAGGTGACTAGACTCGACCCAGATCGTTAAACTCGACCTCAATGCGCCCTTTCCCGTAGGGTAGGGCGCCTAAACGGATCAACCGGCCGGCCGCTTGGCCGTCGACCCAAGACGGATGCCTATGAACCCGAATTTTCTTGATTTCGAACAGCCGATCGCTGACCTGCAAGCCAAGATCGAAGAACTGCGCCTGGTCGGCAACGACAACTCGCTGAACATCAGCGACGAGATCTCGCGCCTGCAAGACAAGAGCAGCACCCTGACCGAGAGCATTTTCGGCAACCTGACCAGCTGGCAGATCGCGCGCATGGCGCGTCACCCGCGCCGCCCGTATACCCTGGACTACATCCAGCACATTTTCACCGAGTTCGATGAGCTGCACGGCGACCGCCACTTCTCCGACGACGCCGCCATCGTCGGCGGTATCGCGCGCCTGGACGACCAGCCCGTGATGGTCATCGGCCATCAGAAAGGCCGGGAAGTGCGTGAAAAGGTTCGCCGCAACTTCGGCATGCCGCGCCCGGAAGGCTACCGCAAAGCGTGCCGCCTGATGGAAATGGCCGAACGGTTCAAGATGCCGATCCTGACCTTCATCGATACCCCGGGCGCCTACCCTGGCATCGACGCCGAAGAGCGCAACCAGAGCGAAGCCATCGCCTGGAACCTGCGTGTCATGGCACGCCTGAAAACCCCGATCATCGCCACCGTGATCGGTGAAGGTGGTTCGGGCGGCGCACTGGCCATCGGCGTGTGCGACCAGCTGAACATGCTGCAGTACTCCACCTATGCGGTGATCTCGCCGGAAGGCTGCGCCTCGATCCTGTGGAAGACCGCCGACAAGGCCCCGGACGCTGCCGAGGCCATGGGTATCACGGCCGAGCGCCTCAAAGGCCTGGGCATCGTCGACAAGGTCATCCAGGAGCCACTGGGCGGCGCCCACCGCGACCCGGCGGCGGCTTCGGCACTGATCCGCAAGGAACTGGCCTCGCAACTGGCCATGCTCAAGGAACTGGACATGGACGCGCTGCTCAAGCGCCGCTATGACCGCCTGATGAGCTACGGCCTGTAAGCCACCCGCGCCCGTAGCAGCGGACCTGGCCGCGTCAGTCTTCATGCGGTGTGCCTGGCACTCCGCGGGGCCAGGACGCGGCCAGGTCCGCTGCTACGGGGCTGCGTCAGGGTCACCACAAGAGGGGAGCCTGAAATGACCCACGCCATGCTCCATCGCCTCGCGCCCTGGCGCACCGCCCCACGCTGGCATGTGGCCCTTTCCGGCGGCCTCGACTCCACCGTCCTGCTGCACCAACTGGCCACCCTGGCCCGCACCGACACCTTTCCCCCGTTGCACGCCATTCACGTCCACCACGGCCTTCAGGCCGCGGCCGATGCCTGGCCGCAGCATTGCCAACGTCTGTGCGATGCCCTGGGTGTGCCGCTGACGGTGGTGCGGGTGCAGGTGGCGCCTGGCGCCAGCCTTGAAGCCGCGGCGCGAACTGCGCGCTACCAGGCATTCGAGCAGGCGCTCGGCGCAGGGGAGGTGCTGCTCACTGGCCAGCACCGCGATGACCAGGCCGAAACCCTGCTGTTTCGCCTGTTGCGCGGTGCAGGGGTGCGCGGCCTGGCGGCGATGCCAGAACAGAGGGCCTTGGGCGTGGGCCACCTGGTGCGGCCGTTGCTGCACATTTCGCGGACGCAGTTGCAGGCTTACGCCCAGGCGCACCACCTTGACTGGGTGGACGACCCCTCCAACACCGACACCCGCTTCGCCCGCAACTACCTGCGCCAGGACGTGATGCCGCTGATTACCGGGCGCTGGCCCCAGGCCGCGCAAACCCTTGCCCGTGCAGCCAGCCACATGGCTGAGGCGCAGGGGTTGCTGGCGGAGCTGGCCGAAGGTGACCTGCGCGCTGCCGCCACGCCAGGCGCCTTCCCCTGGCTGAACGTGCCGTCGCTGGAGCTGGCCCCGCTGGTGGCGCTCTCCGACGCGCGCCAGCGCAATGCATTGCAGCATTGGTTGGCAGGCTTCACCCGCTTGCCGGACACCCAGCACTGGGCGAGCTGGCCGGAACTGCGCGACGCCGCCCCGTCGGCCACGCCCGTCTGGGCCCTGGGCGATGGCCGTCTGCTGCGTGCGGGGGGGCGGCTGTGGTGGTTGAGCGAGCTGTGGCGGGCAGAGCCCCAGGGGCAGGTGCACTGGCCGATGCCGGCCCAGCCTCTGGATTTGCCTGGCAACGGCCAGGTGCGCCTGTGCGGCCTGGCGCCGCAGGGCAGGGTGCAGGTGCGCTATCGCCAGGGCGGCGAGGTGATGCATACCCCTGGCCGTGGCCGCCGCGACCTCAAGCGCCTGCTTAACGAAACCGGCCTGCCACCCTTCGTACGCGGGCGTCTGCCCCTGCTGTTCGTGGATGGCCAGTTGACTGCCGTGGCGAACCTGCCAGCCATTGGCGGCAACGGCGTGGATTTGCGCTGGCTGCCACCGACGAACGCACAACGTTTGAGATGAAAGCCTGTTTCCGGTAGACTACGCTCCCTTCTTGATACAACTTCTGTGCTTGCCCAGCAAACACGGCGGTTGCCGATTGCCAAACCGTTTTTGGCCGTCGGGGGCTTCGGCCTTCCTTCGCTTTCCCCGGCGGCTCTGACCGCTTTAACGCAGACTTCTAGGGTTTTTCATGACGCGCTACATCTTCGTCACGGGCGGTGTTGTTTCTTCATTGGGGAAAGGCATTGCTTCGGCATCTTTGGCGGCCATCCTGGAGGCGCGGGGGCTTAAGGTCACCATGCTGAAGCTGGATCCGTACATCAACGTCGATCCGGGCACCATGAGCCCCTTCCAGCACGGTGAAGTGTTCGTCACGCACGACGGCGCCGAGACCGACCTGGACCTTGGCCACTACGAGCGGTTCATCCGCACGACCATGACCCAGAACAACAACTTCACCACCGGCCGCGTGTACGAGCACGTGCTGCGCAAGGAGCGCCGTGGTGACTACCTGGGCGCTACCATCCAGGTGATCCCGCACATCACCGACGAAATCAAGCGCCGCATCATCAAGGGCGCCGGCGACGCCGACGTGGCCATGGTCGAGATCGGTGGCACCGTGGGTGACATCGAGTCGCAACCGTTCCTGGAAGCCATCCGCCAGCTGCGTGTGGAGATCGGTTCCAAGCGCGCGATGCTGATGCACCTGACCCTGGTTCCGTACATCGCCACCGCTGGCGAGACCAAGACCAAGCCTACTCAGCACTCGGTCAAGGAATTGCGCTCCATCGGCCTGCAGCCTGACGTGCTGATCTGCCGTTCCGACCACCACGTGGACGTATCGTCGCGCCGCAAGATCGCGTTGTTCACCAACGTCGAAGAGCGCGCGGTCATCTCCCTGGAAGACGCTGACACCATCTACAAGATCCCGGGCATGCTGCACGCCCAGGGCC
Organism: Pseudomonas eucalypticola; assembly: GCF_013374995.1. Lineage (NCBI taxonomy): Bacteria > Pseudomonadati > Pseudomonadota > Gammaproteobacteria > Pseudomonadales > Pseudomonadaceae > Pseudomonas > Pseudomonas eucalypticola. The sequence goes on along the minus strand of NZ_CP056030.1, from coordinate 4,955,950 downwards.
TGGATGACTTCGTCGTCGAGCGCTTCGGCCTGCAGTGCGGCGGTGCCGACCTGTCCGAGTGGGACAAGGTCGTCGACGCCAAGCTCAACCCCGAGCACGAAGTGACCATCGCCATGGTCGGCAAGTACATGGAGTTGCTGGACGCGTACAAGTCGCTGATCGAGGCCATGAGCCATGCCGGCATCAGCAACCGTACCAAGGTCAACCTGCGCTACATCGATTCCGAAGACATCGAGAACCAGGGTACCGGCCTGCTGGAAGGCGCCGATGCCATCCTGGTGCCGGGCGGCTTCGGCCTGCGTGGCGTTGAAGGCAAGATCACTGCCGTGCAGTACGCTCGCGAGAACAAGGTGCCTTACCTGGGTATCTGCCTGGGCATGCAGGTGGCGGTCATCGAGTTCGCCCGTAACGTCATGGGCTGGAAAGACGCCAACTCCACCGAGTTCGACCGCACCAGCGGCCACCCGGTCGTGGGCCTGATCACCGAGTGGGAAGACGCCACCGGCGCCGTCGAAACCCGTACCGAAGCCTCCGACCTGGGCGGCACCATGCGCCTGGGCGCGCAGGACTGCCAGCTGGTCAGCGGTTCCAAGGTATTCGAGTGCTACGCCAAGGAAGTCATCGTCGAGCGTCACCGTCACCGCTACGAGGTCAACAACAACCTGCTGCCGCAGCTGATCGAAGCTGGTCTGGTGGTGTCCGGCCGCTCCGGCGACGGCGCCCTGGTGGAAGTGGTCGAAGCCAAGGACCACCCATGGTTCGTGGCCTGCCAGTTCCACCCCGAGTTCACCTCGACCCCGCGTGACGGCCACCCGCTGTTCAGCGGCTTCGTCAAGGCGGCCTTGGCCCAACACCAGAAGAAAGCCTGATCAGGGAACGAAACAGCATGGCGCAGAAAATCATCCGTGTAGGTAACATCGAGATCGCCAACGACAAGCCTTTCGTCTTGTTCGGTGGCATGAACGTGCTCGAGTCGCGCGACATGGCGATGCAGGTCTGCGAAGAGTATGTGCGGGTGACCGAGAAGCTCGGTATCCCCTATGTGTTCAAGGCCAGCTTCGACAAGGCCAACCGTTCTTCCGTGACCTCGTTCCGCGGCCCTGGCCTGGAAGAGGGCATGCGCATCTTCGAAGACGTGAAGAAAGCCTTCGGCGTGCCGTTGATCACCGACGTCCACGAGCCGGCCCAGGCCGCCGTGGTCGCCGAGGTCTGCGACATCATCCAGCTGCCGGCCTTCCTGTCGCGTCAGACTGACCTGGTAGTGGCCATGGCCAAGACCGGCGCGGTCATCAACATCAAGAAAGCGCAGTTCCTCGCGCCTCAGGAAATGAAACACATCCTGAACAAGTGCGAAGAAGCGGGTAACGACCAGTTGATCCTGTGCGAGCGTGGTTCGAGCTTCGGCTACAACAACCTCGTGGTGGACATGCTCGGCTTCGGCATCATGAAGGCGTTCGAGTACCCGGTGTTCTTCGACGTGACCCATGCCCTGCAGATGCCCGGCGGGCGTTCCGACTCGGCCGGTGGCCGCCGTGCCCAGGTCACCGACCTGGCCAAGGCCGGCCTCAGCCAGGGCCTGGCGGGCCTGTTTCTGGAAGCCCACCCGGACCCGGACAACGCCAAGTGCGATGGCCCATGCGCGCTGCGCCTGAACAAGCTGGAACCGTTCCTGACCCAGCTCAAGGCCCTGGACGATCTGGTTAAAAGTTTTCCGACGGTAGAAACCGCGTAACAACTTTTTTCCGGTAAAGTACCTCTCGATTCACTCTGGCCCGCTCGGGCCAGAGCCTTGTCGACCGAAGGCCTGCCTGCCGTATTGAGCCTTCGGCCACAACAGATTTCCCTCAGCAGTGTCGTTTTGGTCAAATTTGGAGTGCTTATAACAATGGCAAAAATCGTCGACATCAAAGGTCGTGAAGTTCTCGACTCCCGTGGCAATCCCACAGTGGAAGCCGACGTGCTTCTCGACAACGGCATCATCGGCAGCGCGTGCGCGCCGTCCGGTGCTTCCACCGGTTCGCGTGAAGCACTCGAACTGCGTGATGGCGACAAGAGCCGTTACATGGGCAAGGGCGTGCTGAAGGCCGTTGGCAACATCAACGGCCCCATCCGTGACTTGTTGCTGGGCAAGGATCCTTCCGACCAGAAGGCCCTGGACCACGCGATGATCCAGCTCGACGGCACCGAGAACAAGGCTTCGCTGGGCGCCAACGCCATCCTCGCCGTTTCCCTGGCTGCCGCCAAGGCCGCTGCCCAGGACCAGGACATTCCGCTGTACGCGCACATCGCCAACCTGAACGGCACCCCAGGCGTCTACTCCATGCCGGTACCGATGATGAACATCATCAACGGTGGCGAGCATGCCGACAACAACGTCGACATCCAGGAATTCATGGTTCAGCCGGTAGGCGCCAAGACCTTTTCCGAAGGCCTGCGCATGGGCACCGAGATTTTCCACCACCTCAAGGCTGTGCTGAAGGCGCGTGGCCTGAACACCGCCGTGGGTGACGAGGGCGGTTTCGCGCCGAACCTCAAATCCAACGAAGACGCGCTGTCGGCCATCGCCGAAGCCGTGGCCAACGCCGGTTACACCCTGGGCACCGACGTGACCCTGGCCCTGGACTGCGCGGCCAGCGAATTCTACGAAGACGGCGTCTACAACCTGGCTGGCGAAGGTCACACCTTCAACGCCGAAGGGTTTGCCGACTACCTGAAAGGGCTGACCGAGCGCTACCCGATCATCTCCATCGAAGATGGCCTGGACGAGTCCGACTGGGCTGGCTGGAAAGTGCTGACCGAGAAGCTGGGTGACAAGGTGCAACTGGTCGGTGACGACCTGTTCGTGACCAACACCAAGATCCTCAAGGAAGGCATCGACAAGCACATCGGCAACTCGATCCTGATCAAGTTCAACCAGATCGGCACCCTGACCGAAACCCTGGAAGCCATCCAGATGGCCAAGGCGGCCGGTTACACGGCGGTCATTTCGCACCGTTCGGGCGAAACCGAAGACTCCACCATCGCCGACCTGGCCGTGGGCACCGCTGCTGGCCAGATCAAGACCGGCTCGCTGTGCCGCTCCGATCGCGTGTCGAAGTACAACCAATTGCTGCGTATTGAAGAACAATTGGGCGCCAAGGCAGTCTATCGTGGCCGTGCCGAGTTTCGCGGCTAAGCTTTAGATGTACAAAGCAAGCGCTGTACAGCACAAAGCCTGGCCTAGCCAGGCTTCGTGCCATCAGTACGGCCGTTTATTTCCACTGGATACCTTGATGCGCAGTCCTTATTGGTTGTTCCTTGTCCTGCTCTTGCTGCTCGGTGGCCTGCAGTACCGCCTGTGGGTGGGTAATGGCAGCCTGGCCCAGGTCACGAGCCTGGAGCAGCAGATCGCCGATCAGCACGCCGAGAACGAGCGCTTGCTGGAGCGCAACCGCGTGCTGGATGCGGAAGTGGCCGAGCTGAAAAAGGGCATGGAGACCGTTGAAGAGCGGGCTCGCCATGAACTGGGCATGGTCAAGGACGGTGAAACCCTTTATCAGTTGGCCCAATGACTTATTCCTCGCCTGCCTTCTGGGCAGTGATTCCTGCTGCGGGCGTTGGCGCCCGGATGGCAGCCGACCGGCCCAAGCAGTACCTGCACCTGGGCGGACGAACCATTCTTGAACACAGCCTCGACTGCTTTCTCGACCACCCTGGCCTGAAAGGCCTGGTAGTGAGCCTGGCTGAAGACGACCCCTACTGGCCTGACCTGGCCAGTTCCCGCGACCCACGTATCCAGCGTGCCCCTGGCGGCGCCGAACGTGCCGATTCGGTGCTCAATGCCCTGTTGCACTTGCACGCCCAAGGTGCCAGCGAAGACGATTGGGTGCTGGTGCATGATGCGGCACGCCCGAACCTGGCGCGCAGCGACCTGGACAAGCTGCTGGGCGAACTGGCCCATGACCCGGTGGGCGGCCTGCTGGCGGTGCCCGCCAAGGACACCCTCAAGCGCGCCGATGCCAATGGGCGTGTGGCCGAGACCATTGACCGCAGCACCATCTGGCAGGCCTACACGCCGCAGATGTTCCGTTTGGGCGCCTTGCATCGGGCACTGGCTGACAGCCTGGTGGCGGATGTGGCGATTACCGATGAGGCCAGTGCCATGGAATGGGCGGGGCAATCCCCCCGCTTGATCGAAGGGCGTTCGGACAACCTCAAGGTCACCCGCCCCGAAGACCTCGACTGGCTGCGCCAGCGTTGGGCGCAACGATCACGGTGACGGCTTCTCGAGCTTCGCCTGGTCCCGCGGGGGGCAATCAGCCCCTGCGGGGTGGGCAGGGCTCTGTTCAGGCACCCTGATACTCCGGCCTTGACGCCAATCCTGCCTTCAGGAAATCCACCAGTTTTCTCACCTTCGGCGACAGATGCCGTTGCTGCGGGTACAACGCCCACACCGCGGTATTCGGCGGTTGATGGGCTTCCAGCAGCGACACCAGCGCGCCCGTCTTCAGATGCTCCAGCACGTAATAGTCAGGTAGCTGGCATAAGCCCATCCCTTGCAGCGCCGCATCCAGCACGGCCTGGCCGCTGTTGCAGCGCCAGTTGCCTTGTACCCGCTGGGTCAGCTCACGGCCGTCATTCTGCAACGGCCACTGGTCTGTGCTGCCGATCAGGCAATTGTGCCGCGCCAGCTCCGACAGGCTGTGGGGGCGACCATAGCGCTCAAGGTAGGTCGGCGAGGCGCACAGGTACATGCGCCGTGGCGCCAGCCGCGAGGCCACCTGCCGCGAATCCTGCAGGCGCCCCAGGCGAATGGCCAGGTCAAGGCCCTCGTGCACCAGGTCCAGGGTACGGTTGCTTAGTTCGATGTCCACGCGCAACTGCGGGTACTGGCCCATGAAGCGGGTCACCAGCGGCACGATAAAGCGCTCGCCATAGGCGACTGCGCAGGTCATGCGCAACAGCCCCTTGGGTTCGCTGTTGAGGTCGCCCATGGCGCGCAATGCTTCTTCGCGGCCGTCCTGCAGGCGCTGGCAATGCTGCAGGAAGGTCTGCCCGGCTTCGGTCAGCGTCACCCGCCGGGTACTGCGGTACAGCAGGCGGGTTTGCAGACGCTCCTCCAGCCGGGCGATCTGCCGGCTGATGTGCGAGGAGGAAATGCCCAGACGCTCGGCGGCGGCCGTGAATTGGCTGCATTCAGCGACGGCGACGAATTCATCGATGCCGTCCCAGCGGTTGTCGCTCATGGATTGTCCCTGTGTGGCAATAATGTTTTGCCTTTGTCCTGATTATTCATCATCGGTGCATGAATTACACTGGATGTCTTACTGAACAGTTGAGGAGAAGGTTGCGATGATCAAGTCCCGTGCCGCGGTAGCATTCGAGGCCAAGAAGCCGCTGGAAATCGTCGAAGTCGACGTGGCCATGCCCAAGGCGGGTGAAGTCCTGGTGCGTATCGTCGCCTCGGGTGTCTGCCACACCGATGCCTACACCTTGTCCGGCGCCGACCCGGAAGGCATCTTCCCGTCGATCCTGGGTCACGAAGGGGGCGGTATCGTTGAAGCCATTGGCGAAGGCGTGACCTCCGTTGCCGTGGGCGACCACGTGATTCCGCTGTACACCGCCGAATGCCGGCAGTGCAAATTCTGCCTGAGCGGCAAGACCAACCTCTGCCAGGCCGTGCGCGCCACCCAGGGCAAGGGCCTGATGCCTGACGGCACCTCGCGTTTCTCCTACAACGGCAAGCCCCTGTTCCACTACATGGGCACCTCGACCTTCTCGGAATACACCGTGCTGCCCGAAATATCCGTGGCCAAGATCCAGAAAGAAGCACCGCTGGAGAAAGTCTGCCTGCTGGGTTGCGGCGTCACCACCGGTATCGGCGCTGTGCTGAACACCGCCAAGGTCAAGCCCGGTGACACCGTGGCCATCTTCGGCCTGGGCGGCATCGGCCTGTCGGCTGTGATCGGTGCGGTCAAGGCCAAGGCCAGCCGCATCATCGCCATCGACATCAACCCGGCCAAGTTCGAAATCGCGCGCCAGCTGGGCGCCACCGACTGCGTCAACCCGAAAGACTTCGACCGTCCGATCCAGGAAGTCATCGTCGACATGACCGACGGCGGCGTGGACTTTTCCTTCGAGTGCATCGGCAACGTGCAACTGATGCGCGCCGCACTGGAATGCTGCCACAAGGGCTGGGGCGAATCCGTCATCATCGGCGTGGCCGGTGCGGGCCAGGAAATCTCCACCCGGCCGTTCCAACTGGTCACCGGGCGCGTGTGGCGCGGTTCGGCTTTCGGCGGCGTGCGTGGCCGTACCGAGCTGCCGAGCTACGTCGACATGGCCGAGAAGGGCGAGATCCCCCTGGATACCTTCATCACCCACACCATGGGCCTGGAAGACATCAACAAGGCGTTCGACCTCATGCACGAAGGCAAGAGCATTCGTTCCGTCATCCATTTCTGAGGAGCAGCTGCAAGCCAGGAGCCGCAACGGGCGCACGCCCCTTGTGGCTTGAGGCTTGAAGCCTGACGCTGGAGAAAATCTATGACTCTGGACAATATTTCCTGCCAGAAAAGCGCAGGTGGCTGGCACAAGCGTTACCGCCATCGCTCCGAGGTGCTGGGGTGTGACATGGTGTTCGCGGTGTACCTGCCGCCGCAGGCGGAGCAGGGCGGCAAGTTACCGGTGCTGTACTGGCTCTCGGGCCTGACCTGCACTGATGAGAACTTCATGCAGAAAGCCGGTGCCCACAAGCTGGCGGCCGAGCTGGGGCTGATCATCGTGGCGCCCGACACCAGCCCCCGCGGCGCTGACGTACCCGGTGACCCGGACGGTGCCTGGGACTTCGGCCTGGGGGCGGGGTTCTACCTCAATGCCACCCAGCAGCCCTGGGCCCAGCATTACCGCATGCACGATTACGTGGTGGACGAGCTGCCCGCGCTGGTGGAGGCGCATTTCCCCGCCTCGGACCGTCGTGCCATCAGCGGCCACTCCATGGGTGGGCACGGGGCCTTGGTGTGCGCCCTGCGCAACCCGGGCCGCTACAGCTCGGTGTCGGCGTTCTCACCCATCAGCAACCCCATGGATTGCCCCTGGGGCCAGAAAGCGTTCTCCCGCTTCCTGGGTGAAGAGCGTTCGCGCTGGCGCGAGTGGGACGCCTCGGTGTTGCTGAGCGAAGCCAAGGCGCCATTGGCGCTGCTGGTGGACCAGGGTGACCGCGACGATTTCCTGGAAAACCAGCTCAAGCCCGAAGCGCTGGTGCAGGCGGCGAAGGCGGCGGGCCACGACCTGGAACTGCGCATGCAGCCGGGGTATGACCACAGCTACTACTTCATCGCCAGTTTCATCGACGACCACCTGCGCTATCACGCCAAGGCGCTGGTGTAGGTCGGCCCCGGGGGCCGGGCGCGTCCGCGCAGCGGCAGCCTGGCGCCGCTTTTTGCAGCCCCGTTGTTACGTAAAGCAGGTAGAATCACGCCCTGTCTCATTCAGGGCGTTTCTTTCTATGCGTATTGGCCACGGCTACGATGTGCACCGTTTCGCTGACGGCGATTTCATTACCCTGGGCGGCGTTCGCATCGCTCACACATTCGGCCTGCTCGCCCACTCCGATGGCGACGTGCTGCTGCATGCCTTGAGCGATGCCTTGCTCGGCGCCGCAGCCCTGGGTGACATCGGCAAGCACTTTCCCGACACCGACCCCCAGTTCAAAGGGGCTGACAGCCGTGTGCTGTTGCGCCACGTGGTCGGCATCGTGCAGGCCAAAGGCTGGAAAGTCGGCAACGTCGACGCCACCATCGTGGCCCAGGCGCCGAAGATGGCGCCGCACATCGACGCCATGCGCAGCCTGATCGCCGAAGACCTCCAGGTCGAACTGGACCAGGTCAACGTCAAGGCCACCACCACCGAAAAGCTGGGTTTCACCGGCCGTGAGGAAGGGATCGCGGTTCACGCCGTGGCCTTGTTGCTGCCAGCATGACTGAATTCGAATTGCTGGGCCCCTGCGCCGCCGGGCCTGCCCTGGGCCGTGCCGTCCTGAAAGCCACCGCCGAAGATTTCCAGGTCGACGAGGTGCTGGATATTCCCCTGGCCGGGGAGGGCGAGCACCTCTGGCTGTGGGTGGAAAAGCGCAACCTCAACACCGAGGAAGCGGCCCGGCGCCTGGCCAAGGCCGCTGGCGTGCCGCTGCGCACCGTCAGCTACGCCGGCTTGAAGGACCGCCAGGCGCTGACCCGGCAGTGGTTCAGCCTGCACCTGCCGGGCAAGGCCGACCCTGACTTGCGTGCTGCCGAAAACGAGACCTTGAGCATCCTCAAGGTGGCCCGGCACAAGCGCAAGCTGCAGCGCGGCGCTCACGCTGCCAATGGCTTCACCCTGCGCCTGACCGCGCTGCAGGCCGACCGCGAGGCGCTGGACGCCAGGCTGAAGCAATTGAGCCAGACTGGCGTACCGAATTACTTCGGTACCCAGCGCTTCGGTTTCCAAGGTGGCAACGTCCATGATGCTCGGCAGTGGGCCGAGCGCCAGGCCCTGCCCGAGCAGCGCAACGTGCGCTCGCGGTTGCTGTCCACGGCGCGCAGCTACCTGTTCAACCAGGTGCTGGCGGCAAGGGTGGCCGATGGCACGTGGAACCAGGCCCAGGTCGGCGACCTGCTGGCGTTCACCGACAGCCGCAGCTTCTTCCCGGCCGGTGAGGCCGAGTGCAGCGACCCGCGCCTGGCCGTTCTCGACCTGCACCCTACCGGCCCGATGTGGGGCGAAGGTGACTCGCCGGCTGCTGGCGCCATCCATGCATTGGAACAGAATGTCGGTGCAGCGCTGGCGCCGCTTGGTCAATGGCTGGCAAAAGCGGGCATGGCGCACGAACGACGCATCCTGCGGCTGCCCATCGGCGGTTTGGCGTGGCATTATCCAGAGCCTGACATTCTGCAATTGGAATTCGTCCTGCCGGCCGGATGCTTTGCCACCGTCGTGGTGCGCGAGCTCGTCGATCTGCTGCCTGCAGGGCACACGGACAGCCCATGCGTATTCTGATTTCTAACGATGATGGGGTCGCCGCCCCCGGCCTGGCCGCGCTTTACGAAGCACTGGCCGACTACGCCGAATGCACGGTGATCGCCCCGGACCAGGACCGTAGCGGGGCCAGCAGTTCGCTGACCCTGGACCGCCCGCTGCACCCGCAGTGGTTGGCCAATGGCTTCATCAGCGTCAACGGCACCCCCACCGACTGCGTGCACCTGGGGCTCAACGGCTTGCTGGCCGACCCGGCCGACCTGGTCGTGTCCGGTATCAACCTGGGTGCCAACCTGGGCGACGACGTGCTGTACTCGGGTACCGTCGCCGCCGCGCTGGAGGGCCGCTTCCTGGGCCGCACCGCCTTTGCCTTTTCGTTCCTGTCACGCGAGCCGGACAACCTCGCCACCGCGGCCTGGTATGCCCGCCACTTGGTGCAGGCCCACGAACAGCTCGACCTGCCGCCGCGCACCGTGCTGAACGTGAACATTCCCAACCTGCCGCTGGACCGCATCCGTGGCATTCAGCTCACCCGCCTGGGCCACCGTGCCCGTGCGGCGGCGCCGGTGCGGGTGGTCGACCCACGTGGCCGCGAGGGCTACTGGATCGCCGCGGCGGGCAACGCCGAGGACGGCGGCCCCGGCACCGATTTCCATGCGGTCATGCAGGGGTATGTGTCAGTCACGCCCTTGCAACTGGATCGCACCTTCAGCCCGGCTTTCGCCAGCCTGGAAGGTTGGCTGGAGGGGCTGCGCTGATGCGTGAACAAGACGACCTGACCCGGCGCGGCATCGGTTTCACCTCCCAGCGCACCCGTGAGCGGCTGATCCAGCGCTTGTACGAGGAAGGGGTGAGCAACACCCGCGTGCTGGATGTGATCCGCCGAACCCCCCGCCATCTGTTCGTCGACGAGGCCCTGGCGCACCGTGCCTACGAAGACACGGCATTGCCCATCGGCCATAACCAGACTATCTCCCAGCCTTACATGGTGGCGCGCATGAGCGAGCTGCTGCTGGAAGCCGGCCCGCTGGACAAGGTGCTGGAGATCGGTACCGGCTCCGGCTACCAGACCGCGGTGCTCTCGCAGCTGGTTGAGCGCGTGTTTTCCGTGGAGCGCATCAAGGTGCTCCAGGACCGCGCCAAGGAGCGCCTGGTGGAACTCAACCTGCGCAACGTGGTGTTCCGCTGGGGGGATGGCTGGGAGGGGTGGCCAGCGTTGGCGCCCTACAATGGCATCATCGTCACGGCCGTGGCCACGGACGTGCCCCAGGCGTTGCTCGACCAGTTGGCGCCGGGGGGGCGCCTGGTGATACCGGTAGGGGCGGGCGAAGTTCAGCAATTGATGCTGATCGTGCGCGAAGAGCACGGGTTCTCCCGGCATGTGCTGGGTGCTGTGCGCTTCGTTCCGCTGCTCAACGGGCCGCTGGCCTGAGCGGTTTTCCCGCGCCGGGTGAATTCTTCCGCAGGGTATGTGTCTGACAGCGCAGCCTTCACAGGTTGTAACGCGAATGGGTCAGTAAAGTCCGAGTGGATGGTTATAATTGCGACACAACAGTCTATTTTTCTATCAGCCACCATTTTCAAGGGAGCGGCGGGTGAGTCCCACAGTCAATCGGCAGCATGCAGGACTATCGAGCTACAAGCTTCTGGTGATTGGCCTCGCCCTCGCAGCCACATTGGCCGGTTGCTCCAGCAGCCCTTCGGGCGGCGTGCGGGTCGTTGACCGCAGCAATGGTGGCTCGGCCGGCGCGTCGGCGGCGTCCGAGCGCCAGCCGGTCACCACGGGGCAATACCGGGTCAAGCGTGGCGACACCCTGTTCTCCATCGCCTTCCGTTACGGCTGGGACTACAAGGCCCTGGCGGCGCGCAACAGCATCCCGGAGCCCTATACCATTCATCCGGGGCAGACCATTCGCTTCGGTGATGGGCGTGCCCCGACTGTAGCGACTTCCACTACAAAAACTGAGACATCCGCCTCCACGGGTGGCTCCTTCACCGTCACTCGTCGGCCCATCATCTTTACCCCGGTGCCGGGCGACAAGAACCAGAAAGCTCCGGCGCAGAGCGCTCCGGCCACGGTTCCAGAGCCCGTGCCGGTGCCGGCCGGAGAGAAGATCGCCGGCGGGTGGACGTGGCCTGCCAATGGTGTCCTGATTGGAAAATTTGCTTCAAACGGTAGTTTGAATAAAGGCGTTGATATCGCCGGGGAATTGGGACAGCCTGTTTTTGCTGCGTCTGATGGTTCAGTGGTGTACGCCGGGAGTGGCTTGCGGGGCTACGGCGAGTTGATCATCATCAAGCACAGCGATACCTACGTCAGCGCCTACGGTCACAACCGCAGGCTCTTGGTTCGGGAGGGGCAGCAGGTCAAGGCCGGGCAGACAATTGCCGAGATGGGTTCCACGGGTACCGACCGGGTGAAGCTTCATTTTGAAATTCGCCGCCAGGGCAAACCTGTAGACCCGCTGCAATTCCTGCCGCGCCGATGACGTGTTGCCGAGCCTGTTCCGCGACGTAGCGGGGACAGGCTTCAGCGCTGCCAAGGATATGCGCGGCGCTTGAGCTTGAGGTCGAACTCAACAAGGGATTATAAAAAATGGCTCTCAACAAAGAAGCGCCGGAGTTTGACATCGACGATGAGGTGCTCCTTATGGAAACCGGCATCGTCCTGGACGCGGAGGCGGATGAAGAACCGGCGATTCCCTCTGTTCGTGCCAAGGCCAAACAATCGACAACGCTCAAGCAACACAAGTACATCGATTACACCCGTGCGCTGGATGCGACACAGCTGTATTTGAATGAAATCGGCTTTTCCCCCCTGCTGTCTCCGGAAGAAGAAGTGCATTTTGCGCGGTTGTCGCAAAAAGGCGATCCGGCTGGCCGCAAGCGCATGATCGAAAGCAACCTGCGCCTGGTCGTGAAGATCGCGCGTCGCTACGTGAACCGTGGGCTGTCCCTGCTCGACCTGATCGAGGAAGGCAACCTGGGCCTGATTCGCGCCGTGGAGAAATTCGACCCCGAGCGCGGCTTCCGCTTTTCCACCTACGCCACGTGGTGGATTCGCCAGACCATCGAACGCGCCATCATGAACCAGACCCGGACCATCCGGTTGCCGATTCATGTCGTCAAGGAACTCAATGTCTACCTGCGGGCGGCGCGTGAACTGACCCAGAAACTCGACCACGAGCCCTCCCCGGAGGAGATCGCCAGCCTGCTGGAGAAGCCGGTGGGCGAGGTCAAGCGCATGTTGGGCCTGAACGAGCGTGTCAGCTCGGTGGACGTGTCCCTGGGGCCGGATTCGGACAAGACGCTGTTGGACACCCTTACGGACGATCGCCCTACCGACCCCTGTGAACTGCTTCAGGACGACGACCTGTCCCAGAGCATCGACCAATGGCTGTCGGAACTCACCGACAAGCAACGCGAAGTGGTGGTGCGCCGCTTCGGCCTGCGCGGCCATGAAAGCAGCACCCTTGAGGACGTAGGCCTGGAAATTGGCCTGACCCGGGAGCGGGTACGGCAGATCCAGGTAGAGGGCCTGAAAAGGCTGCGCGAGATCCTCGAGAAGAACGGCCTGTCCAGCGAGTCACTGTTCCAGTAACCGCCTGGCCGCACACATGAAAACGCCCCGACTGGTTCGGGGCGTTTTCATGTGTGCGGCTGACGTGCCTGTGCGTGATCGCGTACAGGTTCTGTAAGCGATTGTGCGGCGTGGCTGTCAACAGTTCTCCGACGCTGCCGGTATCCTGTTGTTTTCCTTGGATAATCTGAGGTATTTCCGCCGGGTAACGACTTTTCCTGAAAAGTTTGGCGGCTTGAACGGCGGGCCCATTCCATTAATATCGAACCCGTGCCAAGGATTCGGCACAGGCTTTCAAGGAAGAAGGTCAGGACATCGCAAGAAGCGATTCATCAGGACGATGACAAGGAATACAGGGAATAGGGACAAAAAGGTGGGCGGGTCAAACCGCCCCTTTTTTTTGCCTGAAATTCGACTGGGGGCTATTGGCGCAAGCAGGTTTGCCAGCCAGCCCGAACAAAAAAGGCCCCACGAGGGGGCCTTCCGGCAATCGCCAGCGCCTCAGCGTTCCAGGTGCTCGATCTTGCCGGTCTTGCCGTCCCACTCCGCCGCGTCCGGCAGGGGGTCCTTGCGCTCGGTGACGTTTGGCCAGACTTCTGCCAGTTCAGCGTTCAGCTCGATGAAGTTCTCCATCCCGGCAGGGATTTCGTCTTCAGAGAAGATCGCGACGGCAGGGCATTCAGGCTCGCAAAGCGCGCAATCGATGCACTCATCCGGGTGAATAACCAGGAAGTTCGGGCCTTCGTAAAAGCAGTCCACCGGACAGACTTCTACGCAGTCGGTGTACTTGCACTTGATGCAGTTGTCGGTGACGACGAAGGTCATTTCAAAATATCTCCTCAAGGCGGCAGCGAAGCCCCTGTGCAAGGGCCGCTCGGTTTGGGCTGGTCAGCCGGCGGACCAGGCTAGGAGCCCGTGGCATTCCCAAACCGCGCGCGATTCTATCAGCTTGCACGCTGCTGCGTTAGATCCGTGTCTTCAGTGTATAGAGTAATTCGATTGCCTGACGTGGCGTCAGGCCATCAACGTCGGTCTTGCTGAGTTGTTCCAGCACCGGGTGCGGCAAGCTGGCGAACAGATCGCTCTGGTGCGGTACCTGGGGTTGGCCCGGGGCGCTGGCGAGGGGTTCGTGTGGCAGGCTCGCCGTTTCCAGGCGGCCCAGGTGTTCTTTGGCACGGGCGATGACGGCATTCGGCACGCCGGCCAGCTGCGCCACGGCCAGGCCATAACTCTGGCTGGCAGGCCCTGGCAGTACGTGGTGCAGGAACACGATGCGTTCCTTGTGTTCGGTGGCGCTCAGGTGCACGTTGGCGACCAGGGGTTCGCTTTCCGGCAGCACCGTCAGTTCGAAATAGTGCGTGGCAAACAGCGTGTAGGCGCGCAGTTGCGCCAGGCGCTCGGCGGCAGCCCAGGCCAGCGACAGGCCGTCAAAGGTACTGGTGCCGCGGCCCACTTCGTCCATCAGCACCAAGCTCTTGTCCGTGGCGTTGTGCAGGATGTTGGCAGTTTCGCTCATTTCCACCATGAAGGTCGAGCGCCCGCCGGCCAGGTCGTCGCTGGAGCCGATCCGGGTAAAGATGCGGTCCACCGGTGACAGCTCGCAACTGGCGGCCGGCACGAAGCTGCCGATATGGGCCATCAGCACGATCAGTGCGGTCTGGCGCATGTAGGTGGATTTACCGCCCATATTCGGGCCGGTGATCACCAGCATCCGGGTGTTGTTATCCAGGTCCAGGTCGTTGGCGACGAACGGCGTGGTCAATACTTGCTCGACCACCGGGTGGCGACCCTGGTTGATGCGCATGCAGGGTTCGTCGACAAACACCGGGCAGTTGAGGTCCAGGGTGAGCGCGCGCTCGGCCAGGTTGCTCAGCACGTCCAGCTCGGCCAGCGCCGCGGCAGTGTCCTGCAGGGGCGGCAGGTGGCCGATCAGGTTCTCCAGCAGCGCGTCATACAGCATCTTTTCCCGGGCCAGGGCGCGACTCTTGGCCGACAGCGCCTTGTCTTCGAACGCCTTGAGTTCCGGGGTGATGAAGCGCTCGGCGCCCTTGAGGGTCTGGCGACGGATATAGTCGGCGGGCGCCTGCTCGGCCTGCTTGCTGGGCAGTTCGATGAAATAGCCGTGCACACGGTTGTAGCCGACCTTCAGGTTGGCCAGGCCCGTACGAGCCTTCTCCCGCGCTTCCAGGTCAATCAAAAACTGGCCGGCGTTCTCGCTCAGTGCCAGCAATTCGTCCAGCTCGCTGTCATAGCCGGTCTTGAGCACGCCGCCGTCGCGGATCACCGCAGGCGGGTTGTCGATGATGGCCTTGCCCAGCAGGTCGGCCAACTCCGGGTAGGTGCCAGCGATGGTAGCCAGCAGCGCCAGGTGCGGCGCTTCCAGGTCGGCCATGGCCATTTGCAGGTCCGGCAGCGCGGCCAGGGCGTCGCGCAGGCGCGCCAGGTCCCGCGGGCGCGCGTTGCGCAGGCCGATACGGGCCAGAATGCGCTCGATGTCGCCGATTTCCTTGAGCTGCGGTTGCAGGCTTTCGAAGCGGTAGCCTTCCAGCAGGCAGCGGATGGAGCTCTGGCGCGCCTGGAGCACTTTCAGGTCACGCAGCGGGCGGTTCAGCCAGCGGGTCAGCAGGCGGCTGCCCATGGCGGTCTGGCAGCGGTCGATCACCGATTGCAAGGTGTTGTCGCGGCCGCCGGCCAGGTTCACGTCCAGTTCCAGGTTGCGGCGGCTGGCGCCGTCCAGCACCACGGTGTCATCCAGGCGCTCATGGCGCAGGCTGCGCAGGTGGGGCAGGGCGGTGCGCTGGGTTTCCTTGGCGTAGCCCAGCAGGCAGCCGGCGGCGCCGATGGCCAGGGTCAGGTTCTCGCAGCCAAAGCCCTTGAGGTCCTGGGTGGAGAACTGCTGGCACAGACTCTTGTGCGCGCTGTCGCGCTCGAAGTCCCATGGCGCGCGACGGCGCGAACCACGACGCTTCTCCGCAGGCAGGCCCTGGGGCCAGTCGTCGGGGATGAGCAGTTCAACCGGGTTGATACGCTCCAGCTCCGCCAGCAGGTTTTCCCAGCCCTTGATCTCCAGCACGCTGAAGTTGCCGCTGGTGATGTCCAGCACCGCCAGGCCGAACAGCCGCTCGTCGCCCAGCACGGCGGCGATCAGGTTGTCGCGGCGTTCGTCCAGCAGTGCTTCGTCACTCACCGTGCCCGGGGTGATGATGCGCACCACCTGGCGTTCCACCGGGCCTTTGCTAGTGGCAGGGTCACCCACCTGCTCGCAGATCACCACCGACTCGCCGAGCTTCACCAGCTTGGCCAGGTAGCCCTCGGCGGCGTGGTAGGGAATACCGCACATGGGGATCGACTGCCCCGCCGACTGGCCGCGAGCGGTCAGGGTGATATCCAGCAACTTGGCCGCTTTCTTCGCATCTTCGTAGAAGATTTCGTAGAAGTCGCCCATGCGGTAGAACATCAACTGGTCCGGGTGCTGGTTCTTCAGCTTCCAGTACTGCTGCATCATGGGGGTGTGGCTGGAAAGATCACTCATGCAGAAACTTGGCTCGCGGTGGCGGTGTGACAAAAGGCAAGCGGCGAATACTACAGGGATTTTTTCAGCGGTGCCGCCCCCCGATGGCGTCAATATGCCTTCCATGAGGCAAAAATGCACTGGAGCATTTACAAACCCGGGCTGGGCCGCGCACTATGCAGGGCATGCACACACGAAACGTAGCCTACGTCCTCAAGGAATTGCTCGCGCGCGACGGCCTCTCCGCCACGGAGTTGCACCGCCGCACGGGAGTCCCCCAGTCCACGCTGTCGCGCATTCTGAGCGGCAAGATCGTCGACCCCGCCGACAAGCACATTGCCAAGCTGGCCGAATATTTTCGCGTCAGCACTGACCAGCTGCGCGGGCGCGCGAGCCTGGCAGCCGGTGGCCATGCCGAATTGCGTGACATCAGCCTGTGGGACGACGACACCCCGGTGGAAGACGACGAGGTCTCCATTCCTTTCCTACGCGAAGTTGAACTCGCGGCCGGTTCCGGGCGGTTCGTCATCGAGGAAAGCGAGCGTGCCAGCCTGCGCTTCGGCAAGCGCAGCCTGCGTCACAACGGGGTGCAGTTCGACCAGGCCAAATGCGTGACCGTGCGCGGCAACAGCATGCTGCCGGTGCTGCGCGACGGCGCCACCGTGGGCGTGAATGCTGGCAAGCGCGGCATTGGCGACATCGTCGACGGCGACCTGTACGCGATCAACCACAATGGCCAGCTGCGGGTGAAGCAGTTGTACCGCTTGCCCACTGGCATACGGCTGCGCAGCTTCAACCGGGACGAACACCCGGACGAGGACTATACCTTCGCGCAGATGCAGGATGAGCAGATTGCCATTTTGGGGCACGTGTTCTGGTGGGGGATGTATGCGCGGTGATGCGCGGCTGAGCGCATGGTCTGATATTGCCGAGCCCTGAAGGTACCCATCCAGGCGCTTGCCACCCATCCATCAAATAAATGCAAAAACGCATTGTAAAAATATGCATCAGTGCATAATCTCCCCTCTAACGGTCTAGCCAGGAGGGACAAGACATGCAACTGAACCAGGCTTTTCTTCAGGAAGTCCCTGTGTGGCTGGTGCTGATGCTGGCGCTGCTCGGCGGGGTGACAGGTGAAATGTGGCGCGCGGACAAGGAAGGCGCACAGGGTTGGCATCTGCTGCGGCGTGTGCTGATGCGTTCGGGAGCGTGCATGGCCTGCGGTCTCGCCGGCACCATGCTGCTCTACGGTGCGGGCCTTTCACTGTGGTCGGCCAGCGCGCTGGGTTGCATGACCGCCATGGCGGGCGCGGACCTGGCCGTGGGGATCTACGAGCGCTGGTTGGTCAAGCGCCTGGGCCTGGCAAGCGGCACACGCCGCAAGCGCTTGCCCGAGCGTGGCGACTGAGGGTGTCGGGCGTGTGGGCGGTGGTGTACGGTAACGCATATCCCCCCTGTCGCCATGGAGCATTTCGATGGATCCGATCACTCAACTGTCGCAGTCGCTGGGTGAAGGCCTCAAGCGCCTGAACCAGCAGGTCACCACCGCCGAGTCCTGCACCGGTGGCGGTATCGGCGAGGCGATCACGCGCATTGCGGGCAGTTCCGCCTGGTTCGAGGCCGGCTACATCACCTATTCCAATAAACAGAAAACCGCCCAGCTGGGTGTACCGCCTGCACTGTTTCCCCAGGTTGGCGCGGTCAGTCGCGAAGTGGTCGAGGCCATGGCGCTGGGCGCGGTGGAGCGCAGCGACGCGCATTTTTCGGTGGCCGTGAGCGGCATCGCCGGGCCGGACGGAGGTACGCCGGGCAAGCCGGTGGGCACCGTGTGGCTCGCCTGGGCACAGGGGCGGCAGGTGGTGTGCGAGCGCCAACAGTTCGCCGGCGACCGCGACGAGGTCCGCCGACAAACGGTAAAGGCCGCGCTAGAGGGGCTGATACGTCTTGTAGCAGCAGAAATCTCATCACGGGGGTAGGCGTGCAACGATCCCTGTGGAATAATACTGGCTACTTATACAGTTATTCGGCCATCAGGCCTAATTGATTTCTAGAGAGGACTTTAATGGACGACAACAAGAAGAAAGCCTTGGCTGCGGCCTTGGGTCAGATCGAACGTCAATTCGGCAAGGGTGCCGTGATGCGTATGGGTGACCACGACCGCCAGGCTATTCCTGCTATCTCCACCGGCTCCCTGGGCCTGGACATCGCGCTGGGCATCGGCGGCCTGCCGAAAGGCCGTATCGTCGAGATCTACGGCCCGGAATCGTCGGGTAAGACCACCCTGACCCTGTCGGTGATCGCCCAGGCTCAGAAGATGGGCGCTACCTGTGCGTTCGTCGACGCCGAGCACGCCCTGGACCCTGAATACGCCGGCAAACTGGGCGTGAACGTCGATGACCTGCTGGTCTCCCAGCCGGACACCGGCGAACAGGCCCTGGAAATCACCGACATGCTGGTGCGCTCCAACGCCGTTGACGTGATCATCGTCGACTCCGTGGCAGCCCTGGTACCGAAGGCCGAGATCGAAGGCGAGATGGGGGACATGCACGTGGGCCTGCAGGCTCGCCTGATGTCCCAGGCGCTGCGCAAAATCACCGGTAACATCAAGAACGCCAACTGCCTGGTCATCTTCATCAACCAGATCCGCATGAAGATCGGCGTGATGTTCGGCAGCCCGGAAACCACTACCGGTGGTAACGCACTGAAGTTCTACGCTTCGGTCCGTCTGGACATCCGTCGCACCGGCGCGGTGAAGGAAGGCGACGAAGTGGTCGGTAGCGAAACCCGCGTGAAGATCGTCAAGAACAAGGTGGCACCGCCTTTCCGTCAGGCTGAATTCCAGATCCTTTACGGCAAGGGCATCTACCTCAACGGCGAAATCATCGACCTGGGCGTTGCCCACGGCCTGTTGGAAAAAGCCGGTGCCTGGTACAGCTACCAGGGCAGCAAGATCGGTCAGGGCAAGGCCAACTCGGCCAAATTCCTGGCAGATAACCCGGAAATCGGTGCGGCCCTCGAGAAGCAGATCCGTGACAAGCTGCTGACCGGCGGCGTTGATGCCAAGAAAGCAACCGCGGTTGAAGCGGATGCCGAAGACGAAATGGTAGACGCAGACGTCGATTTCTAAGTACGTCATGTCCGTCATACTGGATACCCCCGTCGCCGTGCGACGGAGCGCCATGGACCTGCTCGCGCGACGCGAGCACGGTCGGGTAGAGCTGACGCGTAAACTGCGTCAGCGCGGCGCCTGCCCCGAAATGATCGACCAGGAACTTGACCGTCTGACGGAAGAGGGACTGCTGTCCGAATCCCGTTACCTCGAAAGTTTTATCAACTACCGTGCCCGCTCCGGGTATGGACCTGTGCGCATCCGTGAAGAACTGGGCCAACGTGGCTTGCAACGGGCGGATATCGAGCAGGCATTGCGTGAAAGCAATTTCGACTGGGCTGCCCAGTTGGCGGATGTCTGGCGGCGCAAGTTTGCCGGGCAGTTGCCGACCGATCCACGCAGCCGCGCCCAGCAGACTCGCTTCTTGAGCTACCGGGGCTATCCGCTGGAGATGATCGGCCGCCTGTTGAGCGGCCGAAGCATCGACGACTGATCAGGTCGCCTTCATGGGTTGCCGAGGGCGCGTGCTGGTAGTGGCCGGCACGCTGGTGGCAGGGGCCGCACCCCAGTGTGCAGGTTGGTTCAGGTAGTCCACCAACTCACGCAACCGGCCGTTGTCACGGCCGTTGAAGGTAAAGGCCAGGCGAGTGAGGTGGCTGAACTGCGGCTCTTCATGGGTTTCGTCGTCGTAAGCATGTTGATGAAAGGTGTCGCTCAGGCACAGGTCGGCGAAGTCCTGCTGTAGCTGCGTCAGAGCGTCGTCGCTCAAGGCGTGCTTCAGGCGTATCACGAACAGGTTCTTGAGCCAGCGGCTGGAATGGAAGTTGGCGTAGAACCCGTTGATCTCGTCCACGGCTTCCTCGGCGCTGTACACCAGGCGCAGCAGTTTCAAGTCTGTGGGCAGGATGTAGTGGTTGTCGCGTAGCTGTTTGCCGATGAAGTCCAGGCAGTCCTGCCAGAAACTGCCGCCAGGTGCGTCCAGCAGTACCACTGGCACCAGTGGGCTCTTGCCGGTCTGGATAAGGGTCAGTACTTCCAGTGCTTCGTCCAGCGTGCCGAAGCCGCCAGGGCACAGCACCAGCGCGTCGGCTTCCTTGACGAAGAACAGCTTGCGGATGAAGAAGAAATGAAAAGGCAGCAGTTGGTCGCTGCCTTCCATGGTGGCATTGGCGTGTTGCTCGAAGGGCAGGGTGATATTGAAGCCCAGGCTGTGAGTCAGGCCTGCGCCTTCGTGGGCGGCGGCCATGATGCCGCCGCCAGCACCGGTGATCACCATCAGGTCCGAGCGTGCCAGGGCGGCGCCCAGTTCTCGGGCCAGGCCGTATAGAGGGTGTTCTAGCGGTGTGCGCGCCGAGCCAAAGACCGTCACTTTGCGGCGGCCCTTGAAGTGTTCCAGCACGCGAAAGGCATGTTCCAGTTCACGCAGTGCCTGCAGGGTTATCTTGGCGTTCCAGCGGTTGCGGTCGTCCTGGGCCATGCGCAGCACGGTCAGCATCATGTCGCGGTAGAGCGCCAGGTTGGGGCTGTTGGGGGCGATGATACTCAGTTGGGTGTCGACTTGCCGGGTAAGGTCCAGGCCGTTGCTGCTGAAGTGGGTGGACAGGAATTCGTTGGGTTCGTAAGGCATTCAAACGTCTCCTTCTGCATATGAGCCTTTGGCCGGTGCCGAGCAGTTCGGCTGGCCGCGACACTGCTTGTGTCGCTGGCTGTCCAGGTTAATGGCTGGACATTGCAGTAAGCCCGCGAGGGGCGGTCGAGGCAGTGGTTCTGGAGCGTGGCGCCCTGGGGTGGCCTCTTCGAGCCCAGCGGCGCAGGAGTATGGTGTAACTCTAGACCCTGCCGGGGGTGTGCGCTGGCTTGATGATGGGCCTGGGAAGTCACCGCGGGCAAGGGATGGATTGATGAAAGATATTGCCCGCAAACCGTTCGTCTGAATGGATCCATCGCCCTGGAAGGTCTGATTTACTGATGAGACAGGGATGGCGAAATAATGTCGTCCGCAGGGAGGCAAGGATGAAGCGAATCAGCCTGGAATTGAACAACGAACTGCTTGGAATGTTGAGCCGTTCGGCCCAAGCCAATCACGTGACGCTGGAAGAGGAATGTTTGCGTCGGCTGGAAGGTGGGCAGCGCCGTTCCAGCTACATGCAGGCGCTGCTGGCCGACTTGCGCGCCGATGATGCACAGCGGCGCGAACGAGCCGGATGATTACTTCTTCTTGGTCGCCTTGCCGTTGAGCAGTGCACAGTGCTCCGCCGTGTACCGCTGGGTGGTGACGGCCAGGTTGGTGTGGTTCTCGGTGAACTCGTAGCGCATCGCCGCGCCTTTGTTCATCAAATCGCGGTAGCCTTTGTTGCTGCACACGCTACGGCCGAGTTGCACGCGCACGGCCTCGGGGTTGGCGCGCATTTTCTCGGCTTCACCCTGCTGCACGCTGAGGTGGTCGACCAGCTCGCTGCCTTCCACGGTGTAGCCCTGGTCGAGAATGTTCTCGTTGACCTCACGCGGCGTACCCAGGTTGCTCTGCTCGGCGACCTGCTGAAGCAGTTTGCCCAGCTCGAACTCTTGCAGCGATGCAGCTTGAGCTGCTGCCGGCAGCACCAGTGCGAGGGTGAGGGGGGCGATAAAGCGCAGCATGAAACTCTCCTGATTCGGTGACTGGCTGTTGGACCAGCGACCGGCCCGTGCGTTCATAAAGCCGCTGATTATAGGGGCAAAGCCGCCGGTTCGGCAGTGCAAGCTCTGATAAACTCTCGGTCTTTCAGGCTGGCGGCCATGCCGGTCATGCCCATGCGAGCCATTTGTCACCATGCCCCATGCTGTTTCCCGCCTGCGCAGTGCGCGCCTGGCCCAGTGCCTCAAGCCTTTCGTTTCCCGTGGTTCCCGTGCGCCGCGCTGCCCCGGTTGCCGCGTGATTTTCGAGTACTGCCTGTGCCAATACCGGCCCACCGTGGCGGCGCATTCGGGCGTGTGCCTGGTGATGCATGATGTGGAGCCCTTGAAGCCATCCAATACCGGCTGGCTGATTGCCGATGTGCTGGCCGATACCCACGCCTTCGCCTGGTCACGCACCACGGTGGACGAGCAACTGCTGGCACTGCTGAATGACCCGCAATGGCAGCCCTACATTGTTTTTCCGGGCGAGTTCGTGGCGCCGCAGCGTGTGGTGACCGAGGTCCAGCCCCTGGAAAGCAAACGCCCGCTGTTCATCCTCCTGGATGCCACGTGGACCGAGGCGCGCAAGATGTTCCGCAAAAGCCCGTATCTGGAACGCTTTCCGGTACTGAGCCTGGCCAGCGACCAGCTTTCGCGATACAAGCTGCGGCGCTCCAAGCGCGACGACCACTTCTGCACGGCGGAGGTCGCCGCCCTGTGTCTGGAATTGGCGGGCGACCAGCAGGCCGCCACGGTGCTGGACACCTGGCTGGATGTGTTCACTGGCCACTACCTGGCCGCCAAGTTTCAACTCCCGCTCAGCGGCCTGGACGACGTCCATGCTCGCCTGGCAGCTGCAGTGCGTTAGGCCGTCACGGCAGCGGGTGGGCGCTGGGGCCACAGTTGGGCGATCAACATGCCCGCGAGCATCAGTGCGCATCCCAGGTAGCCGCGCGGTTGCAGCGCTTCGCCCAGCAGCCAGGCCCCCGCGATGGCGGCAAATACTGCTTCCAGTGACAGAATGATTGCCGCGTGGGAAGCAATGGCGTGTTTTTGCGCCACGACCTGCAGGGTGTAGCCGATGCCCACGGCAACGATGCCGCCGTAGAGCAGGGCGGGGCCCGCGGCCATGATGGCGGCTGGCTCGACAGGTTCCATCACCAGCGCCAGCACCAGGCTGACCACCGCGCAGGTGGCGAACTGCAGGAACGCCAGGCGAATCGGGTCGTGGCGGCTGGCAAACAGGCCCACAAGCACCACATGCCCACCCCAGACGAACGCGCCAGCCAGTTGCAACCAGTCCCCCGACGACACCTGGAAGTTGTCGCCCACGCTCAGCAGGAACATGCCGACCACGGCCAGCGCGGCGCCCAGCCAGGTGCCGGTGCCGGTCTTGTGGCCCAGCAACAGCCCCAGCAGCGGTACTACAATCACGTAAAGGCCGGTGATGAAGCCGGAATTGGTCACGCTGGTAAAGAGCAAGCCCACCTGTTGCAGGTTGATACCCAGCGCCAGGGCCAGCCCCATCAGGACGCCCCCCAGCCACAAGCCGCGGGTCATGAATGGCTCACGGGGGGCTTCGGCGTTGCCGTTCCCCAGCACCAGTGGCAGCAGGCACAACGAGCCCAGCGCAAAGCGCAGGCCCGAATAAAGGAAGGGGCCGATGTGGTGCATGCCCGCGGTCTGGGCGACAAAGCCCGAGCCCCAGATCATGGCGGTCAACAACATCAGCAGGTCTGCACGCAAGGCTTGGCGACGCATGGGGGGTCTCTTGTAATGGACGAGCGTGGCCCGGCCACGGCAATGAACCGGCGGCCAGGCGCGGTGTGAAACGAGGGGTGCGACTTTAGCCGTAAAGCATCGAACTTGACCACCCTGTCAGGCCCCGGCATCCTTGGCGCCGATTCGGGCACCCCATAGGTCACAACCGCCAATCTTTCCGTGAGTTGGCGTTAAAATAAGCCCGAGTTGCCTCGGCAGGCGCCGACTCCTGCGCGCCTGCACAGAACAGGATCATTAGATCGATGGCCACATACGACATCCTGATAGCCGATGACCACCCTCTTTTTCGCGGCGCCTTGCGCCAGGCCGTGACCCTGGGACTGGGTCCCGATACCCGCCTGGTGGAAGTGGCGACCATCGCCGAGCTGGAAGCCCAATTGGCGACCAAGGCCGACTGGGACCTGGTGCTGCTGGACCTGAACATGCCCGGTGCCTATGGCTTCTCCGGCCTGGTGCTGTTGCGCGGCCAATACCCCCAGGTGCCGGTGGTCATGGTGTCTGCCCAGGAAGAAGCCGCGGTGGTAGTGCGCGCCCGCGAGTTTGGCGCCAGCGGTTTCATTCCCAAATCCAGCCCCCTGGAAGTCATTCAGGAGGCGGTACGCACTGTGCTGGAAGGGGAGGTATGGTGGCCGCCGCAGGCGTTCGAAGCGGTCAGTGTTTCGGCTGAAGCCAAGGCCGCCAGCGAGGGCCTCGCCAGCCTCACGCCGCAGCAGTTCCGGGTGTTGACCATGGTCTGCGAGGGCTTGTTGAACAAGCAGATCGCCTACGAGCTGAGCGTGTCGGAGGCCACGATCAAGGCCCATGTCACCGCCATCTTCCGCAAGCTCAACGTACGCACCCGGACACAGGCGGCGTTGTTGTTGCAACAACTTGAGTCAATTTCGTCGACTTGAGGCATAGTGCCTTCACGCTTTTTTGACCCAGACTCCATTAGCGTCCCTTTTTTACTTTGCGACAGTTGACTCTTCATGTCCCCATATAAAGGCCAGACCGGCCTGAAACGTATCTTCAACGCCACTGGCTACTCGCTTGACGGCCTGCGCGCCGCGTTCGTAGGCGAGGCAGCGTTCCGCCAACTGGTGCTGCTCAACGTGGTGCTGGTGCCCATCGCCTTCATGGTGCATGTCAGCCGCGCCGAGCGCGCCATTCTGATCGCGGTGTGCCTGCTGGCGCTGATCGTGGAACTGTTCAACTCGGCAGTGGAAGCGGCCATCGACCGTATTTCCCTGGACCGCCACCCCTTGTCCAAGAATGCCAAGGACATGGGTAGCGCTGCCCAGTTCGTGGTGCTGTGCATGATCGCCGTGGTGTGGGGCGTTATTCTGCTCTGATCAGGGGATGGCGGGCAGCACGATCTCGTCGCTGCGTTTCACCCCTGCCGTGAACGCGCGGCACAGTTCCAGGAATTCGCGCATGGCCTGGGTCTGGTATTTCTGCTTGTGCCAAATGAAGAAGAACTCCCGGGTCAGGTCCAGGTCCGGGGTCTCCACCGCGACCAGGCTGCCGCGGCGGAAAGCATCGCGCAGCGCCAGCCGTGAGATGCAGCCAATGCCCAAGCCGGACTCCACGGCTCGCTTGATGGCTTCGGTGTGTTCCAGTTCGAGTCGCACGTTCAATGACGAGCGATGGTGGCGCATGGCCTGGTCGAACGTCAGCCGTGTGCCGGACCCCTGCTCGCGCAGGATCCAGGCTTCGCGGGTCAGTTCTTCCAGCGTTGCCCGGCCGCGCGTGGCCAAGGGGTGCCGGGGGGCGCAGAACACCACCAGTTCGTCGGCCACCCATGGCTGTACTTCAATGTCAGGGTGGCTGCAATCGCCTTCGATCAGGCCCAGGTCGATTTCGTAATGGGCCACCTGGTGCACGATGTTGGCGGTGTTCTGGACATGCAGCTTGACCTGGCTTTCAGGGTGCACCTGCATGAAGCTGCCGATCAGCAACGTGGCCAGGTAGTTGCCGATGGTCAGGGTGGCACCCACGGCCAGCGAGCCAAAGCCGGACTTGCCGTTGAGCAGGTCCTCGATTTCCTTGGCCTGGTCCAGCAGCGCGACGGCCTGGGGCAGCAACTGATGGCCCAGGGCGTTAAGGCTCAGGCGCTTGCCGGCGCGGTCGAACAGCTGGCAACTGGACTGGCGCTCGAGCTCGGTGATGGAGGTACTGGCGGCGGACTGCGACAGCGCCAGCAGGCTGGCGGCACGGGAGACACTCTCCTGCTGGGCCACGGCGACGAAAACCTGGAGCTGACGTAGAGTAAATCGCATATCGATATAACCGATAACCCATATCTTGATAATTCAATTAACAGATATTGTCGCTGCCGCTAGAATATTGCGCAATCGCGCTCTCGTTCGGCGCACGCGTTTTCTGAGGAGCCCCCGTACATGAGCAACATGAACCACGAACGTGTACTCAGTGTCCACCACTGGAATGACACCCTGTTCAGCTTCAAGTGCACCCGCGACCCGGGCCTGCGCTTCGAGAACGGTCAGTTCGTGATGATCGGCCTGCAGCAGCCCAACGGCCGCCCGCTGATGCGCGCGTACTCCATCGCCAGCCCGAACTGGGAAGAGCATCTGGAATTCTTCAGCATCAAGGTGCCCGATGGCCCGCTGACGTCCCAGTTGCAGCACCTGAAGGAAGGCGACGAGATCATCATCAGCAAGAAGCCCACCGGCACACTGGTACTCGATGACCTCAAGCCGGGCAAGCACCTGTATCTGCTGAGCACCGGCACCGGCCTGGCGCCGTTCATGAGCGTCATCCAGGACCCGGAAACCTACGAGCGTTTCGAGAAGGTCATCCTGTGCCACGGCGTGCGTTACGTGAACGAAGTCGCCTACCGCGAGTTCATCACCGAGCACCTGCCGCAGAATGAGTTCTTCGGTGAAGCGCTGCGCGACAAGCTGATCTACTACCCAACCGTGACCCGCGAGCCGTTCGAAAACGAAGGCCGCCTGACCGACCTGATGCGCAGCGGCAAACTGTTCAGCGACATCGGCCTGCCGCCGATCAACCCGCAGGACGACCGCGCCATGCTGTGCGGCAGCCCAAGCATGCTCGACGAGACCAGCGAAGTGCTCAACAGCTTCGGCCTGACCGTTTCGCCGCGCATGCGTGAGCCAGGTGACTACCTGATCGAGCGCGCCTTCGTCGAGAAGTAAGCGCTGCTCAATAAAAAAAACCGCCTTCGTGGCGGTTTTTTTGTATCGGTACGCTGCTACGGCTCAGCGGCAACCACTTCCAGCACGCGGAGGGTGTCGGGCCGCGGATAATGCCAGCGCACGTCCACGTCCCAGAACCGCACTCCATATTCCCGCGCAGGCGTAGGCACCTGATACGCAGGGCGCGGATCTTGAGCCAGGCACTGTTCGATCAATGCCACCAGAGGTTCTGCAAGGCGCGTGGCGTGGCTATGGGCCTGCACCAGGGCTGCGTCCGCCCATTCGACCGCAATCGCCACAGGCGCACTGCTGGCCATGTCGTTGCGGGCATGGGGCAGGCTGTCGGCGTAGGGCACGTAGGGTTTGATGTCCAGCACAGGCGTGCCGTCCAGCAGATCGATACCCGACAGCCACAACTTGCCAGCCTCGACCTTCTCCAGGCGTACCACCGACTGGCCGATGCCATTGGGCCGGTGGGTAGCGCGGGTAGCGAACACCCCCATGCTTTTGTTACCACCCAGGCGTGGCGGCCGCACCTTCAGGCGCGGTTTGTCTTCCAGTGCCTGGTGGAACACAAACAGCAGCCATACATGGCTGACCTGCTCCAGGCCCTGTACTGCGTCGCCCTGGTCAAAGGGCGGTACCAGCTCCAGTACCCCCCGGGCAGTGGGTGCCAATTGCGGCTGGCGGGGGATGGCGAACTTTTCCTTGAAGCAGGAACGGACGAAGCCGATGGGCTCAACGCTATAAGTCATGGGGGGTGTCAGCGGCAACCGGCATTGTCATAGGGGCCCGACATGCGCTGCCAGCCAGCGCCAGGGTTGGTTTGCGAGCAGACCATGGCGCCGTTCTGGGTGATGCTCTGCCATTTGTACCAGGGGGCCTGGCCGGCAGTGGCAATCAGCGGGAACGCCACTGCAACGATAAGCAATAGACGCTTGAACATGTCGAACTCCGGAACACGACAAAATAGGGGGGGCTCGCCCTGATGGGCTCAGTCGCACAACAGGGGCGAGGGGGCCTTAATGATTCAGCCGCGCACGCGCAGGGTCAAGCCCTTGAGGAAGTTGCGCAGCAACTGGTCGCCGCACGGGCGGTAGTTGTTGTGCCCGACCTTGCGAAACAGGGCGCTCAGCTCTGGCTTGAAGACCGGGAAATCGGCCGCCTTGAGCACCGCGTGCATGTCATCTTCCTTGAGCTCGAACGCTACGCGAAGTTTCTTCAGGATGATGTTGTTGGTTACCGGCGTTTCGATCGGCTGGGCCGGACGAGTGTCGTCCTTGCCGCGCTTGAAGAACACCAGGCCGTCGAGGAAGTGCGCCATCACCACGTCAGGGCAGTGCACGAAGCCTTCTTCTTCATCTTTCTTCAGGTAATTGATGACATCGGCCTTGCTGACCTCCAGGCCGGAGAGCTTGATGATGTCGACCACTTTGGCGTCGCTGATGTCGAGCATGTAGCGCACGCTGCGCAGTACATCGTTGTGAATCATGGTGTAAATCCCGAGTGTTGCGTAAATAAGAGGGTCAGAACTTTTCGTTGCCGGCCAGATAGCGCCACTGGCCCGCCGGGACTTTGCCCAGGGACACGCCGCCCACGCGGATGCGGCGCATGCCTACCACGGTGAGGCCGACACTGGTACACAGTAGCGCGATGATGCCCGGCTGCGGGTTCTTCATGGCGATGCGCAGGCGCGTTTCGTTCTGCCAGCTGGCCTTGACCGCCGGCAGCGGCTTGCCTTTGTAGGTTGCGCCGTGGGCCAGGCGGTTGAGGCCGTGCTCGGACATTTGCCCGCTGACTTCAACCACGTATTCCTGTTCGATCTTGGCGGCGTCGGCGGTCAGCTTGCGCAGTATCTTCCAGTCCTGGGTGAATACCTGCAGGCCACTGGCGCCCGGCTGCAGCTCGGCACCACAGGTCAGGCGCAGGAAGTGGCCCTTGAGCGGGCGCTTGCTGTAGCTGTGCTCCGGCGACAGGTTGGCAGCCACCAGGTCGGCCTGGGCCTGTTCCAGCGATTGGCCGGCTTGCTGGTGCAGCAACAGCGTCACTGGCTCTGGCTGTTCAGCCTTGGCGTCGGGGCTCAGGGCCACCACCTGGGTGTCGACCTTGAACTGCGGTTCGTCGACGACTTCACCGTCCACCGTCACCCAGCCCCCTTCGATAAACAGTTCGGCCTCGCGGCGGGAGCAACCCACCAGTTCGATGAGGCGTTTGGACAGGCGAATGGGATCAGACATGACAGGGGCCGTGACAAAAGAAGGGCGCTAGTGTAACCGCCCTGCGCCCGTTAAGCCCGTGCAGATTGTCGCTGGGCACGGCGCAGGTGCAGCAGCGGGTAGGGCTGGCCCATGCCATCGACTTCGGAGCGGCCTATCACTTCAAAGCCTTGCTTGAGGTAGAAGCCGAAGGCCTGTTCATTCTGTTCGTTGACGTCCAACTGGTCGGCGTTGAGGTGGTCGAAGGCAAAGTCCAGAAGGCGCGTGCCAATGCCTTGGCCGCGGAAGTCGGGGTGAATGAACAACATCTCGACCTTGCCCGCCGCCACCCCGGCGAAGCCGGTGATGCGCTGGCGCGCGTCCTTGCAGCAGATCAGCATCACCGCATCCAGGTAGTGTTTCTCTACCAGGCCGCGCAGCAGGGTGATGTAGCTGTCAGGAAGGAAATGGTGCGTGGCCCGCACCGAGGCTTCCCAGACCTGCGTCAGCTCCGGGTAGTCGTTCGCGCGGGGGGTGTGTACCAGCAAATGTTTGCCCATGTCGGTCGCTCCTTGATCCTCCCTTAACTGTAGCAGTGGCCCTCAGGCCGCGTCAGCAGGCTGCACGGTGCAGGCACCGGGCGCGGCCGCCGGGCAACGTGCAGGCATAAAAAAACCTGCCGCAGGGGCAGGTTTTTCAGCGCAGCAAGGCGCTTAGAGGCGTTCGGCCCACAGGTCGTACTCGTCGGCATCCACCACGCGGCACATGACCTTGTCGCCAGGGTTCAGGCCTTCGGCGCCTTCGATGAACACACTGCCGTCGATTTCCGGGGCGTCGAAGAAGCAGCGGCCCACGGCGCCTTGTTCGTCCACTTCGTCGATCAGCACTTCGATCTCTTTACCGATCTTCATCTGCAGGCGCGCGGCGCTGATGGCCTGCTGGTGAGCCATGAAGCGGTCCCAGCGGTCCTGCTTGACGTCATCGGGCACCACTTCGGCGTCCAGGTCGTTGGCCGGGGCGCCTTCGACAGGCGAGTACTGGAAGCAGCCGACGCGGTCCAGCTGAGCTTCGGTGAGCCAGTCCAGCAGGTACTGGAAGTCTTCTTCGGTTTCGCCGGGGAAGCCGACGATGAACGTGGAGCGGATGATCAGGTCCGGGCACTGCTCGCGCCATTTCTTGATGCGCGCCAGGGTCTTGTCTTCGAAGGCCGGACGCTTCATCAGCTTCAGCACTTTGGGGCTGGCGTGCTGGAACGGAATGTCCAGGTACGGCAGCAGTTTGCCAGCGGCCATCAGCGGAATGATGTCGTCGACGTTCGGGTACGGGTACACGTAGTGCAGGCGCACCCACACGCCCAGGCTGCTCAGGGCCTCGCACAGTTCCAGCATGCGGGTCTTGACCGGGCGGCCGTTCCAGAAGTCGGTCTTGTACTTGACGTCGACACCATAGGCGCTGGTGTCCTGGGAAATCACCAGAATCTCTTTGACGCCCGCCTTGACCAGGCGCTCGGCCTCGCTCAGCACGTCGCCCACCGGGCGGCTGACCAGCTTGCCGCGCATCGAGGGGATGATGCAGAAGCTGCAGCTGTGGTTGCAGCCTTCGGAAATCTTCAGGTAGGCGTAATGGCGCGGGGTGAGCTTGATGCCCTGTGGCGGCACCAGGTCGATCAGCGGGTTGTGGTCCTGGCGCGGCGGAACCACCTCGTGCACGGCCGTCACGACCTGCTCGTACTGCTGCGGGCCAGTCACGGCCAGCACGCTGGGGTGCACGTTGCGGATCGCGCTTTCTTCCACGCCCATGCAGCCGGTGACGATGACCTTGCCGTTTTCGGCCAGGGCTTCGCCGATCACTTCCAGGGACTCGGCCTTGGCGGTGTCGATGAAGCCGCACGTATTGACGACCACGACGTCGGCGTCCTGGTAGGTCGGAACGACTTCATAGCCTTCCATGCGCAGCTGGGTGAGGATGCGTTCGGAGTCGACTAGGGCCTTGGGGCACCCGAGTGACACAAATCCTACCTTGGGGGCGGACGGCGCGGGAGTGGTGGACATGACTAACCTCGGTGTTAATTAGAGCTGCTCGTGGCAACCCTGACGGGCACTTTACGCGCCTCTGATCAAAAAGTGCGCAATTCTAGCGATGAGAAAGCCACTTGACCAGCTTTATGGAGGGAAATACGACGAGTGCTGCGCTATGCTTCGCCGCGTTGAGTCTCGCAGCATTTTGAAACACCCAAAGTCCAAGGTTGTAGGAGTGGTTGATGGTTCAGGCAAGTAGTCAGGCAGGCACAGGGCATTCGGCGGCAAAGCCGATCGCGATGCTGGTGGCGGCCGTCGGGGTAGTCTACGGCGATATCGGTACCAGCCCGTTGTATACCCTCAAGGAGGTGTTCTCCGGTGGCTATGGGATTCCCAGCAATCATGATGGCGTCCTGGGCATTCTATCCCTGATCTTCTGGTCGCTGATCTGGGTGGTCTCGATCAAATACATGCTGTTCGTGCTGCGCGCCGACAACCAGGGGGAGGGCGGTATCATGGCGCTCACCGCCCTGGCGCGGCGGGCATCGGCGGGCTACCCGCGCTTGAGCGGCATGCTGGTGGTGTGCGGCCTGATCGGCGCGGCGCTGTTCTACGGCGATAGCATGATCACCCCGGCGGTCTCGGTGTTGTCGGCGGTGGAAGGCCTGGAGCTGGCCTTCGATGGCATCAGCCATTGGGTGGTGCCGGTGGCCCTGGTGGTGCTGATCGGCCTGTTCCTGATCCAGCGCCACGGCACGGCACGTATCGGCAAACTGTTCGGCCCGGTGATGGTGACCTGGTTCGTGGTGCTGGGCATCCTGGGGGCCTATGGCATTTCCCATCAGCCTGAAGTGCTCAAGGCCATCAACCCCCTGTGGGGCGTGCGCTTTTTCGCCAGCCACTTCGGTATTTCCGTGGCGGTGCTGGGCGCGGTCGTACTGGCACTGACCGGTGCCGAAGCGCTGTATGCCGACATGGGCCATTTCGGCCGCAAGCCCATCGCCCGCGCCTGGTTCATCCTGGTGCTGCCGGCGCTGGTGCTGAACTACTTCGGTCAGGGGGCGCTGATCCTGGCCGACCCGGAAGCCGCCCGCAACCCGTTCTACCTGCTGGCGCCCAGCTGGGCGTTGTTGCCGCTGATCGGCTTGTCCACGGTGGCGACGGTCATCGCCTCGCAAGCGGTGATCTCGGGCGCCTTCTCGTTGACCCAGCAAGCCATTCAGTTGGGCTACATTCCGCGCATGCATATCCAGCATACCTCCAGCGACGAGCAGGGGCAGATCTACATCGGCGCGGTGAACTGGACATTGATGTGTGGCGTGATCCTGCTGGTGCTGGGCTTCGAGTCTTCGGGCGCGTTGGCCTCGGCCTACGGCGTGGCCGTGACCGGCACCATGCTGATGACCACCTTCCTGGTGTCGGCGGTGATGTTGCTGATGTGGAAGTGGCCGCCCTTCTTCGCGGTGCCGGTGATGAGTGTGTGCCTGCTGGTGGACGGTATGTTCTTCGCAGCCAACGTGCCCAAGATCGTCCAGGGCGGCGCGTTTCCGGTACTGGCCGGCAGTGCGCTATTCATCCTGATGACCACGTGGAAACGCGGCAAGCAGCTGCTGGTGGACCGCATCGACGAGGGCGCGTTGCCGTTGCCGATCTTCATCAGCAGTATCCGCGTGCAACCGCCGCACCGGGTGCAGGGCACCGCGGTGTTCCTCACCGCACGCTCCGACGCCGTGCCCCACGCGTTGTTGCACAACATGCTGCATAACCAGGTGCTGCACGAGCAGGTGGTGTTGCTGACCGTGGTCAACGAAGACGACCCGCGGGTACCGGCCAACCGCCGGTTCGAGGTGGAGTCCTATGGCGAGGGCTTCTTCCGCGTCATCCTGCACTACGGTTTCATGGACGAGCCGGACGTACCGGCGGCGCTGAAACTGTGCCACCTGGACGACCTGGACTTCAGCCCTATGCGCACCACCTACTTCCTCAGCCGCGAGACGGTCATCCCGTCCAAGCTGGTGGGCATGGCGCGCTGGCGCGAGGGGTTGTTCGCCTTCATGCTCAAGAACGCCAACGGCAACCTGCGGTTCTTCAAGCTGCCGGTGAACCGGGTGATCGAGTTGGGTACCCAGGTAGAGATGTAAGACTGCGCATCGCTCTTTTCCCGAGCAGATCCCGGCAGGCACAAAAAAGCCCCCGCACCTTCACCGGTGCGGGGGCTTTTCATTGCCCAGGTTGAGCTCAGTCGGCCTTGGCCACCGCTGGCTTGCCCTGCAGCTTCTCGATGGCATCGATCAGCTTCTTGGCCAGTGCCGGGTAGTCTTCATCGAAGTGATGGCCCCCTGGCAGTTTCAAGGTCTCGCCGGTGTAGGTCTTGGCGTCGGTGCAACCGGTCTCGTCGGCCTCTTCCACGCCATACACGCACAGAATCTTGTTCTGCGGCATTTTGGCGATCTCGGGGCCGGTAGGCGCTTCCTTGCCGGCGTTGCCGAGCCAGCCTTCCACTTCGATCTCGAAGCTGCCACTGCGGGCGAAGGCCAGCAGCAGGACGCCGTCGATGCGTTTCTGGTCATCGGCCGGCAGGCGGTTGTAGGTCGCCGGCAGCACGTCGGCGCCAAATGAGTAACCGGCCAGGATGAAGCGCTTGGTGCCCCACTTCTGGCGGTAATGCAGCATCAGGGCCGACAGGTCTTCGGCGCTCTGCTCCGGGGTCTTGTGCTGCCAGTAGTAGCGCAGCATGTCGATGCCCACCACCGGGTAGCCCATCTTCGCCATCTCGCCCGCCACGTCGCGGTCCAGGTCACGCCAGCCGCCGTCACCGGACAGGAACAGGGTCACGGTATCGGTGGCCTGGCCTGCCGGCACTTCCACCACGGGCATGCTCAGGGCGTCCTTGCTGTCGCCTACCAGCAGTTTGGTCAGCTCGTTCTTCAGCACCTGAGGCAGGTGGATGTCGTAGTCGCTGATGCTTGTCTCGGCATTGGGGGTGTCGCGCACGAACGAGGCGCTGGCGTCATCCGGGTTGTCGTTCCAGGCCACGACCCAGTGGCCGTGCTCGGCTTTCTTCGGCAGTGGGGTAGCGCAGCCGGGCTGTTCCAGGCTGAAGCCCACCGACACGGCCGTGGCCTTGTCGTCGGTCTGCTTGGCCAGCCAGGCCCAGGCCTCGGCAGCACCGGAGCCGATGCCGCTGAAGAGCGTGACAGGGCCGTCCAGATGTTGGGTCGCGGCCTTGATGTCGTTCTCCTGCTCGTCGCAGTCGGACTTGGCCAGCAGCACCTGCACCAGCTGCGCCGAGCCGTCCTTGCTGAGGTCGGTCAGTTGCTTGTCGCTCAGGGCCTGTTCGGCCGGCACCGACAGCACCACGCGGGCCTTGATGCGCGTACCCGGCGTTACCAGGGTCGCGGTATTGCCGTCGTCCAGTTTCACTTGTTCCAGAAGGGGCGCGGGGGCGGGGCGGTTCATGTACCAGTAGACCGCCGCGGCGCCAGCGATCACTACCACCACGACCGCCAGCCATTTACGCCAGTTGCGTCGAATCATCAGCGTTTCACCAATCCTGTCAGGCCGCCCGCGATCAGGGCGGCAGTGTCAGCCAGTGCCACCAGCGGATCGAGTCCGGCTGGCACGGCCATGTAACGGGGTTCCCAGTCGGGCTGGAATTTATCCTTGAAGCGCCTCAGGCCCTGGAAGTTGTAGAGCTGCTCGCCGCGGCGGAACACCATCGAACCCAGGCGCTGGGTCAGCGGTGCGCCCTTGCGCGGCTGCAGGCCCGACAACGGCACCATGCCCAGGCTGAAGCGTGCGTAACCATGACTCTTATAATGTTGTATCAAGCCGACCATCATGAACTCCATGGTCAGCTTGGGTGCCTCGGGGTGCGCGCGCATCAGGTCGAGACTGGCCAGCTCGTGGCTGTGGGTCTCGAGCAGGTTGGCGAACGCCACGGGGCGTCCCTCGAAATGGATGATCGCGATACGAAAATGCTGCAGGTACTCCGGGCTGAACCGGCCCAGGGAGAAGCCTTTTTCCCGCACGTTCTTGCCGGTCAGCCAGGCATCGGAAATCACCTTCAGCTCTTCCAGCGGCGCTTGCCCGGCTTCGTAGATCTCCAGCGACAGGCCGTCGCGGCTACCGCGGTTCCAGGTGTAGCGCAGGTCTTTCATCTCCTTGCCCTTGGCTTCCAGGTCGAACTTCACCAGGTCGACGCGGGCTTCCTCCCCCAGCTTGATCGCCGTCAGGCCGATGTCCATGTAGAACGGCAGGTTCTCCGCGCGTACCTGGTAGAACACTGGGCGCGCGTGGTGGAAGTCGCACAGATCGCGGAACTGCCAGATCATTTCCGCGCGCTGCTGGGTAGAGCCGATGGGGTCGTACAGCGCCACCAGGCTGCGCCCGCGGCGGGCGTACATCATGAAGGCGTTGTCATTGGGATGGAAGAGCAGGGCCTTGTCACCCGTCAGCGCCAGGCCACCGTCCGGCTGGTCGGAGGTCATGAGGATCTTCGCCGCCTTGCTCAGCTCTTCGCTGTCGGGCAGGTGGATGACCGGGCGAGCGGTGCGCAGCAGCCAGGTCAGCGCGACGATCACCAGCAGCACCGCGCTGCCCAGCGCCGAGCGCAGGCCCCGCGGGGCATCGGCGTCGAGGGTGAACTGCCACCACAACTGATGCTTGTAGGGAATGTCCTGGTAGGCAAACAGCAGCAACCAGATGGAGGCCCCCACGACGCAAGCGCTGGCCATCAGGTAGAACGGCGAGAAGGGCAACTCCAGCAAGCGGCTGGGGCGGTAGAACGAGCGGCGAAAGATCGCCAGCAGGGCGGCGGTGAGAATCAGCAGGCTGGCCTCTTCCCAGTCGAAGCCCTTGAGCAGTGACAGCAGCGCACCCACCAGCAGCAGGGTAGTGGTCAGCATCCAGGCGGCGGACAACCGCCGACGCAGGCCCTGGGCAAGCAGCAGGCACAACACGCCGATCAGACTGGCACCGAAGTGCGAGGCGTCGATCAGGCGGTGAGGAATCAGGAAGCCGAGGTGCTCCAGACGGGTATCGATTTCCGGGGTCGCGCCGGAGAACAGCAGCACCACGCCCGACAGGAACACCAGCAACGCCAGGATCGGGGCGGCCATGCCCGAGGCCACTCGAATGGCCTGCTGGGCAAAGAAGAAGCGCTTGGCTTCAGTGGCCAGCAGCACCACGCAGGCCAGCAGCAGCGGCAGCATCACGTAGATCAAGCGGTACAGCAGTAACGCGGCGGCCAGGGGGGCGGCGCCCAGTTCGTTGGCGAACGCCGCCAGCAGGATAGCCTCGAACACGCCGACGCCGCCGGGCACATGGCTGAGTACGCCGGCCGCCAGGGCGAGCAGGTACACCAAGACAAATGCGCCGAACGGTGGGGCTTCCGGCAGCAGCAGGTACAGCACCGTGGCCGCGGCCAGTACGTCCAGGGCCGTGATCACCAGTTGCAGCAGGGTCAGGCGCACGCCTGGCAGGCGCAAGGTGCGGCGGCCGACCTTCACCAGCAGGTTATCGGCAATGGGCTGTTCCCCCAGGCGGCGCCGATAGATGCCCGCTGCCAGCAGCACGGTCAGCGCGATGACTGTGCCGGCAATGGTGCCCAGCAGCCCGGGTGCCATGTGCAGGGCAGTGGAGGCGGCAGGCAGGTTGCTGAGGGTAGCCAGGGCCGCGAGCGGCGGCAGCGCGCAACCCAGGGACAGGCTGGCAAACAGGGTCATGCGTGCCACTTCCGCGGCACCGATGCCATGGCGGGCATACAGGCGGTAGCGCACCGAGCCGCCGGACAGCAGGGACAGGCCAATGGCATTGCCAATGGCGAAGGCGGTGAAACCGCCGAGGATCAACGTTCTGCGCGGCAGGTCGACGGCGGCATAGCGGCTGGCCGACCATTCGTAACCCAGCAATATGACGAAACCGGCGGCCGCGGCGGCGAGCGCGCCCAGCAGTGAAGCGGTGGGGGTGCTCATGACCGAGTCATGCAGCGCGTAGATGTCCAGTTCGCTGAGCAGGTGGCGGCAGGCGATCAGGGCGATGCCAAACAGCAACAGGGTCACGACCAGGCCGATGGGTTGGCGGTACTTGCTCAGCAGTTCCAGCCAGCGCAATTTGCTGGGATTCAACGGATGTGGGGCAGTCACGGTATCAGGCAGTTCTGGCGAGTCGGGGCGCATCAATCACCTCGTGGATTGTGCGCAACAGGATGAAGGTATCCAGTCAAGTTACCAATCCCTATACAAAAATAATTCGGAATATATTAACCCGTTTGACCATTTATCGGGCTCGGACGCTTTATCT
The DNA here is from genome assembly GCF_013374995.1 of Pseudomonas eucalypticola. NCBI lineage: Bacteria > Pseudomonadati > Pseudomonadota > Gammaproteobacteria > Pseudomonadales > Pseudomonadaceae > Pseudomonas > Pseudomonas eucalypticola. Next base: position 4,918,645 of record NZ_CP056030.1, on the reverse strand, counting down.
ATAGGGGAAGTTTCATGTTTCTTCCACCTGGCCACGCAAGGGTGGACCACGATACGGCAGCTTTGTGCCCGAATTATTTCTGCGGCCAAACGAAAAAAGGCCACTCTTGCGAGTGGCCTCTTTCGTATATGGTTGCGGGAGCCGGATTTGAACCGACGACCTTCGGGTTATGAGCCCGACGAGCTACCAGACTGCTCCATCCCGCGTCTGTGTGGGGCGGATTCTACAGCAGATGCTGAGTGTGTCAACACTTGTTTTCTTGCTGTGGCGACTTGTCGCAGGTGCGGCAAGTGTTTGAAGCCGTTGAACATTTTCATTTCGGCCAGGGCGGCCTGGGCGGAAGCGCCAAGGTGATACAGGCAGAAACAAAAAAGGCCAATCTTTCGATTGGCCTTTTTTGATGTTTGGTTGCGGGAGCCGGATTTGAACCGACGACCTTCGGGTTATGAGCCCGACGAGCTACCAGACTGCTCCATCCCGCGTCTGTGGGGTTGATTCTACCGAATTCCCGCAGGCTGTCAAACGTTAATTTCAAGAAAAGTCTTGCCGTTCAAGCGGTTAGCGAGCGTGAAAAGGGCTGCGAGGCAGGCGGGCCGTGGGTTTCAGCCCTATCGACCACTGCTCGGCGATTGAGAAAATAAATGTGTGGCGTGCGCCAAGCCTGCCATCCTCGCCAGTCGGGTGCGATACTAGCGAGGAGCTTGTACGAATCGCCTCTTTATATAGACAGAAACCGCAGGGTCATGACGCAGCGCAAAATCATCCACATCGACTGTGACTGCTTCTATGCCGCCATCGAAATGCGTGACGACCCCAGTCTCGCCGGTAAGCCGTTGGCAGTGGGCGGCTCCGCAGAGCGTCGTGGCGTGATTGCCACGTGCAATTACGAAGCGCGTGCCTACGGCGTGCGCTCAGCCATGTCGTCGCGCCATGCCTTGAAGCTGTGCCCGGACCTGACCATCGTCAAGCCTCGGATGGACGCTTATAAAGAAGCGTCACGGGAGATTCACAACATCTTCCGTGAATACACCGACCTGATCGAACCGTTGTCATTGGACGAAGCCTATCTGGACGTCTCCGAGTGCCCGCATTTTTCCGGCAGCGCCACGCGCATTGCCGAAGACATTCGGCGCAAGGTGTCGCGGCGTTTGCACATTACGGTGTCGGCGGGGGTAGCGCCTAACAAGTTCCTGGCCAAGATCGCCAGCGACTGGCGCAAGCCCAATGGCTTGTTCGTGGTCACGCCGCCTCAGGTAGAGGCATTTGTCGCGGCGTTGCCGGTCAGCAAACTGCACGGGGTAGGCAAGGTCACCGCCGACAAGTTGGGACGCCTGGGCATCGGCACCTGCCTGGAATTACGGGACTGGAGCAAGCTGGCGCTGGTGCGGGAATTCGGTAGTTTCGGCGAACGGCTGTGGAGCCTGGCGCGCGGCATTGACGAGCGGGCGGTGCACAACGACAGCCGCCGCCAGTCCATCAGTGTGGAAAACACCTACGACACCGATTTGCCGGACATCGCTGCCTGCCTGGCTAAACTGCCTGAGCTGATGGAGACCCTCGCCAGCCGGATGGCCCGCATCGATAGCAGCTACCGGCCGGGCAAGCCGTTCGTAAAGGTCAAGTTCCACGACTTCAGCCAGACCACCCTGGAGCAGGCCGGGGCGGGGCGGGATCTGGACAGCTACAAACAGCTGCTGAGCCAGGCCGTGGCTCGGGGTGGCAAGCCGGTTCGGCTGTTGGGGATAGGCGTGCGCTTGCAGGATCTGCGCGGTGCACATGAGCAGCTGGAGCTGTTCAGTACAACGTAGCCCGGCGTCACGCAGCGCCTTTTTGGAAGCTTCGGTCGGGCCTTCAGCGAAGGCGCCCAACCTTCGGTCACATACCCGGGTCAGCCACTAGCCGCCCAGCGTCGCGGGTCAGCGAGCGCAGGAATTGCTGTTGCAGTTCCGGGTCGTTGCGGGTCAGCTCGATCAGGCTTTGCTCCAGCTCGCTGGCTTCTTCCTCCATGCCCAGGTCCGACAAGCGCTTGACCCGGTGCACCCACTGGCTCACGTCCTCACCTTCGAGGTCGTCGTAGATCAAGGCCCGCGCTTGCGCCAGCTTTCCGCGCAGGTCGCTGCTCACCCCCAGGGTGGCATCGGCCCGAACGTTGTCGTCGGCATCCTCCACGCTGATCTTCAGCTGGTTGACGTTCTTCAGGTCCTGGTCGGCAAACGGGCTGTCCAGCAAGTTGACCTTGAGCACGCCATTCCTGTCGGTGGTCAGCTCGTAAGTCTGCTTCCCGGACTGGACTTCCACAGGCTGTTCGCTCCAGGGCAGGCTCGTGGTTTCCACGCGCTTGTCTTTCTGCGCCTGGTCCACGCCCGCAAGGTTCTGCTGGGCGCGGCCGTTGGATTGCACATTCATGAAGGGGTTGAGGCCGGCGAAGCCGTAACTGATCCAGTCCTTGGTGACGCTGTCGGGCAGCTGCCCGAACATGAACACATTCAGCACATTGGCGCCGACGCCGGCCACCACCGCCACCGCGCCCAGCGGAATCTCGTAGACCTCCCGCCAGGGTTGATAGGGCGTGAAACGGTCGTAACGGCGGGTAACCTCGAACTCGGTGACCTCGAAGGTCTTCTGTTCGTGGATGCGTACCCGCCGCTGAGGCAGCTCCAGGGAAGCCGGAGTGCCCGCGTCGATTTGCAGGCTGTGGTCGAGCAGCTTGCGCTCGACCCGCTCGTCATGCTCGCTGCGCTGGGACATGTGGTTGGCGCAACCACCCAGCAACAGGGCGCCGCATAGCACGGTGCCCTTCAGTTTTACGCTACTTCGCTTGGCCATGGTTTCTCGCGTCTGATCAGCGACGCACGCGTGCCTGGATGAACGACAGCACGTCGGCGACGGCGATGGCCTGGGCCTCGCCTTCGGTACGGCTCTTGTATTCCAGGTTGCCTTCGGCCAGGCCACGGTCGCTGACCACGATGCGGTGCGGAATACCGATTAGTTCCATGTCGGCGAACTTGATGCCCGGGCTGGTCTTCTTGTCGCGGTCGTCCAGCAACACTTCATAACCGGCGGCGGTCAATTCGGCATAGAGCTTGTCAGTGGCCTCGCGCACTTGCTCGGTTTCGTAGCGCAGCGGTACCAGGGCGATCTGGAAGGGCGCCAGGGTGTCATTCCAGATAATGCCGCCAGCGTCGTTGTTCTGCTCGATGGCCGCGGCTACCACGCGGGACACGCCAATGCCGTAGCAGCCCATGGTCAGTGTCACCGGCTTGCCGTTCTCGCCCAGCACCTGGCACTTCATCGCTTCGCTGTACTTGGTGCCCAGTTGGAAGATGTGGCCCACTTCGATACCGCGCTTGATCACCAGGGTGCCTTGGCCGTCGGGGCTCGGGTCGCCCTCGACCACGTTGCGCAAGTCGGCGACTTCCGGTACCGGCAGGTCGCGCTCCCAGTTCACGCCGAAATAGTGCTTGTCGTCGATGTTCGCGCCCACGCCGAAGTCGCTCATCATTTCCACCGAGCGGTCGATGATGCAAGGCAGCGGCAGGTTCAGCGGGCCCAGGGAACCGGCACCGGCGCCGATGGCGTCGCGCAGCTCGGCGTCGCTGGCCATGACCAGCGGGCTGGCCACCAGCGGGTGGTTGCTGGCCTTGATTTCGTTCAGTTCGTGGTCACCGCGGATCACCAGGGCGATCAGCTTGCCTTCTTCGGCCGCGTGAACGATCAGGGTCTTGACGGTTTTTTCGATGGCCAGGCCGAAGTTTTCCACCAGCTCGGCGATGGTCTTGGCGTTCGGCGTGTCCACCAGGCGCAGTTCCTCGGTGGCGGCGCCACGGGTTTTCTCGCGCGCGATGGCCTCGGCCTTCTCGATGTTGGCGGCGTAGTCGGAGGTGTCGCTGAAAACGATGTCGTCTTCACCGGACTCGGCCAGCACATGGAACTCGTGGGAACCAGCGCCGCCGATCGAGCCGTTGTCGGCTTCCACCGGGCGGAACTTCAGGCCCAGGCGGGTGAACACGTTGCAGTACGCCTGGTGCATGCGGTCGTAGGTCTGCTGCAGCGAGGCCTGGTCGGCGTGGAAGGAGTAGGCGTCCTTCATGATGAATTCGCGACCACGCATCAGGCCGAAGCGTGGGCGGATCTCATCACGGAATTTGGTCTGGATCTGGTACAGGTTGATGGGCAGCTGTTTGTAGCTGTTCAACTCATTGCGGGCCAGGTCCGTGATCACTTCTTCATGGGTAGGCCCCGCGCAGAAGTCGCGGTTGTGGCGGTCTTTCAGGCGCAGCAACTCAGGGCCGTACTGTTCCCAGCGGCCGGATTCCTGCCACAGCTCGGCAGGCTGGATGCCAGGCATCAGCACTTCCAGGGCGCCGGCGGCGTTCATTTCCTCGCGCACGATGTTTTCCACCTTGCGCATCACGCGCAGGCCCATCGGCAGCCAGGTGTACAGGCCCGAGGCAAGCTTGCGGATCATGCCGGCGCGCAGCATCAGCTGATGGCTGATGACGACCGCGTCGTTGGGGACTTCTTTCTGAGTGGCGAGCAAATATTGACTGGTGCGCATGATAGGCCGTGTCTGTTGCTGAATTTTATAGAGGCTGGGCATTGTACGGTGCACGCCTTGCGACGTACAGGGCATGTGGGCCAGGGCCTTGTCCCTGAAATGAAGAAGCCCGGCACGGGCCGGGCTTCTTTATATACCGCTGAGCAGACCCTGGGGTTACAGGATCGACAGTGGGTAGTCGACGATCAGGCGGAACTCGTCGATGTTGCCTTCGGCCTGGTCGGCGTTGCCACGGTGCCACGCTTGGCGAATACGGAAGGACAGGTCTTTGGCTGGGCCTTCCTGTACCACGTACTTGGCTTCGACGTTGGTTTCGTGGTGCTTGCCGTCGGCGCCGTAGCCGTAGGCGGCGTACGGGCTATCAGCGGCCATTTTGGTGCCGTCGATGTCGTCACCGTGGATGTAACGGGCCATGAAGCTCAGGCCAGGTACGCCGAAGGTGGCCATGTTCAGGTCGTAACGCGCCTGGAACGATTTCTCGCCTGGGCCGTTGAAGTCAGAGTACTGAACGGAGTTGGCGAGGAAGATCGAGTCGCCACCGCTGTTCTTGTCACCAAACCCGATGTAGTCGAACGGGGTGTCGCCGTTGACTTTCTGGAAGCCCAGGGTAACGGTGTGCGCCGACAGGAACGAGTAGGCGGCGGACAGCGAGAACGTGTTGTTGTCGATGGTGCCGGCGTTCGCGCTGCCCGTGTCGGTGGTGCGGTAGTAGTTGAAGTCGAATGTCACTGCCTGGGTATCGGTCAGCGGCAATACGTAGTTCAGGTTGGTGTAGTACTGGTTCCAGATATCTTCCAGCTTCGCGCCATACAGCGAGGCGGTGAAGTTATCGTTGATCGCGTACTTGCCACCGGCGTAATCAGCGGATTTCGCGGCAACACCGGCGTAGGTGGCCCACAGTTCGCCGTCACGGTTGGTGGTGTTCGGGCTGGTGCCCGAATAGAAGTGGCCGCCTTCCAGATCCAGGCCTTTGATCTCGCTGCTCATCAGGGAGAAACCGCTGGTGGTCTGCGGCGTCAGGCGCGAACCGCCTGCGGCGAATACGGGGGCGGTGGACGGCTGCTGGTCACCAATCTTCAGCATGGTCTTGGACACGCGGAATTTGATCGCGGCGCCGACTTTGCCGTAGCTGTCATGGTTCTTGCCCGGGACGGTGTCGCCGTCGGCATCGACGAACGTATCGTAGGTCAGGTTGCCGGAACCCGAGTGGCCTGCGCCACCATCCAGTTTCAGGCCCAGGTAGCCAAAGGCATCAAAACCGACACCGATGGTGCCTTGGGTAAAGCCTGAGGTGAACACGCCCTGAATCCCCTGGGACCAGTCTTTGTCATCCACCGCGCCGCCGGTTTTGTTACGGTTGAAGTAGTAGTTGCGAAGCAGCAGGTTCAGGGTGCTGTCTTCGACAAAGCCCTTGGAGTCCGCTTGATCGCTAACGAATGCTGCGGCGCTGGCCAGCTGCGTGCTAGCCGCGGTAACTGCCAGTGCGATTGCGCTCCACTTAATCACTTTCATCGTGATTTGCTCCTTTGGTTTTTAGGAAGAGTACTGCCGTCCCACCTGAATTATTATCTGGGCGGCTCTTTCTTTTTGTGTCGGCGCAACTTATATCACGCTGACGCTTTAGGGCGATACTTCTCAGCTCAATCTTGCAGTTTCTTTACGTGCCCGTCGCAAAAACTTCCATCCCTGTCGCAAACCACAGCTTGGGTGCAACAAGCTGCACAACTACAGCGCTGTTTTCAAGGGCATGGCATAGATAAAAAAGTTCTAGCCTCCTGCCTGACGAAACACCTCGGGCGTCCGTGCAGCTGCTGTTATATGTCGTGAGTCACCCCATCCCGGGGCGCCTGCTGACTTGGATGGGTACGAATGCAACAAGCGTGCTCAAACGTGCCAGGCCATGACAAAGTTTTCACTTTTTTTTCCTGAGGGCGGCCGCGGCTAATGAAAATGGGGGTGGGCCAGGGAACTTGACGTTGCGAAAATGATCGTGTGGCTCGCTGGCGCTGTGCTGGAACGTTACCGATGGCAGGGGCAGGTGGGAACTTGGCGGATGAATGGCGCACTGGCATTACTCACTCTGGGCCGTTTTGGTGCGAAAAGTAGCGGTTGCCCCTCGCAGCCTAGTCGAGCGTCGAACATTGGCAAACCTGAGTGAAGCCGTGGGGAATCCGCCCGTCGAACGGTGCACTCCGCCCGCGCTCAAGCGACCGCGCCAGGGGTGGGAAGAGGACGAGGCGATCGGCTGTTTTTGGTGCGGCGCGCTCCATCCTGGTGCGTCGCGATGCCCCGTACCACATCGTTGTGGGACACAGTGCAGCGGTAGTCCGTGAAGCGCCGACCAATCGCGGGTATCCTGTATGTGCATGCAGCCTCCTGGCTGGTCGTGCTAAAAAAATTTTCACCTTGCCGGAGATCTCGCGGTGTTTTCTTTAGATTCGCGCCTGCACCAGGACACTCACGTCATTGGCGACTTTCCCCTGAGCCGGCTGCTGCTGAGCAATGATGCCAATTATCCCTGGTTTATTCTGGTGCCTCGCCGGGAGGCTATCAGCGAGCTGTTTCAGCTCAATGACACCGACCAGTTTCAGTTGTGGCAGGAAACCACGTTTCTGGCGCAAGTTCTGAAAGAGGTGTATGCCGCCGATAAGATGAACGTGGCGACCCTGGGCAATGTGGTTGCCCAGTTGCACATGCATGTAATAGTACGGCGCACCGATGACGCTGCCTGGCCAGCGCCGGTATGGGGAAAAGTTGCTGCCAAACCTTATGACGTGGAACAACTGGCCAAGGTCCGCGCACAACTGGGTGAAGTACTGACGAGTGATTTCGTGTTTCTGGAGGCTGACCATGACGCTTGAAGCCCGCGTCATGGAGCTGGAAAGTCGCCTGGCTTTCCAGGATGACACCCTCCAGACCCTCAATGACGAACTGGTGCAGCAGCAGCGCCAGGTCGAGCGCCTGCAGTTGCAGATGGCAGCCTTGCTCAAGCGCCAGGAGGAAATGGTCGGGCAGTTTGGCCTGAGCGAGCAGGAAGCACCGCCCCCTCATTATTGACGTTTGGGGCAATAAAAAACCCGCGTTCTGCTGCTGAACGCGGGTTTTTTTCAGGGCGGATCAGCGTCGCGGAGAAGCGGCGATCACGTCCTCGGCCTGCAGGCCCTTGTCACGGTTCATGACCGAGAATTCCACGCGTTGGCCCTCGACCAGTACGCGATGGCCTTCACCGCGAATGGCCCGGAAATGCACGAAGATATCGTCGCCGGAGTCGCGGGAGATAAAGCCAAAGCCCTTCGAGGTGTTGAACCACTTCACGGTGCCCGTATCGCGGTTGCTCATGTCGTACGAAGGCGCCGCGGCGGCGGGGCTGGTGGTATAGAAGCTGATCGCCAGGTGCAGCAGCACGGCCACCAGGGCGCAGGCCAGGCTTGGCAGGATAGCGGCGAAACCGGCGATGTTGCCCAAAGGTGCCAGCAAGGTGACGGTTTGCAGCACCACGGCCAGAACCAGCAGGACGCTGACCAGGTTTTGCAGTTGATGACGTGGTCCTTTGTTCCAGTAGGGAATCACTGGGGCAAGGATCAGGTTGAGCAGGCCGAAGAATGCCAGGTAAATGGCATCGGGTTGTTGCAGGTAGGGTACCGCTTCGGCCCGCAGGCTCGGTATGACTGACAGCAGCAAGGCTGCGGCGCCCGTCAGGAGGTGGACAATTTTCAACATTTTATTTAACTCACGTTCAGACGGATCACGAGGAAGAGCTGGCGCGCCACGGTGCGCATCGGGACAAAATGAGACGCAGTTCACGGGGCAGGCACAGCCTGCACGGGCACACGTAATAAAGGTGTGTACAGCGCAGGGCTTCTATTTAACAGCAAAGCGTGGGCCTACTCAAATCAGCGGCCCGGACGGTCACGGTGCCCCTGCGAAACAAACGTTTGCGCTAGTCATTGCGGCTGTAGGCGGTCGTATTAAAGGGTAGGGGGGGCATTACCCGGGCAGGTGCATCGTTACGCTGCCAATAGCGCCGCCCACGCCCGGCGGTGCGCGGTTGGAGCAGCATGGCCGGGTTACCCCGGTAAACTTATACAGGGTCATGGTGATGAGTTCCTACACAGGGAAGTGTCGGTTCCGCTAGTTGTGGGTATTTAGTTAGGGCTTCATAGGCTCAGGGAAATGATGAACTACAGGTGTTCTTTTCACGTGCACTTTTACACAAGGATGTGGTGCTGATCATGACTAGAGAAATGACTCGAAGTGTTCGTCTGCCGTCGGCGGCGGGCAAGATTTGCGACGACCCATTCGTCGCCGATTTCAACATGGGGCTGGCGCAGCCGCTCTCTCGCTCGGTGCGGCTCAATGGCTTCGCCACCTGCTTGCGGCTGGAACAGGTGTACTGGAAAATTCTCGACCGCATTGCCTCGGCCAACGGCTGCTCGGTCAATGCCATACTGTCCCACGTGGATCGCGAGGTGCACCTGCGCCACGGCGGGGTCAAGAACTTCAGCGGGCTGATTCGCGTGGTCTGCGTGGTGCACCTGCTGCAGCGCGAAGGCACCGCCCATTGAGCGAGGGCACGGGTGGCGCGACATTCGGGGTGTCGCCACGGCTGCAAGTCGCGCGGTATAAGGATATAATCCCGCGCTTTGCCGCGTGGCGCGGCCGTGCCGTGTACTTGTTTGCCGAGACATTCCCATGCCCATGTACGACTATCAATGTGCTTCCTGTGGTCACCAGATGGAAGTCATCCAGAAAATCAGTGCGTCGCCCCTGACCGACTGCCCGGCCTGCGAGGCCCCCGAGCTGAAGAAGATGCTTTCCATGCCTGGCTTCCGTCTGAGCGGCACCGGCTGGTACGAGACCGACTTCAAGACCGGCAGCAAAAAGAATCTGGCGGGCGGCGACAAGGCCGATTGAGTTGAACTGCACCCGCAGGGTCTTGCACTATTAGCCCAGCCAGGGCTAGCAAGCCTTTTTCCGAATACCGAATACGAGAAGCGAAACCACCATCATGATGCGCAGCCATTATTGCGGCCAACTGAACGAGACCCTGGACGGTCAGGAAATCACCCTTTGCGGCTGGGTCCACCGCCGTCGCGACCATGGCGGGGTGATTTTCCTCGATATCCGTGATCGTGAAGGTCTGGCCCAGGTGGTCTTCGACCCGGATCGCGCCGATACCTTCGCCGCCGCCGACCGCGTGCGCAGCGAATACGTGGTCAAGGTCACCGGCAAGGTGCGCCTGCGCCCTGCCGGCGCCGTCAACCCGAACATGGCTTCCGGCCAGATCGAAGTGCTGGGTTACGAGCTGGAAGTGCTGAACGAAGCGGAAACCCCACCGTTCCCGCTGAACGAATTCTCCGATGTCGGTGAAGAAACCCGCCTGCGCTATCGCTTCATCGACCTGCGCCGCCCGGAAATGGCCGAGAAGCTGCGTCTGCGCTCGCGCATGACCACCAGCATCCGTCGCTTCCTGGACGAAAACGGCTTCCTGGACGTCGAAACGCCGATCCTGACCCGTGCCACCCCCGAGGGGGCGCGCGACTACCTGGTGCCGAGCCGCACCCACGCCGGCAGCTTCTTCGCCCTGCCGCAGTCGCCGCAACTGTTCAAGCAGCTGCTGATGGTGGCCGGTTTCGACCGCTACTACCAGATCGCCAAGTGCTTCCGCGACGAAGACCTGCGTGCCGACCGTCAGCCTGAGTTCACTCAGATCGACATCGAGACCAGCTTCCTCAACGAGGAAGACATCATGGGCCTGACCGAAGGCATGATCCGCAACCTGTTCAAGGAAGTGCTGGACCTGGAATTCGGCGAGTTCCCGCACATGACCTTCGAAGAAGCCATGCGCCGCTACGGTTCCGACAAGCCGGACCTGCGTAACCCACTGGAACTGGTCGACGTTGCCGACCAGCTCAAGGACGTGGAATTCAAGGTGTTCAGCGGCCCGGCCAACGACCCGAAATGCCGCGTTGCCGCCCTGCGCGTGCCCGGCGGTGCCAGCATGCCGCGCAGCAAGATCGACGACTACACCAAGTTCGTCGGCATCTACGGTGCCAAGGGCCTGGCATACATCAAGGTCAACGAACGCGCCAAGGGCGTCGAAGGCCTGCAGTCGCCTATCGTCAAGAACATCCCGGAAGCCGCGCTCAACACTATCCTGGACCGCGTGGGCGCCGTTGATGGCGACATCGTGTTCTTCGGTGCCGACAAGGCCAAGATCGTCAGCGAGGCCCTGGGCGCGCTGCGTCTGAAGGTGGGCAACGACTTCAACCTGCACACCTGCGAGTGGGCTCCGATGTGGGTCGTCGACTTCCCGATGTTCGAGGAGAACGAAGACGGCAGCTTCACCGCGCTGCACCACCCGTTCACCGCGCCGAAGTGCTCGCCCGAAGAGCTGGAGGCCAACCCGGCCACCGCCCTGTCGCGCGCCTACGACATGGTGTTGAACGGCACCGAGCTGGGTGGCGGTTCGATCCGTATCCACCGCAAGGAGATGCAACAGGCGGTGTTCCGTCTGCTGGGCATCAACGAAGCGGAACAGGAAGAGAAGTTCGGCTTCCTGCTCGACGCCCTGAAATACGGCGCGCCGCCCCACGGTGGCCTGGCCTTCGGCCTCGACCGCCTGGTGATGTTGATGACCGGCGCCCAGTCGATCCGCGAAGTGATCGCCTTCCCGAAAACCCAGAGCGCCGCCTGTGTCATGACCCAGGCCCCAGGCCTGGTGGACGCCAAGGCACTGCGCGAGCTGCACATTCGCCTGCGCGAACAGCCCAAGGCTGAGTAAGAGCTGAACCAGAGCGCATCTTCGGATGCGCTTTTCACATGGCAGACAGGTTTATTTCCCTGGGGAACGCTGTTTTTGTGGGAGCTGGCTTGCCAGCGAGGTGTTGGAGACTTGAACAGCTCGCCGGCAAGCCCGCTCCCACAGAAACATCTGCAATTGTTTTACAGAAGAATTACGGAGTTGTTATGGCTGGCCATTCCAAGTGGGCGAACATCAAGCACCGCAAAGAGCGTCAGGATGCCAAGAGAGGCAAGATCTTCACCAAGTGGATTCGCGAACTGACCGTCGCTGCCCGCCAGGGCGGTGGTGACCCGGGTTCCAACCCGCGCCTGCGCCTGGCCCTGGACAAGGCCCTGGGCGCTAACATGAGCCGCGACATCATCGACCGCGCGGTGGCCCGTGGTACGGGCGCGGCCGCCACCGATGACATGGTCGAGCTCACCTACGAAGGCTACGGCCCGGGCGGCGTGGCGGTGATGGTCGAGTGCATGACCGACAACCGCAACCGCACCGCTGCGGCCGTGCGCCACGCGTTCAGCAAGTCCGGTGGCAACCTGGGCACCGACGGTTCGGTGGCCTACCTGTTCGAGCGCAAGGGGCAGATTTCCTTTGCCGCCGGCACTGACGAAGACGCGCTGATGGAAGCGGCCATGGAGGCCGACGCCGATGATGTCACCACCCATGAAGACGGCTCCCTGGACGTGTTCACTTCGTTCGCCAGCTTCTATGCGGTGCGCAATGCCCTGGAAGCGTCGGGCTTCAAGTCCACCGACGCGGAAATCGTCATGGTGCCCAGCACCAGCGCCGAACTGGATCTGGAAGGCGCCGAGAAAGTCATCCGCCTGATCGATATGCTCGAAGACCTGGACGACGTGCAGAACGTCTATTCCAACGCGCAGATCCCGGATGAAGTGATGGAAAAGCTCGGCTGATCCCGCGCCACGTTCTACTCTTGAGGCCGGAGCAGCAGAATCGCGCCAATGGGCGCGGCTTTGCCGCTCCGGTTTCTGCTTTCCGGCCCTTCATGCTGCAGGCTTTATGACGTTAATTCTTGGTATCGACCCCGGTTCACGGGTCACCGGCTATGGTGTGGTGCGAGACACCGGCCGCGGCTGCGAGTACGTGGCTTCGGGGTGCATCCGCACCGGTGGCGGTGAGCTGCAGGCGCGCTTGCAGATCATCTTTCGTGGCGTGCGCGAGGTGGTCCAGACCTATGGCCCGGTCACCATGGGCATTGAAAAAGTATTCATGGCGCGCAACGCCGACTCGGCGCTGAAGCTGGGGCAGGCGCGTGGCGCGGCGATCGTCGCGGCCATGGAGGAAGGCCTGGAAGTGGCCGAGTATTCCGCCACCCAGATCAAGCAGGCCGTCGCCGGTACCGGTAGTGCCAACAAAGAGCAGGTACAGATGATGGTCATGCACCTGCTCAAGCTGGTGGCCAAGCCGCAGATGGACGCCTCCGATGCCCTGGCCATTGCCCTGACCCACGCCCACACGCGTTCAAGCCTGATTCCCCATGGCCTGAGCACGGCGCGCAGCCGCGGCGGGCGCCTGCGGTTGTGACTGGCATCATCTGCTGAAGATTTTTGACTTGCATGCCGCGTAAGGCCTGCAATGATGGCGGGCATTGCCTGCCGGTATCGCGACTATAGGATTGGACAGTGATTGGACGTTTGCGCGGCACCCTGGCGGAAAAGCAGCCGCCGCACCTGATTCTCGACGTCAACGGCCTGGGCTACGAGCTGGAAGTGCCGATGACCACCCTCTACCGTCTGCCGCCGGTCGGCCAGCCGGTGACTTTGCACACCCATCTGGTGGTGCGCGAGGATGCTCAGTTACTCTACGGCTTCTTTGAAAAACGCGAGCGCGAGCTGTTCCGCGAGCTCATTCGCCTCAACGGCGTAGGCCCGAAGCTGGCCCTGGCACTGATGTCCAGCCTGGATGTGGATGAGCTGGTGCGCTGCGTGCAGGCCCAGGATGCCTCTGCCCTGACCAAGGTGCCAGGGGTGGGCAAGAAAACCGCCGAGCGCCTGCTGGTCGAGCTCAAGGACCGCTTCAAGGCCTGGGAAACCGCGCCGGCGATGTTCGAGCTGATGCCTACCGGCCCCAATACCGCGGCGCCCGTGGCCACCGCCGAGGCGGACGCGGTCAGCGCCTTGATTTCGCTGGGCTACAAACCCCAGGAAGCCAGCAAGGCGGTATCGGCCATCAAGACCAAAGGCCTGAGCAGCGAAGAGCTGATTCGCCACGCCCTGAAGGGAATGATTTAAGTGATCGAAGCCGACCGCCTGATCGCCGCCACCACGGGCCGTGATCGGGAAGAACAACAGGACCGGGCCATTCGCCCCCTGAGCCTGGCCGAATACATCGGCCAGCCGACCGTGCGCGAGCAGATGGAGTTGTTCATCCAGGCCGCGCGCGGGCGCAACGAATCCCTGGACCACACCCTCATCTTCGGCCCGCCCGGGCTGGGCAAGACCACCCTGGCCAACATCATTGCCCAGGAAATGGGCGTGTCGATCAAGAGTACCTCGGGCCCGGTGCTGGAGCGCCCAGGTGACCTGGCCGCGCTGCTGACCAACCTCGAACCGCATGATGTGCTGTTCATCGACGAAATCCACCGGTTGTCGCCCATCGTCGAGGAAGTGCTGTACCCGGCCATGGAAGACTTCCAGCTGGACATCATGATCGGTGAAGGCCCGGCCGCCCGCTCCATCAAGCTCGACCTGCCGCCTTTCACCCTGGTGGGGGCCACGACCCGCGCCGGCATGCTGACCAACCCGCTGCGTGACCGCTTCGGCATCGTCCAGCGCCTGGAGTTCTACAGCACCGCGGACCTGGCCACCATCGTCAGCCGCTCCGGCACCATTCTCGGTTTGCCGGTCGAGGACGAAGGCGCCTATGAGATCGCGCGCCGTGCCCGTGGCACCCCGCGCATCGCCAACCGGCTGTTGCGCCGGGTACGCGACTTCGCCGAAGTGCGCGGCAAGGGGCACATCACCAAGCCCATCGCCGACCTGGCGTTGAACCTGCTGGACGTCGACGAGCGCGGCTTCGACCACCAGGACCGGCGCCTGCTGTTGACCATGATCGAGAAGTTCGACGGTGGGCCAGTCGGTGTCGACAGCCTGGCCGCGGCTATCAGCGAAGAGCGCCACACCATCGAGGATGTGCTGGAACCCTACCTGATCCAGCAAGGCTATATCATGCGCACTCCGCGGGGCAGGGTGGTCACCCGCCACGCCTACCTGCATTTCGGCCTCAACGTGCCGGGGCGCCTCGGCGAGCTGCCAGTGGTGGAACAGTTCGTCGATCCAGAAGACGAATAAGCCGATGGTGGCGATTTAATTGAGGTTTTTGCGGTCCTAGGGTGCAGACGAGGTTTTGCACCACCTGAACGGCGCGAAAACGAAGAAAAAACAGTTGCCTGGGCGGATTGGCAACCTGAGGAGTAAGCACTAGAGTATGCGCGCGCAAAATGGGGTTGGGTCGTTCGCACATCGCTGTCGCGTCTATTACGAAGACACCGATGCGGGCGGCGTCGTTTATTACGTCAACTATCTCAAGTTCATGGAGCGGGCACGCACCGAAAGGCTGCGTGAACTGGGTTTCGTGCAGTCGGTTCTGGCACGCGAGAACCTGCTGTTCGTGGTGCACTCCAGTGAAGCGAGTTACCGGGTGCCAGCGCGTCTGGACGACGAACTGCTGGTGACCGCGCAAGTAATTGAATTGAATCGTGCCAGCCTGCGCTTCAAACAGCAGGTGTGGCGCGAAGCGGATATGACGCTGCTCTGCGAAGGGCAGTTTTTGGTGGCCTGCGTGCGCGCCGATACTTTCAAACCCCGGGCCATTCCCGAAGCTCTGCGCGCGGCCTTCGCTGCCGCAGACGGCCCGGGTACACACTCAATAGCAGGAGATTAAGCGTGGAAGCTAACGTCGTCGACCATACCTCCATGTGGAGCTTGGTCAGCAATGCCAGCGTGGTTGTGCAGCTGGTGATGCTGATTCTGGTGGCCGCCTCGGTCACTTCATGGGTCATGATTTTTCAGCGCAGCGCACTGATCCGTGCCGGCCGCCGTGCACTGGACACTTTCGAGGAGCGTTTCTGGTCAGGTATCGACCTGTCCAAGCTCTACCGCCAGGCCGGCAGCAACCCTGACCCGGATTCGGGCGTGGAGCAGGTCTTCCGCGCCGGCTTCAAGGAATTCTCGCGCCTGCGCCAGCAGCCGGGTGTGGACCCTGACGCGGTCATGGACGGCGTTGGCCGTGCCATGCGCGTGGCCATCTCCCGCGAGGAAGAAAAACTGGAGCAGACCCTGCCGTTCCTGGCCACCGTCGGCTCGGTGAGCCCGTATATCGGCCTGTTCGGTACCGTGTGGGGCATCATGAACTCCTTCCGCGGCCTGGCCGGCGCCCAGCAGGCCACCCTGGCCACCGTTGCCCCGGGTATTTCCGAAGCCCTGGTGGCCACCGCCATCGGCCTGTTCGCGGCCATCCCGGCGGTCATCGCCTACAACCGCTTTGCCGCCCGCAGCGAAACCTTGATCAGCCGCTACTACACGTTCGCTGACGAGTTCCAGGCCATCCTGCACCGTAAAGTGCACACCAGCGAAGAGTGAGCAGGTAATTACCCATGGCCCGAGTTCGCCAGAAACGCAAGCCGGTCGCCGAGATGAACGTGGTGCCCTACATCGACGTGATGTTGGTACTGCTGGTTATCTTCATGGTCACCGCACCGATGCTCAACCAGGGCGTGAAGGTTGACCTGCCCAAGGTTTCCAGCGAAGCCTTGCCCCAGGACAACAACACCCAGGTCCTGACCATTTCGATCAAGGCCGACAAGACCTACTACTGGAACCTTGGCAGCGAAGTCGACGCCGACAAGGTCCAGGACAAGGCAATGACCCTGCCTGCCATGACCGACGCCGTCACCAAGATCATCCGCGCCGGCAACGAAGGCGGCAAACGTACCCAGGTATTCATTCGTGGCGACAAGTCCGTGGACTACGGCGCCGTGATGGGCGCCATGGGCGGGTTGCAGAAGGCGGGTGTCGGTAACGTTGGCCTGATTACCGAGGCGCCCTGATGCGACAACGAGAGCCCTCCGCCTCGGAAAGCTATTTCTGGCCCAGTGTCTGGGCCATTGCCCTGCATATCCTCATTTTTGGCATGCTGTTCGTCAGCTTCGCCATGACCCCGGATCTGCCCCCTGCCAAGCCCATCGTCCAGGCTACGCTGTACCAGCTGAAGTCGAAGAGCCAGGCCACCACTCAGACCAATCAGAAGATTGCCGGGGAGGCCAAGAAGTCGGCTGCCAAGCAGACCGAAGTCGAGCAGATGGAGCAGAAGAAGGTCGAGCAGGAGAAGCAGGAGCAAGCTGAGAAGGCCGCGGAACAAAAGCAGGAAGAAGCTGCTCAAAAGGCCCAGGAAGCCAAGAAGGCCGATGACGCCAAGAAGGCTGCCGCCGACCAGGCCAAGGCCGCCGCGGCCGACGCCGCGAAGAAAGCCGACGACGCCAAGAAGGCCGCCGAAGCGAAGAAAGCCGAGCAGGCCGATATCGCCAAGAAGAAAGCCGAGGAAGACGCCAAGGAAAAAGCCGAGGAGGACGCCAAGAAAGCCGCCGAAGCGGCGAAGAAGGCAGCCGAAGACGCGAAGAAGAAAGCCGCGGACGATGCTAAAAAGGCAGCCGAAGCTGCCCAGGAAGCGAAAAAGAAAGCCGCCGAGGACGCGAAGAAGGCTGCGGCCGACGACGCCAAGAAAAAGGCACAGGCAGCTGCCCGCAAGGCCGCTGAAGACAAGAAGGCGCAGGCATTGGCCGATCTGCTCTCCGATACACCCCAGCGCCAGCAGGCACTGGCGGACGAGCAGGGCGACCAGACCGCCGGCAACTTCGACGACCTGATCCGTTCCCGCGCTGCAGAAGGTTGGGCTCGCCCACCGTCCGCGCGCAAGAACATGACAGTGGTACTGCAGATCAACATGTTGCCTGACGGCACCATTACCAACGTCGCCGTTGCCAAGTCCAGTGGCGATGGCCCGTTCGATGCGTCAGCAGTGGCTGCGGTCAAGAACATCGGTCGCCTGGTCGAGATGCAGGGCCTGAAACCGAGTGATTTCAACCCTTACCGCAATTTCAAGATGACATTCACCCCTGAGGACCTTGCCTTGTGATTAACCTTCTTCGAGGACTGCTGGTTGCATTGTGCTGCGTCGCAGCCGTTGCCCAGGCAGATGAAAAGAACATTATGGTCACCAGCGGCAGCGATCGGGCCACCCCGATCGCCGTCGTGCCCTTCGGTTTCCAGGGCGGCTCCGTGCTGCCCGAGGACATGGCACTGATCATCGGCAATGACCTGCGCAACTCGGGTTACTACTCGCCGATCGACAAGCAGAACATGATCAGCACCCCATCGCAGCCAGGTGAAGTGGTATGGCGCGACTGGCAGGCCCTGGGCGCGCAGTACATCATGGTCGGCAGCATCGTCCCTTCGGGCGGCCGCCTGCAGGTGTCGTACGCACTGCTCAACGTCAACACCCAGCAGCAGGTCCTGACCGGCAGCGTTTCGGGTAGCGTTGATCAACTGCGCGACATGGCGCACTACATCTCGGACCAGTCGTTCGAGAAACTGACCGGCATCAAGGGCGCGTTCTCCACTCGCCTCCTTTATGTAACGGCCGAGCGCTTCAGCACCAACAGCACTCGCTACACCCTGCAGCGTTCGGACTACGACGGTGCCCGCGCCGTGACCCTGCTGCAATCGCGCGAGCCGATCCTGTCGCCACGCTATGCCCCGGATGCCAAGCGCATTGCCTACGTTTCGTTCGAGCAGAAGCGCCCGCGCATCTTCGTGCAGAACGTCGATACCGGTGCCCGTCAGCAGATCACCAACTTCGAAGGCCTCAATGGTGCGCCGGCGTTCTCGCCGGACGGTAGCAAGCTGGCGTTCGTGCTGTCCAAGGACGGCAACCCGGAAATCTACGTCATGGACCTGGCGTCCCGTGGCCTGACCCGCCTGACCAACGATCCGTCCATTGATACCGAGCCGTTCTGGGGTAAAGATGGTCGTACTATCTACTTCACCTCCGACCGCGGCGGCAAGCCACAGATCTATAAGCAGTCGCTGGGCGGTGGCGGTGCCACGCGCGTTACCTTTATCGGTAACTACAATGCCAACCCTAAACTTTCCGCCGATGAAAAGACCCTGGTCATGATCCATCGCCAGGACGGTTTCACCAACTTCAAGGTCGCTTCGCAAGATCTTGAGCGCGGAAGTGTAAAAATCCTCACAGATTCAAGTCTTGATGAGTCGCCTACTGTTGCGCCCAACGGCACCATGGTAATCTACGCCACCCGCCAGCAGGGCCGGGGAGTCTTGATGCTCGTGTCGCTAAACGGCCGCGTGAGGCTCCCGCTTCCTACCGCTCAAGGCGAAGTCAGAGAACCGTCCTGGTCCCCTTACCTGAACTGACGCGGCGCTTTACGTTTTACTTAACACATTGGGGTTCATTAGGAGTTTCACGATGGAAATGCTGAAGTTTGGTAAATTTGCTGCGCTGGCTCTGGCCATGGCCGTAGCTGTAGGTTGCTCTTCGAAAGGCGGCGACAACGCTGGTCAAGCAGCTGTTGACCCTAACGCTGGTTACGGCGCAAACACCGGTGCCGTTGATGGCTCCCTGAGCGAAGAAGCTGCTCTGCGCGCAATCACCACCTTCTACTTCGAATACGACAGCTCGGACCTGAAACCAGAAGCCATGCGCGCTCTGGACGTCCACGCTAAAGACCTGAAAGCCAATGGCGCTCACGTCGTACTGGAAGGTAACACCGACGAACGCGGTACCCGCGAGTACAACATGGCTCTGGGCGAGCGTCGTGCGAAAGCCGTTCAACGCTACCTGGTTCTGCAAGGCGTATCGCCAGCTCAGCTGGAAATCGTTTCCTACGGTGAAGAGCGTCCAGTTGCCACCGGCAACGACGAGCAGTCGTGGGCTCAGAACCGTCGCGTCGAACTGCGTAAGTAATTCGATATGCGAACGTGCCGCCGTGCTGTAACTATTCTGGCTCTCGCCCTGCCACTCGTGGCATGGGCCGAGGTTCCTGTGGTTGATGGTGATGGTTCCAATGGGACCAGCAGCTATCCGCCTTCGGGTTATGGCACGAGCGGCGCCTACGCTGACTCCGGGGCGCAAGCCCCGGTTTCGGCGCAGGGTCAGCTGTTCATGCAACTGCAGCAAATGCAGGAAGACATCGCGCGTCTGCGCGGACAGGTCGAAGTCCAGCAAAACGATATCCAGCAGCTTAAACAGCAGAGTCTGGAGCGTTACCAGGATCTCGATCGTCGCATTGGAACCGGCTCTGCACCTGCAGCCGCCGCGCCTTCCGAGAATTCTACTGCCGGTGGCGATATCAACGCCGCCGGTACTCCGGTGCCTCCGTCAGCAGCCGCCCAGGCGCCTGCGGCCAGCACCGAGCCGGGTGACCCGGCCAAGGAAAAACTGTACTACGATGCTGCCTTCGACCTGATCAAGGCGAAGGACTTCGACAAGGCCAGCCTGGCGTTCGCCGCCTTTCTGCGCAAGTACCCCAACAGCCAGTACGCCGGCAACGCGCAATACTGGTTGGGCGAAGTGAACCTGGCGAAGGGCGACCTGCAAGGCGCCGGTCAGGCCTTTGCCAAGGTCAGCCAGCTATACCCAAAGCACGCCAAGGTGCCGGATTCGCTGTACAAGCTGGCTGACGTGGAGCGCCGCCTGGGTCATACCGACCGGGTCAAGGGCATTCTGCAGCAGGTGGTCAGCCAATACCCAGGCACCTCAGCGGCGCAACTGGCCCAGCGTGACCTGCAGAAAATGTGAATCGGCACTGCCGATTTGAAGAAACCCGCGCTTGCCGCGGGTTTTTTCGTTAGAATTGATGCCCTTTTATTTCAATACCCTTCCCTGAACGGCGCGTTGGCGGGTTCATCGAAGTGCCCAACGGAGGCGGTCAGCCTGTTTAGCTGTCATGCCCGTGGACCCTATGCAAGACACATTACGCATTACCGAAGTCTTCTACTCGTTGCAGGGGGAGACTCGTACCGCGGGCCTGCCCACGGTTTTCGTGCGCCTGACCGGCTGCCCGCTGCGCTGCCAGTATTGCGACAGCGCCTACGCCTTTTCCGGTGGCACCCTCCGCACCCTGGACTCGCTCATGGAGCAAGTGGCGCAGTTCAAGCCGCGCTATGTCTGTGTCACCGGCGGCGAGCCGCTGGCCCAGCCCAATGCCATTCCGCTGATCGCACGCCTGTGTGATGCCGGCTACGAAGTGTCAGTGGAAACCAGCGGCGCCCTGGATATCTCCAAGGTCGATACCCGTGCCAGCCGTGTCCTGGACCTCAAGACGCCAGCGTCCGAGGAAAGCCACCGCAACCGCTACGAGAACATCGAGCTGCTGACCCCCAACGACCAGGTCAAGTTCGTGATCTGCTCGCGGGATGACTACGACTGGTCGGTTTCCAAACTTATCCAGTACGGGCTCGACCGTCGCGTCAGTGATGTCCTGTTTTCGCCAAGCAAAGGCCAACTCAACGCCACTGACCTGGCCGACTGGATCGTTGCCGACAACCTGCCCGTACGCTTCCAGGTGCAGTTGCATAAACTGCTGTGGAACGACGAGCCCGGCCGCTGATCCCATCTTCCTGAAGGACACCAGACATGACTGACAAAAAAGCGGTAATCCTGCTCTCCGGCGGCCTGGACTCGGCAACTGTCGTAGCCATGGCCAAAGCCGAAGGCTACAGCTGCTACACCATGAGCTTCGACTATGGCCAGCGCCATCGCGCCGAACTGGACGCCGCCGCCCGCGTCGCTCGCGACCTGGGCGTGGTGGAACACAAGGTCATTGGCCTGAACCTCAACGGTATCGGCGGCTCGGCCCTGACCGACAGCAGCATCGACGTGCCCGAAAGCCCCACCGAAGGTATCCCGGTCACCTACGTGCCAGCACGCAACACCGTGTTCCTGTCCCTGGCGCTGGGCTGGGCCGAAGTATTGGGCGCCCGCGACATCTTCATCGGCGTCAACGCCGTGGATTATTCCGGCTACCCTGACTGCCGTCCCGAGTTCGTCGAAGCCTTCGAGCGCATGGCCAACCTGGCGACCAAGGCCGGCGTGGAAGGGCAGGGCTTCAGTATCAAGGCGCCGCTGCAGAACCTCAGCAAAGCCGACATCGTCAAAGCAGGTATCGCCCGGGGGGTGGACTACAGCCTCACCGTTTCTTGCTACCAGGCTGATGACCAGGGCCGTGCGTGCCGCAAGTGCGACAGCTGCCGCCTGCGCGCAGAAGGCTTCGCCGCAGCGGGCGTGAACGACCCGACGCGATATTTTTGAATTTTTTTTAAAATAGGTGTTGAATAATCCTTAGAAATCAGTATTATACGCACCACAACGCAGCGACACAGACACACAGTCGCCAGCGATGCAACACAGCGGGTCGTTAGCTCAGTTGGTAGAGCAGTTGGCTTTTAACCAATTGGTCGTAGGTTCGAGTCCCACACGACCCACCATATGCAAGAAGAAAAGAGCCGGAAAGTGCACAGCACTCTCCGGCTTTTTTTGTGTCTGCATTTTTTGGGCTGGCTGAATTCGTGGCCACCGCGTATGGCCTGCCTCCCGCAGCAGCGGCCAGCGCGACCTTGAAGTGTTCCTGGTTTTCCACTTTATTGATAGTCGCTTGTTATATTCCAGTGTGTAGTTACATTGCAATATATGTAAGTGAGCGATATATCTGCATGTATTGCTGGCGAACCTGCAGATCGAGCTGCTACCCCAGCGCGAGCCTGGGCAGCTGGAGTATGCCTTGAACGTTCAACTCACATGCGGCGCCAAGGCTGCGTTCGGTACTACGTTGGCGCCCGGGGGCAGGGTAGTGGTGCGGCACCTGACCCGCCAGCATTACCTGAGCTGAATACACCCTCGGCGCAGACCCCAGCGGCTTTGACGAGTGCCGATGGCTGCGCGACGAACTGGGCAAGCTGGACCACCCGGCTTGCCTGGATATCGACTGGGACCGTGGAGCACCTGTGCTGTTGTTCGATCCAGGCAGTGAACGCTCAAGCCCGAGGCGACGCCTGTGCTGATCACGCACCATGGCTGGTCGTTGCCTGGTTCCGCGCCATCGCTAACGTCGCGATGCCAGCAAACGCCACAAGCCCCGCACGGTCTTGCGATTCCAGTGGCGCAGGGGGATGTCACGCAAGGTGGTGCGGGCCAGTGGTTTGTCGCGGTTGGCGTACTTGAGGAACATCGAGTTGCGAAACCGCATGCACACCGCTTCGTACTCGGGGTGGTCGCGGAACCGGGCATAGGTCTTCAGCACGTTTTCCACCATGAAGCGACCGTTCTTGAAGGTGTTGGTGGGGTGGTCCCGGTATTGGGCCAGCACCTCGCCCAATACATCGATGCAATAGCCGGCCCGCAGGATCGAGAGGGTGATGTAGATGTCCTCCAGGCGGATGTCGGGGTCGAAGCCGCCCACCTTGTCCAGCGCCTCGCGGCGGAACATCAGGGTGGCCGCCGCGGGGCCCGGCTTGCGGCCCAGGAAGAGGTCGTCGAAGTCCAGGCGTCGAAACGGCAGGTCCCGGTTGCGCTGCTCCCGGGCGCCCATGACATTGCCCTGATGGTCGATCGTCTCGATGTTGGCCGAGCACACGCCCACTTCAGGCTTGCCCTCGAGGTACTCGACCTGGGTGGCGATGCGATGGGGCAGCATGATGTCGTCGGAGCCAAACGGAACGATCAGCGTGCCCCGGGCACGGGCAATGGCAGCATTGAGGGTCGCGGACAGGCCCTGGTTGGCCTGAACCCGCAAGTCGAAACCGTGCGCGGCCTGAAGCTGCGAAAGCAGGGCCACGCTGTTGTCGGACGAACCATCATCGATGACCAGCAGTTCAATACGCGGGTAAGTCTGGCGAAGCACACTGTTGATACTGGCCTCGATGTAAGGCGCATGGTTATAAGACGCAATGATGACCGTGACCAGCGGTACGTCGGGAACAACATCAAACATGGCACTACCTTCGAAATACCAATACAGGGCGGCGCGATGAATATCAGGCGGTGTGGAATCAGGGCCGGCGGGGCGTGTAGCCATTCAACGCTGGATAAACAGGGACTGGAAGCCTGCCATGTCCAGGCATTCGATGCACGTTTTTTATGTATGTATTAGTAACTTGAAGAGTGGGTATCAGTAGTAATGTCAGGGTAGGTAAAGTTCAGTATTTTTGCGTACGAAGTTGTTTGGTTTTCATCATGACAGTTTCAATGTCTACACGAAAGATAGAGCGTCTGGATGATGCTCAAGTGGCGGGCGGGTCATAGCGCCCGAGGCAAGCGCGTGCCAGCACGGCCAGCACCGCCAGGTTGCCGCGCACGCTGCTGATCTTGGTGGGCACCTCACCCTTGGGGTAGCGCCGCACGGTGGGCAGCTCGACGCAGCGGTACCCCAGCCGAGGCGCTCGGTACGACAGGTACGCCAGCAGCTCATAGGTCATGAACACATCGCGGAAGATCGCCACCTGAGGATCCAGCAATAGCCGCCGGCTATAGGCGCGGTACCCCTGGGTGGTGTCGCTCCAGCGAAAACCCGACGCCCAGCTCAGCAGGGGCGCGTGTATATAGCGGATGGCGAAGTGGCGCGAAGGCGGGGTGTTTTCCGCTATGCCGCCTTCGATGAACCGCGACGCCTGAACGAAATCGACGCCGCGGCGCAGGGCCTGGATGAAGTCGGGAATGGCCCGCGGATCATCCTTGTCGTTGCCGTCGATGGTCACCACGCCTTCGTAGCCCTGGTCCAGGGCGAAGGCGTACGCGCAGCGCAACTGGGCGCTGAGCTTGCCCGGGCCGGTCTTGACCAGCAACCCGCGTACCCGGGTTTTGCTCAACAGCGCGCTATTGAGGGAGCCGTCCTGGCTGCCACCGTCGACGATGATGATATCGGCCAGATGGTCCAGGGCCATGATCGCCATGCGCTCGAGCAGATGACGGATGCGTTCGCCCTCGTTGATGACCGGAATGACTACGCACCAGTTGCGCTGGCGGCCCAGCCACAAGGGCAGCTCGTAGTTGGGAACCTGGCGTGCCGCCAGGCCGGCGGGCACGAATTGGGCAGATGTCATGGGCAATACCTCAGGCGACCCGGGCGGTGATCAAGGCCACGCCGGCAATAACCAGAAAGACCCCGGCACCGGTGGTCCAGTGAAAGGGTTCACGCAGTAGCAGCACCGAAGACAGGGCGACCGTGGCCACGGCCCCAGCGGTCAGCACCGGATGGGCAACGTTGAGCGGCAACCGGGCCAACGCCGCGGCATACAGCAGGAAAGCGCCGCCGTACAATGCCAGCCCCAGCCAGAACGGCCAGTTGGCCAATGCCGCCATGGGCTCGGCCAACGAGGGGAAGCGTCGCGGGGGCATCATCGCCATTTTCACCAGCACGCTGGCTGACGCGTTGGACAGAATGCCCAGGATCAGGATTGCCCATTTCATGCACGTACTCCGCTGTCATGGTGTCGGTAATGGCGGGTGGCGGCCTGCAAGGCACGTTCGAGCACCGGGAGGGTGGGTTGGTCAGGTGGCGTGAGCATCTCGATGGTCACCACCTGTTCCGGCAGGTAGCCGCGCAAGGCGCTCAGCACCCGTCCATGGTCGGTACCGCCTTCGCCCAGGGGCACCAGGTGCGGCTCGCTGGCATGCACATGGCCGATCAGGTCGGCGTGGTCGTGCAGCACCCGGGCCGGGTCCTCGGCATTGAGCGTCAAGGCGCCCGTGTCCAGCTGCATGCGGATCGCGTCGTGGGCGACCAGGCGCACCATGTGAGCGGTTTCGTGGCTGTCGAGCATGAAGTTGGCGCCGTAGCAGGCGGGGTTCGGCTCCAGGCAGATCACCACGCCGTGGTCATGGGCGATGTCTCCCAGGCGGCGGAAAAAACGCATCGCCACTTCCAGGCTGTGCTGAGGTTCCAGGCCCGCCCGATCACGGTTTTTCGGCGAGCCGAACACCAGGCGCCGGGCCCCCAGGCCGGCGGCGATACGGCACACGGCGGCGAGGTGGGCGAGCATGGCTGCCTGGCTGTCACTGCCGGCGAACAGGTTCAGGCCACGGGTGCCGAACAGCAGTGCCTGCATGCCGTAAATCTCGATACCGCGTGCACGCCACCAGCGCCGAACCTGGCTGATCTGTGCTTCGGAGGCCTGGGCGGGGTTGGGAAAGTATTTGCCGGGGGCGACATCAATCGCGTCGATTTGCAGTTGCTGAAGCAACTTGCTCACGGCCATGTCCTCGGCGCGCTCCCAGGCAATATTGGAAATGGCCAGCCTCATGCGTGTACCTCCACAGGCAGGGCAATGCCCCGCGGTTCAGACTGGGCATAGGCGCGCACCGCCAGCAGGGTGTCGCGCGCGCTGTAAGGGTAGCGGCCGGCGGCGCCGTACAGGTTGGCGAAGCGGCTGTGCAGGTCATAGCGGGCGGGCGAGGCGCTCAGGTGGTTCTCCAGCTCCCGACCAAAACCCTGGCGGGCCAGGCGGGCGACGCTGAGCGGCTCGGCGCACAGGTGTACCAGAGACAGGCCAGCCTGCAAGGCGGTCTGGATGTCGTACCAGAGATTGACCATGGGGTAGAACTGGAACACCCCGCGGCTGTCGACGGCGGTCAGGTTG
This sequence comes from Pseudomonas eucalypticola, assembly GCF_013374995.1. NCBI lineage: Bacteria > Pseudomonadati > Pseudomonadota > Gammaproteobacteria > Pseudomonadales > Pseudomonadaceae > Pseudomonas > Pseudomonas eucalypticola. The sequence goes on along the minus strand of NZ_CP056030.1, from coordinate 4,892,616 downwards.
TTGTCGTGCAGCAGGTCGAACAATACGTTTTTTCGCAGCCCAGGGCCGACCAGGCCGGGCAGGCGCACGATCAGGTGGCAGGGAAAATGCTCGGCCACGAACTTTTCCAGGCGCCGACGGTGCAGGCCGTAGGGCTGCAGGCCGGTTTCGTCCACGGTCGTGTATTCATCCACCCCGATGGGGTGGGAAAAGACGTCCACCGTGCTGATCAGCACGAATACTTTGCAGCGCACGGTGCGCAGGTGTTCGATCAGTGAATCGATGGCCTGCAGGTCGGCTTCCGGCTCGCGGTTGGCGAGCCACTTCTGCGCGGGGGCGCCGGCACACACCAGGGTGTCGAAGGGCAGGTGATCGATCTCGCCGATGGTGGTGGAGCGGTAGTGGGCGGCGAAGGTAGTCTGGCGAAGTAGCGTGGAGCCAACGAAACCGGTGTAGCCAATCAGTGCATCGCGGGTCGCGGTCATAGGGGGCCTCGGCAATTGAGGTGCAACAATTCGGCATCCGTCACGCTCAGTTCTGAGGTGTAGGCACAACGGTATTTGTCCAGTGCGGCCTGCATCAGGTTGCCCACCCCGGTTTCCCCTGGCTGCAGGTCCAGGTGCGAGGTCAGGAAGTACACCGAGTCGCTGGGCCGCTGGGCGAGCAGTTGGTCGATGTCGTTGGCCATGGTGGCCATTTCCTGACTGGGGTCGCGGCGCCGGGTGGTGTCGTCCAGGCGGGTGAAAAAGTGCTGGCGGGCAAGGCCCGGGTCCAGCAGTTGGTAATACTCCAGCGATGGCTGGGCGTTGGGGTGTACCAGAATCTCGCTCGGCGGCATGGCCGAGATGTACTGGTAAAGGGCGTTGTTGTCGGTGTACTGAAAGTTGTCGCCGTCCAGGTTGTTGTGCACGGCCTTGGCGGCTTGTAGCGCCAGCAACGCCAGCAATGCCCAGCCCAGCACCTTGAGACTTTTGCTCATGCCCTGGGTAAAGGTGAGAATGGCGAAAGTGTCGATCACCAGGCTCAGGGGCACCATCCAGATCACGTGGCGCGGGTAGGTGGCGGGGTAGACGCCAGCGACTTTGCCCACCAGTACCAGCACCACCAGCACGCAGAAAAACTGGTTGACCCGATGGATGAAGGTGCGCGGCGGGTACACCAGCAGCATCAGGCTCGACACGACCGACACCGCCATCAGCACCTTGCCATAGGCGCCCAGCAGCGCGTGCAACACGCTTTCCAGCGCCTGCGCCGGGCCGCTGCTGGCGTAGGTGCTGTAATTGCTGATCTGGTACGTGGTCAGGTATTTCATGCACACATACGACAGCGCCACGCAGGCAGCGGCGACCACGAAACCGCCGACCTTGTACAGGCGCTGGCTGCCGTCGTCGCGGCTCACGAACCACCAGCAGGCATACGCCAGCAAGCCGCCGGCGATGATCAGCGTGGAAAAGCCCAGCAGGCTGATGAGCGCGGCCACCAGCAGCGTCCAGTAGATGTCGTCGCGGTCTTCGGCTTCGCGGATGGCCAGAATAGCCATGAAGCTGCCGCTCATTTCCAGGAAGTAGAACTTGAGTTCGGTGAAGTGGAAGGCTGTGGAGAACGAATTGCCGATCACCGCCAGCAGGAACACGAACACGCCCCAGCGATAGGGGCGAAACAGCAAGGCGACGGGAATGGCCAGCAGCAATGACACCGCCAGCACCGACAGGCGCAGGGGCCGGATATCGTAATGGAACACCGTCATGACCAGCTTGAAGAACACCGACGCCAGTACCGGCTCGGCCTGGTCATAGAAGGGCAGGGGCGCCGCGAAGTCGGCCGGGTTGCTGATGGCGATGATGTTCTTGAGCAGCATCGCCTCGTCCATCCACACCGAACGTGCCGACAGGGTCACGAAAATGCTGGCCAGTACCAGCAGCGCTACCAGGGTGCAGAGCTTCGACAGTTCAAAGTGCTTCATCATCGAGTTTCTCCAGCACGTCGTAGAGGTTGTCGATCTTGCCGCCCAGCACCGAAAAGCAGCCGGGCAACGTGGCGTGGCGTTCGAAGAGAATCGGCCGACCATCGTCGGCTTCATTGCGCTGCAGCACGGTTTTGACTTCGTACAGCGAATCCACGTGCCGGGCATCGGCTACCGCCGGGATGTAGCGGGCCACATCGCGCACCATGCGGTCCACCCGGCTGACGCGCGCGTAGTCGCGCAATTTGCGGTACGGGTCCAGCCCTGGCTTGTCCTGCCAGCTCAGGTGTGGGGTGAAGCGCACATGGGACAAGGTATGCAGGCCCCGGGCAGGGAAGGGCATGAGGGAAAAAAACGGCCCGTCCATCACCGTGATGCCCAGGCCTGCCAAGGGGGCAGGCATGGCCATCAGCGCCATTTCGGTGATTTCCTGCTTCAGCGGCGTGCTCACCCCGGGGAAGTCACCCGCTAGCTGGTTGGTGCCGCTGTAGCTGCAATTGAACACGTAGCGGCTGTCCACGTGGGTCTTATCGCCGCGCTCGTTTTCCAGCTGCACCCGCAGCCCATCCGGGGTTTTATCGACAGCCAGGGCGCGGGTGCGGTAATGCACCTGCACCGCGAAACGGTCCAGCTCGCGCAAGGCCCACTCCGCCAGGCGGGTACTGTCGAAGGCATACTCCTGCACGGCGAACACGTCTTCGATCAGGCGCGCCTGGAACAGCTCGCGCAGGCTCGCCGGCGCTTGCTGCACCGGCGCACCGATGTCGCGGCAGAACCGCTCGAATTGGCGGGCGGTCAGTTTCGAGTTGTGCCGCGCGATGGCATACAGCTTGGTGAAGTCCTGCCTGACCGCCAGCGGCCAGTCACGCACAAAGCGCGGCAGGTTCACCCGGCTGCGGTACGCCGTGGTGTAGCTGCGCGGGTAGTGGTAGCCATTGTGCACCCGCGCCTGGTTGTTATAGGACGCGCGCAGCATCAGCGCTGGCTCGCGTTCTACCAGCAGTGTGTGCCTGAACCCGCGCTGGGCGGCCAGGTACACCGCAATGGCGGCGCCGTAGAAACCGCCGCCGATGATGACTGCGTCGTAGGGTGGCGCGTGAGTACTCATCAGGAGAACCGCCCGGTCACGACGGTACCCGTCTCAAGGGGGGGCGCCGCGGCTTCCTCGATGTTGAGGCGCTCACGGCGGGTCACGCGGGCGCTGGTGAACTCCTGGGCCACGTGATATCCCGGGCCCTGCTGGCCGGCGCTGGCCATGTTCATCAGGTATTCGCCCAGCACCATCAGTACCAGCGAAATCAGGAAAAACATCCCCGATTGCTGCAGCGACAGGCTGATCCAGCCTGGCGCTACGTCGGTCTTGAAAACGCCGATGGCAACCACGTAAATGCAGTACATCAAGTTCATGACTGCACCGAATAGCGATAGCGCCGTAACCAAGCGCATGGGCCCGCGGGTAGTGGACAGCAGCAGGCCTACGCCGCGGTCGATGTTGTCCCGCAGGCGCTTGCGCGGCTGGGGCCGGGGTGGCTGGCTGTAGCGCAGGTTGGCGCGGGCGAAACCGCCAGTCGCCGGCAAATGGCGGTAGCCGATGACGGGCTTCGGGTGTTGCAGGATGAAATTGATGACTTCCCGCGACATCAGCCGGTAGGGGGGCGCCTCCCTGGCCAGGTTGATGCCGTTGAAGCGGTGGTAACACCAGTGGAACACCCGGAATGCCAGGCGATAGAGTGGCCCTTGGCGCGGCCGCTGTTCGTTGCATACGAAGACCACATCGGCGCCCTGGCGGGCTTGGTCCAGTAGCTTGGGCAGGTAGCGGATGTCATCGGTCATGGGGTCGATCACCGCCACATGGTCGCCCAGGGCGTTTTCCAGGCCGGCCCAGGAGGCCGTGTCGATGTCCACTTCCTTGGTCAGCGCGTAGACCTGCAGGTTGGCGATGCCCGTTTCGGCGCTCAGGTGCTTGAGCACGGCAATGCTGGCATCGGTGGAGGCATTGTCGACCACGATCAACTCGTAGTCGCGAACCATGGCGCTGACCACTTCAGTAGCGTCCAGCAGCAGGGCTTCAAGAAAATCGGCATGGTTGCGAACGACAAACACCACCGACAGAAAACTCGGGACGTGGGCCATGGGGGCGGTTCTCTAGACGACAGGACACGGACCGGCCCGGCGCTGACTGGCCAGGCGGCATTGGCAAACACGATGAGGTGGGCAGTGCGAAGGGAGGGCGGAACGGCGGGCAGGCTACCGCCAGGCAACAGGACGGTTGCCGCTGGCCTGTCGAGGGCCGGGCGCCAGGTTTTCTATGTGTATCCTGACTTTAAACGTCCTGTTACAACCGAGGCTAGCGCAGCGCCACGATCTTGGCTACCGCTGGATGATTAAAAGTGCCGAATGGGCAACGTCCATTTGTCAGCTGACCACAGGGCCTGTTATCTCCGCCTCTCGGGCTCCAGGCGCTGCGCCGCAGGCTGGCATAAAAAAATCTTTGGAATTCATTCCGATGGCTGTAGCCTTCCCCGGCCTGGCGGTCTGTACCACCAGGGAAACAACGCCCAGGCTCGCGTAAGCCGGGTGGTATACTCGACTTTCGCGCACAAGCGCCTGCAGGTCTTGCCAACATGACGCAGATTTCCGAACGCCTTCTGGTCCAGGCCCACCTCGACGCCAAACAGCCCAAACCGCTGACCGTCGAGCAGGAAGCCGACTACCGTGCCGCCATTGCCGCCGAGCTCAAGGCTCAGGATGCGGTACTGGTGGCGCATTTCTATTGCGACCCGGTGATCCAGGCCTTGGCCGAGGAAACGGGTGGTTGCGTGTCCGACTCGCTGGAAATGGCCCGTTTCGGCAAGAACCACCCCGCCCAGACCGTGGTGGTGGCGGGCGTGCGGTTCATGGGCGAGACCGCCAAGATCCTCACCCCCGAAAAGCGCATCCTGATGCCGACCCTGGAAGCCACCTGCTCGCTGGACCTGGGCTGCCCAGTAGAAGCGTTCTCGGCATTCTGCGACCAGCACCCCGAACGCACGGTGGTGGTTTACGCCAATACCTCGGCGGCGGTCAAGGCCCGGGCCGACTGGGTGGTGACGTCCAGTTGCGCACTGGAAATCGTCGAAAGCCTGATGGACAACGGCGAGACCATCATCTGGGGGCCGGACAAACACCTGGGCCGTTACATCCAGAAGCAGACCGGTGCCGACATGCTGCTGTGGGACGGCGCTTGCATCGTTCACGAAGAGTTCAAATGGCGTCAGCTGGAAGACATGAAGGCGCTGTACCCGGACGCTGCCATTCTGGTGCACCCCGAGTCGCCGGAGTCGGTCATCGAGCTGGCCGACGCCGTGGGTTCCACCAGCCAGTTGATTGCCGCGGCCCAACGCTTGCCGAACAAGACGTTCATCGTGGCCACCGACCGGGGCATCTTCTACAAGATGCAGCAGTTGTGCCCGGACAAAATCTTCGTCGAGGCGCCTACCGCCGGCAATGGCGCGGCGTGCCGCAGTTGCGCCCACTGCCCCTGGATGGCCATGAATACTCTGGAGCGCACCCTCACGGCACTGCGCGAAGGCCGTAACGAGATTTCCGTCGACCCTGCGCTGATCCCCAACGCGGTACGCCCCCTCAAGCGCATGCTGGATTTCACCCAGGCCGCACGCATGAAGGCGGCTGGCAACGCCTGATTGCCTAGGCGTTGCTGACCACGCCCGTTGCCGTTGGCAGCGGGTTGGTCAGGCGCTTGTTCCACTCCAGCCACTGCCCCAAGGCCAGCATCAGGCCCACGCCGGCGATCGCCGTGGCGAGCTGCATGGCCAAACGGTCATCCGCCAAGGCGTTGGCCATGTCGGCCAAAGGCGCCAGCACCACGCTCAAACAGAAAATCTCCAGCGAATAGCGGCCCATCATCGCGACCTTCTGCACCAGCCAGTGCTGAACCCAGGCGCCGGTGGGCACCAGTTTGGCCATGCAATAGGCCAGCGCCAGGAAATGCACCAGGCGCACCGGCGCCAGGTTGGTCTTGCTGATGGGATAGAGCCTTTCGCTGATCCATTGCGGCATGAACGCGTCATGCACGGCCGGCCATTTCCAGCTCAGGGCAATGGGCACGCTCAGCGCCGCGACGGTGGCGCAGGCCACGAATAACGGCTGGCGATACAGCGGGCGCGGGTCTGCGGCGCGTGGTTGCTGGCTGTACAAGGCCGCCGCACCGCCCAGCACGAACAGGGCCTGCCAGGCGTACGGGTTGAAGTACCACAGGCCGTTGCCGTGGGCGGGAATGTTCCAGCCAAACCACTGGGTCAGGCCGTAGACCGCCAGCGACAGCCCTACCGCGTGGCCGGTGTGCTTGACCAGCAGCGGTAATACCAGGGGCAGGCCCGCCAGCAGCACGATGTACAACGGCAAGGGGTCCATGAGGTTGGGCTTGAAGCGCAGCAACAGTTCGTCCACCAACGCCTGTTGCGGGTCGAGGAGGAAATAGTTGAGGTTCATTTCCTGGATCATGTCGCGGGTTTCGACATGGCTGTTGGCGACGAAAATGATGCCCATCAACAGCACCAGCAGGAAAATGTGCACCACGTACAGCACCCAGGCGCGGCGCAGGATGCGCACGCCGGCGATCAGGTAGCCGCTGCGCTGGGCGATCTTGCCGTAGGCCAGCACGGCTGCGTAACCTGCCAGGAATACGAAGATTTCGGCGGCGTCGCTGAAGCCGAAATTGCGCAGGGTAAAGTTGGCGAGGGGGTTTTGCGGTATGTGATCCCAGAAAATGAAGATCAACGCCAGCCCTCGATAGAAGTCGATACGGTGGTCGCGGCGGGTGATCATGACGATTGGCCTTGAGCGAAGGTGGTTGAATAAGGATAGGCGCGCGGCAGGCCTGGTTCCGCCAGAACGCAGGCTGCCGATCAGCGGCGGGGAGGGTGGCGCTTTTCGCGGGGGAATGCAAAAGCGGGTTATTACTGGATGTCACAGCGCCCCGGTCTCCCGGCCCCACCGCGCAGCTCCTTACAGGGTTGGATGCGATGGCGAGGCTTCCCCTGTGGGACCGGGCGCAGCGCGGGAAGCAGGCGCTGTGGTCCCCCAGCCCCACCGCGCAGCCCCTTCCCGAGCTGGCGCCCGGTCCCACAGGTTGGCCGCGGTGGTGGGGTTTACTCTGTGGGACCGGGCGCAGCTCGGGAAGCAGGCGCTGCGGTCCCCCAGCCCCACCGCGCAGCCCCCTCCCGAGCTGGCGCCCGGTCCCATAGGGTTGGCCGCGGTGGTGGGGTTTACTCTGTGGGACCGGGCGCAGCTCGGGAAGCAGGCGCTGCGGTCCCCCAGCCCCACCGCGCAGGCCCTTCCCGAGCTGGCGCCCGGTCCCACAGGGTTGGCCGCGGTGGTGGGGTTTACTCTGTGGGACCGGGCGCAGCTCGGGAAGCAGGCGCTGCGGTCCCCCAGCCCCACCGCGCAGCCCCTTCCCGAGCTGGCGCCCGGTCCCACAGGGTTGGATGCGATGGCGAGGCTTCCCTTATGGGACCGGACGCCGCGGTTTCCCAGACCCACCGCGCCATCAAGCGTGAAGCATGACCGTCAGGGGGCTGTCCCGAACCGCGCGTTACGTGCATGTCGGTATTCACTCACCGCTTCGTACACCGCTTTACGCAATCGGTTGATGCCGCCGATCGGCCGGTGGGCTTCGATACCGTGCCAGGGGTTGAACGAGAGGTTGTCACACATCAGGTTCTGCGCCGGGGTGTCGAAGTCCTGGGGTGGGACGCGCACGGTGGCCACCGTCTGGAAGGGGGCGTCGCTTTCCTTCCACTGCACGCTGGTGTCCTCGATGGGCATGTACTTGCTCGGGTCCTGGCGCTGCACCTGGAGCATGAAACACGCCGGTTGCTGGTCAGTGGTCAATTGCTGGTGCAGGGCGGTGCGCAGAAAATTGGGCAGGTCCTGGTTCTGCTTGGCCACGGTGTAAGGCGGGCAACTGCCAGGGTCGGGCACCACGCGGAATTTAACGTTGGCGCTGCCGAACTTGTACGGCGACACCGAATAGTAGGTAGCCAGGGTAGGGCTCAGCGGCGCCTTGGCCAGGGTCGCCTTGGCGATCAGCAGGTGCCGCAACTGCCAACTGCGTGGGTCGATGCTGGGGAAGAATGCCATCACTTGCTTGCCGTCCGCCTGGGCACCGATGTTCTGGCGGTATTCGGCCACGTCGCTGACGAAGAAGTTGGGGTGGTTGAACATCACGAAGTCCTGCTCGTGGCGGTCAGCCTGGTCAGCCATCAACGGTGTGCCCGGCACATCCAACAGCTTGATTGCCATGCCCCGGGCGTCCTGCAACTGGTCGAACTGCGGGTAGGCGTTGCCGTTGGACAGGCGGATCCAGGCCTGCCAGGTCTTGCCCGGCTCGGCGAACACGCCCTGACGCAGCTCCGGCGCCAGGTTCTGCGGCACGCTGACCTGGGCCGTGACGCAACCGTGGGCCTTGGCATGGGCGTCGCGCAGGTAGCGAGTGGGCTCGCGGTGCTGGTCCACGATGCGGATGGCGGTCTGGATGATGTCCTGGGTCATGGCGGCCTCGCCGGGCGGTACCTGCTCCTCGGCGGGCACCGGCCCGGAAAATTTCCAGGCGTAGTAGCCGTAGCCCACGGCGAACGCCAGCGCTGCCACTGCCAGCAACCACAGGGCAAGCTTGAGCAGGGCTCGCGCCAGGCGGCAGAACAAACCCGGCCGGCGGGTGGTGTCACTGAACATCATGGCAATTGCTCCTCTAGCGGGCCGCCCAGCACTTTCAGGTATTCGATGAGGTCACGGCGATCCTGTGGCGCCAGGTAGCGACCGATCACCCCTCGGCCACGGGGGCCGTCACGGAATTCATGGCCGCTGTTGTGGTTGCCAGTGATGGCGGTGTCATACAGGAAGGCACCGTCGAAACGCTCGGTGCGGTAGCCCAGGTTCTGCGGGTCGTATTCCAGGCTGCCGCGGTAGAAAGTGCGCGGGCGTTCGTCCTGGGGTGACAGCAACAGATAGACGCTGGGGACCGAGCCGTTGTGCAGGAACGGCGGCGTGGCCCACACGCCATCCAGCGGGCGCGCCTTGTAGGCGTTGACTTCCAGCACGCCGATACCCAGGCCGAAGCCGTCGTAGCGGGCGCGCTCGGCGCCTTCGATGCCGGCCGCGCGGTAGGCGTGGTCTTCGACGAAGGCGGTGACATAGGCCAGGCCCTGGGCCACGGACACCTGGGTGAGGTCCAGCTTGCCGGGGTCGGGTTGGACCGTCACACCCAGTTTGCCCAGTTCATCGGGGTTCCACTTCAGGCTGCTGACGTCATAGCGGTGCGTGGCGATATTCGCGGCCACGGTGGGGTCAGTGCCGATCTCGTCGACCGGTTTGAGCACCATGGTGCGCACGGGACGGCCGCCTTCCTGTTTCACCGGGGGCACGTGGCACATCGCGCAATTGGCATTGAACAGGGCGCGGCCGGTGGCTGCCCTGGCCAGGTCGACCTTGCCCAGGATATCTTCCGGCCAGGCAGGCGGCTTGAGGTGCTGGAGCGTCTCTTCGATACGGTACAGGTCGCGGATGCGCACGCTGGAAGGGTAGCGGGCGTCACCGGTCAGCGGCTGGCCATGGTCGTCGAAGAATTGCAGCGTGGTACCCACGCCCAGCGATTCCCCGACATTGCGGGCCATGGGCTGTTGGGCCGAACCGGTCCACTGTACCCAGTCGAATGTCCAGATGTCCCACAGCTGCGGGTAGTCCACCGGCGCGTTGGCCACCCGGTAATTGGCGGGCGAGAGGGCGTCGCCGAAGGTAGCGTTGGCGATGCGCCCGAACGCATCGGTGCGCCCGGGGCCTTCCTGCGTGGGGTACAGGCCGCGGTGCCAGTCATTCCAGGCGGTGTGGGCAAACCTGTCGAGCGTCGCCTTGAATTGCTTGCGCAGGGTGTCCTTGTCGCGGTCGTAGTGGTCACCCAGGACGCGGTGCGCGAAGCGGCTCCACTTCCAGGGCAGGTAGTAGGTGGCCGCCAGGCTCGACACCAGTGCCTGGCCAAAGCTGCCACCGCGCAGGGTGGGCACGCTGGAGGGCAGCACGTGCTGCGCGGTGCCGCCGTCGATGCGTACGGCCTGGCCGTTGAAGCGCAGCTCGCCGGTGTGGCACGCGGCGCAGGTGATGTCCAGGTACTCGGCCGGGTCCCCCTCATTGCGGTGGCGAGCGAAACCCACCGGCAGGTTGCCTGGGTTGGCGGCGCTGGCCTGCTGGTTGGGCTCGGTCAGGAAGCCGAAGCGGGCCATGTACGGAGGCGCGGCGAACCGGTCCTCGGAGAAGGGCAGTTCCAGCTGGGTGAACCAGTCGTAATGCAGGCCCTTGACCTGGGTGCCCTGGGGCGTGAAGTAGTACAGTTCGCGGTCGGCAGCGCTCCACTGGTCCAGGTAGCGCAAATTCTGCACCGGCTCGTAGCGTGGCAGGTTGGGCCGGGCGGTGTAGTAGAGCACCACCGCCATGGCGGTGACGACGAGAGCGAGCAGCACCAGCAGGCTGCGATGAATCAGGCGCACGGTGAACGTCCATGTTGGAAATAGACTGCGTGTTATGCCTGATTATATATACAGTGGCAAGTGGCTATTTCCGTACTTTTTGTAGTTTTTTCGACAAAGCTTGAGCGAACATTCCTACGCATTCGGATGACCTGCACAGGTTGCTGGCAAGGCGACGCCCACCTACGTAACATCAGGACATGAATCTCGACACTCGTATCAAATTCCGCCACTTGCTGTGCTTTCTCGAAATTGCCCGCCAAGGCAGCTTCGCCAAAGCCGCCGATGCGGTCGCCATCAGCCAGCCCGCCATCTCCAAGACCCTCAAGGAACTGGAGGACTTGTTGCAGACCCGCCTCTTCGACCGCGACAAGAGCGGCGTGGAACTGACCCCCGCCGGCGTGCGCTTCATGCGATACGCTGCACCGTGCGTGCAGGCCCTGCGCGATGGGGTCAGTTCCCTGCGCAGCGAGGAACATGAGCCGCCCCAGGTCAGGGTGGGGGTGTTGTCCACCGTCGAAAGCCTGTTGATGCCCGAGGTGCTCTGCCGCCTGAACGAACGCCACGCGGCGCTGGTGGTCAGCGTCGCCACTGGCCCCGGCGCCCATTTGCTGGCGCAATTGCACGTGGGTGAACTGGACGTGGTGATCGGGCGCATGACCGACAGCCCGCAGATCCAGGGGCTGATGTTCGAGCACCTGTACAGTGAGGCCATGACCCTGGTGGTGCGCCCGGGCCACCCGCTGCTGGGCCAGGTGCCGACAGACCGCGCCAGCGTCAGCCGGTATCCGTTGGTACTGCCCCTGGCCGGCACCACTATTCGCAAGCATGCCGACAGCCTGTTCGTGCAGTGCGCTATCGAGCCGGCGCTCCAGCGCCTGGAAACCTTGTCGCCCACCCTGAGCCGCCGCTACGTGCTCAGCAGCGATGCTATCTGGGTAGCGCCCCGTGACGCCGTATTGCTGGATATCCGAGAGCAGGCTTTGTTCGAACTCGACCTGGGGGTGCGCGAGCCCGGCGGCTCGGTGGGTATCTGCAGCAATGCATCCCTGGCGCTGCCGTTGCCAGCCCAGTGGTTGTGCGACGTCGTGCGCGAGGTGGCGGCCAGTTACCGTGAAGGCTGAGGGGCGGTCTCGTCCCTGGCGGCCCTACAGCAAATCTCCATCCGCTGTAGGACCTGGTGAAGCATCGGAACAGGACACGACCGATCCAACTGTAAGGTTTCGGTAAGGTTCGCGCCCATTTCGATGAAACCCTTTAAACCCCTGAACTTATCGTCATTTCCCGGCTCTCATGCCGGTAGCCATTGGTCGTGGCCGCCTGATAAGCTCGCGGCTTTACTCGATTGCCCATTTGGCGCATGAACAAGGAAATAGCATGAAACAGCATCGGTTGGCGGCGGCGGTTGCCTTGGTCACTCTGGTACTCGCAGGTTGCGACAATCATTCCAGCGTGGAACTGAAAACCCCGGCGCAGAAAGCTTCCTACGGTATCGGCCTGAACATGGGCAAGAGCCTGGCTCAGGAAGGCATGGATGATCTGGACTCCAAGGCCGTCGCCCAAGGCATCGAAGATGCTGTCGGCAAGAAACCTCAGAAGCTCAAGGACGATGAACTGGTCGAAGCCTTTGCCGCGCTGCAGAAGCGTGCCGAAGAGCGCATGACCAAGATGAACGCCGAAGCCGAAGCTTCGGGCAAGAAATTCCTGGAAGAGAACGGCAAGAAGGAAGGCGTGGTCACCACCGCTTCCGGCCTGCAGTACCAGATCATCAAGAAGGCCGACGGCCCGCAGCCGAAGCCGACTGATGTCGTGACTGTTCACTACGAAGGCAAGCTGACTGACGGCACCGTCTTCGACAGCTCCATCGAGCGCGGCAGCCCGATCGACCTGCCGGTCAGCGGCGTGATCCCTGGTTGGGTCGAAGGCCTGCAACTGATGCACGTTGGTGAGAAGGTCAAGCTGTTCATCCCGGCTGACCTGGCCTACGGCGCGCAGAGCCCAAGCCCGAAAATCCCGGCCAACTCGGTGCTGGTGTTCGACCTGGAGCTGCTGGCCATCAAGGATCCGGCCAAGGCCGACCAGGAGCCAGCCGCTGCTGACGCCGACAAGGCTGAAGCAGCCGACAAGGCTGACAAGGCTGCCTCGAAGTAATTCACAGCCCTGTGGAAAAGCGCCCCGCTCTGCGGGGCGTTTTTTTTCGCCCCCATGATCGGCCACGGCGGCCGCCCCTTGGGTGAAACTGTCGGGCTGCCAGGGAGTCTTAATACCAAGGCCCCACTCGGGCTGCGCAAACGTTCACGCCGCACTGGCCTGGGCGGTGTCAAAGTGTGTAAAAAACGCCCGATCCAACCTCGACCCTTGCACAGCGTGGCTTTCAGCCATTAAAACGAATGCTGTTCACAAGGTTATCCACAAATACTGTGGATAACCTCATGGTCCTGTCCCTGCGGAGGGTTAATGAAAGCACCCTGGAATTTTACTCGTTTCCTGCCCCTGGCCGAGCGTGTGCTCAGTCGCGGCCGGCTGCCTGCGCTGATCTTCGCCGTGGTGCGGAAGAGCAAAGGCCAGGCCGGTCGTTTCAGCCAGTTGAAGACCCATGCCAAATTGCTGCAGGACTTGTGCGTAGCGTACTGGCGCGGGGAATACCGGCAGATCAACCCGCGCGCCCTGGTCATAATCGTGGCAGGCCTGATGTACTTCGTCAGCCCCATCGACGCTATCCCGGACTGGATTCCCGGCATCGGGTTTCTCGATGACATTGCGGTGCTGGCCTGGGTGGTGCGCAGCCTGGAAAACGAGCTCAATGCCTTCAAGGCCTGGCGCGAGCGCCTGCGGCCGGAGAATCTGCGCAAGGTGGAACGTCTGCCCGCCAGCGCCCAAGCCCTGCAACTTGAACACAACAGCGGCGAAAAGCCCGGTTTGTAAGCAAGTTGAAATAGGAAATCCCGTTCCGGCCCGCCTACTGTTACTATATTCGGCATAAGGATTATGCCTACAGATTACATATGGTGATCCTACAGGGGGTTGTAATGGGTGTTCAGGTCATCAGTCGCGATGGCAAGCCGGAATATGCCGTGCTGCCGTGGGAGCAATACCAGGCATTGCTGGCTGCCGCAGGGCAACCTGCCGCCCAGCCGTCTGTTGCTGCGGTGCAGGCACCGGTGCCGGCCAGTGAGGCCTTGCCGCCCCTGTCGCGCCTGGCAGAACTGCGCGAGGCCAAAGGTCTGGCACGGGACAAGCTGGCGCGAACCGTGGGGATCAGCCCTTCCTACCTGGCCATGATCGAGGCCGGTGAGCGCGAGCCCGATGCGGCCATCCGACGAAGCCTGGCGTGGGAGCTGGGGGTTCCCGGCTGGGGAGAGGCGTCGTGAGCGTGCGCATCAGCCGTCAGCAGTGGGATGGCCTGCTGAACGAGCTGGACATTGCCCGTCGCCAACGCCACCTGCTGACCTACCGCGCCCTGCTCGAACGCCTGCAATTGCCCACCCCGGCCATGCAAACCCTGACCGCGGCCCTTGAGTACCTGGCCGTCATCGATGCCCGCGCCGAACAGCCCTTGCGTAGCTCCCTGGTGATCAGCCAAGGCGCCAGCCGCCTGCCGCGAACCGGTTTCTTCGAGTGCGTCGAGCGCCTGGGGCGTTTTTCCGGTCCGTCCGACGGGGTCGCCGCGGCGTCGTGGCACGCCTCGGAAGTGGTGCGGGTGTTCGAATTTTCCTACCCGGAAGAATGCATATCGTGAGATCCAGGCTGTGGCTGTTCCGCGTCAGGATCGGCTATTGGCTGGCACGTCGCTTGTTCCACTGGCCTTGGCTGGTGCGTCAACCCTGGGGCTGGCGCTGGTTGCAGGGACAATTTTCGCGCATGGCCAACCTGGGCCATGTCGATGCCATGGGCTTCTACGGTCATATTCTATTGTTACGCGGCAGCGGCCTGGCCGCTCGCGATGAAGGGTTGCGGCTGCTGCGCCTGGCGGCCGAGCAGGGTGATGCCAAGGCGGCATACCAGATGGGCGTCATCAGCCTGGCGGGTAGCCTTCGCAGTGCCCCTGATGCCGTGGCGGCACTGCACTGGTGGGAGGCCGCCTTGGCCGCGGGTCACCCGGTGGCAGCGTTCAAGCTGGCGCAACTGTACCGCCAGGGAGGCCCGGGGCTGGCGCCTGACCTGGAGCGAGCGGCGTATTACGCAGCTGTTCAAGGGTGAGCGGGTCCAGTACATGAATGCTGTAGCCCGGCACCACCTTGGCCTGGTGCTTGGCCTGGGAGGCCAGTTCGGCCAGCAGGCTGGCATCCAGGGCGCCACGGTCTTGGGCGGGTAAATGCACCACGCCGATCGACAGTGACAGCAACGCGAACTCCTGCCGCTGCCCCTGGCGGTTATGGGCCACGAAGCAGCCTGCTTCCAGATGTTCGCGACGGTAGAAACGTCGGCATTGGCACTGGAAGTCTTCCAGCAGGTCGGTCAAGCGCTTGCGCCAGTCGGCCGAGCCCAGCACCAGCATGAAATCATCCCCGCCGATATGCCCGACGAAGTCTCGGTTCGGGTCCACTCGCTCATTCAGGCATTGCGCCAGGCACAACAGCACCTCATCGCCACGGCCATAGCCGTAGATATCGTTGAACGGCTTGAAGCTGTCCACGTCCACGTAGCAAATGGCGGCCTCGCGCCCTTGTTGCAGCACGCGCGTCAGGCACTGCTGGATGGGCACGTTGCCGGGCAGCAGGGTCAACGGGTTGGCATACCGTGCCTGCTGAATCTTCATTTCGGTGATCAGTTTGAGCACGTCTATCACCCGCCCCAGGCCAAGGTAACGGCCGTCGACGGTAATGATGAAATCTTCTTCCATGCGCTGCCGTGCACGGCTGGTGAGCAGCCGGCTGACCTGTTGCAGCGATTGGCTCATCTCCACCGCCAGGAAGTCTTCGCTCATCAACCGGCTGATCGGTTTACGTGCGAACAGGTCGGTGGCGAACGGTTTCAACAGGACCTCGGACAACGAATGCCGGTGCACGATGCCGCAGGGGTGCTGCTGTTCATCCAACACCGCCAGTGAGTTGAGGTTGGCCTGGCTGCGGAAGGCCTCCAGGACGGCGGCGGTGGGCACGTCGTGCTGCACGGCCACCTGTTCGATCAGCAGGGCACTGAGGTCGCTGCCTTCATCACCCAGGGCCTGGGTGGTGGGGTCCAGCTTAGGCAACAGCTTGCGGGCGTCATGGGGTGGCTGTTCCTGAGGGCGGCACAGCAGATAGCCCTGGACCAGGTCCACGCCCATTTCTGCCAGTACCGCCAGTTCTTCCTGCAACTCGATGCCTTCGGCGATCACCTGGGCGCGGGAGGCCTTGGCGATCTGCAGAATGGAACCAACGAACTCGCGCTTGAGGGCGTCCTGGTGGATGCCGTCGATGAAGTGTCGGTCGATCTTCACATAGTCCGGGCGCAATTCCGACCACAGTCGCAGGCTGGAATAGCCGGCCCCCAGGTCATCCAGGGCAATTGAGAAACCCATGGCGCGGTAGTGGTGCAGGGCGTTGTACAGCAGCTGAAAGTCGTCGGTGGGGGTTTGCTCGGTGAGTTCGATGACCACGTCACTGGGGGCGATGCCATGGGCCTTGAGCACCTTGAGCGTCATGCCGGGCGGGTGGTTGGCCTCCAGCAGGGATTCGGGGGATACGTTGAGAAAGATCTTGCCCGGCAGTTTCTGCTCGCTGAAGCGCCGGCAGGCGGTGTCGCGGCAGGCAATTTCCAGTTCACTCAGGCGCCCGGCTTGGCGCGCCACGGCGAACAAGTTGATGGGCGAATGCAGCGCGCTATTGGATGGCCCGCGGCTCAAGGCCTCGTACCCCAGGATGCGCCGCTCTGACAGCGAGACAATGGGCTGGAACAGGGTGTGCAGGCTGCCCTGGGCCAGGATGGTGGCCAATGCGCCCAGCTGTTCGGTGATGGTCATGGAGATCGCAACCTCGGGTGTACTCAAGCCGACCCTGGGAACGGCGGAGGGCGATGGAACACAGTGTCATAAAAAAGGCCGGGCACTTGTACCAGTGCCCGGCCTCGTATTTCACGACAGTCGCATGACCATTTGATGACAAATGGCCATCATTTCATCAGTGCTTTGCCACGGTCGAATTCAACTTCAGGTAATCCAGCAGGATGCGGCCGGTTTCGGCCAGGTAGGCGTCGTCTTCCGGTTTGGTCTTGTCCGGCTCGGCCGCCAGGGCGTCCTCGTCTTCCTTCTTCATTTCCTTGAGCGGTGCTTCACCCTTGGCCTTGCGCCGGGCGTTTTCAAGCGCCAGCTGCTTGGCTTCGATGTCGGCGTGCTGGGCACGGCGCTCGGCTTCGTTGAGGCTGACGGTCTTCTCGTTCATCAGCTTCTCGGCCAGCGCCAGGCGGTCACGGATGTAGATGAACTCAGCATCCTTGTCGGTGCGCGCGTCATGGTCAGCCTTGAGCTGGGCAATGAACGGCTTGAACGGGTCGGTGGTCGGTTTGATCGACGGCTTGATGGTGTCCCACGGCATTGCCTCGGGCAGCGCGCTCTCGCCGATTTCCTTGGTGTCGATGATCGACGGGAAGGCCACGTCAGGCAATACGCCCTGGTGCTGGGTGCTCTGGCCGGAAACGCGGTAGAACTTCGCCAGGGTCAGCTTCAGTTCGCCATGGTTCAGCGGCTGGATGGTTTGCACGGTGCCTTTGCCAAAGGTCTGGCCGCCGATGATCAGCGCGCGGTGGTAGTCCTGCATGGCACCGGCGAAGATCTCCGAAGCCGAGGCCGACAGGCGGTTGACCAGCAAGGCCATGGGGCCTTTGTAGAACGCGCCGGGGTTTTCGTCTTCCAGCACGTCGACACGGCCGTCGGCGTTGCGCACTAGCACGGTCGGCCCTTTTTCGATGAACAGGCTGGTCAGCTCGGTGGCTTCCTGCAGGGAACCGCCGCCGTTGTTGCGCAGGTCGATGACCACGCCGTCGACTTTCTCGGCTTGCAGTTCAGTCAGCAGTTTCTTCACGTCGCGGGTGGTGGACTTGTAGTTCGGGTCACCGGCACGGAAGGCCTTGAAGTCCAGGTAGAAGGCCGGGATGTCGATGACCCCCAGCTTGTAGTCCTTGCCGTTCTCGGTCAGGTGCAGGATGGATTTCTTCGCGGCCTGCTCTTCGAGTTTCACCGCTTCACGGGTGATGGAGACGATCTTGCTGGTCTGGTCGTTGGGGGCATTGGTGTGCGGGATCACTTCCAGGCGCACCACGGAGCCCTTGGCGCCGCGGATCAGCTTGACCACTTCGTCCAGGCGCCAGCCCACCACGTCGACCATTTCCTTGTCGCCCTGGGCGACGCCGATGATCTTGTCGGACGGGGCGATCTGCTTGGTCTTGTCGGCAGGGCCGGCCGGTACCAGGCGGACCACCTTGACCTGGTCGTTGTCGCTTTGCAGCACGGCACCGATACCTTCGAGCGACAGGCTCATGTTGATATCGAAGTTTTCCGCGCTGTCGGGCGACAGGTAGTTGGTGTGCGGGTCATACGACTGGGCGAACGTGTTGATGTACGCCTGGAAGATGTCTTCGCTGCGGGTCTGGTCCAGGCGCGCCAACTGGTTCTTGTAGCGCTTGGTCAGGGTGTCCTGGATCTGCTTGTTGTCCTTGCCGGCGATCTTCATGCGCAGGACCTCGTCCATCACGCGCTTGCGCCACAGGTTGTCCAGGTCGGCCTCGGTGGTGATCCACGGGGCGTCCTTGCGGTCGACCAGCAGAGTCTCGTGGCCGGTGAAGTCCATCTTGTCGACACCCTTGGCCAGTTCGGCCAGGGCGAAATCAAGGCGCGCCTTCACACGGTCCAGGTAGCGCTTGTAGATGGTGAAGCCTGGGTCCAGGTCGCCGCTCTTGAGGAAGTCGTCGAACTGCGTCTTCCACTTGTCGAATTCGCTGATGTCACTGGCCAGGAAGTAACTGCGCGACGGATCCAGCAGCTTCAGGTAGCTGTCGTAGATGATGACCGAGCGTTTGTCATCCAGCGGCGGCTTGCTGTAGTGATGGCGCTTGAGCAGCTCGACGATGTTGAGGCTGGCGATCACCTCGTCACGGTCAGGCTGAAGTTTATCCCAGCTGTTGGCTGCGAATGTAGTGGCGGACATCGACAGCGCGCCGAGGCCGATGCACAGTGCAAGGGCGGAGCTTGGGAGTAGATGCTTCATGCTGATTCGACGAGGGGACAATTGATCACGCATATTAGGCCGTCTTTGAAGTCGCCGGTTCCATGGGAACCGGACGCATAATGCAAAAAGCCCGTTGCCTAAAGCATCGGGCTCAGTCTTGAGTCAACTATGGAGGCACTGTGAAGGCATTGCAAGGCGTTGAAGGACATGTGGAGTGGGTAGACCATCCGAGCGCGGTTTGCGACGTGGGTCAAGTGAAAATTCGGACAGCTGCCGCGGGGCTCAATCGGGCCGACCTGTTGCAGCGCGCCGGGTTGTACCCGCCGCCGCCCGGTGCCAGTTCGGTGCTGGGCCTGGAGTGTTCGGGCGTCATCAGTGAGGTCGGCCCGGGCTCGGCGTGGCAGGTAGGCGATCGGGTGTGCACCCTGCTTGCCGGCGGTGGCATGGCCGAGGAAGTGGTGGTCGACGGCCGTCACGTGTTGCCGGTGCCGGCCGGGCTGTCGTTGGTAGAAGCTGCCGCCATTCCCGAGGTGTATGCCACGGTGTGGTTGAACCTGTTCCAGCTGGCCGGCCTCAAGCCTGGGGAAAAAGTACTGCTGCACGCCGGCGCCAGCGGCATCGGTTCGGCGGCCATTCAACTGTGCAAGGCATTCGGCAACCCTGTGTGGGTCAGCGTCGGCTCGGCCGAGCGCTTGGCCTACTGCGAAAGCCTGGGTGCCCAGGGCGGGGTGGTGCGCGGTGATGGCCTGGAGGCCCTCAGCGACTTCGGCCCGTTCGACGTGATCCTCGATCCGGTGGGCGCCAACTACGTGGACGTCAACCTGAAAGTGGCGGCAGTGGATGCGCGTTGGGTGCTGATCGGCCTGATGGGCGGCACCAAGACCGACATCGACCTGGCCAAGGTGCTGGGCAAGCGCGTGCACTTGCTGGGCTCGACCCTGCGCAGCCGCAGCGACCAGTTCAAGGCCGATCTGCTCAGCGACCTCGGCCAGCATGTATGGCCGTTGTTCGAGGAAGCCCGGCTGAAGCCGCAAGTGGCGCGCACGTTCCCTGTGCAGGATGCCGAAGCGGCGTTTGCCGAGCTGGCCACCAACCAGGTGTCGGGCAAGGTGGTGCTGGTGATTGATCCGACCCTGGTCTGAGGCGGCGACCGATTCCCGAGCTTCGACTGGCTCCACAGGGGCGAGGCTCGGGAACGGCGCGGCGCGGTCAGCGTTCGCGCATGGCCTCGGTACGCGCTTTGAGTACCGGCTTGAGCAGGTAGTCCAGCACGCTTTTCTCACCCGTGATGATGTCCACCGTGGCGGTCATCCCCGGGATGATCACCAGCGGCTTGGTGTCGCCACCCAGGTGGTTCTTATCCGTGCGCACCTGGATCAGGTAGAAGCTGTTGCCCTTGTCGTCGGTGATGGTATCGGCGCTGATGAGCTCCAGCTTGGCCTTCAACCCACCGTAGATGGTGTAGTCGTAGGCACTGAACTTGACCATGGCCGGCTGCCCGGGGTGCAGGAAGGCGACATCCTGGGGGCGTACCTTGGCTTCGATCAGCAAGTTGTCTTCCAACGGCACGATCTCCACCATGTCACTGCCTGGTTGAACCACGCCGCCAATGGTGTTCACTTTCAGGGTCTTGATGATGCCGTGCACCGGTGACACCACGGTGGTGCGGCTGACCCGGTCATCGATGGCGATGCTGGTGGCGGTGATCTTCGACAGGTCGGTACGCTTGGCGTTGAGGTCCTTGGCAGCGTCAGAGCGGAACTGCTGGTTCGACTCGTTCATCTTGCTCTTGATCTCATTGATCGCCGCTTCCGCCCGCGGGATGGCGAGGGTGGTGGCGTCCATCTGCCCGCGGGCCTCCACGGCGCTGCGCTTGAGGCGCAGAATTTCCACGGGCGAGATCGCCCCGGTGCCCACCAGGGGCGTGGACATGTTCAACTCTTGCTGCAGCAGCGCCAGGCTGGAACGGTATTGGTCTTGCTTGGAGCGAAACTCGGCCAACTCCTGGGTCTTCTGCCGCAATTGCTCACTGAGCGTTTGCTGTTCACTGGCCAGGCGCCGCTGGCGCGAGGTGTACAGCGACATCTCGTCCTCGGCCACCTGCGGCGCTTTGCTGCGCACCTCGTCCGACACCGTGAAGGGCTTGCCATCGGTTTCGGCCTGCAGACGTTCCACCTGGGCCATCAACGCATAGCGGTCGGCCTCGCTCTCGCCCTTGTTGGACAGAAAGCGGGTGTCATCCAGGCGGAGCAGGGTATCGCCCTTGTTCACCACCTGGCCTTCGCGCACATAGATCTCGGTGACGATACCGCCCTCCAGGTTCTGGATGACCTGCACCTTGCTGGAGGGAATGGCCTTGCCTTCGCCCATGGTGACTTCTTGCAGCACCGCGAACTTGGCCCAGACCAATGCTGCGACGATCAGGGCGGCGCACAGCCATACGGTGATGCGCGTCAGGCGCGGGGAATCCTGGAGCGCGGCACTGGCCAGTTCCGGCATGAACTCACTTTCGCCGGTCTTGCCGAAACTGCTGAAATAACCGCGCAAGCCTTGTGAAGCTGACATCGATACCACTCCTAAACAGGTGTCTGGCCGACGCGGCCTTTGCGCAGGGCTTCGATCACCGCTTCCTTGGGGCCGTCGGCGACGATGCGGCCGTTGTCCAGCACCACTAGGCGGTCGACCAGGCTGAGCATCGAGGTACGGTGGGTCACCAGCAGCACGGTTTTGCCTACTACCCAGTTGTGCAGGCGCAGGCGCAGGGCGTCTTCGCTGGCGTTGTCCATGTGGCTGGTGGGTTCGTCCAGTACCATGATGGGCGGGTCCAGCAGCAGCGCGCGCGCCAGCAGCACGGCCTGGCGCTGGCCGCCGCTGAGCAGTTGGCCGCGCTCGCCCACGGGGCGGTCGAAACCCTGTGGGTGCTGGCGGGCCAGTTCGGTGACACCGGTCATTTCCGCCACTTCCAGCATGCGCGAGTCGCTGACGTAGCGGGCGCCCATGGTCAGGTTGTCGCGCAGGCTACCGGCCAGCAAGGGCAGGTCGTGGGCCACGTAGCCCACTTGCTGGCGCAGGTCGGCGACATCCAGTTGGCGCAGGTCGAGGTTGTCCAGCAACACCTGGCCTTCCTCGGGTTCATAAAAGCCCATGACCAGCCGCGCCAAGGTGCTCTTGCCCGAGCCGCTGCGACCGATGATGCCGATGCGTTCCCCAGCGTGCATGCTGAAACTGACGTTGCCCAGCGCCGGGGCGTTCTGCCCGGTGTAGCGGAAGGTCACCTGGCTGACCGCCAGCGCGCCTTGCAGTTGCGTGCGCTCTAGCGGGCGCTGGCGGGGGTCGCGCTCCTGGGGCAGGGCCATCAGCGCATCGGTGCTGACCATGGTCAACTGCGCTTGCTGGTAGCGGGTGATCAGCCCGGCGATCTGGCCCAGGGGCGCCAGTACGCGGCTGCTGAGCATGTAGCTGGCCACCAGGGCGCCGACGCTGAGGTTGCCGGCGATGATGGTGTAGACCCCGGCGACGATCACCGCCATGCCGGCGAATTGCTGGATGAACAGTGTGCCGTTGGTGGCCAGCGCTGACAGGTTGCGCGCGTGGCTGTCCAGGCGGGTGAGGGCACCGTGGGTGGACTCCCACATGTACTGGCGTTCGCTTTCGGCGCTGCAGGCCTTGATGCTTTCCAGGCCGCTGAGGGTTTCGATCAGCAACGCCTGGCGTTCGGCCCCCAGGGCCAGGCTCTTCTGCACGGTGTCGCGCAGGCGCACCTGGATCAGCAAGGCAAAGGCGATGGTCAGCGGAAAGGCGACGATGGGCACCAGCACCAGCCAACCCCCCAGCAGGCCGATCACCGCCAGCATCAGCACGGCGAAAGGCAGGTCGATGACGCTGGTCAGGGTGACTGCGGTGAGGAATTCACGCAGCCCCTGAAAGTCGTGAATGCTCTGGGCGAAGCCGCCGATGGTTGCCGGTTTGGCTTTCATGGCCATGCCGGTGATGCGCTCGAACAGCGTGGCGGACAGAATCAGGTCGGTCTTCTTGCCGGCAGTGTCCAGCAGGTGCGCGCGCAGCACCCGCAGCACCAGCTCGAACAGCGTGCCCACCAGCAGGCCGATGGCCAACACCCACAGGGTGGAGGTGGCTTGGTTGGGCACTACGCGGTCGTAGGTCTGCATGACGAACAGCGGCACCATCAGGCCCAGCAGGTTGATCATCAGGCTGGCCAGGATGGCGTCGCTGTACAGCCAGCGCGAGAGTTTCAAGGTGTCGCGAAACCATGCATGCACCCGAGGCATCAGCGGCTGGCGCAGGTCCTCGAGTTCATGGCGCGGGCGGGCGAACAAGGCTTGGCCACTGTATTCGGCGGCCAGCTCCTCGCGGCTTACCCACTGTTCGCCACCGTCGGCTTCGCTCGGCAGGATCAGCGCGCGGCCGTCGTCACCCCAACGTCGCAGCACGGCGCAGCGACCATCGCGAAGCAGCAGCAGTACCGGTAGGTTCAGCCCGGATATGGCTTGCAGCTCACGGCGCAACAGGCGCGCCGACAGGCTGGCGCGGGCCGCGGCGCGGGGCAGCAGTTCAAGGCTCATGCGCTGCTGCGCCAACGGTAGCCCGGCGCTGAGGCTGGCCCGGCTGACCGTGCAGCCGTGCAGCTTGCACAGGATCAGCAAACCATCCAACAGCGGGTCATCAAAACTCTGGCGCGGGTCCGTTGCCGGCCCCGCAGGTTGCATGCTGGTCACGTGCGGTACTCCAGGAGCCAAAAGGCGATCACTTCATTTCCGGAAGGCGAGCTTCGTTCTTCACTTCCGTTTGGGCGATGGCCTCGTTGGGCAGTACCACGCGTTCCTTTTCCAGCAGCACGCCCATGTTCGCGAGCACGCGGTACATGGAGAACTCTTCGGTGTAGCGCACTTCGGTGTAGCGGCTGTTGGCGGTGTACAGCTCGTTTTCACTGTCCAGCAGGTCAAGCAAGGTACGCTGGCCCAGGCCGAACTGGTCCTGGTAGGCCGCGCGCACCTTGGTGGTGGTCTGGGCGTATTCGCGGGCGTAAGGGGTCTGGGTGTGGGCGTTGTTCATGGCGTTCCAGGCCAGCGAGAGGTTCTCGTTGAGCATGCGCAGCGCATTGTTGCGGATGTCCATGGCCTGGTTGATCTTGTGCGCGTCGGACTGCAGGCGAGCCTTGTCGCTGCCGCCCTTGAACAGGTTGTAGTTCATCACCACGCCGGCGCGCCATTCGTTGTCGCGGCCCTGTTCGCCGGAAATGTTGTTGTTGGCATCCACCGCCAACTCGGCGTCGAAGCGCGGGTAGAAGGGCGACTTGGCCACCTCGTACTGGCTTTCGGCGGCCTGCACGTCGGCCTGGGCGGACTTGAGGTACGGGTTGTTGGTGAGCATGGCCTGGCGCGCTGCCACCAGGTCGGTGGGGACTTCGCCACGGATACTGGGCGGCGCTTCCAGTTCATCGGGCATGCGCCCCACGGTGCTGAAGAAGTTGGCCTCGGCATCGGAAAGGTTGACCTGCGCAGTGTTCAGGTTGTTCTCCGCCAGGGCGCGACGGGCGCGGGACTGGTCGACGTCCGCCGTGCTGCCCACCCCGCGCTCGCTGCGCAGGCCGATCTGGTCGTTGACACGCAGGTGCGCCTGCAGGTTGTTTTTGGCCAGGTCCACCAGCTCACGGGCCTTGAGTACGTTCAGGTACACCTCGACGGCGCGCAGGGCCTGGGTTTCAGCGGTGCCGCGCAGGTAGTACGCGCGTGAGTTGACCACTTGCTGGGTGCGCGCCACTTCGTTGGGGGTGTTGAAACCATCGAACAGCATCTGCCGCAGGCGCAGCTCCGACTGGGTGTAGTTCAGGGTCTCGGCGTTATTGCCCTCGATGGCCCGGGTGGTGGGGTTGTCCGTGCGGGCGCGGCCGTAGGCGGCCACCAGGTCGACGGTGGGGTAGTACCCGCCGCGCGCGACTTTCTCATCCTCATCTGCCGACAGGCGATTGTTCAGATTCGACTGCACCTCGGGGTGGTAGTTGATGGTGCTCTGAATCGCATCTGTCAGCGTCATGCCGTGGGCCTGGGCGCAGGCCAGTGCCATCAGGACAGCGCTGCAGATGGGGGTGCGAGTGCGCATTGTGGTTCTCCCTGGAGTCTCTAAGTGTCGCAGCAATCGCCAAAAAAATGGCGAAAAAAAGAACTTAAACCGTTTCAGGCTTGTAACATGAGAGCTAAGAACATCCTTAGCAAAATCTAAGAACCTTTTTGCATAAGTGTTATTCCAATAAAAACTTATGCAGCGTGTCGAAATCGAGACATTGTTCACCCCAGGCAGCTCGTACATGCCAGATAAACCAACGTTTTTCGGGCGTCAAAGAAAAGTTCAACAAAATTTTGCAGCATAGAGCAAGGAAGTAGCGAAGGGAGGAAACCAGAGGGAATTTGGCGACAAAAAAATGTCACTCGCAGTGCCTGAACCCCTCTTGTTGCTTCACTGGTACGCCGTCATTCCGGATGTCCCTGATTTTCTTCAGGTTTTGGGTGGTTGGGTTGGCGATGTTCCAGGGGTAGGTAGGGCGTGAACGCATGCGTCGATCCAGTGTCCGCAGAGCCATCAGCCACACCGCTGCGCGAAGCCGATAGCACTTTTTCTGCAAAACCCCATGCCCCAGCGGCAGATGAGGAGTGCACATGGCCACGTTGATTGGTGTAGTCAGTCAGGTAATCGGACAGGTTTTCGCGATTGGCACCGACGGCAGCCGCCGCCAGGTGCACCAGGGGGACCGGTTGTTCGCCGGCGAACAGCTGGACACCGGCGCTGATGGCGCGGTGGCAGTGCACTTGCAGAACGGCAAGGAGCTGACCCTGGGACGTGACAGTGAAGTCACCCTCAACCAGAACATGCTGGGTGACACGGCGCCCCATGTGGCGACCCAGGAAGTCACCGCGCCTAGCCAGGCTGAGCTGACGGACGTGCAGAAAATCCAGCAAGCCATCGCGGCGGGCGCCGACCCCACCCAGGCGGCTGAAGCCACCGCGGCTGGCCCAGCCGCCGCTGGCACGCCAGCCCAGGGCGGCGAAGCGGGCGGCGGTCACAGTTTTGTGCTGCTGACTGAAACCGGTGGTTCGATCGACCCGGTAGTAGGTTTCCCCACTGCAGGGTTCAACGGCGTCCCGGAGTTCACCGTTCCCCAGGTCGC
Organism: Pseudomonas eucalypticola; assembly: GCF_013374995.1. NCBI lineage: Bacteria > Pseudomonadati > Pseudomonadota > Gammaproteobacteria > Pseudomonadales > Pseudomonadaceae > Pseudomonas > Pseudomonas eucalypticola. The sequence goes on along the minus strand of NZ_CP056030.1, from coordinate 4,866,828 downwards.
GGCGCTGACCAACACCAATGCCGCCGTGGTGCTGGTGGACAACCCTGTGACGCTCACCGGGTTGACCGGTGACGGCGCTGGCGTCAGCGTCAACGAGGCCAACCTGGTCGATGGCTCCAGCCCGCTGGCCAGCGCCCTGACCCAGGCCAACAGCTTCACCGTGTCGGCGCCCGATGGGCTCAGCAGCCTGAGCGTCGGCGGCATCACCGTGGTCAACAACGGCGTGGTGGTGGGTGTTGGCCAGTCCATCACCACGGGTTTGGGCAATACCCTGACCATCACCGGCTACAACCCCACAACGGGCCAGGTCAGCTACAGCTACACGCTCACCGGCCCCGACAACCAGTCCAGCGGTGGTGGCGCCAACACCGTCACCGAGAACCTGCCGGTCACCGCCACCGACAGCAACGGTTCCAGCAGCAGCGGCTCGGTGGTGGTCAGTGTGGTCGACGATGTGCCCCAGGCCATCAACGACAACCCCACCACCCCTGCCACCGAACAGAACCTTGTACTCACCGGCAACGTCCTGACCAATGACATCCAGGGCGCCGACCGCATCTCGATCACCGCCACCAGCGGCCCGATCACTGCCGGTACCTACACCGGCACCTACGGCACCCTGGTGCTGGCGGCCGACGGCAGTTACACCTACACCCTCAATGCGGCCGGCCAGGCATTCAATGACCTGCACGGTGGCGGTACCGGCACCGACAGTTTCACCTACACCCTCAGCGATGCCGACGGCGACACCAGCACCGCCGTGCTGACCCTCAACATCGCCAACATCAACGATCAGGTCACCATCACCGCGCCCGAAGCAGGTGGCCTGTCGACCACGGTCAACGAAGCCAACCTGGCCGACGGCAGCGCTCCCAATGCCGCGGCTCTGGTGCAGAACGGCCAGTTCACCGTCAGCGCCCCCGATGGCCTGCAGACGTTGACCGTGGGCGGCGTCGCCGTGGTCACCAATGGCGTGGGCATCAGCTCGCCGGTGAGTGTGGTCACCCAGCTGGGCACCCTGACCATCAACAGCTACAACCCCACTACGGGCGTCGTCAGCTACAGCTACACCCTGACCCACGCCGACACCCACCCCGATGTGCAAGGTGCCAACGGCATTAGCGAAACCTTCGCCGTGGTGGCCACCGATACCGACGGCAGTAGCGCCACGAGCCAGCTCACCGCGACCGTGGTGGACGACGTGCCCCAGGCCATCGTCGACAACCCGACTACCGCGGCCACCGAGCAGAACCTGGTATTGACTGGCAACGTCCTGACCAACGACGTACAGGGCGCTGACCGCATCGCGGTGACCTCTACCAGCGGCCCGATCACTGCCGGTACCTACACCGGCACCTACGGCACCCTGGTGCTGGCGGCCGACGGCAGTTACACCTATACCCTCAACGCGGCCGGCCAGGCGTTCCATGACCTGCACGGCGGTGGCACCGGCACCGAGACGTTCACCTACACCCTCAGCGATGCCGACGGCGACACCAGCACCGCCGTGCTGACCCTCAACATCGCCAACATCAACGATCAGGTCACCATCACCGCGCCCGAAGCAGGTGGCCTGTCGACCACGGTCAACGAAGCCAACCTGGCCGACGGCAGCGCTCCCAATGCCGCGGCTCTGGTGCAGAACGGCCAGTTCACCGTCAGCGCCCCCGATGGCCTGCAGACGTTGACCGTGGGCGGCGTCGCCGTGGTCACCAATGGCGTGGGCATCAGCTCGCCGGTGAGTGTGGTCACCCAGCTGGGCACCCTGACCATCAACAGCTACAACCCCACTACGGGCGTCGTCAGCTACAGCTACACCCTGACCCACGCCGACACCCACCCCGATGTGCAAGGTGCCAACGGCATTAGCGAAACCTTCGCCGTGGTGGCCACCGATACCGACGGCAGTACCGCCACCAGCCAGCTCACCGCGACCGTGGTGGACGACGTGCCCCAGGCCATCGTCGACAACCCGACTACCGCGGCCACCGAGCAGAACCTGGTATTGACTGGCAACGTCCTGACCAACGACGTACAGGGCGCTGACCGCATCGCGGTGACCTCTACCAGCGGCCCGATCACTGCCGGTACCTACACCGGCACCTACGGCACCCTGGTGCTGGCGGCCGACGGCAGTTACACCTATACCCTCAACGCGGCCGGCCAGGCGTTCCATGACCTGCACGGCGGTGGCACCGGCACCGAGACGTTCACCTACACCCTCAGCGATGCCGACGGCGACACCAGCACCGCCGTGCTGACCCTCAACATCGCCAACATCAACGATCAGGTCACCATCACCGCGCCCGAAGCTGGTGGCCTGTCGACCACGGTCAACGAAGCCAACCTGGCCGACGGCAGCGCTCCCAACGCCGCGGCTCTGGTGCAGAACGGCCAGTTCACCGTCAGCGCCCCCGATGGCCTGCAGACGTTGACCGTGGGCGGCGTCGCCGTGGTCACCAATGGCGTGGGCATCAGCTCGCCGGTGAGTGTGGTCACCCAGTTGGGTACCCTGACCATCAACAGCTACAACCCCACCACCGGCGTCGTCAGCTACAGCTACACCCTGACCCATGCAGACACCCACCCGGACGTGCAGGGCGCCAACAGCATCAGCGAAACCTTCGCCGTGGTGGCCACTGATACCGACGGCAGCACCGCCACCAGCCAACTGACCGCCACCATCGTCGACGACGTACCCAAGGCGGTAGCCGATACCGAGTCGCTGACCGAAGGCCAGACGCTGCTGACCGGCAATGTACTGTCCAACGATGCCTCGGGCGCCGATGGCTTCGGGGGTGTCGTGGGGGTCAAGGCCGGTAGCAGCACCAGTACCGTTACCACCGGTGTGGGCGTGGCCATCGCTGGCGACTACGGCGTGTTGACCATCGCCGCCGATGGCAGCACCACCTACCATGCCAACCCCAACGTCGCCAACAACGGCAGTGTCACCGATGTCTTCACCTACTCGGTGGCGGACAAGGACGGTGACATCAGCACCACAACCCTGACCATTACCATCACCGACGCCGGCCTGAAGGCCACCAACGTCGATGACGTCACGGTATTCGAGGCTGCGCTGCCCACCGGCAGCCATCCTGATTCGCCGCTGGAAAGTGGAAGCGGCACTGTCGTTGGCTACGTCACTGGCGGCGTCGGCGCACTGACCTACAGCCTGGCCGGCGCGGACAGCAACGGCAACGTCAGTAGCCAGTACGGCACCTTGCACCTCAATGCCGACGGCACCTACACCTACACCCTCAATACAGCGCCGCAAGTTCCCGGGTTGGGCACCCTGGACACCTTCACCCTGGTGACCACCGACAGTGTCGGCAACCAGGTGGAGAGCCAGGTCACCATCAAGATCGTCGACGACCAGCCGGTGGCCGTGCCTGACTTCGCCAAGCTCGCCGAAGGCCAGACCGCCCAGGGCAACGTCCTCAACAATGACGTGTCCGGCGCCGATGGCTTCGCGGGGGTGATCGGTGTCAAGGCCGGTGCCGATATCACCAAGACCGTGACCACGGGCGTGGGCACTGTCATCCAGGGCCTGTACGGCGAACTGGTGATCGGCGCCGACGGCACCAGCGTCTACCACGCCAACGCCAACTCGGTCGGCGCCAAGGGCGGCCTCGACATTTTCACCTACTCGGTGATGGACAAGGACGGCGACGTCAGCACCACCACCTTGACCATCAAGGTCGATGACTCGCACCTGAAGGCCACCAACGTCGACGGCGTCACCGTGTTCGAAGCGGCGTTGGACAAGACCCAGGACGGCAAGGACCTGGCGCCGGGCAACACCACCGGCAGCCACCCGGACTGGACCTCGGAAACCGCCAGCGGCACCGTCGCCGGCTCGGTGAGTGGCGGGGTAGGGGCGCTGACTTACAGCGTCTACGGCTCCGACACCAACGGCGACACCGTGGGCAAGTACGGCGTCATCCACCTGAACGCCGATGGCAGCTACACCTACACCCTGACCAGCGCGCCGCAAGTGGTGGGCCTGGGCACCACCGAAACCTTCACCCTGGTGACCACCGACAGCGTGGGCAACCACGTCGCCAGCCAGCTCACCATCAAGATCGTCGACGACCATCCGGTGGCCGTGCCTGACTTCGCCAAGCTTGCCGAAGGCCAGACCGCCCAGGGCAACGTCCTCAACAATGACGTGTCCGGCGCCGATGGCTTCGCGGGGGTGATCGGTGTCAAGGCCGGTGCCGATATCACCAAGACCGTGACCACGGGCGTGGGCACTGTCATCCAGGGCCTGTACGGCGAACTGGTGATCGGCGCCGACGGCACCAGCGTCTACCACGCCAACGCCAACTCGGTCGGCGCCAAGGGCGGCCTCGACATTTTCACCTACTCGGTGATGGACAAGGACGGCGACGTCAGCACCACCACCTTGACCATCAAGGTCGATGACTCGCACCTGAAGGCCACCAACGTCGACGGCGTCACCGTGTTCGAAGCGGCGTTGGACAAGACCCAGGACGGCAACGACCTGGCGCCGGGCAACACCACCGGCAGCCACCCGGACTGGACCTCGGAAACCGCCAGCGGCACCGTCGCCGGCTCGGTGAGTGGCGGGGTAGGGGCGCTGACTTACAGCGTCTACGGCTCCGACACCAACGGCGACACCGTGGGCAAGTACGGCGTCATCCACCTGAACGCCGATGGCAGCTACACCTACACCCTGACCAGCGCGCCGCAAGTGGTGGGCCTGGGCACCACCGAAACCTTCACCCTGGTGACCACCGACAGCGTGGGCAACCACGTCGCCAGCCAGCTCACCATCAAGATCGTCGACGACCATCCGGTGGCCGTGCCTGACTTCGCCAAGCTCGCCGAAGGCCAGACCGCCCAAGGCAACGTCCTCAACAATGACGTGTCCGGCGCCGATGGCTTCGCGGGGGTGATCGGTGTCAAGGCCGGTGCCGATATCACCAAGACCGTGACCACGGGCGTGGGCACTGTCATCCAGGGCCTGTACGGCGAACTGGTGATCGGCGCCGACGGCACCAGCGTCTACCACGCCAACGCCAACTCGGTCGGCGCCAAGGGTGGCCTCGACATTTTCACCTACTCGGTGATGGACAAGGACGGCGACGTCAGCACCACCACCTTGACCATCAAGGTCGACGACTCGCACCTGAAGGCCACCAACGTCGACGGCGTCACCGTGTTCGAAGCGGCGCTGGACAAGACCCAGGACGGCAAGGACCTGGCGCCGGGCAACACCACCGGCAGCCACCCGGACTGGACCCAGGAAACGGCGAGCGGCACCGTGGCCGGTTCCGTCAGCGGCGGTGTAGGCGCGCTCAACTACAGCCTGTACGGCTCCGACAGCAGCGGAGACATGTCTGGCAAGTATGGCGTCATCCACATGAACGCCGATGGCAGCTACACCTACACCTTGACCAGCGCGCCCACCGTGTACGGCCTGGGCACCACTGAAACGTTCGCCGTGGTGACCACCGACAGCGTCGGTAACCACGTGGCGAGCACCTTGACCATCAAGATCGTCGACGACCAGCCCCAGGCCTACGCCGATGGCGCGTCGATCGTCGAGGGCCAGACGGTGCGCGGCAACGTGCTGGCCAATGACGTTTCCGGGGCCGACGGCTTCTTTGGCGTGGTCGGTGTGAAGGCGGGGGGCGATACGTCTGCCCCGGTCATCGGCGGCACCAATACCGTCGTCCAAGGGCTGTATGGCTTCCTGGTGATCACGGCCGACGGCAGCAGCCTGTACCACGCCAACGCCAACGCGGCGGCCCAGGGCGCCGTCACTGATACCTTTACCTACTCGGTGGCGGACAAAGATGGCGACATCAGCACCACCACCGTCACCATCGACATCGGCAGCAGTGGCCTGCACCTGGAGCCTGGCAATGGCCCGGCGCTGACCGTCGCCGAAGCCGCGCTGGACCTAAACCAGGACGGCAAGGACCTGGCCCCCGGCACCGTGGTCGGCAGCGACCCCGACTCCACCGCCGAAACCGCGAGCGGCTCTTTGGTGGGCTCTGTCTCGGGCGGTGTCGGGACCATCACCTACAGCATCGACGGTGCCCAGGACGGGCTGGTGCACACCCAGTATGGGGTCATCCAGCTCAACGCCGACGGCAGCTACACCTACACCCTGACCTCGGCGCCGAAGACCGACCCCGCGGCCAACAACGGCAACGACTACACCACGGACAGCGTCACGTACCGGGCCACCGACAGCCAGGGCAACACCATCACCAACCAGTTGGTGATCGCCATCACCGACGACGTACCCCAGGCAGGGGCCATCGACCGCGTGGCCATCGCACCGGAGGTCAACTCCAACGTGCTGCTGGTGATCGACGTCTCAGGCAGCATGGACGACCCTTCCGGCGTCGGCAACCTGTCGCGCCTGGACCTGGCCAAGCAGGCCATCGGCAAGCTGCTTGACCAGTACGACGGCATGGGTGATGTGAAGGTGCAGATCGTCACGTTCAGCAATGGCGTGACCATCCCCAGCAACGTGTGGGTCGACGTGGCCACCGCCAAGGCTTACATCGCGACCTTGCAGGCCAACGGCGGCACCAACTATGACTATGCCCTGAGCGGCGCCGAGACCGCGTTCAGCGCCAATGGCAAGCTGGTGGGCGGCCAGAACGTGGCGTATTTCTTCTCCGACGGTGACCCGACCTTGTCCAGCACCCACCCGACCTCGGGGGGCAGCCAGTCGGGTAGCCAGACCAACCCCAACCTGGGCGACGGCATCGACACCACCGAAGAGAAAGCCTGGACCGATTTCCTCAGCGCCAATGACATCAAGGCGTACGCCATCGGCCTGGGCACCGGCGTCGACAGCCAGTACCTGAACCCCATCGCCTATGACGGCACCACCGGCACCAATACCAACGCCAACGTGGTCACCGACCTCAACAACCTCAGCGGGGTGCTCAGCAGCACCGTGCAGAGCGTGGCGCTGGCGGGAAGCCTGTTGACCAATGGCACGTTCGGCGCCGACGGCGGGTTCATCAAGTCCATCACCGTGGACGGCGTGACCTACACCTACGATCCGAAGGCCAACAACGGTGAAGGGGGCATGACCGCGAGCAGCACCAGCGGCCACGGTACCTTCGACACCAGCACCAACAGCATCAGCGTGGCCACCAGCCACGGTGCCACGGTGGTGGTCGACATGGACACCGGCGCCTATACCTACACCGCCGCCTCCAGTGGGGGCGCCAGCACCTTCACCGACAAGGTGACGTTCGTCTTGGCCGACAACGACGGCGACACATCCAACCCGGCCGACCTGAGCGTGACCGTGACGCCGAACTCGCCACCTGTGGCCGTGGCCGACCATGTGATCACCAACGTGCTGTCCTCGACCATCCTCGTGCCCAGCGAGGCACTGACGGCCAACGACACCGATGCCAATGGCGACCCGCTGACCGTAGTCAACACCGGCTTCGACACCGGTTGGGCGCCCAAGGGGGCGGACTTCACCGCCGCCACCGTGCAGACCCTCCAGTTCAACGGCGTGAGTAACACCAGCAGCAACCAGGTGCTGACCATCAACCGCAGTGACTTCAACATCAGTACCAGCAACATGACGGCCTTGCTGGTGGTCAGCGGTTTCCTCGGCACCCTGGGTATCAACAACAGCGCCAACGCCAGTGACACCCTGACGGTGCACCTGAAAGCCGGTGAAAGCCTGAACCTGTCCGATACCAGCAACAGTCACCTGAACATGACCTGGCAACTGGGCAATGGGGCCACCACCACACTGGGTGACGGCGGTGTGCTCACGGCCACCACCGAGGGTGACTACACCATCCACATCAGCCACGCCGCCAACCACACCGGGCAGACGGCCTATACCCTGGACATGAGCATCAACTACGCGGGGGCGGCCAACTACACCCCGGACCTGCCGGCCACCTACACCGTCAGCGATACCCACGGCGGTAGCGACACCGCGGCCGCCACCATCACCTACCAGGACGGCTATACCCTGACCGGCACGGCGGGTGATGACATCCTGATCAGCAACGACAGCGGCAGCACATTGCTGGGCCTGGCGGGCAATGACTTCATGATTGGCGGCAAAGGCAATGACACCTTTGACGGCGGCGCGGGCGTTAACACCGTCAGCTACCACGCGGCCAAGGGCCCGGTCACCGTGGACCTGAGCATCACCACGGCCCAGGACACGGTCAGCGCTGGCCAAGACACCTTGAACAACATCCAGAACCTGATCGGCTCCGATTATGGCGACCACCTGACCGGTAACGCTCAGGCCAACGTCATCACCGGTGGCGTCGGCAACGATGTCATCAACGGTGGCGGCGGTAACGACACGCTCATCGGCGGGCTGGGCGACAACACCCTGACCGGCGGCGACGGTGCCGATACCTTCAAGTACCTGGCAGGCAACAGCGGGCACGACACCATCACCGACTTCACCGTGGGTACCGACAAGCTGGACCTGTCGCAACTGCTGCAAGGTGATGGCGCCACGGCCTCGACCCTGGACGACTACCTGCACTTCAAGGTTACCGGCAGCGGTTCGGGGCTGGTTTCCAGCATCGACGTCAGCACCACTGCCGGCGGCGCGGCCACCCAGACCATCGACCTGCAAGGCGTGAACCTGGCCAGCCACTACGGGGTGACCCCAGGCAGTGGCGGCACGGTGTCGTCCCATGACACGGCGACGATCATCAGTGGGATGCTCGGGGATCATTCATTGAAGGTGGATGTGGCCTGATCGAGGCAGCAAGCTGAAAAATCCCGCCCTCTGAGGCGGGATTTTTTTTGGCCCTGTTGATGCGGTCCTCCCGGCACAGCGCGTCGCCCGCTTCCCACGCGGTGGCTGGGTTTTGCCCTGTGGGACCGGGCGAAGCTCGGGAAGGCCGCGCCGCGGTTCGGCAGGTACAGCGCGTTACCCCCGAGCCCGATTTTGTGGGGTCTACGGGCGTTCTCTCAAATCTGCGCTGCAGGCGCGCCGATCAAGCGGCCCATCGCGCCATGCAGTCCCAGCTCTTTGAGCACCTCCAACTCACCCGCCGTTTCCACCATCTCGGCAATCAGCGGCATGTCGATGCTGTTGGTGGCGCGGTAGATGGCTTCGATGAACAGGCGTTTGTCACTCTGCTGATCGATGGCGCGGATGTAGCTGCCATCGATCTTCAAGTACGCCAGGCCCAGGTGCGTCAGGTTGCCGATCTGGCTGAAGCGCCCGCCAAAGTGCTGCAGGCCCAGGCGGTAGCCGGTGTCGCGGATGGCCTGGCTCAGGGCCTGCATCTGCTCAGGCGGCGGCAAGTGGTGTTCATCGGCCTCCAGGGTCAGCAAGTGCGCCTGGCCGGGGTTGGCCTTGAGCAGGTCCAGAATGGGCGTCAGGTACTCTTCGCGGCGCAAGGTCGTGCCCGACAGGCTCAGCGCCAGGGGGTGCGGGTGCTCCTGCAGGTAATCCAGCGTGTGCTCAAGCATGGCCAGGTCAAAGCGCGCCGACCAGCCCAGGCGCTCGATCCAGGGCAGGAAGTGCCCGGCCGCGACGGCCTGGCCCTCGGCGTCCAGCAGTCGTGCCAACACCTTGTGGTGCAGGATTTGCCCCGGTTCGGCGCACGGCACTACCGGTTGAAAGAAGAGTTTGAGCTTGCGCTGCTGCAGCGCCTCGTCGATCCACGCCCGCCATTGGTGGGGGTTCTGGATGGGGGCGCCATTGAAATGCGCCAGCACCGCCCAGTGCTGCGGTTGGTTCTGCGCCTCGGTAAGCGCCTGGTCCAGGTGCATGTACACGGTGTTGGGTGCCTCGCCCGGTTTATAGGCCACGGCACCGATGTGTGCCACGGGCGTGCAGTCGCTGGCGCCCGTGAGGTAGAAATTCTGCAGTTGGCGGCTGAGGTCATCGGCCAGGCGCCGCGCGTCATCGGCGGTGATGCCTGGCGCCAGCAAGCTGAACTCGCCACCGCGGTTGCGCGCGGCCGTCCAGCGGCTGCGGCGCGGGTCTTCGAGCAGTTGCTTGAGCACCTCGCCCACCTCGGCGATCAGCGCATCGGTGCGCTGGCCGCCCAGGCGCTGGTTGAGGCCGGCCAGGTCATTGACCCGCAGCATCAGCACAAAACCTTCGCTGTTCTGTTCGGTAACGATCAACTGGTTGGTCAATTGGGTGTCGAACAGCCGGCGGTTGGCCAGGCCGGTGAGGCCGTCCTGATAAGACTCCTCACGCAGCTTCTCACTGCGGGCCGCTTCCTCGGCGAACAGCGCCTTGAGCTTCTCCACCATCTGGTTCATGGCCAGCACCACCCGCCGCAGCTCCGGGGTGCGCGGTATGCGGGGCAACGTCAGGAACTCGCGATGGCTGATGGCGTTGGCCTGGTTCACCATGTTGTCCAATGGGCGCAACTGCTTGCGCAACAGCCACCCGCCAAAAATGGCGCTCAACAGGCCGCACAATGCCAGCCACGCCAGGCTGCCGATGGCCGTTTCCCATAGCTTGGCCAAGGCAAATTGCGGGTTGCTCTGTACCTCCACTCGTGCGGCCTGCTCCCACCCGCGCATCACCAGGGCATCGCCACCCTGGGGCTGGAGGTTCACCAGGCTGACGAACCAGGCCGGGACCTCGCCAGTGCCAGGGGGCGAGGTGCGCTCCACCAGGGTGCTGTTATCGGCCAGGTTCACCACGCGGATACTGGAAAAATAGCCGCTGTCGAAAATCGACGACACCATCAGCTCGATCATGGCGGGGTCGTCAACATGGGGGGCCAACGACAGCCCCAGCGCCGTGGCAGCGTCCTGGCCATGGGAGCGCAGTTGGCTGAGCAGCTGTTCGCGGGAATTTTCCAGGCCCACGAAAAAACTGCCGCTGAACGCCACCACCAGGAACAGGCAGATCGCCAGGAACAGTTGCTTGAGTAATGACATCGGGCACTCCTATCCATCGCCAATGGCAAAGCCTTCGGCTTTCATTTTCTGCAACACATCCTGCCAGCGGGACAGCTTCTTGCTGTCGCTGGTTCGGGCATTGGCCGAGGCACCCGGCAGGTACACGCCCTCGGCGTTGAAGGCATACACCGGCAGCAGGTCTTTGCGCTGTGACGCGGGCCTGATGTCAGGTTTGAGATTGTCCAGCACCAGCGGGTCGGCACGATCGGTGGCGTAATACGTCAGCACCATGTGCGCCTGGTTCAACTCCAGGGCCTTGACGTAGGTGATACGCAGTTTGTCAGCGGACACCCCCAGGCGTCGCAGGCTGAAATATTTGGCGATGGCATAGTCTTCACAGTCCCCGGCGCCTTTCCACAAGGCTTCCAGGGGCGTGGCCCAGTAATCTTCGACGTGCCACACCGTCATGTCGTCCTTGAACGCCATCTGGCGGTTGAAGAAACTGTTGACCAGCGCCAGCTTCTCCAGCTCGGGTTTGTCACCGCTGGTCTGCAATAACCTCGCCCAGGCTTCCATGCGCTCGCGCGCCGAGCCCAGCCCGCCATAGCGCTGCTCGGCCTTGCCGATGATGTGCGGGAAGTCCCACTCAGCCCAGTTCTGACCGGCGACGGTCAGCGACAGGCACAGCGCCACCCAACCAAGCAGGCGCCATAGCCTGGGCGAAAGCCATCCTTGTCGACGCGGGCGAGGGGGCATGCCGGGGGACTCTGTGTTCAGTGGGCAGAGTTTAGGAGATGGCGAACGGACAGCACAGCGGTGGGGAGAATATATTTTTGCTCGGGCAAGTAGCGGGTGCATGACCGCGTACTTCCCGGCCCCACAGGGGAGGGGGCCGGGGATCGGCTCTGGGGCCGAAAACGATCAGTGGTGGCGCGGCTTGAGGATCGCGGGCTTCTCGTCCGGGGCATTGCACAGCAGGTACAGGGCGGTCAGCGCTTCCGGGATCTGCACGATCATGTCGTCCTGCAGGTTGGCATCGGCAGCGATGTCTTCGAACTCGGGTTGTTCGTCGAAGAGGCCCGAGCCCACCATGATCGGCAACAGCATTTCGCTGACTTCATCTTCGGCGGTCTCGAACCACGCCGCTTCGCGCAGGAACACGCCTTCCATGAAACCGATGCACCAGCCGCGCAGCTCGGAATCGTCCGGCTCTTCGGTCAGGTCCAGGTCACAGGGCAGTTCGAATTCCTCGTCGCTGGCCAGTTGCCGGGCGATGTGGGCCTTCAGGGCCACCAGGGTGCCTTCGATCTCTTCACGCTGGGCGGCATCGGCGTAATGCGGCTCTTCGGCGAACAGGGCGTCGATCCACTCGCGCTCCGGCACGTCCTCGGAACAGATCGACAGCGCGGTCAGATAGCCGTGAGCGGCCACGTAGTCCAGCGCTTCATCGTGCAGGTCATCGGCATCGAGGAAGGCTTGCAGACGGTTCAGTTGCTCAGCGAAGGACATTAAAAGGCTACCTTGGAGAATTTACGATAGTGAATTCTAGGCCTTGTTAGGCCACCTGCGCCACCCAAGCCTGTAAAACATGGCCTTATCAGCGGCGCCCTGCACAGGCGGGCGCTCGGGTATAATGCGCCGCTTTGGCCGTTTCACGCCCTGAAAGGTTGCCCTGGCAACGGGCGCTTACGCATTTTTGCGTGAAACGCGCGCGTTTTTCATCCAGCCTTGGGCCCGGATGGTTCTGCGATATTTGGAGTGCATATGCTCGAACAGGCTCAACGCGTCCTTAAGGACATCTTCGGCTACGACAGTTTTCGGGGTCGCCAGGGTGCCATTATCGAACGCGTGGCCAGCGGCGGCGATGCCCTGGTGCTGATGCCCACCGGCGGCGGCAAGTCCCTGTGCTTCCAGGTGCCCGCGCTGCTGCGCCCGGGCCTGGCGGTGGTGGTCTCGCCCCTCATCGCGCTGATGGACGACCAGGTGGCCACCCTGGAGGAACTGGGCGTGGCCGCGGCCTCGCTGAACTCCACCCTCAGCGCCGAGCAGCAGCGCGACCTGGCCGCGCGCATTCGCCGCGGCGAAGTGAAGATGCTCTACCTGGCCCCCGAGCGACTGGTGCAGCCGCGCATGCTCGACTTCCTGCGCAACCTGGACATCGCCCTGTTCGCCATCGACGAAGCCCACTGCGTGTCACAGTGGGGCCATGACTTCCGCCCCGAATACCTGCAACTGGGCCAGCTGGCCGAGCAGTTTCCCCATGTGCCGCGCATTGCCCTGACGGCCACCGCCGACAAGCGTACCCGCGAAGAAATCGTCACCCGCCTGCACTTGCAGGACGCCGAGCGCTTCCTGTCCAGCTTCGACCGGCCGAACATCTTCTACCGCATCGTGCCCAAGGAAAACCCGCGCAAGCAACTGATGACCTTCCTGGCCGAGCGGCGCAGCGACGCAGGCATCGTCTATTGCCTGTCGCGCAAGAAGGTCGATGAAACCGCGGCGTTCCTGTGTGAACAGGGCTTCCCGGCGCTGTCCTACCACGCTGGCCTGCCGGCCGACGTACGGGCCCAGAACCAGAAGCGCTTCCTCAACGAAGAAGGCCTGATCATGGTCGCCACCATTGCCTTCGGCATGGGTATCGACAAGCCCAACGTGCGTTTCGTGGCCCACATGGACCTGCCCAAGTCGCTGGAAGCCTATTACCAGGAAACCGGCCGTGGCGGGCGCGACGGTTTACCGGCCGATGCCTGGATGGCCTACGGTCTGCAGGACGTGCTGATGCTCAAGCAAATGCTGCAGAACTCCGAGGGCGACGAGCGCCACAAGCGCGTGGAGCAGCACAAGCTCGATGCCATGCTGGCCCTGTGCGAGGAAACCCGCTGCCGCCGCCAGGCGCTGCTGGCCTATTTCGATGAGGACATGCCCAAGCCCTGCGGGCATTGCGATAACTGCATCGACGGCGTGCAGACCTGGGACGCCACCGAGCCGGCGCGCCAAGCGCTGTCCGCCATTTTCCGCACGGGGCAGCGTTATGGCGTGGGGCACCTGGTCGATGTGCTACTGGGCAAGGACACCGAAAAGGTCCGCAACTTTGGCCACGAGAAACTTTCAGTGTTTGGCGTGGGCAAGGCCCGCGGCGAGCACGAATGGCGTTCGCTGTTCCGCCAACTGGTGGCGCGTGGCCTGGCCGACGTCGACCTCGACGGCTACGGCGGCCTGCGCCTGAGCGACACGTGCCGGCCACTGCTGCGCGGGGAAGTCACCCTGCTGTTGCGCCTGGAGCCCAAGCCACAGAAAGGGGCGGGCACCACGCGCAGCGGCTCCGGCAGCCCTGCCAGCCAACTGGTACGTGCCGAAGAGCGTGACCAGTGGGAAGCCCTGCGTACCCTGCGGCGCAAACTGGCCGAAGAGCACAGCGTGCCGCCGTATGTCATCTTCCCTGACTCCACCTTGCTGGAAATGCTGCGCAGCCAGCCAGGCAGCATGGCGGAAATGGCCCAGGTCAGCGGCGTGGGCGCTCGCAAGCTGGACCGCTACGGCGAGGCGTTCCTGGCCGTCCTCAACGGCGGGGCGGAGGAAGCACCCCGGGCCGTGGCCGACATTCGCCATGAGCTCATCAGCCTGGCGCGCGCCGGCATGACCCCCGCGCAGATCGCTGGCCAGTTGCAATGCAGCGAGAAAAACGTCTACACCCTGTTGGCCGAGGCCATCGGGCAGCAGCAACTGTCGCTTGAGCAGGCGCTCGATCTGCCCGAAGACCTGATGGGAGAGGTGCAGGACGCGTTTCTGGATGGTGAAGGCGAGCTGCCGCCCGTGACCGACGTGGCGCCGCTGTTTGCCGGCCGGGTACCGGAAGGCGTGCTGTACTGCGTCAGGGCGGCGTTGCAGTCCGAATTCGAAATGTAGGGTCTTTCATTCGTCATTTTGTATATAGCGCAATACAAAAACGTTCAGGCATGAGTCTTGCCTCTTTATCAAGGCCATGATTAGCTCGCTAATAGTTAGTTTTGTCCTTTTACCATGAGTCGCTTATGCCGTTGACTGATCAACACCGTTTCGGAATGCAACTGGCCCAGATGTCCCGGGGTTGGCGTGCGGAGCTGGATCGCCGCCTGGCTGGCCTGGGCTTGTCCCAGGCGCGCTGGCTGGTGCTGCTTCACCTGGCTCGCTTCGAGCAAACCCCTACCCAGCGCGAACTGGCCCAGAGCGTGGGCGTCGAAGGCCCTACACTGGCGCGCCTGCTCGACAGCCTGGAAAGCCAGGGCCTGGTTCAGCGCCAGGCGGTGCTGGAGGACCGGCGGGCGAAAAAGATCCTGCTGTGTGAATCCGCCCGGCCATTGATCGAGCAGATCGAAACCATCGCCAATGCCCTGCGGGCCGAACTGTTCGCGGGCGTGGATGAGGCCGAAATGCGCGTGTGCATGCGCGTGCACCAGCAAATTCTGGACAACCTCGAGAAGAAATCCTGAACGACAGGTTGCCACAGGCTTTGAGAAAGGGCGGTTCGCCGTCTATAACCAGAATGACAGGAAGCCGGTTCCAAAAAGGGATTCTCATGCTAGAGCGTTCGCGGCCCATGCGTTTCGGGCCTTTCTCCAGATCGATCATCGCTGCCCTGTTGGCTGCCGTTTTGGCGGGCACCGCCGCCCAGGCCCAAGCGCTGGGCCTGGGTGATATCACCCTGCATTCCTCCCTGGGACAGCCGCTCAGCGCCGACATTGCCCTGGTGGATGCACAAGGGTTGGACAATGCCGACCTCTCGGTGGCCCTGGCCTCGGCGGATGAATTCGCCCGCGCGGGTGTCGACCGTGCCTTCTTCCTCAACGACCTGCGTTTTCAACCGGTGCTGCGCGGCGACCGCAAGTTCATTCACGTCAGCAGCTCCAAGGCGGTTACCGAGCCATACCTGGATTTCCTGGTGCAGTTGAACCGGCCCAGCGGCCAGTTGCTGCGCGAATTCACCGTGCTGCTTGACCCGCCGGGCACGGTGAACCTGCCGCCAGCGCCCAAGCTTGATGACAGCCCGGTAAGCAGCATTGCCAGCGCTGCCAATGCCACCAGCGCGCCAGTGCGCCCCGCAGCGCCGAAAGCCCCCGTAGCGTTGCCCCCAGCCACCCAGGGCAAGCACCTGGCTGTGCAGAAGGGCGATACGTTCTGGAGCATTGCCACACGCCTGCAGGCAGCGGGCACACCGACGCCGACCGCGGTACTGGTGCGCGACCTGCGCGCGCTCAACCCCGGCCAGCTCAAAGCCGGGCAAAGCCTGCTGCTACCCGATGTCGCCGTGTTGCCAGCGCCAGTGCCTGCTGCACCGCCGACACCCGTGGCGGTAGCGCCCGTGGCCGATGCCGTCCCTGCGCCCGCACCCGCGACCGGCACCGTCGCGCCGGCCGAGGCGACGCCTGCGGCCGAGGCTGGTGCGCCGTTCCAGCCGTTGCAGAAGGACGTCGATGAACTCAATGGCAAACTGCAAGCCTTGCAGGCGCAGATGACGGCCAAGGACCAGCAGGTGCAGCAGTTGCAGAACCAGCTGGCTCAAGCTCGCGCCGCGCGCGCGCCTGCCCCGGCATTGCCGGTGGTCGATGACAGTGGCGATTTCCCCTGGCTGCCCATTCTGGGCGTGGTCCTGATCCTGCTGCTGTTGGCCGGCATGGTCTATAACCGTCGCCGCCAGCAGGGCACGCTGCTGGCGCCCGCCGTGGTATTCGCTACGCCTGAGCCGGACGTGCTCATCAAGCCAGCCCAGGAAGAGGCAGTGCCCGCCTGGGAGTTGACCGAAGACGAGCCATCGCCCGCGCCGCGGCGTGAAAGCGGCCCGGCCACGGACGCCCTGGACGGGGCCAGCATTTACATTGCCTACGGCCGCTTCAACGAAGCCTCGGCCATTCTGCGCGAGGGCTTGCAGAAAGAGCCGCACCGCACGGATCTGCGCTTGCGCCTTCTGGAGGTGCTGGGCCAGCAGGGCGACGTCGCCGGTTTCGCCGAAGAAGAAAAGGCGTTGCTGGCGCAGGATTTCAACGCCGCGAAAATCGACGCCATCCGCGAGCATTACCCCAAGCTGCAACCTGCGCCGCAGCCCGTGGTAGCACCGTCGCTGGCGGCCGTCGCCGCTGTGGCCCCGGCCATTGCCGAAGCACCCGTGGAACCGCCGGCGGCAGCCCCCCTGGAAGATTTCCAGCTCAACCTGGACGACCTGTCCATGGATGCCGACTGGGACCTGGTAAGCCCCTTCGATCCGGCGCCGGCACGCAAACCCGGTGATACATTGCCTGACGCCGCCGAGCCGGTCACTGAGGAATTTGCCAGCAACCTGAAGGAATTCCCTGACGTCTACGAGCTGCCGGACGAACAGTTTCTCAGCGATTTTGCCGAAGACCTTTCGGTGGAAGAAACCAAGCCAGCCGACGGGCTGGATGACGCCTTCCTGGACAACTTCGTGGCGGGGGCCGACCTGCCGGAACTGGATGCCCTGACCGTCGATTTCGACGCCCTGGACAACCCGGAGGCCTGCACGGAAAAACTGGAGCAGGCGCAGCATTGCATCGACCAGGGTGACCTGCGCAGTGCTGCTGACCTGTTGCATGAGGTATTGCGTGAGGGTGAGGAAGCCGACAAGCAGGCCGCGCGTCAGCTGCTATCGAAAATCGCCTGAGGTTGCCATGAGCCCGCATCGTCCACAGATTGTCATCACCTACTGCACCCAGTGCCAATGGCTCCTGCGTGCCGCCTGGCTGGCCCAGGAGCTGCTCAGCACCTTTGCCGACGACCTCGGTCGGGTGGCCCTGGAGCCTGGTACCGGCGGCGTCTTCCGCATCACTTGTGACGACGTGCAGATCTGGGAACGCAAGGCCGATGGTGGCTTCCCGGAGGCCAAGGTGCTCAAGCAGCGCGTGCGCGACTGCATCGACCCGCAGCGCGACCTGGGTCACAACGACCGCTGAAAGTTGTCCCGGGTGATCCGTTGGGGCATGCTCTGTGGGGCCACGTGACACCGCGTCAAAGCCAAACGGCGTCCCACAGCGCATAATCCCGGACGCTGCGCACCAGGCCGGCCCTGACGGGATTGGCAACCACATAACGCGCCAGGTGCTTGAGATTTTCATCCCGGCGTACCGCCTTGTCGTGGAAGCCCTTGCGCCACAAGCTGCCCTTGCGCCCGGTCGCTGTATTGACGGCGGCTGCGGATCGGGCTTTCACCCGGCACACCATCTGCGACAAGTCCCCCGCGGTCAGCTCCACCAACCAATGCAAGTGGTCTGGCATTACTACCCAGGCAATGCTGCGAGCATAGCCCCGCTGTTCCTCCCTCACCATTTCACGCACTACCAGCCGTCCTGTCTGCCAATTGGCGAATACCCGTTCACGGCCGTAGGTGATGGTAGTAATCAAATAGACCCGACCGTGTTCGGATACGCGCCCGGTACGTAAACGGTGTTCGTGAAAAATAGGCATGTCCGTTGCATCGAGCTTGAAGGGAACGGCTACCTTATCGCAGGCGTCGCAGATGAGTGCGTAAGGCAAGGTAGCGAGGCATTTCAGGGGCGGCCGCGGTGTCGAGATTTGCCCTGTGGTGGGTTTACTCTGTGGGACCGGGCGAAGCTCGGGAAGGCCACGCCGCGGTCTGCCTGATACACCGCGCTGCCCGCTTCCCGAGCTGGCGCCCTGTCCCACAGGGTTGGCCGCGGAGGCGGGTTTTGCCCTGTGGGACCGGGCGAAGCTCGGGAAGGCCACGCCGCGGTCTGCCTGATACACCGCGCTGCCCGCTTCCCGAGCTGGCGCCCGGTCCCACAGAGGATGGCCGTGATGGTGGGGGTTTACTCTGTGGGACCGGGCGAAGCTCGGTAAGGCCACGCCGCGGTCTGCCTGATACACCGCGCTGCCCGCTTCCCGAGCTGGCGCCCGGTCCCACAGGGTTGGCCGCGGAGGCGGGTTTTGCCCTGTGGGACCGGGCGAAGCTCGGGAAGGCCGCGCCGCGGTCTGCCTGGTGCACCGCGCTGCCCGCTTCCCGAGCTAGCGCCCGGTCCCACAGGGGGGGCCGCAGTCGCGGGTTTGCGCTGTGGGATGGGGTGCGGCTCTCTAGCGGTACTGGTGAATGCCGTCGATTGCGGCATCTACCAACGGCTTGGCCAATTCCACCAGATGAAACAGCGACATTGCCTGCTTTCGCTCATGGCCCTGCAGGCCGTCGGCGTGCTCGTAGGTGCTGCTGGCCAGGCAATCGAGCAGGTGGGAGGCATGCATCAGCGCCTCCTCGGCAGGCAGGCCGGGGCGGACGGTGAAGAGTGTGAGGTTGGCTTCGGTCAGAGGGCCGAATGATGTTTCGGCGGTGAAGGGGGCAGGGTCTTTGGGTGGGGCGGGTACGAGGTCTGACATTCTGGCGGCTCCAAATAATTTGAAGACTGCCAACTACCGCTCTCACACGAATAGGTGGCAGCCACGTACGGGGTGAGAGAGCCGATCAAAGCCGCCAAATCAGCCAGGCATACGCCTCCCGTACATGGCTACCGTAAGTATTGTGACGGCAAACAAACGACCGACAAAGGACTTTATGGCACCACGCAGGGGGCTTTGATTAGCGGACTCTCACATCCGGTCATTGATGTGCAATGACCTAGGTAACGTATCCCCTATGCCGCTCCGGGAACAACACTGAGGTTGTTTCAAAAGCTGTCCGCTTTCGGAAGCGTGATAGCTGCCAGGGCAGGGCGGGCGGCGCTCGATCTTGGGAGCGCCAAAACCCCCGGGGGCTACCCCCTAACCCCTCTACCTCTGGCCCACCAACGTATCCACCGCCGGCACCCGTGTCTCACTTTCCATCTGCGCATCATGCTCCAGCTGATGGCTAAACCGCTCCAACGACCCATGGGCCGGTTGCGCATCGCTGGCAAACACCGGTGGGCTGAGTATGTAGGCGGTCAATATCCGGCTCAGCGCCTGCAGACTGTCGATGTGCGTGCGTTCATACCCATGGGTGGCATCACAGCCGAACGCCAGCAAAGCAGTACGAATGTCATGCCCCGCGGTTACCGCCGAGTGTGCGTCACTGAAGTAATAGCGGAACAGGTCTCGGCGTACCGGTAAGTCATGGGCCTGGGCCAGGCTCAGCAAATGCCGGGACAGATGGTAGTCATAAGGACCACTGGAATCCTGCATCGCCACGCTCACCGCATGCTCGCTGGAATGCTGCCCCGGTGCGACCGGCGCGATGTCGATGCCGACGAATTCGCTGACGTCCCACGGCAATGCACCCGCGGCGCCCGAGCCAGTTTCTTCGGTGATGGTGAACAGCGGGTGGCAGTCGATGGGCGGCTGTTGGCCGCTTTCGACGATAGCCTTGAGACTGGCCAGCAAGGCCGCCACGCCGGCCTTGTCGTCCAGGTGGCGGGCGCTGATGTGGCCGCTGTCGGTGAATTCGGGCAGGGGGTCGAATGCCACGAAGTCGCCAATGTTCACCCCCAGCGATTCGCAATCGGCGCGGGTCGCGCAGTAGGCATCCAGGCGCAGCTCCACATGGTCCCAGCTGACCGGCAGTTGGTCCACGGCCGTGTTGAAGGCGTGCCCCGACGCCATCAGCGGTAGCACGCTGCCACGGATCACGCCCGTGTCGGTGAACACGCTGACGCGGCTGCCTTCGGCGAAGCGGCTGGACCAGCAACCCACCGGCGCCAGTGACAGGCGGCCGTTGTCCTGAACGGCACGAACGCTGGCGCCGATGGTGTCCAG
Organism: Pseudomonas eucalypticola; assembly: GCF_013374995.1. Lineage (NCBI taxonomy): Bacteria > Pseudomonadati > Pseudomonadota > Gammaproteobacteria > Pseudomonadales > Pseudomonadaceae > Pseudomonas > Pseudomonas eucalypticola. The sequence continues at coordinate 4,846,239 of NZ_CP056030.1, read as the reverse complement.
GTGCGCGGACACCGCACGGTCGGGGGAATTCTTCTGGCCCTGCAGCGTCGCGCGAATAGTACCGCGGCGGGTCAGCTCGAAGGGTATGCCCAGTTCTTCCAGGCGCTCGGCGACGTAGCGCACGATGGTGTCGGTGAAGCCGGTGGGGCTGGGGATGGCCAGCATTTCCAGCAGTACCTTTTGCAGGTACTGGGTGTCCGGCTCGGGGATGTGGGTGGTCATGAGGACCTCCTGAAAATAGGGGAATGGCGTGGGGGCCCGGTCCTGCAGAGACCCCACCGCCGATTCTGAAGGCGTCAGCTCAATACCTGACAGTGGGGAAACAGCAGGTCCACGAACTTCTGTGCCGTGGGCCGTGGTTCGTGGTTGGCCAGGCCGACGCGCTCGTTGGCTTCGATGAACACGTACTCGGGCTGGTCAGCCGCAGGGACCATCAGGTCCAGGCCCACCACCGGAATGTTCAGTGCGCGGGCCGCGCGCACGGCGGCGTCGGCCAGTACCGGGTGGAGGATGTCGGTGACGTCCTCCAGGTGCCCACCGGTATGCAGGTTGGCCGTGCGGCGCACCGCCAGCACCTGACCAGCCGGCAGCACGGTGTCGTAGTCCACACCGGCGGCGTGCAGGGTGCGCTGGGTTTCATGGTCCAGCGGAATGCGGCTTTCACCACTGGTGGCCGCCTGACGGCGACGGCTCTGGGCTTCGATCAGCGCGCCGATGGCGTGCTGCCCGTCGCCGACGATCTGCGCCGGGCGGCGGATGGCGGCCGCCACCACTTCGAAGCCGATGACCACGATGCGCAGGTCGCAGCCCTCGTGGAAGCTTTCCAGCAGCACGCGGCTGTCGAAACGGTGGGCGTGCTCGATGGCCTGCTGCACCTCATCCAGCGTGCTCAGGTCCACGGCGACGCCCTGACCCTGCTCGCCGTCCACCGGCTTGACCACGATGCGCCCATGCTCCTGCAGAAAGTCATCATTGTCGTCGGCACTGCCGGCCAGTTGCTGGGCAGGCATGCTCAGCCCGGCGGCGCTCAGCACCTTGTGGGTCAGGTGCTTGTCCTGGCAGAGGTTCATGCTGATGGCGCTGGTGAGGTCGCACAGCGACTCGCGGCAACGAATGCTGCGGCCGCGGTGGCTGAGGGTGAACAGCCCGGCATCGGCGTCATCGATCTGCACGTCGATGCCGCGGCGCAGGGCCTCGTCGACGATGATCCGCGCATAGGGGTTCAGTTCGGCACCCGGCCCCGGCCCCAGGAACAGGGACTGGTTGATGCCGTTCTTGCGCTTGATGGCGAAGGTGGGCAGGGCGCGAAAGTCCAGCTTGGCATACAGGTTCTTGGCCAGGCGGTTGTCGTGCAGCACGGACAGGTCAAGGTAACTCAGGCCCCGGCTCATGAAGTGCTCGATCAAGTGGCGCACCAGCACTTCGCCGACGCCGGGGCGGGTGCAGCGCGGGTCCACGGCCAGGCACCACAGGCTGCTGCCGTGTTCCGGGTCGTGGAAGGCTTTTTGATGGTTCAGGCCCATTACGCTGCCGATCACCTGGCCGCTGTCCTCGTCTTCAGCCAGCCAGTACACCGGCCCCCCCTGGTGCCGCGGGGTGAGGCGGGTGGGGTCGATGGGCAACATGCGGCGCTTGAGGTACAGCTGGTTGATGGCCTCCCAGTCGGCGTCGCTTTGCGCCCGGCGAATGCGGAAGCCGCGAAATACCCGCTGCGCTGGGCGGTAGTCGCTGAACCACAGGCGCAGGGTGTCGGAAGGGTCCAGGAACAGGTGCTGGGGCGCCTGGGCCAGCACTTGCTGCGGGGCTGCCACGTACAGGGCAATGTCGCGTTCACCCGGGTGCTCGTTCACCAGTTCGGCGGCAAGGCTGGCGGGGTCGGGAAACGTATGCCCGATCAGCAGCCGGCCCCAGCCGCAATGCACCGCGTGGGGCTGGCCATCGGGCACGCTGCCGTCTTCGGCGAAGCGCGCCTGCAGGCGTTCATAGGTGGGCGACTGGCCCCGCAACAGGCGCTGATTGTAGGCGGTGGCATGGGCTTTCATCGGTCAGATTCCTTGTTCGCTGAGCCACAGGTTCAGGGCGGCGAGTTGCCACAGTTTGGAGCCGCGCAACGGCGTCAGTTGGCCCTGGGGGTTGCTCAACAACTGGTCAAGCATGGCCGGCTTGAACAGGCCACGGTCCTGGCTGGGGTCCAGCAGCAGGTCGCGCACCCAGTTCAGGGTGTTGCCTTCCAGGTGCTTGAGGCCGGGCACCGGGAAGTAACCTTTCTTGCGGTCGATGACTTCGCTGGGAATGACCAGCCGCGCGGCTTCCTTGAGAACCTGTTTGCCACCGTCCGGCAGCTTGAAGCGCGCGGGCACACGGGCCGACAGTTCCACCAGGCGGTAGTCCAGGAACGGGGTCCGTGCTTCCAGGCCCCAGGCCATGGTCATGTTGTCGACACGTTTGACCGGGTCGTCGACCAGCATCACGGTGCTGTCCAGGCGCAATGCCTTGTCCACGGCGGCATCGGCACCGGGCATGGCGAAATGTTCGCGGACAAAATCACCGGCGGCGTCGTTGGCCGTCAGCCAGGCCGGCTGCACCGTGGCGGCGTAGTCGTCGTAGCTGCGGTCGAAGAAGGCCGCGCGGTAGGCCGCATACGGGTCGCTGGCGCCGTCCACCTGCGGGTACCAATGGTAGCCGGCGAACAGTTCATCGGCGCCCTGGCCGCTTTGCACCACCTTGCAGTGCTTGGCGACTTCGCGCGACAGCAGGTAGAAGGCGATGCAGTCATGGCTGACCATTGGCTCGCTCATGGCGCGAAAGGCCGCGGGAAGCTGCTCGATGATCTCGGCTTCGTCGATACGCAGTTGATGGTGCTGGGTACCGTAGTGCTTGGCGATCAGGTCGGAGTACTGGAATTCGTCACCGCGTTCGCCGCCAGCGTCCTGGAAGCCAATGGAGAAGGTCGACAGGTTGTCCACCCCCACTTCCCGCAGCAGGCCCACGAGCAGGCTGGAGTCGACGCCGCCCGAGAGCAGTACGCCTACGTCCACCGCCGCGCGCTGGCGAATGGCAACGGCTTCGCGGGTGCTTTCCAGCACGCGGTCCCGCCAGTCTTCCAGGCTCAGGTCCGCTTCGTCGGCGCGGGGGCCGTAGGGCAGTGTCCACCAGGTTTTCTGTTCGGTATTGCCATTGGCGTCGATGCGCAGCCAGGTGGCAGGTGGCAGCTTTTCAATGCCGGCCAGCAGCGTGCGGGGTGCGGGCACCACGGCATGGAAGTTCAGGTAGTGGTTCAAGGCCACCGGGTCCAGCATGGGGCTGATATCACCCCCCTTGAGCAGTGCTGGCAGCGCCGAGGCGAAGCGCAGGCGCTGGCCAGTGCGCGACAGGTAGAGGGGCTTGACCCCCAGGCGGTCGCGGGCGATGAACAGGCGTTGGTTGTCGCGTTCCCAAATGGCGAAGGCAAACATGCCATTGAGCTTTGGCAGCAGGCTCTCACCCCAGGCGTGGTAGCCCTTGAGCAGCACTTCGGTATCGCCGCCGGAATAGAAGGCGTAGCCCAGTGCTTCCAGCTCGGTACGCAGCTCCGGGAAATTGTAGATAGCGCCGTTGAAGGCCAGGGACAAGCCAAGGTGCTGGTCGACCATGGGCTGCGCCGAACCGTCGGACAGGTCCATGATCTTCAGCCGCCGATGCCCCAGGGCAATGGGCCCCTGGCTGTGGAAACCCCAGGCATCCGGGCCGCGGGGGGCCAGGTGGTGGGTTATGCGTTCAATGGCCGCGAGGTCGGCCGGTTGCTGATCGAAACGTAATTCACCTGCTAATCCGCACATAATTCCTTACCGGTTTTCCGTTGGGGAGGGCGCCGTGAAGAGGGCGCGCTTATGAAACTGACAGGCAGGGGCAGCAGGAGTTTCAGAACATTCGGTGATTAGCGTGGCGAGGTCCGATCAATCTACCTGGCCACACGGACTTATGAATTACCCAGCTCGTCTGACTTCCGGGTTTAAGCAAATACTCTAATTAAACGTTTGTTTGAATGTAAAGTGTGTAAATAGCGACTCAATCGCGATTCGTTATTGGCGCGCTTTGCGCAGGTGAACTAAATTCGTTCTGCATCTAAATGGATCCAAAAAAAAATAATCTTCAGTTGGGTGATGGTATGCATTGGTTAGCGAATGACCTAGACCGATTTTCCTGCGGACAGGATGTCGATGCTATTTTTGATGCGCTGCTGTGGGGCGCAATGCAGCTAGGGTTCGAACATTGTGAAGTCGTTGTTTTCGCTGAACGTCATGGAAAAAGGCTGATCCACTTCCAACGTCATAATTATCCACCTGTCATAAGTTGTTTCAATAATGAGAATCCGCAATGGATGCTCGCGTTACTCTTTGAGAAGTTGTCGAATACTCAAATTCCCCAGCTATGGGATGATGAGCTGTTCAGCGTTTGTCCCGATACACGGCAGCATTGCCAAGCTCACGGACTCTGCCACGGCGTGACGCGAATGGTGCAAGGCTTGCATGGTTGTAACACTTTGATCAGCCTTTGCCGACGTGAAGACGGTATTACAGCGCAGGAGTTCTATGACAAAGTGGCTGATGTGCTGTGGCTGACGAATCTGGTGCATGGTGCATTGGCGCCTCGTTGGCGGGACACCTCTCCAAGGCCCGACTCCAACAGGGTTGCCCGTCCACAATTGTCCAGCCGTGAACTGGAAGTGCTCAAATGCGCCTCGCAGGGCATGACCTCGGAGCGTGTGGCAACCGCCCTGGCGGTCAGCCAGAGGACCGTCAACTTTCACATTGCCCGCTGTATCGAAAAACTCGGTGCCAGCAACAAGTTGTCGGCGGTCGTGAAGGCCATGCAGCACGGACTCATCTAGGCTTTGCACGCCATATGTCCCAGCTCCGCCAGGCGGCCTTTCATACCGGCCCTGGTGGTTTAATATCCGGTCATTTCCAGGTACCCCTGGCCTGCGTGGCTGCCTGTGATGCGCACCGGACCCTCCCAGTAAGGCGGGGTAACCTTCATCCACGCGTCGGGGTTGAAGGCCTCGACCCGTATATCCAGCCCGTGGGTGGGAATCCTGACCTGCCACTGGGTGGGCGCACGGTGCTGGTCGAGCGTGGCGTTGGCGCCCATGGGCCGCAATTGCACCTGGCCGCTGTCCAAGGCCTCGCTGTGGCCATCGGCATCCGTCCAGCTGCCACTGACGAAGTCCGGGCCGCCTTGTTGGCGCAAGCGGAACAGCATGACCTGGGCGCCGTCGTCCAGGTGCAGGGAAAACCAGTCCCAACCCTGCTGGTTGGCTGCCAAGGGCTGGCTGCTCCACTCGTGGTCCAGCCAGGCCTGGCCGGTGACATGCCATTGGCCGTCGGGGGTCTGCACCTGGCCGCTGACCTGGTAGAACGGCTGGCTGTAATACCAGGACGCCTGGCCCTGTTGCGATTTCTGGCTGTAGCCCTGCACACCCTGCAGCACCAGGGGGCGGTCCGTGCGCAGGTTGAGTTCATAGCTGAAATCGGCGGCGCGGGCCTGCACGCGCAAGTTGCCAAGGTGGGCGGTCGACGGGGCGGGATTGTCCAGGCGCCAGTCGTCTATCCAGGCTGCAAATGGCTGTGTTTCCACCCCAGCCTGGCCGATACCACCGCGGGCCAGCGCCTGGGCGCTGTGTTGCCAGTTCGCGCCGGTCAGCGCGGCGTGCCCCAGCCACACGGTGCGGTGACTCCAGCCAGGCGCTTCGGCACCGGGCGCCTGGGCGCTGCGGAACAGCGTCCACTGGGCGCCGAATACGCTACCGTCGGCAGCGCTGAGGTTCGCCGTCACGTACCACCACTCGATGCGGTAGTCGGGATGGGCGCCATGGTCGCGGGGGAACACCAGCGGGGCACCCGGCGTCACCTGGGCGAAGCCTGCGGCCTGGCCCCCCAGGCCGGCAAATCCCGTGGGCGGCGGTGGGGCGTCGCAGGCGCTCAGCAGCAGGCCGAGCAATCCGATGCCTACAGCCTTTTTGCTAACGTTCATCGGCAAACACCCTGAGCAGGTCCGTCGGTTGGCTGCGCAGCAAACGCACCATGGGCCAAAGTGAGGCCAATACCGTGGCCAGCATCGCCCACCCCAGCAGTTGCAACAGTTGGCCGGGGAACAGCTGTAGCGGCAGCCGCCAGCCGAAGGCCTGCACATTGACAACGGCCACCAGGCACCAGGCCAGTAACACGCCAAGCGGCAAGGCCAGCAACAGGGTCAACAGGCTCAATAGCCAGGTCTGGGCCAGGTTGAGCAGGATCAGCTGGCGGCGGCGCATGCCCAGTGCCCACAAGGGCGCCAGTTGGGCCAGGCGGTTATCGCTCTGGGTGAGCAGGCTGATGAACAGCGCCACCGCGGCCACGGCCAGCGTCAGGGTATCGAGGGCACGGGTGGCGCTGAAGGTGCGGTCAAATACCTGCTGTGCCCAGCGTTTGAGTTGGCCTTGGTCCACCAGGCGCTCATCGCTCAGGGAAAAGGCCGCCTGCAGGTCGTGCTTCATGCCGGCTACCGCTGCGGGTGGCAGGCGCAGTGCCAGCCGCGTGGGTGGCTGCGCCGGCCACAGGCGTTGCCAGCGGGCCGCGTCGAGCAGCACATGGCCTTTGGGGTTGCCGTAGTCGGCGTAAATGCCCACCACGGTCTGTGAGCCTGCCCCGGGCAGCACCACGGTGTCGCCGATGCCGACCTTCAGTCGCCGTGCCAGTTGTTCGCTGAGCATCAGGGTGTCGTCATTGAACAACTGATCCCAGGGGTTGCCCGCGGCCTGCTCAAGCAGAGGCCAGTGCTCGCGGTACAGCGGGTCGTCGACAACGCCATGCACTTGCACGGGCCAGCCCTGGAGGGTGACATCCTGTTCGCGTTCCGGCAGGACGGCCTGAACCTCGGGCCGTTGTTGCAGCCAGGCCTGGACCCGGGCGGTTTGCGCGGCGTCGTTGGGGTGCAGGTAAAGCTCGGCGACGAGGCGTTGTTCCAGCCAATGGTCGAAGGTTTGGCGAAAGCCTTGGGTCATGCTGGAAGCACCCAGGTTGGTGGCCATGGCCAGCAGCAACGCCATCAGTGCCAGGCTCAGGCCGGGCAGTTGCTGCCGGCAGTCAGCCAGAAACCATTGGCCGCTGGCGCTGGACGACGGCAGGCGGGCCAGGCAGGCCAGCAGCAGTTCGAGCAGCACCGGCAATGCCAGGGCGGCGGCCAGCAACAGGCAGGCCAGCAGGCTGAAGCCCGCGGCAAGGCTGTTTCCCCATCCCGCCAGCGCCAGGGCCAACACGGCCAGGACCCCGGCCGCCGCACCCTGTCGGCGCAAGCCCTGGCGGTAAGCCCCTTGCCAGGCTTGGTGGCTGGCCAGTGCCAGCAGGGGCAAGCGGGCAGCTCGCCACAGGGTATGCCCGCAGGCCAGCAGCGCGCCCGCCAGGCTCAAGGCGACGGCGGCCAGCCACCAGTGCGGGCCCAGGCTGAGCTGGTTGCCCACTTCTGCGCCATACAGGCCGCGCAGGCTGGCCGCGACATCCGGCAGCAGCGCACTGGCCAGGCCGTAGCCGCTGGCCACCCCCGCCACTGCACCCAGCAGGGCCAGCGCCGTGAGTTCCAGCAACAGTGCCACCACCAGCAGGCGGACGCTTACGCCGCAGGCGCGCAGGGTGCGCATCAGCGCTCGTCGTTGCTCCAGCGCCAGGCCGATGGCGGCCTGGGCGATGAACAGCCCGACCACGAAAGCCAGCAGGCCCAGCGCGGCCAGGTTCAGGTGCAGCGCCTCGGTGAGCCGGTTCATGTCCTGACCGGGGTCGCTGTGCTGGCGTTGCAACTGCCCGGCCAGCTCGGCTGGCAGTGCGCCTTCGAAACCCTCGGGCAACAGCAGGCGTGAGAGTCGCTCTGGCATCCCCAGCAGGGCCTGGGCACGGCTGATGTCCATCAACAACACCCCGGGTGCCATGTCGTCGCGGGCTTGCAGGGGCGGCAGCCGCGCGCCGGCGTCATCGCCCTCGTGCAGCCCCAGGGCGCGCAGGGTCTGGCGCGACACCCATGTCACGCCGGGGGTGCCGATGAAGCGGTAAAGGTCGGCCTCGCTGGGCACTTGCCCGGCCAGCGCGGTGTGGGTCGGTAAGGTCAATGGGTCGATGCCGGTCACGGTCAAGCGCTGGCCGTTGAGGTCCAGGCGTCCTTGCAGCAGGGGCGATACCGGCCAGCCACGGCGGCGCAGGTCGACGAACAGCGCTTGGGGCAGGTCGTCGCCCTTGCGAGGGGCGAGGCTGGTCTGGGCGCGGCCACCAATCAGTTCACTGGCCAGGGCGTAGCTATGGCGAGCCTGGCCATTCAGGGCTTGCACGCCGATCAGCAGGGTCGTGGCCAGCCATAGCCCCGCCAGGACACTGGCCAGTTGCAGAGGATGCAGACGCCAGTGGCTGAGCAGGGCGACCAGGGTCCACCACAGGCTGGCCATCTCAGTCAGCCTTGACGCGGCCGGCTTGCAGCACGACCTGGCGCTGCAGGCGGGCGGCGATGGCCGGGCTATGGGTGACCATCAGCAGGCTGCACCCGGTTTCGGCCTGCAGGTGCAACAGCAGGTCGAGCACCTGGGCGCTGGTGCGTTCGTCGAGGTTGCCCGTGGGTTCGTCGGCCAGCAGCAGCGGTGGCCGCGGCGCCAGGGCTCGGCCCAAGGCCACGCGTTGCTGCTGGCCGCCTGACAGTTGTTCGGGGTAGCGCGCCAGCAGGCCAGCCAGGCCCAGCCGCTCGGCCAGTTCGGCCTGCCAGGCTGGGTCGAGGCGGCCGGCCAGGCGGGCCTGAAAGGCCAGGTTATCGGCTACGTTGAGGCTGCTGATCAGGTTGAATTGCTGAAAGATCAAGCCCACGCCATGGCGCCGCCACGCGGCCAGTTGGCCTTCGTTCAGGCGCTCCAGCGCCTGGCCGTTGACCTCGATGCGGCCGCTGTCGGCCTGGTCCAGCCCGGCCACCAGGTGCAGCAGGGTGCTCTTGCCGCTGCCCGACTCCCCCATCAGGGCCAGGCTCTGGCCTTGGGGGAGCTGCAGGTCCACGCCCGCCAGGACCGGGAGGAGACCCTGGGGCGTGGGGTAGGATTTTTGCAGGTGGGTGATGGCTAGCATGGGGTATCGATGTGTCCGTGGGCGGGCGAAGGCCAATCAAAACTACCGGGTATCTGGCGTGTGCGGGGCGCTCGATCTCAAGGGCGCCAGAAGCGCAACGCCTTGCACTTGGGGCTATCCCTTGTTCTTCACCAAACCCCGCACCCAAAATCGATTGGGGTGGCACGCTTGCGCTACCTCGCGCGGCACTGGCAAGGCCTCGCCTTCCAACCAGGCCGCCACCAGTTCCCCGCTCAATGGCGCGGTGATCAAGCCGCGCGAGCCGTGCCCGCTGTTCACGTACAATCCCTCCAGCCAGGGGCAGGCCACGTCGGGCACTTGGCGGGCGTCGCGGCTGAGTATGGCGTAGGCCTGCAAAAACGCCTGGTGCTCGGCCACCGGCCCGACGATGGGCAGGTAGTCCGGGCTGGTGCAACGGAACGCGGCGCGCCCTTGTAGCTGCTCCGGTGGCAGGCCATGAGCGCCGAGGCGCTGGGCGAGGTCGGTGGAGATTTCATCGAGCATGGCCAGGTTGCCCTGGTGCTCGGCCACGGTGGGGGTGAGGTTGTCACTGTGGAAATCGAAACTGGCCCCCAGGGTGTGTTCGCCCAGGCGGGCCGGGGCTACATAGCCTTCGGCGCAGACCACGGTGGCCAGGGCGGCGCTGCGGTCGGTGCAGGGCAGGGCAGTGATCTGGCCGCGGATACGCTTGAGCGGCAAGCTGGCCGTTTCGCCAAAGTCGCGCACCTGTGCCGCCGTGCACAGTACGGCCACGGGGGCGCTGGCCAGCAGGCGTTCGCCTTCCCAGGCCTGCCACTGGCCTTGCACACGGCGCAGTTCCAGGACGTGCTGGTGGGGCTGCACGTGCACGCCGCGCTGTCCGGCCTGCCATTGGCACAAGGCGGGCGGGTGTACCCAGCCGCCTTCCGGGAAGTACAGCCCGCCACTGGGCAGGGCCACTCCGGCCACGGCCTGGGCAGCGTCACGGTCCAGCACCTTAAGCAGTTGCGGGTCGAAAGCGTCGGCCAGTTGCGCCTGGCGCTGGCCTTCCTTGGCATCGAAGGCCAGTTGCAGCACGCCGCAGGCGTCCCAGTCGCGGCCGCGCTGCAACTGTTCCAGCAGCCGACGCGTGTGGCCAAAGCCGCTGACGATCAACTGTGACAGCGCCGTGCCATGGGCGGACAGTTTCAGGTAAAGCACGCCCTGGGGGTTGCCCGAGGCTTCCTGGGCCACGCCGTCGTGGCGCTCCAGCAGGCTGACGCGCCAACCCCGGGCTGCCAGGCTGGCGGCGGTGGCGCAACCGGCCAGGCCGGCGCCGATCACCAGGGCATGGCGTTCACCCTGCGGGCGCGGTGGCCGGGCGAACCACGGTTTGGCCGTGGTCGGGGCAGCCACCGGGCCTTCGAACACGCCGCGCAACACTTCCCACTTCTTGCCGATGCCGGGTATGCGCTTCATTTTGTACCCCACCGCCATCAGCCCACGGCGCACCCAGCCGGTACTGGTGAAGGTACCCAGGGTAGAACCCGGCGCGGCCAGGCGGGCCAGTTCGGCGAACAATTCGGGGGTCCACATTTCCGGGTTCTTGGCCGGGGCGAAGCCGTCCAGGAACCAGGCGTCCACCTGGGCGTCCAGTTGCGGCAACTGTTCCAGCACATCGCCGATCAGCAGCGTCAGGGTGACCCGGCCGCCATCGAACACCAGGCGTTGGAAGCCCTGGTGAATACCCACGTATTGGGCCAGCAGCGGTTGCGTGTAGGGCGCCAACTCTGGCCACAGCGCCAAGGCGCGGCTGAGGTCGGCATGGCTCAGGGGGTATTTTTCCACGCTGATGAACTGCAGGCGCGCGCCTGGCGCGGCGCGTTCGGCGAACAACTGCCAGGCGCAGAAGAAGTTCAGGCCAGTGCCGAAGCCCGTCTCGCCGATCACCAGCCGCTGCCCGTCAGCCAGGGCGCTGAAGCGCGCCGTCAGGTCGTTCTGGTCGATGAACACATGGCGGGTTTCTTCCAGCCCCGAGGCGGCGAAGTAAACGTCGCCGTAGTGGCGCGACGTGGGGCGGCCCAGGTCGTCCCAGTCGATCTGGGCGTGCAGCGGTTCGGTACTCATGTTCAGCTCGATGACAGACAAGGGTTCATGATAGCGAGGCTGATGCGCTAGGCTCTAGACCTTATTGGTCAAGGAGTACTGCCCATGTTCGAGTCTGCCGAAATAGGCCACGCCATCGACAAGGAGACCTACGACGCCGAAGTGCCGGCGCTGCGCGAAGCGTTGCTGGAGGCCCAGAATGAACTCAAGGCCCAGGCGCGCTTTCCGGTCATCATTCTGATCAACGGCATCGAGGGCGCGGGCAAGGGCGAGACCGTCAAGCTGCTCAACGAATGGATGGACCCGCGCCTGATCGAAGTGCGCTCTTTCGACCAGCAGACCGACGAAGAACTGGCACGGCCCGCTGCCTGGCGTTACTGGCGGCAATTGCCGGCTAAGGGCAAGATCGGCGTGTTCTTCGGCAATTGGTACAGCCAGATGATCCAGGGGCGTGTGCACCGCGAGTTCAAGAACGCGCAGCTGGACCAGGCCATCAACGGTGCCGAGCGCCTGGAGCAGATGCTGTGCGACGAGGGCGCGCTGATCTTCAAGTTCTGGTTCCACCTGTCCAAGAAACAGATGAAAGCGCGGCTCAAGGCCCTGCAGGACGACCCTCTGCACAGCTGGCGCATCAGCCCGCTGGACTGGCAGCAATCGGAGACCTATGACCGTTTCGTGCGCTTCGGCGAGCGCGTGCTGCGCCGCACCAGCCGTGACTACGCGCCGTGGCATGTGATCGAAGGCGTCGACCCCCACTACCGCAGCCTCACAGTGGGCAAACTGCTGCTGGAAGGCTTGCAGGCAGCCCTCAAGGCCCCCACCGAACCCCTGCACCAGAGCGTCGCCCCCTTGGGGCACAGCCTGGATGGCAAGGGCTTGCTCGACAGCCTGGACCTGAGCCAGCAGCTGGACAAGGACGACTACAACGACCAGCTGGTGGCCGAACAGGCGCGGTTGGCCGGGCTGCTACGCCATAAGCACATGCGCCGCCATGCCCTGGTGGCGGCGTTCGAAGGTAACGATGCGGCGGGCAAGGGCGGTGCCATTCGCCGGGTCGCCGCAGCGCTGGACCCGCGCCAGTACAACATCGTGCCCATCGCCGCGCCGACCCAGGATGAACTGGCGCAGCCGTACCTGTGGCGCTTCTGGCGGCAGATTCCGGCGCGTGGCAAGTTCACCATCTTTGACCGCTCCTGGTATGGCCGGGTGTTGGTGGAGCGGGTGGAAGGCCTGTGCAGCACCAGTGACTGGATGCGTGCCTATGGCGAAATCAACGACTTCGAAGAGCAGTTGGCCAATGCTGGCGTGGTGGTGGTCAAGTTCTGGCTGGCGATTGACAAGGACACCCAGCTGGAACGCTTCGAAGCGCGGGAAAAAGTGCCCTTCAAGCGGTTCAAGATCACCGATGACGACTGGCGCAACCGCGATAAGTGGGAGCAGTACCGTGAAGCGGTGGAAGACATGGTGGACCGCACCAGTACCGAGGTCGCCCCTTGGACCCTGATTGAAGCCAACGACAAGCGCTGGGCCCGGGTGAAGGTGCTGCGCACCATCAACGAGGCGCTGGAGAAAGCCTTCAAAAAGGACAAGTGAGCGCCTGATCTGTCATGGTGTTGCATCAAGCGCTTCAATGATGGTGGCTTGGGGGCAAGCGGCACGCTACAAACTACTGGCTACGAGCCAAAGGCAGCGCGTTGTTGCCTTCGCTTTCAGCTAGCAGCTCAACGCCGAAGGAGGTGCCCCATGCGTGAAGTGGTGATCGTCGACAGTGTCAGGACCGGCCTGGCCAAGTCTTTCCGTGGCAAGTTCAACCAGACCCGCCCCGATGACATGGCGGCCCATTGCGTGAACGCCCTGCTGGCCCGCAACGGCATCGACCCGGCCAGCGTCGAGGACTGCATCGTTGGCGCGGCTTCCAACGAAGGCGCCCAGGGGTTCAACATCGGCCGCAACGTAGCGGTGCTGTCGAAGCTGGGCACCGGCACCGCGGGCATGACCCTCAACCGGTTCTGCTCTTCGGGCCTTCAGGCCATTGCCATTGCCGCCAACCAGATCGCCTCGGGGTTCAGCGATGTGATTGTCGCCGGCGGCGTGGAGTCCATCAGCCTGACCCTGCGCAGCGTCAACCAGGAGCACTTGCTCAACCCCACCCTGCAGGAAAGCTCGCCGGGCATCTACATGCCCATGGGCCTGACGGCCGAAGTGGTGGCCAAGCGTTACCAGGTCAGCCGCGAGGCCCAGGACCAATACGCCCTGCAAAGCCAGCAGCGCACGGCCCAGGCCCAGGCCGATGGCCGTTTCGATGATGAAATCGTGGCCATGAACACCCGCTACCTGGTGGAAGACAAGGCCAGCGGCGAGCAGAAATGGCTGGACGGGGTGGTGGACCGGGATGACTGCAACCGCCCTGATACCACGCTGCAAAGCCTGGCGAGCCTGAAACCGGCGTTCAGCGAGGACGGTTCGGTAACGGCAGGCAACGCATCGCAGTTGTCCGATGGCGCCTCAATGACCCTGGTGATGAGCCTGGAGCGGGCGCAGGCGCTGGGTCTCCAGCCGCGGGCAGTATTCCGCGGGTTCACCGTGGCCGGCTGTGAACCGGATGAAATGGGCATCGGCCCCGTGTTCGCCGTGCCGAAGCTGCTCAACGCCGCTGGCGTGAGCCTGCAGGACGTGGACCTGTGGGAACTCAACGAAGCCTTCGCCTCCCAGTGCCTGTATTGCCGCGACCGTCTGGAAATCGACAACGCCAAGTACAACGTCAACGGCGGTTCGATCGCCATCGGCCACCCGTTCGGCATGACGGGTTCACGGCAAGTGGGGCATATCGTGCGCGAGTTACAGCGCCAGCAACTGCGCTATGGGGTGGTGACCATGTGCGTGGGCGGCGGCATGGGCGCGGCGGGCCTGTTCGAGGCGTTCTGACGACCCTGTGGGACCGGGCGCAGCTCGGGAAAAGACCACCGGGCAGTGGCTGACAGGGCGCGGCGGCCGGTTCCCGAGCTGCGCCCGGTCCCATAGGGATCGAGGCGTCGCGTCAAGCGCGGCCTTGCATGCGGGCGATGTAGGCCTCGGTTTCCCGGGCGGCGATTTCCTTGGAAGGGTAGGGGCCTTCCTGGGTGTTTTCACGGGTGGTGAAGAAAAATTCACCATTGACCATGATCACCCGGTCACTGCGGTAGTGCACGGTGTCGGCCGGGTCTTGTGCGCGCTTGCCATACATGGAAAGTCCCCCAAGTTGATGGTATTTCATCTTATCGAGTTCCGAGCGGCACGGTGTCTACCGCCGGTCAGCCATTCTTGCCGGATTCGAGCATGTTCTCCGGGCGTACCCATTGGTCGAACTCGGCGTCGGTCAGGTACCCCAGGTCCAGCGCCGCCTGGCGCAGGGTCAGGTTCTCGGCGTAAGCCTTCTTGGCGATCTGCGCGGACTTGTCGTAACCGATGTGCGGGTTCAGTGCGGTCACCAGCATCAGGCCACGCTCCAGGTGGTCGGCCATCTGCGTCGGGTCCGGTTCCAGCCCCGCGATGCAATGGGCCTGGAAGTTGCTGCAGCCGTCGGCCAGCAGGCGGATGGATTGCAGCAGGTTGTGGATGATCACCGGCTTGTATACGTTCAACTGCAGGTGGCCCTGGCTGGCGGCGAAGCCGATCGCGACGTCGTTGCCCAGCACCTGGCAGGCGAGCATCGACAAGGCTTCGCACTGCGTGGGGTTGACCTTGCCCGGCATGATCGAGCTGCCCGGCTCGTTGGCCGGCAACTTCACTTCGGCCAGCCCGGCACGGGGGCCTGAACCCAGCAGGCGCAGGTCATTGGCCAGCTTCATCAGGGCCACCGCCAGGGTTTTCAACGCCCCGGCCAGCGTCGTGAGCGGCTCATGCCCGGCCAGGGCGGCGAACTTGTTCGGCGCAGTGATGAAGGGCAGGCCCGACAACGCCGCCAGTTCCGCGGCAATGGCTTCGGAGAAGCCATGGGGCGCGTTCAGCCCGGTGCCGACCGCCGTGCCGCCCTGGGCCAGCTCGCACACTGCCGGCAAGGCCGCGCGAATGGCGCGCTGGGCGTAATCCAGCTGGGCGACGTAGGCCGAGAGTTCCTGGCCGAAGGTAATGGGCGTGGCGTCCATCATGTGGGTGCGGCCGGTTTTCACCAGGGTCATGTGCCGCGCCGACAATTCCGCCAGGCCCGCCGACAGTTCGGCGATGGCCGGCAGCAATTGCTGGTGCACCGCCTGGGCGGCGGCAATGCTCATGGCGGTGGGGAAGCAATCGTTGGAACTCTGGGAACGGTTGACATGGTCGTTGGGGTGCACCGGCGCCTTGCCGCCGCGGCCCTTGCCGGCCAGCTCGTTGGCGCGCCCGGCGATCACCTCGTTGACGTTCATGTTGCTCTGGGTACCACTGCCCGTCTGCCAGACCACCAGCGGGAACTGGTCGTCATGCTCGCCGTCCAGCACCTCATCGGCGGCCTGTTCGATGAGCCGGGCGATGTCGGCGGGCAGGTCGCCGTTACGGTCGTTGACCCGCGCCGCCGCCTTCTTGATCAGCGCCAGGGCGTGCAGCACCGCCAAGGGCATGCGCTGGTCACCGATGGCGAAGTTGATCAGCGAGCGCTGGGTCTGCGCGCCCCAGTAGGCCTCTTCGGGAACTTCGATGGGTCCCAGGCTGTCAGTTTCTGTTCGGCTCATGCGATGGTCCTCCTGAACGGGCTGAATTCGCAGTTTAGGCTGTGGATCGGCGTTGCGGTTCCATCAGGTTTCATGTGCCGGGGCCTGTGCCGGGGTTGAGTGAACGGCTCGCTTGGGCGCAGAATGTTTGATTCCGGGGTATTACCTCGCCTGCTAACTTAAGGAAACTCGATGACCCGTCTTCGTGCCATCTGTACCGCGGTTGCTCTGGTCTGCGCCAGCGGCCAGGTCTTCGCCGACACCGCCAGCCACAACGCCAGTGCTGAATCGTTCCTGATGATGGCGCACGCCGACAAGCTCGGCACCCCGGTCTACATGCAGGTGCAGCAGATGTTTGCCCAGCGTTTCGAGCAGACCAAGGCACCGGAAGCCAAGCGCGCCGTGCTGGAAACCTACCAGGCCAAGGCGAATGCCGCGCTGGACCAGGCCATTGGCTGGCCGAAGCTCAAGCCTGACATGGTCAAGCTGTACACCGACACCTTCACCGAGCAGGAGCTCAAGGACCTGGTCAAGTTCTACCAGTCGCCACTGGGCAAGAAAGTGCTGGAGAAGATGCCTGCGGTGACCCAGCAGTCGGCCCAGATCACCCAGCAGAAGCTGGAGAGCGCCGTGCCGGTGGTCAACAAGCTGCTGTCTGACATGACCAACGAGCTGGCGCCGCCAAAAGCCGCGGCCCCGGCCGCCGCACCGGCCAAGAAGCCGTAAGCGGGGCCAGCCATGTCCATGCAGCAACGCATTGAGCAGGCGCTCGGCGCCCTGAGCCCGGTCCATGTGCAGGTGCTCGACGAAAGCCACATGCACAGCCGCGGCCAGGAAACCCATTACAAGGTGGTGCTGGTGTGCGAGCAATTCGTGGGCCTGAGCCGCGTGAAGCGCCAGCAGATGGTCTATGCCACCCTGGGTGAGCTGATGGGGCAATTCCATGCCCTGGCCCAGCACACCTACACCCCCGAGGAATGGGCGGCCGTCGGCGCAGCGCCGGCATCGCCGACCTGCGCGGGCGGGCATTGATCCAGAGCAATACTGCCCAAGCCGCTTTTTTGATAGAATCGCGGCCTTAGGTTCCCCTGTAGGAGCACTCCGCCCCCCCCATTCGTGGGGGAGGGTGGGGCGCTCCTACAGTCGTTTCAACTCACCTGTTTTTCGACCCGGTCCTTCCTTTGCGAGGATGACCACCTGGAGTTTTTACCCATGACACAAGCCATTGTCGTGGCGGCACTGTACAAGTTCGTCACCCTGGAAGATTACGTTGACCTGCGCGAGCCCCTGCTCAATGCCATGGTCGACAACGGCATCAAAGGCACCCTGCTGATCGCCGAGGAAGGCATCAACGGTACCGTGTCCGGCACCCGCGAAGGCATCGACGGCCTGTTGGCCTGGCTGCGCAACGACCCGCGCCTGGTGGACATCGACCACAAGGAATCGTACTGCGACGAGCAGCCGTTCTACCGCACCAAGGTCAAGCTCAAGAAGGAAATCGTGACCCTGGGCGTGCCCGGCGTGGACCCCAACCGCAGCGTTGGTACCTACGTGGAGCCCAAGGACTGGAATGCCCTGATCAGCGACCCCGAAGTGCTGCTGATCGACACCCGCAACGACTATGAAGTGGCCATTGGTACCTTCGAAGGCGCCATTGATCCCAAGACCACCTCGTTCCGCGAGTTTCCGGATTACATCAAGGCCAACTTCGACCCGGCCGTGCACAAGAAGGTCGCGATGTTCTGCACCGGCGGTATTCGGTGCGAGAAGGCTTCCAGCTACATGCTGGGCGAGGGTTTCGGCGAGGTGTTCCACCTCAAGGGCGGCATCCTCAAGTACCTGGAAGAGGTGCCCCAGGAAGAAACCAAGTGGCAGGGTGACTGCTTCGTGTTCGACAACCGCGTCACCGTGCGCCACGACCTGACCGAGGGCGACTACGACCAGTGCCATGCCTGCCGCACCCCCATCAGTGCCGAGGACCGTGCCAGCGAGCACTATTCGCCGGGTATCAGTTGCCCCCATTGCTGGGACAGCCTCAGCGAGAAAACCCGCAAGAGCGCCATCGACCGCCAGAAACAGATTGAATTGGCAAAGGCGCGCAATCTTCCTCATCCGATAGGCCATAATTACCGCAAAGCCGCCCAGGACTGACGCCATGCAAACCCGCCTGCTGTACGTGATGGACCCCATGTGTTCCTGGTGCTGGGGCTTTGCCCCGGTGGCCGAGGCACTGATCCAGCAGGCGAAGGCCGCCGGCGTGGGCGTGCACCTGGTCATGGGCGGGTTGCGCACCGGGGGCGGGGCTGCGCTGGAACCGTCCCTGCGCAGCAGCATCCTGCACCACTGGCACGCCGTGCATGACGCCACCGGCCAGCCCTTCAAGTTCGAGGGGGCGCTGCCCGAGGGCTTCGTCTATGACACCGAGCCTGCGTGCCGTGCCGTGGTGGCGGTGCGCAGCCTCGACGAGGGCGCGGCCTGGGACATGGCCAAGCTGATCCAGCACGCGTTCTACGCCCAGGGGCGCGACGTGACTCAGGTGGCGGTGCTGGTGGAGTTGGCGGAAGCGGCCGGCATTCCGCGCATCGAATTTGCCGCGGCCTTCGACAGCGCCGAATTGCTCAGCGCCACCGCGGACGATTTCAGCTGGGTGCGCGACCTCAACATCGCCGGTTTTCCCACCATGCTTGCCCAGCGTGGCGGGCAGATGGCGTTGTTGACCAATGGTTACCAGCCACTGGAGGAGCTGGCACCGCTGTTTGCCCGCTGGCTGGAAAGGGCCGCCCATGCTTGAACTGCCCGGGCCGACCGAACTGCCCCTGCGGCCCGAGCCCGTCAGCCCTGACCGGCTCAGTTGGGCGCACATCCGGCAACTGGCCCTGAGGCATCGCAAAGCCCTGTGGATCGCCAATGGCGTGGCCGTGCTCGCTACCCTGTGCAGCGTGCCGATCCCGCTGTTGCTGCCATTGCTGGTGGACGAAGTGCTGCTGGGCCATGGTGACACGGCCCTGAAGGTCATGGACCACGCCTTGCCCGCTGCCTGGCAGCAGGCGGCGGGCTACATCGGCCTGATGCTGCTGGTGACGTTTTGCCTGCGTTGCCTGGCGCTGGTGTTCAACGTGGTGCAAGCCAAACTGTTCGCCGGCCTGGCCAAGGATGTGGTCTACCGCCTGCGTATCCGCCTCATCGAGCGCCTCAAGCGCATCTCGCTGAGTGAATACGAGAGCCTGGGCGGCGGCACCGTCACCACTCACCTGGTCACCGACCTGGACACCCTCGACAAATTCGTTGGCGAAACCCTCAGCCGTTTCCTGGTGGCCATGCTCACGCTGGTCGGCACCGCGGGCATCCTGATGTGGATGAACTGGAAGCTGGCGCTGTTGATACTGCTGTTCAACCCGTTGGTGATTTTCGCCACCGTGCAGTTGGGCAAGCGCGTCAAGTCCCTCAAGAAGCTGGAAAACGACAGCACCGCGCGGTTCACCCAGGCCCTCACCGAGACCCTGGACGCCATCCAGGAAGTGCGTGCGGGCAACCGCCAGGGCTTCTTCCTCGGCCGTCTTGGCCAGCGGGCGCGTGAGGTGCGCGATTACGCCGTGGCCTCGCAATGGAAAAGCGACGCCTCCGGGCGCGCCAGCGGCCTGCTGTTCCAGTTCGGTATCGACATTTTTCGGGCGGTGGCCATGCTCACCGTGCTGTTTTCCGATCTGTCCATCGGCCAGATGCTGGCGGTATTCAGTTACCTGTGGTTCATGATCGGGCCGGTGGAGCAACTGCTCAACCTGCAGTACGCCTACTACGCGGCCGATGGCGCCCTGACGCGCATCAACGAACTGCTGGCCCGCGCCGACGAACCTCAGTACCCTGGGGGGATCAACCCGTTTCGCAACCGCGACACGGTGGGCATCGACGTGCGCGACCTGAGTTTCGGCTACGGCGAAGACAAAGTGCTGGACCAGTTGAACCTGTCCATCGCCCCGGGCGAGAAAGTCGCCATTGTCGGTGCGAGCGGCGGCGGCAAGAGCACCCTGGTGCAGCTGTTGCTCGGCCTGTATACCCCCCAGAGCGGCGTGATCCGATTCGGCGGCTGTACCCAGCAGGAGATCGGCTTGGCCACGCTGCGCGAGCATGTCGCCGTGGTCCTGCAGCACCCGTCGCTGTTCAACGACACCGTCCGCGCCAACCTCACCCTGGGCCGTGAGCGCAGCGACGAGGCCTGCTGGCAGGCGTTGGAAACGGCCCAGCTGGACACCACCATCCGCGCGTTGCCCCAGGGCCTGGACAGCATCGTCGGCCGTTCCGGTGTGCGCCTGTCCGGCGGCCAGCGTCAACGCCTGGCCATCGCCCGCATGATCCTGGCCAACCCCCAGGTGGTCATTCTCGACGAGGCCACCTCGGCATTGGATGCCGCTACTGAATACAACCTGCACCAGGCCATGGCGCGCTTCCTGGGCGGGCGTACTACGCTGATCATCGCCCACCGGCTTTCCGCGGTGAAGCAGGCCGACCGCGTGCTGGTCTTCGACGGCGGGCGCATTGCCGAGGACGGTGACCACCAGCAACTGATCGCCGAGGGTGGGCTTTACGCGCGCCTGTACGGCCACCTGCAACAGGTCTAGGGCGGGCAATACCGGTACATTTGTACCAAAGACAAGGCTAGCCATTCATTTGGATAGGCCTGTAAAGTGCCGTGTTGAACGAAACAAGATGCCTGACCGCCAGAAATCCCCTGTTCGCGCAGTTTTCGCCTAGGCTGTGCTGATGGAAGTGGAGTTTTCCCTGGTGGTTGTCTGGCGCTGCTGATGCAAGGGACCTCATGAAGCAAAATCGGACTCTCGAAACGCCGAGATTATTGGGCATCGTCTGGCCATTTATCGCAGTCGTACTGTTTCAGGCTCTATTGGGTTGCATCAGCCTGTACGCGTTGTCCGCCGTGCGGGGCTATGTGGCGGGCGAGAGTCTCTGGTCCAAGGGCCAGAAGGATGCAATCTATTATCTCAACCTGTACGCCGACAGCCGCGACGAGCGTATCTTCAGCAAATACCAGACCGCCATCGCCGTGCCACAGGGCAGCCATGACCTGCGCGTGGCCCTGGACCGTCCGGCCCCCGACCTGGTAGCGGCGCGCCAAGGCATTCTGCAGGGCGGCAACCACCCCGACGATGTCTCCAGCCTGATCTGGCTGTACCTCAATTTCCGCCATTTCAGCTACCTGGAGCGCGCCATCGAGCGCTGGACCGTGGGCGACAGTTACCTGGTGCAACTGGACAACGTGGCCCAGCAGATGCACGCCGGCATCAGCCGCGGCAGTGCCACCGAAGAAGACATCATGCGTTGGAAGGACCAGATCCTGGCCATCAACGACGGCGTCACGCCCGCGGCCAAGGCGTTCAGTGACGCCCTGGGCGAAGGGTCGCGGTTCCTGTGGCGGTTGTTGATGGTGGTCAACCTGGGCACGGCGGTGCTGCTGATCGCCCTGGCCCTGTGGCGGGTGCACCGGCTATTGGGCCAGCGCCATGCCTTCGCCAATGCCCTGGAACTGGAAAAGGAGCGTGCCCAGGTCACCCTGGCCTCCATCGGCGACGGCGTGATCGCCACCGACTTCGAGGGCTGCATCGCCTACATGAACCCGGCCGCCGAGCAATTGACCCACTGGAACGCCGAGCAGGCCAATGGCTTGCCGCTGGCGTCGTTGTTCAACCTGCTGGACGAAAACGCCGAGAAAGACAGTTTCACCCTGATCGAACACATCCTGGCCGGGCAGTTGTCCGGGGGCAGTGAGCACGCCAAGCTGATCCAGCGCCTGGACGGCAGTACCGTGTCGGTGACCCTGGTGGGCGCGCCCATCCGTACCGACGGGCGTATCAGTGGCACCGTGCTGGTGCTGCATGACATGACCCAGGAGCGCCAGTACATCGCCAACTTGTCGTGGCAGGCTACCCACGACGCCCTGACCGGGCTGGCCAACCGCCGCGAATTCGAATTCCGCCTGGAACAGGCCCTGGGCAAGCTCAACCGCGCCCAGAGCCGCCATTCATTGATGTTTCTGGACCTGGACCAGTTCAAGCTGGTCAACGACACCTGTGGCCACGCCGCGGGTGATGAACTGTTGCGGCACATCTGCACCCTGTTGCAATCGGGCCTGCGCGAAGGCGATACCCTGGCACGGCTGGGGGGTGACGAATTCGGCATCCTGCTGGAAAACTGCCCAGCAGACATGGCGGAGCGCATCGCTGAGAACCTGCGCCAGACCGTGCAGAACCTGCATTTCGTCTGGAAAGGGCGGCCGTTCGTCACCACGGTCAGTATCGGCCTGGTGCACATCGCCCAGGCACCCTCCACGCTGGAAGCTTCGCTGCGCGCCGCCGACATGGCGTGCTACATGGCCAAGGAAAAGGGCCGCAACCGGGTTCAGGTGTACCACGCCGATGACACCGAGCTGTCCATGCGCTTCGGGGAAATGGCCTGGGTGCAGCGGCTGCACATGGCCCTGGAAGACAACCGCTTCGTGCTATATGCCCAGGAAATCGCCTCTCTGGGCCGTACCGACAACTCCGGTGGCCATATCGAGATTCTGCTGCGCCTGCATGATGAAAGCGGGCGGGTGATCATGCCGGAAAATTTCATTCCCGCCGCCGAGCGCTATGGGTTGATGACGGCCCTGGACCGCTGGGTGGTGCAGAACGTCTTCAAGGTCATCCAGCAGTGCCTGAGCGAGGGTGCGCCGCAACCGCTGGCGATCTGCGCCATCAACCTGTCCGGCACGAGCATCGGCGATGACGCTTTCCTGGCCTACTTGCGTGAGCAGTTCCAGCGCTTCTCCATACCGCCGGAGCTGATCTGTTTCGAAATCACCGAAACCGCGGCCATCTCCAACCTGGGCAGCGCCATTCGCTTCATCAATGAGCTCAAGGGCCTGGGCTGCCGGTTCTCTCTGGACGATTTCTGCGCTGGCATGTCTTCGTTCGCCTACCTGAAACACCTGCCGGTGGACTTCCTCAAGATTGACGGCAGTTTCGTCAAGGACATGCTTGACGACCCGGTGAACCGCGCCATGGTCGAGGTCATCAACCATATCGGCCATGTCATGGGCAAGCAAACCATCGCCGAGTTCGTCGAAACACCGCTGATAGAGCAGGCGCTACTGGAAATCGGGGTAGATTATGCCCAGGGTTATCTGATAGAACGTCCACAGGTATTCACCTGCGAAAGTCTGCAGCGACGCGAGATCCGCCCCCGCCCTTTGTTGTTCACGGCGCCGGGGACGTTTCGCTGACGCTGGCAGCCGTGACCGTCACTCCATAAAGAAGGAATCTGAAAAGTGATCGAGGCGTTCGTCCGTACTGGCCCCCTCATGGAAGCCACCAGTTACCCGCTCTGGGCTCAGCAACTGATCCGCGACTGCAGTGAAAGCAAGCGCCGGGTGGTCGAGCATGAGCTGTACCGCCATATGCGCGATGCCACGCTGAGCGCCAAGACCATGCGCCAGTACCTGATTGGCGGTTGGCCGGTGGTCGAGCAATTCTCCCTGTACATGGCCAACAGCCTGACCAAGACGCGCTTCGGTCGCCACCCTGGCGAAGACATGGCGCGTCGCTGGTTGATGCGCAACATCCGTGTCGAGCTCAACCACGCGGACTACTGGCTGCATTGGTGCAACGCCCATGGCATCACCCTCGAGGATCTGCAGGCCCAGGATGTGCCTGCCGAACTGCTGTCGCTGAGCCATTGGTGCTGGCAGAGCACCACGGCCGACTCGCTGATCATCGGCATGGCGGCGACCAACTATGCGATTGAAGGGGCGACTGGTGAATGGTCGGCGGTGGTGTGCGAAAACGACACCTACGCCCAGGCTTTCCCGGAGGAAGGGCGCAAGCGGGCCATGAAGTGGCTGAAAATGCATGCCCAGTACGATGACGCCCACCCGTGGGAAGCGCTGGAGATCATCTGCACCCTGGCCGGGCACAACCCCACCCGTGCCCTGCAGTCGGAGCTGCGCCGCGCCATCTGCATGAGCTACGACTACATGTTCAATTTCCTCGAGCGCTGCATGGCCCTGGAGCTGGAACAGCGTACCGTGCGTCGCGAGCGCGTGGTAGCGGTCGCTCAGCACTGACGCCTTACTGGGCGTTGAACGCCTGGCCGTTCACGCCCTTGCTGTCGGGGCCCATCAGGTACAGGTACACCGGCATGATGGCCTCGGGCAGCGGATTTTTCTCCGGCGGTTCGGCCGGGTACGCCTGGGCCCGCATGCTGGTGCGGGTGGCGCCTGGGTTGAGGCTGTTGGCCCGCAAGGTGCCCATGGCATCGAGCTCGTCGGCCAGGGTCTGCATCAGCCCTTCGGTGGCGAACTTCGATACCCCGTACGCGCCCCAGTAGGCCCGCCCCTTGCGCCCCACGCTGCTGGAAGTGAATACCACGGACCCGTCGGCAGACAGCTTGAGCAGTGGCAGCAGGGTCTGGGTGAGCATGAACATGGCGTTGACGTTGACATGCATCACGCGCATGAAGTGCTCGCCGCTGAGCTGGTCGACCGACGTGCGCGGGCCGATGATCGAGGCGTTGTGCAGCAGGCCGTCCAGGCGACCAAATTCGTTCTCGATCATGACCGCCAGTTCGTCGTACTGGTGGGGCAGGGCGGTTTCCAGGTTGAACGGGATGACCACTGCTTGCGGATAGCCGGCGGCCTGGATCTGGTCGTAGACCTGATTCAGGTTGGCTTCGGTCTTGCCCAGCAGCAGCACGGTCGCGCCGTGTGCGGCGTAGGCCAGCGCAGCGGCGGCACCGATGCCGCGGCCGGCACCGGTGACCAGGATGACACGCCCATCGAGCAGGTCGGGTGGTGCGGTGTAGTCGAACATGGGTTGTCCTTTGGGTTGGCATCGGGGCAAGCGACGCCCCTTGTCAGGTCAGCAGCCGCACAGCGCCTGGTCGAGCACCTTGCGCAGGTCCCGCGGCCGGTCTACCACCACATCCGCCCCCCAGTGGCTGGGGTTGTCGTGGGGGTGGATGTAGCCATAGCGCACCGCGGCAGTACGCGTACCGGCGTCGCGGCCCGACTCGATGTCACGCAGGTCATCACCCACGAACAGCACGCTGGCCGGGTCCAGGTCGAGCATCGTGCATGCCAGGGTCAGGGGCTCCGGGTCCGGCTTGCTGTGGGTCACGTGGTCCGGGCAGATCAGCAGCGCCGAGCGCTCGGCCAGCCCCAGCTGTTGCATGATGGGCTCGGCGAACCGTACGGGCTTGTTGGTGACCACGCCCCAGCGCAGCCCTGCCTTCTCGATGTCGTCCAGCAGCTCGGCCATGCCTTCGTACAGGTGGCTGTGCACGGCGCAACCCACTTGGTAGCGCTCCAGGAACTCAAGGCGCAAGGCCTCGAATTCCGGTGCCTGGGGTGACAGGGCGAAGGTGGCCGAAACCATGGCCTTGGCGCCGCCGGAGACCACGTCGCGGATCAACTGGTCATCGATGGCCGGCAGGTTGCGTTCGGCGAGCATGGCCTGGCAGATGGCGATGAAGTCCGGCGCGGTGTCCAGCAGCGTACCGTCCATGTCGAAGAGAACCGCTCTCAAGCGCATCGATCACTCCTCCCGCAGGGTCTGGACCATGTAGTTGACGTCGACGTCGGCGGCCAGCTTGTAGTGCTTGGTCAACGGGTTGTAGGTCAGGCCGATGATGTCCTTGACCGCCAGGCCGGCCGTGCGGGCCCAGGCGCCCAGCTCGGAAGGGCGGATGAATTTCTTGAAGTCATGGGTGCCGCGCGGCATCAGCTTGAGGATGTACTCGGCACCGATGATCGCGAACAGGTACGACTTGGGGTTGCGGTTGATGGTGGAGAAAAACACCTGGCCGCCGGGTTTGACCATCTTGAAGCAGGCGCGAATGACCGAAGAAGGGTCAGGCACGTGCTCGAGCATTTCCAGGCAGGTGACCACGTCGAACTGACCGGGCATTTCCTCGGCCAGGGCTTCGGCGGTGATCTGCCGGTATTGCACCTGCACGCCGGACTCCAGCTGGTGCAACTGGGCGACGGCCAGCGGCGCTTCGCCCATGTCGATACCGGTCACGGTCGCGCCGCGCAGGGCCATGGCCTCGCTGAGAATGCCGCCGCCGCAGCCTACGTCCAGCACCTTCTTGCCGGCCAGCTTGGCGCGCTCGTCGATCCAGTTGACCCGCATCGGGTTGATGTCGTGCAGTGGCTTGAACTCGCTTTCGCGGTCCCACCAGCGGTGCGCCAAGGCTTCGAATTTGGCGATTTCGGCGTAGTCGACGTTACTCATGGGGGTGTCCTCTGAAAACTTGCTTGAAATCGGTAGCCGGCGGCTTGAGCGCCGCCGTGACGGTTATTCGTGCCGGGCGCCAATGCGCTGGCCCCAGCGTTGGGCGGTGTCGACCAGCGCCTGCTCGTCCAGGCGCATCAGGCGCCGGTCATCGAGCAAGGCCTTGCCGGCCACCCAGACATGCTTCACGCACTCGCGTCCGGTGGCATAGATCAGTTGCGACACCGGGTCGTAGATCGGTTGTTGCGCCAGACCCGACAAGTCGAAGGCGGTGATGTCCGCGGCCTTGCCCACCTCCAGCGAGCCGATGCAGGCCTGCAGGCCCACTGCGCGGGCGCCGTTAAGGGTGGCCATGCGCAACGCGCGGTGGGCGTCCAGGGCCGTGGCACTGCCGGCCACGGCCTTGGCCAGCAGGGCGGCGGTACGGGTTTCGCCCAGCAGGTCCAGGTCATTGTTGCTGGCGGCGCCGTCGGTGCCTACTGCCACATTGACGCCGGCTTGCCACAGGCGTTCCACCGGGCAGAAGCCGCTGGCCAGTTTCAGGTTGGATTCGGGGCAGTGCACCACGCTGGTATTGCTTTCCACCAGCAGCGCCAGGTCGTCTTCGCTGATCTGGGTCATGTGCACGGCCTGCAGCCGCGGGCCCAGCAGGCCCAGACGCGCCAGGCGGGCCAGCGGGCGTTCGCCGCTGGCGCTCACGGCCTCGTCCACCTCGCCGGCGGTCTCATGGACATGCATCTGAATGGGGGCATCGAGCTCGTCGGCCAACACACGGATTTTCTCCAGGTTGGTGTCACCCACGGTATAAGGGGCGTGGGGACCGAAGGCGATGGAGAGGCGCGGGTGGTGCTTGAAGTCGTTGAACAGCTCGATGCCCTGATGCAGGGCGTCGTCGGCGTCGCGGGCGCCGGGAATAGGGAAATCCAGCACCGGGATGCAGATCTGCGCGCGCATGCCGCTGTGGTGTACCCGTTCGCTGGCGGTGCGTGGGTAGAAATACATGTCCGAAAAGCAGGTGATGCCGCCCTTGAGCTGCTCGGCGATGGCCAGGTCCGTGCCATCGCGCACGAACGCTTCGTCCACCCAGCGCGCCTCGGCTGGCCAGACATGGTCCTGCAGCCAGGTCATCAGCGGCAGGTCGTCGGCCAGGCCGCGAAACAGGGTCATCGCGGCGTGGCCATGGGCATTGACCAGGCCGGGCGTCAGCAGCATGTCGGGAAGCTCCCTTACCTCTGCTGCCTGGTACTTCAAGGCTTCCGCCCGCGGGCCGATGAATACTATATTGCCATCACGAATGCCCAGGCCGTGCTCCTTGAGCACCACGCCGGCCGGTTCCACGGGCACCAGCCACGTGGGCAGGAGCAGCAGGTCGAGCGGCGGGCTGGCATTGGGCATGGGAAATATCCGGTGCTTTCAATCGATGATGGCGAAGTATACCCGAGCGTCTTCTTCGGGGGCTCGCTATAATCGGCCGCTTTTGATGTCGGCTTTCAGATCAGGGGTAGGCAATGCGCGAACGTCTATTGGCAGCAGAGAAAGTCAGGGCCATTGAATGGCGTGACGGCGCCCTGCATTTGCTTGACCAGCGTGCCTTGCCCGCCGAACAGAAGTGGCTGGCCTACACCGACGCGCACGGGGTGGCCGAGGCCATTGCGGCCATGGTGGTGCGTGGGGCGCAGGCCATTGGTATCAGCGCCGCCTACGGCCTGGTGCTGGCGGCGCGCCAGCGCCAGGCGCAGGGGGGTGACTGGGTGGCGGCGCTGGACGCCGACTTCGACGCCCTCGCGGGCGCGCGGCCCACGGCGACCAACTTGTCCTGGGCGCTGAACCGCATGCGTGAGCGGCTGGTGCGCGTGCGCCAGCAACCCGATGCCCTGGCGCTGCTGGAGGCTGAAGCCGTTGCCATCCATGAAAGTGACCGCGAGGCCAACCTGACCATGGCGCAGCTGGGGGTGGACATCATTCGCCGTCATCAGGGCAACATGCAGGCCTTGCTCACCCATTGCAACACCGGCGCGCTGGCCACCGGCGGCTTCGGCACCGCCCTGGGGGTGATCCGCGGGGCGTTTAGCGAAGGGATGGTGGAGCGCGTATTCGTCGACGAAACACGCCCCTGGTTGCAAGGCTCGCGCCTGACGGCCTGGGAGCTGGCCAATGAACAGATCCCGGTGACCATCAATGCCGACTCGGCCGCGGCCCACCTGATGAAAACCAAGGGCATCACCTGGGTGGTCGTCGGGGCCGATAGCATTGCCGCCAATGGCGACGTGGTGAACAAGATCGGCACCTACCAGCTTGCGGTGACCGCCATGCACCACGGCGTGCGCTTCATGGTGGTGGCGGCCAGTTCCACTATCGACATGGGTGTGGCCAGTGGTGACGACGTTTACCTGGAGGAGCGCGCCGCCAGCGAGCTGCTGGACGTAGGCGGGCAACGGGTGGGGGCTGATGTCGAGGTGTTCAACCCCGTGTTTGATGTCACTCCTGCCGACCTGATCGACGTCATCGTCACCGAGAAAGGCATCGTCGAACGCCCCGACACGGCGAAGATGGCGCAGTTGATGTGCCGCAAACGCTTGCATTGATGGGTGGCGTCTGCTTCCCGGGCAAGCCCGGTCCCACACCATGGGGGGCAGTCAGGGCAGTTCCGGGTAGACCTGCCATGCCGCCAGGGCTAAGAGCTTTGCCTCACTGACACCACTGCCGCGAAGGGTGTGGGGCCAGGCTTGCCTGGGAAGCAGGCACCACCTTTCCCGGGCAAGCCCGGTCCCACACCATGGGTGTCAGTCGGGGCGGTTCCGGCTAGACCTGCCATGCCGCCAGGGCTAAGTGCTTTGCCCCGCTGACCCCACTGCCGCGAGAGGTGTGGGACCAGGCTTGCCTGGGAAGCAGGCGCTACCTTTCCCGGGCAAGCCCGGTCCCACACCATGGGTGTCAGCCATGGCAGTTCCGGCTAGACCTGCAGTGCCTCCAGGGCTAAGTGCTTTGCCTCACTGACACTACCGCCGCGAAAGGTGTGGGACCAGGCTTGCCTGGGAAGCAGGCACCACAAATCCAGCCAAGCACTCAAATCCAAGCGGCATCCCACAGAGGATAATCCCCAACCCTTTTCACCAGGCCAGCCCTTAGGGGGTTGGCAATGACATAGCGGGCGGTAGCCCTCAGGTCTTCTTCCCGACGCAAAGCACGGTCATGAAAACCTTTTTGCCATATCTTGCCTCTGTGATTGGCAGTGGCATTCAGGCTTCGCGTTGAAAGGGATTTGACTCGCCGAATCATGGCTGACAAATTGCCGCATTTGAGCTCCACCAGCCAATGAAGATGGTCGGGCATCAGCACCCAGGCCAGGCTAAACGCGTTGCCTTCTGCCTGCTCGCGCATGAGCTCCCTGACCACCAGTCGTCCGACTTGCCAGTCCCCGAAGTGTGGAGTTCGGCTGAAGGTGCTTGTCGTGATCAGGTAAACGCGACCGATTTCTGAAATCCGACCAACACGCAGGCGCCTTTCATTGTACAGAGGCATGCTCTTTGCCCTTTATTGATGAGTTATGCCTACCTTAGGTGGTTATGCAAAAATCGAAGTGCTGGCTGGTTTCCAGATGTTTGCCAGTATTGAACCTGTTTCCTGGCAAGCCCAGTCCCACACCCTCGGTGTCAGTCAGGCCACTCCCGCTAGACCTGCCATGCCTCCAAAGGCTAAGTGCTTTGCCCCACGGACCCCACTGCCGCGAAGGGTGTGGGACCAGGCTTGCCTGGGAAGCAGGCAACTCCCTTCCCGGGCAAGCCCGGTCCCACCCCATGGGTGTCAGTCATGGCAGTTCCGGGTAGACCTGGCATGCCGCCAGGGATAAGTGCTTTGCCTCACTGACCCCACTGCCGCGAAAGGTGTGGGACCAGGCTTGCCTGGGAAGCAGGTACCACCTTTCCCGGGCAAGCCCGGTCCCATACCATGGGTGTCAGTCATGGCAGTTCCGGGTAGGCCTGGCATGCCGCCAGGGCTAAGTGCTTTGCCTCACTGACCCCACTGCCGCGAAGGGTGTGGGACCAGGCTTGCCTGGGAAGCAGGCAACTCCCTTCCCGGGCAAGCCCGGTCCCACACCTTGGGGGGCAGACAGGCTAGTCCCGGCCAGACCTGCCATGCCTCCAGGGCTAAGTGCTTTGCCTCACTGACCCCACTGCCGCGAAGGGTGTGGGACCAGGCTTGCCTGGGAAGCAGGCGCTACCTTTCCCGGGCAAGCCCGGTCCCACACCTTGGGTGTCAGCCATGGCAGTTCCGGGTAGGCCTGGCATGCGCCAGGGCTAAGTGCTTTGGATCGTGTCCCAGGAAGTGGTGTAACTCATCGCGGTTCTGGCCACAGAGCTTGCCGTTTAGTTGATCACGGCCGACAGCTTGGCCTGTGGATTATCGCTGACTGCCTCAAAGGCCTCCAACTGCATATAACGCCGTTGCAGGCACCACTCGTCGTTCTGCTCCAACAGCATCGCGCCTACCAGCCGTGTGATCGCCGGATCGTTGGGAAAGATACCCACGACATCGGTGCGGCGCTTGATCTCGGCATTGAGCCGCTCCAGTGGATTGGTGCTGTGCAACTGCTGCCGGTGCGCCTTGGGAAACGCCATGTGCGCCAGCACTTCATCCTCGCAGCCGTCCATGAGCGTTGCGATCTTGGGGTACTTTTCGCGCAGTTGATCGGCGACCAGGCGCCACTGCTGATGGCATTCGGTACGGCTGTCTTGGGCGAAAACCGTACGCAGGAGCGCCGCCACCATGGTGCGTTGCCCCTTGCCGACATGGGCCATGGCGTTGCGCATGAAGTGCACGCGGCAACGCTGCCAAGTCGCGTTGAAGACCTTGGAAACAGCGGCCTTGAGCCCTTCGTGGGCGTCAGAGATGACCAGCTTTACGCCACGCAGGCCACGCCGCATAAGGCTTCGCAGGAAGTCTGTCCAGAACGGCTCGGCTTCCGAAGGGCCAACCCGCATGCCCAGGACTTCGCGGCCACCATCGGTGTTCACGGCCACGGCGATTATGACGGCGACCGAGACGATGCGCCCGGCCTCCCGCACCTTGACGTAAGTAGCATCGATCCAGAGATAGGGCCAGTCGCCTTCAAGTGGGCGATCAAGGAAGGCGTGGACCCGCTCATCAATCTCGCCAGCCAGCCGTGACACCTGGCTCTTGGAGATGCCGGTCATGCCCATGGCTTTGACCAGCTCGTCCACTGAACGCGTTGAAACACCCTGGATATAGGCCTCCTGGATCACCGCCGCCATAGCCTTCTCGGCAGTACGGCGTGGCTCTAGAAAGCCGGGGAAATAGCTACCCTGACGCAGTTTCGGGATCTTTAGGTCGACATCGCCAGCGCGGGTTTGCCAGAGGCGATCACGGTAGCCGTTGCGGCTGTTCGTCCGGTCTGGGCTTTTGACATCGAAGCCGGCGCCGCACAGGCCTTCGACGTCGAACTCCATCATGCGCTGGGCAACGAACTGGATCATTTGCTTGAGCAGATCAGCATCTGCCCCTTTCTCAACCAACTCGGTCAATGCGATAGTGGGCTTGGTCATCGTGGTTTCTCTGGTGAAGGTTAAGTCCGCAAACTCAACGTTAGCCAAAAACCACGATGACCAACCTCTTTCGCCCGCAGGGCGCCTTCGATTGGTTTAGTTACACCACTTCCTGGGACACGATCGTGCTTTGCCTCACTGACACTACCGCCGCGAAAGGTGTGGGACCAGGCTTGCCTGGGAAGCAGGCGCCACAAATCCAACCCAAAGCGATCAAAAAAACCACCCGAAAACACCCGCTATCCCCCCAAAAGCCCCTCAGACCCACCTTAAAGCGCATTTGCCTATCAATTAATGGGTTTGCAAGCCTTGAGGGGGATAGGTCCCTGACGGCGATTGTGGTAACATCCGACGGTTTCCAGGGTCGCCTCTAGGTGCGGCCCCCACTGCGCAGATCCTGAGCATAACTCGTTGATTTGTCGTAAGTCGCCTCGCGGCACTGGCCGTCGGCGGCGAGCTTCGTACGTCCCGGTGGATGTCGCGGAGTTTCACCAGAAAAAGGAATCAGGCTTCTCATGGGCGAACTGGCCAAAGAAATCCTCCCGGTCAATATCGAAGACGAACTGAGACAGTCCTACCTCGACTACGCGATGAGCGTCATCGTCGGGCGTGCACTGCCTGATGCGCGTGATGGCTTGAAGCCCGTGCATCGCCGCGTTCTGTTTGCGATGAGTGAGCTGGGCAACGACTGGAACAAACCGTACAAGAAATCCGCCCGTGTGGTCGGTGACGTGATCGGTAAGTACCACCCCCACGGTGACACCGCGGTCTACGACACCATCGTTCGCATGGCCCAGCCTTTCTCCCTGCGCTACCTGCTGGTAGACGGCCAGGGCAACTTCGGTTCGGTGGACGGCGACAACGCCGCGGCCATGCGATACACCGAAGTGCGCATGACCAAGCTGGCCCACGAGCTGCTGGCTGACCTGCACAAGGAAACCGTGGACTGGGTGCCCAACTACGACGGCACCGAGCAGATCCCGGCAGTCATGCCGACCAAGATCCCCAACCTGCTGGTCAACGGTTCCAGCGGTATCGCCGTGGGCATGGCCACCAACATTCCGCCGCACAACCTGGGTGAAGTCATCGACGGCTGCCTGGCGCTGATCGACAACGCCGACATCACCATCGATGAGCTGATGCAGTTCATTCCCGGTCCGGACTTCCCGACCGCCGCCATCATCAACGGCCGCGCTGGCATCATCGAAGCCTACCGCACCGGCCGTGGCCGCATTTACATGCGCGCCCGCTCCACGGTGGAAGACATCGACAAGGTCGGTGGCCGCCAGCAGATCGTCGTCACCGAGCTGCCGTACCAGCTGAACAAGGCTCGCCTGATCGAGAAGATCGCCGAGCTGGTGAAAGAGAAGAAACTGGAAGGCATCACCGAGCTGCGCGACGAGTCCGACAAGGACGGCATGCGCATCGTCATCGAGCTGCGCCGTGGCGAAGTGCCTGAGGTCATCCTCAACAACCTGTACGCCCAGACCCAGATGCAGGCCGTGTTCGGCATCAACGTCGTCGCGCTGATCGACGGCCGTCCGCGTGTACTGAACCTCAAGGACCTGCTCGAAGCGTTCGTGCGCCACCGCCGCGAAGTGGTGACCCGCCGTACCGTCTTCGAACTGCGCAAGGCCCGCGAGCGTGGCCACATCCTGGAAGGCCAGGCCGTGGCGTTGTCGAACATCGACCCGGTCATCGCCCTGATCAAGGCCTCGCCAACGCCCTCCGAGGCCAAGGAAGCCCTGGTCAGCACCGCCTGGGAATCCAGCGCCGTGGTGGCCATGGTGGAAGCGGCCGGCGCCGAGTCTTCGCGCCCCGAGAACCTGGACCCGCAATATGGCCTGCGTGATGGCAAGTACTGGCTGTCGCCGGAACAGGCCCAGGCCATCCTCGACCTGCGCCTGCACCGCCTGACCGGCCTGGAGCACGAGAAGCTGCTGGCCGAGTACCAGGAAATCCTCAACCAGATCGGCGAGCTGATCCGCATCCTCAACAGCGCCGCGCGCCTGATGGAAGTGATCCGCGAAGAGCTGGAAGTGATCCGCGCCGAATACGGCGACGTGCGCCGCACCGAGATTCTCGATGCGCGCCTGGACCTGACCCTGGGTGACATGATCCCGGAAGAAGAGCGCGTGGTCACCATTTCCCACGGCGGTTACGCCAAGACCCAGCCACTGGCTGCCTACCAGGCCCAGCGCCGCGGCGGCAAGGGCAAGTCGGCGACCGGCGTGAAGGACGAAGACTACATCGCTCACCTGCTGGTAGCGAACAGCCATACCACCCTGCTGCTGTTCTCCAGCAAAGGCAAGGTCTACTGGCTCAAGACCTACGAGATCCCGGAGGCCTCCCGTGCCGCCCGTGGTCGCCCGCTGGTCAACCTGCTGCCGCTGGACGATGGCGAGTACATCACCACCATGCTGCCGGTCGAGGAATACACCGAAGGCCACTTCATCTTCATGGCCACCGCCAACGGCACCGTGAAGAAGACCCCGCTGGAGTCCTTCAGCCGTCAGCGCAGCGTCGGTCTGATTGCCCTGGAGCTGGACGAGGGCGACGTGCTGATCTCCGCCGCCATCACCGACGGCGAGCGTGAAGTGATGCTGTTCTCCGACGGCGGCAAGGTGACCCGCTTCAAGGAGTCCGACGTACGGGCCATGGGTCGTACCGCCCGCGGCGTGCGCGGCATGCGCCTGCCGGAAGGCCAGAAGCTGATTTCCATGCTGATCCCGGAAGAAGGCAGCCAGATCCTCACCGCTTCCGAGCGTGGTTATGGCAAGCGTACCGCCATCAGCGAGTTCCCCGAGTACAAGCGGGGCGGCCAGGGCGTGATCGCCATGGTCAGCAACGAACGTAACGGCCGCCTGGTCGGGGCTGTACAGGTACTGGACGGTGAGGAGATCATGCTGATCTCCGACCAGGGTACCCTGGTGCGGACCCGTGTCGGCGAAGTCTCCAGCCTGGGCCGTAACACCCAGGGCGTCACCTTGATCAAGCTGGCCAGCGACGAAACGCTGGTAGGCCTGGAGCGGGTGCAGGAGCCATCGGAGGTCGAGGGCGAGGAATTGCTCGAAGGCGAAGAAGGCTTCGAAGCGCCGGTGGACGGTGTCGAGGCGTCGGAAGACGTCGCAGGTGACGATGAGTTGCCGCAGGAATAAACAACAGTTGTGCGTGTAAGGCTTGGGGGCGGTGGCGTCTGTTTCCCCCAGCTTCGCCCGGTCCGGCAGAGGTTCTCTGTCGGGCCCGGCGAAGTTGGGGAAGCAGGCGCCACCGCCCTCGGCCAATGCAAATAGACATCAAGCAGAGCGAGAGTGGATGTGAGCAACCGAGCCTTTAACTTCTGCGCAGGTCCTGCTGCGCTTCCCGAAGCTGTTCTGCAGCGCGCCCAGGCCGAGATGCTGAACTGGCGCGGCAAGGGCCTCTCCGTGATGGAGATGAGCCACCGCAGCGACGACTACGTGGCCATCGCCGA
Source organism: Pseudomonas eucalypticola (assembly GCF_013374995.1). Taxonomy (NCBI): domain Bacteria; kingdom Pseudomonadati; phylum Pseudomonadota; class Gammaproteobacteria; order Pseudomonadales; family Pseudomonadaceae; genus Pseudomonas; species Pseudomonas eucalypticola. The sequence goes on along the minus strand of NZ_CP056030.1, from coordinate 4,811,088 downwards.
GAAGGCTGAGCAGGATCTGCGTGACCTGCTGTCCATTCCCTCGAACTACAAGGTGCTGTTCCTGCAGGGCGGTGCCAGCCAGCAGTTCGCCGAGATCCCGCTGAACCTGTTGCCTGAAGGCGGCACCGCCGACTACATCGAGACCGGTATCTGGTCGAAGAAGGCCATCGAGGAAGCGCGCCGCTACGGCAACATCAATGTAGCCGCCAGCGCCAAGCCCTACGACTACCTGGCCATTCCCGGGCAGAACGAGTGGAAGCTGACCCCGGGTGCCGCCTACGTTCACTATGCGTCCAACGAAACCATCGGTGGCCTGGAATTCGACTGGGTGCCACAGACCGGTGACGTGCCGCTGGTGGTCGACATGTCTTCCGACATTCTGTCGCGCCCTATCGACGTGTCGCAGTTCGGCATGATCTACGCCGGCGCGCAGAAGAACATCGGCCCCAGTGGCCTGGTGGTGGTGATCATTCGCGAAGACCTGCTGGGCCGTGCCCGCAGCGCCTGCCCGACCATGCTCGACTACAAGATCGCCGCCGACAACGGCTCGATGTACAACACCCCGGCCACCTATTCCTGGTACCTGTCGGGCCTGGTGTTCGAGTGGCTGAAAGAGCAGGGCGGCGTCGCGGCCATGGAAGCGCGCAACCGCGCCAAGAAGGACCGCCTGTATGGCTTCATCGACAGCAGCGAGTTCTACACCAACCCCATCTCCCACAATGCCCGCTCGTGGATGAACGTACCGTTCCGTTTGGCGGACGAGCGCCTGGACAAGGCCTTCCTGGCCGGTGCCGACGCCCGCGGTCTGCTGAACCTGAAAGGTCACCGCTCGGTCGGTGGCATGCGTGCCTCTATCTACAACGCCCTCGGCCTGGATGCCGTCGAGGCTCTGGTCACTTACATGACCGAATTCGAAAAGGAAAACGCCTGATGTCTGAACAGGAACTCAAGGCCCTGCGGGTCCGCATCGATACGTTGGACGAGAAAATTCTCGAACTCATCAGCGACCGCGCCCGCTGTGCGGAAGAAGTCGCCCGAGTGAAGATGGCCTCCCTGGCTGAAGGCGAGAAGCCGGTGTTCTACCGGCCCGAGCGCGAAGCCCAGGTGCTCAAGCGTGTCATGGAGCGCAACAAGGGGCCGCTGAGCAACGAAGAGATGGCGCGCTTGTTCCGCGAGGTCATGTCTTCCTGCCTGGCCCTTGAGAACCCGTTGCATGTCGCCTACCTGGGCCCGGAGGGTACCTTCACCCAGGCCGCGGCCATGAAGCACTTCGGTCACGCCGTGGTCAGCAAGCCAATGGCTGCCATCGACGAAGTGTTCCGCGAAGTGGTGGCCGGTGCGGTCAACTTCGGCGTCGTGCCGGTGGAGAACTCCACCGAGGGCGCGGTCAACCACACCCTGGACAGCTTCCTGGAACACGACATGGTCATCTGCGGGGAAGTGGAGTTGCGTATCCACCACCACCTGCTGATCGGCGAGAACACCAAGACCGATGCCATCACCCGCATCTACTCCCACGCCCAGTCGCTGGCCCAGTGCCGCAAATGGCTGGACGCCCATTACCCCAACGTCGAGCGCATCGCGGTGTCCAGCAATGCCGAGGCGGCCAAGCGGGTGAAGGGCGAATGGAATTCCGCCGCCATCGCCGGTGACATGGCTGCCAGCCTGTACGGCCTGCAGCGCCTGGCCGAGAAGATCGAGGACCGCCCGGACAACTCCACCCGGTTCCTGATCATCGGCAACCAGGAAGTGCCGCCCACCGGTGATGACAAGACTTCGATCATCGTGTCGATGAGCAACCGCCCGGGCGCACTGCACGAGTTGCTGGTGCCGTTCCATGACAACGGCATCGACCTGACGCGCATCGAGACCCGCCCATCGCGCAGCGGCAAGTGGACCTACGTATTCTTCATCGACTTCGTTGGCCACCACCGCGACCCGCTGATCAAGGGCGTGCTGGAAAAAATCAGCCAGGAAGCCGTCGCCCTGAAGGTGCTGGGTTCCTACCCCAAAGCTGTCCTGTGATGCTTGGCTCGGAGTGTAGTCATGAGTGATTTTCTCGCCCTCGCGCAGTCGGGCGTTCAACAATTGTCGCCGTACGTGCCCGGCAAACCGGTCGATGAGCTGGCGCGCGAGCTGAACCTGGACCCGGCCAGCATCGTCAAGCTGGCCAGTAACGAGAACCCGCTGGGCGCCAGCCCCAAGGTGCGCGAAGCCATCGCCAATGAATTGGCCGAGCTGACCCGTTACCCCGATGGCAATGGGTTCGAGCTCAAGGCCCGGCTGGCCGAGCGCTGCCGTGTGCAGGCCAACCAGGTGACCTTGGGTAACGGTTCCAACGACATTCTCGAACTGGTTGCGCGGGCCTACCTGGCGCCTGGCCTGAATGCCGTGTTCAGCGAGCACGCCTTTGCCGTTTACCCGATTGTCACCCAGGCAGTAGGCGCGCAGGCGCGCGTGGTGGCGGCGAAGGAGTGGGGGCATGATCTGCCGGCCATGCTGGCGGCCATCGATGCCAATACCCGCATTGTCTTCGTGGCCAACCCCAACAACCCAACCGGCACCTGGTTCAACGCGCAGGCGTTGCAAGCCTTTCTGCGTGACGTGCCGTCCGATGTGCTGGTGGTGCTGGACGAGGCCTATATCGAGTACGCGACCGGTGGCGACCTGCCGGACGGCCTGGACTACCTGGCCGAATTCCCCAACCTGCTGGTATCACGCACCTTCTCCAAGGCCTACGGCCTGGCAGCGTTGCGGGTAGGTTACGCGTTGTCGTCGCCGGTGATCGCCGATGTGCTCAACCGCGTGCGTCAGCCGTTCAACGTCAACAGCCTGGCCCTGGCCGCCGCCTGCGCGGCGCTGACCGACAGCGACTACCTGGCCAAGAGCCGCGAGCTCAATGAGTTCGGCATGCAGCAGTTGGAAAACGGCTGCCGCGAACTGGGCCTTGGCTGGATCCCGTCCAAGGGCAACTTCCTGTGCATCGACCTGGGCCGCGTGGCCGCGCCAGTGTTCCAGGGGCTGTTGCAGGAAGGGGTGATCGTGCGCCCGGTCGCCAATTACGGCATGCCTCAGCACCTGCGGGTGACCATTGGCCTGCCTACCGAAAACGCCCGTTTCCTGGAAGCGTTGAGCAAGGTTCTGGCTCGTGCCTGATTTTTCCTCTGTTGCAACACCCACGCCGTTGATCGGCCGTCTGGTGGTCGTCGGCCTGGGGCTGATTGGTGGTTCCTTCGCCAAGGGCGTGCGCGAAAGCGGCCTGTGCGGCGAAGTGGTGGGCCTGGACCTGGATCCGCAGTCGCGCAAGCTGGCGGTGGAACTGGGGGTGGTCGACCGCTGTGAAGAAGACCTGGCTGCCGCTTGCCAGGGGGCTGACGTGATCCAGTTGGCCGTGCCCATCCTGGCCATGGAAAAACTCCTGGGCATGCTGGCGCGGCTCGACCTGGGCGACGCGATACTCACCGACGTGGGCAGCGCCAAGGGCAATGTCGTGCGCGCCGCCCGCGAGGTGCTGGCGCCGCGGCAGTTGCTCAACTTCGTGCCCGGCCATCCGATCGCCGGCTCCGAGCAGAGCGGGGTAGAGGCCTCCAACGCCGAGCTGTTCCGCCGCCACAAAGTCATCCTGACGCCGCTGGACGAAACCTCGCCCCGCGCGCTGTCGGTGGTGGATGCGCTGTGGCGTGCCCTGGGGGCGGACGTCGAGCACATGGCCATCGAGCGCCACGACGAAGTCCTGGCCGCCACCAGCCACTTGCCGCATTTGCTGGCTTTCGGCCTGGTGGACTCGTTGGCCAAGCGCAACGAAAACCTCGACATCTTCCGCTACGCCGCCGGCGGTTTTCGCGACTTTACCCGTATCGCAGGCAGCGATCCGGTGATGTGGCATGACATCTTCCTGGCCAACCGCGATGCCGTGCTGCGCACCCTGGACACCTTCCGCAGTGACCTGGATGTGCTGCGCGAGGCCGTGGCCGCCGGTGATGGTCACCATATGCTGGGGGTGTTTACCCGTGCCCGGGTGGCGCGCGAACATTTCGGCAAGATCCTCGCCCGTCGGGCGTATATGGACAAGCGCGCGGTCAAGGGCTTGAACTTCCTTGCGCAACCGGGCGGCCGCCTGTCGGGCAGCGTGCGCATGCCAGGCGATAAATCCATTTCCCATCGCTCGATCATGCTGGGCTCCCTTGCGCAAGGCATGACCGAAGTCGAAGGCTTCCTTGAAGGTGAGGATGCACTGGCTACCCTGCAGGCGTTCCGCGACATGGGGGTGGTCATCGAGGGGCCGCACCATGGTCGGCTGGTCATTCATGGTGTTGGCCTGCACGGGTTGCAGCCGGCGCCAGGCCCCCTCTATGTCGGCAATTCGGGTACGTCCATGCGCCTGCTGGCGGGGCTGTTGGCCGCCCAGCGCTTCGATAGCCAACTGACCGGGGATGCTTCGTTGTCGCGCCGGCCAATGAGTCGCGTCACCGCGCCGCTGCAGGCCATGGGGGCGCGCATCGAGGCCGGTGCCGACGGTTTGCCGCCATTGACCCTTCAAGGCGGCCAGCGCCTGCGGGCCATTGATTACACCTTGCCCATGGCCAGCGCCCAGGTCAAATCCAGCCTGCTGCTGGCCGGCCTGTATGCCGAGGGCGAAACCCGCGTCACCGAGCCAGCGCCGACCCGCGACCATACCGAGCGCATGCTGCAGGGCTTCGGCTACCCGGTGGCTGTCCAGGGTGCCACGGTGGCGTTGGCATCGGGCCACGGCCTGGCGGCCACGCGCATTGAAGTGCCGGGGGATATCTCCTCGGCGGCGTTCTTCCTGGTAGCCGCCTCCATCGCCGAAGGCTCCGACCTGGTGCTGGAACATGTAGGGATCAACCCGACGCGCACCGGCGTCATCGATATCCTCAAGCTGATGGGGGCTGACATCAGCCTGCACAACCTGCGTGAGGTCGGCGGCGAGCCCGTGGCCGACCTGCAGGTGCGCTCAGCCGTGCTCAAGGGGATCGAGATTCCCGAGGCGCTGGTGCCCCTGGCCATCGATGAGTTCCCGGTGCTGTTCGTCGCCGCCGCCTGCGCCCAGGGTCGCACCGTGCTACGCGGTGCCCAGGAGCTGCGGGTGAAGGAATCGGACCGCATCCAGGTCATGGCCGATGGTCTGAGTGCCCTGGGTGTAACCTGTCAGCCAACCGAAGATGGCATAATCATCGACGGTGGCGCGCTGCGCGGCGGCGAAATCCAGGCCCACGGCGATCACCGCATCGCCATGGCCTTCAGTGTGGCGGCGTTGCGGGCCAGCGGGCCGGTGCGCATCCTCGATTGCGCCAATGTCGCCACCTCCTTTCCCAACTTCCTGGCGCTGTGTGGCCAGGTCGGGATCCGTGTAACCGAAGAGGGCAAGTCGTGATTTCCCACGCGCCAGTAATTACCATCGACGGCCCTAGTGGCTCTGGCAAGGGCACCGTGGCCGGCATCCTGGCCAAGCGCCTGGGCTGGAACCTGCTTGACTCCGGCGCCTTGTACCGCCTGCTGGCCTTCAATGCCGGCAACCATGGCGTGGCCCTGGACAATGAAGTGCTGCTGGCTCAGCTTGCCGCTCATCTGGATGTTCAGTTCATCGCCGCGACCGAAGGTCAGCTGCAACGCATCATTCTGGAAGGCGATGAAGTCAGCACCGTCATCCGCACTGAAACCGCCGGCGCCGGCGCGTCGAAAGTCGCGGCCCTGCCGGCCGTGCGCGAAGCCTTGCTGCAGCGCCAGCGCGCCTTTCGCGAGGCCCCGGGGCTGATCGCCGACGGCCGTGACATGGGCACCGTGGTGTTCCCCGATGCGCCATTGAAGGTCTTCCTGACCGCCAGTGCCGAGGAGCGTGCGCGTCGACGTTACTTGCAGTTGAAGGGCAAAGGCGAAGATGTTAGTCTGTCGAGTCTGCTAGATGAGATACGTGCGCGTGATGAACGCGACACCCAGCGAGCGGTGGCCCCGCTCAAACCGGCGGCCGACGCCATTCAGCTGGATTCCACGGAATTGTCCATCGAGCAGGTGCTGGAACGCATCATGAGCGAAATCGCAATCCGCGATATCGCCGGGTGACCAGAAAGCGCACGGGAAACCAGTCCCTAGCCCGTGCGCCTTCTTTACTATGAACGAACCCGCATTGTCTGGAGTGCGGCTGATGGGCGTTTTCTCCGCCCAAATCTACAGGAATTAAAATGAGCGAAAGCTTTGCAGAACTCTTTGAAGAAAGCCTGAAAACCCTCAACCTTCAACCAGGTGCGATCATCACCGGTATCGTTGTCGATATCGACGGTGACTGGGTTACTGTCCACGCTGGTCTGAAGTCCGAGGGCGTCATCCCGCTCGAGCAGTTCTACAACGAAGCTGGCGAGCTGACCATCAAGGTCGGTGACGAAGTTCACGTTGCGCTGGACGCGGTCGAAGACGGCTTTGGCGAAACCAAGCTGTCCCGTGAAAAAGCCAAGCGCGCCGAGTGCTGGATTGTTCTGGAAGCAGCTTTCGCCGCCGAAGAAGTGGTCAAGGGCGTTATCAACGGTAAGGTTAAAGGCGGCTTCACTGTCGACGTTAACGGCATCCGTGCGTTCCTGCCTGGTTCCCTGGTTGATGTCCGTCCGGTTCGTGATACCACGCACCTGGAAGGCAAAGAGCTGGAATTCAAGGTCATCAAGCTGGACCAGAAGCGCAACAACGTTGTCGTTTCCCGTCGCAGCGTCCTGGAAGCAGAGAACTCGGCCGAGCGCGAAGCTCTGCTGGAATCGCTGCAGGAAGGCCAGCAAGTCAAGGGTATCGTCAAGAACCTCACCGACTACGGCGCCTTCGTGGACCTGGGCGGCGTGGACGGCCTGCTGCACATCACCGACATGGCCTGGAAGCGCATCAAGCACCCTTCCGAAGTGGTCAACGTTGGCGACGAGATCGACGTCAAGGTTCTGAAGTACGATCGCGAGCGCAACCGCGTTTCCCTGGGCTTCAAGCAACTGGGTGAAGACCCATGGGTTGCTATCAAGGCTCGTTACCCAGAGAACACCCGCGTCATGGCGCGCGTGACCAACCTGACCGACTACGGCTGCTTCGCTGAGCTGGAAGAAGGCGTTGAAGGTCTGGTACACGTTTCCGAAATGGACTGGACCAACAAGAACATCCACCCTTCGAAAGTCGTACAAGTCGGCGACGAAGTGGAAGTCATGGTTCTGGACATCGACGAAGAGCGTCGTCGTATCTCCCTGGGCATCAAGCAGTGCAAGTCGAACCCATGGGAAGACTTCTCTGGCCAGTTCAACAAGGGCGACGAAATCTCCGGCACCATCAAGTCGATCACCGATTTCGGTATCTTCATTGGTCTGGACGGCGGCATCGACGGTCTGGTTCACCTGTCCGACATCTCCTGGAACGAAGCTGGCGAAGAAGCAGTACGCCGCTACAAGAAAGGCGATGAGCTGAACACCGTGATCCTGTCGGTTGATCCAGAGCGTGAGCGTATCTCCCTGGGCATCAAGCAACTGGAAAGCGATCCGTTCTCCAACTACGTTGCTGTCAACGACAAAGGCGCTATCGTTCGCGGTACCGTTAAAGAAGTTGACGCCAAGGGCGCCATCATCACCCTGGCCGACGACATCGAAGCCACTCTGAAAGCTTCCGAAATCAGCCGTGACCGCGTTGAAGACGCGCGTAACGTCCTGAAGGAAGGCGAAGAAGTCGAAGCCAAGATCATCAGCGTTGACCGCAAGTCGCGCGTGATCAACTTGTCCATCAAGTCGAAAGACGTTGAAGACGAGAAAGAAGCAATCCAGAGCCTGCGCGACAAGCCAGCTGCTTCGGACATCGCAACCGGTCCAACCACCCTGGGTGACCTGCTGCGTGCTCAAATGGAAAAGCAGAACTAAGTTCTGACTGACCATTAAGAAAAAGGGCGACTTCGGTCGCCCTTTTTCATGCCTGCGATTTCTGTGCTCCACGCGGAGCGGCCCCTCCGGAAGACGCCTCGTACCTATTTTCCTACAGCCTGCATCCCGGCTTATCACACCCCCCGCCAACCGGTCCGACACCGTTCATTTTTGAAACAAACCCCTCGTTGATCCGCGTGCATCCCTCGCGCACTATCGTCGTTACCTGGCCGGATCGATACAGGTGTCCGCAGGATGCATGCAGGTTCCCGCAATCTGCCTATTTGATTTTTCAAGGAGATGGTTTCATGCCGACGGGCACAGTCAAATGGTTCAACAACGACAAGGGGTTTGGCTTTATCTCATCCGAGAGCGGCAATGACCTGTTCGTCCATTACAAGGCCATCAAGGCGCCGGGCTACAAGAGCCTGACGGAAGGCCAGAGGGTTACCTTCACGGTCGAGCGCACAGCCAAAGGTGAGCAGGCGATCGACGTCGAAAACGAGTAGGCCGCCATGGAAAAGCACGCGGATGAGCCGCTCGACTCCAGCAGGGCGGGTATCGGGTACATCACCAATGACGCCGATGGCCGTGAGATCTTCTTCAGGGTCAAATCCAGCGTGGAGGGTGGCCCCACCTTTCTTCCAGGCCAGGCCGTTACCTACGAGGTCCAGGAGGGCCCGGACGGCAGGCTTTATGCAATCAACATCGAGGTTGTGGAGTGAGCCTAGGCTCGATCACCGCCTCCAAGGAACAGCAAATGGCTACCGGTAAAGTTAAATGGTTCAACAACGACAAGGGCTTTGGGTTCATCACGGTTGATGGCGGTGGTCCTGACGTGTTTGTGCACTTCAAGGAAATCAAGGTCGATGGCTTCAAGTCCCTGGCTGAAAACCAGGCGGTTTCTTTCGACATTGATACCAATGGGCCGAAAGGGCCGCAAGCCAAAGGTGTGACGCCGCTCTGAGTCTGGCGCGCCAGGGCAGCTGTTTGATGCTGCCTTGGTTTTGCCTGCGCCATTCTCTGTTTCGCCCGGGCGAAATTCCTCAGCGTTGCTACATTAAACAGTCATGAAGGAACGCCACGCTTACCCTCTGCAAGAAATACCTTGGCGAGGGAGAATCTCTAGTGAAATCAGCTGTCTACCTAAAACAGGGCATGCACGCACCTCGGCCTAGGAGAGTTGCGCGGTTTGGGTGCAGCACAAGGATCAAAGAATGAAAGGACTACTGCTGGCGGCATTCTGCGTGGCGTTGTCGGGGTGCGCCGCCTCAATGTCTTCGCATGAGATCAGGGGCGTAGCAACGCTGCACATCAATTGCTCAGGCATTACATCTTCCTGGGACAAATGCTATGAACGGGCGGAGCAGGCCTGTGGAAGCTCAGGTTACAACGTATTGGCGAAGACGACGGACCTGACGGACGATACCCCAGACTACCCGTTTGGTATCAATCCTGCAGGGCTGTCGAGCCGCAGCTTGGTGGTGAAGTGCAAGCAGTCATGAGGTTTCTGGGAGGATACCGCGCCGAGCTACCGTAAAGCTTTGCAACAAGTCAATATGCGGGCTGTTCAAAACCCTCCAGCCATGCTAAAACCTTTCAAGCGATTGTCTAGCTTCTTGATAAAGAAGGGAAAAATATGACGAAATCTGAACTGATCGACCGTATTGTCACCCATCAAGGCTTGCTCTCATCCAAGGATGTGGAGCTGGCTATCAAGACCATGCTTGAACAGATGTCACAGTGCTTGGCGACCGGGGACCGCATTGAGATTCGTGGGTTCGGCAGCTTCTCGTTGCACTATCGCGCGCCGCGGGTGGGGCGTAACCCGAAGACTGGGCAGTCAGTCAGTCTGGATGGGAAGTTTGTGCCTCATTTCAAGCCGGGGAAGGAGTTGCGGGATCGGGTCAATGAGGATGAAGAACATGAGCACGCGTGACCCTTTCGGGAGGAGAATGCTGTGGGAAGGTTGAGAAGGCTTCTGCTGGTTGTATTGGTACTAATCGTGGCGGCAGCCGGAGTGGTATTCGCAATAGAAAACCCACAACCGGTTTCTATCGTTGTCCTGGGGCGATCTGCGCCGCAACTTCCGGTCTCTCTTCTACTGACTCTCGCCTTCCTTATGGGCATGATCATTGCTCCGATCTTTACGGCGCTAGTATTGCTTCGGCGTCGGCGGCTTCCCGGTAAAGGCTTGTGAAGCTCATATACCGTCGTTCGTCCGGTTATGACTTGCTTAGGGCAAGTTGCAAAGGCGCCTGAACGCTTTCCGTTCCAAGTAACCAAAATCGGAACAAGACCCCGGAAGCTTCATCGGTGGACCTTATTTGCAAACGTTGCTGAACAGTGATTTTTGCTTAGGTATCAAGCTAGAATAGCGGCCCTCGTTTCGTTTTTGGTAAACGATTGATGCCAATGGTAAAGCCACGCGTCGCCGTACTGTTGGCCGCTTATAATGGGATGCGTTGGATCGAACAGCAGCTGGCCTCGATCCAGGCGCAGCACCAAGTTGATGTAACGATATTCATCAGCGTCGACCTTTCCAGCGATGATACCCAAGCCTGGTGCGAGGGATATGCGCGTCAGCATAGCAACGCTCAGGTGTTGGCTTCGCCCGGCCGGCTGGGCGGGGCAGGGCGGAACTTCTTCCGCCTGTTCCGAGACGTGGACATCTCGCCTTTCGATTTCATCGCATTATCCGATCAGGATGATCTCTGGCATCCAGATAAGCTTCAGCGTGCCACCGAATATCTGTTGTTCAGCGAACCGCAAGCCTACTCCAGCAATGTCACTGCGTTCTGGCCGGATGGTCGCCGCCGCCTGTTGGACAAGGCGCAGCCACAGGTTGCATGGGACCATCTGTTCGAAGCGGCAGGGCCTGGTTGCACCTACGTGCTGGCAGCTCCCTTGGCGAGCGCCTTCAAGGTGCACTTATGTGCGCATTGGGATGCCGCGCAGGCTATTACGCTGCATGATTGGTTTATCTATGCCTTTGCGCGCAGTCACGGGTACGGCTGGTACATTGATTCTCGCCCAGGCCTGGATTACCGACAGCATCCTCACAACCAGGTGGGCGCCAACGTAGGGCTCAAGTCGCTGCTGCAAAGACTCTCGCGTATCCGTGATGGTTGGTGGTTTGGTCAGGTCGCGCTTATTTCGCAATTGATTGGGCGGCCTTGGGCGGTGCTCCCCGGGAACGGCAATCTCTCGCGGCGAACCCTGCTTGCCTTGTTCTCCTATGCGACGCAGTGCCGGCGTAGGCGCCGTGACCAGTGGATGTTTCGGCTGGCCTGCCTTCTGGCGACATTCACGGCGGGGTACGAGGGATGAGTTCCACAGCTGTACTGGTGACCGGTGCCACGGGGTTTGTCGGGGGGGCGATAGTGCGCGCCCTCGAGCAGATACCATTGCTCAGTATCATTTCTTGCGTGCGGGGTGATGCGCACAGTCCTGCTCGCCAATTCGACCTGGCCCGGCCTGATTGTCTGCCCATTCTGACCGATATCGATGTGGTCGTTCACTGCGCGGCGCGAGTTCATGTGATGCATGAAACAGCGGGTGATGCGTTAGCGGCCTTTCGGCAAGCCAATGTCGACGCCACACTGGCGCTGGCTCGACATGCCCAAGCGAGCGGTGTGAAACGTTTCATCTATCTCAGTTCCATCAAGGTGAACGGTGAGGTGACCCTCCCGGGCCGGAAGTTTTATGCCGACGATGCACCGGCGCCTCAGGACGCCTATGGCATTTCCAAATCGGAGGCGGAAACCGCCTTAATGGCGTTGGCTGCCGAGGGCGGAATGCAGGTCGTAATCATCCGTCCCCCATTGGTGTACGGGCCCGGGGTTAAGGCTAACTTCCTGGCGATGCTGCGGTGGGTGCGCCGCGGCGTGCCATTGCCTCTGGGCGCCATAGATAACCGCCGCAGTCTGGTCTATCTGGATAACCTCGTGGACCTTGTGCGTGTCTGCCTACAGCACCCGGCAGCGGCCAATCAGATATTCCTGGCGAGTGATCAAGAACCCATTTCTACCTCACGGTTGCTCGCTGTTATCGCCGATGCCATGGGCAGGCGGGCTCGCTTGCTGCCCGTGCCTGTCTGGATGCTGGGGTGGGCTGCCGGGCTGCTGGGCAGACGTGGTGTACTTCAGCGACTAACGGCGTCCTTGCAGGTGGACATCGAAAAGAACAACAACCTGCTGGGCTGGACACCACCCATGCGAACGGTCGAAGGGATAAATCGTACTGTGCATTACTTCATGAGCCAGACCAGAGCATGATCATTTGGATTTGCGTCGCCGTTCTCCTTCTGTCGTTCGCCATGACCGGGCTGCTGCGGCGATACGCATTGGCACGAAGCTTGATAGACGTGCCCAATGAACGAAGCTCTCACTCGATTCCTACACCTCGCGGGGGTGGTGTTTCCATCGTCGTGACATTCCTGCTCGCCGTGCCGGCACTGGCGTCGGTCGGGCTCGCCAGCGAGTCTTCTGCAATAGCCTATCTGGGAGCGGGGGTACTGGTGTCGATTCTCGGTTTCGCAGATGACCATGGGCACATTGCTGCGCGCTGGCGCTTGCTGGGGCATTTCGTGGCGGCGGGGTGGGCGCTGTTCTGGCTGGGCGGCCTGGCTCCGCTGGCGACGCCGTGGGGTCAGATCGACCTTGGTTGGTCAGGGGCAGGGTTGGCACTGGTCTACCTCGTCTGGGTGCTGAACCTTTATAACTTCATGGATGGCATTGATGGCCTGGCAAGCGCCGAAGCGATTTTCGTGTGTGCCGGTGCTTGCCTGATCTATGGGGTGACCGGCCATACTGAATTGATCGGATACCCATTGGTGATGTGCACGGCGGTGGCCGGCTTCCTGATCTGGAATTTTCCGCCCGCGAAAATTTTCATGGGCGATGCTGGCAGCGGTTTCCTCGGGTTGATCATTGGTGCGCTGGCCTTGCAGGGGGCCTGGTCCAATAGCGCTTTCCTGTGGAGTTGGTTGATATTGCTAGGGGTGTTCGTGGTTGATGCCACGTGGACTTTGTTGCATCGGCTGTTGCGTGGGGACAAGGTGTATCAGGCTCACCGCAGCCACGCGTACCAATTCGCTTCGCGCCACTACGTCAGCCACCGCACGGTGACGATGGGCGTGGTGGTTATCAACGTGTGCTGGTTGTTGCCGATCGCGGCCTGGGCGGCGTTCAACCCTGCCTATGGTATTGCAGGGTTGGCGCTAGCCTACGCGCCGCTCTGCCTCTTGGCATATCGCTTCAAGGCAGGCAGTCGCGAGTAAAGCGCACTCAGTCGCTGGGCTTTTGAGCGCCGAAGATGAGCTTGGAGAGACCATAAGTCAGGGGTATGGTCAGCACGATCGCGGCCAGGGGCCCTAGCCTGGCGTCCAGATGCAACTGGTCTATCCATACCCAGAGGATGCCCAGGCTTGCCAGGTATTGGGCCACATAGACCAACGGGAAGAGCAGGATAGAGCGCAAACCCTGGTGGGTTTTGAAAACAAAGAAGCGATTAAGCAAGAATGCAATCAGAATACCCGTCCCATAGGCCACGCTATAGCTGACCTGATAAGACGTCAGGTTCAAAAGCAACAGGTAGATAGCGTAGGTGAGGGCGGTGTTGAAACCGCCCGACATCAGGAAACGAATGAAGCTGAAATGCGTCAGCTTGTCGAAGACGGCGCGAAGCATCAGCGGCTGCTGTTCTTCAGTTTGATGAACTCGTCGTAATTGCGGATATAGTCCGACGAATCATAATAGTGCGAGGCAAATACGAGTAATACCGCGTCGCTCGAGTAACGGTATTGTATGCCCCACGTCATTGGCGGCAGATGGATGCCTGTGTTCGGCTTATCGAGAATAAACTCTTCGCGGTTCACGCCGTCATCCGCCACGACGTGCACAGTGCCTTTCACCGCGATGAGGAATTGGTGGCATTTGCGATGCGCATGCTCGCCTCGCGTCTCCGCGGTGGGGACGTCGTATACCAGGAAGTAGCGCTCGGCGTTGAAGGGAATGGCTCGGTCGAACTCACCTACCGACAGGCTACCGCGGATATCGGTTACCTCCGTCAGTGAGTGCAGGGTGACCTGATCCACGGACGTTTGGATCACCGGCTGGGCTTGACCTGAAACGGCTTCCTGCTGGGCGCTGCCAGGTTTGGCGTTGACATAGCCAATGATCTTGGCAGGGTTGCCCACGACGATGGCGTTTGGCGGAACCGAGCGGGTGACGACGGCGCCGGCGCCGACCATTGCATTGGTATCGATGACAATGCCAGGCAGAATGGTGCAGTTGGCGCCAAGGGATGCGCCCTTGCGAATGACCGTCTTGGCGAAGGTCTCAGGGTACACTTTGCTGCGCGGAAAGCGGTCGTTGGTGAACGTCACGTTAGGGCCGATGAATACATCGTCCTCAATCTCGATACCGTCCCACACCTGCACGCCGCATTTGATGGTCACTCGGTCACCGATGACCACATCGTTCTCGATGAAGACCTGGTCACACACATTGCAGTCGGCGCCGAGCTTCGCTTCTGGAAGGATGTGGGCAAATGCCCAGACTCGGGTACCTTTACCGATGTTCTGGCTTTCACATAGCGCATGCGAATGGACAAAAAAATCACGAGCCGCTTCAGTCATTGCTTTGCTCCGAAGCTATCCACACGCATTGGGATAGCCAAAGGTCGGTTCTTGGTGTTTTCGTAGGTGCGCCAGGCGTACGACCCGACGATGCCCAGGCCAAGCAGGTTGGCGCACCCCAAAAAAGTGATCGCCAGCATGATCATTGCGTAGCCGGGGACCTGGATCATACCGTGCAGCCGTGCGGCCGCAATAAACAGGCCCAGCAGCGCCGCAAGTGCCGCACCGCCACCGCCCACGCGTATGAGCAGGCGAATGGGCAGGTCGGTGAAAGAGAACACGCTGTCCATCAGGTAGTTGACCTTCTTGCGGAAAGTCCAGGCTGATTTCCCGTGCTCACGTTCATTGCGTGAGTAGGTGATGCATTTGCGGCGGTAGCCAAGCCAGAAGATTTGCGCAATCAGGGAGCTATGGCGTTCGTCGAGCGTCAACAAGGTATCGCGGAAAGCGGCATTGCAGCCAAACATGTCGACGCCGCCTGGCGGAATCTCAGGTACGACATAACGGCGATACATACCCCAGAAAATCCGCGAAGCCGTGCGCGAGAGGAGCGGGTCCTTCCGACCCTCTCTGGCGCCCACCACGACATCAATCGGCTCGGTACGAAGAATGCGATCCATCTCCAGGACGAGTTCCGGTGGCTCCTGCAGATCAGCCGCCATCACCGCGAATCGAGTCCCGGTACCGTGCTGCAGTCCGGTACGTATCGCCATGAAAGAGCCGAAGTTACGCGACAGCAATATCAGTTTCGAAACAAATTGCTGTGACGGCAGGGCCTTGCTCAACAGCTCGTAACACCGATCGGGGCTACCATCAACCACGAACACCACTTCCAGCTCGCCATCGAGCTTCTGGTTCAATCCTGTGATAGCCGCCAGTAGGTCAGGGATCGACCCTTCGTTTTTGTAAACCGGTATGACCAGGGTGAGCAAGCCTATCTCCTTATGAAAAAAACCGTGTTACGGCATCGATGACGCGCCCGACTTCCTCGTCGGTAAGGCCAGGGAAACAAGGGAATGATATTACCTGATCGCATGCGCTTTCGGTAACCGGCAGGGTACAGGAAGACTGGTAGGCAGGTTGATGGTGGTCAGCGATAGGGTAATGGATGTCGGTAGTGACACCTTGCTCCTTCAAGAAGGCCGCGAGGCCGGTGCGGTCATCACTACGCACTACATACAGATGTGCGACGTAGTCCTCACCGACCGAAGCCGGCAACTGCAACGGCAGGCTCTTGAACGCACTGTTGTAGCGTGCTGCGATAGCGCGGCGTTGCGCGTTCCATTGGTCCAGGTGTGGAAGTTTGACCCGCAAGATGGCGGCCTGCATCTCGTCCAGCCGGCTATTGCGGCCACCTGGCACTGCAACGGTGTACTTGCTCGACCAGCCGTATTGGCGAAGTTGGCGAACCTTGCCAGCCAGGGTGTCATCGTTGGTAACAATCGCACCACCGTCGCCCAGCGCGCCGAGGTTTTTCGTGGGGTAAAAACTGAAACACGCAATCGTCCCGAAGCTACCCGCCTGCTTGCCGTTGCGACGAGCGCCGTGGGCCTGGGCGCAATCTTCCAGCACAGGAACACCGGCAGCGTCAGCTATTGCGATGATCTCTTCGATATTGGCGAGTTGACCGTACAAATGCGTGACGATGATCGCCGCCGGCTTCTGGGCCAAGGCTTCGCGGAGCTTTTGTGGGCACAAGGTCAACAGAGCGGCGTCGATGTCTACATAGAGTGGGGTAGCGCCCACGGCATGAATCGCTGTACTGCTATAGAACCCTGCATTGGCAACCGCTATCACTTTTGAATCACTACTCACGCCAAGGGCTTTCAAGGCGAGTTCGAGGGCCTCGGAACCGTTGGCTACGCTGATGCAGTTTGATACGCCCACGTAATTGGCAAACTCCCCCTCGAAGCTCGCCACCTCTTCGCCCATGATGTACCAATGGCGATTCAATACCGTGTTAATAGGCGTTTGAAAATCCAGGCCGGCGTTAACGGCTTTTGCAGAAAAAAGAGGTATATTCGACATGTCGGATCCTTAATGATTCAGATTGCTGCAAATAGGGGGGGCTGAGTAAGCGGTCAGTGTTTCGGAAATTACATAATAACGGATATCGCACTGCTCGACCGGCGACTCGCTTTTGAACTGGAGACTGAAGCCAGATGTTTGCGCCTGTGGGGTGCCTAATGCAACAGCAACATCGGGGCGTGCGCCGTTTAGGGGGGAAACGGCAAGCGTTTTCCCTTTGTAAATGAGTACTATCTGCGCATTATCAGCGCCTTTGGCATAGGCCCAACCGGTGGCAGTGTAAGTATTTCCATTATTTTCATAATGGTCGATCGAGAGCTTGACGGGCTCGGTCGAAGTTGAAGGTGTGATGCTCAGGGTATCACCCGAAATACGTAAGTGGGTTGCGAGCAGTGCGGAGGAAATCCCGGCGTTTTCGCGTTGCCAAGCACTCACGTTATGATTTGATAGTGTGTCCAGAAGCTTGACAGCAGGCGTCAGGCCAATATTCTGGGCTTCCATGAAATTACGGTGGAGTGCACTGATGTTGGCTGTGCATAACCAGATAAAAGCAGCGGCCAACAGGATGTTCTTCAATTTTCCAGTGTTGAGGCTCATTGAGTTTTACCCGCCTGGTAGTGAGTGAGCGGGTGAGTGGAAACCAGCATTGCAATCAAGTAGCCAAGGAAGGGGATTGTCACGAAAAGGTATCGCCCCTGAGGTTGCGGCATCGCCAGCTGAGAGCCGATGATGCTAAATAGAACGATCGCTGGAAATAAACCCAGGATCATGATGCTGGGGATGGCGAAGTTCAGGTTGAAGTCCTTGAGCGCAAAGTTGGCAGGCTTCCTGATGAGCAGGAATAGTGTTGCCAGGACGAGCCCTGTCATCGCCGCCAGTGCGATGATGTAGTGGGTTTGAGACAGTGCGATGCTCATCCACCCCGTCAATGAGAAGTAGCTTTTGGCTGACGTAGTAAGCCATGGGATCAAGGTGTGGAGATCTACCAAGCCGTTCTTGCACATCAAGTAGCAGGTGCCACCGGCTGCGGCTGCGCTTTCGCGATGCATGTTGACGAACTCAGCCTGGCCGGAAACACCACTGACTTCACCAAAAAGATGGTAGGTATACGCGAGCATGGGTAGGCATGTGACAAAGGCGGTCAATAGAATGAGTGCCAGCAGGCGTGTTCTGGAAGGCTTCACACAGACTGTTTGTAATGTAAGCGTCACCGCGAAGAAAACCAGGCTTGGCAGGAAGTATATTTTTGCCAAGCACGTCAAACCAATGAAGAATCCAGCGGCGAGCGCGGTCTTCAATGTCGGTGTTGCTTTGTATTCCAGTAGTGCCGCCAAAGCCAGTGCTATGACGGTAATGCCATACGCATCGCTATTGAAGTAGGCAAAAATGAAGGTAACCTGTGGGATAAGGCAAATGATCCCGGCTATGAGCGCGGCGCGTTTCGTGCCCAGGTTCTGGGATGTCCCAATTCGATAGATCGCCGAGAAGAACAACCCTGCCAATAGCCAATTGAAGGCCCTGGCGCCTAAATAAAGCAGGTTCTGCGGGAGGATGAAACTGCCGACATAGGTGGTCACGAGGCCGCCAAGCACATGCGGAAACGGCAGTCCGTGATACCAGAAATCGCCGGGGGCCCAGGTATGGAGGCTCACCGTCCCATGAAAGGGCTGATCGATAACGGTATGAAGCGGGAAGTGGTGGTTTGTGTACAGGTAATCCAGAAGGAAGAAGTGGGTCGATTCATCAGGGGCGCCGTGGAAGGCGATGGTGAGTGACCAGAGGACGACCAGAGCGACGAAAGCAGAAGCTAGCGTCAGTCTGACAGGGCGGTCTTTAATCAAAGGGTAATGGTCTTTGCGCATGGCTCTTGTCTGTCGGCTGGTAATCTCGCCTGTCGTAGGCGACGGGTGATGTTAGCGCGAAACGGTTGCGTCCCTGCTGCCTGATCATTCAAGCAGGTCGCTTCAATGGAACGGGTCGGGACAAAGGTATCCCGACCCGTGCAGTGGCCACTGCTCTGGTCAGCTACGGCGTCACCCGCGGCGGCCAAGCCAAGCCAAAATCCTCATGCTCAAGGGTCAGGTTCGGGTTGTAGGTATAGTCCTGCTCAATCTTCGGCCAACGCCCCTTCATATATAACACTTCGTTCGTGAAGCGTTCTTTCTTGGCTGGCGTGTCTTCAAGGCCGCGTGTCGCCGACTCATGATGATAAAGCTCTGCGTACGGGGTCCAGACGTTGACATAGCCGGCTTCCTGAACGCGCAGGCAAAAATCGACATCGTTGAATGCCACGGAGAGGTTGACTTCGTCCAAGCCATGAACTTCGTTGAAAATCGACTTTTTGATGATCAGGCAAGCCGCAGTTACCGCCGAGAACTCCTGAATCAGTTCGGCGCGGCCAAAGTAGCCATGGTGACCTTTAGGCAGATATTTGTGGGAGTGGCCTGCAACGCCACCCACGCCCACGACAACGCCACCATGCTGCAGGCGATCATCGGGGTACCACAGCCTGGCACCTACTGCGCCGACCCCCGG
This sequence comes from Pseudomonas eucalypticola, assembly GCF_013374995.1. Classification (NCBI taxonomy): domain Bacteria; kingdom Pseudomonadati; phylum Pseudomonadota; class Gammaproteobacteria; order Pseudomonadales; family Pseudomonadaceae; genus Pseudomonas; species Pseudomonas eucalypticola. Next base: position 4,791,996 of record NZ_CP056030.1, on the reverse strand, counting down.
CTGCATAGCGATTGCCACCATTTCATCCAGCCACTCTGGCGTGATGACTTCGATGTCATTATTGATCAGGCCGACAAGCTCCCCATTGGCGATCTCGACCGCGCGGTTGTTGATGGCCGAGTAATTGAACGGCCCGTCATCGCGGACGACTCTCACATTGGGCACGTTTTTCAACGATTCGAAGTATTCGATTGAAGCGGGCTCGTCCGAACCGTTGTCTACCAAAATGATTTCGTAGGCGGGGTAAGTCGAGAGGCCAATGATGCTATCAATGCATTGCTTCACCAATGCGTGGGCGTTCTTGGTCGGTATCACCAGGCTGACCAGCGGCGCGGGCGATGGAACCTCGTAATGCACACGATACATGCCTGTCGGCAATAACTCCGTATGGCCTGCGCAGCCGATACGTTGCAGATGCTCGTCCAGAGCGCGTACGCCGGCCAGTGCGGCGTAGGGTTTTTCATTGCCGGCCAGCGCCGTGCTACCCGAGTGCATGCGCCAGTGATAGAGGACGCGAGGAATATGAATAATGGCTGACGGGTCAATCGCATCACTGCATCGCAGCGCCAGGTCGTAATCCTGAGAGCCTTCGAAACCTACACGGAAACCTCCCAGCTGATTGACCAAGTCGCGACGATAGGCGCCCAAATGACAAATCATGTTCTGCGAGCGGAACAGGAACTTGTTCCAGGAGGATTTGAAGTAAGGCGCTGAACGGACGCCATTGTTATCAATTTTATCCTCATCCGAGTAGATGATGCCGGCCTGGGGATTTTCGTTGATCGTCTTGGCAATCCAATAGAGCGCGTGCTCCGCAATCAAGTCATCGTTGTCCATCAGCGCGACAAATGCGCCAGTCGCCAACGCCAGGGCCGAATTGCTTGCCTCCGAGATGTGGCCGTTCTTTTCCCTGAAACTGACTTTTATGCGAGCGTCTTTCTTGCTTACGCTCTTGAGGTATTCGGCAACCTCCGGGTTCGTCGACGCATCATCGGCAATGCAGAGCTCCCATTTGCTGTAGAGCTGGTTCTGCACACTGGCGACAGCCTCTTCCAGCAGGGCAATGGGCGGGTTGTACACGGGCATGATTATCGAGATGACCGGGGTTTTCGGCCACAGGCGAATCTGCTCCTTCAGCTTCCAGCGAGTGGTGTCATCAAGGGTGTCATAGTGCTCGACCCACGTGGTGTAGTCGTGGCGATCGCTGGTTTCCTTGCGCTCAAGGGACGTGAGGTCCAGCGAGGTATTGTTCCGAAACCAGTTCAAATGTGCGATCACACCCTGCACACCCTGAGCCCTCAGTACGCGAGCAGCTTTGCGCAGGGTGGCACCGACGCCGCCACCGCGGCGAACGATGGAGGGTAGCAGCTTGGCGCCATCGTTGATCATGCGGGCGCCGCGCACGGATACTCGCAATGGTCGGGTGATACGCCAGCTCGTGGACCGGGCCAGCGCAAGGATATGCAGGTTCAGATTATGGATATGCGTATCCTTTTCGATCTGCATTTGCTGCAACTGTTGATGAAGTGCGGCAACTTCGGCTTGCAACTGCCGGACCTGCTCGTTACACGCAGGCGCGCTGATTTGCAGCAAGGTGTTTTCCGCGAGGTCTTCAGAAGCGCCTGGCACGGCAATGTCTATCAAGCTCATCACGCTCTGCTGGCCCAGTTGCACACCGTCGGGCAATTCGGCGTTGTTGCCATGAATGACAAGCGCTTGTCGGAAGTGCTCGTCAAGTTGCTGTTTTGCGGCGAGCAGGTCTGTAATGCGCTTGCTCATCTGCCTGGAGTATTCACCCATGAGGTTCTGCACGATGGAATCGGCAACCGTCGACCGAGACGGATGCGCATCTGCACCCCCACCCTTGGTGTTAAGGTTCGATTCAAAGAGTTCACCGTGCTGTTGTCGCAGATCCAGCTCGGCTGTCAGCTCCCTGATGCGGCCCTCTCGGTCAGTCAGCAGGTTGTTGAGTTTCTTGTTGATGCCCAACAGTAACTGAAGCGGGGCGTGCAGGTCTTTCTGAGGGCTATTCACTTCCTCATGGCTGCCCTGTTTCAGCTCTTGTGCGACGTGCTCGTCGGTATGAATGACGAGCTCCAGCTCAAGGGTCAGATGCGTGAAGGCACTCAGGGTGGAGAGGTCGATTGGCAATTCGAAGTGGGGGTCGCTGTCCATGCTGAGAAAGAAGCCCGAATAATCCGGTCGAGCCACCTGCATCAAGCCAGCGACGCCTTTCAGTTCGTCCAGGCGGCCACTCCAGGCCCACAGCGTCTCGCCGTGACTGATGACGCGCATGTAATTGATCGAGAAGGAAATCCGTGTGTCGACCGGATCAAAGCGGATGGTGCGCAACGGCTGCTCGAAATTCGAAAGGTCGAAGCTGAGCGTTTGTTTGCCTGGGAACACTTCGGCCGTTGCCGTGGATGCTTCGGAGAAAGTGCCCTGCGCATCGCTGCAATACAGTTTGGTGTGCATCACCGCCCGGGTGACGGGTTTTTTCTGGTGAACGGGCTCGTCCGGTGCCCAGTCCAGGAATTCAGCAGCAGCGCGGCCAGTGACGGTTTCCTGGAACTCAGCCTCCAGTGCCACGTAGCTGTCCAACTGTCGGTGCGTGACCGAAAGCCCAGCCGCCTTGAGTACGCCAATGACGAACTGACGGCGGCTTGGCATCGCTGGGCTGGCGACGAATGGATTTGCCGACGCAATCAGCAACAACAATGCACGCATCAGAAGGTGACCAAGGGACACCCCCGAGGTGACCTCCCATTCGATGTCGATCAGCGAGGGAGTGTGTTCATCATTGATAACGATATTCTGTGGTACGGCGTCCAGGAAGATACCGGGCAGCACCGCGTCCACGGCGTTCAGTTCTACTGACTCGCCGCGTTGGGCAAGCAGGCCCTGGAGGGCGCGGATGTACTGGGTGACGAAGCCGCCGAAATCATCGATGGTCCAATTCTGGGTGGCGGCGATATCCAGGAAGTCTTCCGAGAGAACATGTCCTCGTACGTAGCGATCCTGTTCCGGCAGGATATAGTTGAAACCGCGCGATGCTACCGCAGCTTCCTGTGAGTCGAGGCGTCGGTATTTGACCACGATGCCGTCCGCCGTATCGACAAAGCGCGACTCCTTGCAATAGGACGTCTTCCGACCAGTGCTGTAGTGGTAGGCGAGGACATTTTCCGGAACGGTTGGCTGAAGGTCCTGAGACGCTGCGATCAGAAACGAGTTAGCCATGTCCATGCCCAGCCCGTTATCAATCACGACGGGCCACGCCTGCTCAAGGTTGAAAAAGGTTTCGCCAGGCAGTTGCGGGTCCTTCTTCACATTCTGCCAGGCCAACGCTGCGGCATCGAAGTCTCTGCTGCCGAGCCCCCTTTCGGTAGTGATCGAGTTGGGTAACTTGTAGTCGGGGCTTGGGGACAGAAATTCAGACTGCGCGAATCCTGCGCGCTTGATCAGCTCGGCAAGTTCCTTGCGGCCAAAGGTCTTTGGCTGACCCTTCAGGTACCGGCCTTCGATGCCGTACATGGGCACGCCCAAATGGTCTTCCGGCGCGCCAGCGAAGTATTTCAGCCCTAACTGGTTTTCGATGGCAATGAACAGATGGCCATTGGGCTTGAGGAGGCTGCGGATACGTTCGAGCATGCCAAGCGCTGGGTCTTCGGCATTACTGAACATGCTGGCGTATTCAAGGACGCCAATCAGCGTGATGACGTCAAAGCGATGATCTGTCTTGAAATCATCGAACCGTTCGGCCAACACGGTGACATTGTCCAGGTCGCGCGTGCGGCTGGCAGCCATCTGCGCGCGGCGGGGGCTTCCCTCCAGGCTTAGAACATTGCCCCCGCACTCCCCGAGATACCGGCTGATGGCGCCGCAACCTGCACCGATTTCCAGAATATCGCTATTCAGATACTGCTCGAATGGGCGCAGGATGTTTCCGCGAGCAGAACTCAGGTGATAAAGCGTTGCCCAGTCTGTGCAGTGTTCCCGCAATTCAGAAGAGAGCGCCGATAGGTCGCTGGCCTCGCGCAGAATCTTCCCAAGCTTGATTTCGGTGGTGTCCCCATCGCTGTAGGCGATGCCTGCATAGTCGTCCCGCTCCCATATGCCGGTGAGCGCGTTCAGGACGTATCCTTGCTGTTCCAGATCAAACATTCTCATTCACCTGATCAATTTCCATTGAGACAGCCAGATCAATCAGGCCGAGCAATTTAGGTGTTGGTGCTACTACGAAGTGCAGTGAGTCATAGCGCCGGTCGTGCGGCACGATCTCCTCTCCTTCGCGGGAAGCCAGTCCCAGCGAAATGAAAAAGTCGCCTGAACCCAGTCGCGCGGCAAACCGCAGGCATGCCTTGGCGTGGCTGCCGGCGGCACCTATGCTCTGCACGCCGTCACACTCCAGCATGAAAGAGTTGGTGCCGTAGACGGTCACCCCCTCCTTGGTCTTGAGGGTAAAGCCCAGGATGGGATTGACGATCATACGGTTGAAGCGCACAGCTACCTGGAGCACAACCTCTTCACCTGATTCCACGCTATTGGGAAACTCACGACCGTTGGCCGAAAGGTGGTAGTCGAGGATGGTTGCGCCCCCGTCACCCCAGCGATACTCATGGGGATTGTACCCAATCCTTGTCGAGAAAACGTCGGTATTGAAATCCAGCACAGGGTCTGCAGGGCTGAGCTCGCGGGCTTCCGTGCTAAGCGTGTCAGCGTCGGGAGGGCTGAGCGCCTCGGGACGTTTCTCCCGCCCGAACAGGATGTCCAGGTAACGGTTCACGACCGGTCGTGAGCTACCGATCATTTCCACTCGGCTACGATCCAGCAGGATGGCCCGGTTGCAATGGGTAACGACCTGCTCGCTGGCGTGGGTTACCAGCAGAATGCTGGTGCCGTTTTCCTTCAGTTGCCTCAAGCGCTCGAAGCATTTGGCTTGGAAGCGCGCATCACCGACGGAAAGTGCTTCGTCGACGATGAGGATCTCGGGGTCCACCTGGGCCTGGACGGCGAAGGCCAACCGCACCGCCATACCACTGGAATAGGCTTTGACGGGTTGATCGATGAACTCGCCAATGTCAGCGAAGCCGGCAATCGCATCGAAGCGGTCATCAATTTCGTCTTTGCTCAAACCAAGCACGGCGCCATTGAGGTACACGTTTTCACGGCCACTGAACTCGGGGTTGAAACCCGACCCCAGTTCCAGCAGTGCGGCAATTCTGCCCTGAGTCGCTATCTGGCCAGTGGTGGGCATCAACGTGCCGCAAATGATTTGAAGCAAGGTCGACTTGCCCGAACCGTTTCTGCCAACGATGCCGACGGTCTCACCTTTCTGTACATCGAATGAAACATTGCGCAGCGCCCAGAACTCTTTGCCGTAGCTGGTCACCTTGTCGCCGAGGAACCGTTGCAGCCTCGGCACAATGGATTGTTTCAAGCGGTCTGATGGTTTCTCATAGGTGTAGAAGCACTTCGAGACATCTTGGACGCTGATCGCGAAGTCATCAGAGGACATCGGCAAACCCCTTGCGAGTTTTTTGAAAGAGCCAGAAGCCCGCTGCGGCCATTACCACGCCTACCAACATGGCCACGACCAGATGATCCCACTGCGGAAGATTGCCCATCAGCAACACGCTGCGGCTTTCCTCGATGATGTAAGTGAGCGGGTTGAGTTGCATCCAGGGGCGGTAGACCTCTGGAAGGGAGGCGATGGGGTAGAGTACCGGAGACAAGAACATGAGGACGGTCGTCAATACCCCGATGATTTGCCCCACGTCACGCAGGTACACGCCCAACGACGCGAGCAGCCAGCTGATGCCCAGGGTCCCCAGAATCAACGGGATCAGTACGAGCGGGAAGAACACGGCGGTCCAGCAGAGTGTATGGGCGAGCGCCAGTTGTGCCAGCAACAGCACGATGAGGCTGATGCAGCCGTGGAAAATCGCCGAGCCGAGAGAGATGACCGGCAGTATTTCGATAGGGAACAGCACTTTCTTCACGTAGTTGGCGTTGGACATGATCAGGGACGGCGAGCGGTTGGCGCACTCTGCGAACACCCCGTGCACGATCATGCCGACGAAGAGCAGTATGGCGAAACCGCCTTTGCCAGGGTCCATGCCCGCCCAGCGAGAGTTGAAAATTTCCGAGAAGACGAAGGTATAAACGGCCAGCATCAAGACCGGGTTGAAGAATGACCAGGCCAGGCCCATGACTGAGCCGCGATACCGTCCAATGACCTCTCGCTTGGTCATTTGCCCAATCAGTTGCCTGTTGGTCCACAGGCTGCGCACCATGCTGATTGGGCTTGATGGGGGGGCGAGATGCGGATTCATTGCAGCCCCCGGGGCATGGCCGGGGTATGGCAGATGTCAGAAACGCTTGGCTGAAAGGAAGTGACCTCAGGGGTGGCGAGAGGGGTTGCATTCATCGACGCAGAGTCTCCACAGAAAATTCAAAGCAAGCGGGGCCGTTGCCGCAACGTGCGGCAATGTTCGGAATGGGGGAGGTCGTCAAGCAGAAAGAGCGCGCGCAAGGGCGCGGTGCCATGCGAACGTGCCTGCGCAGACGCAGGTCGGGAAGCTGAAGGGGCGCCGGCTGATGTGCTGCCCGGTCAAGAAAATCGTCGTGTGCCTCATCTTCAGTCCGTTTCCATTCGATCTGCGTACACGGGGGCTCGCCAAGGGGGGCGACAGGGAAAACATCGCTGCGGGTGGTTCGGCGAAAAAAGGTCTGCCCCGACACCCTCTTCCTTGACAAGCAAGGGAGCGGGAAAGGTGGTGTCGCCTTTACAGCGCTTTGAGGTTGTCGAACACACTCAGCCGTCAACGTTACCATAAATAAAATGGTGGCTGAATGGGGGGGAATTGAGGCCCCGCGCGCGCTTGATCGTTTCACGCAGGTTCAGATCTTGTTCAAGGTGGCTGCAATCAGCAAGGTGATATTCCCCTGTAGCGTTTGCCGATATACACCGGCTTTCTGCATCAGGCATATCCGTCGTGCCAGTGGGCTTCTTCGGGCTGTTTCGAATTGCTGCAAGATATGGGCACTTGCCGGGCTCAAAAAAGGCCTGATATTCCCCAGCGCGACAATATTTTGTTCGCTCCAATGACTGAACCGCCCTGTGAGCATCTTCCCCAGGCGCTCCAGACGCTGGCGGATGCTTGAATTCGCGCCTATCAGATTGCCGCTGTGCTGGCGGTAATCGATCGATGGGGTCGGATCAAAAATAGTGGTCCCGCCACAGCCACAGACAATCATGTAGGTCAGCCAGTCATGCGCGACGATCGGGGCACTCTCATCAACCAGGCACAGGAGGTTGCGTGCAGCATCGTTGATGAGCATGGTGTTGGCGCCGGCGATGCTCTGGACCAGTGCATTGCTGAAGCTTGGTGATCGATTGAAGAGCGGAGAATAGCCAATATGCCGACGTTGTTCGTCGATCAGCCGGGTCCGGGAGCAGTACAGGCCAGGTTCTGCGGCAGGCAGTGCTTCCAACGCGCGAATGCCGCGCTCCAATTTGTCCGGGAACCACAAGTCGTCTTGATCGCAGAACGCGTAATAATCGGCCGCGAGGCTCTTGTTGCCGACCAGGGACATGAAATTTTTTCCGAACCCGCCCCTGGGGCCGTTCATTATTACAAGCCGTTCGGCGCCAAGGCGCTGCTGATAGGCACGCAAGATAGCGAGCGTTGCATCGGTAGAGCCGTCGTCGGAGACGTAGAGGGTCCATCGCGGGTGCGTCTGCTGCACGATTGAACGCAACTGTTCGTCTAGAAACTGTTCACCATTGAAGGTGCAGAGCAGAACCGCGACCTCTGCGATATTGCTTGTCATTTGCCTGTCATGCCTTTTTTGTGTCCCGCCGCAGGGTCGGTCGGTAAATGCCGGGTAAAACGTGGTATCTCGCGGTGCGAGTATTAATCAATTGCATTTAGCGTCGGCACTCTTCAGCGCCGTGGCTGCGTTGATCATAACGAGATTTGCTCTTTACGTGAGCGATAAGATTTTTCACGGTTTGTGGAACTTGCCGAGTGAATGGCAGTCAGGCGCAAGTCGCCCGGGCAAATGGTAGCGCAGCAGACCAGCCTGTTGACGGCATAGGGTGTGGCATCTCGTCAACAAATGTTGCGGCACGTGGTGCCTGACGGCTTCCAACTCGCGTAATGCGCCTGATTGGCCCGGTTCTTGTTGTCCGAAAAAATGGCTTACGCTTTTGCGCTGGAGCGAGGGCGGCAGCCTGTGGACAGGCTCAACCGGCGATGGAAAAATGGCGACGATCAGGGTGGTCGCCGCAACAGCTTGGCGGGGATAGGAATTTCATGCCGCAGGGGCTACTGTGGACTACGATGCATGAGGCATATAACGGAATAGGCGGTTGGCTGACGGATCTATGGACAAATTAAGAGCTTACTTGCTTGCATTGCCAAGGCGCACCAAGCGACTACTCCAGGTGGGGACAGATGTCCTTCTGGTTTGGGCGGCTCTGTGGCTGGCGTTCATGGTCCGACTCGGCATAGAGGACATGTACAATCCGTGGCGCGTCCATTTCTGGCTGTTCCTGTGTGCGCCAGTGGTTGCCATCCCGTTGTTCATTCGCTTCGGCATGTACCGTGCCGTGATGCGCTATTTCGGCAATGATGCGTTGGTCGCCATCGTCAAAGCCGTCAGTTTGTCCTCTCTGATCCTGGCGGTAGTTGTCTATTGGTACAGCAATCATGAAGTCGTGGTCCCTCGCTCCATCATCTTCAATTATTGGTGGTTGAGCCTTGTCATCATCGGTGGCCTGCGCCTGGGGATGCGGCAATACTTTATGGGCGACTGGTTCACGTCGGTCAACTACGTCCCGTTTCGGACACGTGATGAAGGACTGACCAAGGTCGCGATTTACGGTGCCGGGGTAGCAGGCAACCAATTAGTCGCCGCCCTGCGCATGGGGCGGGTGATGCGCCCCGTGGCATTTATCGATGACGATAGCAGCATCGCTGACCGGGTCATCTCCGGGCTTCAGGTGTTCAAGCCCAAACATATCCAGCAAATGATCGATGTTACCGGCGCTCAGGAGTTGCTGCTGGCGCTGCCGTCGACCACTCGTGCTCGGCGCAGGGAGATTCTGGGCTTTCTCGAGGGCTTTCCCCTGCATGTGCGCAGTGTTCCCAACTTCACTGACCTCGCCAGCGGGCGGGTCAAGGTCGATGATATCCAGGAAGTGGATATCGCCGACCTGCTGGGACGCGATGCGGTGCCTGCCCAAGACGATTTGCTCGAGCATTGTGTCAAGGGCAAGGCTGTCATGGTTACCGGCGCGGGAGGGTCCATCGGCTCGGAGCTTTGTCGGCAAATCTTGTCGCTCCAGCCCCGCTTGCTCGTCCTGTTCGAACACAGCGAATTCAACCTTTACACCATCATCACTGAATTGGAGCAGCGTCAGAACCGCGAGGCATTCAATGTAAAGCTGCTTCCAATCCTGGGCTCGGTCCGTCATCCCGCCAAGTTGCTGGATGTGATGACAACCTGGGGTATCGATACCGTTTATCATGCAGCTGCTTATAAACATGTTCCCATGGTCGAGCACAACATCGCGGAGGGTGTGCTGAACAATGTCATCGGCACGCTGAACACTGCGCAAGCAGCCTTGCAGGTAGGGGTTGCCAACTTCGTGCTTATTTCCACTGATAAGGCTGTCAGGCCGACGAACATCATGGGGAGCACCAAGCGACTCGCCGAAATGACGTTGCAGGCGCTCAGCAGGGAACTGGCACCGGTATTGTACGGTGATCCTGCCAACGTAGCGCGCGTCAACAAAACCCGCTTCACCATGGTTCGCTTTGGCAATGTGCTTGGGTCGTCAGGCTCCGTCATTCCGTTGTTTTACAAGCAAATCAGGACAGGTGGCCCCCTGACGGTCACGCACCCCAAAATCACTCGCTACTTCATGACCATTCCAGAAGCCGCTCAACTGGTGATCCAGGCGGGATCCATGGGGCGGGGCGGTGACGTGTTCGTGCTCGACATGGGGGAGCCGGTCCGCATTGCCGAGCTTGCGGAAAAAATGGTCCACCTCTCAGGTCTCAGCGTACGCTCCGAACGTAACCCTCAAGGCGATATCTCCATCGAGTTTACCGGCCTGCGGCCTGGAGAAAAGCTGTACGAAGAGTTGCTGATAGGCGACAACGTAGAGGCCACCCGCCACCCAATGATCATGAGTGCTCGCGAGGACCACCTTCATTGGGATCTGCTGAAGGAGCGCTTCGCACAGCTGCTTGCCGCCCTCGACGCGGATGATTACGCGACTGTGCGCCAACTGCTGCGCGAAACGGTGAGTGGTTACGCACCGGATGGCGACATCGTGGACTGGATATACCAGCAGCAGCGCAGCGATCTCTGAACCTGCCTGATCAACCGCCGCGGTCTACCTGATCTCTACTCCCCGCACGCCTTCGGTAGCGCTGCCCTGGGCCGATTCGTGCCAATGCCAGGATGATAAATTTTTCACATCGACATCCTTTGTATCATTTTGCTCATACGGTGGGGTATAGTTTTTCCCACTGAAAGGAGGCTATTCGCCATGCCATTTGAAAGGGAAGCGGTGCTCGAGCAAGCACTGATCGCTATGTTGGGAGCGGCCAAGGATATGGGAGTCGAAACGGATGTCCTTGTCTCGAATGCCATGAATGGGCTTCTTGCCAACGCCTCCTACCGTTGGATCAAGGAATCTGCCCTGAACTCGGTGATAAATGAGATGGCACTGGCGCATTTTGCCCAGGCCGCCCGGCCTGATCAGGTAAGGGCGGAGCGTGAGCGTCTGTCGCGCATGGAATCCTAATAGCGACGCGACGCTTGACTCACGGCAGTACTGCTAGCACAACAGTTGCGCATTGTTATAGCCTGCCTCTCTGATAGAGGGAGAGGCTGCCAGTGTCGACTGATCGTGAGCTGATATTGCAACAGGCGTTGGACGCCGTCGCCGGAGCTGCCGTCGAAATGGGATTACCTTTCGATTTCGTCGTGGCCGCAGCCATGCAGGGATTAGTTGATGGTGCGCGTTATTTACGTGTGGACAGGGAGCACCTGTCCTCTGTCTTCCTGGCAATGACTCAGGCCCATGATTCCCACGCTTCGGTTCACCCAACCCTGAACGTCAAGGCGCGGAGCGCGTAGGCGGGTTGGTCCTGGAATATCCGGCTACGCCCCCTTCTCCCCGGAGACATATCCCATTACCAATGCACATTTGCCTGCTTCACAGGGTGAGCTAGGTTAAAGAGGCGGCTCAGGAAAGCCGCCCTTGAACCCATTGATGTCATGGAGCTTCCCAATGCGTATACCTTCTCTCGCGTCCCTGCTGTTCGTCATCCTCGCCAGCGTCTCCATCGCCGCCAACGCGGCCCCGCCTGCCGCCCCTCAGCCCAGCACGTCTGCGATGGTGGTGCAGGGCGACAAGGTCAGCCTCAACAAGGCAGATGCCGAAACCCTGCAACGCGAACTCGCCGGGATCGGTTTGGCAAAAGCCCAGGCGATCGTTGCTCACCGTGACGCCAATGGCCCCTTCAGCTCGGTCGACGAACTGCTGGAGGTCAAGGGGATCGGCAAGTCACTCCTGGACAAGAACCGCGAAAAACTCGCGCTGGAGTAACCCGCTAGGGCCTGTATGAAAGGTATTCCCGCGAAGGCCTGTTTTCAACGCAGCATGGCCGAGCTGGGATGCATTTCGTACAGAGCCGCCTGTGCAGCCATCAGTTGAGAACGATGCTGCCATCCTGGTGCTGCCGTACCAGCGTGTACGGCAGGGCCAGCGTATCGAGGGTGGCAGAGGCGCCCATTTCGACCAGATAGCCCAGGGTCCTCGAAGTGGACGCCTGGGTGGTATCCCCGGCGGGCAGGGGGGCGTGTAGCGAGCAGAAGTCGTACATCACGCCGCTATAAACCCTGGGCACCGCGCCGCAATACGTCTTCGCATCGTTAAGGTTCTTGATCGTGACCTGGTCGTCGCGCATGACGGTGGTCACCGTGCCACACCCGGTAAGGGTGGCTGCCAGCAGCAGAATGAATGCCTTCATGTGAATCGTCCTTGTGTTGGCTGGGCAATGTATCGGTGATCATACATCCACCGAGCGAACACGTTCCTCAGAATTTCCATCAGCCGAATGCCCCTTGTAGCCCTTGCCGGATAATTAAATGTTGATCGTCATATCAAGCGGATAGTATTGTGGTCGTAATCTAAAGGGGCGGGGGGGCGTACCCCCGTCTCTTCGTTGACCGTCACAGGTGTCAGGCAAGGAAATCAAGATGCACAACCGCAGAATCGTCATCACCGGCATGGGCCTGGTCTCTCCACTGGGCTGTGGCGTAGAAACCGTATGGCGCCGCCTGCTTCAAGGCCAGTCCGGGTTGGACCTGTTGCCCGAGGAGGTTGTCGCCGACCTGCCTGCGCGGGTTGGTGGCAGGGTACCGACCCTGGCTCAAGACCCGCAGGCCGGCTTCGACCCTGATACCGCCGCGCCGGCCAAGGAGCAGAAGAAAATGGACCGGTTCATCCTGTTCGCGCTGGCGGCTGCCCGGGAGGCTCTGGCCCAGGCAAGGTGGGCGCCAACCGAGCAAGGCGAGCGCGAGCGTACGGCCACGGTCATTGGTTCGGGTATCGGCGGGTTCGGTACCATCGTCGATGCCGTACGCACCACCGACGCCCGTGGGCCGCGCAAATTGTCGCCGTTCACCATTCCCGCTTTCCTGGTGAACCTGGCGGCTGGCCATGTCTCGATCCAGCATGGCTTCAAGGGCCCGCTGGGCGCGCCGGTCACGGCTTGCGCCGCTGGGGTGCAAGCCATTGGCGATGCCGCACGGCTGATTCGCGCCGGCGAAGCGGACATCGCGGTATGCGGCGGGGCCGAAGCAGCAATCGACCGCGTCAGCCTGGGTGGATTTGCGGCTGCCCGAGCGCTGTCCACCGCCTTCAACGACACCCCGCATAAAGCCTCGCGGCCATTCGATCGTGACCGTGATGGTTTCGTGATGGGTGAAGGCGCCGGGATGCTGGTGATCGAGGCGCTGGACCACGCCCTGGCCCGGGGCGCCACGCCTCTGGCGGAACTGGTGGGGTACGGCACCAGTGCCGACGCCTATCACCTGACGGCGGGGCCGGAGGACGGCAGCGGGGCGCGGCGCGCCATGGCCCAGGCGTTGGCCCAGGGCGGTGTCGTGCCTGCACAGGTGCAGCACCTCAATGCCCACGCCACCTCGACGCCGGTGGGTGACAAGGGCGAATTGGCGGCGATTCGTTCAGTGTTTGGCACGGGCAACGGGCCGGCCATCACCTCGACCAAATCGGCGACCGGGCACTTGCTGGGCGCCGCAGGCGGCATCGAGGCGATTTTCACCGTGTTGGCGCTGCGTGATCAGGTCGCGCCAGCGACATTGAATCTGGAACACCCGGATGAACTGGCCGAAGGCCTGGACCTGGTCAGCGGCCAGCCGCGCAAGGTGCTGATCGAGTATGCCCTGTCCAATGGCTTCGGCTTCGGCGGGGTGAACGCCAGCGCGCTGTTCAAGCGCTGGACGTGACGGGGCTCAGCAGGCTTCGTCGGCCTGCCGCTTGAGCGCCTCGCGGGCGGTGTCGAGGATGCGCAGCGACAGCTGTGGATCTTCGACGCTGCGCGACAGCATCAATGCCCCCACCAGTGTCGACAGCATGACCACGCTTCGTTCATCGGCGTCGTCGGCGTTCAGCGTGGCCGCGATTCGCGCCAGGCGGTCTTGTACCCCGCGGTCGGTGACGCTACTGGCCTGGCCCCGTTGTCCCAGTTCCGCTGCCATGGTCGGCAGCGGGCAGCCACGCTCGGGTGCGTCGCGGTGGGCGGGGCTCAGGTAGGTGTCGATGAAGCTGTGCAGGGGGTTGTGCTTGGCAAAGGCCTTTTCGCACACCTCGGTCAGCTCGTCGGTGGCCGCCTGCAGTGCGGTTTCCACCAGCTCATCCTTGGATTTGAAGTGCGCATAAAAGCCGCCGTGGGTAAGGCCCAACGCTTTCATCAGGGGCTGCAGGCCAGTGGCGGCGATGCCATCACGGCGAAATCGCGCTGCGGCTTCCTTGACGATACGGTCGTGGGTCTGAGCTTTATGGTCTGCAGAGTAACGCACGGGCGATACCCTCCGAATGGCTTATGGGATGGTGGGTATCATGTTAACAGAAAGGTCGACCGCCTACTGGGTAAGCTTCACCCTGATGCGACCCGGCGGCGATCGGCCTGGGCGCCGGTCATCAGCGGTTCTGTGCATCCCGAGCATCGGCCTCGGCATTGCGCTGCGCCACTTTGCGCCGCTGTTCATCGGTCAGCTCCACCTTGTTGGCGCTGTCACGCAACATCATCAGGCCGCCGACGATCGAGCCGATCGCGACCACCAGAATCAACCAGGCATACCACGGCATGGCCACTTCTCCTTGAGCGCCGAGCTCGCCGCCAGGCTGGCGGCGAAAGACGGGGCTTGTACTCCGTTGGAGCCCAAGCGCTCGGCAGTGGTTCCATTATAAGGCGTTCGCTACACGCCAGTGAGCATGGCATCGGCGGGCGCGCGGGCGCGGGCCGCCCCGGTCAACAGGAAATACAGGAAACCCACCACCATGAACGCCAGGAAGATCAGGCCGATCAGGGCGTTGAACCAAGCCATGGCGACCAGGCACACCACCGCCAGCACCAGGGCGATGCCCGGTACGATGGGGTAGCCAGGGGCGCGGAAGCTGCGCTCCAGGTTCGGTTCGCTGCGGCGCAGTTTGAACAGGCTGAGCATGCTCATGATGTACATGACGATGGCGCCGAACACGGCCATGGTGATCATCGCCGCGGTCAGGCTCATGCCGCCCAGGTTGATCAGGCCGTCGCTGTAGATGGCCGCGATGCCGACCACGCCGCCCGCAATGATGGCGCGGTGCGGGGTCTGGAACCGCGACAGCTTGGCCAGGCCGCGCGGCAGGTAGCCGGCGCGGGCGAGGGCGAAGCACTGGCGAGAATAGCCAAGGATGATGCCGTGGAAGCTGGCCACCAGGCCGAACAGGCCGATCCACACCAGCATGTGCAGCCAGCCCGAGCCTTCGCCCACCACGATTTTCATCGCCTGGGGCAGCGGGTCATTGATGTTCGCCAGGGCCCGCCAGTCGCCCACGCCGCCGGCGAAGAACATCACGCCCACGGCCAGCAGCACCAGGGTGAGGATGCCGCTGATGTAGGCTTTGGGAATGGTACGTTTCGGGTCCTTGGCTTCCTCGGCCGCCATGGCCGCGCCTTCGATGGCCAGGAAGAACCAGATGGCGAACGGGATGGCGGCGAACATGCCGCCCACCGCGCCAAGGCTGAAGGTGTTGTCGCCGGCCCAGCCGTTGGCCACGAAGTTGCTGACGCTGAAGCCCGGCGCCACTACGCCCATGAACACCAGCAGCTCGATCACGGCGAGGATGCACACCACCAGTTCAAAGGTAGCGGCCAGTTGCACGCCGAGGATGTTCAGCAGCATGAACACGATGTACGCGCCCAGCGCCGCGTGGCGCGGGTCCAGGGCGGGCCACTGGACGTTGAGGTAGGCGCCAATGGCGAGCGCGATGGCCGGTGGGGCGAAGACGAACTCGATCAGGGTGGCCAGGCCCGCGATCAGCCCGCCTTTTTCGCCGAAGGCGCGGCGGCTGTAGGCAAAGGGCCCGCCCGCGTGGGGAATGGCCGTGGTCAGCTCGGTGAAACTGAAGATAAAACAGGTGTAAAGGGTGGCCACCATCAACGAGGTCACCAGGAACCCCAGGGTGCCGGCCACGCCCCAGCCGTAACTCCAGCCAAAATACTCGCCGGAAATCACCAGCCCTACCGCGATGCCCCACAGGTGCAGCGTGCCCAAGGTGGGCTTGAGTTGCGTAGTCATGACGGCTCCCTCGTGTGGATTGGAACGTTCGTGCTGTTTTGCGTGCAGTGGCCGTGCCAGCCGGGCAAAAGGGGTCGCAATGGCGGGTTTGGTGTCGCAGGTAGAGATGGGTGGGCTAGGCTAAGGGCAGGCCGTGCCTGTTTGTGGGGCGCCAGCGCCCCTAAAATCCGCTACAATGCGCGCCGATTTCGACTTGCCCCCTTGAGAGCCCGCCCATGTCCGCTTGCCAGACTCCCATCATCGTCGCCCTGGATTTCCCCACCCGTGACGCCGCCCTGAAACTGGCCGACCAGCTGGACCCCAAGCTGTGCCGCGTGAAGGTCGGCAAGGAATTGTTCACCAGCAGCGCCTCGGGCATCGTCGAAACCCTGAATGACAAGGGCTTCGAGGTGTTCCTGGACCTGAAATTCCACGATATCCCCAACACCACCGCCATGGCGGTGAAGGCGGCGGCCGAAATGGGCGTATGGATGGTCAACGTGCATTGCTCGGGCGGCCTGCGCATGATGGCGGCGTGCCGCGAGGTGCTGGACCAGCGTACCGGCGCCAAGCCGCTGCTGATCGGCGTGACCGTGCTGACCAGCATGGAGCGTGAAGACCTGGCGGGCATCGGCCTGGACATCGAGCCCCAGGAGCAGGTGCTGCGCCTGGCGGCCCTGGCCGACAAGGCTGGCATGGATGGCCTGGTGTGCTCGGCCCTGGAGGCCCAGGCCCTGAAGGCTGCGCACCCGTCGCTGCAACTGGTGACCCCGGGCATTCGCCCGGCCGGCAGCGCCCAGGACGACCAGCGCCGCATCCTGACCCCGCGCCAGGCCCTGGATGCCGGTTCTGACTACCTGGTGATCGGGCGTCCCATCAGCCAGGCCAAAGACCCGGCGCAGGCGCTGGCCGATGTAGTGGCCCAGCTCAACGCCTGATCCGTCGGCCTCGCTGCGTTTCCGAACGTCGCCCGGTGCTGCAGGTACCCCTAGCAGCACTGGGCGAAGGAAAAAAGGCCAGCGCCCGTCTTAGACCTTCAGCACCAATTTGCCGAAATTTTCCCCGCTGAACAGCTTCTGCAGCGTCTCGGGGAAGGTCTCCAGCCCCTCCACCACATGCTCCTTGCTCTTGAGCTGCCCCTTGGCCAGCCAGCCGGCGATTTCCTGCCCGGCCGCGGCGAACTTGGCGGCGTGGTCCATGACCACGAACCCTTCCATGCGCGCCCGGTTCACCAGCAGTGACAGGTAGTTGGCTGGGCCCTTGACCCCGGTCTTGCTGTTGTACTGGCTGATGGCGCCACAGATCACCACCCGCGCGTGGGGCGCCAGGCGGCTGAGCACGGCGTCGAGAATGTCGCCGCCGACGTTGTCGAAATACACGTCCACGCCCTTGGGGCATTCACGCTTGAGGCCGGCGGCCACGTCTTCACGCTTGTAGTCGATGACTCCGTCAAAGCCCAGTTCGTCGATCAACGATTGGCATTTCTCCTGGCCACCGGCAATGCCGATCACGCGGCAGCCCTTGATCTTGGCGATCTGCCCGGCGACGCTGCCCACCGCCCCGGCGGCGCCCGAGATGACCACCGTGTCGCCTGCCTTCGGCGCGCCGGTTTCCAGCAGGGCGAAATAGGCCGTCATCCCGGTCATGCCCAAGGCCGACAGGTACAGCGGCAGCGGCGCCAGTGTCGGGTCGATGGGGTAGAAACCCTTGGGTTCGCCTTGGAAATAGTCCTGCACGCCCAAGGCGCCGTTGACGTAGTCACCTACCTTGAAGGCCGGGTGCTTCGAGGCGGTCACCTGGCCAACGCCCAGCGCCCGCATCACATCGCCGAGGCCGACGGGCGCGATGTAGGACTTGCCCTCGTTCATCCAGCCACGCATGGCCGGGTCCAGGGACAAGTACGCGTTCTTCACGCGGATCTGGCCGTCGCTGAGGTCGGCCAAGGGCACGGTCTGAAAGGTGAAGTCTTCACGGCTGGCCGCGCCGACAGGGCGGCGGGCAAGCAGGAATTGGCGGTTCGCTTCGGTCATGGCAGTCACTCTCGCAGGCAGGGGGTGCCCTGTTGATAAGGGCGCAAGGGCCGGTCTGCAAGTGTAACCGTTGCGCCGAATACGCTTCGATACAGCTGGCCAATAGTGATGCGCAGTGCGGCGCGCGCTTGGCTAGACTCGGCTGACCCCCCATCTTTCGCAGGAGTGGCCCCATGGGCATGGCATTTTCCGGGCAAGTGGCACTGGTGACAGGCGCGGCGGCAGGCATTGGCAGGGCCACGGCGCAGGCCTTTGCCGCCGAGGGCCTGCACGTGGTGGTAGTGGACCTGGACGCTCAGGGTGGTGAGGCCACTGCGGCGCTCATCCGCGAGGCGGGTGGTGAAGCGCGTTTTCTGCGGTGTGACGTCACCGTGGAAGCCGAGGTGCGGGCGATGATGGACCAGGCTGTCACGCTGTACGGCCGGGTCGACTATGCCTTCAACAATGCGGGCATCGAGATCGAGAACAGCCGCCTGGCCGAAGGCACTGAGGCGCAGTTCGACGCCATCATGGGCGTGAACGTCAAGGGCGTGTGGCTGTGCATGAAGTACCAGTTGCCGGTGATGCTGGCCCAGGGCGGGGGTGCCATCGTCAACACCGCTTCGGTGGCGGGGGTGGGGGCGGCGCCGAAGATGAGTATCTACGCAGCGTCCAAGCACGCTGTGATTGGCCTGACCCAGTCGGCGGCCATCGAATACGCCAAGAAGCGCATTCGCGTGAATGCGGTGTGCCCGGCGGTGATCGACACCGACATGTACCGTCGCGCATACGAGGCCGACCCCCGCAAGGCCGAATTCGCCGCTGCCATGCACCCGGTAGGGCGGGTCGGCAAGGTGGAGGAGGTGGCCAGCGCAGTGTTGTACCTGTGCAGCGACGGGGCGGCGTTCACCACCGGCCATTCCTTGTTGGTGGATGGCGGCGCTACCGCTATCTGAGGTCACCCGTGCCGAAAACGCCGCTGACGTTGCTGACAGCGACACGGTTATAGCTTTTTGCCAGTATTCCGACGCCAGGATCTTGTGCCTCGCCCCTCGCCGTTGCCACTCTGTGGCCATTGACTCGGGGGGAACGCGCAATGACAGCGGCCGGCAGTGGACGTTTTGCCAATCTGGGCATGGCGAAGAAGATGGGCCTGGGCTTTGCCTTGGTGCTGTTGCTGACCGCGCTGGTGGCCGGTATCGGCGTGTGGTCGTTGGCCAGCATCAGCCAGCGCTTCGATGGCCTCAAGCAGATGTCGGCACTCAATAGCCGCTTGCTGCGCGTGCGCCTGCTGGAGCAGGAATTCGCCCTGCATGCCGACCCCAAGACCGCCGAAGCCCTGCGCAAGGGGGTTGACCAGCTGGCCGCCGATGCCGCGGGCGTCGAGGGTGTTCCGGCGGCGCTGGCGGCCTACCGCAAGGCATTCGACCAGTTCGTGGACATCAGCCAGGCCAAGGACTTGGCCTTGGACATGGCGAGTTGGTCGGTGACCACCGTCGCTAACAACCTCGATGTGCTGCAAGCGGGTTTGTCCGACGACGGCACTTATGCGCTCAAGGAGTCCAAAGGCGAAAAAGGCAGTGAATTGATCACCCAGGCCAACGACGTGGCCCAGGTGGCGCGGTTGATGCTGCAGGCCATGGACGCCGCGCGGGTGCGCCTGGACCAGAGCCGCAAGGGGGTGGAGGACGATACGGGCGGTGGCAAGATCGAGCAGGCCGCCGAGGCCCTGAAGCAGGCCACAGCGCTCAAGGCGCAGGTGCAGGATGCGGGTTACCAGACCGTACTCAATGAGGTCTGCGACCACATCGCCAGCTTCAGTGACAAGTTGGGTGAATACACCGACCTGTTGCACCAGGAAAAACCGGTCTACGCCCAGCTCCGGGCGCGCGCCGATGAAGTGGTGAGCCGTGTCGACCAGGCCACCAGCGCCCAAGACATGGCCATGCAGGGCGAGTTGAAAAAGAACACCGTGTTGATCATCGGCGCCTCGTTGCTGGCGCTGCTGGTGGGCATGCTGGCGGCTTGGGGCATCACCCGCCTGGTGGTGCAGCCCTTGCGCCGGGTGATCGGCCGGGCGCAGCAGATCGCCGCTGGCGATCTCAGTGGCAGCATCGAGGTGGACCGCCGTGACGAGATCGGCCAGTTACTGGCCGCCATGCAGCAGATGGGCAATGGTTTGAGCGGCATCGTCAGCGGGTTGCAGGCGGGCATCGAGCAACTGTCCAGTTCGGCCCACTCGCTGTCGGCGGTGACCGAGCAGACCAACCTGGAG
This sequence comes from Pseudomonas eucalypticola, assembly GCF_013374995.1. Taxonomy (NCBI): domain Bacteria; kingdom Pseudomonadati; phylum Pseudomonadota; class Gammaproteobacteria; order Pseudomonadales; family Pseudomonadaceae; genus Pseudomonas; species Pseudomonas eucalypticola. Next base: position 4,771,842 of record NZ_CP056030.1, on the reverse strand, counting down.
GTCAGCAGCCAGCAGCAGGAAACCGAGCAGGTGGCGACTGCCATGAACCAGATGACCGCCACCGTGCACGATGTGGCCCGCAATGCCGAACAGGCAGCGCTGGCAGCCCAGTCCGCCGATGCCAAGGTGGACAGCGGCCAGCAGGTGGTGCGCGAGAGCATGCAGCGTATCGAGCAACTGGCCGGTGCCGCGGATTCAGCCAGCCGCAGCATCGAAAGCCTGAGCAACGAAATCCAGAGCATCGGCAGCGTGGTCGCGGTGATCAAGAGCGTCGCCGAGCAGACTAACCTGCTGGCGCTCAATGCTGCCATCGAGGCGGCGCGGGCTGGCGAGCAGGGCCGGGGTTTCGCCGTGGTCGCCGACGAAGTGCGGGCGTTGGCCAAGCGTACCCAGCAGTCCACCGCCGAGATAGAGGGGCTGGTCAGTACCCTGCGTGCCAGCGCCGAGGCGTCGGTCGCGCAGATCCAGAACAGTGGTGAATTGGTCAGGCTGGCGGTCACCGACGCGCTGCAGACCGAGAGCGCGCTGGGCAGCATCGCCAGCGCGGTGTCGCAGATTCAGCAGATGAACCAGCAGATCGCCGCAGCGGCCGAGCAGCAGAGCTCGGTGGCCGAGGAGATCAACCGCAGCGTCACCAGCATTCGCGCCAGTGCCGACCAGTCGGCGTTGGCCATGCGCGGGAATGCGGCGTCGAGTATCGAGTTGGCGCAGTTGGGTACCGAGTTGCGTGGGATGGTGGGGCATTTCAGGCTCTGAACCGTGCCAGCCTTTTCCGGTCCTGCAGGGGTGGGTGTGTACCCTGTGGGACCGGAAACGAGCAACCCGAGACTTAGGCCTTGCGCCAGTTCAGAATCATCAGCGTCAACACACCCGCCACAATCCCCCAAAATGCCGACCCTACCGAAAACAGGGTGAAGCCCGACGCCGTGACCATGAAGGTGATCAGTGCCGCCTCGCGTTCCTTCGGTTCGTTCATGGCAATGCTCAGGCCATTGATGATCGAGCCGAACAAGGCCAATGCAGCGATCGACAGTACCAGTTCCTTCGGCAAGGCTGCGAACAGCGCGGCCAGCGTGGCGCCGAACACTCCGGCGATGCCATAGAAAATGCCGCACCACACTGCCGCGGTGTAGCGCTTGGTCGGGTCTTCATGGGCGTGAGGGCCAGTGCAGATCGCCGCGCTGATGGCCGCCAGGTTGATGCCGTGGGAACCGAACGGCGCCAGCAGCAGCGAGGCGAAACCCGTTACCGAGATCAGCGGCGAGGCCGGTACCTGGTAGCCGTCGGCACGGAGCACGGCGATGCCCGGCATGTTCTGCGAGGTCATGGCCACCACGAACAGCGGGATGCCGATACTGATGGTCGCCGCCAGGGAGAACGACGGGGTCGTCCATACGGGCGTCGCCACTTCCAGGTGGAACTGGCTGAAGTCCAGCAGGCCCATCAGCCCCGACAGCAGGGTGCCGAGCACCAGCGCGCACAGCACGGCATAGCGCGGCGATACCCGCTTGACCAGCAGGTAAGTGAAGAACATGCCCAGCACCAGCACCGTGCGGTGCTGCGCGGCGACGAAAATCTCGCTGCCGATCTTGAACAGAATGCCCGCCAACAGTGCCGCGGCCAGGGAGGAGGGCAGGCGCTTGACCAGCTTTTCGAAGCTGCCGGTCAGGCCACAGATCACCACCAGGACCGCACAGGTGATATAGGCGCCGATGGCTTCGCTGTAATTCACATGGCCCAGGCTGGTGATCAGCAGCGCCGCCCCCGGCGTTGACCAGGCCACGGTGATGGGCGTGCGGTAGCGCAGGGACAGGCCGATGCTGCACACCGCCATGCCGATGGACAGCGCCCATATCCACGAGGAAATCTGCGCGGTGGTGAGCCCGGCAGCCTGGCCGGCCTGGAACATCAGCACCAGTGAACTGGTGTAGCCGGTCATCATGGCGATGAAACCGGCCACCACGGCGGAAGGAGACGTGTCGGCCAGCGGGCGCAGGTGCGCGGGGGAGGCGTCGGTCATGGGTGCAAATCCTTGAGCGGGTGAGGGCAGGGGTCAAAGCCTAAACCTGCGCCTGGAAAAGCGTGCGGTACAGCCACCGCAACATTTGGCCATACAGTGCAACTAATGCTCGCACAGCGCTTACAGCGCCAGCCCGAGCGCGGTATTGACCGCCAGCCATCCCTCCACCGCCTCAGGCCCAGCCTCGGCGAACACCCGTTGCAACAGCCTCACCTGCTCCTTGCGCAACGCTTCTTCGAACCGCGCGCCCTCGGCCGTCAGGCCCAGCATGCGCTTGCGCTTGTCACTGGCTGGCGCGGTGCTGGTGACCAACTGCATCTCGATCAATTGGCGCAGCGGCATGTTCAGCGCCTGCTTGGTTACCCCCAGTTTTTCCAGCAGCTCACTGACACCGATGGCCGGGTAGCGCGCGATGAAAAACACAATGCGCTGGTGCACACGGCTCAGCCCGCGCCGGGCGAGCATCTCGTCGGCCTTGGCGGTGAAGGCCTGGTAGCCGTAGAAGAACGCTTCCATGGCCACCTGTTGGGTCGCGGTGTTTTTAAGGTCAAGCATATTGACGTATCCAGGGCTGGCGTCGTAAGTTCAGTCAAGCAGTTTGACCTATTCAATGACGTCTTTGCCAGCGGTGGTCCCATGGCTTTCTCAGAACGTGTCACACGCCTCAAGAGTTCGTTGATCCGCGAGATCCTTGCCGCGGCCCAGCGCCCGGAAGTCATGTCGTTCGCTGGCGGCTTGCCGGCCGAAGCGATGCTGCCTGCCATCGAGTGGGCCGGCATGCCCGCTTGCATGGGGCAATACGGCCCCAGCGAGGGTGAGCCCGCGCTGCGCGAGTTACTGGCGGCCGAGGCCCGAGCCCAGGGCATCGCCTGCCAGGCAAGCCAGGTGCTGGTGCTCAGCGGGTCCCAGCAGGCGCTGGATCTGGCCGCCAAGCTGTACATCGACACAGGCACCGAGGTGGTGCTGGAAGGCCCTACCTACCTCGCCGCATTGCAGACCTTCCAGCTGTTCGGCGCCCAGTGCCTCAGCGTGCCTGTAACGCGCGACGGGCCGGATCTGGCTGCCCTGCGGCGCCAGTTCGAGCAACACGCTCCGGCGTTTGCGTACCTGATTCCCACGTTCCAGAACCCGTCAGGCGTGCGCTACAGCGAAGCGGTGCGTGGCCAGGTGGCGGCGTTGCTGGATGAGTTCGGCGTAACCCTGATCGAAGACGAACCGTATCGCGAGCTGACCTATGACGGCGTCATGGCGGCGCCTATTGCCGGGCGATTGCGCCAGGCCAGCTGGATCTATACCGGCACCGTGTCCAAGACGCTGCTGCCGGGCCTGCGGGTTGGCTACCTGATCGCCAGCCCTGACCTGTTCCCGCATCTGCTGCGGCTCAAGCAGGCGGCTGACTTGCACACCAACCGCCTGGGGCAATGGCAGGCCATGCAGTGGCTGGGTACGCAGCAGTATCGTGAGCACCTGGCGCGATTGCGCGATTTCTATCGTGAACGCCGCGATGCCATGCAGCAGGCGCTGCTGCAACACTTCACTGACCTGGCCGATTGGCACGTGCCCCAGGGCGGCCTATTCTTCTGGCTGACCTTGAAACAGCCGATCGACACCCGCACCTTGCTGGCTGCGGCCATGGCCCAGGATGTCGCGTTCATGCCCGGGGAGCCGTTTTTCGCCGACCCGGCCGCCAATCCGGGTTGCCTGCGGTTGAATTTCAGTCACGTCGCCCCGCACCGCCTGCATGAAGGGCTGTCGCGGTTGGCACAGGTTATCCGTCAGGCTCAGGCTGCCCAGGCGGCCGCTTAAGGAGGGTTTATGTACAAGGTTTATGGCGATCACCGCTCGGGTAACTGCTACAAGGTCAAGCTGATGCTGCACCTGCTGGGGTTGCCCTATGAATGGGTGGACATCGACATCCTGGGTGGCGACACCCAGACCCCGGAGTTCCTGGCCAAGAACCCCAATGGCAAGATCCCGGTGCTTGAGCTGGAAGACGGCACCTGCCTGTGGGAGTCCAACGCCATCCTCAACTTCCTTGCCGACGGCACGCCGTACTTGCCCAGCGAGCCGCGGTTGCGCACCCAGGTGCTGCAGTGGCAGTTCTTCGAGCAATACAGCCACGAACCCTACATCGCCGTGGCGCGGTTCATTCAGCTGTACCTGAACATGCCCCAGGAGCGCCTCAAGGAATACGAAGATTGCCAGGTGCGGGGCAAGAAGGCGCTACGGGTGATGGAGCGGCAGTTGCAACTGACGCCGTTCCTGGTGGGGGACCAGTATTCCATCGCTGATATCGCGCTGTATGCCTACACCCATGTGGCCCATGAGGGCGGGTTCGACCTGTCGGCGTACCCGGGCATCGAGGCCTGGCTCAAGCGGGTTCAGGCGCAGCCTGGGCATGTGGCGATGTAGATCGTCTTCGCGAGCTGCGCCCGGTCACGCACGTGCGTGGCCGGGCGAAGCGTCGAAAGGCAGGAAGCGATCTAGGCCGCGAAGCGCTTGTTGAGGTACGCGATGATCACCTTGGATTCGTACATCCAGGTGGTCATGCCATTCTCTTCGATGCGCAGGCACGGCACTTTGACGCGGCCGCCTTCGTTGAGCAGCGCCTGGCGGTGCTGTTCGTCATTCTTGGCGTCGCGCAGCACCACGGGCACATTGAGCTTGTGCAGGGTACGGCGGGTTTTCACGCAGAACGGGCAGGCGTGGAACTGGTAGAGGCTCAGACCGCGGGCCTGCTGCTCCACGCCCGCTTGTGCCTCGGGGCTGCGCTTGAGCTTGCCGCCACGGGTCAGCAGGTCGCCGACCACGATCAACTGGCCGAGGCCCACGCGCAAGGCTTTCATCAACATGCCGGTGTCCTTCCGATCACTTGATCAGGCTGAGGAATTCGCTGCGGGTCGCGGCGTTGTCGCGGAACTCGCCGAGCATCACCGACGTGATCATCGACGAGTTCTGCTTCTCCACGCCGCGCATCATCATGCACATGTGCTTGGCCTCGATGACCACCGCGACGCCCAGGGCACCGGTCACCTGCTGGACCGCCTCGGCGATCTGGCGGCTGAGGTTTTCCTGGATCTGCAGGCGACGGGCGTACATGTCGACGATGCGCGCTACCTTGGACAGGCCCAGCACCTTGCCGCTGGGAATGTAGGCCACGTGAGCCTTGCCGATGAACGGCAGCAGGTGGTGCTCGCACAGCGAGTACAACTCGATGTCCTTGACCAGCACCATCTCGCTGTTGTCGGAGCTGAAGAGGGCGCCGTTGGTCACTTCTTCCAGGGTTTGTTCATAACCGCGGCAAAGGTACTGCATGGCTTTGGCGGCACGCTTTGGCGTGTCGAGCAGGCCTTCGCGGGATACGTCCTCGCCGAGTTTGCCGAGAATCGCGGTGTAGTGCTGTTCCAGGGACATGGATCTACCTGTGGGAATTTTTGCAAACGCGAAGGTTACGGCGACGGCCGCGTGGCTGCAAGCGCAAGCTTTACTCGTCGCGCCCTTCGAGCATGGTGCGCTTGAGCATCACGTACACGGCGCCCGCGCCACCGTGGCGGGCCTGGCACGAGGTAAAGCCCAGCACCTGGGCATGTTGTCGCAGCCAGGTGTTGACGTGGCTTTTGATCATCGGGCGCTTGCCATCCAGGCGCACGGCCTTGCCGTGGGTCACGCGCACGCAGCGGATTTCGAACTTGGTGGCCTCTGCCAGGAAGGCCCAGAGGGTCTCGCGGGCTTTTTCCACGGTCATGCCGTGCAGGTCCAGGCTGCCTTCGAACGGGATCTGGCCGCTCTTGAGCTTGCGCATCTGGCTTTCCTGGACGCCGTCGCGGGCCCAGTGCAGGTCGTCTTCGGGGCCCACGTCAATCACGAACTGGTCGGACAGGCCGTCGACGGTGGTGGCGTCCTGGCGCACGGTCGCCGCTTGGCGGGCGGCGGCCAGCTGCTGGCGGTCGGGCTTGGGTTTGCCTGTGTCGGCGCGGTCATGCTTGATCGGCTTGACGCCGCGCATCTCGCTACTGAACAGGGAAAAATCGTCGTCTTGCATGTCAGCCTCCACTACGGAGGCCTAGTTTACGCGAGTCAATCGTGCTTTTTCATCAGGTGCGGCGCCAGGTTCAGTTCGCGACTGCGCTGGCGACGACGACGGCAGCGGCGCCACAGGCCCACACCCAGGTACAGCAGCAACAGGCCGAAGACCACCAGCAGGCTGGCGCCGGTCTTGCTGGCATTCAGGTCGCCCAGGGCCGGGGGGTGGCCGAACAGGCTGGCGGCGCCGGCCAGGGCCAGCAGCACGCCCAGGGTGGCGAGCACGGCCGCGAAGGCCTGCCCCAGGCGGGTGCCCCAGTTGCGGGGGCCGCGCGGGCGCAGGCGGCGAGCGTCAAAACCATCGGATAACTTCATTCCGATTTCCTCAGTGAATATCCGGCCTTCGACTCGCCAGCGGCGTCGGGGTTCCGACCTGCGGCGCAATTTGAGGAAATGAGTGCTTTTATCGGATGGGCGGCCGCAGGCACGGCCGCCGGATCATGACGGGTCAGACCAGGTCGTCGGTCTGCGCCACGCAGGCGAAGTTGTCATTCATGGTGGCCATGCCCACTTGCTTGACGGTGGCGGCAGGCACCACGCCATCCTTGAAGGGCAGGTCGCGGGTAGCGCAGGCATCTTCCACCAAGGTGCTGCGGTAGCCGTAGTCCTTGGCCGCGCGCACGGTGGTGCTGATGCTCGAATGGGTCATGAACCCGCAGACGATCAGGTCGATGGGGCCTTTTTCCTGCAGGGTCTGGTGCAGGGCGGTGTTGTTGAACGCGTTGGGCATGTTCTTTTCAATGATCGGCTCGTCACCCAGCGGCTCCAGGCCCGGGATGAACTTGCCGCGGTCGCCCTGGGGGTCGAACAGGCCGCCCACGGTGCCCAGGTGGCGTACGTGCACGATGGGGCGGTGGGCGGCGCGCGCGGCCTTGAGCAGGCGGGCGATATTGGCCACCGCTTCGTCGATACCCACCAGGGCCAAGGGGCCCTTGAGGTATTCACGCTGGGCGTCGATGATCACCAGGCTGGCACGGCTGAGATCGGCAGGGGGATGGCCGCGGCCAGTCAGTTGGAACATCGTCTTTGTATCGGACATCGGGGGCTCCTTTGGATAGGGCTTTTGCCACATTCTCCACTGCTGGAGCCGTTCTGTGAATCGCTTCGCACAACCACTGTGCAGAATCCGGGCGATTGCCGGGTGGCGTGGCCGGGCGAAAAGCCAGCAGGGCGCCCATTCCCCGGCCTTCGCTGTTAGAATGCGCGGCTGTATCCAAAGGAGTCTGCCGTGATCACTTCCCGCCTGCGCACCCTGCGCGACCACATTCGTTGGGCTGTCAGCCGTTTCCATGGGGAAGAGCTGTATTTCGGCCACGGCACCGACAATGCCTGGGACGAGGCCCGCCTGCTGGTGCTGGGCGCGGTGCACCTGCCGTTCCAGATCGCCGACAGCTACCTGGACTGCCGGTTGGAAGAAGACGAGATCGCGCATATCCAGGCGCTGCTCAAACGCCGCATCGAAGACCGCGTGCCGGTGCCTTACCTGCTCAACGAAGCCTGGTTCTGCGGCATGTCGTTCATCGTCGACGAGCGCGTGCTGATTCCGCGCTCGCCCATTGGCGAGCTGATCGAAGACGGCTTCTCGCCGTGGCTGGCCAATCCGCCGGCGCGCATCCTGGACCTGTGCACCGGCTCGGGCTGCATCGGCATCGCGTGCGCCGACGTGTTCCAGGACGCCGAAGTGGCCTTGGCCGACCTGTCGTTCGAAGCCTTGGAAGTGGCCAACCAGAACATCGAGCGCCATGGCCTGGAAGAGCGTGTGTATACCGTGCAGGGCGATGGCTTCGATGGCCTGCCGGGGCAGCGCTTTGACCTGATCGTGTCGAACCCGCCGTACGTGGACGCTGAAGACTTCGCCGACATGCCCGACGAGTACCAGCACGAGCCGGAGCTGGGCCTGGCCTGTGGCGACGATGGCCTGAACCTGGTGCGGCGCATGCTGGCCGAAGCGGCTGACCACCTGACCGAGAAAGGCCTGCTGATCGTTGAGGTGGGCAACAGCCAGGTGCACGTCGAAGCGCTATACCCGGAAGTGGATTTCCACTGGCTGGAATTCCAGCGCGGCGGGCACGGCGTGTTCATGCTCAGCGCCGCCCAGTGCCGCGAACACCAGGCGCTGTTCGCTTCGCGTATCTGACCCTCCACGCGGCACCTGGCCCCACAGGGTTGCCGGTGGGTTCGGGGTATTGCCTTGTGGAACCGGGCGAAGCTCGGGAAGGGTTCACCGCGCAACGCCTGACACCCCGCGGGGCGCTTTTCCCGAGCTGCGCCCAGTCCAACGGGGTTGGCGGTGGGTTCGGGGTGTTGCCTTGTGGGACCGGGCGAAGCTCGGGAAGGGTTCACCGCGCAACGCCTGACACCCCGCGGGGCGCTTTTCCCGAGCTGCGCACGGTCCCACAGGGTTGCCGGTGGGTTCGGGGTATTGCCTTGTGGGACTGGGCGAAGCTCGGGAAGGGTTCACCGCGCAACACCTGACACCCTGCGGTGCGCTTTTCCCGAGCTACGCCCGGTCCCACAGGGTTGCCGGTGGGTTCGGGGTGTTGCCTTGTGGGACCGGGCGAAGCTCGGGAAGGGTTCACCGCGCAACGCCTGACACCCCGCGGGGCGCTTTTCCCGAGCTGCGCACGGTCCCACAGGGTTGCCGGTGGGTTCGGGGTGTTGCCTTGTGGGACCGGGCGAAGCTCGGGAAGGGTTCACCGCGCAACGCCTGACACCCCGCGGGGCGCTTTTCCCGAGCTGCGCCCGGTCCAACAGGGTTGCCGGTGGGTTCGGGGTATTGCCTTGTGGGACCGGGCGAAGCTCGGGAAGGGTTCACCGCGCAACGCCTGACACCCCGCGGGGCGCTTTTCCCGAGCTGCGCCCGGTCCCACAGGGTAGGCGGTGGGTTCGGGGTGTTGCCTTGTGGGACCGGGCGAAGCTCGGGAAGGGTTCACCGCGCAACGCCTGACACCCCGCAGGGCGCTTTTCCCGAGCTGCGCACGGTCCCACAGGGTGGGCGGTGGGTTCCGCGCCTTCTGCAGGGGAGGGCTAGCGGTGGGTCGCAATCCAGATCAGCAAGCCGGCCTGGAACACGGCGAACGCCACCAGGCAACTGATGGTAAAGCGCAATCCGCTGTCTTCGCGCTTGAGCTTGCTGACCCGTTCTTCCTGCTGGCGCAGTTTCACTTCCTGTTCCTGCAGGTTCTGCTCTGCCAGCTGTAGCATGTTGGCGGCGTCGAGAATGTCCACCATCTGCACCTTCTCGCCGTTCCAGGTGGCGATCAATTCGCCCACCTGCACATCCCCATAGCTGCCCTTGAGGTGCTGGGCGTCGGTGTAGGTGACCGTCAAACCCTGGCTCTTGAGCACGTGGTCGCGGCGCAGGCGGGTGTCTTCGTTGAGGCCGTCCTTGCTGGCCAGCGCGGCACCCTCGAACCGGTAATTGGCCCACTTGCGCTGGGCCCAGATAACCCCCTGCGCCATCAGGAAGCGGCCCAGGCCGCGGTTCAGCGGTTCCATCTGCAGACCCGTTTCGGGGCCGACGCTCAGGGTGCGGGTCTGGTGGTTTGCCCACACTTCCAGGCGGTTCTGGTCTTTGCGCACCTTCTGGGCCGGCAGCTGGATGTCCATGCGCAGCAGGCTGTAATCCTTGCCGTGGCGCTCGGCGCGGCCGAACTGCACGAAGCGCAAGGGCCGTGCGCCGGTCACACGGTCCACCGTCAAAGGCACAAGGCGCAGCATCTTGAAGTGCTCGGGCACCACGTCCGCCCACGGCAATTCCACTGGCGCGGGAGCCTGGTCAGGTCCAACGGCCACTTCAGGTGACTCTGGTGTTTGCGTCTCGGTCATCACGGCGATCCTCTTTCGCGCAGCGCTGCGGGTATCAAAGTGGATACCTGCATCGGCGTATCGGCAGGGTTTGCCGATACTTGCGCGGTTTTTGCCGTGGTCAGTGAATCTTGCCGATGAAACCTGTCAGGGCGTTACCCAAGGCGTCGGCCAGGGGCAGGTTGGGGTTGTTGTAGGAGGCCACCTGGGCCTTGAGGTTGTTGTCGACGATACGCATCACATGGTTCATGCCGTCCACCACTACCAGCTGTGCATCAGGCTTGGCCGCCTTGAGCGCACGGGCGTCGGCCACGCCCACCTGAATGTCGTTGCGGCCCTGGATGATCAGTGCCGGAACTTTCAGGCGGCCGAACGCGGCGGCGGGGTCCTGGCGCAGCAGCGACACCAGATAAGGCTGCACGCTGGGGCGGAAGATCACTTGCAAGGGGGCCGGCACATCGCCGTCGTACTGGCCGGCCTTGAGCCGTTGCAGCAACTGAGTGCTGCGCTGTTCCAGGTCGGGCGGCAGGCGGCCCTTCAGTTGCTCGGCGATGACCTGGTCCAGCGGCCGGCCGCTGCCCGCCACGGAGATCACTGCCGCGGCGCCAGCGTCGGGGGCGGCCAGGGTGGCGATCAAGGCGCCTTCGCTGTGGCCCAGCAGGATCAACGGGCCGTAATGCGGGTCGGCTTTGAGCTGGCGTGCCCAGGCCTGGGCATCGGCCACGTAGCCTTCTACGCTCAAGGTGCGCTCATCCGGCGCCAGCGGCAGGCCGGTGGCCACCCCGCGCTTGTCATAGCGCACGCTGGCGATGCCATGCCGCGCCAGCAGCATGGCCAACTTGCGCAGGCTGTCGTTGCGCCCACCCTGCGGGTTGTTGCCGTCGCGGTCGGTGGGGCCTGAGCCGGAAATGATCAGTACCACCGGCACCGGTTTGTCGGACACCGGCAATAGCAGCGAGCCATGCAGCACGCCGGTGCCGGTGTCCAGGTCGATGGGGCGCTGGGAAACCACGGGGGCCGCCTGCAGCAGGGGACTTGCAAGCAGAATCAGGAGGGCAGCAAAACGTAGCATCATCAAGCCAGTATGGGGAGGATGGGGCTTGGACTTATACCATGGGCGAAGGTTCGCACATCCAGGGATGAATCAGGCGGCCAGCGTGCGTATACTCCATGTCCGATCTGATTTGGCTGAATTCGCGGAGCGTCCTGCATGTCCGGCAATACCTACGGCAAGCTGTTCACTGTCACCACCGCTGGCGAGAGCCATGGCCCGGCGCTGGTCGCCATCGTCGACGGCTGCCCGCCCGGCCTGGAGCTGTCCCTGCACGACCTGCAGCGCGACCTGGACCGGCGCAAGCCTGGCACCAGCCGCCATACCACCCAGCGCCAGGAACCCGACGAGGTCGAGATCCTGTCCGGCGTGTTCGAGGGCCGTACTACCGGCTGCTCCATTGGCCTGCTGATCCGCAACACCGACCAGAAGTCCAAGGACTACTCGGCCATCAAGGATCTGTTCCGCCCGGCCCACGCCGATTACACGCTGCACCACAAGTTCGGTGAGCGCGATTACCGCGGCGGTGGCCGCAGTTCCGCCCGCGAAACCGCCATGCGCGTGGCCGCTGGCGCCATCGCCAAGAAGTACCTGGCTACCCAGGGCATCATCATTCGTGGCTACATGAGCCAGTTGGGCCCGATCGAAATCCCGTTCAAGAGCTGGGACTCGGTAGAGGACAATGCGTTCTTCAGCCCCGACCCGGACAAGGTACCGGAGCTGGAGGCCTACATGGACCAGCTGCGCCGTGACCAGGACTCGGTGGGCGCCAAGATCACCGTGGTGGCCGAGGGCGTCAAGCCGGGCCTGGGCGAGCCGATCTTCGACCGCCTGGACGCGGAACTGGCCCACGCCTTGATGAGCATCAACGCGGTGAAGGGCGTTGAAATCGGTGCCGGGTTCGCGTGCGTGTCCCAGCGTGGCACCGAGCACCGTGATGAAATGACCCCGGAAGGCTTCCTCAGCAACAACGCCGGCGGCATCCTGGGCGGCATTTCCTCGGGCCAGCCGATCGTGGCGCACCTGGCGCTGAAGCCGACCTCGAGCATCACCACCCCGGGGCGTTCCATCGACATCCACGGCAACCCGGTAGAAGTCATCACCAAGGGCCGTCACGACCCGTGCGTGGGGATCCGCGCCACGCCGATCGCCGAAGCCATGATGGCCATCGTGCTGATGGACCACCTGCTGCGCCATCGCGGCCAGAACGCCGACGTGCGCGTCACCACCCCGGTACTGGGCCAGCTGTAATGGCCCCGGCCCCCGGGGCTGGCGGGGTTCCGTACTGGCGGCTCTCGGGGTTCTACCTGTTCTATTTCGCGCTGCTGGGCGCCACCGCGCCCTTCCTGGCGATGTACTTCGACCACCTGGGGTTCAGCAGCGCGCGAATTGGCGAGCTGGTCGCCATCCCCATGCTCATGCGTTGCGTGGCCCCGAACCTGTGGGGCTGGCTGGGTGACCGCACCGGCCAGCGCCTGGCCATCGTGCGTTTTGGCGCTGTCTGCACGCTGGGGTGCTTCTCGCTGATTTTCATTAGCAAGACCTACGCCTGGCTGGCCATGGTCATGGCCTTGCATGCGTTTTTCTGGCACGCGGTGCTGCCCCAGTTCGAAACCATCACCCTGGCCCATTTGCACGGGCAGCCGGCACGCTACAGCCAGGTGCGATTGTGGGGCTCCGTCGGGTTCATTCTCACGGTGGTGGTCATGGGCCGGTTGTACGAGTGGTGGAGCCTGGACGTCTACCCCTATGCCCTGGTAACGATCATGGCCGGCATCGTGGTCAGCAGTTTCTGGGTCCCCAACGTACAGCCTCGGGTCGATGCCCGGCGGCTGACCGGTGAAGGCTTCCTGCGCCAGTTGCTGGCGCCCGGGGTATTGGCCTTCTATGCCTGCGTGGCCTTGATGCAGGTCAGCCATGGTCCTTACTACACCTTTCTCAGCCTGCACCTGGAGCACCTGGGCTACAGCCGTGCGGTCATCGGCGTGCTGTGGGCGGTAGGGGTGGTGGCCGAAGTGCTGATGTTCCTGGGCATGAGCCGCCTTCTGGGGCGCTATTCGGTACGTCGCGTGTTGGCGGCCAGTTTCCTGTTGGCGGCGCTGCGCTGGTGGCTGCTGGGCAGTGCCGCCGAATACCTGGGGTGGCTGATTTTCGCCCAGGTGCTGCACGCGGCCACCTTCGCCAGTTTCCATGCTTCATGCATCCACTTCGTGCAGCGCACGTTCGGCCCCCGTCAGCAAGGCCAGGGCCAGGCGTTGTACGCGGCCCTGGCTGGCACGGGCGGCGCCTTGGGTGCGTTGTATTCCGGCTACAGCTGGAACACCCTGGGGCCCACCTGGACCTTCGCCCTGGCCAGCCTCGCCGCGCTGGCTGCGGCTGCCATCATCGTCACCCGGCTTGCAGAGGAAACGCCGCCATGAGCATTCTGTCCGTCTACTCGGTGTCCACACCCGACCTTCCCAACAAGGTTCTCACCCATTTCGAAGACATTGCCGCGACACTGGCCGAACACGGGGTGCGGTTCGAGCGCCGGCCTCTGCAGGCAAGCGTGCAGGCTGGCGCTGGCCAGGACGAGGTGTTGCAGGCATTGGCCGCGGTGCTCGACCCCTTGATGAGCGAATGGGGCACGCCCCACGCGGACGTCATCAGCCTGGACCGCGACCACCCGCAACGTCAGCAATGGCGTGAGAAATTTCTCGACGAGCACAGCCATGCTGGCCGTGAGGTTCGGTATTTCGTAGCGGGACGGGGATTGTTGAGCTTGCACATCGAGGGTTATGTGTATGCCGTGCAGTGCGAAAAGCACGATCTCATTGCCGTGCCAGCGGGCATGGCGCGCTGGTTCGACATGGGCGAGGCGCCGCGGCTGGTCGTGATTCGCTTGTTCGAGCAGCCTCAGGACCAGGCAGCCCAGTACACCGGAACGGAACTCGCGCGCTGTTTTCCGGGTCTGGATACCTAGGGCAAAACAAGCGCCCGCTGGCGCTTGTGGGACCGGGTAAAGCCGGGGAACGAGACCCAGCGCACTGGCTCAGAGTGTGCGGTGTCCCTTTCCGTGGCTTTGCCTGCTCCCACAAGGTTGGGCCTGAAGCCTGGGCATTACGCGGAGTGGTAGGTAGGCAGCGCGAAGCGGTTCTGGCTCTGCAGCATGTTGATGGCAGGCAGTTCGCTGGCCTGGCCGGCAAGGTCGCGACGGATCGCGCTGATCACCCAGGTCAGTTGCTCGGCCGTGTGCAATTGCTGGTAGGAGATCGAGCGACGGGTCACCTTGCCCTCATTGTCGCGCAGGGTCAGCAATACCGCGCCATCCGGACGAGGTTGAGTGGTGACGTCGTAGCCGGCGAATACGGAAGCGAATTTTTCTTGAATAAAGTTCATGTCAGCTCCTGGCTCTTTGGTTGGCAAACCTGTGAGTAAGGAGTGCAGCGCCCGTGCCAGTTTTGCCATCACGGTTTGGCCCCGTAAAACCGGGGGGTTGAGCGAAAAGGTAATTTTTGCTTTCGTGCAAAATGCATGAATGGTCATTTGTTGCACGGCATTTTGCGCGACAGGTTCAGGACGAACCGGGGAGGAGGGCAGGGAGACTTTTCCTGAGTCCCTATGGTCTATGACAACGAATTGCCAATAAATTCCATTGGCGCCGTCCATAGGCAGGTTCTGTTGACCCGCTGTCGGCGTCACCGGACACTGCTCGTCACTAGCCAAGGAGATAGCCCATGACCGACACCCGTGAAGCCCGCCAGATGACCGCCGATGAAGCCGCCGAGTTTGCCGCGCAGGTATTCGACGTGGCGCGCAAGGGCGACGCCGACATGCTCGGCCGCCTGCTGGCCAACGGCTTGCCGGTGAACCTGCGCAACCACAAGGGCGACACCCTGCTGATGCTTGCGGCCTACCATGGCCACCAGGACGCGGTACGGGTGCTGCTGGCGCACCAGGCCGACCCCGAGATCCGCAACGACAACAACCAGAGCCCTATCGCCGGGGCGGCCTTCAAGGGCGACCTGGCCACGGTCAAACTGCTGGTGGAAGGTGGCGCCAGCGTTGAAGGCGCTGGCGGCGACGGCCGCACCGCGTTGATGATGGCGGCCATGTTCAACCGTACCGCCATCGTCGACTACCTGTTGAGCCAGGGTGCCGACCCCCACGCCAAGGACGCCAACGGCGCCACCGCCCTGGCCGCGGCGCAGACCATGGGCGCCCAGGACACCGCCGCCCAGCTGGCCAAACTGACGGCCTGATACCCTCGGGGCGCGAATGCGGCTATCCTTTGCGCCCTTTTTGACCGCCGCGGGCCGCCCCATGAAAGACCAACTGATTGAACTCATCACCAAGATCAGCTCGGGCTGCCTGGGCGAAGCGGACATTGCCCGCATCGCCGACGAGGCTGCCCAAGCCTACGCCGACCCCGACGCCTTCCTGGCCGCCAACCCGGACATCAACTACGACGACAGTTTTCCCATCGCCCTGGGCGAATGGGTGGTGGTTGGCAGCCTGCCTGACACCGTGCTGTTCCAGGCCGACACATACCAGGACCTGTTCCAGCAGATCACCGACTCGTTCGGCGCGGGCGTGACGTTCAATTTCAAGGCCAAGCAGTTGGCGAAGGTCGAGCCGCTCACTGCGCTGAATCGCATCCAGGTGCAAATGAGCAGCCTCGCCAAGGAAGATGGCGGTTACACGCTGGTGAATTTCAGCCAGCCGCTGGATGACGAACTGCAATGCGTGCTGGTATTCGGCAAGGACGTGGAACGGGTGCTGGAATTGTGCGCAGGCCTGAACATCGCGGCCGCGCCGTCGCTGGAAGCGCTGAAAGTCGCCGTCCACGTCTGACGGTTTGTCGCCGTGGCGCTACGCTGAAGGGGGAATCCCTTTCCTGGAGCGTCTGCCATGGGTTCCATGTTCAACGGCCTGATTGGCCTGATCATCCTCGCGCTCGATATCTGGGCCATCATCAATGTGGTCAAGAGCAGTGCCGAAGTGGGCATGAAAGTGCTGTGGGTGCTGTTGATCCTGCTGCTGCCGGTGCTGGGCCTGATCATCTGGGCCATCGCCGGCCCCCGGGGCAACGTGCGCCTTTAATTGTTACCTGGTGCTACCTCACGCCACTTGAGGGTGGGACCTGTATCGCCCGCTTCCTGAGCTTCGCCCGGTCCCACAGGGTTATGCGAGCCACCCTTTGGGCCGGGCGAAGCCCGGGAAGCGGGCGACGCTGTCTAAAAATTGCAGTGCATCACTTGCCATCTTGATGCACCATTTGCCGCCTCGTGTTTCACGATTCCAATAAACCCATCCACGGATCTTCAATCGACATGGCCATCACGGACGCCTTGGAACCGGCGCAGGCGTATAAACGCCGGCAGCCGACCGTCAAATCCCACCTTGCCTACACCTTGCTCAGCGGCCTTGCCATCATGGTGCTGCTCAGCCTGCTGCGCCTGGCATTGCTGATCTACAACCGTGAAATGATCCTCGACACCCCGGCCTCCACCTTTGTCGAAGCATTCGGCAATGGCCTGCGCTTCGATGTGCGCCTGGTGGTCTACACGCTCATTCCGCTGGTGATCGCCACCCTGGTGCCCTGGCTGATGGCGCGCCGCGGCCTGTGGCGCTTCTGGCTGACCATCACCTCCAGCATCATGATGTTCCTGGGCCTGATGGAACTGGATTTCTTCCGTGAATTCCACCAGCGCCTCAACGGCCTGGTGTTCCAGTACGTGAAGGAAGACCCCAAGACCGTGCTGAGCATGCTCTGGTACGGCTACCCCGTGGTGCGTTACCTGGTGGCCTGGGCGATTGTCACCTGGCTGCTGAGCCTGGTGTTCAAGGGCATCGACCGCATGACCCGCCCGCGTACCGACTACGTCGCCAGTGGCCGCCGCCCGGTGGCGCCGTGGTATGGCCGCGTGGCCATGTTCGTGGTGCTGCTGGCCGTGGCCGTGGTCGCCGCCCGCGGCACCCTGCGCCAGGGCCCGCCGCTGCGCTGGGGCGATGCCTACACCACTGATTCGAACTTCGCCAACCAGCTGGGCCTCAACGGTACCCTGAGCCTGATCGGCGCCGCCAAGAGCAGCTTCTCCGACGAGCGCGACAACATCTGGAAAGCCACCATCCCCGAGGATGATGCCCAGCAGACCGTGCGCAACATGCTGCTGACCACCAACGACAAGCTGGTGGACGCTGACACTGCCGCCGTGCGCCGTGACTTCACGCCACCGGCGCAGAACGTGCTGGGCTACAAGAACGTCGTGGTGATCCTGATGGAAAGCTTCGCCGGTCACTCGGTGGGTGCCTTGGGCGCACCGGGCAACATCACCCCGTATTTCGACCAGTTGGCCAAGCAGGGCGTGCTGTTCGACCACTTCTTCTCCAACGGCACCCATACCCACCAGGGCATGTTCGCCACCATGGGCTGCTTCCCCAACCTGCCGGGCTTCGAATACCTGATGCAGACCCCCGAAGGCGCCCACAAGCTGTCGGGCCTGCCGGAGCTGCTCAGTGCGCGCAACTACGATGACGTGTACGTGTACAACGGTGATTTCGCCTGGGACAACCAGTCGGGCTTCTTCGCCAACCAGGGCATGACCACCTTCATCGGCCGCAATGACTTCGTCAACCCGGTGTTCTCCGACCCTACCTGGGGCGTGTCCGACCAGGATATGTTCGACCGTGGCGCCGAGGAACTGGCCAAGCGTGACAAGGCCGGCAAGCCGTTCTATGCCTTGCTGCAAACCCTGTCCAACCACACCCCGTATGCCATCCCGTCGCCGCTGCCGGTGCCCCAGGTCACTGATCGTGGCCCGCTGAACCAGCACCTGACGGCCATGCGCTACTCGGACTGGGCCCTGGGCCAGTTCTTCGAGAAGGCCAAGAAAGAGCCGTACTTCAAGGACACGCTGTTCATCGTCGTCGGCGACCATGGTTTCGGCAACGAGCAGCAGATCACCGAAATGGACCTAGGCCGCTTCAACGTGCCCATGCTGATGATCGGTGAAGGCCTGCAGGAAAAATTCGGTGCGGTGAACCACACCGTGGGTACCCAGATCGACATCGTGCCGACCATCATGGGCCGTCTCGGTGGCGAAACCCGCAACCAGTGCTGGGGCCGTGACCTGCTGAACCTGCCTGAAGGCGACAAGGGCTTCGGCGTGATCAAGCCGTCGGGCAACGAGCAGACCGTGGCCATCATCACCGGCGACCGGATCCTGGTGCAGCCCAAGGACATGCCGCCGCGCATGTTCCGCTTCCAGTTGGGCAGCGACCCGAAAGCCGAGCCTATCGCCGATCAGCCTGACCAGGCCGACCTGCTGCACAAGCTCGACTCGTTCATCCAGACGGCCACCAAGAGCCTGCTGGACAACACCGCGGGAGTTGCCGACTCGAAGAAATAACGTGTCGTGATTCAATGCTGGCCCCGGTGGGGGCTGGCTTGCCAGCGAGCTTTTCGTGCTGAAAGCTCACTGGCAAGCCAGCCCCCGCTGTCGTTTCAGGGCCTGCGCTGCCATTTGGCACTCCCTTGGAACGATGCTCCCGTCCCCCGGTCAAGTTAAGTGAGGCGGTTGCCTCAGTCTGCCGAGGAGATCCTGATGAAAAAGTGGCAAATCGCTTTTATCGATGAGCATGGTCAGCAACTGAACCTGCAAATCGATGCTGATCAGCGTCCCGACAAGGATGAAGCGGCCCGGCATGTACGTGCCTACTACCGGCCCGTGCTGGCGAAGGCCGACCTGAACGACTTCGACAACCGCGCCCCGGAACCGGCGGCGAAAGCGCTCAAGGAGATGAATGCCATGGAAATCGTTTCCGTGACACCAGTCGACTGATCCTCATCCCGTGCGCCTGACCCTCTGGCACAGGCGCTGCCTTCGCGCTACTCTGCAACCGAGGGCGGCCAATACCGTTGGTCGTGACCTTGTCTTGTCAGCTTCATGCTTGTTTCCGGGTGACCCGAGCGGGTCGCGTATTCCCTTTGCAGTCATCTGTCAACGGAGGTCCTGGAAGTACTGAAAGTCTATCCATCAATGATGAGGAGGACGATCCATGAGCACAGCCTATCAAGAAGACATCAGCACCCATGTGCTGCGCCGCATGAAAGAAGGCGGATTCGATTTCGCCAGCATCCACCCCATCGAGTTTTATGCCGTGTTCCCGGACGAGAAACGTGCGCGTACGGCGGCGGGAAAGTTTCAGGGTGAATCACTCAATGCGCAGGTCAGTGAACGGGACGACGGCGCCTGGTACCTGGAACTCAGCAAGGTGATGTACGCCACCTATGGCGGCATCGGCGAGTTCGAGCAAGACTTCGAGGCCGTCATCGAACCGCTGGGCGGTGAGATCGAAGGGTGGGGCGTCAAGCATCAGGTCCAACGGCTTCAAGCATAAAATCAGGTGAAAGGTTCGAGCCTCACGCTGACAACGTGGGGCTTGCGGCTATCCTTAGGACGCTTCGCAATGAAGCGTCCACAAGCCGGTTGTGGTGGAACACGCACAGGAATGGTGCGTCGTTCGCCGCGGTTTTAGCCAACCGATTGTTTTATAAGCGTTTATGCCGCTGGCACGGGCCTTGCGATGGCCTTGGTGTCCGGGTGACAAGGAGTACGGCATGATCCGCACCTTTTATGATGAGATGTACGATGCCGGCGGCGTTGTCCGCCCGCATTACCGGGAGTTCGCCCGCTGGTTGGCCGACACCCCCGAAGAACTCCTGGCCCAGCGGCGCCGGGAAGCCGATCTGCTGTTCCACCGCGCCGGTATCACCTTCACGCTCTATGGCGATGAGCAGGGCACCGAGCGGCTGATTCCTTTCGATACCATTCCGCGCAGCATCCCGGCCAGCGAGTGGCGGGTGGTGGAGCGTGGCTGTATCCAGCGCGTGAAGGCGCTGAACATGTTCCTGGCCGACCTGTATCACGACCAGCGCATCATCAAGGCCGGGATCATCCCCGCCGAACAGGTGCTGGCCAACGAGCAGTACCAGCTGGCGATGCAGGGGCTGAACCTGCACCGCGATATCTACTCGCACATTTCCGGGGTAGACCTGGTGCGCGACGGCGACGGCAGCTACTACGTCCTGGAAGACAATTTGCGCACCCCCAGCGGCGTGAGCTACATGCTCGAAGACCGCAAGATGATGATGCGCCTGTTCCCCGAGCTGTTCGCCGCCCAGCGCATCGCCCCTATCGACCACTACCCCAGCCTGTTGCTCGACACCCTGAAAAGCTCCAGCCCCATCGACAACCCCAGCGTGGTGGTGCTGACCCCCGGGCGCTTCAACAGTGCGTTCTTCGAGCATGCGTTCCTGGCGCGGGAGATGGGCGTGGAACTGGTGGAAGGCGCCGACCTGTTCGTGCGTGACGACCGGGTGTACATGCGCACCACCGATGGCCCCAAGGCCGTGGATGTGATCTACCGGCGCCTGGACGATGCCTACCTGGACCCCTTGGCCTTCAACCCGGAATCGATGCTGGGCGTGCCGGGGCTGCTGGCTGCGTACCGCTCGGGCAACGTCATTCTGGCCAACGCCATCGGCACCGGGGTGGCCGACGACAAGTCGGTGTACCCCTATGTCACCGACATGATCCGTTTCTACCTGGATGAAGAGCCGATTCTCAAGAACGTGCCCACTTGGCAGTGCCGCAAACCCGAAGAGCTGTCCCACGTGCTGGCGCACCTGCCCGAACTGGTGGTCAAAGAAACCCAGGGTTCCGGCGGCTACGGCATGCTCGTGGGGCCGGCGGCCAGCGCCGCCGAGATCGAGAACTTCCGTGCCCGCCTCAAGGCCCGGCCCCATGCTTACATCGCGCAACCGACGCTGTCGCTGTCGACCTGCCCGACCTTCGTCGAAAACGGCATTGCCCCGCGCCATATCGACCTGCGCCCGTTCGTCCTGGCCGGCCGCGAAACCCGTGTGGTGCCCGGCGGCCTGACCCGCGTGGCGCTGCGCGAGGGCTCGCTGGTGGTCAACTCGTCCCAGGGTGGCGGAACCAAGGACACCTGGGTGGTCGAGGATTAAGGATGCCTGCCAATGCTGAGTAGAACTGCCTCTGACTTGTACTGGATGTCGCGCTACCTGGAGCGGGCCGAAAACCTCGCACGGATGCTCGACGTCAGCTATTCCCTGTCGCTGATGCCACAGGACGGGCGCGGTGACGGCCTGGATGAAATGGCCATGCCGCTGCTGATCACCGGCACCCTGGACGACTACCTGGAGCGCCATGGCAAGCTGCACGCCGAACGGCTGCTGCACTTTTTCGCCCTGGACGCCAGCAACCCGGCCAGCATCTACAGCTGCCTGGGCGCGGCCCGCGCCAGTGCCCATGCCGTACGTGGGCGCATCACTGCCGACATGTGGGAAAACATCAACTCCACCTGGTTGGAAATCCGCGGCATCGCCGAGCAGGGCCTGGGGCGTTATGGCCTAAGCCGCTTCTGTGAATGGATCAAGGAGCGTTCGCACCTGTTTCGCGGCGCCAGCTACGGCACCATCATGCGCAACGACGCGTTTCGCTTCATTCGCCTGGGTACCTTCATCGAGCGCGCCGACAACACCTTGCGGCTGGTGGATGCCCGCTACGAAATGCTGGGTGACGAAGCCGAGTCGGTGGACGAGAGCTCGGCGCGCAGCTACTACCAGTGGAGCGCCCTGTTGCGTGCCCTGTCGTCGTTCGAGGCCTACACCGAGATCTACCGCGACGCGCCATCGGCCCACAACGTGGCTGAGCTGTTGCTGTTGCGTGCCGACGTGCCGCGCTCGCTGCGTGCGTGCACCGAGGAAATCGACCAGATCCTGGCCTCGCTGCCGGGCCTCAACGGTCGCCCGGCCCAACGCCTGGCCGCCGAGCTGGACGCGCGCCTGCGCTACACCGGCATCGGCGAGATTCTCGACGAAGGCCTGCACGCCTGGCTCACCGAATTCATCCCCAAGGTCGCCGAATTGGGCAACGCCATTCACAGTTCCTACCTGGAGGCTGTATGAGACTCTCCATAAGCCACGAGACTGCGTACCACTACGAAGACGAGGTGCGCGCCAGCATCCAGTACCTGCGCCTGACCCCGCACGACAGCGAGCGCCAGCACGTGCTCAGCTGGCAACTGGACCTGCCGCGCCATGTGCGCGCGCAGCTGGACCCGTTCGGCAATATCCTCCATGTATTGACCCTGGACGAGCCGCACCACGACATCATCATCGGTGCCCGTGGCCAGGTGGACATCGACGAAACGCGCGAGGCCGAGCATGAAGCGCAGTCGCCGCTGCCGTTTCGTCGCTTCACCCGCCTTACCGAGGCCGACGAGGCACTGCGGGCCTTCGCCGACCAGCAATGCAAGCAGCGCAGCGACCGTAGCGCGCTGATCGACCTGATGCACGCCTTGAACCAGCACATGACCTACACCCCCGGCGCGACCGAGGTGGGCACCAGCGCGGCCCAGGCGTTCGCGGCCCGTGCCGGCGTCTGCCAGGATCACACCCATGCATTCCTGGCCTGCGCCCGCAGCCTGGGGGTGCCGGCGCGCTACGTGTCAGGTTACCTGTTCAGCGGCGACAGCGAGCACCTGGCCAGCCATGCCTGGGCGGAAGCCTGGCTGGACGATGCCTGGTACAGTTTCGATGTGACCAACGAACTGGCCAAGCCGGAGCGGCACCTGAAATTGGCGGTGGGGCTGGACTACCTGGATGCCTGCCCGGTACGCGGCATGCGCCGTGGCGGTGGCTTCGAACAGATGCACGCCAAGGTGGTGGTGACGCCGACCACCCAGGTGCAGATCCAGGTTCAATGACGGGCAGGTGCTGGCCAGCCAGCGAGCTTTGCAGATGCTAAAGCTCGCGAGCCAGCCAGTGCCGGCAGGCACCGCAGCTCAGCAGTAGAAGTTGTCCTTCTGGCACAGCCGGAACAGCGCCGAGTTCAAGTCCATGTAATTGCCACCGTTGACGATGCTCAGGAAGCCAGCCTTCTTCAATGCCGCTTCGGCCTTGTTGGCGTTCGCATCGGTGTCGCTGTACATCACCACCACCTGACTCTTGTTCTGGATCACCTTGGCCAGCTGGTACGCCAGCCCGCGCGCATCGGTGTCGCTGGAAGACAGAGGGCGAAGCGCGATGTCCACCTGCAGCGCATTGTTGATATGGCCGGCGGCAAACTGGTCATTGTTGCGCACATCGAGAATGACCACGCCATTGCCTATCTGGTCCACCGCTTCGTCGATGTCGACGTAGGCGTTGGCGTGGGCGCTCATCAGTAATACGAGGGGGGCAATCCATCTGCGCATGGGCCAATCTCCAAGGGTTCAGGCTGGAAGATTGGCACAGATGCACAGCCCTCGAAAGCGAGGGCGGCAATTTTTATCCGGTAGCCTGACTGTGGGTCACCCGAACAGCCGAGAGAGGTTGGGGAGAATCAGCAACAGCGTGGTAATGACGACGATAATGCCGGCCTGACGTACTTTGTCGTGTTTGAGCATGGTTGGCTGCCTTCTTGTTATTCTTCCTTTGCGCCGACTGCGGGCCTTGTTGGCCAGGCGAAGACGTGCACCTGATGTCGCGATCGCCTGCTCGACCTGAACTGCCGCCACGTCGAGCCACCCAAGGCGATATTTGTAACAGTAGGGCCCCCGCAGGCTGTGCCTTAGAACGCTTTCGTCTGTTCATATCGCGACACCATTGCCAAATTGTCTATTGTTCAGGGGAACGACCCAGTGATTCCCATGCTAGAGAGGCCGGTTGCCGGTTATCGTACGTGAACCCGGAATGACCACTCGTCAGGCGCCGCCGAACGGTAGGGCAGGATGGTTCATGCTCCGCTGGGCTTGCCAGCGGCCCCGGTTTCGCGCAGTCTCAGCGCCGTGCACTGTTGCCTCTTACTGTGTCGGGTACTTTTTCTATGTCGTTACGTATCTGCATCCTGGAAACCGATGTCCTGCGGCCGGAGCTGGTCGACCAATACCAGGGCTACGGCCGGATGTTCGAGCAGTTGTTCGCGCGCCAGCCCATCGCGGCGCAATTCGTCATTCATAACGTGTTGAACGGTGATTACCCGGCTGACGACGAGGTGTTCGACGCCTACCTGGTCACGGGCAGCAAGGCCGACTCGTTCGGTACCGACCCTTGGATTCAAACCCTCAAGACGTACCTGCTGGAGCGTTACAAGCGGGGCGACAAGCTGCTGGGCGTATGCTTCGGCCACCAGTTGCTGGCCTTGCTGCTGGGCGGGCGTGCCGAGCGTGCCAGCCAGGGCTGGGGCGTGGGCGTGCATGACTACAAGGTCGACACCCAGGCCGAATGGATGAACCCACCGGCCAGCGAGCTGGCGTTGCTGATCAGCCACCAGGACCAAGTGACCGCGCTGCCTGAAGGGGCCACTGTGGTCGCCTCCAGCGCATTCTGCCCGAACGCGGCGTACCACATCGGCAACCAGGTGTTGTGCTTCCAGGGCCACCCGGAATTCCAGCACGACTACTCCCGCGCGTTGCTCGACCTGCGCGTGCAGAGCCTGGGCCAGGCCGTGCACAGCGCCGCAGTGGCCAGCCTGGCGCGCGAGCACCAGGGCACCGTGGTCGGTGAGTGGATGTTGCGCTTCGTGGCGCAGCAGTAACCGGCAGGAGCTGGCCAGCCAGCTCCCGTTACTAAAGCCAGCCCGAACGCCTGAAGCTGATGTACAGCGCGGTGCACCCCACCGCAATGCCCCCCAGCACCGCGAAATACCCGTACTGCCAGTGCAGCTCCGGCATGTTCTGGAAGTTCATGCCGTAGATGCCGGCCACCGCCGTGGGAAACGCCAGGATCGCCGCCCAGGCCGCGAATTTGCGCTGCACGATGCTCTGGCGTGAAGACTCCAGCAGCATGCCCACCTCGATGGTCTGGCTGGCGATGTCACGCATGGTGCCCAGGTCTTCCATCTGCCGGGTGACATGGATCTCCACGTCGCGGAAATACGGGCGCATGTTCTTGTCGATGAAGGGGAAGGACAGGCGCTGCAACTCCTCGCTGATCTCCACCATGGGCGCCACATAACGGCGCAGCCGCAGCAGTTCCCGGCGCAGGCTGTGCAAGCGCTGCACATCGGCCTCGCGCAGGCAGTCGGCCAGTACATTGGCTTCTATCTGCTCGATCTCGGCATGAATGGCCTCGCTGACCGGCTGGTAGTTTTCCGTGACGAAGTCCAGCAAAGCGTACAGCACGAAATCCTCACCGTGCTCCAGCAGCAACGGCCGGGCTTCGCAACGCTGGCGCACCAGGGAATACGACGCCGAATGGCCGTTGCGGGCGGTGATGACATAGCCTTTGCCAGCGAAGATGTGGGTTTCAATGAACTCCAGCTTGCCGTCCAGCCGTACCGGCGAATAGGTGACGATGAACAGCGCGTCACCGAAGGTTTCCAGCTTGGGGCGGCTGTGCTTTTCCAGCGCGTCTTCGATCGCCAGTTCATGCAGCCCGAACTGGCGTTGCAGGGTGGCCAGTTCGGCGGCGTTGGGTTGCTCCAGGCCGATCCAGACGAAGTGCCCGGGTCTCTTGGCCCAGGCCGCGCCATCGTCCAGGCTGATGTCCACGACTTTCTTTCCGGCGCTGTATACCGCCGCGGCAACCACTCTACCCATGGCTTGGCTTCTTGTACTGGTGGCAGTCAATGCAGCTTGGTCTCTGTGTTCAGAGTCGGCAAGCCGCGCAGGGTTCAAGCGTGCTGCAGCTGTCGTTCCAGTTCGTCGATGCACGCTTGCATCTGTTCGCGGCACTGTTGCATCAGCGCCGGGATGTCCTTGCTCGTCAGCCCCTGCGTGGGGATGGCCGGCAGCGAGCGCACCGCCACGCGCCCGGCACGCCAGCGGTTCCAGCGCACGCTGCGGGCATAGCGGCTGACACAGAGCGGCACAATAGGCACCCCGGCATCGATGGCCATTTGAAAGGCACCTTTCTTGAAGGCCAGCAATTCGCTGCCCTGGTTGCGCGTGCCCTCCGGAAACACCCAGATGGACGTATCGCGCTTCAAGGTGCGAGTGGTGGTCTGCAAGGCGCGGCGCGCCTGGTAGGCGTTGCCGCGGTTGATCAGCACGTTGCCACCCAACCAGAACAGCTGGCCGAAGAAGGGCACCCACTTGAGGCTTTTCTTGCCGATGCACACCGTGCGGCGCGGCACTACCTGGCCCAGCACGAACAGGTCATAGTTGGATTGGTGGTTGGCGATGATCACGCAGCCGGGCGGCTGTTCGAACAAAGGGCGCACCTGAGCGTCCAGCGTCAGCCCCAGAATCCTGATGGCAGGGCGTGAATAGAGGCGGGCGAACACCCGGCTGTTGTCGGGGTGGAAGGGGCGGCACAGGCCAATCAGCAAGCCCACGCCGCCCACGGCAAGAAAATGCAGCCCCATCAGAAACATGCGAACGATAAAAAGCATCCAGCGACTCACCTTTGGCAGAGCGCTGGAGTGTAAGGTCACGTGCGGGATTGGATCAATTAACTAAATGGACCACATCTACACAGCCGCGGGTGCCGGCGTGGGAGCTTGAGGCCGTGTCAGAGCGGATGCTCCTGGTCACGAATGATCGCGTCGTCCAGCAGGTCCAGCAGCGCCTTGCGCACCTTGAGCTTGGTCTTGCGGTGGGCACTCATGTTGATCTTCTTCAATTGCTGCGCCGCGGCCAGGGCGGTGTCGCGCAGTTGCTCGGCGCCCACCACCACGTCCAGGAAGCCGGCCTCCACCGCGCTGCGCGGGTTGAACATTTCACCATTGATCACCGAGCGGTGGAACGCCGCCTTGCCCAGCCGGTCGCGCGCCAGCTCGATACCCGCGTGGTGCATGGTCATGCCGATCTGCACTTCGTTCAGGCCAATGCTGAACGGCCCCTCGACGCCAATGCGATAGTCCACCGACAACAACAGGAAGGCGCCCTTGGCCACCGCATGGCCCGGGCAGGCGACAACCACGGGGAAGGGGTGCGACAACAACCGGCGGGCGAGGGTAGAGCCAGCGGTAACCAGGCCGATGGCCTGTTGCGGGCCCGCGGTCATGACCTTGAGGTCATAGCCCCCGGACAGGATGCCGGGCTGCCCGGTGATGATCACCACCGCGCGGTCCTGCTCGGCGCGATCCAGCGCCGCGTTGAACGCAGCGATCACGTCGGGGGAAATCGCATTGACCTTGCCGTTGCTCAAGGTCAGCGTGGCGACGCCATCGTCCAGTTGGTAGTCGATCAACTCGCTCATGACGGGTATTCCTTTATTAGGTTTTGCCGCAGACGTTACTCAGCCCGCCCGCCCAGGTAAAGCGCCGTGACTGACTGCCCGGTCACGCGCCACGGCCTGGGCCCCGTGCCTGCGCGTGCACAGCGCCGCGGTGGCCGGTTTGCCGTGAATACAGGCGTTTTTACCCGAAAGGGCATAACCGCATGAAAAATCTGAAAAAAATGTTTGCCATCGGAAAAGCTTTCGACTACATTAGCGCGCCTCGACAGACAGAACATGTTTGAAGAGAAACGGTGAAGTGTCCGAGTGGCTGAAGGAGCACGCCTGGAAAGTGTGTATACAGGAAACTGTATCAAGGGTTCGAATCCCTTCTTCACCGCCACATTTGAACGAAAGAGCCCTGATTATTCAGGGCTTTTTCGTTTTTGCGTTTCTGAAAAATATCACGGCCCATACGTGGGGGAGGCTTTACCGGCAGGCCGGTATCAAGCAGGGATCGTCGCTCAGTGGCAGACGCTCACCTGCAGCAAAGGTGCTGGCCGCCACTCGTGACGTTGAGACGGTTCAAATGATTCTTGGGCATTCCGATCTTGACCATTTGAAGCCGTATCTGACAGCGGATCAAGCCACTATACGACGCGCTTTTCAGCGGGCATTGTAGATACTATGTTTATACAAAACGCTTGCTGGTGCCGTGCTTGGTATCTACAATGTGTAAACATTATAGGGGGGGTGTGATGGAAGTCAAAGTGCAGCAATGGGGTAATAGCGCGGCGATTCGCCTGCCAGCAACAGTGCTGAAGCTGATGAATCTGGCCAGTGGCGATGTGCTGAAACTCGATGTGTCTGCCGAGGTTATGACCCTCAAACCTGTGAAGGCCAAGCCGCATTATTCGCTGGCCGAGCTGATGGCGCAGTGCGATCTGAGCGCGGCGGCGCCTGCCGACATGGCAGCGTGGAATGCCATGTCAGCGGTTGGGCGTGAAGCGTGAAGCGGGCCACATTCAACCGTGGTGATATTGTGCGCCTGAACCTGAATCCCACCGCTGGCCGTGAGCAGCAAGGCGATTTTCGTCCGGCGCTGATCATTTCGCCTGCGGCTTTCAACGTCTCGGGCTTGGTTCTGATTGCACCCATCACTCAAGGCGGGGATTTTGCCCGCTATGCCGGTTTTGCCGTCCCGCTGAGCGGTTCCGGCACCGAGTCGCAGGGCGTGGTGTTGTGCAATCAACTCCGCACTGTTGACCTTGAGGCCCGTGGGGGCAAGCGCGTAGAGGCGGTCCCTGAGGTGGTGATGGACGATGTATTGGCCCGCATTCAAGTACTGATTGAGTAAAGCAAACGACGAATGAGTAAACGAAATCGTCCCGCCAGTAATCACAGAAGCCGGCAATGGACACCTAAGCGCCTTTCGCCGCGTTCTGGGTTGGCCGTCCCGAGCTGATGGACCGCAACAAGCGTGAAGCATCCAATATTTTGGCAATCGCCCTTGCAGCGTTGCGCTTCAATGCCGGACAAAAAAGCCAGACCGGAACCAGGTTGTCTCCGTTGAAGAAACCGGTTTGTTACACACCACAATACCGCCGATCACCAACGCCCCTCCCATCGCGGTATAAACGCTGATGTGCTCATCGAGCAGCCCCCACCCCAGCAGCACCGCGGTCAACGGATTTAGCGCAATGAACACCCCCGCGCGGTTAGCGCCGATGACCTGGATGCCGTTGTAGAACCAGATGTACGCCAGCGCCGAGCCAACGGCCCCGAGGTAGGTCAGGCTCAACAGCTCGTTGGCAGGCAGCGCCCTCACTAGGTCCAGGCTGAACTGCCCCTTGGCAATGGCGGTGATGGTCAGCATCGCCGCGCCGGCCCAGATCGAGTAGGTCACCGTATGAAGCGCGCCGATCTCCTTGACCACCGACTTGCCGAACAGGCTATAGGCTACCCAGCTCAGCACACAGCCAAAAATCAGCAGATCGCCGCGCCAATCAGCCCCGTCGCCGGTCTGTCGTGCCGCCCCCAAACGGGCGGCCGCGAAGTAACTGAGCAACAAACGGATAGTGCAATTAGCATCCGTTGCGTTTCGATTGGTTGGCAACCAATAGGAGACGCACATGACCTTCCGTATAACCGGCCTTTCCCCCCAACCCTTTTAGGAATTGTTCGACCTACCGCAGCATGACTTGGCCGCGCTGGGGGTTATTCGCTACCAAGTCGATAACCACCCCGGTTTCCCTGACCGTATCGAATTGACAGACGCCGACATAGGCAAAAGGGTGCTGTTGCTTAACCGTCTGCCACCTGGCAAAGACGCGCTAACGAACGTCACACACGATCTTCGTTCGGGAAGGCGCATGCAGGCTTATGACGTGGTAGACCAAATCCCTGAGTCGATGCGGATTCGAAGGTTGTCGCTGTGAGCTTATGCGCAGGGCGCAATGAGGATTGATGCCGAAGTGGTAGCCCGCACAGAGATTGAGGCAATCATTGCGCGGATGTTTGCCGACCCGAAGGTCGGCTACATCCATGTCCACCATGCCAAGCAAGGGTGCTACTCCGGACGGATAGAGTGCTTGGCCTTGATCAGGTCTTGCGCTGCACGGGGGACGGACCTAGGGCATCCTTACCTGCACCTATATTCGGCTAACCCGTTACTCGCCCAGATCACCCATGGCCGTGGTATTGAAACCACCATCCACATATAGAATCTCGCCGCTGATACCCGACGCCAGGTCCGAACACAGGAACGCACCGGCGTTACCCACTTCCTCGATGGTCACGTTGCGACGCAGCGGCGTCCGGGCTTCGTTGGCGGCCAGCATCTTGCGGAAGTTCTTGATGCCGGAAGCGGCGAGGGTGCGTATCGGGCCGGCCGATACGGCGTTCACGCGGGTGCCTTGGGGGCCAAGGCTGGCGGCCAGGTAGCGGACACCGGCCTCCAGGCTGGCCTTTGCCATGCCCATGACGTTGTAGTTGGGCATGGTGCGCTCTGCGCCGAGGTAGGACAGGGTCAACAGGCTGCCGTTGCGGCCTTCCATCATGGCGCGTCCGGCCTTGGCCAGGGCGATGAAGCTATAGGCGCTAATGTCGTGGGCTATGCGGAACCCGTCGCGAGTCGTGGCTTGGGTAAAGTCACCTTCCAGTTGGTCGCCGGGCGCGAAGCCAACAGAATGCACGATGCAGTCCAGGCCGTCCCACTGCTGCCCAAGCTTGTTGAATACATCCGCGATATCCACGTCACTGGCCACGTCGCAGGGGAAACACAGCGAGGCGTTGGAGCCCCATTCGCTGGCAAACTCTTCCACGCGCGCCTTGAGCTTTTCATTCTGGTAAGTGAAAGCCAGTTCAGCTCCTTCGCGATGCATTGCGGCGGCGATGCCCGACGCGATGGACAATTTGCTGGCCACGCCAACGATTAAAACGCGCTTGCCGGTGAGAATACCCATATGTTGCTCCTTGATTTACGACAGTCCTTTATCGCCTCGCTGCGTCCCGTAGGGGGTGAGCAGGGCGCATTTGGCTATCCGACGAAACAAATGGATGTCGGGTTACATTTTGCTGGCCGGGATATCTGTGGGGGAGCGATGGTATTCTGCAGTTGGCAGATGGGAGCCTGTCGTTACGGGCGGCTTTGGACACAAGCCTCCATTGAAGCGGGCTACCCGAGGCGCCATTGGTCAAGGTACCTCCCAAGCAGCCTCCCAGTTGGACGCATCGCCTGGTATACCTCCGTCCCGCCTCCAGGGAATACATCAGGAAACCCGCCGCTCATTCAACGTCCCATTAAGCTTGGAAAACGTACGGCTATCAGCCACCGCCGTCAGCTTGCGCCCGTCCTTCAGGGTCGCGATGAACGTCACCTGCTCTTCCTTGCCCCCCAGCCACAACCCCGCCACCAGGCCGACCGGCCCCAGCACCAGGGCGCCGGCCATGCCCCAGCCCAGCGCGCCGCCGAGGCTGCGGTTGATCTCATGGTTGGCGACCGTGATGTTCTTGATGCGGCTGACGGGAATGCGTTCGCCAGGGGAGGGGTGGGTGGCCGTTTTGAGCGTGAGCGATCCATTGCTGTATTCGCCTTCGCACTGCAAGAAATCTCCAGCTTTTATTGTGAGCTTCATGAGGGATTTCCAGGTTGAATGCATTGATATTCAACCCTTCGGAATAGCTTAACGCTGGGGCAAGTCAATGTCGGGCGACGAAGTGTGCGGTCGCACGTTGCCAGCTGTTTCACGGGTGAGCCAGATGCCCATGGCCACCAGGCTGATGACCACGCCAGCGCCGACGATGCCCATCCACCCCAGCCGCTCATACAGTTGCGCACCGAGGGTCGAGCCCAGGGCGCCGCCGATGAAATAGCAGGTGATGTAACCCGCGTTGAGGCGGTTGCGGGCTTCCGGGCGCAGGGCGTAAACCGCGTTCTGGTTGCTGACGTGCAACAACTGCACCGCCAGGTCGAGCACCAGCACGCCTACCAGCAGCGCCGCGAGCGAGTGGTCTGCAAAGGCGAGTATGAGCCAGGCGGCCAACTGCGCGACGAGTCCGCCCAGGGTGGCCAGGTGGCCCTTGCCACGGTCGGCCAGGCGGCCGGCGGCATTGGCGGCCAGGGCGCCGGCCGCACCCGCCAGGCCGAACAGGCCGATCACTGCGTCGGAATAACCGTAGGGTGGTGCGGCCAGCAGGAAGGCCAGGGGCGTCCAGAACAGGCCGAACAGGCAGAACGACAGCAAACCGAGGATCGCGCGCAAGCGCAGCACGGGCTCTTCGACGAACAGCGCCAGCACTGAGCCGAGGAGTTGCGGGTAGGTGAGCCCGGCGGACTGTTGGCGGCGCGGCAACGAGCAGCCCAGGGCGATGGCGCATACCGTGAGCAGCGTGGCGGCCAACAGGTAGATGGCGCGCCAGTCCGCCAACGACGACACCAGCCCCGCCACGGTACGAGCCAGCAGGATGCCCAGCAGCAAACCGCTCATCAATGTGCCGACCACGCGCCCGCGGCGCTCCGGGTTAGCCAGGCTGGCGGCCATGGGGACCAGCACCTGGGCGACCACCGAGAATAGCCCGGTCATGGCCGTGCCCAGCAGCAACACCGGCAGGCTGGGGGCGAAGGCGCTGATCAGCAGGCCGACGGCGCTGAGCAGGGTCATGCCGACGATCAGCTTGCGCTGTTCCAGCAGGTCGCCCAGCGGCACCAGCAGGAACAGCCCGGCGCCATAGCTCAGTTGCGCGGTGATGACGATGGTGCCGGCCGTCGCCGTACTCAGCCCAAGGTGCTGGGCGATGGTGTGCAGCAGTGGCTGGGCGTAATAGTTGCTCGCTACTGTAAGGCCGGTGGCGATGGCCATCAGCAAGATGAGGGCGCTGCTCAATGGGGTTTCACGGGAGGCGGGCATGGGGGTATTCCAAGGCAGTGGAAGATGGGGCGAGTATCGGTAGTGTGGATCCATGACACAAATGTATTGTTGTCATCGAAACGATCGTAGAACGAGATAGTCGTGATGAACCTCAAGCAGATCGAATACGCCCTGGCCGTGGCCGAAGAGGGTAGTTTTACGCGTGCGGCGGAGCGCTGCCACACCGTGCAGTCGGCCCTGAGCCACCAGATCGCCCGGCTTGAGCGGCAACTGGGCGCGCAGTTGTTCGAGCGCACTTCCCGGCGTGTGGCGCTGACCCCGGCGGGGGAGGCGTTCGTTCACAGTGCGCGGGCGGCCATGGAAGCGACGCGGCGCATTGGCGACGAGGTGGCTGCGGCCTGTGGGCAGGTGCGCGGGCGGCTGAGCCTGGGGATGATTTCGTCGCTGACCGGTCTGGATGTGGTGGCGCTGATCGCGACGTTTCACCAGCAGTACCCCGATGTGCATATCCACCTCAATGTGGGGCGCAGCGAATGGATGGTGGACGAGGTGCGCGCCCGGCGCATGGATGTCGCGCTGATTGGCGTATGGCCTGGCGCCGCGGTGCAGGGCGTGGCCACGCGGGCCTTGGGCGACGAGGAATTGATGGCGGTGGTGCACCCGGACCACCCGCTGGCACGCTTGCCCCACTTGGCGCTGGCGCAATTGGCCGACCAGCCCTTGGTGGACTTTGCCGCGGGCACGGGCGCCCGCCGCCAGACCGATGAGGCATTCGCCGCCGCCCAGGTGGCCCACCAGGTGCAGTTCGAGATCACCGACATGCGCCTGGTGGAGCAGTTCGTGCAGCATGGCCTGGCCGTGGGGCTGGTGCCGGCCGGGGTGGCCCAGGGCTTTGCGGGCGTGGCGGCGCTGCCGATCAGCGACGCGCCGTCGCGGCGCGTCTATGCCGTGTGGTCGCACACGCCCAGCCCTGCGGCTGCGGCCTTCGTGGCGATGCTGGAACAGGCGCTCGCCGGTCAGGCGCCAAAACCACCATCGATGGTGAGGCTGGCGCCGGTGATATAGCCCGCTTCGTCACTGGCCAGGTAGCTGACGAAGCCGGCGATTTCGTCCACGTGACCGTAGCGGTTGATCGCCATCAGGCCCATCAGGCTGTCGGCGAACTCGCTGTTGGCGGGGTTCATGTCGGTGTCCACCGGGCCCGGTTGCACGTTGTTGATGGTGATGCCGCGCGGCCCCAGGTCGCGGGCCAGGCCCTTGACCAGGCCCACCAGCGCCGACTTGCTCATGGCATAGGCGCCGCCGCCCGCGAAGGGCATGCGGTCGGCATTGGTGCTGCCAATATTGATGATGCGCCCGCCCTCGGTCATGTGCCGGGCAGCCGCCTGGCTGGCGATGAACACGCTGCGCACGTTGATGGCGTAGGTGCGGTCGAAATCTTCCAGGCTGAATTCGTCCAACGGGCCAAGGGCCAGCACGCCGGCATTGTTGACCAGGATGTCCAGGCGGCCGAGGGTGTCCACGGTACGGGTAACGGCGTCCTGGATGGCCTGGGCGTCGGCGCTGTCAGCCTTGATGGCCAGCGCCTTGCCGCCTAGGGCGGTGATACCGTCCGCCAGGGCCTGTGCCGGCGCCTGGGAGCTGACGTAGGTGAACGCCACCGCGGCGCCTTCGGCCGCCAGGCGCTTGACGATGGCGGCGCCGATGCCGCGCGAGCCGCCCTGGACGAGGGCGACTTTACCGGTGAACGGTTGGGTGTTCGACATGGGGATCTCCAGGTTTTCACGGGGGCCAAGTGAGGCTTTCACTGTAGACCACGTCGCGGCCTGGCAGCGGGCCCGTGGGCGGCTGGGTGCCTAGCGCACATCCGTCACGGTGAACGTCTGCTGAATGCCCGCCACGACAATCGCCACCTCGTCGTCCTCGAATTTGCCCACCAGCCCCTGGCCCAGTGGCGAGCGCGGGGTAATCACGGTGACCAGGCGTTCGCCCACCGGCACTTTCAGCCCGGCCGCTTCCGGCCCCAGAAACAACCACTGCACGGCACCGTCCAGCGCTTCGAGCGTCACCAGCGCGCCCACCTGAATGCCGCGCGCCGGGTCGTAGTCGCGCAGGGTCAGCTGTTGGTACAGGCCCATTGCCTGGCGGATTTCTTCCATGCGCCGCGCCTGGCCGGTCGCCAGGTAAGAGGCTTCAAGCCCCAGGGTGTCGTATTTGTTTTCCGCCACATTTTCTTCGTGGGTAGCCGTTTCGTAGGCGGTTTGCGCAGCCCGTTGCAGTACGTCGAAATCTTCGGCCAGGCGCTCGACGATCAGTTGCCGCAGGGCATGCTTGTCCATGTCAGTTGCAGAACTTGAGTACATTGGTACGGCTCTTGTCGGTCGGTGCGGTGCGGTCCTGTTGCAGCCAGAACTGGCACTTGGGGTCCTGGTTGTGGCTCTGCGCGTCGCCCTGGCTCTGTTCCTGGCGGCGCAGGTTGTTCTGGTACTGCTCGAACATGGGTGACTCGCCCCCGGGGGCGTTCATGGCCGGGGGCGGGGGCGCCGGGGTAGTAATGGGCAAGGGGGCATTGAGGAACAGCTTGTAGCCCAGCCAGGTGGTCAGGGCGATGGCCAGGAAGCCCAGCCAGATACCCAGGGCAATGCAGCCCACCAGTTGCGCGGGGTTGAGGGTGACCAGCAGTTGACGGTGGTTGGGGCGGTAGGGCATGGCGGCCTCCTGGCGGGGTGGGCAAGGCTATGATTGTCGCATGAGTGTGGCCGCTGGCGGCGACTTTGCCTCTACAATGGCCGATTTGCCTGGAGGGCGGGATGAAAGCGGGTGTGAAAACCTCCTGGGACATTTTCTGTGTGGTGGTGGATAACTACGGCGATATCGGGGTGACCTGGCGCCTGGCGCGGCAACTGGTGGCCGAGCACGGATTGGCCGTGCGCCTGTGGGTAGATGACCTCAAGGCCTTCGAGCGATTGTGGCCCAGCGTTGACCCACACTTGGCCAGCCAATGGCAGGAAGGCGTGGAAATCTGCCAGTGGCCGCAGCAATGGCAGGCGGTGGAGGCGGCTGACGTGGTGGTCGAAGCCTTTGGGTGCAAGCTGCCCGCCGACTATCGGCACGCCATGGCGGCGCGCGCGACGCCGGCCTTGTGGGTGAACCTTGAATACCTCAGCGCCGAGACCTGGGTGTCGGGCTGCCACGGTTTGCCGTCGCCCCAGCCTGACCGGCTGCAGAAGTACTTCTTTTTCCCGGGCTTCGAGGCCAAGACCGGCGGGCTGTTGCGCGAGGCCGGGTTGTTGGCGCAACGCCAGGCGTTTGAAGGCGACGCGCAGGCACGCCAGGCGTTTCTCGCCAGCCTGGGGGTCGACACGGCGGCCGGTGAGCGTCTGATCTCGCTGTTCGCCTATGAAAACGCCAGCCTGGCCGAATGGCTCGATACCCTGGCGGACGATTCGCAGCCCACCCGCGTGCTGGTGCCCCAGGGGCGGATCCTGGGGGATGTGCAGGCCTGGCTGGGCGTGGGCGCTTTGCCACCTGGTGCCGTTCATCAGCGCGGCGGGGTTACCCTGCAGGTCGTGCCGTTCGTCCGCCAGGACCAGTACGACCGGCTGTTGTGGTGCTGCGATTTCAACGCGGTGCGCGGGGAGGACTCGTTCGTGCGCGCCCAGTGGGCCGGCAGGCCGCTGCTATGGCACATTTACGAGCAGGAAGAGTACGCCCATTGGGAAAAGCTCGAAGCCTTCCTGGCGCTCTACGTCGAGAATCTCAGCCCGTCCGCCGGGCAAGCGCTGACGTTGTTGTGGCGCGCCTGGAACCAGGGGTTGAGCATGGCCGAGCCGTGGCGGCAGGTGCTGGCGCACTGGGATGAGCTGCAGGCGAATGCGCAGAAGTGGTGCGAAAAACAAGCCGCTCAGCCTGATCTTGCATCGGCGCTGGTGAACTTTTACCGAAATTGGATATGATACGCGGCCTAGATTTTTGTAAATCCATCCAAATTCGGATATCCGCAATGAAAACTGGTAAAGAGCTTAAACCCGGTACCGTGATCCGTATCGACAACGACCCTTGGCTGGTTCAGAAAGCTGAATTCACCAAGTCGGGCCGTAACAGCGCGATCATGAAGACCAAGCTGAAGAACCTGCTGACCGGCTACAAGACTGAAACCGTCTACAGTGCCGACGACAAGCTGGACGACGTGATCCTGGATCGCAAGGAAGCCACCCTGTCCTTCATCAGCGGTGACTCCTACACGTTCATGGACACCACTGACTACACCATGTACGAACTGAACGCCGAAGACATCGAATCGGTTCTGCCGTTCGTTGAAGAAGGCATGACCGACGTCTGCGAAGCCGTGTTCTTCGAAGGCCGCCTGGTTTCGGTAGAGCTGCCGACCACTATCGTGCGTCAGGTTGACTACACCGAAGGTTCGGCGCGTGGCGACACTTCCGGCAAGGTCATGAAGCCTGCCAAACTGAAGAACGGCACCGAGCTGAGCGTTGCCGACTTCATCGAGATCGGCGACATGATCGAGATCGATACCCGCGAAGGCGGTTCGTACAAAGGCCGCGCCAAGTAATTCTGGCCCAGCCCTTGCGACGCGAAAGCCCGACCTTGAGTCGGGCTTTTTTGTGGTTCTTCACGGAATGCCGGGAAGGTTGCTTGTACTTACGAAGATCTTTAGTGGACAAACAAGGCGGCCTAGGTGATCTCACAGGCATAACTGGCCCGAAACAGATGTGGGACCGGGCTTGCCCGGGAAGCGCCGCGCGGGCGGCGCTCGATTTCAGGGGCGCAGAAAAGACCAAGACATGTATCTGGTGGCCTTGATGCAATTGCAAGGCAGGCCGAAAAAATGTTCATCGGAGCTCCTGGCTGGGGATTGCATCAGGGCCTCCAAGTGCCAGGCGATGTTGTAGTGTCGCTGTTAAGATCGAGCGCCGCCCGCGCGGCGCTTCCCGGGCAAGCCCGGTCCCACATCTGTTTCCGGCCAGTTATGCCTGGGACATTACCTGATCCGCTCTGTTTGCTCACTGTGGATCTGCAGTGGTGCGACAAACTTTCCCGAGAATCCGTGAAGAACCTTTTTTGTGGGCGCTGTTTGGTCAGACGCTGACGTGCAGGCGCACATCGACGTTGCCCCGCGTGGCGTTGGAGTACGGGCACACCAGGTGGGCGGCGTCCACCAGTGCCTGGGCGTCGGCTTGTTCCAGCCCCGGCAGGCTGATGCGCAGGTCGATGTCCAGGCCGAAGCCGCCGGGGATCTGGCCAATGCCGACTTCGGCAGTGATTTGGGTGTCAGCCGGCAGGGCGCGCTTGGACTGGCCTGCGACGAATTTCAGGGCGCCGATGAAGCAGGCCGAATAGCCGGCGGCGAACAGTTGTTCCGGGTTGGTGGCCTCACCGCCGGCGCCGCCCAGGGCCTTGGGGGTGGCCAGTTTGACGTCCAGGATGTTGTCGCTGGATACAGCACGGCCGTCGCGGCCACCGGTAGCGGTTACGGTTGCGGTGTAGAGCGTTTGCATGGTGACACCTCGTTCTGCTTGATAGGGGTGGCGCCGAAGGGCGCGTTTGTCCGGGTACACAACTAAATTAGCGCGTTAATAGTTTGCGCGCAAGATAATAGGTTGAGGGTCACGATGAACGGTCGGTCGGCAGGGTGTATGGTCGGGGTCGGCGCCGGTTAGCCCTTAAGCTTTGAGCGGTTCAACCACTCGCTTGCAAACCGGCGCCTAAAAGGGGGCAGCCTCAAAGGCTGTCGTGCAAGTTGCCGCGCAGCTCCAGCAACTCACCCTGCAACTGGCGCAGCCGTTCCACCGAACCGCCCGTGGCCGCCAGGATGCAGCCCGGAATACTCTTGGCCTTTTCGCGCAGCGCCCGTCCCTGGTCAGTCAGCTCGACAATCACCACCCGTTCGTCCTCGCGGCTACGGGTGCGGCTGAGCAAGCCCTCGGCTTCCAGCCGCTTGAGCAGCGGGGTCAACGATCCTGGGTCGGTCAGCAGCCGCGTGCTGATTTCACCCACTGTGAGGCCGTCCTTTTCCCATAGCACCATCATGGTCAGGTACTGCGGGTAGGTCAGGTCCAGTGCCTGCAGCAACGGCTTGTAGACCTTGGTCATGAGCAGCGAGGTGGAATAGAGGGCAAAGCACAATTGGCTGTCGAGCAGCAGATCGTCGCAATGGCCTTCGGCAGCGCTGGAAGTGGGGCGGTCGGCGTTCATGCTGATCCTTGATTCAATGGTGGCGGCGAATTTAGCGTCAAGGTGTTTAATGCGCCAGCTAATCCGCCTTAGCCTTTCTATGGCGTGTTGAAAGGTTTGAGCGGTGAACATCGCCGAGAGTTCGTTAAATGATCAGCGCTTGAAACCATCGGCGATATGCTCGGCCAGGCATTCGGTCATGTCGCTGCGGCTACCGTCGTTGCGCAGCAAGACGATGCTGGCCATCGGCAGCAGCGGCAGGCCCTCGGCCTCGCCCAGAATGCGCATGTCGGCGGTGATCAGGCTCTGCAACTGGGCGGTGACGGCCAGGCCCGCGCTCACCACTGCCATGATCGCCGCCAGGCTGGGGCTGGTGTAGGCCACCCGGTAGGGTTTTTGCCGAGCGTCCAGGGCATGGCATGCCCAGGCCCGGCAGAAACAGTCGCTGTTGAACATCGCCAACGGCACCGGGTTTTGCTCATGGGGCGTGAAGCCCTGCGCCTGGGCCCAGACGAAACGCTCTTGGCGTAGCAGTTGGCCGATTTCGGTGCCGGGCTCACGGGTGACGATGGTCAGGTCCAGGTCCTGGCGGGCCATCAACTGTTTCGAGCTTTCGCAGTGCACCTCTACCTGCACCAGCGGGTACGCCTGGGCGAACTGCGACAGAATGCCGGGCAGAAACCGCATGGCGTAATCATCCGGGGTGCCGATGCGCACCGTGCCCACCATGTGCGGTTGGCGCAGGGTGGTGAACACCTCGCTGTGCAGTTTCAGGATGCGCCGGGCGTAGCCCAGCAGGATCTGGCCTTCGGCGGTGAGGCGCACCTGGCGCCCGTCGCGCTCGAACAGTTGGCGCTGGAGGATGTCTTCTTCCAGGCGCTTCATCTGCATGCTCACCGCCGACTGGGTGCGGTTCACGCGCTCGCCGGCCCGGGTGAAGCCGCCTTCGTCGGCGATGGCGACGAAGGTGCGCAGTACTTCCGAATCGATGCTTTGGTACTGGGACATTCATCAAACTCCAAGATGGGAGCCATAAGAAACATTCGTTGGATTGATCTTAAGCCCGGCGCGACACTCAGTCATCCCCAACTGGAGGGTCGGATGATGAAAGGTCAAAAAGGGTATGTACTGGTGGTGCGTGTACCGTTCAGCGGCAGCTCTGTCGCGGGCGTGTGGCAGCGCCTGACGGGCAGGGTGCGGCGCTGGCGGCAACTGGCGTGGGAACGGCAGCAACTGGCGGCGATGAGCGATGACATGCTCAAGGATATCGGCATGAGCCGCGCCGATGTTGCCCAGGAAACCGAACGGCGGTTCTGGGACGACCCGCTGAAGAAGTAACCTTGGCAAGCGGCGAAGGGCAGGGCTACTGTAGGGCGAGCCCACAAGGAGTCGTGCATGCCTCAGCCCCTGTCCCTGTCGATTGCCCAGGCCCGGCGCCTGGCCCTGGCCGCCCAGGGTTTCGCCCCGCGCCCACGGCAATCGGTGCTGGCGCCGACCCACTTGCTGCAGACGGTGCAGCGCCTGGGCGTGGTGCAAATCGATTCGGTGAACGCCCTG
This sequence comes from Pseudomonas eucalypticola, assembly GCF_013374995.1. Taxonomy (NCBI): domain Bacteria; kingdom Pseudomonadati; phylum Pseudomonadota; class Gammaproteobacteria; order Pseudomonadales; family Pseudomonadaceae; genus Pseudomonas; species Pseudomonas eucalypticola. The sequence continues at coordinate 4,731,610 of NZ_CP056030.1, read as the reverse complement.
GTGCGTTCCCATTACCTGCCGCTGTTTTCCCGCCTCGGCGATTACCCCCAGGCCCTGTTCGACGAACTGGCCTGGGGGCGTGGCCGCCAGCGCAAGTTGTTCGAATACTGGGGCCATGAGGCCTCGCTGATGCCCTTGGCGCTGTACCCGGCCATGGCCTGGCGCATGGCAAGGGCGGCGCAGGGCAAGGGCATCTATAAAGAGCTGGCGCGCTTCGGTGTCGAGCAGAAAACCGTGGTGGCGCGGGTGCTGGACACGGTGCGCGAACGAGGCGCGTTGGGGGCGGGCAGCCTGTCCACCCGGCAAGAGCGCGCCGGGCCCTGGTGGGATTGGAGTGCCGAGAAACATGCGCTGGAATGGTTGTTCGCCGCCGGCCTGGTCACCGTGGCCGGCCGCCGTGGCTTCGAGCGCCTTTACGACCTGCCCGAGCGTGTGCTGCCCGGTGCCGTGCTGAAGCGGCCGGCGCTGGAAGTCGGTGAAGCCCATCGGCAGTTGCTGCTGCACGCCGCTACGGCCTTGGGGGTGGCGACCGAACGGGACCTGCGCGATTATTTTCGCCTCGACCCCGGCGATGCGCGGCGGCATCTGGCCGAGCTGGTGGAAGACCGGCAGGTGCAACGCTGCGAGGTGCAAGGATGGCGGCAACCGGCCTATTGCCTGCGCCAGGTGCGTATTCCCCGGCAGGTAGACGCCAGCGCATTGTTGTCACCCTTCGATTCGTTGGTATGGGAGCGGGACCGCACCGAGCGCCTGTTCGATTTTCGCTATCGGCTGGAAATCTATACCCCGGCGCACAAGCGGGTGTACGGCTACTACGTGCTGCCGTTCCTGCACGGTGAGCGCATCGTCGCGCGGGTGGATGTGCGGGCGGCGCGGGCGGCGGGGGAGTTGCGCGTGCTGGCGGTGCACGAGGAAGCCGGGGGGTTGGACGAAGCGGCGCTGCAGGGGTTGGCGGTGCAATTGAAGGCGATGGCGGTGTGGCTGGGGTTGGCGCGTGTGCGGGTTGAGTGCCAGCGCGGTCATGGATTGCAGGGGTTGGTCGATTGAAACGGTGTTGCGCTTTTCCCGGGCTTCGCCCGGTCCCACAGGGACGGGCGAAATCCGGGAGGCCGCGACGCGGCTCTAGCGCCGAACCTGCTTGAGCGTCTCGGCAATCATGAACGCCAGTTCCAGCGACTGGTCGGCGTTCATGCGCGGGTCGCAATGGGTGTGGTACCGGTCTGACAAACCATCTTCGGTAATCGGCCGCGCGCCGCCGATGCACTCGGTCACGTTCTGCCCCGTCATCTCGATATGAATGCCGCCGGCATAGCTGCCTTCGGCCTGGTGCACCTGGAAGAACTGCTTCACTTCACTGAGGATCTGCGCGAAGTCACGGGTCTTGTAGCCGCTGCTGGCCTTGATGGTGTTGCCGTGCATGGGGTCCGAGCTCCACAGCACATGGCGGCCCTCGGCTTGCACGGTGCGGATCAGCGCGGGCAAGTGTTCGCCCACCTTGCCCGCGCCCATGCGGGCGATCAGGTTCAGGCGGCCAGGGTCGTTGTCGGGGTTGAGGGTGTCGATCAGGCGAATCAGGTCCTCGGGTTTCATGCTGGGGCCCACTTTAACGCCGATGGGGTTGTGCACCCCGCGCAGGAACTCCACGTGCGCGCCGTCTAGCTGGCGGGTGCGGTCGCCGATCCACAACATATGAGCCGAGCAATCGTAATAGTCGTTGGTCAGGCTGTCGCGGCGCACGAAGGCTTGTTCATAGTTCAGCAACAATGCTTCGTGGGCGGTGAAAAAGCTGGTCTCGCGCAGCTGCGGCGCACTGTCCAGCCCGCAGGCGCGCATGAAGGCCAGGGTTTCGTCGATGCGGTCGGCCAGTTGGTGGTATTTCTCGGCCAGCGCCGAGTTGGCGATGAAGTCCAGGTTCCATTTGTGCACCTGGTGCAGGTCGGCGAACCCACCCTGGGCGAAGGCACGCAGCAGGTTCAGGGAGGCGGTGGCCTGGTGGTAGGCCTGCTGCAGGCGCTCGGGGTCCGGGGTGCGGCTCTTTTCGTCGAAGCCGATGCCGTTGACGATGTCGCCGCGATAGGCCGGCAGGGTCACGCCGTCGATGGTTTCGTCATTTGCCGAGCGCGGCTTGGCGAACTGCCCGGCCATGCGCCCCACCTTGACCACCGGGCAGCCGGCGGCGAAGGTCATGACAATGGCCATTTGCAGCAGCACCTTGAAGGTGTCGCGAATCTTGGCCGCGGAGAATTCGGCGAAGCTCTCCGCGCAGTCGCCCCCTTGCAGCAGAAAGGCGCGGCCCTGGGTGACTTCAGCGAACTGGCGGCGCAGTTCCCGGGCCTCACCGGCGAACACCAGGGGCGGGTAGCTGGCCAGGGTCTGTTCGACCTGTGCCAGGCGCGCGGCATCGGGATAATGGGGTTGTTGCTGGATCGGCAGGGCGCGCCAGCTCTCGGGGGTCCAGGGTTGGCTCATCACGGGCTCTTCTTGTTCAGGGAGTGGGAACTGCAAGCTCGCAGCTTGCAGCTTTCCCCCCAGATGCGACAATCGGTTTTTTCCAGTTTGATGAGCGCCCGTGGTGCAAGACAACGAACCCGAAGTACCCCGCGAGCGCGTCGAGCGTGTGCTGGCTGAAGTGCATGACCCGTTTGGCATGATCCGCGTGCTGGAAGTGGAGGATTACCGCTTTCTGGAGTTTGGCGATGCCATCGAGCAAAGCTGCGTGTTTACCGCCGACCCCAGCTGGCTGGAGTACGATTACACCCGCGCCATGCTGATCGGCGCCCTGTGCCATGAACAGCCGGAAAGCGCACTGTTCCTGGGCCTGGGTGCCGGCACCCTGACCCAGGCCTGCCTGAAGTTCCTGCCGCTGGAAGATGTGGAGGCCATCGAGCTGCGCCCCGACGTGCCGCGCCTGGCGATGGAGTTCCTGGGGCTGGACGATGACCCGCGGTTGTATATCCGCACCGGCGACGCGCTGGAACTGCTGCCCACGGCAGAGCCGGCGGACCTGATCTTCGTCGACCTGTACACCGACCACGGCCCCGGCGTCGGCCACCTGGCCTGGCGCTTCCTGGAAGACTGCCAGAAGCGCTTGAACCCCGGTGGCTGGCTGGTCATCAACCAGTGGGCCGGTGATGACGGCAAGCCACTGGGCGCGGCCCTGTTGCGCGGGCTGTACCACCGCCACTACTGGGAGCTGCCGGTGACCGAGGGTAATGTCATCCTGATCGTCCCGGCCGACCTGGAGCAGGACCTGGATCTGGAACGCCTGAAAGACCGCGCCGAGGCCCTCATGCCGCGCCTGGGGTATTCGTTGCAGGCGCTGATCGCTCAGTTGCGCCCCGCGTCCTGATCCGCGGCCCGGCAGGGCGCCAACAGGTGAAACGATTAAGTTCGCGTGCCGTCTGCCTCGGGCGGCGGCGCGCGAAGCCTGTGAGCAGCGCGGCTTCGGCGGCCCGATGCTGATAAAAAACTCTCACGTACACGGCGTTTTCAGGTATAGTGCGCGCCGGTCTTTGATCAGGCCGCGTCTAGGTAGCGCAATCCCCCGAAGGCAACTTCGACTGCACGTCCGTTCCGCGGACTCTTCCTGACGATTCTTTTTTTTCATTCAATCGTTTTCGCAAATCCCCGCCGACAAAGCTGCCAGGGTGACTCTCGAGTCTTACAAGGCATGCGCAGCTTTGGAGCATGGGTCTTTGCGGATGCACTTAGAGGCAGACCCATGACCCAGGAAACCGGCGGCTTCGCCGCTCTCGGACTTAACCCGAATATTGTTGCAGCCGTCATCGCGACCGGCTACGAAGAGCCGTCGGCTATTCAGCAGCAATCGATCCCAATCATCCTGGAAGGTCATGACATGATCGGCCAGGCGCAGACAGGTACCGGTAAGACCGCTGCCTTCGCACTGCCGATTCTGAATCGCATCGACCCGAGCAAGCGCGAGCCGCAAGCCCTGATCCTGGCGCCAACCCGTGAGTTGGCGCTGCAAGTAGCCACTGCATTCGAAACCTACTCCAAGCAGATGCCTGGCGTAACCGTAGTGGCCGTGTATGGCGGTGCCCCGATGGGCCCGCAATTGAAAGCTATCCGTAACGGCGCGCAAATCGTCGTGGCTACCCCTGGCCGTCTGTGCGACCACCTGCGTCGCGACGAGAAGGTCCTGGCGACCGTGAACCACCTGGTTCTCGACGAAGCCGACGAAATGCTCAAGCTGGGCTTCATGGATGACCTGGAAGTCATCTTCAAGGCCATGCCTGAAAGCCGTCAGACCGTACTGTTCTCGGCTACCCTGCCGCAGTCCATCCGTGCGATCGCCGAGCGTCACCTGAAAGACCCGAAACACGTCAAGATCCAGAGCAAGACCCAGACCGTCACCGCGATCGAGCAGGCTCACCTGCTGGTTCACGCCGACCAGAAGACTTCTGCTGTCCTGCGCCTGCTGGAAGTGGAAGAGTTCGACGCTTTGATCGCCTTCGTGCGTACCAAGCAAGCGACCCTGGACCTGGCCAGCGCCCTGGAAGCCAAAGGCTACAAGGCTGCCGCCCTGAACGGCGACATTGCCCAGAACCAGCGTGAGCGCGTCATCGACTCGCTGAAGGATGGCCGCCTGGACATCGTCGTCGCGACCGACGTCGCTGCCCGTGGCCTGGACGTACCGCGCATCACTCACGTGTTCAACGTCGACATGCCGTACGACCCGGAATCCTACGTTCACCGTATCGGCCGTACTGGCCGTGCCGGTCGCGAAGGCCGCGCCCTGCTGCTGGTCACCCCGCGTGAGCGCCGCATGCTGCAGGTCATCGAGCGTGTGACCGGTCAGAAGGTTGCCGAAGTTCGCCTGCCGAACGCCCAGGCCGTGCTGGATGCCCGTATCAAGAAGTTGACCAACGGCCTGGCGCCACTGGTCGGTGATGCGGAAGCGACCCATGGCGACCTGCTGGACCGCCTGACGGCCGACATCGGTTGCTCGCCGCGTGCGCTGGCCGCCGCCCTGCTGCGCAAGGCCACCAATGGCCAGGCGCTAACCCTGGAAGCCGTAGAGCGTGAGCAGCCACTGGTTCCGACCAGCGCGCCACGTGAGCGTACCGGTGGTGACCGTCCTGAGCGTGGCGACCGCGAGCGTCGCGCGCCAATGCCTCTGGGCGAAGGCCGTGCCCGCTGCCGTACCGCCCTGGGCGCTCGCGACGGCATCGCCGCGAAGAACCTGCTGGGTGCCATCCTCAATGAAGGCGGCCTGGCCCGCGAAGCCATCGGCCGTATCCAGGTACGCGACAGCTTCAGCCTGGTCGAACTGCCTGAGGAAGGCCTGGAGAAGCTGCTGGCCAAGCTCAAGGACACTCGCGTTGCCGGCAAGCAGCTCAAGCTGCGTCGTTATCGCGAAGACTGATCCTGCCTTGCGGCTGATCTGAAATGAAAAATCCCCGGCCTGGTGCCGGGGATTTTTTTTGGTTCTTCACGGATTGCTGGGAAAGTTGCGGCGCCACTACCGATATGCAATGAGCAAACGGAGCGGACCAGGTGATCTCACAGGCATAACTGGCCCGAAACAGATGTGGGACCAGGCTTGCCTGGGAAGCGCCGCGCGGGCGGCGCTCGGTTTCAAGGGCGCAGGAAAAACCAAGACATGCACCTAGTGGCCTGATTGCGGTTGCAAGACGGGCCAATAGAAGACCCAGCGGAGCTCCTGGCTGGAGATCGCATCAGGGCCGCCAGGCGCCAGACGATGTTGTTGTGTCGCTGTTGAAATCGAGCGCCGTCCGCACGGCGCTTCCCAGGCAAGCCTGGTCCCACATCTGTTTCGGGCCAGTTATGCCTGGGACATCACCTGGTCCGCCTTGTTTGTTCACTACAGATCTTTGAAGGCACCACCAACTTCCCCGGGATTGCGTGAAGAGCCTTTTTTTTGTCCAACGGTAGGGCGTGGTTTACCTCAATCGAACCGATAGATGTCCATTCCCAGGGCCCCGAGTGTCCAGCCAGCATGGGCAAGGCTGAAGCGGTCACCCGCGCCGCGGGCGAAGTACAGCGGCAGCAAATGCTCATCGCTGGGATGGTTGCGCGCCGCGTGAGGCGCCTGCTGGCGGTAGTCGAGCAACGCGGCTTCATCGTCTGCTTCAAGCTTTTCCAGCATCCAGTCGCGGAACGCCTTGGCCCACGGGGTGGCCTGTTCAGGGCTGGCGTGCCAGTCCAGTTCGCGCAGGTTGTGGGTGATGCTGCCCGAGCCGATCAGCAGCACGCCTTCGCCGCGCAACCCGGCCAGGGCCTGCCCCACCAGTAACTGCAATTGTGGCCCCAGGCGGCTGGGCAGCGAGACCTGCACCACGGGAATATCGGCTGCCGGGTACATCAGCGACAGCGGCACCCAGACACCGTGGTCGAAGGGCCGCTTGGGGTCCAGGCGCGCGGGCAGGCGCACCTCAGTCAGGCGCTGGGCGATGCGTGCCGCCAGCGCGGGCTCGCCCGGCGCCGGGTACTGCACGGCGAACAATTCGGGCGGGAAGCCGCCGAAGTCGTGCCAGGTGTCCGGGCGAGGGTTACCGGTAACCAGCAGCTCGTTGCTTTCCCAGTGCGCCGATACCACCACGATGGCCGTGGGCCGCGGCAGTTCGGCGGCCAGCCGGGCCAGCGCCGGGCCGCTGGCGCCGGGCTCCAGGGCAAGCATGGGCGAACCGTGGGAGATGAACAGGCTGGGGAGCATGATGGAAGTCCTGAGCGTTAAGATGAGATTATCTTCGGCCACTGAATGATCTAAATCTAATATAAGTTTTAGGGCCATTTGATCGATTTTTTCAGGAGCAGGCATGCAGGCGGATTTCTGGCAGGCGCGCTGGCAGCAGAACCAGATTGGTTTTCACCAGGCAGCGGTCAACCCCTATCTCCAGGCCCATTGGCCTGGGCTGGGGCTGGCATCGGGTGTGGGGGTGCTGGTGCCCCTGTGTGGCAAGAGCCTGGACCTGGCCTGGCTGGCGGGGCAGGGGATGCGCGTGGTCGGCGTGGAGCTGGCGCAGAAGGCCGTCGAGGCGTTCTTCGCCGAGCAGGGGCTTGAACCCGAGGTTCAGACCCGTGGGGCCTTCAGGTGCTATCAGGCTGGCGATGTACAGCTGTGGTGTGGTGATTTCTTCGCTTTGACGGCTGCCGACGTGGCCAGTTGCACCGCGCTGTACGATCGCGCGGCATTGATCGCCTTGCCGCCGCCCATGCGTGAACGCTACGTGCGGCACCTTGCCAGCATCCTGCCCCAAGCCCGCGCGGGGCTGTTGGTGACGCTGGAATATGACCAGGCGCTGTTGCCCGGGCCGCCGTTCGCTGTGTTGGAGGATGAAGTGCGGGCGCTGTATGGCAGCGATTGGACGGTGCGGCAGGTGGCGTGCAGGGATGTGCTGGCCGAGAGCCCCAAGCAGCGCAATGCAGGCGCGGACTACCTCGATGAGCGGGTCTATCAGCTATCCAGGTAACCCTGGCGGTTGCGGATCACCCCCCTGCAGGACCCGTCGAGACTTGGCAAAGGCCCGCAGGGGGGTAGGCTTCAACCGCGGCGGCGCAGCGCCTCGATGCGGTCTTCCAGGGGCGGGTGGCTCATCAGCAGGCCGGCCAGGCCGTGCTTCAAGCCGCCATTGATGCCGAAGGCCGTGAGGGTGTCAGGCATGTGCACTGGCACACCCTGTTCCGAGCGCAGGCGCTGCAGCGCGCTGATCATGGCCCCGGTACCGGCCAGGCGGGCACCGGCGTCGTCGGCGCGGAATTCGCGTTTGCGCGAGAACCACATGACGATGATGCTGGCCAGGATGCCCAGGACGATCTCGGCGAAAATGGTGGCAATGAAGTAGGCGATGCCCTGGCCCTCTTCATTCTTGAAGATGACCTTGTCGACGAAGTTACCGATGATGCGGGCAAAGAACATCACGAAGGTGTTCACCACGCCCTGCACCAGCGCCAGGGTGACCATGTCGCCGTTGGCCACGTGGCCGATCTCGTGCGCCAGCACCGCTTTCACTTCTTCGGGCGAAAAACGCTCCAGCAAGCCCTGGCTGACCGCGACCAGGGCGTCGTTCTTGTTCCAGCCGGTGGCGAAGGCGTTGGCCTCGTAGGCCGGGAATATGCCGACCTCGGGCATCTTGATGCCCGCTTCGCGGGACAGTTGCTCCACGGTCGCCAGCAGCCATTGCTCGTGGCGGGTACGCGGCTGGCTGATGATCTGCGTGCTGGTGCTCATCTTCGCCATCCATTTGGAAATGAACAGCGAGAACAGCGAGCCGGCGAAGCCGAACACGGCACAGAAGACCAGCAGTTGGTTGAGGTTCAGATCCACGCCGTTGGCCGCCATGAACCCGTTGAAGCCGAAAAGGCTCAGGGTAATGCTGGCAATCAGCACGACCGCAAGGTTGGTGGCAAGAAACAGCAAGATGCGCATCATGGTTGTTACGTACTCCTGACGGAAGAAATTGTCACGTTGTCCGGTATATAAGGGGCGGGGCCCCGCTATTCAACAAGGCGACTATTTCAAACTGTGTCACAACCTGGATTCTAGACAGCGGAGCGCTACCGCCGTGGGGTGGCGTGATCAACGGTTGTGAGGAGATGTGTTACCGGATGCGTAGCAGCCCCGTTCAGGCGGCTGCGTCCGTGAGAGCTGGCAAGCCAGCCCCCACAGGAGGCAGGGGAAGTGTTTCGACGGCTCGGTTACTGGCGATAGTTCTTCAGGAAGCCGCCGATACGCCCGATGGCCTGCTCCAGGTCATCGACCCGCGGCAGGGTGACGACGCGGAAGTGGTCCGGCCATGGCCAGTTGAACGCCGTGCCCTGCACCACCAGCAGCTTTTCCGACAGCAGCAAGTCGAGCACGAACTTCTCGTCGTTGTGAATCGGGCACACCTTGGGGTCGATGCGCGGGAACGCGTAGAGCGCGCCCATGGGCTTGACGCAGCTCACGCCGGGAATGTCGTTGAGCAGTTCCCAGGTACGGTTGCGCTGCTCCAGCAGCCGGCCATTGGGCAGCACCAGGTCATTGATGCTCTGGTAGCCGCCCAGCGCCGTCTGGATCGCATGCTGGCTCGGCACGTTGGCGCACAGGCGCATGTTGGCCAGGATGTCGATGCCTTCGATGTAGCTCTGGGCGTTGTGCTTGGGCCCGGAGATGGCGATCCAGCCGGAGCGGAAACCCGCCACGCGGTACGACTTGGACAGGCCGTTGAAGGTCAGGCACAGCAGGTCCGGCGCCAGGGACGCGGTGCAGATGTGGACGGCGTCGTCGTACAGGATCTTGTCGTAGATCTCGTCGGAGAACACCACCAGGTTGTGCTGGCGAGCGATTTCCAGCATGCCTTGCAGCACTTCCTTCGAATACACCGCGCCGGTGGGGTTGTTCGGGTTGATGATCACCATGGCCTTGGTGTTCGGGGTGATCTTGGCCTTGATGTCATCCAGGTCAGGCCACCAGTTGGCCTGCTCGTCGCACAGGTAGTGCACCGCATGGCCGCCGGCCAGGGCCACCGAGGCGGTCCACAGCGGGTAGTCGGGCGCCGGTACCAGTACTTCGTCGCCGTTGTTGAGCAGGGCCTGCAGGGCCATCACGATCAGCTCGGAAACGCCGTTGCCCAGGTAGATATCCTCGATGCCGATACCTTCCACCTGCTTCTGCTGGTAGTACTGCATCACGGCCTTGCGGGCGCTGAACAGGCCCTTGGAGTCGCTGTACCCTTGCGCGGTGGGCAGGTTGCGGATCACGTCCTGGAGAATTTCCTCCGGCGCCTCGAAGCCAAAGGGGGCCGGGTTGCCGATGTTCAGCTTGAGGATGCGGTGGCCTTCCTCTTCCAGGCGTTTGGCGTGCTTGAGCACTGGCCCGCGAATGTCATAGCAGACGTTGGCGAGCTTGTTCGATTTGCTGACCTGCATGATGGAGTCCCAAGGAAAAAAGTGCCGCGAAGTGGCGCCATGAAAATGAAATTGAATGCGCCTGGCGTGGGTGACAGACTGGGGTCTGAACAAGGCGCAATCATACGTGCCACCCGATCCCCGGAAAAGGGACAGATCGGGGTTTTTCCGCTGCCGAGGTAACCCGATGACCAAGTTCACCAAGACCGAAGAAGAATGGAAGGCGATGCTCGACCCCGAGCAATACAACGTCTGCCGCCTCAAGGCCACCGAGCGGCCTTTCACGGGCAAGTACAACAGCACCAAGACCGATGGCGTCTACCATTGCGTGTGCTGTGATGCCGCGCTGTTCGATTCGACCACCAAGTTCGACTCCGGGTGCGGCTGGCCCAGCTTCTACGCCCCGATCGAAGACAGCGCCATGGTCGAGATTCGCGACACCAGCCATGGCATGATCCGCACTGAAGTCACGTGCGCTACTTGCGATGCCCACCTGGGTCACGTATTCCCGGATGGTCCGCCGCCCACCGGGCTGCGCTACTGCATCAACTCGGTGTGCCTGAACCTGGTACCTCGCGCCGCTGAGTAACCCGTGGCCCGCAGGGGCTGGCAAGTCAGCCCCTGCGGGGTGCAGACCGGGTAAATAAATTGTGTGCAATTGAATTGCGCGCTATGGTTGTTTTCTCATTCCGAGGAGCACCTGCCATGACCGACGCTTTGCTGGATATCCCTTGCACCACCATCACCGGGGAGCAGAAGACCCTGGCCGACTTCCACGGCAAGGCCATCCTGGTGGTGAATACCGCCAGTAAATGTGGCTTCACCCCCCAGTACAAAGGCCTGGAGCAGCTATGGCAGGACTACAGGGAGCAGGGGCTGGTGGTGCTGGGCTTTCCCTGCAATCAGTTCGGCAAGCAGGAACCGGGCAGCGACGGTGAAATATCACAGTTCTGCGAGCTGAACTTCGGGGTCAGCTTCCCGCTGTTCAAAAAGATCGACGTCAACGGCGCTGACGCCCACCCGCTGTTCGTGCAGCTGAAACAACGGGCGCCGGGCCTGTTGGGTTCCAAAGGTATCAAGTGGAATTTCACCAAATTCCTGATCGGCAAGGACGGCAAGCTGGTCAAGCGGTTCGGCCCGACCACCAAGCCTCAGGAGCTGGATAGCGAGATCCAAGCCTTGCTCAAATGAACGGCCTGCTGCTGGATGACCAGCTGTGCTTCAAGCTGTACGCCGCTTCCCGGGCCGTGACCCGTGGCTACAAGCCCATGCTCGATGCCCTGGGCCTTACATACCCGCAATACCTGGCCATGCTGGTGTTGTGGGAGTGGCAGGAAAGTCAGCCTGAGCAGCCGACGGTCAAGGCGCTGGGGGAGCGGCTGATGCTGGACTCCGGCACCTTGACGCCGTTGCTCAAGCGTATCGAGCAGATGGGCCTGGTGAGGCGTCGTCGTGCGGCCCAGGATGAGCGCGAGGTGCACCTGAGCCTGAGTGCCGAGGGCCTGGCCTTGAATGGAAGGGCAAGCGAGCTGCGCCAGCAGCTGATCTGCGCCAGCGGCCTGGACCTCAACGAGTTGCAACCGCTGCAAGCCGGCCTTGAGCATCTGCTGGCCAGGCTCACGACGCTGGGGGGATCGGCACCCAGTGGTCGATCAGGGTGATCAACTCTTCGCGCCGGAACGGTTTGGCCAGGTAGTCGCTCATGCCCGCGGCGCGGCAGCGCTCGCGTTCCTCGGGCATGGCGTTGGCGGTCAGGGCGACGATGGGCATCTGCGGCCAGCGGCCACTCTGGCGTATCCGGCGGCTGGCTTCATAGCCGTCCATCACCGGCATGTTGCAGTCCATCAGTACCAAGTCGTACTCGCGGTCTTCCAGCGCGGCCAGCGCCTCGCCCCCGTGGGCCGCCACCGTCACCTCGCAGCCCAGTTTGCTGAGCATGCCCTTGGCCACCAGCTGGTTGACGGGGTTGTCTTCCACCAACAGGATGCGCGCCCGTCGCTGGGGTACTTCGCCGCGCTCAAAGGCTTGCTGCTGGCTCGGCTCGTCGCCCAGCAGGGTGCGCCTGAGCGTCTGGTACAAGGCGTTGCGGGCCAGGGGGCGCGCCTGCTGTTGCAGGGGGCTCAGGGCCGTGGCCTGTTCGGTGGGGAGGAAATTGCCGTACGCGGTCACCAGCAGAATCGGCGCGTCGATGGCCGGGCGCAGGCCGAACAGGCAGTCCAGGCAGTCGGTGATCAACAGGTCCGGCTTGAGACCTTCCAGCGGTGCGTCGGTCCCCAGGCGCTGGTAATCCAGGCCCCAGCCGGGCAACAGGTTTTCCAGCAGTTCGGCCAGGCCGCTGCTGGCGGGGCTGATGGCCAGCACATTGCCCTTGAGCGGCGGCGGCGTGATCGCCGGGGTATGGGTCAGCAGCGGCAGGTCGGCGCTGAAGCGGCTGCCGAAACCGGCTTCGGAACTGATGCTCAGGCGGCCCTGCATAGCCTCGCACAGGTTGTTGGTCAGCGCCAGGCCCAGGCCGGTGCCGCCGAACTGGCGGGTGATGCCGGCGCCCGCCTGGGTGAAAGGCTGGAAAATCTTGACCTGGGCTTCCTGGGCAATCCCGATGCCGGTGTCGCACACCTCGATGCTGACGCCGCCGGGGTAGGTGCTCAGGCGCACGTCGACACGGCCGAAGCGGGTGAACTTCAAGGCGTTGGACAGCAGGTTGCTGACGATCTGCCGCACACGCGTCGGGTCGCCCAGTACCATGGAGGGAAAGGTCGGGGCGATCAGACAGGTCAATTCCACGCTCGGCGCGGCGTTCTGAGACAGCAGGTTGGCGGTGTCTTCCACCAGGGCGCCGAGGTCGAACGGGATACGTTCAAGTTCCAGTTGGCCAGCGTCGAATTTCGACAGGTCGAGAATGTCGTTGAGCAGTTCCACCAGCACCTTGCCCGAGTCATGGGCGATGGACAGCTGCTGGCGCTGTTCAGCGGTCAGGGGGCTGTCCAGTGACAGGGCGATCATGCCCAGCAGGCCGTTGAGCGGGGTGCGGATCTCATGGCTCATGTTGGCCAGGAACGCGGCGCGCGCCTGGGCCATGTCCAGGGCGGTGCGCCGGGCGTTTTCCAGTTCCTCGTTGGACAGGCTCAGGCGGATGTTGCTGGCCTTGAGCTCAGTGGTGCGCGCCGAGACAATGTTTTCCAGCTCGGCCAGGTACTCGGTCAGGCGGTTTTCGGCGGTGCGCCGTTGCTGGATCTCGGTGCTCATGCTGACGAACTGCTGGTTGGCCGCGCGCACGAGCACGCCTATTTCGTCGTGCTCGTGGCCGGGCGGGTATTCCAGTTTGGTGGGCTTGGCCGCATGGGGGTTGGAATTGCTCAGGGCGCTGATGACCCGCACCAGGGGCTTGGTCAGCATGGTGTAGAACAGCCCCAGCATGATGGCCGCCAGCAGCAGGCTGCGCAGAAAGCCCGAGAACAGGGTGATTTCGGCGCGGCGCAGAAAGCGCAGGCCAAACGCGAAGGTGTCCACGTCCAGGTGCAGGGTGCCCAGGCGCTCAGTGGGCATGTGGCTCAGGAACAGGGCATCATCGTAGGTACGGCGCTCGCCGAAGAGGAAGTCGCTGATGACCCGGTAGCGGCTCTCCGTGCGCGGGCGGCTGACGTTGGCCAGCACGGTATTGTTGTTGTCGGACAGGCGCGCGCCGACGATGGATTCGGAATGCAGCAGGCCTGCGGTCAGTTCCCGCGCCAGTTCGGCGTCGATGTTATAGGCGATGCGCGAAGCAGGGTTGTGGCTGATCTCCAGCAGCGACACCATCTCGCGGTTGATGGCCAGATCGACGTTGGCATAATCGATGCCGATCTGCACAATGCTCAACAATGTCCCGATGATGAAGCCGACCACTACCGTCAGCCGAGCCTGCTTGTACGACAGCCGATGGGTAAACTTTATATCCATATGGTCCGGGCCAGTGTTTCGTTCCGTGCGCGCTGGGCAAGCATAGCTGAAGTCCTGTTCGTTTCGGCGCTGTGGTTGAGTATATCGACAGCGTGGGGTCGCCTTTTACTGTGAATCTGAAAAAAGGAAAAGCCATGGACGCGCGTTTGAGTGCATTTCTTGAGCGAGCCGAGTCGGTGCTGGCGCGCCTCGAACCCCTGTTGCCCGCTGTGCGACCGCAAGTGGACTGGTCCCAATGCCTGGCCGCGCGCTGGCAGCGCGACGGCCGCTCGGGCTACCTGATGCCTTTGCAGGTGAGCCTGGACACGCGCCTGACCGACCTGATCGGCGTCGATCGCCAGCGTGATCAGCTGGGCGCCAACACGCGGCAGTTCCTTCAAGGGTTGCCGGCCAACCATGCGCTGCTGTGGGGCTCGCGCGGCACCGGCAAATCCTCGCTGGTGCGCGCCCTGCTGGCCGAGCATGCGGCCCAGGGGCTGCGCCTGATCGAGATCGAGCGCGACCACCTGGCCGACTTGCCGCGGGTGGTGGAGCAACTGGTGCGCCTGCCCCAGCGCTTCGTGCTGTTCTGCGACGATTTGTCATTCGAGTCAGGGGAGGGCGATTACCGTATCCTCAAGAGCGTGCTCGATGGCTCGCTGGAGTCGGCGCCGGAGAACGTGCTGCTGTACGCCACCTCCAACCGCCGGCACCTGGTGCCGGAGAAAGAGAGCGACAACGCCCACTGGCAGAACGTCGATGGCGAGATTCACCCCAGCGAGGCGGTGGAAGACAAGATCGCACTGTCGGACCGGTTTGGCCTGTGGTTGTCGTTCTACCCGTTCAATCAGGAACATTTTCTCGACGTGGTCGAGCACTGGGTCGGCCAGTTCGCCGCCCAGGCCGGCCTCGTCTGGCAACGCACCGAGGAGCTGGACATCCTGGCGGCGCGCTGGGCCACCGGCCGCGGCAACCGCAACGGCCGCTGCGCTTACCAATTCGCCCGTTACTGGGTGGGCCTCAAATTACTGGAGCAACCGCAATGATCGATTTGAACAGCACCGGCCAGGGCCTCGAAGGCTACGCGATGCTGACCGCGCAACTGGAATCGCTGCTCGCCGACGAGCGCGACTTCATTGCCAATGCCTCGCAGTTTTCGGCGTTTCTCTACAACTATGTCGACGACCTGAACTGGGCCGGCTTTTACCTGAACCGCAACGAAGAACTGGTGCTGGGTCCATTCCAGGGCCAGGTGGCCTGTGTGCGCATCCCGTTCGGCAAGGGGGTGTGCGGCGCCGCGGCCGCTACCCGTCAAACCCAGCGCGTGGAAGATGTGCATGCCTTCCCGGGCCACATTGCCTGTGACAGCGCGTCGAACAGCGAGCTGGTGATTCCGTTGATCAAGGACGGGCGCCTGATCGGCGTGCTGGACCTGGACAGCCCGAAGCTGGCGCGCTTTGCCGAAGCTGACCAGGCCGGCATGGAAAAACTGGTGAGCGTGTTCCTGCGCCTGACCGACTGCTGACCAGGAATCTGTAGCAGCGGACCCGGCCGCGTCGGCGGTGCATGCGGTGTGCCTGCAGCGGCGCGGTGTTGGTGACGTTACAGACCGTTGTAGCAGCGGACCTGGCCGCGTCAGCAGCGCGCGCGGTCTACCTGTACCGCGCGGCCAGTTCCGCTATTAACGCGGTCAGTCGTAAATGACCTTCTTCTTCCATTCCGGCTCGACTTCCTTGAGCCCATCGGTCAGCTCGTTGTGGTCGTCCTCGGTGGGGGCGGTCTTGTCCAGCACCATGGCGTTGGCCCGACCCAGCAGTTTCTCCATGTACTGCAGCTGTTCCTGGTAAACCGCCGGTTCCGGCTGCTTGCGCAAGTACTGCACGCCACGCTCGAAGGCCAGCCGCGCCTGGCCGGGCTGCTCGGCCTGCAGCGCCGCCTGGCCCAGGTTGTTGAAGAACTCGATATGCAGCAGCACCAGGATGTGGCGGACTTCGCGGATCCAGTGTTTCGCCTCATTGGCCGGCAGGAAGCCGTC
The DNA here is from genome assembly GCF_013374995.1 of Pseudomonas eucalypticola. Taxonomy (NCBI): domain Bacteria; kingdom Pseudomonadati; phylum Pseudomonadota; class Gammaproteobacteria; order Pseudomonadales; family Pseudomonadaceae; genus Pseudomonas; species Pseudomonas eucalypticola. The sequence goes on along the minus strand of NZ_CP056030.1, from coordinate 4,715,787 downwards.
CTGGGCCGCGCGGGTGATCTGGCTGTGCAGTGCCTCGAGGAGAAACCGCACGTCCTTGGCCTTGGCTTCGGTCTGGATCGGCGTGGGTGGGTTGTTCACCGCAATACCTTCGCCCTTGGCTATTTCCGCTTCCAGTTCACCCAGCCGCTCACGAACGGCCGCATTGCCTTTGTCCTGGGCGAGTATCCGTTGGTTGAGGTTGAGCTCCAGGCGGGTGAGCAACAGCTTGAGCGCCGGTGTCATCAACTGCCCTGGAAAGGTTTCGGTGATTTCGCCACAGCGGCGCAAGCGGTCGTTGAGCTCCAGCCTGAGCTTCTTTTTCTCCAGCTTGTTGTTCTCCACCACATTGTTCAGGTAGCCAATGGCAATCAATATAACGATCCCCGCTACTATAAGCAGGGTGATCATGAGTGGTGTCACCGTGTAAGCCTCGTCAGGTTATCGTCCATTTGAGTGTAGAGGCTAAGCCCCTACCCGGATAGTGGCGCGTGCGGGGGCAGGGTGCCCGATGCCGCTCCCAGTCGCTGTATCGGCAGGGAAGTCATTGATTTAAATAAATTTATCACAGGGGGTTGACGACTCTTCAAACCACCCCTAGAATGCGCGCCACTTGCAGCGTAAAGCACACAGCGAAACGCGGCAGGGAGTGAATGTTGTAGTGTGTCCCCTTCGTCTAGTGGCCTAGGACACCGCCCTTTCACGGCGGTAACAGGGGTTCGAGTCCCCTAGGGGACGCCAATGCGGGAATAGCTCAGTTGGTAGAGCACGACCTTGCCAAGGTCGGGGTCGCGAGTTCGAGTCTCGTTTCCCGCTCCAATTTTAAACAGCTTCGCTTTCGGGCGGGGTTGAGTGAAACCAGAACCAAGCCTTAGGGTGCGGGGCTGGGCACCGAAACACACACCATGTGTTCCGGGCAGCGTGTCCCCTTCGTCTAGTGGCCTAGGACACCGCCCTTTCACGGCGGTAACAGGGGTTCGAGTCCCCTAGGGGACGCCATTTGCGGGAATAGCTCAGTTGGTAGAGCACGACCTTGCCAAGGTCGGGGTCGCGAGTTCGAGTCTCGTTTCCCGCTCCATATTCATCAAGAACGCCGCTCGCTGAGCGGCGTTTTTGTGTGTGCGTGATTTGCGCGGGGGCGGTATTCGCCGCGGTCCCGGGCTAGACGAAACGCGCTAAATGCATGAATTTGAAAAATATTTTCAAAAAGGGCTTGCCAAACAATCCAAATGGATTCAAAATCTGCCCCATCGAAACGTTGATGAAATATCAACGATTTCAATAAGATAGCTGCTCAGTTAGTTGTCTTTTGCGGGAATAGCTCAGTTGGTAGAGCACGACCTTGCCAAGGTCGGGGTCGCGAGTTCGAGTCTCGTTTCCCGCTCCAAATTAAATCAAGAACGCCGCTCATTGAGCGGCGTTTTTGTTTTTGCGTATCCTGGCCGACGACAGGTACGGGGGTGCGGCATTATCCAGCCTTCACTCCGCCCCCCAATGTGCCATCATTCGCGCCGCAAAATGGGGTCGTCAGGCCGTTCGGCGCGGTTCGAACTCGCCTTGGCACCCTCCTGGCACAGCCCCAGCCTTCGCCTTTTTCCATCTCGCGCCTCTACGTGTCATTCGTCGTGCGTCTCAGGTTTGCACAGGGCGCCTGGTGGCCTTGTCTGCCTTCTATATAGTAGCCGTGGGGTTGATCACGCCGCCCAGTGATCATGCTCGCGACGATCCAAGGAATGTGTTCGTCAATGTTAAGAAAAGTTGCAATCATCGGTACCTCTTTCCGCTTCCCGGGTTCTGATCGCGAGACGTTCTGGCAGAACCTCCAGCAGGGGCGGGACCTGGTAACCCAGGCCGATGCCTCGCGTTGGTCGCATGACGAGTACTTGCACCCGGACAAGGCGCACCTGGGTACGGCCTACACCTTCGCGGCAGGCTCGCTGGGAGACATTTCCCGTTTCGACGCCGGTTTCTTCAGCATTTCCCCGCGCGAAGCGGCGAGCATGGATCCCCAGCAGCGTTTTCTGCTGGAGATGGGCTGGGAGCTGTTCGAAAACGCCGGGGTGAAACCCTCGCGCCTGCGTGGCAGCAACTGCGGCGTCTACCTGGGTGTAGCCAGCGTCGACAACGCCTACCGGCTCACCGAGGACATGGCGGCGATCGACGCGGGCACCGCCACGGGCAACTCGTCGAGCATCACCGCCAACCGGTTATCGTACTTCTACGACCTGCGCGGCCCGAGCATGACGGTCGATACCGCCTGCTCCTCGTCCCTGGTGGCATTCCACCAAGCGCACAAGGCCATCCAGAGCGGCGATATCGACCAGGCGATCACTGGCGGCATCAGCTTGCACCTGCACCCGTTCGGTTTCCTGATCTTCTCCAAGGCGTCCATGTTGTCGCCGACTGGCCGCTGCCACTCCTTCGACGAATCCGGCGATGGCTATGTGCGCTCCGAAGGCGCCGGCCTGTTTCTGCTCAAGGCCTACGATCTGGCGGTGGCCGACGGCGACAACATTCTGGCCGTGGTGGCAGGTAGCGCCGTCAACACCGACGGGCGCAAATCCAGCCTGACCCTGCCAAGCGCCGACGCCCAGGCCGACCTTATTCGCCAGGCCTACGGCAACGCCGGTATCCACCCCGACCAGCTCGACTACCTGGAAGCCCACGGCACCGGCACCGCGGTCGGCGACCCCATCGAAACCCGTGCACTGGGTGAAGCCCTGGGCGCGCGGCGCAGCCGGGTACTGCCGATCGGCTCGGTGAAAAGCAACATGGGTCACCTGGAAGCCGCTTCTGGCGCTGCGGGCCTGATGAAGGCGCTGTACTGCCTGCAGCATCGCGAAGTGCCAGCCACCATTGGCATCACCACGCTCAACCCCACTATCCCGTTCGCCGACCTCAACTTGCAGGTGGTTACCGACACCCTGGCGTTGAAGCCTGAAGGTGAGCTGGTCGTCGGGGTGAACTCGTTCGGTTTCGGGGGCGCCAACGCCCACGTCATCCTGCGCAGCCACGTGGCCGCGCCTGCCGCCGCGCAGCCGGTGGAAAACCGTGCGTTGCCGCTGGTGCTGTCGGCCAAGGACAGCGACGCGCTGGCGCAGGCCGCCGGGCAGATGGCCGAATTCCTCACCGCTGGCACCCCACCGGCGCTGTACGACGTCGCCTACCAGGCTTTGTACCGCCGCGATCTGCTTCCCCACCGCCTGGTGGTCATCGATGCCGACCGTCAAGCCATGGCCCAGGCCCTGGTGGACTTCGCCGCCGACCCTTCGGTGAGCGAGCTGAGCTCCCTGGTGGAAAGCGGCCGCGCCCCCGACCAGGCCAGCGGCCCGGTGCTGGTGTACTCCGGCAACGGTTCGCAGTGGCAGGGCATGGGCAAGGCCCTGCTCGACGAGCCGGACTTCAGCGAGGCCGTGGCCCAGATCGACGCCATCTTCCAGCCCATGGCCGGCTATTCCCTGCGTGCGGAACTTGCCGGTGACAACGGCGAAGGCCGCTACGCACTGACCGAAATCGCCCAGCCAGCGCTGTTCGCCCTGCAGGTAGGGGTGACCCGCATGCTCCAGCGCCGTGGCGTACAGCCCGTGGCCGTGTTGGGCCACAGCGTGGGTGAAGTCGCCGCCGGCTGGGCCTGTGGCGCCCTCAGCCTGGCCGACGCCACGCACATCATCTACCAGCGCAGCCGCCTACAGGGTTTGACGCGTGGCACCGGGCAGATGTCGGCGGTTGGCCTGCCGGCCGACGCTACCCTGGCGTTGATCGAAGAACTGGGGCTGCACGGCCGGGTGTTCATTGCCGGTGAAAACAGCGTCAAGGGCTCGACCGTGGCCGGCGCCGATGCCGACCTCAGCCGGTTCGAGGCAGTGCTCAACGAACGCCAGATCTTTGTCCGCCGCCTGGCGCTGGACTACGCCTTCCACTCGCCGGCCATGGACGGTATCGCCGAGCAGGTGGTAGCGGCGCTGGCCGATATCAAACCGTCGGCCGGCGACATTCCCTTCTATTCCACCGTGACGGGCCAGCGCCTGTGCGGTGAAGGCCTGGGCGCCGAATACTGGTGGCACAACATCCGCAAGCCGGTACTGTTCCAGCAAGCGGTGCAAAGCCTGGTCGCCGATGGCCTGAACGTGTTCGTGGAAGTGGGCCCGCACCCCATCCTGCGCAGCTACGTCAACGATGCGCTGCTGGCTGAGGGCGTCGAAGGCGCTGTGATCGCCACCCTGCAACGCAACAACCACAGCACCCAGCTGGTGGACCGCAGCCTGGCGCGCCTGCTGATCGCCGGGGTAGAGCCGCAACTGGCCCATACCTTCCCCGTAGCCGGGCGCTTCGTGCAGCTGCCGGCCTACCCCTGGCAGGGTGAACGCTTCGTGCTGCCGGTCACCAGCGAAACCGCCGATCTGCTGCAGCGCAAGCGCGTGCACCCTTACCTGGGCCACGGCCTGCCCCACACCCCGCTGGTGTGGGAGAACCGTCTGGACACCCGTTTGTTCCCCACCCTGGCTGACCACAAGGTCGGTGAAGCCGTGCTGTTCCCGGGTGCCGGTTTTACCGAACTGGCGCTGGCGGCGGCCCTGCAATTCCAGCCGGGCGAGTTCGTCGACATCGAAGAGCTGGAAATTCACAACCCGCTGATCCTGGGGGCCGAAGGCAGCCGCAAGACCCGCGTGCGCATTGACGACAGCGACGGCACCCTGCACATCAGTTCGCGCCACCATGGCGAAAACGAAGCCTGGGTGCACCACGTGGTGGCCCGGTCTCCGGGGGAGGCGCGCGGTGTGATGCTGGAGGCGCGCGCACCTGAGTTGCCTGCGCGTGAACCCGACTTCGACCGTCAGGCTCACCTGTGCTTGACTAGTGCCGTAGGCCTGAACTACGGCCCCGCCTACCAGGCTGTGGAAGAAGGCTGGATCGACGGCCATCGGGTGCTGGCGCGCCTCAGCGTGCCGGCCACCATCGCCGCCGAACTGAGTACCCTGCACCTGCACCCGGCGCTGCTGGACAGCGCCTTCCAGCTGATCACCCAGCTGCTGGCAGGCGAAGGCCGCAAGCGTGGCGCACTGGCGTTCGTGCCGGTGAAACTGGGGCGCATCGCCTTCAGCCGCCAGGCCTCGACGCCGTGCCTGGCCGAAGTGCGCCTGGTGCGTCGTTCCGAGCACTCGCTTCTGGCCGACTTCGTGCTGTACGACAGCACCGGTGCTGCCGTCATCAGCATCAGTAACGCGCGCTTCCGTGGCGTGCGTCTGCACCGTGACCGTTCCGAGGACGTCAAGCAGGTCGCTACCGTGGCGGTGGCCAAGCCGCTGCCGGGCATGCCTGCGCCGGCGCTGGCGGCCGACAGCCTGAGCCCTGCGTTGCAGGCGCGGCTGGGCGCACTGGCCAACGATGCCATGGCCCAGCGCTACGTGGATGAGGTGGAGCCGCTGCTGGACAGCCTGTGCAGCAGCTTCGTGCAAGACCTGGTCGACAGCCACGGCGGCGCTTTGCATGTGCCAACCGTGGTGGCCCAGGCGCCCCAGGCCGCGGCCTTGCTGGCATCGCTGCTGGAGTACGGCCGCGACGACGGCAGCCTGCTGGCCGAGGGCGACACCTGGCGCCTGGCCGACCCAGGCCCGCGTCCCGGCAGCCAGGCTATCTGGCAGGCGCTGTTCCATGGCTACCCGGAACACTTCCAACTGATTCACTCGGTAGGCCAGGTGGGCCTGCATTTACCAGCGCTGTTGCGCGGCGAGCGCGACGTGCAGCACCTGCTGCCGCGCGAAACCTCGCGCGCCGGCCTGGCGCGCCACGTGCTGGGGGCCGCCGGCCAGCAGGCGCTGATTCAGGCATTGCTCGACACCCTGGCGCAGCGCCTCGACGGCCTGGCCGCTGGCCAGCGCCTGCGGGTACTGGAAATCGGCCTGCAGGGTCAACCACTGGCCCAGGGCCTAGGCCCGGTGCTGGACTTCGACCGCATCGACTACCACTACCGCAGCGCCGACGCCGAAGCCGGGGAGCTGCTCAACGCCGAATTCGCCCAGGTGCACGTCAGCGTACCCGGCGATGCGCTGAACGCGGTGTTCGACCTGGTGCTGGTGCCCGGGGACCTGGCTGCCCTGGACAGTATCAGCCAGGGGCTACGCCAGGGCGCCGCGGTACTGGCCGATGGCGGCCAGCTGGTGCTGTTGGCGCAGCACCCGGCACGCTGGGCCGACTTCCTGTTCGGCGCCTGCGCTGACTGGTGGCTGGCGCTGCCCGAGCAAGGCAACCTGGGCGCACAACAACGGCCGGCGTTCTGGCAGCAAGAGCTGCAACGCCATGGCCTGGCCTGTGCCGCCCCCGTGGAACTGGCCCCAGGCATGGCCGCTGGCAGCTACGTGCTGGTAGCCCAGGCGGCCCAGGCACGTGCCGCGCAACCAGCCGCCCAGGTACCTGCCCAGCAATGGCTGCTGGTTGCCGACCCGCAAGGCCCCGAAGCCACCCTGAGCCAAGCCCTGCAAACGGTATTGCAGGGCGCGGGGCAGGGCGTGTCGCTGCTGGCTGCCGACGCCGTCGAGACAGGTGCCGTGTACCCCGGCACCGATCATATTGTGTTGCTGGCCGGCCTGTTCGGTGGCCAGGGCCTGCCGGGCCAGAGCGACCGCTGCCTGCTGGCGGCGCGGCTGGTGCATGGCTGCGAGGCCGCGGGCATCGCCCCGACCTGCTGGCTGCTGACCAGCAATGCCTGGCATCCCCAGGCAGGCGAGCAACCCCTGGACGCCATCGCCGACGCCGCCCTGTGGGGCTTCGGCCGCACGCTGGCCAACGAAAGTGGGGCCTGTCGCGTGCGTCTGCTGGACCTGGCCGCCAATACATCGGCGGCGGCGCTGCTGCCGGTGCTCCTGGCGGCCGACGCGGAAACCGAAATGGCCGTCGACGCCCAGGGGTATCGCTTCGTGCCACGCCTGCGTTTGCAGTCACCGGCGCGGCCGCCACAGGTGGACGGCGAGCAACCGGTGGTCAGCCTTGGTTTCGATCAGCCGGGGCAACTGCGCAACCTGCGCTGGCAGGTGCAGCCACCGTTGAGCGCCGCCAGTGACCAGCTGGACATCGACGTGCAGGCCACTGGCCTGAACTTCCGCGACGTGATGTACGCGCTGGGCCTGCTGTCGGATGAAGCCATTGAAAACGGCTTCTCCGGGCCTACGCTGGGCTTCGAATTTGCTGGCGTGGTGCGGGGCAAGGGTGGCGATGTGCAGGGCGACTTCCAGCCCGGCGACCGGGTGGTCGGTTTCGGTCCGCGCAGCTTTGCCAACCGCCTGGTGACCCAGGCCAACGCCGTGGCGCGCATCCCTGAAGGCATGTCCTTCGAAGCGGCCGCCACCATCCCCAGCACCTTCTTCACGGTGTTCTACGCCTTGCAGCACCTGGCACGCCTGGAGCCGGGGGAGAAGATTCTGATCCACGGCGCCGCCGGTGGCGTCGGCATCGCCGCCGTGCAGATTGCCAAATGGTGCGGGGCGCAGATCTACGCCACGGCGGGTAGTGACGAGAAGCGCGACTTCCTGCGCCTGCTGGGCGTCGAGCATGTGTTCGACTCGCGTTCCCTGGCGTACGCCGATGAAGTACTGGCCATCACGGGCGGCCGCGGCGTCGACGTAGTGCTCAACTCCCTGGCCGGTGAAGCCATCAACCGCAACTTCCGCGTGCTCAAGCCGTTTGGCCGCTTCCTGGAACTGGGCAAGCGCGACTTCTACCAGAACACCAAGATCGGCCTGCGGCCGTTCCGCAACAACATCAGTTACTTCGGCATCGACGCCGACCAGCTGATGAGCGAACGCCCCGAGCTGACGCGTCGCTTGTTCGCGCAGATGATGGACCTGTTCAATGACGGCACCCTGACGCCGCTGCCGTACCGCGAATTCGATGCCAACGACGTCGTCGAAGCCTTCCGCTACATGCAGCAGGCTCGCCAGATCGGCAAGATCGTGGTCACCTACCGCACGCCGCTGCAGCAAGTGGCCCAGCGTACGGCCCAGGTACCGGCCAGCCTGCAACTGGATGCCCAAGGCACCTACCTGGTCACCGGTGGCCTGGGCGGCTTTGGCCTGCGCACCGCGCAGTGGCTGGTCAGCAAGGGCGCCCGCCACCTGGTGCTGCTGGGCCGTCGCGGCCCGGCCACCGAGGAGGCACAACCGGCCCTGCGCGCCTGGCGCGAGCAGGGTATCGACGTACGCGCCGTGGCCTGTGACATCACTGACCGCGCGCAGTTGGCCAGTGTCATCGCCGACATCGCCGGCCGCGCCCAGCCGCTACGCGGCGTGGTGCACGCCGCCACCGTCATCGATGACGGGCTGATCCGCAACCTGCAGCGCGAGCAACTGGAACGAGTTCTGGAACCCAAGGCCATGGGCGCGCAGTTGCTGCATGAGCTGACGCGTGGCGTGGCGCTGGAATTCTTCGTGATGTTCTCGTCGGCCACCACCCTGTTCGGCAACCCTGGCCAGGCCAACTACGTGGCCGCCAACCACTGGCTCGAAGCCTTGGCGCGCCACCGTCACGCCCTCGGCCTGCCGGCCACCAGCGTGCTGTGGGGGGCGATCGACGACGCCGGTTTCCTGGCCCGCAACCAGGACATCAAGCAAGCCCTGCAAGGCCGCATGGGCGGCGCTGCGCTGCAAGCCGCCGAGGCGCTGGACAACCTAGAAGGCATGCTGCTGGAAGGGCGCTCGGGCCTGGGCGTGCTGGAGCTCGACTGGAAAGCGCTGTCGCGCTTCCTGCCGACCGCCGGTGCGCCGAAGTTCTCCGAGCTGGCGCGCCTGCAAGGCGGCGAACAGGAGGACGACAGCGACGCTGACGACGTACAGCGCCTGTTGGCCGAGCTGGATGATGAAGCGCTGACGGAGGTCTTCGCGCACATGCTCAAGCAGGAAATCAGCGAGATCCTGCGCTTGCCGGTGGCCCGCCTGGATGCCAGCCGACCCCTGCAGGAGCTGGGCCTGGACTCGCTGATGAGCGTGGAACTGGTGGTGGCGGTTGAAGAGCGCTTCGGCATTCGACTGCCGGTGATGGAACTGAGCGACAGCTCGTCCATCGACAAGCTTACCCGCCGCATCATCGAGCTGTTGCGCGGTACCCAGGCAGTGTCGGACAGCGACGAGCAGCAGGCCCTGGCGAAGAACACCCTGGCCCGCCACGGCGTCGAGCTGAGCGCGCAGGACCTGGCGCAACTCGATGGCGCTGCCTCCACCCGGTTGATCAATTGAGATGGCTACCATGAACCGCACCCCCCCGGCCGGCCTGGCCGGCTCCGCCAAGGATCAACTGATTCAGCAGGCGCGCGAACGCCGCCTGCGCCAGGCCGGCGCTGAGCCGGCGCCGTCCCTGGAAGCTGCGCAGCAGGCCGCCGCCAAGGTGCCGGAGCAGTTCTACCGCTTCGCCCTGCACCCCGGTTACCAGCAGCTGCGCGTGATGATGCAGAGCGCCGCGCAGATGGGCCTGAGCAACCCGTTCTTCAAGTTGCACGAAGGGCGCGCGGAAGCTAGCACCACCATTGGTGGCCAGGCCTACGTGAACTTCGCCAGCTACAACTACCTGGGCTACGCCAACCACCCGCAGGTGGTTGACGCGGCCAAGCAGGCCATCGACCAGTACGGCACCTCGGTGTCGGCCAGCCGACCGGTGTCCGGTGACCGCCCGTTGCACCGTGAGCTGGAGCGCGAACTGGCCGAGCTGTATGACGTGGAGGACGCCATCACTTTCGTCAGTGGCCATGCCACCAACGTCACCACCCTGGGGTACCTGTTCGGCCCGCGTGACCTGATCGTGCATGATGAGCTGATTCACAACAGCGTGCTGCAGGGCATCCAGCTGTCCGGCGCCCGGCGCCTGAGCTTCCCGCACAACGATTGGCAGGCGCTGGACCGCCTGCTGGGCGAACAGCGCCAGCATTTCGAGCGGGTGCTGGTGGTGCTCGAAGGTATCTACAGCATGGACGGCGACTACCCCGACCTGCCGCGTTTCGTGGCGCTCAAGCAGCGCCACCGGGTGTTCCTGATGGTCGACGAGGCGCATTCCCTGGGCGTGATGGGCGCCACCGGCAAGGGCATCCGTGAGCACTTCGGCCTGCCTGGCGATGCCGTGGACCTGTGGATGGGTACCCTGAGCAAAACCCTGTCCAGTTGCGGTGGCTACATCGCCGGCGAGGCGGCGTTGGTGGAACACCTGAAGTTCCTGGCGCCCGGCTTTCTCTACAGCGTGGGCATGCCGCCACCGGTGGCGGCCGCTGCCCTGGCCGCGCTGCGCTGCATGAAGGCCGATCCGTCACCCGTGGCGGCAGTGCAGGCGCGGGGTGAGCAGTTCCTGCGCCTGGCCCGCGCCGCCGGCCTGGATGTGGCCACCAGCACCGGCCTGGCGGTCATTCCGGTGATCACCGGCAGCTCGCTGAAGGCCACCCAGCTGTCGGCGGCGCTATTCCAGCACGGCGTCAACGCGCAGCCGATCCTGTACCCAGCGGTGCCGGAAAAGGCAGCGCGGGTGCGCTTCTTCGTGTCATGCCTGCATTCCGAGCAGCAGATCGCCGACACGGTGGCCCTGGTAGCCCGAGAGCTGGCGCGCCTGTAATGGCGCGCCTGCCCAGCGTCACAGGTTGGAAGGGTCGTAGGCGTTGAGCCGGTCGAGGAACTTCCAATGGCTGCGCTGGGCAAAGCCCATCCACTGCTTCAAACGGATGTCCCAGCGCATGTGGTGGTCGGCAATCAGTGGCAGGCCAAACAGGTGCGCGCCACGCCAGGGCAGGAACGGGTTGCGCCGCAGGCTGGCGTAGATCTCCACCCGGTGGCTGGACTGCACGCTGGCGCAGCGGGCATGGAAGCCCGAGGTGTCGGCTACCACCAGGGTGTTGGCCGGTACCGCGAACCGCCGGGGTGCTGGCAAGCCCAGGCTGGCCAGCTCCGCCTCGCTGATGCGGAACGAGCCCTCGCGGTGCATCTGCTCGCTGGACGTCGCCGCGCCCAGGCTCTTCTGGTACTCCCACGCCAGGCGTTCAGGTGTCAGGCGGTGCGAACCGGGCACGTAGCAGAACGGCCCCTGGTCATCTTCCACGTCATCCAGAAACAACCAGGCCTTGGCGGTGGGGTGAAAGGTGTCCGCGTGCAGGCACGTCTGCGGGTCCATGGGCGCGGCCACAGCGTTCACCAGAATCGCCTGCAATTGGTAGGTGATGCCCCCGGTATTGGACGAGGCATAACTGATCAAGTCGCGCATGCCCGCATCGCGTACCACCGATTCGCAACCCGGGTTGGCTGCCAGCACATCGCTGTCCAGGCTCAGGCGCCGGGTCACGGCCTTGCCCTGGCGCATCTCCCAGCCCAGCGTGCGCAACTCGCGCACTTCATCGCGCAGGGCCTTGAAGCGGTCGGGCGGCAGGAACTGCTCGCGCAGGAAGAACCCGTCGCGCTCGAAGCTGGCCAGGTCTTCAGGCGCAAGGCGGCTGGCGAGCTGACGGCGGCGCAATTGCGCCATGTGCATCGCCAGTTGCCGGCGTTTCACGTGCAGGCCCATGGCGTTGAGCCGCGCGCTGCCCAGTACCGGGTTGTCCTGAAAGGATTTGGCGTGGGTGGCCAGTTGCAGGCAGTGCCAGGGCAGGCTGGCGTAGCGGCCCAGGGCCTTGAATAACTCAGGCATGTGTCGGGTCCTGTGACTGAGGGGCAGCCAGGCGGTGACGCATGCCCAGCATTATCCGGAAGTAGTGCCCTAAAGAGGGTGGCAGCATGCGCGGCGCCAAGGCATTGCGCGGCTGTTGTTGCAGTTGCGCCAGGGCATGCCAGGCATCGCACGGCAGGTGGTGCTGGCAGTCGGCGTAGCGTGCGTAGTCGAGCAGGGTGGCGGCCACCAGTTCGTCGAGCTGCAGACGCCGGGTGCGTTGCGCCATGCGCAGGCGGTCGTGGGTCAGGCCCCAGCCCGCGTAGAACGGTTGGCCGTAGGTGTGCACGGCAATGCCGCGCAACAGCGCTTCGAAGCCAGCGGTGGAACTGAACGTGTGCAGTTCCTGGACCTGTGGGTACAGCGCGCCGATGTCGCCGTACTCGATGATCTGGTCAGCGAATGCCAGCACCTGGTCGCGGGCCAGGGCGCCCACGCGCTTGCCGGCCTCCACATCCGGGTGCGGCTTGTAGACGATGAAGGCGTCCGGCGCGCGCTGGCGCACTGCCTGCAGCAGTTGCAGGTTGCTCCACGGCTGCGGGCCGCTGCGCAGTACCGCAGCATCATCCTCGACCTGGCCGGGTACCAGAATGCAGCGCTGGCCGGTGGCGGCGCCCAGGCGTGGGGTCGCGCCCTTGAGGTTGTACTTGCTGGCGCCGCTGGCGACGATGCGCTCGCGCAGTTGCGCGGCTTCAGCCAGCACCTGGGGGGAATACTCTCGGCCTTGCAGGTAGCGGAACAGGTCGCTGTCGGTGCTGGGGTCGAAATGGATACCCCGGCGGTCCAGCACCAGCGACATGGCCGGGGCGTTCAGCGCGCCCAACCCGCTGGAGCGCAGGAAACCGTCTTCGATGCGCCACAGCGGCACGCCGTACGCCTGCGCTCGCATGCTCAGCCCCGGCGGCTCGCGCCCGGCCCATACCACCAGCCGTGCGCCTTCCTCGGCCACGCGGCCAAGCAGCTCGGGGCTGTCCTGGGCAAAGCGCAACTGGCCCCAGCGGCTGCCGAGAAACCGGCGCACGTTGTGCTGTTTGTGGCGCTTGACGCCCAGCACCACGATGGGCCCGGCGAACTCGCTGTCCTGAGCTTTCTGCCGCGCCAATTGGCGCGCCACCGTCAGTACGTCGGTGAGCTGGCCGGTGAGTGGGTCGACATAGCGGCAATAGCGGATATAGGCCGCCGCCACCAGTTGGCCAAGGGTGGGCCGGGCCTGGCGACGGGGGATGGGCATGCGGTCGTCGGTCAGCCCCCAGCCGGCATAGAAGGGCAGCCCGAAGCAGGTTACCGGTACGCCCAGTATCAGCGCTTCAAGGCCGGCCTGGCTGGTGCCCACGTACACCCGGCGGGCGTGGCGAGCCAGCGACGCCCACGACACCGAGCGGCTTTCCAGCGCCACGCCCCGGGCGCGGGCGGCGTCCAGCAGGCAGCTTTTCTTGTGCCCGCGCAGGCAGTCGGGGTGAATGCGCACGCGCACGTCGGCGTCAGGGTTTTCCGCCAGTGCGCAGTCGAGCATACGCACGAAGTCGGCTTCGCACAGGCCGCCGCCGGGAATGGAGAAGTCCCCGTAGGTCTGGTCCACCACCAGCACCAGCGGGCGCTCGCGGCCGGGTACCTGCTGCGCCGCAAGGTCGGGCGCATTGTTGTACTTGCCGATGCCGGTCTGGCGCATCAGCTCGATAAGCGCCTGGGCGGTGGCCAGTTCCTGCGGGTCGAATTGCTCGGGCGCCTGCAACAGGTTTTCCAGCAGCGAAGGACGGTCCGCCAGGTAGTGAATGCCGATCGGGTCGACCACCATGGACATCGGCGTGTCGCCCTCCACGCCCAGCGAAGAGGAACGCAGGAAACCGTCTTCCAAGGCGATGTAGGGCAGGCCCCAACGCGCGCACAGCACCCGTGCGCGGGCCGAAGAGCGCTTGTAGCCGATGCCGGCGATGGCCTTCAGCCCTTTGGGTGCACGTGCGCCGCGGCGCCACAGCCAGAACGGTTGGCCTTCGGGTTCGAGGAAGCGCGGCAGGTGCAGCACCTTCCACGCCACCCACTGGGACATGATGCCCACCCAGCCTTCGCCCGGCACCAGGCTGTCGAGTTGCATCACCGGTGGCCTCATGGCGCCAGCCTGCGGCGCATGCCCAGCACGTGCAGGCCGGGCAGCGGCAAGCGGCTGGCCAGGTGGAAACCGTTGCGCCGGTACAGTTGCCGGGCACCGCGGTTGCGGCCCAGCACTTCCAGCGCCACCGTGTCGGCGCCCAGCGCGCGCGCCTGGGCGCACACGGCTTCGATCAGCGCCGTGGCGATGCCTTGGCGGCGGTGTTCCTTGCCGACACGCAGGCCGTACAGGAAGAACGCGTGGTGGCGTTCACGGTACTCGGTGAAGCGGTACAGGGCAAAGCGCAGCCAGCCCCGGCAGCGCCCGAACTCATCGACGAACGCCTGCCCTGGCGGTGAAAACGGCCCGCGCCCGCCATGCTTGAAACTGGCATGGCCAACCGCTTCGTTACCGTGAAAGGCGAACAGCAGCCGGTCCCAGTTGATGCTCTGGTGCAGCAGGCGGTAGCGGCAGGCGTCGTTGCCCAGGATCATCCGCAAGGACCCCCGCCCGCGTGCCACCATGCGCGCCAGCTGTTCATCGGGCAAGGCCAGTTCATTGCCTGCCACGATTCGCAACGGCTCAGACAGCCTGGGCATAGTCGGCCTTGGTCTCGCCGGCGGCCTGGCCGCGCTCGACGAACAGCTTGGCAAGGTCGTGCACGGGCAGCGCGTGGGCCTGCGTGGTGCCAGGGCCGCGGTTGCTCCAGATGAAGTATTCAGTGTCGCCCACGGGCGCGCCCAGGGCCGTGTACACATCCGGCAGGATAGGCACGTGGTCGCCATAGAAGCACAGGGCAGTGGGGCGCGGCAGCGTCAGCAGGTGGCTGCGCAGCATGCCCAGCATACGGTCGGCGTTGCCGATGTGGCGCAGGTAAGGGCCCAGGTCGCGCATACCATCGCCCAATGGCTGGTCGAACCAGGTATCCAGTTCGGCGGCCTGCACCTGTTCCAGGTGCAGCGGGCCGTGGTTTTCCATGGTCACCGCATGGATGAACAAGGGTTGGGTGCGGCCCGGTTCACTGAGCAACTGGTTGATCTTCTCGGCCACCGCGCAGTCGCCAATGAAAGGACCGGCTTTCTGGCTATCGTCGAAGGCGCGCACGTCAATGAACTCGTCGAAGCCCAGGGCCGGCAGCACCTTGTCGCGGCCGTAGAACGAGCCGTCGTAGGGGTGGATGCACACGGTGCGGTAGCCCTGGCGCTTGAGGTGCATGGCAATGCTCGGCACGCCTTTGCGCGCCAGCAGGCGGTAGGGGTTGAAACGGTGGACGCCCAGGCGGTCGCCAGCGATGCCGCTGAGGAAGGCGAACTCGGTGCGTACCGTGTTGGCGCCCCACGCCGCTACCTGCAGCGGCCCGTGAGCCACGGCTTCGGCACGCAACTGGTCGAATGTGCTCAGCACCTGGGGGCGAACGCCTGGCCACAGGGTGCGCACGTCGAAGAACGATTCGCTCTGCACCGAAACCAGGTCAGGCAGTTGCGCGGCGGAAGGCGCCGGGCTGGCGGTGAAGGGCGAGCCCAGGCCGTTCACATCCACCGGCCGGCGCGCCGCGCCGTAGTAGTTCCACAGGCAACTGACCAGGCCGAAACGCTGCAGGTCCGCCGAGGCATCGAAGCTGGGCGCTGGCAGGCGACGACGGCCACCGGCCAGCAGCGCGGCGCCGATCAGCAGCGTCTGCCCGGCATCGTAAAAGGCAAACGGCGCGCGGGGCTCGAAGTACAGCCCGCAGCCCAGGTAAGCGACAAACGCCAACGCCAGGACGATGGCCTTGCCGATGCCGAAGAACGGCAAGTACAGGCGCGGGAAGCGCACCGCATCGCTGAAATACTCGAAGTCGGCGCACACGAAGGGCTCACGCAGCGAGTGGTACTTGGCGTTGCTGACCAGCACCACCAGCAGCCATACGCACAGCGCGTTCACGGTGCTGAACCATGGGCGCCCGGTGAGCGCGTACAGCACCCCCAGCGAAACCAGCCAACTGCCGGCGTGCAGCAGCCAACTGCTCAACGGGCGACGCAGGCCCGGGCGGGGGACCAGTAGCGCTTCGAAGCCCAGGGTCAGCAACAGCCCGGCAAGCGCCAGGGCAAAAAGAGGGGACGCGAACAAATCAGGCACCGTAATCCAGCCAACGCAAAATGACAGAAGAAAGACGCTGGGGGATTATCCCCAGCAGCCAGCAACCCAGGTCCAGCGGGAACGGGAAGCTGATGCGCCCCTGGTTGGCCGCCAGGCCGCGGCGAATGCGCGCCGCGGCTCGCTCGCCCGTCCACAGGAACGGCTTGGGCCCGGGCATCTCGAAGCACATCTTCGATTCCACGTAACCAGGCACAATCACGTTGACGCGCACGCCCTCGGGTGCCAGCCAGTCGCGAATCGCTTCACCATAGGCCTTCATCGCCGCCTTGCTGGCGCTGTAGCTGGGCGTGGTGGGCAAGCCACGCCAGCCCGCCAGGGAACTGAACAACGCGATCTGCCCGCTGCGTCGCGCGCGCATCGCCGGCAGCGCAGCTTCTACCGTGGCCATGGCGGCCACCACGTTCACTTCCACCAGCGCTTGAGTGTTGCTCCACACCTCACCTTCGCCCTGGGGGCCAATGTCGGTATTGAGGCCCGCACCCACGACCACCAGGTCGGGCTGCTCGGCGGCGCTGACTTCGGCAACCCAGGTGCGCAGGGCTTCGATGTCACGCACGTCCAGGGCCTTGAGCAGCACACGGGCGCCGGCGGCGCGGCATTGCGTGGCCATTTCTTCCAGGCGGTCGGTGCGTCGGCCTTGCAGGATCAAGGTCACGCCGGGGGCAGCATAGGCGGGCGCCAGGGCGCCGCCGATGCCGCCAGTGGCACCGGTGATGAGGATGCAGCGGGGGGATTGCGTCATAGGTAGAGTTCGATTCGTGAAGTTTTTGCCATCATCACTTCCAGTGAGTTGCTGACTGCCATGTCGATGCCGCAGCGGGTGTAGAAACCGCCGTTGACCTGGGTGGTGTGGATGACCGTGTTGCGAAAGCGCTGGAACAGGGTGTTGTCGGGGGCCTGCGGGCAGCGCCAGAAATCGTCGAGGCTGCCCTGGTGCGTCAGGCCTTCGAGGTTGTAGATCGGGTCGGCCAGGGTGAAGGTCGGGCGATGATGCAGCAGCGACGAACCGCCCACCGTGCTATTGATGGTCACCACGCCGGCCACGTGCGACAGCAGCGTGGGCATGTGCCCGGTTTCCAGGAAATGCACGCGGTCGGCCATGCCGTAGTGGGCGGCGCGTTCGCGGGTAATGCGGTGGTAGTCCACCAGGCCGGGCGTGAGCGGGTGGTTCTTCACCACCAGGCGGGCGTCGCCGGGCGCATGGCGGGCGAACGACGTCATCACGTGGTCCAGCACTTCGGTCATGTTGGCGAAGGGCGAGTGGTCGCGGATCTGCGAGTCACTGTCCAGTTGCAGCGGCAACAGGAAGGTGGGGTAGCGCTCGGTCGCCACCTGGTCGATCACCGCGGCGTCACGCTGGCTGGCCTGGAACAGCCGCAGCCCGTGGCGGATGAACCCGGCGTATTCCACCGCCGCGTTGAACGGCGCATGCGTGCGATAGTGGGGGAAGGTCACTTTGTTCAGCGCACCGCCCACGTGGTACATGACGTCGTGAAAGGCGCGGGCGGTGAACGACAGCTTGAACTCGTTGCCATTCTTGTAGCGCGGAATGTGCTTGCCCACCTCGCGGTACCACTGCGGGTCCCGCGGCAGGCGCGAGTGGTTGTTCACCCCATCGCGTTCCAGGGTGATCCAGTAGGGGCGGAAGTAGCCTTCCTCGAACACGTGCACGCGAATGCCACGCTGGCGCGCCAGGCGCACCGCGGGCTGGTGCACCGGGCGGCAGTCGCCGAACAGCACCACGTCGGTGATGTCATGGTCGGCGAAGCACTGCGCGTAGTAATCGTCCAGTTGCGCCTGCGGCACCGCGCAGAAGCTGCGCGTACCACGGCCATAGAGCAGGTCGCCCATGTTGAAGGTGACACTGCGCACACGCTGGCCCTCGGCGCGCAGCGCCTGGCCCAGTTTGGCGAAGAACGGCGAACTCACCCCTTGCAGCAGCAGGAACGAGCGCTGTGGCGCGGCGACATGAAGGCGTGAACTGCGCGGAGGCTTCAGCTCTGCGGCAATGGCCGTTTCGAAAAACTCCGGAGCCAACGGAGGACTGCTTGCGGCCATGCGGGTTTTGCTCCTTTTTGCGCGGGTAATTCATGCCAGTGTTGTAGTTCGAGCAGCGTCTGTTCCGGGGTGGTGAAGCGTTCGGTGATACGGCTCACGTAAGTGGGGTAGCGAATCAACGTCGCTGCCACCAGCTCGTCCAGGCTCAAGCGCCGCTGGCGTCGGGCCTGGACGTCGGGGTGCATGTCGACATCCGCCGTCAGCCCCCAGCCGGCGTAGAACGGCTGGCCGTAGGTCGTTACCGGCACCCCGCGCATCAGCGCTTCGAAACCCGATTGCGAGGTCAGCACATGCACCTCGTCCACGGCCTCGAGCAACTGGTGGAACGGCGTGTCGCCCACGACCTCATCGCACCAGGCACCGGTCTGATCCTCGTCCGCACCTCGCGGCCGCGTGCCCGCGAGCACCTCGGGGTGCGGCTTGTACAACAGCCAGGCGTCCGGGTGCCGGGCACGCACCGCCTTGAGCAACTGCAGGTTGCTGCGGATGCGGTACGCGCCAAAGCGGATGGACGCATCCGACTCCACCTGGCCGGTCACCAGAATCACCTTGGCTTTGCCCACTGGGCGCTGCCACTGGGTGCCAGGCAGGTTGTACTTGGTGACCCCGGCGGCGCAGATGGCCTCGCGCAGTGCGGCAGCGCGCTGCACCAGCTCTGCGGAGCAACCGCTTTGCAACAAGTGTTCCAGGCGCGAAGGGCGGGTGGCGTCGTAGTAGATGCCCAGGTCGTCGATGACCCAGGACAGCGGGCGATTCTTCGAGGCGCCCAGGCCCACGGAGCGCAGGAAACCGTCTTCGACGCGGGTGATGGGGGCGGGGTGGGTGGCCAGGTGTTCGTCGTGTTTGCAGCCCCAGGCGACGGTATGCGCCGACCGTTTCAAGCGCTTGGGGTGCTTGGCGAAGCGAATGGCACTGCCATTGAAAAATTGGTGCACCAGCGGTTCTTTCCAGCGGGTAAACCCGAGCATCTGCAGCGACGCTGGCAGGCTGCTGCGCTTGAGACGCTGCAGCCCCAGCCACGCCATGAGCACTTCAGGCGTGCACGCGCGACCCGTTTCAGGGCTCACATAGCGCGGGTAGTCCACCAGGGCGGCATGCACCAGCTGTTCAAGGCTGGCCGGTTGGCGACGTTCAGGCGCGGGCAAGGCGTCATGGGTCAGCCCCCAACCCGCGTAGAAAGGCATACCGAAGGTGTGGACCGGCACATTCCACAGCAGGGCGTCAAAGCCCAGTTGGGACGTCATTACGTACACCGCCTGCATCTGCGACAGCAGTTCGGCAGGATGAACGTCGGCGCTCAATACCTGCACCCGCGGGTGTCTGGCCAGCTGCGGTAGATCGAAATGCCCCTTCTTGCGGCCAGCGACCACGTCGGGGTGAACCTTCAGCACCACTGTGCAATCCGGGTGCTGGGCGAGCGCTGCATCCAGCATGCGCTGGAAGTCGGCTGTGCCTGCCCCCTGCAACGACACATCCCCGAACGTCTGGTCAGCCACCAGCACATGCTGGCCCGTGGACGCAAAAGCCTCGATGCGCGCCGCGTTGTACTTGGAGACGCGATGCTGCTGCCATGCCGCCTGCAGTGCTCGAGCACGCGCGCCTTGCGCGGCACTCAGGGGCTGGCCAATCAGTCGCTCTAGGCGCGATGGGGCGGTAGCGTCGTAATAGATACCCAGGTCATCTACCACCAGTGACAAAGGCGGCTCGTCGGCGCCCAATCCCACCGAGCGTAGAAAACCATCCTCGACGCGAATCACGGGCAGTCCTGCTTTCACGGCCTCACGTTCGGCGACCGCGGCGCTGGGCTTGCGCCCCCAGGCAAGGAGCGCGTCGGCCTGGCCCACATCCGTGGCGCGGCCATTGAGCACGCGGTACTCGGCAAGGAGCGCAGGAAGGGTGCTTATCTGCTGCGCGCCCTTGGACAATACCAACAGGCAGCCGCGCGAAGGGGACTCTGTATCCATAGAAGTGAGTTGCTGAACAATCCGATTGCAGGGGGAATGCCGAAATCAGGACCCACATGGATGGGTCCTGGAAACCATGCCCAGAACGGGCGGCGGCGAGTTTAATACAGAATTATGAAGAAGATGGCGTTTTGCCTGAAATTTCCTACACGAAAAGTCGAATTGTCTGATTTTCTCTTTGGGCTCTCAGTTGGTAGGAAGAGTGGGAATGGTTCGAACCCTGGGGTAAATCCCGAATAAACGGCGCCCGTGTCCGGAAGGCCGAGGTCTCGGAAGCGAGTGTCGGGGCCGGGCAGGTATTGATAATTACCCGTCTGGACCAGGGTTTTGCCTGGTCGCGAATCGCTGTATATTCCCTCGCCTGCGCGGGGGGTTCCGCTCAGCAACCTGTATTCGTGACTAACAATCCTCTATTTGTGACAAATGCCTACGCCAGCCCAGTGCGGCGATTACCGGTAGGGCGGCTATCAGGCTTGCGGTCACGATGAAAAGCGTCATTCCCTTGTCTCCGGTCATTTGGAGCAGTGATCGTTGCTGGGCAGTCAGCACATACTGGGTAGGTAACGTGACAACCTGAAGACAAGGCTAGCTCCCGCCTTGGAAGTCTGCCTGGATCACTCGCGAAACGGGGAGGTGGCGGTCATGTTGACGTTACCCAACGGAACGACTCATTGGCGTTGACAAATAGGCTTGGACTGAATGTTTTGGTTGGTTTGCTTATATTTTGATGGGATAGCGCGGGATGACGGGTGTGATAAATACAAAGGCAATAGTGCAAGTACTGGTGCTGAGTGGGTTGCTCTGTTGGTTTTCGGATGCCTGCGCATGGGGGCGGGAAGGGCATAAAGTGGTCGCAATTATCGCGGAGGGCAAGCTCACGCCACGCGCACGCGCTGAAGTGACCGCGATTCTCAACGTTGAGGGGGAAACCTCTATTTCGCAAATTGCGTCATGGGCGGATGATGTGCGAACAACCGAGCCTGATCTGCCCAGTCATGCCGTGCGCATCCCGTTTGCAGCGGATGCCTATGACCCTGACCGTGATTGCGCCAAAAAGCGGGAGTGCGTCATAAAGGCCATCGATGATGTTGAGCGAACGCTTGGCGATAGCCGCTCAAGCCCGGAATCAAAGGTGAGGGCGTTAAAGTTCTTGGTTCATTACGTGGGCGATATTCACCAGCCCTTGCACACGATCAAGGAAACGGGCGCCATGAGCGTCGAGGTCGATGGTAAGGCGTATAAGTTGCACAAGGTCTGGGACACGTTGTCAGTTAGAAATTTCCACATGAGCCCACAGGCTATCGCCGTGTCCCTGACCCGGAAGGGCGGGGCAGTCGTGCAGGGGACGCCCGTGAAATGGGCTGAAGAAACTCATCAGATAGCGAAAAATTACGTTTATCATGGCGATGAACGTCTTGCGGCGAGTGATTCCATGTCAATACAGCCTGATTACCTTGATGCTATCCGCCCTGTGGTAGAGGGAAGACTGTATGCTGCGGGTGTGCGGTTGGCTGGGGAGTTGAACAGAATCTTCGGTGCTGAATATCATTGAGTCGGTTGGAATTGTCTGATGTCTACGTTCAGCAGGTAATTGAGCTTTTCACCAAGCGGGGCGGGGTCGATGTCGGTCGCGGCGTTCTTGATCACGTCTTTTCTCATGCAATACCATGTTGAGTGCAGTAGGAAGATGTAGAGTATGTTATTGGCGGTTGTAGCGTTTCGATGTTCGCTTGGCAGTTCGCGATAGTATGTCGTCAGGTATTTGCTCGCCAGGGTCTCGAACGTCTGAATGTCTGAGTTCCTGAACAGGTTGCTGAGGTAGGCGCCTGAGTCGAAGCCTATCCGGCCAATTCTCACTTCGCTCCAGTCAATAAGAAAGAGACTATTTTTCGACTGAATCAGGTTTTTTCTCAGGTAATCAAGATGTGAAAAACACCGTGGCGACGATAGTGCATTGCTTTTGAGTTGGGCAATGAGTGGGGATAACTTCCGTTTGAACTCCCCGCGGGTGGGCATGCGGTAATTGCGCGTCTGTCCCAGCAGGTCGAGGTGCTTGAATAGTGTTGAGTGGTTGTACTTTGGTCGTAACAGGTACCACGGCTGGAAAAAGCTCATGCACCAGTGCGCAATGCGCCGTCGGTTGCCAGTATTGTTCAAATGGGCGTGAGTGATGCATTCCAGTTCGGATATGCCGCGCGCTATGGCCCCGCAAACATCAGCCATTCTCGGTGGGCGGCCGTTGACGAAACGCGTGAAAATAATACTTTCGAAGGGGGTTTCGATTACCCCGTAGCATCGGGGGTGTCGGAATTTACTGCTGCGGGCCAGTATGCTCCGCTCTCGATAAAAAGAGGACTCGGACGAGGGGGTCAACATCAGTTTTTTAATCGATTTTTCAATGATTTCCAGCGATTGTCCGGAGCTTCTTTCGGTAATGGTGTGCCGGTAAACATAGTTTACGAAGGCAGAATTTCCGGACATTTTAGTGGTATCAATGCACGCTTCTCGCACGGCGCGCGGTGACAGCAGATGGGCAAGGCGCTGCTCTACAGTGCCGGCGCTTAACCAATATGCCGATTTGAAATGGCGTTGAGAGGGGATGTGTATAGTCATTCCAAACCAAAACGATGGAAATAGGGCGGTCGACCAATGCTCGTCGATAGCACGCCTGCGTTGCGCATCAAGCATGGTACCTAAAAAGTAGGCGAAATGCACGTTTCAGCCACACTGTGGCGTTGAGAGCGAATATTCAAGGGTGTCACGCCCTTCCTGTTTATGAGTGCTCTCGAAACGCCGTGTCCGATGGTGTTGGTGTGCAGTTTTTAAAGGTGCGAGCGGTAGCGTAACTGAGGTAAAATGAAGCGTGCGCATTGTAGGCGTCTTGTTGTCGAGAGCGCTGCATACTTTGACTGAAGGATCGCCGGCTGCTTGGGGTAGCCCGAGCATGCTACATGTTTTGTAGGTATATTGGGGGAATTGTGGATAATCCTTACAGCGGGCTGCCGAGTAGAGCGTATTGGCGGACAGGGGTGGCTGGAAAGAATCACCTGGAAGTGTCTGATCTCTATAGAAA
The DNA here is from genome assembly GCF_013374995.1 of Pseudomonas eucalypticola. Taxonomy (NCBI): domain Bacteria; kingdom Pseudomonadati; phylum Pseudomonadota; class Gammaproteobacteria; order Pseudomonadales; family Pseudomonadaceae; genus Pseudomonas; species Pseudomonas eucalypticola. Next base: position 4,692,809 of record NZ_CP056030.1, on the reverse strand, counting down.
GAAATTCTCTATTCGCCCGACCGATGCGGTGGCGACTGCCGGAAGTTGTTTCGCGCAACACATCGGCCGGCAAATGGTTGAGCGGGGTTTTGCCTTCAAGGATTTTGAGCCGGCGCCCAGCTATATGCAGGACGACGCGGCAAGGTCCTACGGTTATAAAATGTATTCCGCGAGGTTTGGAAACATTTATACCGTGCGCCAGCTGAAGCAGCTGTTCTTGCGCGCTTTTGGCGAGTTCGTGCCAGACGAACAATACTGGGAAAACGATGGTCGATACTATGACCCTTTCCGGCCATCCATTGAGCCAGGCGGTTACGAAACGGTTGATGAGCTGCTCGCTGTTCAGTCAGGGCACCTGGAAGCCGTCAAGAAAATGTTTACCAGCGCCGATGTGTTCGTGTTTACGTTGGGGCTTACCGAAGGTTGGATCGCGAACCGTGATGGTTCAGTGTTTCCTACCTGCCCAGGGACCGTGGCGGGGACATTTGATGCTGAAAAATACAGATTCCACAGCTTCACGTATCCGGAAATTCTAGAAGACTTCACCTACGTCATTGAAAGAACGAGACGCATTAATCCTGATATCAAGTTCCTTCTGACAGTATCGCCGGTTCCCCTGACGGCGACGGCGTCGGGGGAACATATCCTTTCGGCGAATTCGTACTCAAAGTCGGTATTGCGGGCGGTCGCGGGTGATTTGTATAACGCATACGACTTTATCGACTATTTTCCTTCCTACGAAATCATCGCCGCGGCTTCGTCACGGGCCATGTTCTATGAGCCCAATATGCGAAGTGTAACAATGCATGGGGTGGGACACGTGATGTCCTACTTTTTTGCTGAACACCAACTTACCAGAGCGGAATCGTCAAAGGCTCGCTCGCGCATTTTGAAATCTGAATCTGAAGTCATCTGTGACGAAGAAAGATTGGATGCATCAGCGGCGCAGGTGGCGGGGAAATAGAATGAATCTATATATTGTTGGCGACTCTCACACCCTTGCACTGTCCCGCGGGCTCGAACAATTAAAGGAGGCCGGCCAGGTTGACGAACGCATTGCGCGCGTTGATGCAAAATTTCTTTACCCGGGTTACCGAGTGGGTACGGAGTTTTATCAGCGCACTGAAGATGTTATCAAGTTCAAGGGTGTAAAGTTAAAGAATAAACTGAAAGCGTTGACGGGGAGGCGCCATATTGCCAAGCAGTATGGTGATCCGGTGTTTGCCTTCTCGTCTGGCTTTTATCACCGAGGCTTGATTGAAACAATGCTTCGGGAGGGTATTTTGCCCTGGCATGTCCTGCCCGATGTTCAAGGGGTTCGACGCATATCCATGGGCGAGACAAAAGCGCTGGTTCATGGGTTTAACGAATACCTCTTTCGATTCTTTAAGGATCTTCAAGACCTGGGTATAAGGTTTTTTCTGGTGGCGCCGCCTGGTCCACGATTGGATGACCGGGTAGGGGCGATTGCACCTGCTTTGCACGGGCACCTGGCCCTCGATCCACTGTTCAGGACAATTGTGCAGCAATGGTATGACGACAATGATATTCCCTATTTGTCCGCGCCACTGTCGACGTTGAATTCGGACCATTCCTTGCGTGCTGAATACTATGAGCGTCTCAATGGCGATGATCATCACGCCAGTACCGAATATGGTCGATTGATGAGTGCACTGATTATTCAGAAGGCCGTAGAACTCTATGGAGAAGGCCGGCGGGTTCCAGACCGCTTAGCCGAAGGTGTAGTGGGCTAAGGCAGCACTGTATCCCGGGTGGGTCGTTGCGAGTGACGGTGGGGGGCGGAGAAACTGCTCACTTGCAGTGAGCAGTTGCCTGGCTTTGGAGCTCGGTATCCACTGAAACGTCTGGAGGGCCTGCCCTCCAGACCCCATTCACGCTTTCAGGGACGCTTCAGGAGCCTTCACCTTCTTTTTAATCCGAAGATCGTTCGAGGCCCAAATTTCTTGCACGGCGTTTGCGAGCAATTTATAGGACTTGCCATGCGTGGCGGCAGGGAGGTAATCCTCCATGAACGCCTCGACCGTTGCATCCGGTTTTGTCGCTGTGTAAATCATGCCTATCAGCTCTTCGAAGCTTCTAGCGTGCAGCCCTATTTTTTCTTGGAAAATATGATTCTCGGCCGAGCCTGGACAGGTCTTGATATTACCTTTTTTGATCAGCCAGCTTGGAAAAATGACTGGCTTGCCGAGCGCCCAAGCCTCATACACCATCGTCCCACGATCAGCAATCACGACGTCTGCATCGATAAGCTTCTGAAAGGTGGGTGTTTTCGATGGCCGAACATTCGGATGAAGCGACGAGTCATAGTCGAACAGTTCTTTCAGCTTCTCTTCATATCCGAGAAATGACGGGTAGCTCGACACGACATGCTTGGCATTCGCCGCGCCGTGGGTGGGAGCCCACAGTACCTTGATCTTCTTTCCTTCCGTCGGAGCATCAGGCACGGACAGGGTTCGCTGCCTGGCTTGTTCTGCGAGCAATTTGTCGATTCGCGGCCAACCGACGATCTTGATCTGTTGTTCCGAAAGTTCTACGCCCGGATGCGCGAGCAGCTTGCGTTTCATCCAGGGGCCGGGAACGCACACGGTGCGGTACTTGTTGACCTCAAGACCGCCCAGCTCATCGGGTCGCAGCAGGTAGTTTTTATCCGCGACACCGTGAGACATCATGATGTGGGCCCGGCGGTAGATAAAGAACGTAACGTTTACATCACCTGGGGAGGTGGTGACAATGGTGCTCGAAGACGACCAGTCGCCCAGTTCATGAGTAATGCCGGCGGCAAACTCTTCTTCCAGTTGGCGAAGGTTTTCCCCACTCACATAAACGTAGTTTACTTTCTTGCCGCTCATGCCAAGGCTGCCTCTGACTCGGTTTTGGATTTGTCCAAGTGCTGTTTGATCAGGCTGCTCGAGATGTCCGGGGTTCTGCTCAGGTAGTGCACGCGGCAAACATCGGCCAAGAAATCGAATTTTCCTTCCCAGTCATCGCCCATGACGAATATATCCACGGAATGGGCGATGATGTCAGCCCGTTTTTGTTCCCAGTTCTCCTCAGGGATCACCAGGTCTACATATTTGCACGCTTCAACGATTGTTTTGCGATCTTCGTAGCTTGAATAGGCCGACTTGCCTTTGGATGCATTGAATTCATCTTTTGAAACGGCAACGATCAAGCGATCGCCTAGGGCTCTGGCGCGCTTCAGAAGTTGCACGTGGCCCACGTGGAAAAGGTCAAACGTGCCATAGGTGATGATCGTCGTTTCTTTCGTGCTACGCATATTCAGTTCTCTGCTTGTCATGCACCGAGTCATACGGGCTCTGGAGATTCTTGAAGGGTGAGAGATTCTTCTTCGCTCTCTTGGACTTCCGACGTATCTTGAGTAAGGTGATTGGTTTCCCAAGGGGCACGTTCAGAGAATCGCTTGTCGAAAAACTTTTGGCAGTTGATTTTATAGTTTTCGTTTTCTGCACTGCCGTTGCCGTCGTTGAAGCACAGCAGTTTGTATTTGAATGAGTCCTTGCCGTTGATCGAGCGAATGTTGCCGGGCCGCACAATCAGACCTGTGGCGTCGCCCTTCACCGCAATGCCGCTTGCATAGGCGAAGTGGTGGTATAGAAAGGAGGTCAGGTTGATATCTTCTGGTGAGCGGCGCTTGGCGCTACGGGTCACTTCGAAGGCGCCGGGGAATGCTGCTTCAATGGCGTTCAACGTGTCCTTTCGCAATGCATAAGGAACATGGCGGTGCAAATTGCGTGCTTGATAGCCCGGGAAGCGGGTCGAAATCAGTTTGCGAGAGTTCTTGGCGGCGACCAGGTAGTCCGGGGCATCGTTGCGGTCCGTCTCATCCACCATGCCGTAAGGTTCGAAGTACGACAGGGATCGGCCGGTTTCGTCGAAAAAGTCCGAAGGCAGACAAGGTTGGCCCAGTACAAAGTCATCATTTAGGTACAGGAAATGATTCGACAGGCCAGGGATGCGGTGTAGACAGGCTTCGATCGCGTGAGAGTTGAACGTGGGCAATGCCGAAAGGTCAGGGAAAATCTCCTCATGCTGGACCCATACGATGCGCTCATTGCTGTTCAGCCAATCGGGCTTGGCACAGTTGGTGACGACGTAGATCTTGTTCAGCCACGGTGCATATTTGTTGAGAGACCGCAGGGAATAGCGCAATTCGTCATTGCTGGTATAGCGGTCAGGGTCGTAAGGCTCTTGTGGAAACGTCTCCGCCCACAGTTGTTGCCAATGCTCATCCGCGTGGTTGACCCACGTGTAAACCGCGTCGATAGTGGGCCAGGCATGGCGGATGGAGGCGGTGTCACTGTAGATGGTTTCGATATCGGTCAGCATGAAGCGACGAATCCAGGCGCGGCTGGAGCGCACGGTGGCCAAACCATCGGCCGCCAGGTCGAACACATAAAAATGGAGTACGTTCAGGTTGCCGAACACATTGCTCAGCTCGACCACGAAGTCAGGCTTGGAACGCAGTGCTTTGTAGACGCCTTGAATGTTGAACGCTGCATCTGCCTTGCACGTCAGGCTATAGCCGCCACCCAGCGTGTAAATGGTGATATCCAGAGACGCGGCGTCCTTGAGGGCGCCGAGGAACGAGATCAGCCAATTCAAGTAGCCATTCCACAACAGCAGGCTGTTGGGGTCGCCGCCGTCTTCAGGGCCGGTATAGGCTTCCAGGTTGCTGCGGATGTAATTGACGACACCCAATTTTCGAACTTCCGCCAGGTTGATCAGCGGGGTAGTGTTCGCCGGTGTGGACGAAACCTTCGCCAGGGTAGTGGGCGGTGCGTCCTTGAATACACGTTTCCTGAACATGTCATAGAAAAACATGTTCGGGTCACGAATGAGCTTTTTGAGTTTTTTGAATCTAACCGGCTTGTTCATGGGAGCAAAAACCTTAGGCGTCGTCTAAACGTATCGTAGCGGTCGATATGTCCAGGCTTGTTTTCAAACAGGATGGAATAATCATTGATGTTCTTGCCGGACTGGCGGCAATGCATCAAAAATTCCGAGATCAGTGTCGGGTCGTCGCGATCCGCTCCTTCCACGAAAGAGGAGTGGATAGCAGCGAACCGTTCGAAGTTGTCCGTACGTGCGGCGTAGAAACGGCTGGTGGGCGCTTTTTCGTGATGTAGGTGGTAAACGAAATCCTTTTCCAATAATGGATCAAAGCAAATTCGCCCCAGGTCTCGTTTAAAGCCGGTCGCGAAGAGTGGCGATCGAGCGGATCCGCGCGTCAGGAAATCAGGTGAGGTGTGGACCTCGTCATAGCGCGCGGCGAGGCGAAGCATGAAGTCGAAGTCTTCATATCCATGCCCGACAAAACTCACGTTGAAGCCGCCAATGGCGTGGTAATCCCTGCTCTGCATCACGGTGATCGAAGAAGGGGAGGCCAGGTGCAAAAACTCTTTGCGTGAGAAGGAAAAGTATTTGGCGGTCAGCGCCGCCGTGTCCTTTGCTTGTTTTGCCAGGTGCCGGGAGCCCGCTTCGGTCAGGTAAAGGCAGGGCAGAAAATAGAAGGGGCGATGCCCGCTGCCTATTTTTTCCTGGTATTTCTGGAGGATCTGGAAGTCGGGCCATATATCGACGTCCAGTAGTACCAGGTATTCGCTTTCAACCGCCGAGAAGGCCAGGTTGCGTAGCGCTGACATATTGACCGAGTCGTAATCCAGCTTTCCGAGGACGATCGTGGACGTGGTGAATCCTTCCAAACGCTTTTTCAGTTCGCGATCGATCCTGGTACCTCGATCGTTTAATCCGAATACCATGCGAACGTTGGCTTTTTCCGCGGCATCCGCTAACCGAATCGCCTTGTCCAGAATGTCCTTGGGGCGATACCCCAAATCTAATGGGACGATAGCTGTGATATCGGTCATGGTGTCGCTCACGCGTCCTTGAGAGGGATGGAACCAGTGTTTATCTGATGCACGGAAGCGCCACGCCTAGTCATTGCGTTTGCAAATCCAGGCGTGGCTGCGCGGCGGGCGCGCGGCTGCTGTCAAACAGGGCAATACTTATTGCTAAGCGAAACGCTGTATTGACTAGCCGCGTGATCGTGCTAAATAGCCCCGTTATTTATAATTCACGCCTACAGCACGCCCCAGAACCATCGTCTGCACGATCGGCCCAATGATTTTTTGCCATTCGTAGACAGCGGCGTTGGTGACGTAAATTGTATCGTCGGGGCGAATCATGATCTGCTTGGCATAGAAGATGGCGGCAGGATCGCGCATGTCGATACGCATCACGGTTGGCTTGGTATCCGCCTGGGTATCATCCATCCGGAACACAAATACGCCCTGTGGGTTCGCATTGCGCTCATTCAGTCCACCTACTGCGCCCAGCGCGTCCAGCAAGCTGGTGTTTTGTTGCGGCAAATCGTGCAGGCCCGGCTCGCCGACTGCACCCATGGCGACGAAGCGTTGGCGGGCGCGATCCAGCACGATTTCAGAGTTTGGCCGCAGCACGGCATTGTTGCCGTTCAGCACGTCTTCATAGTTGAGCGTGGTGACCTGGCTGCCGTTTCGCACTGTCACGTTCACCAGGTGAGGCTCCAAAACAGGTCCTCCCGCTTGGTTGATCGCGTCCAGGAGCGTCAGCGGGCCTTGCAGGGTCGAAAATCGGCCAGGGGCCTTTACTGCGCCAGCCACCAGTACCGAGCCAGACAGATCGCCCACAAGATCGACATGCGCTTGTACGTCTGTGGTCACGCCCTTGAGACGTTGGCGCAGCATGTTTTCGACTTGAACCAGGGTCATGCCCGCTACGAACTGGTGCCCGACGTAGGGCAGCGAAATCATCCCCTGGTCGTCAATCCTGACCTTGAACTGAGTGCCGCCGGTAGAGAGCGGTGCGAACAGCCCCACACCCTCCGCCACGTTGTCAGTGATCAGAATGTTGAGCACGTCACCGCCCATCAACCGCACAGCCTGAGGCGCCGGGTTGGTGATTCTGGCCAGCGGCGCTTTCACCGTGCCACGCATGAACGGTGCAATGGTAGTGGCATTGATTTCGACCAGTTTGTAGGTCGAATTTTTCGTCTCGATATCGCCTTTGTAAGGGCCGGCACCCGAAAGCGTTCCGCCGCAGCCGGCGAGGGTTGCCGTCATCAAGCCAACCAGGCCGATTTTACGCATACTCGAGGTAAGGGGGCCAAGAGCAACAACAGACTGGGATTTAATCACGGTGATCCTCGATCGAAGCGATGATAAAGCGGGTGATACCGTAGAGCAGAACAAGCGCCAGCAAAATGGTTGCCAGGTTGTACAGACGCTCTGGATAAAGGGCGAGATCCGGCGTGTTGGGGCTGACGACAGTGACCAGCGTGCGAATTTTTTTGCTCGCTTCGACCCGGGCATTGTCGAGGGCAGCTACGGATGTCTTGTATGTGTCTTCGGCGATGCCGGCATCAAGGATCAACTGCTGGAAACGCGAGGCGACAACGTTCGCCTGGTCGCCGTCTGGGGCTGATACCAGCAGTTGCTTCTCGGCGGTCAGTTGTTCCCGGATAGCGCGAACTTTTGCTTTTTGCTGTACCACCTGCGGCGAGTCTTCGCGCAAGCGATACTGCAGTCGAGCGGTGTTGGCCTGTTCAGTCGAATAAGCGCTTTCAAGCGCAGCGATAATGCCCGCCCGGCTTTGAGCCGAGTTTTGGCCGTCCAGTACTTTATTATCGTTCTGGAAGCTCAGTAACTGCTGCTTGCGGAGGTTGTAATTCTTGCGGGCGCCTTCCAGTTCAGCCTGGGCAAATTTCATCTGCTCGCGGGCCATGCTGTGAGACACCTCATTCACGAAGTGTTCACTTGCCTCCAGGATGACCGCCAGCATTTGTTTCGCCATCGCTGGGGTCAACGCCTGTACTTCCACGGTTAGCAACCCAGTGGTTTCGTCGTATCGAGCAGTCACCATGCGCTGGTAAAACGCCAAGCGGTCTTCTGCTGGCGCGTCTTTGTCCAATAGGAAGAAGATATCTTTTCGCTGCCCTGCGTAATGCGCGCTCCAGTGCAGACGGGTTTCCAGCAGGTTCATCATGTCGTAGGACGTGATGAACTCCCGCAGGTAGAGGGTTTCTTCGCGAGAGGCAGGGTTGGCGCCAGTCAACAGGGTGCTGAGCCCAGGTATCTGCGCGCCAGGATTGTTGCCGTCTTGACGGACGACGACTTCTGCTGTGCTGACGTACCGGTCAACCGAGAAAAACGCGTAATACACGATTGCCAACACGAACGGGATGGCCACGATTCCAAGCGCCAGGCGCCAGCCTTTGTATTTACTGGTACTGCTCATATGTACTGCATCCTTGAAAAATCTGCTTGCCACGAAGGCGTATTAGGCTTTGTAAGCTTTGATGCCTTCTTGTACGTCTTCGTAAATCTGCACTTGCCCGTCTCGAACGTGGAGCACGATATCGCACAGATTTTCTACTTCGCGCATGCTGTGGGTGACCAGCACGACTTTTGATTTCTGCAGCTTGTCTTTGAACAACTCAGTGCTTTTGCGTTTGAACTGCGCATCGCCTACCGACATGACTTCGTCAATAAGGTAGTAATCAAAGTCGAACGCCATGCTCAGCCCAAACGCGACCCTCGACCGCATGCCGGAGGAGTAGGTCTTGATAGGCTCGTCGATCCAGTTGCCAATCTCGGCGAACTCCTCGACGAAACGGATTTTCTCTCGCATGGCATCGCCGGTCGCGCCGTACACCCGGCAGACGAATTTGATGTTCTCCCGCCCGGTCATGCTGCCCTGAAAACCGCCTGTGAGACCCACCGGCCAGGAAATGCTCTGGTCAGTTGCGATGGTGCCCGAATCCGGGATATCGGCGCCTCCAAGCAGGCGCATGAGCGTCGATTTACCCGCGCCGTTACGGCCGATAAGACCGATGTTCTTTCCGGGTGGAATAGCGAGTGAAAGGTCGCGAAAAATATATCGACGGCCTTTGGGGGTCAAATAAGACTTGGTGACATTTCTCAGTTCGAACACGATAAGCCCGTCATTAACCGTTTTTGCTGGAAACCAGATGAAGTCGGCGTGCCCGGTAGGTACCCAGCGAGGCGAACAGCAGCACCACTGTCCACGCTGCTACGTAGCCCAGCGAAACCCCTTCTACCGGGGTGTAGAGTGGTAGAACTTCTGCACGGATGAGTTCGAGCAGATTAAGGAAAGGGTTGTACAGCAGGTAGGGCAGCAGGCCATGTGGAAGGTACGCCGCCGGGACCAGTACGCCGGACAGGAAGTACAACGGAAAAAACATCATCCGGATGACAGACTTGCTGGACGGAAGTGCATGAGCGATGAGCGCGAGCAGCATGCCCAACGAGAACGCGAACACCAACCCGAGGGTCACGATGGCCAGCCACTCAATGGGATGGGTAATCCGCATGTCGAAGCCGAACCACGCGAAACCGAATACGAGCACGCCATAAACGGTAGTTGACATGCAGGCTTCGACTATCACGCGCCCGATGAAAGTATCGAGCGGCTTGATTTGTTTGTAAGCGAACAACGAACGGTTTTCCCGGGGGCTGTCCATCAGTTGCAGTGCCGTATTGCGATACAGCAGGAACGGCGCCAGGCCGACCAGGACGAAAACCGGATATTCAACGCCAGATAGCGAGCGACCGCGCAAGAACGTGTACAGCAGGCTAACGACAAGCAGGTGGCACATCGGCTCCAAAAGCGCCCACGCTGCGCCGAATCGGCGCGTACCAAAACGCGCACGAGCCTCGCGGAGGATCAGGGCAAAAATGACGGATTTTTGAATTTGGAAGGAGGAGCGAGGTTTCACGAGCATTTCCGCACAGCGTCGCCGCCCGTAGCGGGGGGCGAGCGATGGAATTCATTTTCAGAGAACGAATCTGCTGATGGGGGATGGCAGACTGCTTCCATGTGGCGCGGGAGGTTAAACGGCGCCCGGACAAGCGTCAAGCCGTTTGGTTCCAGAAAAGCAAATGACATTTCTGATAGAAAAGATGTCAGTCATAGGCCTGGAGGGCACGTCGTTCGAGGCCTTTAGTCTTTATACTCAACAGCTTGGGGCAACTTTTCAGGACGGTTACAGATTTATTTCAGGTAAAACCCGACCAGTGGTATCGGCTCGGCAGTCGCGCTTTCATCAGCGCCAAGATCGGCACGCTTCAAAAACAAAAAAACCGCTCGAAAGCGGCTTTTTCTGACACCCCATCCATCAGTGCTTGTTGCTGTCCTGCAACGACATCGCCATCAACTGTTTCTCCTGATTCCAGTCGAACGGTTCGTCGTTCTCCTCGGCCTCGAAGCGGCGTTCTTCCAACGCCTGGTACAGGTCGATTTCTTCATCCGGCATGTAATGCAGGCAATCGCCGCCGAAGAACCACAGCAGGTCGCGCGGAATCAGGTGGGCGATCTGCGGGTAGCGCTGGATGATCTGGCACATCAGGTCCTGGCCCAGGTAGGCGCTGCTGACGGGGTCGATGGGCAATTCCAGGCGCAATTCATCGTAGCGTTCCAGAAACAGGGCGTGGCTCTCGTCGGGCACCTGTTCGGCTTCACCCAGGGCAACCAGGATGCCGCGCAGGTGGTCGAGCAGCACAAGCTGGTGGTCGATGTAAGGGGTGGCCATGTTGAGGGTCCTCATGAGCAAAACGGGCGCGGGAGTATACGGCGCCCGGTGCTGTGTGTCTCATGCCGATTGCTTGTCAGGCGCACGGCAGGTTCGGCTCAGCGGGTACGGCCTTCAGCCGGTTTCAGTGCTTCCTTGTCGAAATCATCGACATCGATCACCTTGCGCCGGGCGCTTTCAGCCTGGCGCAGGGTCTCTGCTTCGCCTGCTTGCAGTACGCCTGCTTCCAGCCCCGCGTCGATCAGTGTCTGCTCCGGTGCCAGGGTGAACTGGCCTGCCTTGTAGGCGGTGTGCAGTTTTTTCTGCAGCGGGTGGCTGGCCGCGAGCAAGTCGCTGGCGACCTGCAGGGCACCGACGGGGTCGTCCTCGCCCTGGGGGCGGTAGCAGCCGGCCAGCAGTTCTTCCAGCGCCGGGTCGCCTTTGGCGCGGCCGATCACGGCGGCGACTTCGGCGTCCAGGCGGTCGGAAGGGCCCGTGTGGCGGCGGCCGAAGGGGAATACCAGCACCCGTAGCAAGCAACCCAGGACCTGGCTGGGGAAGTTTTTCAGCAGTTCGTCCAGGGCCCGCTCCGCCTGGCCCAGGCTTTCCTCCAGGGCCCAGCGCACCAGTGGCTCCAGGTAATCGGGCGAGTTCAGGTCGTGGTAGCGCTTGAGCGCGGCGGAACCCAGGTACAGGTGGCTGAGCACGTCGCCCAGGCGCGCCGACAGCCGCTCGCGGCGTTTCAGTTCGCCACCCAGCAACATCATGCTCAGGTCGGCCAGCAGGGCGAAGGCGGCGGCCTGGCGGTCGAGGGCGCGGAAGTAGCCTTGGCTGAGGCTGTTGCCCGGGGCCCGTTCGAAGCGGCCCAGGCCCAGGTTGAGCACGAAGGTGCTCGCCGCGTTGCTGATGGCGAAGCCGATATGCTTGAGCAGCAGGGCGTCGAATTCCACCAGGGCCTGGGCTTTGTCTTCCCGGGCGGCCAAGGCCATTTCCTTGAGCACGAAGGGGTGGCAGCGAATGGCGCCCTGGCCGAAGATCATCAGGTTGCGCGAGAGGATGTTGGCGCCTTCCACCGTGATGAAGATCGGCGCGCCTTGCCAGCTGCGGCCCAGGTAGTTGTTGGGGCCCATGATGATGCCCTTGCCGCCGTGCACGTCCATGGCGTGGCTGATGCACTCGCGGCCGCGCTCGGTCAGGTGGTACTTGAGGATGGCCGACAGCACCGAAGGCTTCTCGCCCAGGTCCACGGCGTTGGCGGTGAGCATCCGCGCGGCGTCCATCAGCCAGGCATTGCCGCCGATGCGCGCCATGGCCGCCTGGATGCCCTCGAACGCGGCCAAGGGTACGTTGAACTGCTCGCGCACCTGGGTGTACTGGCCCGTGACCAGGCTGGTGTATTTGGCAGCGCCGGTGCCTACCGCGGGCAGGGAGATGGAGCGGCCTACCGACAGGCAGTTCATCAGCATCATCCAGCCTTTGCCGAGCATGGCCTGGCCGCCGATCAAGTAATCCAGCGGGATGAACACGTCCTTGCCGGAGTTGGGGCCGTTCATGAAAGCGGCGCCCAGTGGCAGGTGGCGGCGGCCGATGGTCACGCCGGGGGTGTCGGTGGGGATCAGCGCCAGGGTGATGCCCAGGTCATCCCGGTCGCCCAGCAGGTGGTCGGGGTCATAGGCCTTGAAGGCCAGCCCCAGCAACGTGGCGATGGGCCCCAGGGTGATATAGCGTTTTTCCCAGTTCAGGCGCAGGCCTATCACTTCCTCGCCCTGCCACTGGCCCTTGCAGATGACCCCGGTGTCGGGCATGGCGCCGGCATCTGAACCCGCCAGCGGCCCGGTCAGGGCGAAGCAGGGGATGTCATCGCCACGGGCCAGGCGCGGCAGGTAATGGTTGCGTTGTTCATCGGTGCCGTAGTGCAGCAGCAGTTCGGCCGGGCCCAGGGAGTTGGGCACCATGACCGTGGACGCCAGGTCGCCGCTGCGGGTGGCCAGTTTCATCGCCACCTGGGAGTGGGCGTAGGCGGAAAAGCCCTTGCCGCCATATTCCTTGGGAATGATGAGGGCGAAGAAGCCGTGTTCCTTTATATGGGCCCATGCTTCGGGCGGCAGGTCCATGTCCTGGCCGATCTGCCAGTCGCTGACCAGGGCGCACAGTGCTTCGGTGGGCCCGTCGATGAACGCCTGTTCTTCTGCGGTCAGCTGTACCTTGGGGTAGGCCAGCAGGGTATTCCAGTCGGGGCGGCCGCTGAACAGTTGGCCGTCCCACCACACGGTGCCGGCGTCGATGGCTTCGCGCTCGGTCTGGGACATGGGCGGCAGGGTGCGCTGGAACCAGTTGAACAGCGGGGCCGTGAACAGCTTGCGGCGCAGGTCTGGCAGCAGCAGTGGAAGGGTCCCGGCGATCAGCAGTACCCAGAAAATGGCCAGCAGCCAGCCCGGCGCATGGCTGAAGATACCCATGGCCAGCAGGTACACGGCGATGATGCCCAGGGCGGGCAGGGGCGCTACGCGCCGATGGGCCAGCCAGGCACTGCCGACGACCAGAACCACGATCCACAACAACAGCATATTCAGTCCTCCATGATGATGGGGCGATGCAGCTTCAGATTAGTGACCCCGGGCGAGCTGGCGAGTTCGCCTGGCCGAAAGTGATCGCGCCTAGTCCCAGGCTGATAAGCAATATCGATACGGACCACTGTACATGTGCGTCTCTTGCTAGCACCATTAGTCAAAACCGCCGCACTTCGGAAGTGCGCGTGGTGTCTTTATTAAAGCTCTTTCCCCTTCTTTCTTTTTCGGTGCATGGTTTATCTATGAGTTCTGCTCTGTCCATTCGGCAGCTGACCAAGACCTACGGCAACGGTTTCCAGGCCCTCAAGGGCATTGACCTGGACGTGGCCGAAGGCGATTTCTTCGCCCTTCTGGGCCCCAACGGGGCCGGCAAGTCCACCACCATCGGCATCCTCTCCACCCTGGTGAACAAGACCGGCGGCACGGTGAATGTCTTCGGCCACGACCTGGACCGCGACCCGGCAGCGCTCAAGCGCTGCATTGGCGTGGTGCCCCAGGAATTCAACTTCAACCAGTTCGAGAAGACCTTCGACATCGTGGTCACCCAGGCCGGTTACTACGGCATCCCGCCGCGCATCGCCAAGGAGCGGGCCGAGCAATACCTGACCCAGTTGGGGCTGTGGGACAAGCGGGACGTACCGTCGCGCTCGCTGTCCGGGGGCATGAAGCGCCGCTTGATGATCGCCCGCGCGCTGATCCATGAGCCGCGCCTGCTGATTCTCGACGAGCCCACCGCCGGCGTGGACATCGAGTTGCGCCGCTCCATGTGGACCTTTCTCACCGAGCTGAACCAGAAAGGCATCACCATCATCCTCACCACCCACTACCTGGAAGAAGCCGAGCAGTTGTGCCGCAACATCGGCATCATCGACCACGGCACCATTGTCGAGAACACCAGCATGCGCAAGCTGCTCGGTACCCTGCATGTGGAAACCTTCCTGCTGGACCTCAAGGCGGACCTGGCCCAGGCGCCGGTGCTGCATGGCTATCCGTGCCGGCTGGTCGACGGCCACACCCTGGAAGTGCAGGTAGACAAGGAAGTCGGCATCACCGCGCTGTTCGGCCAACTGGCGCTGCAGAACATCGAGGTGCTCAGCCTGCGCAACAAAACCAACCGTCTTGAGGAGTTGTTCGTGTCCCTGGTGGAAAAAAACCTGGCGAAGGTGGCCCAATGAGTTTCGAAGTGAAAGCCAACTGGGTCGCGCTGAACACCATCGTCTACCGCGAAGTGCGGCGCTTCATGCGTATCTGGCCGCAGACGCTGCTGCCCCCGGCCATCACCATGGTCCTGTATTTCGTGATCTTCGGTAACCTGATCGGCCGACAGATCGGTGACATGGGTGGCTTCACCTACATGGAATACATCGTGCCTGGGCTGATCATGATGTCAGTGATCACCAACGCCTATGGCAACGTGGTATCAAGCTTCTTCGGCAGCAAGTTCCAGCGCTCCATCGAGGAATTGATGGTGTCGCCCGTGTCGCCGCACATCATTCTGACCGGCTACGTGGTGGGCGGCGTGCTGCGCGGCCTGGCGGTGGGGATCATCGTGACCCTGCTGTCCCTGTTCTTCACCCATTTGCAGGTGCACCACCTGGGCATCACCTTGCTGGTGGTGATCCTGACGGCGACCATCTTCTCGCTGCTGGGCTTCATCAACGCGGTGTTCGCACGCAATTTCGATGATATCTCCATCATCCCGACCTTCGTGCTGACGCCGCTGACCTACCTGGGCGGGGTGTTCTATTCGATTTCCCTGCTGCCGCCCTTCTGGCAGGCCGTGTCGCTGGCCAATCCGGTGCTGCACATGGTCAACGCCTTCCGCTACGGCATCCTCGGTGTGTCGGATATTCGCATCAGCGTGGCCGTGGCGTTCATGCTGGTGGCGACGGTGGTGCTCTATCTGGGGTGTGCCCGCCTGTTGGTCAGTGGCCGCGGCATGCGTAGCTGACGACCCCTTCCCCCGGGGGTGGCAGCAGACCTGGGCGCGGCGTTCCTGACGCGGCCGGGTCCGCTGCTACTGCCCCGAGCGGTGCTGGGTGCGGCGGCGCCACTGGCGCCTCACCCACCAGCGCCAATAGCCTTGGGTCGCCATATAGCCCAGCGCACCCATGACCAGTCCCGTCACCACCGAGCCGAGCAGGAAGGGCTGCCACAGCGTGGCCAACTGGCCGGTGACCCATTCCCATGTCAGGTCATCAGGCAGGCTGCGCGGTGGGGTGCCCAGCAACCAGGCCCCCACCTGGTAGGTCACGAAGAACACCGGCGCCATGGTCAGCGGGTTGGTCAGCCACACCAGCGCGACGGCGATGGGCAGGTTGCCGCGTACCAGGGTCGCCAGTGCGGCTGACACCAGCATTTGCAAGGGGATGGGCAGGAACGCCACGAACAGCCCCACGGCCATGGCCCGCGACACGCCGTGGCGGTTCAGGTGCCAGAGGTAGGGGTCATGCAGCAGGCGGCCGAGGAAGCGTAACGACGGGTGCTGGCGCAGGCGCTCGGGGTCGGGCATGTAGCGTTGGAACAGGCGGCGCGGCATGCAGGTTTCTCGCAGGCAAGCCAAGAGGGCGTAGCCGCAGTATGCCCGGATTGCCTGACAGGCAGGTTCAGACTTTGTGACAAATATTTAGCGGCAGCCCTGACCGTTTACGCTGATGCTGCGCGTTGGAAAACTCAAGGATGAGTCTATGCGCATTGCCTTGCTGGCGCTGGCCATTGGCCTGGTTGCCTTGCGGTTCATGCCCCTGCTGCCGCCAACTCCCTGGCTGGCGGCCATGGCGGCGTTTGGGCTGGCCTGCCTGGGCTGGCGGCGGGCCAGGGCGCCGGGCCTGGTGCTGGTCGGCCTGGCCTGGGCCTGCCTGCACGGGCAGTGGGCGCTGGATGACCGCCTGGCCCCCGAGCTTGATGGCCGCACCCTCTGGCTGGAAGGGCGGGTGGGTAGCCTGCCCGACAATCAGGGCCAGTCGGTACGCTTCGAGCTGACTGATATCGAGAGCGCCCGCTATTCACTGCCTCGCACCGTGCGCCTGTCGTGGTTCAACGGGCCGGCCGTCAGCCGCGGTGAACGCTGGCGCGTGGCCGTGACCCTCAAGCGGCCGAGGGGGGTGGTGAACCCGGCCGGCATGGATATCGAGGCGTGGATGCTCGCCCGGGGTATCGGGGCCAGCGGCAGTGTCAAGGATGGTCAGTTGCTGGTGGCGGCCCCGGGCAGTTGGCGCGATACCCTGCGCCAACGGTTGTTGGCGGTGGACGCCCAGGGCTACCAGGGTGTGCTGGTGGCGCTGGTGCTGGGTGACGGCTCGGCCATCAACCGCGACCAGTGGGCGGTGCTGCAGGCCACCGGTACGGTGCATTTGATGGTGATTTCCGGTACCCACATCGGTCTGTTGGCCGGGCTGGTCTACGGCCTGGTGGCCGGGCTGGCGCGGTGGGGGGCATGGCCGGCCCGCCTGCCGTGGCTACCCTGGGCCTGTGGGCTGGCGTTCGGCGCGGCCCTGGGGTATGGCGCACTGGCCGGTTTCGGGGTGCCGGTACAGCGGGCGTGCATCATGCTGGGGTTGGTGTTGCTGTGGCGCCTGCGGTTTCGTCACCTGGGGGTTGGGCTGCCCTGGCTGGTGGCCCTGAACGCGGTGTTGCTGGTCAATCCGCTGGTCAGTTTGCTACCGGGCTTCTGGCTGTCGTTCGCGGCGGTCGCCGTCCTGATGCTGGTGTTTGCCGGGCGGCTGGGGGCGTGGCGCTGGTGGCGAGGCTGGACGCGCGCCCAGTGGCTGATGGCGGTGGGGTTGTTGCCGGTCTTGCTGGCGCTGGGGCTGCCCATCAGCGTCAGCGGCCCGCTGGCCAACTTGCTGGCGGTGCCTTGGGTGAGCATCGCGGTGTTGCCTGCGGCATTGCTCGGGGCGGCCCTGTTACCCATTCCATGGGTGGGCGAAGCGTTGTTATGGCTGGTCGGTGGGTTGCTGGCGTGGCTGTTCGAGGCATTGACGTGGTTGTCGCTGCAGGCGCCTGCCTGGGTGCCCCCGCGATTACCGCTGTGGTTAGGGTTGCTGGTGCTGGCAGGGACCCTGCTGTTGCTGCTGCCTGCCGGCTTGCCCATGCGCCCATTGGGCTGGCCGTTGGTGCTGCTGGCCGCCTGGCCGCCGCTTTCGACCGTGCCCCATGGGCAAGCACAGGTGACGCAGCTGGATGTAGGCCAGGGGTTGGCGGCGGTGGTACGCACCCGTCACCACACCGTTCTCTATGATGCAGGCCCGCGCACCCCCGGGCAGGACGCGGGTGAGCGGGTGGTGCTGCCCAATCTGCTGGCCATGGGCGTGCGCCGCCTGGACCTGATGCTCATCAGCCACGCCCACCAGGACCATGCCGGTGGTGCGCCAGCGGTGCAGCGTGGGCTGCCGGTCGCCGCCGTATGGGGAGGCGAGGCTGACCAGTTGGCGCCTGGCTTGCAGGCTTCGCAGTGCGAGTCCGGGCGGCAATGGCACTGGGACGGGGTCAGCTTTACGGTGTGGCGCTGGGCCGCTGCCCGCGACAGCAACCCATCGTCGTGCGTATTGCTGGTGGAAGCCCAGGGTGAACGTCTGTTGCTGGGCGGTGACATCGATGCCGCCGCCGAGCGCGCGCTGGTCGCCAGTGGCCTGGACCTGCGCGGCCACTGGTTGCAGTCCCCTCACCATGGCAGCCGTACCTCGTCGTCCCAGCGCTTGCTCGATGCCATGGCCCCACGCGGTGCGCTGATTTCCCGTGGCCATGGCAATGCCTTCGGCCACCCGCATGCGCAGGTGCTGCAGCGCTACCAGGCCAACGGCATGGAAGTGCATGACAATGCCTTGCACGGCGCCCTGCACCTGCGCCTGGGGCGTTTCGACGGCGTGCGCGGCGAGCGTCAACAGCGCCGCTTCTGGCGTGATCCGACATGACGGTCTACGACCCGTTGCCCCCCTATGTTAGAGTGGCGGACTTTTTCGAGGGGGTCGTTACTGTGTGGGAATTGGTCAAATCCGGCGGCTGGATGATGTTGCCGATCATTCTGAGTTCCATCGCTGCCCTGGGCATCACCGCCGAGCGCCTGTGGACTCTGCGTGCCAACCGTGTGACCCCGCCGCATCTGCTGGGCCAGGTGTGGGTCTGGATCCGTGACAAGCAGTTGAACAAGGAAAAGCTCAAGGAACTGCGCGCCGATTCCCCCCTGGGCGAGATCCTCGCCGCTGGCCTGGCCAACTCGCGCCACGGCCGTGAAATCATGAAGGAATGCATCGAGGAAGCGGCTGCCCGCGTCATCCACGAAATGGAGCGCTACATCAGCACCCTCGGTACCATCGCCGCCATGGCGCCGCTGCTGGGCCTGCTGGGCACGGTGCTGGGCATGATCGAGATCTTCAGTTCGTTCATGGGCGCCAACATGGCCACCAACCCCGCTGTGCTGGCCGGGGGTATCTCCAAGGCCCTGGTGACCACGGCCTCGGGCCTGATGGTGGGTATTCCCGCGGTGTTCTTCCACCGCTTCCTGCAGCGCCGCATCGACGAGCTGGTGGTGGGCATGGAACAGGAAGCCATCAAGCTGGTGGAAATGGTGCAGGGTGACCGCGAAGTCGATCTGGCCGAGGACAAAGCGTGAAATTCCGCCGCAAGCAGCGAGAGCAGATCGACATCAACCTGGTGTCGCTGATCGACGTGGTCTTCGTGTTGCTGTTGTTCTTCGTGGTCACCACCACGTTCACCAAGCAGACCCAGCTGCGCGTCGACCTGCCGGAAGCCGTCAGTGGCAGCCCCGAGCAGGATGCGGGCAAGACCGTGGACATCGCCATCAGCGCCGACGGGGTGTATTCGGTGAACAACAAGCTGTTGCCCAAGAGTGACTTGAGCACCCTGATGGATGCCGTGCAGGCCGAGTCGGGTGGCGACAGCAAGCTGCCGCTGTCCATCAGCGCCGATGGCAAGACCCCGCATCAGGCGGTCATCACTGCCATGGACGCCGCCGGCAAGCTGGGCTTCAGCCATCTGAGCATGACCACCGTCGAGGCGCAGGGCGGCAACTGATGGCTTTTTCCGATCGCTTGCTGGCCGCCTGGTACACCGGCCATCCGGCCCTGGCGCTGTTGCGCCCGCTGGAGTGCCTGTACCGCCGCGTGGTGCAGAACAAGCGCCAGCGCTTTGTGCAGGGCCAGGGCACTGTCTACCGTTCCCCCGTGCCACTGGTGGTGGTGGGCAACATCACCGTCGGCGGCACCGGCAAGACCCCGCTGATCCTGTGGCTGGTGGAGCACTGCCGGCGCCAGGGCCTGAAGGTCGGCGTGGTCAGCCGCGGCTACGGCGCCAAGCCGCCGCAGTTGCCGTGGCGGGTGTTGGCCGACCAGGACGCCAGCGTCGCAGGCGATGAACCCTTGCTGATCGTGCAGCGTACCGGCGTGCCCCTGGTCATCGACCCCGACCGCAGCCGCGCGGTGCAGTCCTTGACTGCCGCTGAACCGCTGGACCTTGTTTTCTCCGATGACGGCTTGCAGCATTACCGCCTGGCGCGCGACCTGGAACTGGTGCTGATCGATGCCGCCCGTGGCCTGGGCAACCGTCGTTGCCTGCCGGCCGGGCCGTTGCGCGAGCCGGCCGAGCGCCTGGCGTCGGTGGACGCGGTGCTGTTCAACGGCGCTGCCGGCGACCGCGACGATGGCTATGCCTTCACGCTGCAACCCACGGCGCTGGTCAACGTGCGTACCGGTGAGCGCCGCGGCCTCGACCTTTTCCCCGCAGGCCAGGCCGTGCATGCGGTGGCCGGCATCGGTAACCCGCAACGTTTCTTCAACACGCTGCAGGCGCTACACTGGCGGCCACAGGCCCACGCGTTCGCCGACCACGCTGAGTACAGCCTGGCGGCGCTGACGTTCTCCCCGCCGTTGCCGCTGGTCATGACCGAGAAAGACGCCGTCAAATGCCGCGCTTTCGCCCGTGATGACTGGTGGTACCTGGCGGTCGACGCGCTGCCTTCGCCGGCCTTCGTCGCCTGGTTCGACGGCCGCTTGCCGGGCTTGGTGGCGCGCACCTGACCCTATTGCCTTCACGCTGCACCTTTTGTCAAGGACTTATCATGGACACCAAACTGCTCGATATCCTCGCCTGCCCGATCTGCAAGGGGCCGTTGAAACTCAGCGCGGACAAGACCGAGCTGATCAGCAAGGGTGCTGGCCTGGCCTACCCGATTCGCGATGGCATTCCGGTGATGCTGGAAAGCGAGGCGCGCACCCTGACCGACGAAGAGCGCCTGGATAAATGAGCCAGGCGTTCACTGTTGTCATTCCCGCCCGTTTTTCCTCCACCCGCCTGCCGGGCAAGCCGCTGCAACTGATCGCCGGCAAGCCGATGGTGCAGCACGTCTGGGAACAGGCGCGTAAGAGCGCGGCCCAGCGGGTGGTGGTTGCCACCGACGATGCGCGCATTGTCGAGGCGTGCCAGGCCTTCGGGGCCGAGGTGCTGCTGACCCGTGCCGATCATGAGTCGGGCACTGACCGCCTGGCCGAAGTGGCCCAGGCCCTGGGCCTGGCCGCCGATGCCATCGTGGTCAACGTGCAGGGCGACGAGCCGTTGATTCCGCCGACGGTGATCGACCAGGTGGCCGCCAACCTGGCCGCCCACGCCGAAGCGGGCATGGCCACCCTGGCCGAGCCTATCGAGGACGTCGAGTCACTCTTCAACACCAACGTGGTGAAGGTGGTCACTGACCGCAATGGCCTGGCGCTGACGTTCAGCCGCGCGACGCTGCCGTGGGCGCGTGATCAATTCGCCAACGACCGTGACAGCCTGCCCGCTGGCGTGCCGTTCCGTCGCCACATCGGCATTTACGCGTACCGCGCCGGCTTCCTGCAGGACTTCGTGGCCTGGGGCCCGTGCTGGCTGGAAGAGACCGAGCGCCTGGAGCAATTGCGTGCTCTGTGGCACGGCGTGCGCATTCACGTCGCCGACGCCGTCGAGGCGCCGCCGGCCGGTGTCGACACCCCGCAGGACCTGGAGCGCGTGCGGCGCCTGCTGGAGGCCTGATGCGCGTTTTGTTCGTGTGCCTGGGCAATATCTGCCGTTCGCCTACTGCCGAGGGCGTGTTGCGCCACCAACTGCGCGCAGCTGGCCTGGCCGAGCAGGTGCAGGTGGCGTCGGCCGGCACCGGTGATTGGCACGTGGGCAAGCCGCCCGACAGCCGCACCCGTGCCGCGGCCCTGCGCCGTGGCTACGACCTGTCGGCCCAGCGTGCCCAGCAGGTGAGCGCCGCCGACTTCGGCCGCTATGACCTGATACTGGCCATGGACCACAGCAACCTGGGCAACCTCAAGCGCCTGCAACCTGCCAATGGCCGGGCCGAACTGGATTTATTCCTGCGCCGCTACCACGCCCCGGTCGACGAGGTCCCCGACCCGTACTACGGCGGCGAGCAGGGTTTCGAGCACGTGCTGGACCTGATCGAGCAGGCCTGTGAAGGCCTGGTCAATGAATTGAAGGGGCGGCCATGAGCCTGCACATCCGTGAGCAGGTATCGCTCAAGCCGTTCAACACCTTTGGCATCGACGTCAAGGCACGCTGGTTCGTGGAAGTCGACAGTGACGAGCAGGTGCGTCAGGCATTGGCCTGGGTCCGCGAGCATCAGGTCGTGCTGTTGCCCATCGGTGGTGGCAGCAACCTGCTGCTTACAGGTGACCTGAACGCCTTGGTCATGCGCATGGCCAGTCGGGGTGTACAGGTGCTGAGCGATGATGGTCAGCAGGTGGTGGTCGAGGCACAGGCGGGGGAGCCCTGGCACCCCTTTGTCCTGCAGACGCTGGCCATGGGCTTGGCTGGGCTGGAAAACCTCAGCCTGATTCCCGGCACGGTCGGGGCGGCGCCCATGCAGAACATTGGCGCCTATGGCGTCGAGATCAAGGACGTGTTCGCCGGTCTGACCGCCATGGACCGTCAGAGCGGCGAGTTGCGCGATTTCAGCCTGGCGGACT
Organism: Pseudomonas eucalypticola; assembly: GCF_013374995.1. NCBI lineage: Bacteria > Pseudomonadati > Pseudomonadota > Gammaproteobacteria > Pseudomonadales > Pseudomonadaceae > Pseudomonas > Pseudomonas eucalypticola. The sequence continues at coordinate 4,670,667 of NZ_CP056030.1, read as the reverse complement.
GCGGCTTCGGTTACCGCGACAGCCTGTTCAAGCGTGAGCCGGGGCGGTGGTTGATCCTGCGTGTGCGCTTCACGCTCATCCGTGCGGTGCAGTTGCACCTGGATTACGGCCCGGTGCGTCAGCGCCTGGCCGAGCAGGGTATCAGTGCGCCGACGCCCAGTGATGTTAGCGCGGCGATCTGCAGTATCCGTCGGGAAAAGCTGCCGGATCCGGCCGAGCTGGGCAATGCTGGCAGCTTCTTCAAGAACCCGGTGGTACCGGCTGCCGTGGCCGAGCAGATCAAGGCCGACCACGCCGACCTGGTGGGTTACCCACAGGCCGACGGGCAGGTGAAGCTGGCCGCTGGCTGGTTGATCGAGCGGGCAGGCTGGAAGGGCTTTCGCGAAGGTGATGCGGGGGTTCATCGTTTGCAGTCACTGGTGCTGGTCAACTACGGCAGCGCCACCGGCCAGCAGTTGCAGGCCCTGGCGGCACGGATTCAGGCTGATATCTTCGCGCGCTTCGGCGTGCACCTGGAGATGGAGCCCAATCTCTACTAGGGGGTGGCATGCAACCGTGCGTGGTGGTGCTGGCAGCAGGGCTGGGTGCGCGGTTTCAGGCGCAGGCGGGGGCAGGGCAGCAGAAGTTGCTGGCCCCTTGCGCGGGGCTCGAGGGTGTCGAGCGGCCGGTGCTCGAGCACACATTGCGCAACCTCGAAGGCCTGTCAGCGCATCGGCTGCTGGTCACCCGTCCTGAGCGCCACGAAATTATCGCATTGGGCCATCAGTATGGTTTCACCGTTGTCCTGGCCCAGTCCCCTGGCCTGGGCGATAGCCTGGCGGCGGGCGTGGCGTTCATGCCTGAAGCGACAGGTTGGCTGGTGGTGTTGGGCGACATGCCCTTCATACGCCCGCAGACGTGTGGTGCGGTGCTATCTCTTCTCGATGATGAATGTATTTGCGTGCCGGTGGCGGGGCAGGGCTACGGCCACCCGGTGGCTTTCGGGCGGGCCTTCGCCGCGCCTTTGATGGCGCTGACCGGTGACCAGGGTGCGCGACGCCTCTTCGCCGGCGCGCACGTCATCGAAGTGCCCGTGGACGACCCTGGCATCTACCGCGACATCGACCTGCCCCAGGACCTGTAGCAGCGGACCCGGCCGCGTCCGGGGCGCTACGGAGCCGCAGGCACACCGCATGATGGCTGACGCGGCCAGGTCCGCTGCTACGGGGGTCATCAGCGCAGCAAAAAAAGGTTCTTCACGGATTGCCGGGAAAGTGGGTGGTGCTTACGAAAATCTTTAGCGGACAAATATGGCGGCCCAGGTGATCTCACAGGCATAACTGGGCCGAAACGGATGTGGGAGTGGGGGGGGCGCCGAGCCCTTGCCCGGGAAGCGCCGTGCGGACGGCGCTCGATCTCAACAGCGACACTACATCATCGCCTGGCGCCTCGTAGCCCTGCTGCAATCCCCAGCCAGGAGCTCCGACGGACATTCTATCGGCCCGCCTTCAACCGCATGAAGGCCACCAAATACCTGTCTTGGCATTTCCTGCGCCCTTGAAATCGAGCGCCGCCCGCGCGGCGCTTCCCGGGCAAGGGCTCGGCGCCCCCCCCACTCCCACATCTGTTTCGGGCCAGTTATGCCTGGGGCATTACCTGGTCCGCTCTGCTTGCTCACTGCGGATCTGTGGTGGTGCCACAACCTTCCCGGGATTCCGTGAAGAACCAAAAAAAAGCCCCCGCTGCATCGCTGCATCGGGGGCTTTTCATTGCTTCAAGATCAGACGAACGGCTTGTGCTCGTGCTGTTCTTCTACGGCGTGCGGCTTGTGCTCAACCGCGGCTTCGGCGGCAGCCGCAGCAGCCGCGGCGGCTTCAGCTTCACGCTTGCGGCGACGCACTTCACGCGGGTCGTTCGGGGCGCGACCATTGCTGGTCAGGACCACGGCCGGTGCTTCGGCGGCTGGCGCTGGCGCTTCTTCAGGCTTGGCTTCAACCACTGGCTCGGCGGCCGGGGCTGCTGGCTCGGCAGCAGGCTCGACCACAGGGGCTGGCGCGGCTTCGACGGCCTCGGCTTTCACCGGCTCAGGCGTTGGCTCCGGCTGGATGTCGACCACGGGGGCGGCCGCTTCCTCGACGGTCTTCGGCGCAGGCGCTTCGAACACAGGGGCGGGTTGCTCGACCACTGGCGCGGCGAACACCTGCGGCTCTGGCTGGGCTTCAACCACCGGGGCTGCTTCAGCGGCCGGGGCAGGCTCAACCAGCGGCTCGATCACCGGCTCGGCGACCTGGGCGGCCTCTACAACCGGGGTCACTTCGACCGGGGCTTCGGCGGCCGGGGTTTCGAACACCGGGGTCACGACCACAGGCTCGTCAGCGACGACTTCGGCGTGAACGGCTGGCGCGGCTTCTTCGGCAGGGGTCGGCGCGGCTTCGGCAACCGGAGCGTCTACTGCTTCAGGAGCGGCAGGTGCGGCTTCCGCGACGCTGGCGTTGGCGCGTTCAGCCTGGGCTGCCGCCTGGGCTTCAGCCGGAGCACTGATCACGGTGCTGGCGACAGCGGCGGTGACCGCCAGGCCGGCAGCCAGTTCGTTGGTCGATGGCTCGCTGCCTTCTTCCTGGCCTTCTTCGCTACCTTCCACGACGTTGCCGTTGGCATCGCGCTGACGCTCGCGACGGTTGCTGCGACGACGCTGGCCGCGGGAGCGACGACGAGGGCGTTCGCCTTCGGCGCCTTCCTGGTTCTCATCCTGCAGCAGTTCTTCATTTGGCAACGCTTCGTCGGCAACGGCGGCGGCTTCAGCTGCTTCGTTCTCTACTTCCGGACGCAGCGTACGTTCGCGTGGAGCACGTTCTTCACGAGGCGCACGCTCTTCGCGTGGGGCGCGTTCTTCACGAGGGGCACGTTCTTCGCGTGGAGCGCGCTCTTCACGAGGCGCACGTTCTTCGCGTGGGGCGCGTTCTTCACGAGGCGCACGTTCTTCGCGTGGAGCGCGTTCTTCACGCGGGGCACGCTCTTCGCGAGGCGCACGTTCCTCACGTGGGGCGCGCTCCGGGCGCTCTTCGCGTACGGCCGGGGCCACGGCGTCCAGCGGCTCGCGCAGTTCGCGAACGGGGCGGTCTTCACGGCTGCGACGGTCTTCACGCGGGGCGCGCGGCTCGCGTGGTGGGCGCGGGGCGCGTTCTTCGCGGGCGGCCGGGGCCTCCTCGCGGGCTTCGCGTGGGGCGCGCTCTTCACGTGGGGCGCGTTCTTCGCGCGGCTTGCGCTCTTCGTCGCGGCGGCCGTTGCGGTTGCGGCTCTGCTGGCGACCGTTGCGACGCTCCTCGTTGCGCTGTGGGCGCTCGGGGGTGGCTGGCTTCTCGACCACGGCAGGCGCTACTGGCTCTTCCTTGGTGGCGAACAGGCTGACCAGCGACTTCACCAGGCCTTTGAACAGGCTTGGCTCAGGCACGACCGGGGCAGGTGCAGGCGCGGCAACCGGGGCGGCGGCTACTTCCACCGGGACCGGGGCGTTGGCGCGGGCCGGGGCCGTCTTCACGGCTGCTTCCTGGCGAACCAGGGTGCGAGTGGCGGCGACAGGTTGGGCTTCTTCGGCTTCGGCCGCGGCGATCTCGTAGCTCGACTGGTTGGTCTGGGCTTCAGGGCTGTCGTCACGCAGGCGCTGCACTTCGAAGTGCGGCGTTTCCAGGTGGTCGTTCGGCAGAATGACGATGCGAGCACGGGTGCGCAGTTCGATCTTGGTGATCGAGTTGCGTTTCTCGTTCAGCAGGAAGGCCGCGACCGGAATCGGCACCTGGGCGCGAACCTCGGCGGTACGGTCCTTCAGGGCTTCTTCTTCGATCAGGCGCAGGATGGCCAGCGACAGGGACTCCACGTCACGGATGATGCCGGTACCGCTGCAGCGCGGGCAGACGATGCCGCTGCTTTCGCCCAGCGAAGGACGCAGGCGCTGACGGGACATTTCCAGCAGGCCGAAGCGCGAAATGCGGCCGATCTGCACGCGGGCACGGTCGGCTTCCAGGCATTCGCGGACACGTTCTTCCACGGCGCGCTGGTTCTTGGCCGGGGTCATGTCGATGAAGTCGATGACGATCAAGCCGCCGATGTCACGCAGGCGCAGCTGGCGGGCGATTTCCTCGGCCGCTTCCAGGTTGGTCTGCAGGGCGGTTTCCTCGATGTCGCTACCTTTGGTGGCGCGCGCCGAGTTGATGTCGATGGACACCAGGGCTTCAGTCGGGTCGATGACGATCGAGCCGCCGGACGGCAGTTCGACCACGCGCTGGAAGGCGGTCTCGATCTGGCTTTCGATCTGGAAACGGTTGAACAGCGGCACGCTGTCTTCGTACAGCTTGATCTTGCTGGCGTACTGCGGCATCACCTGGCGGATGAAGGTCAGGGCTTCTTCCTGGGCTTCGATGCTGTCGATCAGCACTTCGCCGATGTCCTGGCGCAGGTAGTCGCGGATGGCGCGGATGATCACGTTGCTTTCCTGGTAGATCAGGAAAGGCGCGGAACGGTCCAGGGAAGCTTCCTTGATCGCGGTCCACAGTTGCAGCAGGTAGTCCAGGTCCCACTGCATCTCTTCGCTGCTGCGGCCCAGGCCCGCGGTGCGAACGATCAGGCCCATGTCGGCCGGGGCGACCAGGCCGTTCAGCGCTTCACGCAATTCGTTGCGCTCTTCGCCTTCGATGCGGCGCGAGATGCCGCCGGCGCGAGGGTTGTTGGGCATCAGCACCAGGTAACGGCCGGCCAGACTGATGAAGGTGGTCAGGGCTGCGCCCTTGTTGCCACGTTCTTCTTTCTCGACCTGGACGATGACTTCCTGGCCTTCGCTCAGGACGTCCTTGATGTTGACGCGGCCTTCAGGCGATTTCTTGAAGTATTCGCGGGAGATTTCTTTGAGTGGCAGGAAGCCATGGCGCTCGGAGCCAAAGTCGACGAAGGCCGCTTCCAGGCTGGGTTCGATGCGAGTGATGCGGCCTTTGTAGATATTGGCCTTCTTCTGCTCGCGTGCACCGGACTCGATGTCCAGGTCGTAGAGGCGCTGGCCGTCTACCAGGGCAACACGCAACTCTTCGGGTTGAGTTGCGTTAATCAGCATTCTTTTCATGTAGTACCGTCGGTTTCCGGGCTGCCGGAAACGGCGTTCGGCACACACGACTTCTCACGGTCGGTGTCAGGTGCGTCAGCGGTGGCGGGGCCACTGCAGTGTCCAGCGAGGTTCATCCAACGGGGATGAAGTCGCGACGACGCTTCCTGCTTGCTGTGGTGTCAAAAGCACTCAGTCAGGAGGAGGAATCAATTGTCCTGCGTGGACGCCCGTAAGCGTCTTGATCAAGCCCTGGTCGTGTCGTGAGGCGCCTGTGGCAGTTCTCGACATGACGCGGTGCTACACGGTCCGACGATTGTGCATCTCCACCCTACACGTATCCCTGATAATTCGGGTGCTGCCGCGCGCTGAATCCGCAACGGGTTGGCATTTATCGCAAGTGCCGACAGGGCGCTTGCGCATTTATGGCTAAGGCTTTGTATTTCCGAAGCATTCGCCGGTACCGAGTGACAACGACCGCGATGGATGGGAGTGGCATCGAAAAAAAACTGAAAATGAGTGCAAAAACACCGCTCTTTTTGGCTTTCTCTCGGTCTTCTCACATCTGCGCCGGTTACGTTGCATACCACCCCGTAATCAAGCGAAAACCCCGTCGGACGGCCTCGCGTCCTCATGAATTGCGTAGGCAAGGGCCGGTCTACTACCGCATATCCGCTTGCCCGCCACTTTTGGCGGCGTTCGCGACTATAGCAGCAATCATTAAGTGCTTCAAATCCATAAAAAATTGTTATTATGGGGAAATGACGACTACAACCCCTCCAACCTCCGGCGTCCAGCTGCTCGAGGTTGCGCCGGAATATGCCGGCCAACGCATCGACAATTTCCTCATCACCGCGCTCAAGGGTGTGCCTAAAACCTTGGTCTACCGCATTCTCCGCAAGGGTGAAGTGCGGGTGAACAAGGGGCGGATCAAGCCCGAATACAAGCTGCAGGCCGGGGACATCGTCCGTATTCCACCCGTGCGCCTGCCCGAGCGCGACGAGCCCGTGCCGCTCGCCCAGGGGCTGTTGCAGCGCCTGGAAGCCTCGATCGTGTTCGAAGACAAGGCGCTGCTGGTGATCAACAAGCCGGCCGGCATTGCCGTGCACGGTGGCAGTGGCCTCAATTACGGGGTCATCGAGGCGTTCCGTCAGTTGCGCCCCGATGCCAAGGAATTGGAGTTGGTGCACCGGCTCGACCGCGACACGTCTGGCCTGCTGATGATCGCCAAGAAGCGCAGCATGCTGCGCCACCTGCACGCGGCCCTGCGTGGCGACGGCGTGGACAAGCGCTACATGGCGCTGGTGCGCGGCCATTGGGCCACCGCCCGCAAGCAGGTCAACGCCCCGCTGCAGAAGAGCAACCTGCGTTCGGGCGAGCGCATGGTCGAGATTGATGAAGAAGGCAAGGAAGCCCTGACCCTGTTCAAGGTGCTGCGCCGCTTCGGCGATTTCGCCACCATGGTCGAGGCGCGGCCGATCACCGGTCGTACCCACCAGATCCGTGTGCATGCCCTGCATGCCGGCCATAGCATCGCCGGCGACAGCAAATACGGCGATGAGGATTTCAGTCGCGAAATCCGCGAGCTGGGTGGCAAGCGCCTGTTCCTGCACGCCTACCAACTGACCGTGCCGCTGCCCGATGGCGGTGCGCTGAAGCTCGAAGCGCCCGTGGACGAGATGTGGGCCAAGACCGTGGAGCGCCTTGCCAGTGCACCCTGACTATGACCTGCTGATCTTCGACTGGGACGGCACTCTGGCCGATTCCATCGGTCGGATCGTCGAGGCCATGAAAGTGGCGGCACGCACGGCCGGTTATGTGGAGCGCGATGACGAGGCGATCAAGGGCATCATTGGCCTGGCGTTGCCCGAAGCCATCCTGACCTTGTATCCGCAGCTCAGCGATGCGCAGGTGGTGGAGTTCCGCCAGCACTATGCTGACTGCTACATGGCCATGGATAGCGAGCCGTCGCCGCTGTTTCCGGGCGTCGCCGAGTCGCTGGCGGCCTTTCGGGCGGCCGGTTACCGCCTGGCGGTGGCCACCGGCAAGGCGCGTCGCGGCTTGGATCGGGTGCTCAAGGCGCATGGGTGGGAGGCCTATTTCGACATCACCCGTGCCGCTGACGAAACCCGCAGCAAGCCGCACCCGCTGATGCTCGAGGAGATCCTTGCCCATTGCCAGGTGCCGCGCGAACGCGCCCTGATGGTGGGGGATGCGTCGTTCGACCTGCTGATGGCGCGCAGCGCCGGCATTGATGCCGTGGCCGTGGGTTATGGTGCCATGCCGCTGGACAGTCTGCTGGTGCATGAGCCGGTGCTGGCCATCGAACGCTTCACCCAATTGCATGCCTGGCTGACAGGCGCGACGACCTGACTTTTCCAAGGGAACTGAACGATGTCTGATGAATGGAAAGCGCCCGACGCCGAAAAGCGCAGCGACGACAAAAGCTGGCAACTGCTGGAGCGAACCCTGCAGGCCAACGTGATCGAACACCGGCGCACCCGGCGCTGGGGCATTTTCTTCAAGCTGCTGACCTTCATTTACCTGTTCTTCGCCCTGGCCATGTTCACGCCCCTGATGGACATGGAAAAGAGTGCGACCCGTGGTGACCACTACACGGCGCTGATCGAAGTGCGCGGCATGATCGCCGACCAGGAGCCCGCCAGCGCCGATAACATCATTGGCAGCCTGCGTGCGGCCTTCAAGGACCCCAAGGTCAAGGCCGTGGTGCTGCGCATCAACAGCCCGGGCGGCAGTCCTGTGCAGGCTGGTTACGTGGTCGATGAGATTCGTCGCCTGCGCAAGGAACATCCCGATACCAAGCTGTATGCGGTGATCAGTGATCTGGGGGCGTCCGGTGCCTACTATATTGCCAGCGCCGCCGACCAGATCTACGCCGACAAGGCCAGCCTGGTGGGGTCCATCGGGGTCACGGCAGCCGGCTACGGCTTCGTCGGCACCATGGAGAAGCTGGGGGTGGAGCGGCGTGCGTACACCTCCGGTGAGCACAAGTCGTTCCTCGACCCCTTCCAGCCGGCCAAGCCGGATGAGACGAAGTTCTGGCAAGGGGTGCTGGACACCACGCACAACCAGTTCATCAGCGTGGTCAAGCAGGGCCGTGGTGACCGCTTGAAGGACAAGGAACATCCGGAGCTGTTCTCCGGCTTGATCTGGTCCGGTGAGCAGGCGCTGCCGCTCGGGCTGATCGATGGGCTGGGCAACGCCAGTTCCGTGGCGCGTGACGTTGTGGGCGAGAAAGAGCTGGTCGACTTCACCGTCGAAGACTCGGCGCTTGATCGTTTTTCCAAGAAGCTGGGGGCCAGCGTGGCCGAGAAGCTGGCGATCTACATGGGCTTCAACGGCCCGTCCCTGCGCTGACCGAATGGTTGGGGGCATTGCCCCAGTGGGGCCGAACGTCGTCCGGTCCCACTGGGGCGGGCCCGTGCATTCACTGGGGGTCAGGGCACCTGCACCCCTTCCTGCAGCAGCATGTCCACCAGGCGAATCAACGGCAGCCCCACCAGGCTTGTCGCGTCCGGCCCGTGGGTGCTTTGAAACAGGCTCACGCCCAGCCCCTCTGCCTTGAAGCTGCCTGCGCAGTCATAAGGCTGCTCGGCCCTCAGGTAGCGCTGGATGGTCGCCAGGTCCAGTTCGCGCATGTGCACGGTAAAAGGGATGCAATCGACCTGGCACCGCCCTGTGGTGGCGTCGAGCAGGGCCAGCCCGGTGAGGAAGGTCACGCTGGTGCCGCTGGCTTCCAGCAGCTGCGTGCAGGCGTTGTCGAAGGTGTGGGGCTTGCCCAGAATCTGCTCGCCCAGCACGGCCACCTGGTCGGAGCCTATGATGAGGTGCCCCGGGTGGCTCTCGGCCAGGGCGCGGGCTTTCTGCTCGGCCAGGCGCTTGACCAGGGTTTCGGCGGGCTCTTCCGGCAACCGGCTTTCGTCGATGTCGGGCGACGCGCAGGTGAACGGCAGGCGCAGGCGGGCCAGCAATTCCCGGCGGTACGACGAGCTTGAAGCGAGTAGCAAGGGCTGCATGGCGGTCTCCTGAGGATGAACGGTCATTCTATCATTGCCTTGAGGCCTAATTTCCTTTGACAGGGGAGGGGGTCGTCCCTAGAATGCTGCGCCTATGTTGAATGACCCGATTCCACCTCACGTTGACCCGCGCAAATTGGCCGATCGTGGCGTAACCCTAGAAGGTTCGCTGCCATTATCCGATTTGGAGAGACTCTGCGACCCGCTTTCCGATAACGTCGGTACGGTGCAGGCTAAATTCGTTTTCGAACGAGACGAGCGAAAGGCAGTGGTTATCCACAGCCATCTCGACGTCGAAGTCAAGATGGTTTGCCAGCGTTGTCTTGAGCTGGTGACCCTGCCGATCCACAGCGAGTGCAGTTACGCTGTGGTGAAGGAGGGTGCGAACACCCAGTCGTTACCGAAAGGTTATGACGTGCTGGAACTGGGCGAAGATCCTTTGGATCTGCAGGCATTGATCGAGGAGGAGCTTCTGCTCGCCTTGCCCATTGTGCCTGCTCATCATCCGGAAGAATGCCAGCAGCCGGCGGGCGCAGATGAGCCCGAGCCGAGCGAGGACGAGGTAACGCGGTCCAACCCGTTCAGTGTATTGGCGCAGTTAAAGCGTGACCCAAACGTTTAGGAGTTAATCAATTATGGCTGTTCAGCAGAACAAAAAATCCCGCTCTGCCCGTGACATGCGCCGTTCGCACGACGCCCTGTCGGCTAGCACCCTGTCGGTCGAAAAGACCACCGGTGAAGTACACCTGCGTCACCACGTATCGCCAGAAGGCGTATACCGTGGCCGTAAAGTGATCGACAAGGGCGCTGACGAGTAATCCTTGTCCGCTCAAGTCATCGCGATTGACGCAATGGGCGGGGACTTCGGTCCCCGCAGCATTGTCCAGGCCAGCCTCGCCTGCCTGTCTGCTACCCCCTCGCTGTACCTGACCCTCGTCGGTCACCCACTCCTTCTAGAAGAACTGATCGCCAGCCAGCCCGGTGCGGATCGCTCGCGCCTGCAGATCGTGGCGGCCAGCGAAGTCATCGGCATGGACGAACGGCCTTCCCAGGCGTTGCGGGGCAAGCCGGACTCTTCCATGCGCGTGGCGCTGGAGTTGTTGCGTGACGGCAAGGTTCAGGCCTGTGTGAGTGCCGGCAACACCGGTGCGCTGATGGCGTTGTCGCGCCATGTGCTCAAGACGCTGCCGGGTATCGATCGGCCGGCCATGGTGGCGGCCATCCCCACCCAGGCGGGCACGTGCCAGTTGCTGGACCTGGGTGCCAACGTCGATTGCAGCGCCGACAACCTGTTCCAGTTCGCGGTGATGGGCTCGGTGGCGGCCCAGGCGCTGGGCGTCGTGCGCCCGCGCGTGGCGCTGTTGAACGTGGGCACCGAGGACATCAAGGGCAACCAGCAGGTCAAGCTGGCGGCCAGCCTGCTCCAGGGTGCCAAGGGCTTGAACTACATCGGCTTCATCGAAGGTGATGGGTTGTACCGCGGCGAAGCGGACGTGGTGGTGTGTGACGGTTTCGTCGGCAATATCCTGCTCAAGTCCAGCGAAGGCCTGGCCACCATGATCAGTGCGCGCATCGAGGCATTGTTCCGCCACACTCTCATGTCTCGCGCCGTGGGCGCCTTGGCGTTGCCGTTGCTCAAGCGCTTGCAGGCTGACCTGGCGCCGGCCCGTCACAACGGTGCCAGCTTTCTCGGCTTGCAGGGCATCGTGGTGAAAAGCCACGGGGCCGCGGGGGTCCAGGGCTTTCAGAGCGCCATTTCCCGCGCACTGGCCGAAATCCAGGAAAACCTTCCCCAGCGCCTTCACGGGCGGTTGGAGGAGCTGTTGCTTTAGGCATATCCGCCAAGGAGTGCTTAAATGTGACCACCCGGTTCTATCTGTCATCCAACTGTCAGTTTCTTGCGTTCAACTTCGGTTGCACGTCAATTCTCCGACGACAAGATCATTAAGGGCTTGTTAAATGTCTGCATCCCTCGCATTTGTCTTTCCAGGGCAAGGTTCCCAGTCCCTGGGCATGCTCGCCGAGCTGGGCGCCCAATACCCGCTGGTGCTGGAAACGTTCAAGGAAGCTTCCGACGCGCTGGGTTACGACCTGTGGGCGCTGATTCAGCAAGGCCCGGTCGAAAGCCTCAACCAGACTGACAAGACCCAGCCGGCCATTCTGGCGGCCTCGGTCGCCTTGTGGCGCCTGTGGCTGGCCGAAGGCGGCGAGCGCCCGGCCTTCGTCGCCGGCCATAGCCTGGGCGAATACAGCGCCCTGGTGGCGGCGGGCTGCCTGGGCCTGGGCGACGCGGTCAAGCTGGTGGAGCGCCGCGGCCAACTGATGCAGGAAGCCGTGCCGGCCGGTCAAGGTGCCATGGCCGCCATCCTGGGCCTGGACGACGCCGTGGTGGTCAACGCCTGCGCCGAAGCGGCCCAGGGCGAAGTGGTCAGTGCAGTGAACTTCAACTCCCCTGGCCAGGTGGTGATTGCCGGCGCGAAAGCGGCCGTGGAACGCGCCATCGAGCTGTGCAAAGCCGCCGGTGCCAAGCGTGCCATGCCGCTGCCGGTCAGCGTGCCGTCGCACTGCGCGCTGATGAAGCCGGCTGCCGAGCGGTTCGCCGAATCCATCAACGCCATCGACTGGCAGGCGCCGCAGATCCCGGTGGTGCAGAACGTCAGCGCCGCCGTGCCTGCCGACCTCGACACCCTCAAGCGTGACCTGCTGGAACAGCTGTACAAGCCGGTTCGCTGGGTCGAGTCCGTGCAGTTCCTGGCCGCCAACGGTGCGCCACGCCTGGTCGAATGCGGCCCGGGCAAGGTCCTGGCTGGCCTGAACAAGCGCTGCGCCGACGGCGTGAGCACTGAAAACCTGAATACCCCAGACGCCTTCGCCGCCGCCCGTGCGGCGCAGGCCTGATACAGATAGGAGAAGCCTGCATGAGCCTGCAAGGTAAAGTCGCACTGGTTACCGGCGCAAGCCGTGGCATTGGCCAGGCCATCGCCCTGGAACTGGGCCGCATGGGCGCTACCGTCATCGGTACCGCCACCTCGGCTTCCGGTGCCGAGCGCATCGCCGCCACCCTCAAGGAAAACGGCGTGCAGGGCACCGGCCTTGAGCTGAACGTGACCAGCGACGAATCCGTCGCCGCCGTTCTGGCCGCCATCACCGAACAATTCGGTGCGCCCACCATTCTGGTCAACAACGCCGGCATCACCCGCGACAATCTGATGCTGCGCATGAAGGACGACGAGTGGCATGATGTCATCGACACCAACCTCAACAGCCTGTACCGGCTGTCCAAGGGCGTGCTGCGCGGCATGACCAAGGCTCGTTGGGGTCGTATCATCAGCATTGGCTCGGTCGTCGGCGCCATGGGCAACGTCGGCCAGGTGAACTACGCTGCTGCCAAGGCGGGCCTGGAGGGCTTCAGCCGTGCGCTGGCCCGTGAAGTCGGCTCGCGTGCGATCACGGTCAACTCGGTGGCCCCAGGCTTCATCGACACCGACATGACCCGTGAGCTGCCTGAAGCGCAGCGTGAAGCCTTGCAGACCCAGATTCCCCTGGGTCGCTTGGGCCAGGCCGAAGAAATCGCGAAAGTGGTGGCTTTCCTGGCCTCGGAAGGTGCAGCCTATGTCACCGGTGCTACTATCCCGGTGAACGGCGGCATGTACATGTAAGTGAAATGTGACGGATTGCTTCAAAAAAATGTCATACGTGCTGTCTAAAATCCGTTATAAAGCTGCAACCAAATTCTAGACAGCGGGCAGGTGTGATCAGGTGGTGACGCTTTCAGCTTGAAATGCCGAAGCCTTCCTATAAACTTACACACCGGCCAGCTGCCTGACTTATGTCCATTTAGGAGTGAAAACAAGGTATGAGCACCATCGAAGAACGCGTCAAGAAAATCGTCGCCGAGCAACTGGGCGTTAAAGAAGAAGAAGTGGTGAACACTGCTTCCTTCGTTGAAGATCTGGGTGCCGATTCCCTTGACACCGTTGAGCTGGTGATGGCTCTGGAAGAGGAATTCGAGACTGAAATCCCTGACGAAGAAGCTGAGAAAATCACTACTGTTCAAGCCGCTATCGATTACGTCACCAGCCACCAGGCTTAAGACTGTGTAATCGCAGCTTCTTGTCATGGAAAAACCGCACTGCCATTGCTGGCGTGCGGTTTTTTCTTTAGATGAGATGTAAAGAGTTGTTCCTAGAATAAGGAGAGCGCTGTGTCGCGTAGACGCGTCGTGGTCACCGGTATGGGTATGCTGTCGCCACTGGGCACGGATGTGCCGAGCAGTTGGCAGGGCATTCTGGCTGGCCGCAGTGGCATTGGTCTGATCGAGCATACCGACCTTTCTGCCTACTCCACCCGTTTTGGCGGCTCGGTCAAAGGCTTCAACGTCGAGGAGTACCTGTCGGTCAAGGAAGCCCGCAAGCTCGACCTGTTCATTCAGTACGGCCTGGCGGCCGGTTTTCAAGCCGTACGTAACGCCGGCCTGGAAGTGACCGATGCCAACCGTGAGCGCATTGGCGTGGCCATGGGCTCGGGTATCGGCGGGCTGACCAACATCGAAGAAACCTGCAAGATCCTGCATGCCTCCGGGCCGCGGCGGATTTCGCCGTTCTTCGTGCCAGGTTCGATCATCAACATGATTTCCGGTTTCCTGTCCATCCACTTGGGTGTGCAGGGGCCTAACTACGCCATCGCCACCGCGTGCACCACCGGTACCCACTGCATCGGCATGGCCGCGCGCAATATCGCCTATGGCGAAGCCGACGTGATGATCGCCGGTGGCGCCGAGATGGCGGCCTGCGGCCTGGGCATGGGCGGCTTCGGCGCCTCTCGCGCCTTGTCCACCCGCAATGACGAGCCTACCCGGGCCAGCCGTCCGTGGGACAAGGGCCGTGATGGCTTCGTACTGTCCGACGGCGCGGGTGCGCTGGTGCTCGAAGAACTGGAGCACGCCAAGGCCCGCGGCGCGACCATTTATGCCGAGCTGGTCGGTTTCGGCATGAGCGGTGATGCGTTCCACATGACCTCGCCACCCGAAGACGGCGCCGGTGCGGCCCGCTGCATGGCCAACGCCCTGCGCGACGCCAGCGTCAATGCCAGCGACGTGCAGTACATCAACGCCCACGGTACCTCGACCTCGGCCGGTGACCTGGCGGAAGCGTCGGCGATCAAGTCGGTGTTCGGCGATCACGCCTATCAGCTGGCGGTCAGCTCGACCAAATCGATGACCGGCCACCTGCTGGGTGCTGCGGGCGCGGTGGAAGCGATCTTCAGTGTCCTGGCCATCAACAGCCAGGTGGCGCCGCCCACCATCAACCTCGACGAGCCCGACGAAGGCTGCGACCTGGACTTCGTCCCGCATCAGGCGCGCAACATGCCCATCGATGTGGTGCTGTCCAACTCGTTCGGCTTTGGTGGTACCAACGGCTCGCTGGTGTTCCGCCGGTTCAACGGTTGATGTTCAGTTGGGTCGACGGCCAGCCGGCCGACACCCTCGCGGTGAAAAACCGGGGCCTGGCCTACGGCGATGGGGTGTTCGAGACCATTGCCGTGAAGGCCGGCCGGCCCACGTTGCTGGCGCGTCACCTGCATCGCCTGGTGGAGGGGGGCGCCCGGTTGTCCATCGGCGTCGATGCACAGCTGGTGGAGCGCGAGCTGCTGGCTGCCGCCGCGCTATTGGGGGAGGGCGTGCTCAAGCTCGTCATCACCCGTGGTGACAGCCAGCGCGGCTATGCCGCCGACCCGCTGGCGGCCCCCCGGCGCCTGGTGCTGGCCAACGCGCCGGCGGCCTACCCGGTTTCCCATGCCCAGCAGGGTGTTCGCCTGTTCGACTGCCAGACCCGCCTGGCCGAACAGCCCTTGCTCGCCGGCCTCAAGCACCTCAACCGCCTGGAGCAGGTGCTGGCCCGCAGCGAGTGGAGCAGCCCCGATTATGCCGAAGGCCTGATGCGCGACACCTCCGGTCGGTTGGTCGAAGGGGTCTTCAGCAACCTGTTTCTGGTGCGCGATGGCCACTTGCTGACCGCCGACCTGAGCCGTTGTGGCGTGGCGGGCGTCATGCGTGCCGAGCTGCTGGCCCAGGCAGAACGCCTGGGCATCCAGGTGCAGGTACGTGATCTGTGGCTGGCCGACCTCGAAGGCGCCGACGAAGTCTTCGTCTGCAACAGCGTGTACGGTATCTGGCCTGTGTATGCTTTTGTTTCCCTGAACTGGTCTGCCGGGCCGCTCACCCGTAAACTGCAGAGCCTTGCCCGCGCAGTATTGGATGTGTGATTCGTGAGACGTAAATTCTTGGTGCTGCTGGAAACCCTGGTGATTCTGGCAGGCCTTACCTTGGCTGTCGCTGCCTGGAAAGTGCACAGCGCACTTGAGCAAACCCTGAACGTCAGCCAGGAAGAGCTGCTGGATGTGCCCGCCGGCTCCACGCCGACCGGGACCTTCAATCGCATGCAGGCCAAGGGCACGTTGCGCGATGCCCTGTGGCTGCGCCTGTACTGGCGGTTCAACCTGGCCGGGCAGCCGCTGCACAGCGGCGAATACCGCCTGACGCCCGGCATGACCTTGCAAGACCTGCTGGGCGTGTGGAAGCGTGGCGAAGTGGTGCAGTACAACCTGACCTTGGTCGAAGGCTGGAATTTCCGCCAGGTGCGGGCCGCCCTGGACAAGCAGGAAAAACTCAAGCACACCCTGGCCGGGCTCAGCGACGCCGAAGTGATGACACGCCTTGGCCACGAGGGCGTGTTCCCGGAAGGGCGCTTCTTCCCGGACACCTACAAGTACGTGCGCGGCGTCACCGATGCCGACCTGCTGGGCCAGGCCTACAGCCGCCTGGACGAAGTGCTGGCCAAGGAGTGGACCGACCGCGCCGCCGATGCTCCGTACACCGAACCCTACCAGGCGCTGATCATGGCCTCCCTGGTGGAGAAGGAAACCGGCGTGCCCCAGGAGCGCGCCGAGATCGCCGGCGTGTTCGTGCGCCGCCTGCAATCCGGCATGCTGCTGCAGACCGACCCTACCGTGATCTATGGCATGGGCGAGCGCTATACCGGCAAGCTCACCCGTGCCGACCTGCACGAGGCGACGCCCTACAACACCTACACCAACGCCGGCCTGCCACCGACGCCCATCGCCATGGTCGGCCGCGAGGCACTGCACGCGGCGCTGAACCCGGCCAGCGGCACCAGCCTGTATTTCGTCGCCCGGGGTGATGGCAGCCACGTATTCTCCGACGACCTGGAAGACCACAACAACGCGGTGCGCGAGTTCCAGCTCAAGCGTCGCGCCGACTACCGCTCCAGCCCCGCGCCCGTGCCATTGCCGGCACCGCAGCCAGGCCAGGAGCCGGGCAGCCAACCGCCGGCGGTGCCAGCGGCCAGCCCCGACACGGCCACGGACACCCCCGCCGATGCGCCCCATGATTCTCAGAAGGACAGCCAGTGACCGGTTTATTCATCACCCTTGAAGGGCCCGAAGGCGCGGGCAAGAGCACCAACCGCGAGTACCTGGCCGAACGCCTGCGGGCCAACGGGCTGGACGTGGTGCTGACCCGCGAGCCCGGCGGCACGCCCTTGGCCGAGCGCATTCGCGAACTGCTGCTGGCGCCCAGCGACGAAGCCATGCACGCCGACACCGAGCTGCTGTTGGTGTTCGCCGCCCGCGCCCAGCACCTGAGCGAAGTGATTCGCCCGGCCCTGGCACGCGGCGCGGTGGTGCTGTGCGACCGTTTCACCCAAAGTTTAGATTTGTTCGGAAACTCGCGTAAACCTAGCCAGAAAAACGGCCATCTCCCCCTGGTCGCATGATCAGCCTGTAAATACGGGCCTTTAGGCGCTTGCTCTACAGGTTTTTTGGCGTCCTGACGGGATGGTTTTCAGAAAAATGTAAACCAATCTTGCGCCTCAGAAAAGCACGGGTAGTTTGGAAACGGATTTTGTACAAGTTTTTTTCCGACCGCTCGTCCGTTATCTCGTCGAAATGTAAACCCCCGCGTCCTGTCGTCAAATCGGCGACGCTCAGGCTGCTAACGCGCCGTCCTATCTGAATTTTCGAGCCACCGAGCAGCCCTCAGAGATCCTTTGAAAATATATCCGACGAACGGATTCTGATGCCCGAGTCTCTGACGAAGCGCTCAGCTCGCCCCGCAACTGTTTCAATGGCAATTCTCAAGGCGCAGCCTTTCCTAAGCAAAGGCAGAGGACAGGGGCGCCGTATGGTGCTCCGTCGACGTAGGCGCTTCCTGGCTGGATGAAATGATACGTAATTGAACGAACCCTCCGAAATTCGGCAATCGCTTAGCCGGACCGTAAACGAATATTTCCGTTAACCTCCGACGTTAACGATAAAACACGTTTACGATCTCGCCCTTCCGCCGTGAGCGTACGGGTTTGTCTGGCAGCAATGGCGTCATCGTTCTGCGAAGCATGTTGGCCAACGGGTTTTTCAGGCAGGAGAGATGGCAAATTTCCAAGAGTACTAATGTACTCTTTATGCTCGGTTCAAGCCCAACCGGGTGAACGAAGCTCGGAGGATCTTCCTGTAGGGGACTTCAGTGCCTGGCTTCTCGGGCAGCGTTCGGACGACATTGGCCCTACCCAGGCTGAACCCTTCTGTTCGGCTAATAGCCTTGGAGCGTTCACACGTTTTTTACAGCGTTTCTGGCGCTCATCTAGGGTGATCACCTCTTCCATAGTGGATGAGCCCGCCATCTCCTTTCATAGCTCGTTCCTACTGGCCATATCGCTCTCGTCGAACCAAGTCGGCCCTTCCATGCCTGCACCCGAAGGCCTTGTTCAGTTACAGGCGCAATGGTCCGTGCTAGGGCCTCTCTGTGTTGCGTGGATGATGTGTTATCCCAGAAAATTGTGATGCTGTAGGGGGAGGCGAAAAAAGGACCAGCAGAGGCCGCAGGTGAGCGTGGTGATTGGTGATTGAGTTCCACGCCATACCACATGGCCTGCTGTGCGATGAGTGCCCAACCAGGGCGCCTATGAGTGAGCCCGACAACCTGCCGCCGTACAGAGCCCGATAGATCACACCGGTTTTTCCAGGAAAGCAGTTTCATGCCGAGTAAGCAGTTAGAGCGTCTGATGGTTTCGGAAATTGATAGGATTGACGCTATTTTCAATGATCCCACTACCTACCAAAGAAACAGGATTGACTATCCGGAGATCGAATTTCCCGGGCTTGCGGTTGTGGTATCCCGCACAGTGGCGCTGAGGCGCGAAGTCCTTGCCTGGCTCGTAGCCAAGACCCTGAGGAATATCAGCTATTTTGATGATGCTGATAAGGGTAAAGCGACAGTGGTTATCGCCAACCACAATCCTGCTGTTCTGGTGAGGCAGTTACTGGCCTTACTCGGGCGCCTGGATTTTTCCACTGTCGATCAGGTGGTTATCTCGGATGATGATTGGCCGAAGCTGACCAGTGCAGTAAATCTCCTGGATGGGCATGAGGGTTCTGCTGAGGATCTGGTCGATGGCGAGCCGCCTTTCTCTCCAGACCCTGAAGCAAGATTGAAGTGGAGAAACGGTGCGATTGGCTTAGCTGAGCTGAAAGAGATAATTACCGCACAGCTGCCTGGCTCCAGCGTGGTGGTGGAGAATTATCATCTGATCATGGATGTGGCGAATAGCGCCGACGCGCTTCGAGACCTGCGAAATACGGCTGCTGAGGCGGGAGTTTATCTGTACATCGGCGGTGGGATGACTCATTGGCATGAGGTTCGGGAAAAGCGCTCCGTGTACCTATCAGATTTGGCCGAGTCGCTTGCTGAAGCGGCGAACATTGCGGACCTGATCACCATCGTTTATCCAGGTTCTGGCGAGAATCAGGTGTGCGTGTTCGATCCGAGATACACCGCGCCATACCGGGAGGCATTTTCTCTGCCAGATTTGTGATGCGTTCACATGTGTCGGTCGAAGGGGAGCTGTTAGACCGATCATGCCAGCCAAGGGTGGGCGAGGGGGAGACTTGAATCCAGCTTTGCCAAGCGCGTGCCGCGAAGTAGCCAGTGGGTGGTTGTAGAAAGCAACGGTTCGTGAGGTGTCAATGAGGGCCAGGGGATGGATGATCGGTATCGAGGTTGGCAGCCGCTAATCGACCAAATGCGTGCGGCCTGTACAGCACATGGCGTGCAGGTTCATATGAGGCCGAAAAATGGATACCTGGCTGTTGAGTTGCTGGCGCATGCCCCTCAAGAGCTTCAAGCGCTGGCAGAACTGGTAGAACAGCGCTCGGACCGTACATGCCAATTGTGCGGTGCTGAGCATGCAGTGGAGGCTTCTATGGAGGGCAGCGACTGGATCATGAAGCTATGTCCAGTATGCCAGTCTGCTCTTCAGAGCGAGCCGCTGTGCGGAGGTCATCAGAGGGTGTAGCTCGCCGGGCCCTGATGACATCCTCTGCTGGTCAGGAGAATTTTGTATACCCGTTGCCGGAGCTGCTTCGCAGAAGAGGCCAGGTGGGTTGGGCGTGGCCTCTTTGTGATCATGGTCATGCCTTGTGCAGGTCGGCGGACGGGGTTGCTCACATCGGAACCCCTCATGGACTCCTGAGGGCCCAAAGGCATCGGCGGGCGCGTCACTGATACTTGCTGCGTGATGCCACCAGCACATCAAGGCGCTTAAAGATCAGATGCAGGTCCGCAGCCGCGTAGCGCTTCTGTATCTTGCCGTATTGCGACATTTCATCGTTCGGAACCCCGATATAGTCGAGGCCCAGCGCTCTGGCCGCATTCCCTGCGTTTGTCGGGTGTAAAGCATGCCCGTAGAGGGCGCTGTAGCGCTCCACGATTTCCGTGGCACTCAATGACTCCTCATGCGGGCCTATCGCCCTAACCATCGCTGAGCCGGTCGCAGGCGCCTTTTTATCGTCGTGTCTCATCATGTTCCGGGTACAAGTCCATCAGCGGATTCCGAAGTGGAAGGCATGCCGGATTCGGAAAAACCTTAGTTTTGAGTGCGGCCACTGGCCTCGGCGACTTTTACCTCATGCGCTTATGTCGGTGATGCAAAGTCGAGATGGGCTGCGAGGCAACAGGGCGTGCCAGACTTGGATGTTTCCGCGTAGCCCAGCAAACAGCTAGCTATCAGTGGCAGTGTGATGCGACGCTATTATTTGGAATTGATCATGCAGCTTGTGAGGACGTGACAGTGCTGACCACAACCGAAATATTTGCCTCTGGAGAGCTGCATGACCTCTGCCTCCGCGAGCGGTATCTCCGAGGATATATCCCTAAGACGCGGTCTTTCGTGGTCTTACGGAACGGTGTGGAAGCAGGGTTGCTCATCTACGAACATGGAGAAGCGTCAGAAGGCTACATTTACGAGATTTTCGTCCTTCCCGAAGCCAGGAGTGGAGGGGTAGGAGCGTGGGTGCTTGCACAGGCCGAGCGCATTGCATCTGAGCTTGGATGCACGAGCGTCAAACTGACGGCGAGATCCTTGGATCGAGAGCAGTGTACTGATGAGGCCCTGATCGCATGGTACGAGCGCAAGGGGTTCGTCCGGTGCGATCCAGATAGCTCAGACTTGACCAAGAGCCTTTCGCACCCCTTTGAGTGATGGCGCTGCTGACCAAGGGTATTGGAGCGACACTGGCTTGGGCCAGGTCGAAAGTTTCCAGGGGGCGCCATATCCAGCATGGCATGCGACTCGACGGGCTTATCCGCCCCCCACAATGCTCGTAGGGCCTGGTTCGATTTGATCGCTGCCTGCAACGTCCTTATCTATACCCTTTTCTCCAGTGGCCGTATCGCTCCCGTCTGACTGGTTGCTCCACGGCACAGGGGCCTCGTCGTCCTCCACTGGCGAGTAAAAGCCTTTGCTGATCTTCTTCATGTAGCCTTTCGAATAGAACGTGCCCATCGCATTAGCGAAAAATTTCCTCCACTCGGTTGAAGAGATGGATTTGAGCCCGTTGAAGCGATCATAGAGTTCATCCGCGAGGGCGTTAGCCTCCATCACTGCTCCAAGTCTGGCGGTGGCAATTCTTACCTGAACGAAAATATACGCGATCAAGTAGAATCTACGTCCGCCTGGAAGCTGAACTTTTAGCACGTTTGAGCGTTTCTTGTTGCGTTCGGCACGGTATAGCGCAGCGGCGGCGGCAATGTTTAGCGGCAGATCAGGTTGCAGTTCACGGATGCGATCTTTCGCCAGCTCTCCGGACACGACGCCATCCATCAGTTTGATCTCACCTATTATGGACTGCTCTGGAAAGGGCGACCTATCTGCTTTTTTTTCACAAAGTGCACAGCTACGCCTGCTATCGAAAGAATGCGGTGTTAAAGCTTCGCATTTTTTGCATGCATGAAAGTCTTGCGTTTTTGCCAGATAAGAATCTGGGGAATCTATAGGGTCTGGCGATAATGAATCAATCTGAGCTAGGTGTAGGTAGGATTTTGAGCCTTTCAGCCAATAAAAAATGGGCTGAGTTAGGTTGTGCACCAGATGAGCGATCCACATTTCCACTATGGGCTGGTCGTCGTCAATCTCAATGAGCCAGGCTTGCCAAGATTTGGCCCAAGAGATATTAATGCTGACGCAATTTAGTGAAATCCTTTCTGTGGTGAGCGCAATTCTGTTATGTATAAACAGTTTTTCCTGCTCCTCCTCCAGGATTTTTAGATTTTCAGGAACGCATTTCAGTCGACGTCTAAAGATCTCGTCGTCGGACCAGTTGTCACTGCTTGAGTTATAGATGGCTATGCATTTTGAGGTCGCCCGAGAGTAGGCACTAAACAATTCAGCGGTACCAAGCAGCTCCGCGCCAAGAATCAAGATGATAGGCGCTTCTAAGCCACGGAATTTCGTGATGGTTTCGCAACGTGGCTTCTCTCTTACCAAATACTCAATGTATTGTCTTGAGAGGAACCTTGGAATCAAAATTACGATGTCTTGAGGCCGGACTCCGTTGTTGATGAGCTTTTGCCCGATCTGAGATATTTTCAGGCATGGATCTGCGGTAATTATTTCAACGGCGGTGTCATGCTCCAATACCCGAGGGGTCGAGTGCTGGAGTTTGGGTGGCACCGCTTCTTCGAGAATGTTTGTGACTGCCTTTGGCATCCGCATGATGATGGTGAGTGGGAACGGATCAACGCCAAGCAGCTCGCTGAGACCTTTCAACGGGATGTTGTCTCGCTCGTACGGGAAGACCTGCGTCTCGTCGCAGAAAAACGCCTTGGGCTTATCTTGGAACCACTTGGTAAGGGTTTCGCACCAAGATGGGAGGAGGGCTTGAGACTCGTCGACGAGCAGGGCGCTGTAAGCGGCCATACGACCTTCCTCAATAGCGTCGTTAAGATCGAGCACGCATTGCTGCCTGTACCAGTCGTCTTCTTTGCCTGGCTCGCTGGTGCGGCCTAAAGCGTGGCGCGCCTGGCCACATAGACCGTGCCAGGTCACTACATCGCAGCCTTTTGAATCAGCAAGCTGGGTGCGTACATACTCCGTGAGCTTGTTGTTGAACGAAACCACCAGCACCTTTTGCTTCTGGGCGGCTAGTCGCCGTGCAGTTTCGATCACGATTAGCGTTTTCCCGGTTCCGGGCCAGCCGGTCACCAGCGAGGTTTGGCTATTCATCACCCTGGTTACAACTGTGCTCTGCTCTCCGGTCAGCTGGAGCCACTGTTTGTTGTCGAAGATGATGCGGCTGGCCCAGCACCGCCTGCCATCGATTTCTGGCGTGAGGTATTCAATGACGCGAGCGGCGCGAGACTCCCCTAAATCCGAGTTACCCAAGGCGACTTTCCAATAGTCCATCAAGTCTATGATCCGCTGCGTAACGTTCGGCATCTCGCGATAGTCGATGTAGAGCGGTTGTTGGGGACCGGATGTCGTGTCGTACATGCCAGGCGCGATTGCCTTTCCTGCGAAATCGGAGTCCGGGAAAATAAATCCGTATCCGATCCGGAGGTGCAGTGCCGGATCTGACCCTAACCATCTGGCGATTCCATGCACGTTGTTGCGAGTTTGACCGATAGGATCTATCGAGTAGTGATTCTTGAGATGCACGAACTCGTTATTTTTGACACCGTATCTGCCGCTCTTCACTTCGAGCACGAGCAGCCCTTTCTCCGGATGGATGATCAAGAAGTCAATCTCACCGGTTGGTTTTGCCCGAGGATCGACTTTTCTCACTGCGGAGGAGAGCCATGGAAGGCTATGAATGACAACGTAGTCGTCCGGTAGCTCCGCTTTGAGGATGGTGTAAAGATCTCGCTCACCTTTGCTCTCGGTTCCACGAGGTCCGTTATCCGGGATCATCCTTGCCATCGATACAGCGCCTTCTGCTTACGGGGCCCAATACCACAGGCGGACCTGAATCTCGTCAAGTCGTCGGCCAGTGCGGGTTTTGATTGGGTAATTAGGGTTGTTCGCGCACCTGCATCCAATCGAAGAAATCTTCAGTGGAATAGCCAACGCTACAGTTTGCCTCGAACCGCTCATTGATTTTGATCAGTGTCATCCGCTGAGCCTCGTGAGGGGCGGTCGGGAAGAAGGCCCCCCCTGGCTCGCTATGCATGAAGAAATCCCCGAGCTTTGCACCGCAGTGCTCGCAATGGTTCATCCAGTAACGGCTTCCTACAGTCTTGCTGTATGCCAGTTTGAATTTGTCAGTAAAGCGCTGGATCTGCTTCGTGACCGATGGGGAGAGGCTGTCGACGTTGGATACCGTTCCGCGATGCCCACGAAGCTTCCACTCTCCGAGATTGCTGGTGAGTGCGAAATCTTCGTCCTCATCGATGTAGTAGTCGAACTCCTCGTGTTGCTCGGGCAGCTTGAACGAGAAAACGCGGGTCAGGTTCGAGCAGCCCCAGCAGCTCGAAATCGACTCGATGACGTAGTAATAGGGCGCTCTTATGTAGAATTCTGGACCGTGTTCCAGATCGGCTTCTTGGGTGACTGGCAACCATCGGGGATCGTGTCCCAGGAAGTGGTGTAACTCATCGCGGTTCTGGCCACAGAGCTTGCCGTTTAGTTGATCACGGCCGACAGCTTGGCCTGTGGATTATCGCTGACTGCCTCAAAGGCCTCCAACTGCATATAACGCCGTTGCAGGCACCACTCGTCGTTCTGCTCCAACAGCATCGCGCCTACCAGCCGTGTGATCGCCGGATCGTTGGGAAAGATACCCACGACATCGGTGCGGCGCTTGATCTCGGCATTGAGCCGCTCCAGTGGATTGGTGCTGTGCAACTGCTGCCGGTGCGCCTTGGGAAACGCCATGTGCGCCAGCACTTCATCCTCGCAGCCGTCCATGAGCGTTGCGATCTTGGGGTACTTTTCGCGCAGTTGATCGGCGACCAGGCGCCACTGCTGATGGCATTCGGTACGGCTGTCTTGGGCGAAAACCGTACGCAGGAGCGCCGCCACCATGGTGCGTTGCCCCTTGCCGACATGGGCCATGGCGTTGCGCATGAAGTGCACGCGGCAACGCTGCCAAGTCGCGTTGAAGACCTTGGAAACAGCGGCCTTGAGCCCTTCGTGGGCGTCAGAGATGACCAGCTTTACGCCACGCAGGCCACGCCGCATAAGGCTTCGCAGGAAGTCTGTCCAGAACGGCTCGGCTTCCGAAGGGCCAACCCGCATGCCCAGGACTTCGCGGCCACCATCGGTGTTCACGGCCACGGCGATTATGACGGCGACCGAGACGATGCGCCCGGCCTCCCGCACCTTGACGTAAGTAGCATCGATCCAGAGATAGGGCCAGTCGCCTTCAAGTGGGCGATCAAGGAAGGCGTGGACCCGCTCATCAATCTCGCCAGCCAGCCGTGACACCTGGCTCTTGGAGATGCCGGTCATGCCCATGGCTTTGACCAGCTCGTCCACTGAACGCGTTGAAACACCCTGGATATAGGCCTCCTGGATCACCGCCGCCATAGCCTTCTCGGCAGTACGGCGTGGCTCTAGAAAGCCGGGGAAATAGCTACCCTGACGCAGTTTCGGGATCTTTAGGTCGACATCGCCAGCGCGGGTTTGCCAGAGGCGATCACGGTAGCCGTTGCGGCTGTTCGTCCGGTCTGGGCTTTTGACATCGAAGCCGGCGCCGCACAGGCCTTCGACGTCGAACTCCATCATGCGCTGGGCAACGAACTGGATCATTTGCTTGAGCAGATCAGCATCTGCCCCTTTCTCAACCAACTCGGTCAATGCGATAGTGGGCTTGGTCATCGTGGTTTCTCTGGTGAAGGTTAAGTCCGCAAACTCAACGTTAGCCAAAAACCACGATGACCAACCTCTTTCGCCCGCAGGGCGCCTTCGATTGGTTTAGTTACACCACTTCCTGGGACACGATCACCATCGGGTCAACGAGCCGATCTCTACGCCTTCGGGGATGTACCAGGTCTTTTGGGACGGGTCCCATCGCGCACCGAGTGATTTCGCCTCATCCTTCTCTGAGAATTGGACAGCGAGATTGATCCTTTCCATGTCTGTATCCATACGTGTTGATCGTCGGTAAGCGCAGAAGCCCATGCCAGAGCCTTCTGGTGTTGCCTGAGGGCTCAGTATCCCAGAAAATCATTCTGTAGGTAGAGGACACCCCGTGTCAGAGAATGGAAGGGTAAGAGTCGTACGCGAGGGGTGGTGCATGGTTTCCAGTGATGCCTCTAGCCCGGTGCGCGGAAAGTAGTCAGTTGGTGTGCTAGTTGTGAAATATTTCATGTGTAAGGTTGGGTTGGGTTGGTTTTGGCAGAAAACTGATAGCTGGGCATGCATGGCCTGCCAGCGATCTAGTTGGGACTGGAATTTAGGATTACGTATAGTGAGCACGGATAACGATATTGGTAAAACTGTGAGCTGCCCATGGTGGCTCCAAGATAATGAGTTATCGCTATTTAGATGCGTTTGATAAAATTTTATGGGGCTTAAGTATGAGTGTGCCTAGGAATTACTATCTTAAAGGCGTGGTGGATGATAGCAAGCCAGGGTTCATCGAGACGCTATATCTCAGGGGGATTTTAAATGAGCCAGAAGTTCTTGCGTCACATACTCTCAATCCAGAGGAGGTTCGGACAATTGTTGAGCGCCTCTACTGGACGTCAATTGATGGGCGTGCTGATTATAATTTAGGGGAGCAGAGTGATGAGGTGATCCTCAGCTATTCTTTCTCAAGCTTTTGGAACGCAATAACTGATTCTTTTTCAATTGCTCAGTACTCCGAAGATTACTCAATAAAGCTTCGCATGGATTTGATGAAGAAGCTACGGATGGAAGAGTTGAAATTTCCGCATTTAGTTAAGATTCGTCTTGCTATGCATAGTTTGGGAGACGAATTCTCTAAGGTGAAAATTCCATCGCATGATGGAAAGTTTGACTCATTTGAATGTCGTGCTGAAATCATTGCTCATGCGACCTATATTCAGGGCATGCTGTATAAAATTATTGATGATAGCCGGAAAGCGACGCCAAAACCGCTTGGTGAACTG
Source organism: Pseudomonas eucalypticola (assembly GCF_013374995.1). Classification (NCBI taxonomy): domain Bacteria; kingdom Pseudomonadati; phylum Pseudomonadota; class Gammaproteobacteria; order Pseudomonadales; family Pseudomonadaceae; genus Pseudomonas; species Pseudomonas eucalypticola. The sequence goes on along the minus strand of NZ_CP056030.1, from coordinate 4,644,140 downwards.
ACCTATCACGAAATGATAAAGTTCTGTGCAGATAATGTTCTTTTAGATAAGAAGTTGTTAAGTCTAGTTCGTCGTCTTACGGACCTCAGAAATGATGCGGCCCACCAGTTTTCATTTGGGAAGGTTTCTGGTGGTGATGATTGTTTAAGTGTGGAGCCAGTCAGCACCAAGTTAATGGATGGTATCGAGATTTTCGTGGCGAGCTGTGAACGAAGGTATAAACTCAAAGCTGGTCGTATTAACCGATTCAGAAATAGCGTTAGGGTGCTGGCTGGAGAAATAAATAAAGATGCAAAATTGGCTATGCATATAGTTTTGGGCAAGCAGTATCCTTCGCAGCTCTCAACATATTTCTATGGCTAGGCTCGTTGCTTTTGATTTAATGGAGTTGTCGCATGGCTGCAAAGTTATGCGACAAAATTTAGATCTATTTATATCAGTGCTTCTAGTGTCGCGCTAGTTTGTCGCAAATTATGTTAAGCTTGGAATATAATTTGCGACGGAATAATAATGAGCCAGTTGATTGGTTATGCTCGCGTGTCTACGCGAGGCCAGAGTCTTGAACATCAGCATTCTCAGTTAGTTGAGCAGGGATGCGCCAGAATTTTTGAAGAGAAAGTGAGTGGTGCTAAAAGAGATCGGCCAGAACTGACCCGAATGCTTGATCACCTGAGAGACGGGGATGTCGTGATTGTGACGCGTCTCGACCGTCTCGCCAGGTCGACATCCGACCTGCTTTCCATTGCGGAGTTGCTACGAGCCAAGGGGGCTGGTTTGCGCTCGCTCGCGGAGCCCTGGGCGGATACGACGACACCGGCAGGTCGGATGATCTTGACTGTTTTCGCAGGAATTGCAGATTTCGAGCGGTCATTGATCGCAGAGCGCACCAGTGCTGGCAGGGAAGCTGCTAAATCCAGAGGTGTAAAATTCGGTCCTAAACATGCGCTAAGTCCCTCGCAGACTAAGCACGCTCGTGAGTTGCTGGAAGCAGGGCGTCCAGTCTCGGAAATTTCAAAGCTCTTCGGGGTACACAGAGCGACGGTTTACCGTGCCTTAGGCCGAGCCTAATGACGTCAGCATGCCGATTACCGTGGCACGCTGCGCTTAGCTCACCTATGCTCCTCCTTGCCAATAGTGATGGCTCAAAGCCACCCAGTATTTAGGAGTAAGGTTGTGATCACGGAATTGAACATTGATGGCGTCACCAGTTACAGATCCAAATCCACACTGTCGCCCACCAACAAGACGTCGCTTATCTATGGGCTCAATGGCGCAGGCAAGAGCACCATATCCGAATTTTTGTACAACCAGAGCGCGCCACAATTCGCTAAATGCAGCCTGAAGACCAGTCAGCCTTGCGAAATTTTGGTGTACAACCAGAGCTTTCTGAATGACTATTTCTACGTTGAGGATAATTTAAAAGGAATTTTTACCCTTTCCAAAGAGAACAAGGTTGCACTCCAACAAATTGAAGCTGAGACGAAGCAGCTGGATAAGCATCTGACGGCTCAGCAAGCGAATTCAAAACTGTCCACTGAGAACTCCACCAAGCTTGAACAGGAAAAGTCAAAAGCGAGTAGCAAAATTTGGGAAATCAAAACGAATTTCGCAGGCGGCGACCGAGTACTGGAGTTTTGTTTGGAAGGGTTGAAGAAGACCGAACTTCTTTTCCAGCACATTGTTGGCCTAACCATGCCGGATGCCGTGCCTGGTTACACGGCTGATGATTTGAAGGCTGAGGCCACCTCAATCGAAGGCGAGGGCGCAGCCCCGTTCGCAAAAATCCAAACTCTTTCGGCTAGCTGGTTGGCAATTGAGGAAGATGCACTGTGGTCCAAGATTATCGTTGGTAGTCAAGAGGGCTCTGTTGCCGAGTTTATCTCCAGGACTGGAAACTCTGACTGGGTAAAGCAAGGGCTCCAGTACCTCTCAGAGGATGAGGATCCTCAAGCTTGTCCGTTCTGCCAGCAAGAGACGGTCACTCAGAAGATCATCGACTCGATCAGACAGGTTTTCGACGAGGCCTATGAGAAGGATGTCAATAATCTGGAGTCATATAAGACACGATATGAAGCGCTGACGTCTGGGTTGAATATACAGGATATTTCAAATTCTCCCCTCGCCAGCAAAGAGCTTGTAGATGCCTGGAGCATCGCATGCGAGGCTTTGAAAGCGTCAATCCGCGAAAATGTCCTTCACATTGGTAACAAGCTCAAAAGTCCAAGCACGGCGGTTGCTCTCACCAATACTCAGTCCGCCGTCGAAACGATCAATGACTTGATTAGCGGACTGAACGAGTTGATCGAGGCGCATAACGACAAGTTAGCGAACAAGAAAAGGACTCGGGAAAACATCAAGACGCGTTTTTGGACCCTGATGAGGTGGGACTATGACCAGACGATTTCCGCCTACACGCTCGCAACCGCAGACCTTAAGGTCGAGGCCAGCGAGATAGGCGACCAGGCCACCAAGATAAGCGAGGCCGTCGCGGCCTCTAACGGCAAGCTTGCTGCCCTTCGAAAGCAAACAGTCAACATTGAGGAGTCAATTGAGAATATCAATGCCGGGCTTCTGGAAATAGGCATTGATGGTTTTTCCGTTGTGCCATATGGTGAGAATTTTTACCGGGTCTCCAGGACTACTGATCAAGCGAATGCATTCCACTCATTGAGTGAAGGTGAGAAGACTGTTATTAGTTTTCTTTACTTTATTGAGCTGTGTAAAGGACAGAAAACGGCCACGGCAGTGCCTCAAGCCAAAGTGGTAGTGATTGATGACCCAATCTCCAGTCTTTCGCATTTATACGTATTTAATATTGGGCAGTTGATTAAAAAATATTTAATCAATGATGACCTTTACAAGCAGATTTTTGTGCTCACTCATAGCCTGTATTTTTTCTATGAGTTAACACACACGAACCATAAGACGCGCGGCGAAACCCAGCATTTGTTCAGAGTATTCAAAAATACAAACGGAAGCTCTGTGGTTACGATGAAGTACGAAGAGATTCAGAATGACTACCAGTCGTACTGGTCGATCATCAAGGACCAAGCTTCGCCTCCTGCACTGATCGCTAACTGCATGCGGAATATCGTAGAATATTTCTTCAATTTTGTTCAGAAGAGGGACTTTAATAACGTATTCCAGAAGCCAGCGCTGTCGACTGATAAGTTTACGACGTTCTATCGCTACATGAATCGAGAATCACACTCGTTGGGGCAGAATATTTTTGACATAAAAGAGTTCGACCATGAGGTGTTCAAGGACGGCTTGAGGCTGATTTTTGAAGAGTGCGGATATTCGGAGCATTATCAGGCAATGAGCAAGTAGAGATTGGATGTCTGGGGGGATTTCTGTGCCTGAACGGATCGTAGACCTACTGACGGTTCATTCTGTAGAGATGCCTTCCAGACTCCATCACCCCCTATCCGGGGTACTGACGTTACTCGTCAATGGCATGTGCTCAGCTCCTTTGATCCAGTCCCTTGGCGTTAGGTGTCCAGAGGGGCTATGAAGGTTGAATCCGGGGCCGAGCCCACCTATCATGCCGCCAGGCTTGATCGAAGCCTGCTGCCCACCAAGGCAAACCCGAATGGGACGATCTTCTCCTTGATTTACAGCGTTTGGGATTCCCTGTGCGGATCTCGGCAGTGGGCACCGAATCTCCGCGATCAGAGGAGTTACCACTTGAAACGCATTTTCCTGATCCCCCAAAAAGCCGTCTCCCTTCTGAAACAACGTGCTCGCAATCTCAAGCGAGACCGGCAGATACCCCACCATGAAGCCCTTGAGATCGTAGCCAAAACCGCTGGTTTCGACAGTTGGCATCAGGTCGCAGAGGCTGCCGAGAAGTGCAGACCAATTGAGGACGCATTCCGCAGGGGCTTTCTTCTCGCCTTTGATGGCTCAGAAGTCCCGGACATAGAAGACGATGAATCCCCAATCCAGTGGGAGGAGTACGCGTTCGAATTACTACGCAACCAGCTATTCGAGAAATATTGCGCTCAGCCTGACGAAGAAGATCCAGCTCAACGACCTATATCGCAGACGCTCGATAGCGATGACCTCAAGGAGTATTTTGAACACGATTGGGGCGACATGTACTTTTTCAGGCTGCGCAGCCCTGGAGAGGTATCGTCTGTGGCTCAGCTATTGGAGTTGGTTGCAAAGCATTCCTTTTGGATGCCAAGACTCGTTTTCGCCAAAGGGGAACTGATCGACACGTACGACCTGCCAGCGACTGACGAGAACGGCGAAATTGTAGGATTGCGCTTCTAGAGTGCCTCACTGAGCCGCTGCCAGACACACCTAGGGTACTCCTGCGCAGCGGCTCACTGGTCACAGGCCTACAGTGATAAATGGACACACGTCATCATGGCTCACGCCTGCCAGTCTATTCTCAGGTTGAGTTCGACCCTCATTGGCGCGTTGATCAGGGACGTTCGCCGATCTAGCCCAGGCTTCGCCTGAGAAGCTGCCAGTGGGGGTATGGCGGCAGCCTCTAGAGCTTTGTCCTGTTACGGTCCGGGTCGCTTCTGCCGTGCCTCTTGAGGCACGAGATCAACCTTTCTGAATCTCACCGACCTCACCATCCGTAACCAGCTGATTGAATCTGGACGTTTTCGGCACGCGCCCCATTACCAGCTGGGGTATTGGAGATTCGAAAGCCTCCGCTAAGCTGTAGGGCATTAAATGGCCACCTCAAGCTGCCAAGTGTCTTTAGCCCTCAGTCTGGTGGCTTTCTTAGATTAACTCAGAGGTTGGGGTAATTAGCCTCCTCCTCTGATTGAGTAACGTGCCAGTCGGCCCAACGCTTTCTCTCCTCATCGAATTGCTTTTGACTGACTGTTCGCGGTCTGCACTCTGCAATATCATGAGTGTCGGTCGAGAATACGTAACGACTGGCACCGTATAGGATCATCGTGCGAATGTATGCCGCCTCATGAAGCGAAACTACTGTTCCGCGTCGAGGAGGGCGCTGGCCGACCTGAGCAAACAGAAGGTGCTTGGGGCTGAGGGGAAGAAAAATTTTTGTACCCGGGACTCCCCAGCCACCTTCGAGACTAAGCTTACCATTTGGACCATCCCATATCCGTGTGAGCGGGTTGTCTGTAGTTGGCCAAGAAGTATACGCGGGAGCGTGTAAGATGGTCCACCGGAGAGCTGGCATACGGTTAACGGTATTTTTCAGGATATGTTCGAGCTGCCAGATCCAAAACTTTCTCCCGCTCAGTACTTTTGCTTGGATACTTTCCGAACCGTCATCATTTTTTATGCGACTGAGTTTGAGCGGTAGCTTGCTGTGTGGATCAACGGCAGGGGGTGTCTCAAATTTGGTTCCAGATGCTTGAGCCGCTTCAAATTTAGCAACTGACTCGCCCATCGAGCTTTCCAAGATTTTCTCAAGCGTTTCGTCTTGACGTTTCAAAAATCGCTCTAGGCCTGTAGGCGTCCTCACTGACTGGGCCAGAGCGAATCGAAACAGGTTTTGCCAATCTTCGGGATTTAATTTGGCCTCTTTTACTACCTTTGCAATAGAGGCCAATCCTGGTTGTTCAAAATCACTGTCTAGCCAGTGCTCTATTTCATCGCTGTCTTGAGAGCCCGAGAAATAAGTATAAAGGTGTTGGAGCTTGGCGATACTTTTGGGTGAATGCACTTTCCAATGAGGCCAGTTCTCATGTGGAACCAGAAGCCTGTAAGTAAGGATTTGATTACCTGTCTGCCAACGTCTCAGGTAGGCCTGGGGTACGTAGTGGTTGTCCTTTTTAATGCCTGCCATATTAAGTGTTCATCCTGATCTTTCTACTAGAGGGCGACCGTCCCACTTGAAAAAGATGAGACGGCGCTCAATCCGATACCTACCCCGAATGGTAACCCAAGGAGTGTCTGCGCAGCAGCAATGAAGCCCGCGTTGGTTTATGAGTTTTTAGCCTTCAAGGCTCTGCGTACCTGTTTTTCATACGCGAATTCCTCCCAAGCGGCGGCATCAACCAAGTGTGATACGGCATAATCAACGCTATCTCCAGCAAGGCCAATTTTAATTAGGCTTGTGTATGTTGGGTTGGTCAGGAGTTCTGGATTATCAATCTCTGCCTGGTCCGCCTGAACCGCGTACTTTTCAATTGTGGCTTTGGTTTTTACTCCAAGCTCGTCAGCAATCGACTCCCATGGTATGTTCTGGGCTAGTTTAGTTCGAGCGACTATCCATTTTACATAGTTGTTGATGAGCTTGGTTATCGGCCAAGTGCCGCGCTCAAGCTCTCTGCGAATGGCTCGGTACATTGTCAGGTCAGATTTGTGCGCGTCGATAAATTCTGAGCATTTTACTCGATTTAGTTTTGCCTCCAATGGCAGGGGCAGCCTAAGTGACTTTGAGATTTGTTCTGCAATAGCAAGGTCTTTGATCAGCGGTGCCTTGAAAATTTCAGCTGTATTTTTGTCAATGAATGAAAATATGCTTAGGCTAAGGTTGCTGTTCTGGGATGGGATTGGGGTATGTGAGGACATATTTTCTACCATCTCTTCGCAAAAAGCAGAAAGTTCGATGTCGAACGTCCTATTTCCTATAGTAAGCTTGCCATAGCAAGTTGGACCGTCTAGGAGGAGGCTATTTGACTCTTTGTGTATGGCGCCAGTATGAATGAGATTGTTGCGCATATAGTCCAATACGGAATCTATGCTGGTAGCAATAAAACGACAGCCCCCATCGTAGTTTTCTTCGGCGATATGCGTAGCGGCACTCGTTTTCAGATCGTCGCGCCAGAATGCTCCCCATTTATCTTCAGGCAGCATAAGCAACATCCACTCTTCATATTCGCAATCTTGAGCGAGCTGTTCGACGAAAACTTGCTCATCTACCGTGGGCTCGAACGTTGGCAGAGAGTCGACCACGTCTGGAGGAGTAGGAGTATATGGTAGCCATCTCTCCAGCGCTTCACACATGCCTTCGTCAGTCGTCCACCAAACTCGATTTTCTTCATCCCACTCAACGTCGAACTTTTTAGCTTCATCTTTTTCTTCGTATGGTACGGCTAAGTCGATACGGGTTGCCATTTCAGTCTCGGTAATATTTAAAGATGGTCAGTTACGGAGTGGGGTCAAACAAAGAACTAGGTTGTTCTATGATCCTTCATGCCTCAGATGTGGGGCATTGCGCTTCAAGGAAAATATCTCCACAAAGTGCTTTCTAGACTCAAGATCATTGCTTGCCGCAGATTTTGGTGTCTAGGCACTATACTACTCCCAAGGGACGTCTATAGGGCTGTCCGGTGACTGCTTATCATTTTTATTGGTATGGTCAGCTTTATGTTCTATAGTTTTTGTGTTGCTTTTCTGAAAAGATTTGTTGAACTCGATAGCGGCGGGTAAGAGGCTGGGGTCGAGATATGCTGCTTCCCCAAGCAATCCTCCCAATTTGTACTCAAGTTCCTTTTTTGAAAGGCCATGAGTGCCTTTGCCGCTGGTAATAGCAGCTTTAATTAGCCTCATCTTTCTGTGTCGAGCGTTTGGTACTCGAATAAGGCCATCGTGGACAATAACGCCAGTGATGTGGGCAGGTCTCCCATTCTTAAATACCTTGGTTTTGTCACTAGCAACAACGTGTCCGTGTGCAGCAATAGTCTGCTCAATTTGCCACATAAACCCGTCACTAATTTTGTCACCTGAGAACGTCAGGTCGTCCACGTAGCAGGTAAACACCAGGTTGTGGGCTTTTGCTATATTGTCTATGTCGTCGAAAAGGCTTTTGTTTGCATAGAATGAAATTAATGGGCTGAGCGGACTTCCAGTAGGTAGGCAGTTATCAAACGTGATCAAGTCTGCGTACAAGTTTGCGACATCACCTGGTGCCTTGAGAGCTTCCTTGAAAAAGTTGAATACTTTTGACTTTGATGTGGAGCCGAAAAAATTCCGAATGTCCAGCGTGGCGACGCTGTTTTTTCCAAGGTGCGCTTCGGCGTTTATTTTATAGGATGTACCTTTCAGCGCGAATTGCATATATTCAGGCACACGTACACAGCGGAGAAGCTTCAAAATTCGCTCATGAATGACTAATAGGCGAGGCGATGGTTTCTGCACCTGCCGAACTTTGGGTGGCTTGCCAGCCTTGAAGGGGTCTGGCTCTGATTTTAGCTGGAACTGGCGGTAATCGCCAATACATTCTTTTAATTCCTGGATCCCAATCGAGAATAGCGACGCCAACTTAGATTTGGTCGACGTATTGTATAATGCGCTTTGGCAAATTTCGTAGGATTTACGCTCGCGCTTAACTACCTTTTCTCGCTTTTGCCTCATTTTTATTTTCCACCCATTCCAAAATGTGTATGACCTTTTTTGCAATGCTGGTTCGCAGCTTGGATGTAGGTTTGGGGGTATCCATATTTTCAGAGAAAAAAAGTATGGAGGATAGCGGTATTTCGAAGTGATCGCTGTATTTAGTGAGTAGCTCAATCGTGGGCTGCTTTTTTCCTGACTCAATCTCTGATAGATATGAGTTTGAGATGCCAAGCTCTTTACAAAGCTCGGTCTGAGACAAGTCATGGTAAGTGCGAATCAAGCGCAGCGCCTGGTTCAACATCATAGGGCTCCTTTACGTGTGACAACAGCGGGGGTAAGACAGTTAGAGCAGATCACGTAAGCTTTCCGAGAGCTTGGGCCAATGCTTGTCGACCAGGGATAACGCGAACCCGATCCAACGTACAGCACTGAAAATCACCTTTAGCCATTTCACCTTACGTCGTTTCTTCACTGTCGAGCGTCGCTTGGCGGGTTTATCAGTTTTCATTTTTTATCCTCGTTGCCCTCTCTGAATTGAGAGGTCTCGCGTGCAACTGGATTGAAAGCTGGAGCAAGCAACACTTTTCCCCCCTTCTGAGCACCTGCTTCCGTCTCGCGCGGAAGCAGTATCCCTTCGCGGCCCGGTGGCCAGTGGTGCTGAGGCCTCGGCGCGCGTGGGGAAGGGTTAGAGGCGAACCTCCACAGGGCCGAAGCCCCCACAGCTGCGAGTAAATCTCCCTACCGCAGATGCAGGCTATGCCTGATCGAGAGAGATGTCAAAAATAAATTCGCTATTAGCGAATTTATTTCTGTAAGGAATGGTGGCCTGGCACTAGTGAACGCGGCTGTCAGACACCTTTGCGGTTCCTCGGGAAAACGGCTTCAACGCCAATCAGAAGGCTTCGGTTGAATTCGGTTGCAACGTGGGACGGCAAGGCTTTTAAATGGGTGATCTCAGGGCAAGGAGGCGATTTATGTTCAATTTGCTAGTTATGGCAAACGGCTGGAGCGGTCGGCGCGACGAGCTTGCTCTAGGACGTGTCTATGTTGATGCTGCTCTAGGGCCACAGTGGAAGACTGGGGATCTGCCCAATTTTGATCTGATGAGGCGATTGCCTGCTGTTTTTTCCCCGGAAAACTCCAGGTTTGAGCCTGATCAAGTTGCTCGTGTAGGGGAGATTACCAGCACGCGATTGCAGGGCAGCAATGTTGTGGTCGAGTATCGCTACGACCCTGATATCCCCCCGATTCCTCTGGATGATCTGATGGCGCTTGCTCCCGCTTTAGGGATCCAGGTCCCGCGCAAGGGATTTGGCCCGTTTGAACACAGTCATTGGGCGATCAAGGACGCCGATTTGTTCAAAGTCTTGTTGACGGAGTGGAGACGCCCCATTCGGCAGCCTACTGTTTTCCAGCTAGCAACGCCTCAGCGTGTTCGCCCTGATTTACTCTCTGCAATGATGCCTTTCGCGGGGTTCGGGCCTGTCTGGGATGCCATTCAACGAGCTGCCACAGCGAATGGGATGGACAGTGGGCGGGCCGACAACAGATGGGACCACCCGGCGATTATCCAGGATGTTGTTGCTTTGATTGACGAAGCCGCGATAGTCATTTGCGATTGCACCGGCAAGAATGCCAACGTTTTCTACGAGATGGGGATCGCTCATTCCTATGGTAAGGAAGTGATCATCATTACCCAAAACGCCGCTGACATCCCATTCGATATTGCACACCTACGGCATATCAGGTATCTCGCAAATGACCAAGGGATAGCGCAGCTTGAGGTGGATTTGACTGCAAGAATTCGGACACTTAGGACGTGAATTTCAAAATCTGGCGCCGCTGAGCTAGCGGCGCGCAGGCCGTACCTTAATCAGTCGCCATTAATATCGAGTTCGCGTCTAGTTTCTTCTATGGGGTTTTTGAGCAAAATTCCATATGGCAGATCTACATCGAAGCTAACGCTGTTAAGTAGTTTGTCCTCGTAGAATAGTCTGGCTTCTATAGAGATCGGTAGCTCAAATTTCCGAATGACCTCTGATTCCAGCACAAAAGGATAGCTGTTGTCCTCGTGATCAAATGGGCTTCTGTCATAATCTTTGATGCTTTCAGTTGTCTCGATTATGGCTGTGTACTCTAATTCGTATTCGCATTGTTCATCATCAACAGAAATAAGGTTGGAGCTTGAGAGTTTCAACTCTTGAATATCTATGTTCTCGATTTCCGCAGTCCAGTCTACGGAGCGTATTTCGTAATCTGCCTCAGGCAGATATCGCTCGACATAGTCCAAAATCTCATCGGCTACTTTGTTCAGCGCTTCAGTTGCAAATGCCGATGGTTCTACAGAAACTCTGAGGTTTACCGCGCTAATGAATTCATCGATGGATTTGCTGAATACTAATCTCGGGTTGTCGGCGCAATACTTCTCCATGTCCGTATCGTTGCTAATTACATGGATTGAGTGGGTTCTTTCTACTGAGAAGTCGGCCAGTCTTTCTAACACAAAAGCGTCTGCAAATTCCTTTTCTTTTGCCCCGGTGGCGAAGGGCGGGGTTACTGAAAAATAACGTTCGAACACCCTGCTGGGCGCAATACCGTCAACGCTGATTTGCTCAATTCCTTCGCCCGTTATGAATAATTCCCAATTTTGTAATAGCTTTTCCTCGATTTCATCCGCAGAAATGTCGGTAAAAATTCCGTGTGCAGGTACATCAGGTAGGTTTCGAAGCAGCATCGCTTCTTTTTTAACCTTTTTGAGTGTGGCGGCAGCAGCGACTGATTCCGCGCGGATGTGGGACCTAACTTCCCTATCGGTAACGTCGGGGATGAGAATACGTATCTCATCTGCTTCTCGGAGCTGTTTGAGTGAGCCCAAGGCGTGGGTTAAAAATTGATAGTTTTTCGAGATGTAGATATTGGTGTCGATGAATACGATTCGTGACTGTAGCTCCACTGCCCTAGCTCCCTGGCGCTGATGGTTAATTGTCAGGATGTTACGAATTAAAAGCTTGTTTTATCAATGACGGCATCACTGAGCCTTAGAAATGTCCACTGCTCCTACCGGGAGCTTCGCCCTGAGTGGAAAGGACGAAGCCGGACGCTCCAGCAAGGTGCTGCGGGATCTTTGGTATCGATGCTGCTGGTTAACCATAGGCGACTGAGGAGGTGCGGTCTAGCGCAAAGCCCTTGGCTTCACCAATGGGTTGGTGCTGTAGTGCTCTTGATCGGCGTGCAGGGCTTCGCTATCGAGTAAATCTGCCACTTGTGCGCCTGCCTCAGCTTCTTTCAGCAAGCGTTGAATGGCCAGCTTCATGAACCAATGAGCTGTCCGTTCCAGGCCTTCCGAAGCTGCCCTTACAAATGCGCGGGTGCGTTCGTCGAGCTTGTTGCTTAGGCCAGGTGTCCAGGCCTGCTTCATCGTTCGAACCTGTTGGCCGGAAAGCCTAACTCCCATATTTCAAGATCTTGTTTATAAGCGATGGTTTTTTTGAGCGGCGGGCCACGGCCTGGTGCATTTGCACTGAGGGATTGCAAGGGGCCAGGCAGGGAATGCTGGTAATATGTGACCAGCCAGATTACCCGGTCACTGGAACCTGAGATGCAAAACGATTTAACTGAAGCCGATATGCGCAAAGCGCTATTCGGTAGCGCTGAGGCGCTACCTACGCTCCCAGCAAAGGCCACGCCAGATAGCCCTGTGCATTTGCAGACCGCGACTCCTCAGGTAAAACGAAAGGCGCCAAAGCCATTTACTCCGCGCTTGAAGGTAGTTCTTCGGGTCGGCAATGAATTCGAAGGCAAGACTTACGAGTTTGTGTATGAAGCCGACACGCTCAGCACGCTCTTGGCTGAGCAGGAAGCGGTGAGGGCAGCGAGAAAGAAGTACAGGTACGTAGAGGTCGTTTCTGTAAAACCGATGTAATTCGAGTTCCGTGTTGGCAGTGGCAGAGCCCGCTGCGCGAGAAAGGAGCCACGGAGAGGAGGCCGTTAGCCAGTCGCCTGTGAAAGCTCGATCCGCCGAATCGGGCCATTGCCCGAGCGGGCCTCAACCCCTCATCGTTTCTCCCCAAGATCAAGCATTGCGGCCATCAGTTTTTTCAAAGCGTCGTTGCCCTTTTCTCCGCTCGTCCCGAGCGCCTTGTCGCCAGCCCGGTCGTAAGACCACAAAATCAACAGCACTGGATCTACGCCCAACGCATCCGCGATTTTTTCGACACGCTCAAGAGTCGGAGAATGCTCACCTTTTTCTAGGCGGCCAATGTAATTCCGCGAGGCTGCCGAGCCGAACGAGTCCTGCTTCAGCCCACGGAATTCACGGATTTCGCGTAGCACGAGCCCAAACGCTTCGTCGATATCCAACCCGTCTGCTCCAGCATTTTGAAATGCTGGCATTTAAACGCAAGGAGGGATAGGATCTTCGAAATGCCCACTATTGTGTGCTTTTGTGGTTCTTTGAATATTATGTTGGCCTTGAGTGCTGCCCTGAAGCCGCGACGTCTCGTCCGCGTCTGGTAGCAGCCATACGCCTAGCAGAGCGAGGCAGTCGGTGATTTCCCGTGCGTTGTGGATTCGGATCCGAGAGCGGATTGATCGGTACTATCGAAACAAGGCTTTGAAGCCAGGTTCGGTGAAGGTGGGGCCGATGGGCTCGCTCTGCCAGGACATTGAAGACATCGAAGCATCGAGTTCGGCAAAGGTCGCACGGCGAGCGGGCTATTTTGTCCTCGACCCTGATCACCGCCCGGTCGTATCTCCAGGCGATGTCTTAGCGATGCGCCGGTCGTTGGATGATCGTCAAGTTCCGACGTGGTTGGGATATGTGTGCCATTCCAGCGATGGGCAATTCTTCCTACAGCTGGAGCCAGGAGCTTGTGAGGCATTGGGGTGGAGAGAGCTGGATCGGATCGGGTTTCGTCGCTTGTTCTCGGGTGAGCTACTGACGTTCGTGGATAGGCGCGCTCGATCTGAAGATCGGTAGGTTGAAGGGATGGGTTGGATTTGGGTGGTAGGCAGGAGCTGCAATGACAAGAGATTTTAAGAATGCTGTATCCAGGCTGCTTGCTGACGCAAATGGGATCGCTTTTACAGCATTCGTCACGAATGCCAGGTTGGACTCGCCCCCCGTGATGGTCGGAGAAGTGTGGAGTCACGTAAAGGCCGATGAGTTAGGCCGGTTCGCTGACGGTCATCGTATTCAAACATCGCATATTGTTGAAGTCCACGCGGCGGGTCGAAGCCTATGGGTAGTTACGGAAAATGGCAGTCGCTATGGGATCATTTCTTTTGCAGCGTTGGGCTGGAAATGGTTCAGCGACCTTTTACGCGAGGCGAAGACGCCTCCTGCTGAACCGGTATGTATTAATCTCCGTGAGCGAGAGCTGAGTGACCTGGGCCAGGATTCTCCGACCAAGCCTCTGAAGCGAACGGCTCACGCTGATCCTGCGCTTCAGCCCCAAGGTCGCCACCCCCTTCGACCGCCTTCTGGCGAAAGGCTTTTACAGCAATACAAAACTAATTTTGATAAGAGCATCGCGGAGTTAAAGAGGCATGGTGTGGTCGTGTCGCATTGTGCGGTTGACAAACCTGAGTCTGACGATCAGTGATTCGGGGTGGGGTACACGCCAATGAGCCTGGAAAAAACGGTAGTGATGAGGACATAGGAGGGGAGTGCACGATGCCGTATCATTATGAAAATTTGGCGATGCTTCTCGGTGACAAATACCCGTCGGTTTTTCACGATCCTCATGCCAGTCTACCTGCGGCGTGTGGACCGGGGTGGCTTCCTCTGATTGAGACGTTTTGTGCGCTTGCACATGCTTATAATTTGCAAGCTGGTTCCAGTGCCAAACTCTACAAAGTGACCGAAAAGTTCGGTGCATTGCACATCATGGTCGAAGGCGCATCCCCGCAGATCGAGGCTATGGCGGAGTTTGTACATCGCCACTCGATGCGCGTTTGCGAAGTTTGTGGCGGGCACGGGGCCACGATCTATCGTGATGGCTGGCAGCGTACTCGCTGTGACGGTCACCACGCATTCGCCTTCACCCTGTCTTCAGGGCCGTGGTTTGAAATCTAAGCGCGAATCGCGGTCTGGCATCTGCTGCTAATCAGCAATTCTTCGGATGACCTCATGCTATTCGGCGGTGATAGACCCCACCTGGCAACCTTCGGCGAAGCCGGTCTTTCGCTAAACGGAGCCATCTGCCTTTTAACGCTTCCCGCTCCATTCCTGGTCAGTCTCAGATCGAGGTAAGGGGCGGCTGCTGGCATCAATCATTAGGTTGGCGGCGAATTTCAATTTCGACGATGTAGCGAGGCGTTCGTCCAAGCCGGGGATCACCGTGGGCGAGAGCGACCACCTCCTCATGTTCGTCGCCTGCCCACAGGCCTACCAAGCTGTACAAGAAAAAGTCCGCAAAGGAGCAACTGGCATCTCGAACCTGAGCTGCGTCGACAGAGGTTTTGCTCGTGCCCAATTGGGTCAAGTTCCGTACCAGCCTGGCTGGGGCGACCCAGAGCACCGAAGGTGTCGAGGCCGGGGTTGCGATCAGGTAGTAGGCGTGTTCCGTCTGCGTCAGCATGTTCTGGCACTGTTCCAGATCGATGCCTATCTTCGAGCTAAATCCCTTCCCTGAAGCAGTGCCGAAGCGTTTTTTCACCTGGACGAGGGTAGCCCGCTGGATCACCGGTTTGCCGTTATCCATGATGCGGGTCAGAAATAGCACGTCGGCTCCAAGAGGAGCACCGGCATGGGTAACGGCCCCTTCCTCGCGCTTACTGGGCTGACGAACCGCCACCGACAGGCTGGGATATTTAGACCGCGTCATGGAAGAGAGCTGATGCAACTGGCGGCTAGCATTACCAACCGCAACCTGTGTAAGGCTCAACAGCCGCGCTGTGTGGGCCTCCTCGTCTTCTCCCCAAGTCGCCGAGTACTCGCTACAAAATTCCTCTTCCGCCCGACTTAGGGCCTTATGGATAACTCGTTCCACGGAAGGATCACATAACCAAGTTGTGGCATTGAGACTCGGCATCGCCGTAGCATCTTCGCTTTGGCCTTGTGGCACCTCGAAGTCCAATACCTCCAGCTTTTGCCGAACAAGCCCTTTCGCCCGTAGCTGCACTTGCCTTGGGCCAGTGCGGGCAAGTTCGGTCGCGAAGGTTAGGTGATCGTGATCAGCTATCAATTGGAGAAGTACAGGCTCAACTTCGGCGAACGCTTCCTGCGGGAGCCACAGGCAGGAAAAACTCAAGAGGCCTTGGGCCAGCTCTTGCCTTCCTATCACGTGACCAAACAGATCATGCCGCCATGCTTCGCGGGCCGCAGGGCCCAATTGACTCCACAGCGATCCTTGGTCCCACATCCCGGTTGGCAGTTCTTTGAGGCTTTCAATGACGCTTTGTTGGCTGGACTGATTTGGCTCCACGAACCCGTGCCATGCTGCGGCAAGCGCAAGGTCTGAAGGTAGGGGGCCGTTCAAAAGCTTGGCAAGCGTCAAGCAGGCTTTAGCGACGGGTTCTCTGAAGTCGTCTTTTTTTCCTGCCTTTGACTGAGCACGCCAATCAAGGAATAGCTTGCGGACATCGTCTGCTGCGAGCGTATGACAATGTTGGATCAGCTGAGAGAAAACTATCGGGTTGACTTGATCAAGAACCAGCTCGCAGGCACGTCGATCATTCTGGATCATCAGTGAATTCGCATAGAGCGAGCAGAGAAAATGGCGATCCAGCCCGTGCGGATTGTTCGAAGGGTTATTGAAAAAATCCGTCAGCTGGTCGAGCAAATGTTCCGAGTGCAGCGCGGCCAACTGCTCAAAAGCCCAGTTTTCCCGGCTGTTTTCGGTAATGACTAGCTTAAGGGCTGCGATGCAGTCGTCTTTTGACGTTCTACTAACAAGCGCTGACATCAGCTGGCGATCTTTCAGAAAGCTGGCCCGGTCCTTTGAGCTTGTGCCGAGTAGATGCTTGGTCCAACGTAGACGGGGAGCGATCTCAGCCAGAATGATTGCACGCAAACCCTGCGACTCGGTGTTAAGCATGTCCTTCCGGAACGCTTCCATAGCCGACTGGTAGGTGTTCTGATCCAAGATTGACGACGAATTCTTGATTCCACTCTTTCCGCGCCCCAGGAGCACTAAGGACGTTGCAATAGGCCCTTCCTGTGCGGCAGCGTTGAGTTCGAATTCAAGCTGCTGTCGTTCGTTACTGGTCCAGTCGCTCCAAAAGAGTGAAGCGCTGGCTTCCTCACCAGATAGGTGGGCGTAGTCCAGTCGAATCATGCCCTCCTGGATATCAAAATAGCGCCCTACATGATCGACCAGCTCCGGAGCCCAACCGGCCAATTGGATGCTGGCAACTGCGAGTTCATGGTCGAAGCTGATTTCCACACTCAAGTCATTCTCCCTTCCTTGGCTGGATCGTGTTCAATGGATTGAGGATTCTATCGCGGGCCGCACCCTATACGTTGGGCGAATATCAGAACGCGAACCTTGAGCTGGCATGTGACTGAAGAAATCAGCGCTTCGCGCTGGAGTAGGCCAGGGGAGGGGCTGGTGGTCCTCACTCCCAGCTTGCTGTCCATAACTCAAACCGTGCTGCCGCTCTCAGTCCAGGATCAGGTTGCCCGTGGTCACTGTGTCGATAAACGAGTGCACGCTGTTGTGTGCCTGGGTGATCAGCTCCGTCATCTTGCCTTTGTTCGCCATCATCACGACCCGCCCCATATCGATGTAGTGAGCGAATGTTGTCGAGACGTCTTCATGGCCCATCTGCTGGACGAGAGCCTCTCCGCAGGCTGCCCAGAGCACGTCGGCGGAAGACGTCAGCAAGTCCTCCTTGAAGTAGCTAATGAGAAACATCGTCGGCCACCAATGACGCGACTCGTAGAAATTGAGTGACGCTCGAAACGCCTTGTCCTTAGCTACGGCCTTGTCCTTCGCAGCGTTACCCCGTGAAGAGATCTTCTCGGGAGTGACCGGAAGGCCTTGCGCGTTCAGGAACAAGATGTCCAATGGACAGTCCTCCCCGAACCTCTTCTTGTATTTTTTCCGTCGCTCGTCGTAGTAGGGCTGGATGTACTGCTCGTCTAGCACTCGCAGGTCGTCTCGATGAATCTTGATGGTCCGTGTCTTGTTTCCCTTACTGCCATACACGGTGAAGTTAAAGAGCGTCGGCTCCTGGTCCATTTCGGAATACGGCATGATGTGAGCGTTCGCGCCGTTTCCGAGGTATGGCACTGTGCACAGGTCCATGGGACGCATCGCCGTGCCAAGCGCGAGCTTGAACAGGACTGGGTACACGGGGTCGGTGAATGCCTGCAAATACGTCTTGATTTCTGAAGCCGTGATGAGCGTACGCCTCTGTCGTTGCCTGGCTTCTTTGTCGAGCGCCTGAATATTCTTGGCTTTGATGGAGGTTCGCGCTTTGGCCTGCACATACGCCAAGAGGCTGTTCCGCTTGAAGTTAGCGGTATGGGTTTTGATCTCGACCTTGACGTTGGTTCGATAGCCCTTGAGATTCAGCCAGTGACAAAACACCAGCACGATCTTCGCATCCTCAAAAATGGTCTCTGAGGTCGGTTTGAGGCTTTGCTTTGCCACTCTGGCAATTTGCCTTGCGAGCTGCCAACGCTTCAGGTCCAGGTTGTCGACTACAGCATGATACTGCGATGGATCAAGGTCCTTGAATTTCTCTTCTGTCGAGAGGAATTTGTAGAACATCGAGATAACGCTTGAGTACCGAGACGACGTTTTCTCGGATGAGCGTGTGGTGTCGTAGAGGAACAGGTTGGGATGGCTAAGCAGCAGTTTTTTCTTGGGCAGCTGTGCGATCAGGGCGTAGTGGGTGACCTGCCTTCCCAAGGAGGGGCAATGATAATCCAGCAGTTTTCGCTTGATGGTTAGCATGATCAGTCACCTTGCTTCGGCTTGAAGTGAATAACTTGATCGATCCTGTCCATGGTGATGCTGATAGGGTCCGCAGCGTCGGCATACTTCAGTTCAAACTCAGGGATGCGGTTGAAGAAAAAGCTGCGTTGAAGATTGAAATCACCCACAGATGCCATGAACGGAATGTGGATATGGATCGCTGATGCGGGTGCCAGAGTCGAGACGAATGTCTTGAGTTCGGTGCCATCGAAAATGGGGACACGAACCACGATGTGAAGGCCATCGTCGGTCGGTTGATAGCGATCAAAAAACACGCCGAACCGGCAAATGTAGCGCTCTGCAAACAGAACGATGGTGCAGCTTTTGTCGGTGGCGAGCTTGTTGATGCTGCGCGTGGCAGCGTTGATTGCAATATCTTTCTTGTCCTCATACTCATCCAGCGATTTAGTCGATGCATACGCGGCATACGCCTTTGTAAGATCCACATCGACCTTGACCTTCTCGCCCCGCTGGCTGGCGCCTGCATCCGAACCAGCATTGGTGTTTGCGCCTGCGCCAGGCACCACAGCAATATTCTTCAGTGCAGTGGTTTGCTTCGCCCTGGAGAGGTCGATCTCAAGCTGGTTGATCTGCTTTTTCAGCTCCAGGTTGTAAAGCGTCTGCTTCTCCAGCGTCACCCGGATATCGTTCGCCCCATGGAGTGTGATGTCGTTGACCATCAGCGAAGTGATGTAGGAGTCGACAGTCTTCTCCATCTCTTTTTCATGATCGGCACTCAGCCGGGACATCTGCTGCTGAAGCTCTTTCAGGCTGGCCTGGTTCTGGTTGATCAGATCCTTGGTCCGGTCATGATCGGTATCGACCAGCAGGTCACCGATGGGCTTGATGCCCCATGCGTAGTCCTTGAGATCACCGTAGTAACGATTGAACGCCTGGCGTGAGATTCCGGCTCTCTCCGAAAGCTCGCCGACCCCCAGCTTGACGCTGGGGTTCGATGCCTGGTGTTCAGCGATGAGGTCGATCAGGACTCGCCGAGTGTCGTTCATTTCCATCACGACACCTCAAGCAGCGGGATCTGCAACGACTTCGCGACTTCAGTGTTGTGCAGGTTGTTGAGATGGCGTTTGTGCGCGTCAATTTTGGCCTGGATGCGCTGCCTGGACCGCACGGTCATCGAGCTGCTCCCGTTCTCCAGCAGGGTCTCGTAGAAGCGCACGTTCTCTTCCAGGGCCTGCTCAGCCTTACCGATGACGACCGCATTACGGCACTCATTCTGACAATACCCCGGATCTGGCCGAATTCGGCCTTCAGGCCGCTGCCTTCCCACCAGGCAGGGAGGAAGGTTGGTCTCGTCGAATTCATCACCAGACACGCAGTACGTACCCACCGCTGTGCGACCCACATAGATCGGGCTACCCGCGCTTAGCAGGTGGCTCACGTAAACCAGGATTGACACCTTCAAGCGCTTGCCTTTGAAGTCTTCTGGACGGCGAGAGATTTGCTGTGCCAAACGATCTGCCGCGTCGCCAGAGAATCCGCCGTCCCGAACCGCTGACACGATTTCATGAAACTCTTTCGAGTAACTCTCTTCCAGAGCCTGGGCCACACCGCGAACGAGGTAAGGGTTGCGGGAGATGTACCGCAGTGTCATCGCGTAGCTATGGTGCCCGAAGAGCATCCGAATGAGGTCGATGTTGCGCTCGCTTCGATGAATCAGGATCTCGGCAATGGTCTTGCGGAAACGATGCGCATGGATGCGGTCGATACCAGTCTCTTCCTCCAGCTCGACAATGATCGCAGGGGGAAGAAGCGGCTTCTCGTTGGTCACCGGCGTTGTGTTGTAGGTGGTCTGGAAGATGAAACCGTTTCTGTAGAAGGTCCAGAAGCTGCGCAGGGTTTTGAGCGCCTTAACGCTCTCGCCGACAAATCGGGGGAGGGGCAGTCGTTCGGTCTCTCCGTGGTAGTTGGCATCGGTTGTGGTTTTGAACCGAGTGATATCAATCCAGTACAGGCCAGCCTGATCCTCGACGACGTCATCAAACGTCAAAAGTCCCAGCTCGGTTTTGCGCATGCCAGTCACAAGAGCGACGAATACGAATACCGCGTTTCGGACCTTGTCGATGGCCTGCGAAAAGTTCTTGATCCAGAAGTAGCTGTATACGTGAGCACCGCCGTGCTCTCCTTCTGTCATGGAGTAATTCAGCACTTCTGTGCCATTAATCTCGATGGCCAAGGCATTTTCGAAGTCAGTCTGACGACTGGTGCGCCTGATCTTGCCTCTAACCATCTGATCAAGGCCATTCTCCATGAGGAGGGCGCGAGCCTCCAACAGGCGGGGTGCAGCGTCATTGATCCAGAAAAGAGCATAGTTCACCAGCTTTTCCAGCTCGCCTTCCGAGAACGGGACCCAGGTCTGCAATGAACCGGAAAATGTGTCCTGTACGTCCTTGTGGCGCTCGCGAGTGTCGATTCCACTCAGTTCTGGAGAGAGGCGCAGCTCCTCAGGGATCAGCTTGTGCGCTGACAGCGAGTGCCAGAACCGCAGCGTAAAGAACAAGCCGGTGTAATGGCTGGGTTTGCCACTGTCCTTCGCGTCATCCAGGGCTTGGTTGAGCATGGGCAGCGTGATGAGCTGAAGGTGCTCAGGAATCGCGCTCAGCCTATTTGGCGCGAGTAGATACATCTCGATGAAGCGAAAGTCGTGTGCTTTTGATTTGCTGGATGTAAACGACTTGATTCGCGCAAACGGAGTGAACGCTGGTAGTAGATGGTAGGTAAGTGCACGCTTCAGCTCGCTCAGGCCAGGCATTTCCAGCTCGAAACGGATCCGAACGGGCCTCCCCTTCGTTTCGTCTGTCATCGTCCAGACTGCATCGCGGTACTCAGAGTAGAGCGAGACTGGGAAGTCTCCATCTGGGAAAAGTGCCAGCTTGCTGAGCAGCCCATGCTTGGCAGTGTCAATACGCCCAGCGGTTTCCTCCAGGAGTGCTTCAAAAGCCTCCATGGCAGCTTCTTCGGCATCGGATTCGAACTCGGCGATCAGGCGTTCCTGTTCTTCCAAATAATCAGACATTGGCCGACTCCTCCTCAAAAATCAGACGCAAACTGGACATGTCTCGGGGGAGAAGCGGTGCGTTGCGACGACGGTAGCGCGCGGCGTCTTTGATCAGGTCTTCATCGGCCATATCGTCGATGAGCGACTCCAGAATGTCCTTTTCCCACTCCAAGTCTGATGTACGGGGCCCTTTGCTTTCGTTCTCAAGCTCATACTCAATGTGCGACTGGCGCTCCATCAGGTACGGCAGTGAGTCCTCATAAAGCCGGATTTTCGAGCAGCCAATGCATTTATCAAGCTGGAAGCATTTGCTGCCAGGCTCAATGAAACTCTCGTGGCCAAGCCAATCTGGGGCGTACTGATCCTCGCAGCCCCACAGTGGGCGGTCTTTGCCGGGGATGGTAAAGAATTTGATCTGGGCGCTTGCCTGGGCATTGGCTTTTTTGCTCATCAGCCCGGTGAACTGCCGGTTCACCAGTAGCGTGACGACCGCCTCAAGCTCATCCCGCAGCCGCTCGCGGCGCTCTTTCATCGCGGCACCGGAGCTGTCGTAGTGCACGTCGGTTGTGGACGTAGACTCGTGGCCAAAATGGGTGGCAATCATGCTCAGTGGCGTGGTCTGCTTTTTGTGAAGGGACCAGGTTGGTCTGAGCCTCTTGGTAATGTCGGCTGCTCGTAGCAGTCTCTTACCATCTTCGATGACTTCGTATTCTTTCAAGAAGTGCTCAATGCCAACGACATAAGCTCGAAGCACCGAAACGGAGGAGTGGCGACTTCCATTTTTGAACCAGTCCCCATTCGCTCTCAGGAATAGAAAAAGCGGATTACGCTCTTCCCAAGCCTTTTGGAATGGATTGGTGTCGAATGGATATCCTTTCAATGGTGCGGATAGTTTTTGGGCCAAAATAATAAGGCTGTAGATCGAATAGCGATCCTCACGATTACTTGATGCAGTAATAGTCTTCGGCGCCTCGTACGGCTTGTCCAGGCCTTGCGAGCGATACTTTTCTGAAAAAATAACCGCAAGACCCTCGTCAATTGAACCCGTCAGGACGTGCTCAAAGTCAGACTCGTCAATTCCGATAACAGTCTCTTTATTCCATCCAGATTGAAGGAGCAGGAATACGACAATCGCCGCTTGGTCCATTGAGGTTGGATAGTATTTATCTAACAGGTCGTCGAGCTTGATGTGGCCTTCTGTGCCTGCGCAGATAATGTATTTGTACATGAGGGCTTTAAGAATAGTATCGCAATCTCGGCTATAGCCGTTGATGCGGGGGCGACTCATGCTTTCGGACAAAATGTCGAGAGGAATCCCCATTGGGAAGCCGAGTTCAGTCAGCGTTTTCAAACTGCGGGCATGATCGATGTTCCAGGCTCGCACCGGGAGCGGGTTATCAGGATCATTTGGAGGGATTGAGTGGTACTCGTAGGCTGTCGCACGCTCAACGACCTTGCGGTATTCGAGTTTCTCGTACAGCTTGTCGATGTGCGTGATCAGCGCGGTCTTGAGGCCCTCGTACGCATCATCGCTCAAGGGCTCGGTCTTCTTGCTAGGGGGGCGGTTGATCACTGGGAAGAGCAGAAGGGGGATGGTGCCGTGCTGCTTCGCAACCGCACCGAATGCACTCTTCATTTTTTCCGCGTTGGAGATGGGCATTTTATTGCGGTGCAGATAGTCTTGGTATCCCAACAGAACCTCGATAGAGATATCGGAGAACTCAGTGGGCTGAAGCGCGACTGGCGTAATTTCGCGCTGTTCGGTTAGGTAGTCGAAAAAGATGCAGATCGCTCTTGAAAGTCGATAGCCGTTTTCGGCTACAACCGTGGGTGCATAGCGCATGAAGATGTAATGTAGCGTTATGCACAGGTTGGAAGTGCTGCTGTAATACGGATGGTTCAGGTAGGGGGCTCTCAGCAACATGCCACAGCGTGCTTCGACTGTGGCGATGTCGAGTACTTCATTTACGTCCATTGGTCTTGGCTCAATCAGGAATGGACGTTGGTCCAGGCCAAGTCCACTTTTAGTCTAAGTTCTTCAAGTGTACCATTATTTTTAATGGTGGTATCACCCTGTTGAACTTTTATTCCTGCTTCTGATGTGTGAGCGTTAACCTTGGCCGCGTTGTGCCTGATGATATGCCAGATCACGCCGTTATGGCTGCGCCAGAAGTCGGCTTCGTTCTCAAAGCGAATGTCTTTGATGATGAACTTGGTTTTGCCTTCTGTTGGGGTGAGGCTTCTGGTTGGTAGTTGCAATGGGAGCTTGTTTCGCACTTCCTCATAGTTTGGGAAGTATTTATCCAAGTAGTGTTCAAGTACGCCATACATCTCGTTTGGCGTTAGTGACCAATAAGGATCGGTAGCGTCTCGGGATGCGGGTTCGAACGCTTGCTGGTCTGTGATCCCCCAAATCGACTGCACGGCCAGCCAGATGGAGGCGGTTGCCAGATCTGGTATCTCCGCAGGTGTTCCTGATGGTTTCGCTGCTGAGCTGGTTGCGGGTACGACTGCTGCTTCTATAAAGGAAGAGGATTGAGCGGGCTCGGCGGAAGGAGATAGGGCTGGCTCTGACTCTGGTTTCGGGTGGTTCAAATGCCGATCAGCGCGCAGTAGCCAGTGGTCTGGGTTATGATCGCGCAAAAATTCCGTTCCGACGCGCTGGAACATTTGGCGTGGGGACATTCCCCAAGCCGGAATCTGTTTCTCTTTCAGGTCGTCCGACCATGTCTCTTCATCAGTAAGACCGAAGAGCGATTGGCACCCCAATTTCAGAGGGTCCGCCAGGGCGTACGCTGCTACGTCACCGTGCTCAAGGAGCATTGAGGCGACAGTGTCTTTCCCTGAGCGCGCAATCGCGGCAAGGCCGATGATAGTGGGCAAAACTGGCTCCAGACCCCGGATTCCTTGGGGTTTGAGGGTTATTGGACGATGTTTACATATTGCTTTAAGGGTGTATAGTAAGTTCATGTTTACATTCAATCAAGAACGAATACAAGACGCCACCTATGCCTACCAGGGCGGCGGCCGTGGCCTCAGCCAGGCGCGCATCGCCAGCCTGGAGGATTTCGTTCAGGGCAGCCTGCGCCCCGACCTCACCCTGGTGTTCGACCTGCCCGTGGAAGTTGGCCTGGCGCGCGCCACTGCCCGTGGGCGCCTGGACCGGTTCGAGCAGGAAGGCCGCGCGTTCTTCGAAGCCGTGCGCAACACCTACCTGGCGCGTGCCCAGGCGGCGCCCGGGCGCTACACCCTGGTCAATGCGGCGCTGACCCTGGCCGAGGTGCAGCAGCAGCTGGACAGCCTGTTGCCGACCATCGAGGCACGCTGCCGTGGCTGAGGCCTACCCCTGGCAGGACAGCCTCTGGCAGCATCTGGCCGGCCGCGGCCAGCACGCCCATGCATACCTGTTGCATGGCCCCAAGGGTATCGGCAAGCGGGCCCTGGCCGAGCGGCTGATGGCCTTGCTGCTATGCCAGCACCCTGCTGGCCTGGCGGCCTGCGGCCAGTGCAAGTCGTGCCACCTGCTCGCCGCCGGCAGCCACCCGGACAACTACATCCTGGAGCCCGAGGAGGCCGACAAGGCCATCAAGGTCGACCAGGTCCGCGACCTGGTCAGCTTCGTGGTGCAGACCGCGCAGTTGGGCGGGCGCAAGGTGGTGCTGATCGAGCCGGTGGAGGCCATGAACATCAACGCCGCCAACGCCTTGCTCAAAAGCCTGGAAGAGCCGTCGGGCAACACCGTGTTGTTGCTGGTCAGTCACCAGCCCAGCCGCCTGCTGCCCACCATCAAGAGCCGCTGCGTGCAGCAGGCCTGCCCGCTGCCCAGCCACGCCACGAGCCTGGCCTGGCTGGCCACGGCATTGCCGGACAGCAGCGATGAACAGCGTGAAGAACTGCTGACCCTGGCGGCGGATTCGCCCCTGGTGGCGGTCAGCCTGCAGGCCCAGGGCGTGGTCGAGCAGCGGGCCCTGGTGGTCGAGGGCGTGAAGAAGTTGCTCAAGCAGCAGACGTCGCCCACGCAACTGGCCGAAGCCTGGAACGCCATTCCCCTGTTGTTGCTGTTCGACTGGTTCTGCGACTGGTCCAACCTCATCCTGCGTTACCAGTTGACGCAGGATGAAGAGGGGTTAGGCTTGCAGGACATGCGCAAGGTGGTGCAGTACCTGGCGCAGAAAAGCGGGCAGGGCAAGGTGTTGGCAGTACAGGACTGGATTCTGGCCCAGCGCCAGAAGGTGCTGTCCAAGGCCAACCTCAACCGCGTGTTGTTGCTCGAAGCGTTGCTGGTGTCCTGGGCAGGGTTGCCCGGGCAGTCATGAACAGCGTAGCGGGGCCCGCACCCGCGGGCCTTGGCAAGTAGGCGCACCCAAGGAGTACCCATGAATCAGCCAGTCAGTCCCGGCCCGCGCAACGGCATCCTGTCCCTGACCATCAAGGACAAATCGGTGCTGTATGCCGCCTACATGCCCTTCATCAAGAACGGCGGGCTGTTCATCCCCACCACCAAGAGCTACAAGCTGGGTGATGAGTTGTTCATGCTGCTGAACCTGATGGATGAGGCGGAAAAAATCCCGGTGGCCGGCCGCGTGGCCTGGATCACCCCCAAGGGCGCCCAGGGCAACCGTGCCGCGGGCGTCGGCGTGCAGTTCAACGATGGTGACAACACTGCGCGCAACAAGATCGAAACCTACCTGGCGGGCGCCATCAAGTCCGACCGCCCCACCCACACGATGTAAGTTGCCCATGCCCATGCTTGTCGATTCCCACTGCCACCTCGATCGTCTGGACCTGGCCCAGCACGACGGTTCCCTCGATGCCGCCTTGCAGGCGGCCCGTGACCGCGGGGTGGGGCACTTCCTGTGCATCGGCGTCAGCGCCGACAATGCCGGCGCCGTGAAGGCGGTGGCCGAGCGCTACAGCGATGTAGACTGTTCGGTCGGTATTCACCCACTGGACCTCAAGCCTGGCGAGGCACCCGCCCTGCAGTGGCTGCTGGATGAGCTGGACCACCCGAGCGTGGTGGCCATCGGTGAAACCGGCCTGGACTACCACTATGAACCCGAGGCGGCCGAACTGCAGCAGGCGTCGTTCCGGCTGCACCTTGAGGCGGCCAAGTTGACCGGCAAGCCGGTGATCATCCACACCCGCGGTGCCCGCGCTGACACCCTGGACTTGCTGCGCGAGGCGCAACTGCCCCAGGCGGGCGTGCTGCACTGCTTCACCGAAGACTGGGACATGGCCAAGGCAGCCCTGGACATGGGCTATTACATTTCCCTGTCCGGCATTGTCACCTTCCGCAATGCCGACGCCCTGCGCGACGTGGCCCGCCAGGTACCCGCCGACCGTCTGCTGGTGGAAACCGACTCGCCGTACCTGGCACCCATCCCGCACCGGGGCAAGCCCAACCTGCCGCAATACGTGCGTGAAGTCGCCGAATTTCTGGCGCTGGTGCGGGGCGAGAGCTTCGAACAGTTGGCCGAACAGACCACGGCCAACTTCAAGCGCCTGTTTCCACTGGCTCACCTGCAAGGCGCGTGAGGTACCGAATCCCAGGCAAAAAAAACCCGGGTTCTGGGGGGTGAATCCGGGTTAAGACCATTAGGAGTAAAACAAAGGCGTGCGTTCCCTTGACACCTTTATCGGCGTGTCACTTGGGGGGGTATGAGCGCGCCGACACTTCAAGTATTGGCTACCTTTCGCACTACGCCACCTGTGATTGATTATTTTTTAAACAGATTTGGAATACGTCGCCGCTCATTGAGTCCGCTTGGCAAGGATGGCCGTCAAAGCGTCAAAAACTTGATGGCAAAAGCAGCCGCGCTTCGGCCAATCGGCAGGAATCTGGTTGGAACTTCCGTGCAATTTGCTGCGATTTAGGCATAATACCGGGCTTCGATTTCGATCCAGTTCATCTTATGCAGAAAGAACCTCGCAAGGTCCGTGAATTTCGTCGCCGAGAGCAGGAAATCCTCGACACCGCGCTCAAGCTGTTCCTCGACCAGGGTGAAGACAGTGTCACCGTGGAGATGATCGCTGACGCCGTGGGTATCGGCAAAGGCACGATCTACAAGCACTTCAAGTCCAAGGCGGAGATCTACCTGCGCCTGATGCTCGACTACGAGCGCGATTTGAACGAACTGCTGCACTCGGCCGACGTCGACCGTGACAAGGAAGCCCTGTCGCGCGCCTACTTCGAATTCCGCATGCGCGACCCGCAGCGTTACCGGCTGTTCGATCGCCTGGAAGAGAAAGTGGTCAAGGGCAACCAGGTACCGGAGATGGTCGAGGAGCTGCACAAGATCCGCGCCTCGAACTTCGAACGCCTGACCCTGCTCATCAAGGGCCGCATCAGCGAAGGCAAGCTCGAAGACGTGCCGCCATACTTCCATTACTGCGCCTCCTGGGCCCTGGTACATGGCGCCGTGGCGCTGTACCACTCGCCGTTCTGGAGCAATGTGCTGGAGGATCAGGAAGGGTTCTTCCAGTTCCTGATGGACATTGGCGTGCGCATGGGCAACAAGCGCAAGCGCGACAGCGAGCCGACCGGCGGTTAAAGGCTGACGGGCTTGATCCCTTTTTGAAGGACCAGGCCGCCAGCGGTTTCTGCAATCGAACTTCCTCATTCTGGCGCAAAAGCTGCATCACGCGCCTATTCGCCGGTTTTCCGTCACCGGCCTCTGGAGGAAAGATGCGTAGCCTGGTCTTGCTGCTTGCCCTGTTGGCGCTGAGCGGCTGCATGAGTGTCAGCGACATGGGTGAAGCCACCCGCGAACAATTGAGCGACGCCGGGGTGCTGAACCACAGCAACACCCGGCGCCTGAACAATTTCCGCCTGCAGCCCGATTCGTTCATCTACATTGGCCAGGGCGCTTTCGCCCCGCCGGGCAGCGCTTATCCCAAGCCTAACGTGGTGGCTGAAGCTGCGTTCGACGGCTTCATCCAATACTTTCCCATGGTTCGTCGCGCCCGTGCCCCGCTGGGGCTGGAGCAGGCCTTGGGCGAAGCCCGAAGTGCCGGCGCCAGTTACCTGCTGTACACCCGCTTCGCGGCGGCTGATGACCGCATCGGCAATTTCGATGAATGGTCCGACCAGGAAGCCGTCGACCGCCTGGGCGTGGACAACGGCATCATTCAAGTGATGCTGATCGAGACCAACACCCGCTACCTGATCGACAGCGCTACCATTCGCATGCGCGGTGGGCTGTTCTCCATCCACAACCAGAAGCCGGAAGATTTGCTCCAGCCACCGTTGGAGGATTACGCTCGTATCCTTCTGGGCATGAGCCGCCCCTAACGTCGTACAGGAGCACCCCATGAGTGGCACCGGCAAGGCCAATGATCTGCTGGCCCAGATCCCCAAGAGCGAAAAGGGCCTGCCGCCCGTGCACCTGTGGAACCCCGACTTCTGCGGCCACATTGACATGCGCATCGCCCGGGACGGTACCTGGTACTACCTGGGCACGCCGATAGGCCGCAAGCCGATGGTGCGGCTGTTTTCCACCATCCTGAGGCGTGATGGCGATGACTATGTGCTGGTGACCCCGGTGGAGAAAGTCGGCATCACCGTCGATGACGCACCATTCGTCGCGGTGACCCTGGACGTGCAAGGGCAGGGCGAGGCTCAGGTGTTGCGCTTCGTCACCAACGTGGAAGACACCGTGGTCGCCGACGCCGACCATCCTCTGCGGGTAGAGATCGACCCCGACACCCAGGAGCCAACCCCGTACGTGCTGGTGCGCAGCAACCTGGAAGCGTTGGTGCATCGCAACGTCTTCTACCAGTTGGTGGAACTGGCCGTGGTGCGCGAACTACGCGGGCAGCGCTGGCTAGGGGTGTGGAGCAGCGGCCAGTTTTTCGCTATCGGTCCGTGCCCCGCCGACTGAGGGTTCGCAGCCATGCACTCGGCCACAATGGCTACCTGATCTTCCGCGCCATTGGCTCTTTGCCCTCGGGGTAATTGGGCCTAACGTCAACCTCAGCGTCCATTCGAGGTTCCGAAGATGAAAGCCATCACCGCGCTCACCCTTGCCCTCCTGTGCGCCAGCCCCCTGGCCGGCGCCCATGAAGCGGGCCATGACAACGTTGAGGTTCTGCAGCAGCAGGCGCTACCCAACGCCCCTGGCAAACAGGCCATGATGTTGACAGTGACCTACGCCCCCGGCCAAGCCTCCGCCGCCCATAGCCATCCCGGCTCGGTCATGGCGTACGTGCTTGAGGGTAGTGTGGTGTCGCAGCTGCAAGGGCAGCCACCGGTCACTTACAAGACCGGGCAATACTGGTACGAACCTGCGGGCACTGTGCACCTGGTGTCGCGCAATGCCAGTGCCAGCCAGCCGGCCAAGTTGTTGGTGTGGGTGCTGAAGGACGAGGGGCAGGCGGTGCTGGAGCCTTACGCACCCAAATGACAGAGGGGCTCAGGCCAAGGTGGGGCCATGCCCCAGAAACGACAAAGCCCCTCTAGAAGAGGGGCTTCGTGATGTTTGGCTCCGCGACCAGGACTCGAACCTGGGACCCAATGATTAACAGTCATTTGCTCTACCGACTGAGCTATCGCGGAATCTGCTGCCTATGTTACTGATTCAAAAGGGGAAGTCAACCTTTTCGGTGACTTCCCGGTAAAAATCAGATCACAGGACAGCGACGATCGCCTTGATCACCCGGTCGATGTTGCGCTGGTTCAGTGCCGCCACGCAGATGCGGCCGGTGTCCAGGGCGTAGATGCCGAAGTCGCTGCGCAGGCGCTGGGCCTGTGCGGCGGTCAGGCCCGAGTAGGAGAACATGCCGCGCTGCAGGCCCACGAAACCGAAGTCGCGGTTGGCGCCGGCTGCAGCCAGGCCTTCGACCATCTGGTTGCGCATGCCGCGGATGCGCAGGCGCATCTCGGCCAGTTCGGCTTCCCACTGGGCACGCAGTTCCGGGCTGTTCAGCACGGTGGCGACGATCATCGCGCCGTGGGTCGGCGGGTTGGAGTAGTTGGTGCGGATCACGCGCTTGACCTGGGACAGGACGCGGGTGCTTTCTTCCTTCGATTCGGTGACGATCGACAGGGCGCCAACGCGCTCGCCGTACAGCGAGAACGACTTGGAGAACGAGCTGGAGACGAAGAAGGTCAGGCCCGATTCGGCGAACAGGCGCACGGCAGCGGCGTCTTCGTCGATACCGTCGCCAAAGCCCTGGTAAGCCATGTCCAGGAACGGCACGTGGCCCTTGGCCTTAACGGTTTCCAGCACTTGTTTCCAGTCCTGCGGGGTCAGGTCCACACCGGTCGGGTTGTGGCAGCAGGCGTGCAGTACGACGATGGAGCCGTTTGGCAGGGCGTTGAGGTCTTCGAACAGGCCGGCGCGGTTCACGCCATTGGTGGCCGCATCGTAGTAGCGGTAGTTCTGCACCGGGAAGCCGGCGGTTTCGAACAGCGCGCGGTGGTTTTCCCAGCTTGGGTCGCTGATGGCCACGGTGGCGTTGGGCGAGAGCTGCTTGAGGAAATCGGCGCCGATTTTCAGTGCGCCGGTGCCACCAACGGCCTGCACGGTGACCACGCGGCCTTCGGCCAACAGGGGCGACTGGGCGCCGAACAGCAGCTTCTGCACGGCCTGGTCATAGGCGGCGATGCCGTCGATCGGCAGGTAGCCACGGGCTGCGTGCTGGGCAACGCGGGCGGTCTCGGCCTCGACGACAGCGCGCAGCAGGGGAATTCGCCCCTCTTCGTTGCTGTAAACGCCTACGCCCAGGTTGATCTTGTCAGTGCGGGTGTCAGCGTTGAAGGCTTCGTTGAGGCCCAGGATAGGATCGCGGGGTGCCAATTCGACAGCGGAAAACAGGCTCATTTTTACCGTAGCTCTGATTGGAGAGTGAGGGGGGGTGCACTGCTCCAGACATGCACTAGAGCGGTGCACAAACGGGGAGTCAGTATAGAGATCCTTGCTGGGGGGTGCGACAGGTTGCGGCAGGTTTTCCGGAGGAAACGCGGTTTTTTTTCTGACCGTTAGTCATTTTCAAGTAGGCGCGGTCCAATAACCTTGTAGGCATTGTCTTGAAACCGGCGCGCCCAGGCCCTACTTCAGGTATAAGTACTGTCTATAAATACAGGCGTGTTTGCGCGCTGTGATCGTTTACGTCCGCAGGATTCATCCGGCGGATGACCAAGAGGTTCGTCATGTCCGAGTTCCAGCTCGTCACCCGTTTCCAGCCCGCCGGCGACCAGCCGGAAGCCATTCGCCAGATGGTCGAAGGTATCGAGGCCGGCCTCGCGCACCAGACTCTGCTGGGCGTGACTGGCTCGGGCAAGACCTTCAGCATCGCCAACGTCATCAACCAGGTGCAGCGGCCGACCCTGGTGCTGGCGCCGAACAAGACCTTGGCTGCGCAGTTGTACGGTGAGTTCAAGGCATTCTTCCCGAACAACGCCGTGGAGTACTTCGTTTCCTACTACGACTACTACCAGCCGGAGGCTTATGTGCCGTCGTCGGACACCTTCATCGAGAAGGATGCGTCGATCAACGACCACATCGAGCAGATGCGGCTGTCAGCCACCAAGGCGTTGCTTGAGCGCAAGGATGCCATCATCGTCACCACGGTGTCGTGCATCTATGGCCTGGGCAGCCCGGAGACGTACCTGAAAATGGTCCTGCACGTGGACCGCGGCGACAAACTCGACCAGCGCGCCCTGCTGCGCCGCCTGGCCGACCTGCAGTACACCCGCAACGAGATGGATTTCGCCCGCGCCACGTTCCGGGTACGCGGTGACGTGATCGATGTGTACCCGGCCGAGTCGGACCTGGAAGCCATCCGCATCGAGCTGTTCGACGACGAAGTGGAGAGCCTGTCGGCTTTCGACCCATTGACGGGCGAGGTGATCCGCAAGCTGCCGCGTTTCACGTTCTACCCCAAGAGCCACTACGTGACACCGCGCGAAACCCTGCTGGACGCCATAGAGGGCATCAAGGCGGAACTGCAGGAGCGCCTGGATTACCTGCGCAGCAAGGACAAGCTGGTAGAAGCCCAGCGCCTGGAGCAGCGTACCCGGTTCGACCTGGAGATGATCCTGGAGCTGGGTTATTGCAACGGCATCGAAAACTATTCGCGCTACCTGTCCGGCCGCCCGGCCGGGGCGCCGCCACCGACCCTGTACGACTACCTGCCGCCCGACGCGCTGTTGGTGATCGATGAGTCTCACGTCAGCGTTCCGCAGGTAGGCGCCATGTACAAGGGGGACCGCTCGCGCAAGGAAACCCTGGTGGAGTACGGGTTCCGCCTGCCTTCGGCGCTGGACAACCGGCCCATGCGCTTCGACGAGTGGGAGGGTGTCAGCCCGCAGACGATCTTCGTTTCGGCCACCCCGGGCCCGTACGAAGAAGAGCATGCTGGCCGGGTGATCGAGCAGGTGGTGCGCCCCACGGGCCTGGTCGACCCGCAAGTGGAAGTGCGCCCGGCCCTGACCCAGGTGGATGACCTGTTGTCGGAAATCCGCAAACAGGTGGCCAAGGAGGAGCGGGTGCTGGTCACGGTGCTCACCAAGCGCATGGCCGAGGACCTGACCGACTACCTGGCCGATCACGACGTCAAAGTGCGCTACCTGCACTCGGACATCGACACCGTGGAGCGGGTGGAGATCATCCGCGACTTGCGCCTGGGCACCTTCGATGTGCTGGTGGGCATCAACTTGCTGCGTGAGGGCCTGGACATGCCCGAGGTGTCGCTGGTGACGATTCTGGATGCTGACAAGGAAGGCTTCCTGCGTTCGGAACGTTCGCTGATCCAGACCATCGGCCGCGCGGCGCGAAACCTCAACGGTCGGGCGATTCTGTATGCCGACCGCATGACCGGTTCCATGGAGCGCGCCATTGGCGAGACCGAGCGGCGCCGCGAGAAACAGGTGGCGTTCAACGAGGCCCACGGCATTACCCCGCAGGGGGTGTTCAAGGACGTCGCCGACATCATGGAAGGCGCCACCGTGCCGGGCTCGCGCAGCAAGAAGCGCAAAGGCATGGCCAAGGCTGCCGAGGAAAGCGCTAAATACGAAAACGAACTGCGCTCGCCGAGCGAGATCACCAAGCGTATCCGGCAATTGGAAGAGAAGATGTACCAGTTGGCTCGCGACCTGGAGTTCGAAGCAGCGGCCCAGATGCGCGACGAAATCGCCAAATTGCGCGAGCGGTTACTCAACGTCTGACCCACCGCAGCGCCCGCTTCCCAGGCTGTCCCACAGGGTTGATGCGGCGTGCGGTTTTCGCTGTGGGACCGGGCGAAGCTCGGGAAGGCCGCGCCGCGTTGTCCCTGACGCACCGCAGCGCCCGCTTCCCGAGCTGTCGCCCGGTCCCACAGGGTTGATGCGGCGGGCGGGTTTCACTGTGGGCCAGGGCGAAGCTGGGGGAAGGCTGCCCTACCGGGTTTGATGCGGCGCGCAGGTTTCGCTGTGGGACCGGGCGAAGCTCGGGAAGGCCGCGCCGCGTTGTCCCTGACGCACCGCAGCGCCCGCTTCCCGAGCTGTCGCCCGGTCCCACAGGGTTGATGCGGCGGGCGGTTTCGCTGTGGGCCAGGGCGAAGCTGGGGAAGGCTGCCTCACCGGGTTTGATGCGACGTGCAGTTTTCGCTGTGGGACCGGGCGAAGCTCGGGAAGGCCGCGCCGCGTTGTCCTGGGTGACCGCTACGTCATGGCCGGTCAGCCGCCAGGTGTGATGTCCCGCTCCAACGGCGCTGGGCTGGGGTCGAAGCCTTGCGGGGATTTGCCTTTCAGATTCCAGGCAAAGGCGATGATTTCGGCAATGGTCCGGTACAGCGCCTCCGGAATGCTGTCACCCAATTCCAACCGCGCCAGCAGTTTCACCAGTTCGGCATTCTCGTAAATAGGCACTTCATATTCGCGGGCCATGGCCAGAATGGCTTCGGCCAGTTCGTCGTCACCCTTGGCACTCACGGTCGGGGCCTGTTGGCCGTCGTAGGTCAGGGCAATGGCTTGGCGGGGGGCGTTGTCGGTCATGCGGTTTCATCCACCCAGCGTTGTTCCAGGTGCGTGCGTGGTCCTTGCGGCGGTGTACCCTGATTGCAGTGCAGCTCGGTCACTTCCAGCCCTTGGGCCAGCAGGCGCTGGCGCAGGCTGTCCAGTTGGCTGTCGATCAGCCGCGCGGTCTGCGGCCATTCGGCCCACAACTGGCCGCTGAGGCTTCCGCGCAGCAGTTGTGCCTGAATCTGCAGCGGGCCCAGCGGGTCAAGATCAAACGCCAGTTCGACCCGCCAGAGCGGGGCCCGTTGCTCCGCAGTCGGCTGTGGCGGATGCTGTTGCTGTTGCTGGGGTTCATCTTCACGCTGGACTCGCACCTGCAAGGGCACGATGTCCTGCTGGTTTCGCATGGGGATTTCCAGCTGCCAGGTGGTGAGGATCTTGCCGTCCTCACTCATGCCGCTTTGCTCCAGGCTCGACAGCTGATGGCTCTGCAACCGTGAGACGGCCGCCGAGGCCAGCCGCAGCAGCTGCTGCAGGTCGTTGTCACCGTCCAGTCCGCCCAGCAGGCGTGAGGGCAGCGGAAAGCTGTTGGTCGCCGGTTTCTCACCCACCTGGCCCAAGGTGCCCAATGCACTGCGCACATAGCCGGGCAGGGCGTTGGCCAATGCCTTGGCAGCCTCGGCAGGGTTGAACGGGGCGCTGCCGGGCAGGTTGGGGAGAATCTGCGCCACCAGGCGCAGCAGGCTGCTTTTCAAGTCATCGGGCAGGGCGCCCGCCTGGGGGGTGAGCAACTGCGCTTCCAGAAACAGACCGCTGGCGTTCAGTGCCTGGGCCACGCCGCGGGCGTCGGTCAGTTGGCGGATGTCCGGCAGGCTGCCCAGCAAGCGGTTGGCGCTGGTGCGCAGGTCGTCAGCCACCTCGCTGCTGTCGCCCAGGGTCTGCAACGCGGCCAGCAAACCTTCCAGCGATCCCTGGCGGCTTTGCTGGCTTTGCAATTGCTGGTGCACCGCCAACTGCTCAAGGCGGCCACTCAAGGGCACGAAGCTGAGGTTCCCCGCACCCTGCACCTGGGCGCTCAGCAGGCTGCCGACGCGCAGCGGGCCTGGGCTGTCAAGCGCCAGGGTGCTGCCGGCGAGCGGCGTGTTCAGCAGGGCAACCAGCGAACGGTAACTGCCGCCCTGGGGAACCGCTTCGCTGCTCAGCACCTTGCCTTGCACCAGCGTACCCACCGGCAATTGGCGGGTGTCCAGTTGGGTCAAGGGAGCGAGGGCCGTGCTTTTGCTCTGTTGCACCACGATGCCCAGTGTGCCGGAGGGCAGCTGCGTCAGCGTCACCTGGGTGCCCTGAGGCAAGGCCTGCTTGCTGCTGGCCACCACGGTGGCCTGTTCACCGCTGGCGGTCGTCAGCGCCAGCACCACCTGGAACGGCTGGCCAACACCGCCGGCCTTGCTCGATAGCACTTGCCCCGTGGCGCTGTCGCCCACGTTGAGCAGCCCTTCCAGCGAGGTCAGCAGCTTGAGCGTGTCCACACCGCTCACCACCGGACGCAATGCTGCCGGCAGGGGTTGCTGGGAAGAGACGCTGGTGATGTCAGGGGTCATGAACGGGCCTGTGGAAATTGCCATGCTGGCAACGGGAGTCGGTATGTATAATGCCGCACCAACTTTACCAAACCTTGTATACAGAGTGGGCAGCCCTGCAACCGCTGCAAGACGTACGCCATTGCCAGCATAACGGCAAACCGGGCGTCGACTTGAGCCGTCGTCGCTACCCTTCATCCGAATGATTAAGGCCTTCGATTGACTCCTCATCTCCAAGCCCAGGCGCTGGCGTGCGAGCGTGACTGGCGGATGCTGTTCGAGCAGCTTGACCTGAGCGTGCGCCCCGGCGACATGCTGCAGGTCAGTGGCCCCAATGGCAGTGGCAAGACCAGCCTGCTGCGCCTGCTGGCCGGGTTGATGCAGCCCACTGCCGGCCAGGTATTGCTGGGCGGCCAGCCGCTGGCAGGGCAGGGCGCGGCGCTGGCGCGGATGCTGCTGTGGATCGGCCACGCGGCCGGTATCAAGGATGTGCTCAGCGCCGAGGAAAACCTGACCTGGCTGTGCGCCTTGCACCAGCCGGCTTCGCGCGAGGCAATCTGGCAGGCACTGGCCGCCGTGGGCCTGCACGGCTTCGAAGACGTCCCCTGCCATACCTTGTCGGCCGGCCAGCAGCGCCGCGTGGCCCTGGCGCGGTTGTACCTGCCGGCGCCGGCGCCCTTGTGGATTCTGGATGAACCTTTCACCGCCCTGGACAAGCACGGGGTGGCGCAACTGGAAGGCCACCTGGCCGCGCACTGCGAGAACGGCGGCATGGTGGTGCTCACCACCCACCACAGCCTGGCCACGATGCCGTCCGGTTACCGTGAGCTGGACCTGGCGCGGTGGGCAGCATGAGCGGCGTGTTCATTACCCTGATCAAGCGTGAAGCGCGGTTGTTGGTGCGCCGGCCCGCCGAACTGGCCAATCCACTGGTATTCTTTGCCATAGTGATCGCCCTGTTCCCCCTGGCCGTCGGGCCCGAGGCACAGTTGCTGCGTACCTTGTCGCCGGGCCTGGTGTGGGTGGCGGCGCTGTTGTCGGTGCTGCTTTCGCTCGATGGCCTGTTTCGCAGCGATTTCGAAGACGGCTCCCTGGAACAGTGGGTGCTGTCCCCGCACCCGTTGCCCTTGCTGGTGCTGGCCAAGGTACTGGCGCACTGGTCATTTTCCGGCCTGTCGCTGGTCTTGCTGTCGCCTTTGCTGGCACTGATGCTGGGCTTGCCGCTGGCCTGCCTGCCGGTGCTGCTGGCCTCGCTGCTGCTGGGCACCCCAGTGCTCAGCCTGCTGGGCGCAGTGGGCGCGGCCCTGACCGTGGGGCTCAAGCGCGGCGGCCTGTTGCTGGCGCTGGTGATTCTGCCGCTGTACATACCGGTGTTGATTCTCGGCAGCGGCGCGCTGCAGGCCGCCCTGCAAGGCATGCCGAGCGCCGGCTACCTGTTGTGGCTGGGTAGCCTGACCGCCCTCGCGGTGACCCTGACACCCTTTGCGATAGCCGCTGGCCTCAAGATCAGCGTCGGCGAATAATGAGGCCAGCCCCCATGAGGGCTGGCGATGATTCAGGATGTACCGTGATGAATAGCAGCGTGATCAGTTGGACGTGGTTTCACAAGCTCGGCTCGCCGAAATGGTTCTACGGCATCAGCGGCCGGCTGTTGCCCTGGCTCAGTATCGCCGCGGCGCTATTGCTGAGCATTGGCGTGGTCTGGGGGCTGGCCTTCGCGCCACCGGACTACCAGCAGGGCAACAGCTTCCGCATCATCTATATCCACGTGCCGGCGGCCATGCTGGCCCAGTCGTGTTACGTGATGATCGCCATCGCCGGGCTGGTGGGCCTGGTATGGAAAATGAAGATCGCCGACATCGCCTTGCAGTGCGGCGCGCGCATCGGGGCCTGGATGACGGCCCTGGCGCTGCTCACCGGGTCCATCTGGGGCAAGCCCACCTGGGGTACGTTCTGGGTGTGGGATGCACGCCTCACCTCGATGCTGATTCTGCTGTTCCTCTACCTGGGGCTGATTGCCCTGGGCCACGCCATCACCCACCGCGACAGCGCCGCCAAGGCCTGTGCGGTGCTGGCGCTGGTGGGCGTGGTGAATATTCCGATCATCAAGTATTCGGTGCAATGGTGGAGCACCCTGCATCAGGGCGCCACCTTCAGCCTCACGGAAAAACCGGCCATGCCGGCCGAAATGTGGTTGCCGCTGTTGTTCACGGCGCTGGGTTTCTATTGCTTCTTCGGTGCCGTGCTGCTCATGCGCATGCGCCTGGAAGTGCTCAAGCGTGAAGCCCGCAGCAGTTGGGCCAAGGCCGAAGTGGCCCAGGCTCTGGGTCTGGAGGCCGGTGCATGAATTTCGCTTCATTCGGTGATTTTCTCGCCATGGGCCATCATGGCGCCTACGTCTGGTCGGCCTACGGCATCTGCCTGGTGGTGCTGGTGAACAATATCGCCGCGCCGCTGCTGGCCCGTCGGCGCTATTTGCAGGAAGAGGCGCGCCGTCTGCGCCGGGAGAAAGGCAAGTGAATCCGCTGCGCAAGAAACGTCTGTTGATCATCGTTGGCCTGGTGGCCGGCCTGGGCGTGGCCGTGGGCCTGGCGCTGAGCGCGCTGCAGGAAAACATCAACCTGTTCTACACCCCGACGCAGATCGCCAACGGCGAAGCGCCGGCCGGCACGCGAATCCGTGCCGGCGGCATGGTGGAGAAGGGCTCCCTGGTGCGCTCGGCCGACTCGCTGGACGTGCGTTTCGTGGTCACCGACTTCAACAGCAACGTCACCATCACCTACCGCGGCATCCTGCCGGACCTGTTCCGCGAGGGCCAGGGTATCGTCGCCCTGGGCAAGCTCAACGCCGATGGCGTGGTGGTGGCTGACCAGATCCTGGCCAAGCACGACGAGAAATACATGCCGCCCGAGGTGACCAAGGCCCTGAAGGACAGCGGCCAGTCCGCGCCCGGCGCCGCACCTGTGCCCGTCAAGGAAGGTTGAAACCATGATTCCCGAACTCGGCCATTTGGCCATGATCCTGGCCCTGTGCTTTGCCCTGGTGCAGGCCACTGTCCCGCTGTTCGGCGCCTGGCGCGGCGACCGGCAATGGATGGGCCTGGCCCAGCCCGCGGCCTGGGGGCAATTCGCCTTCCTGCTGTTCGCGTTTGGCAGCCTGACCTACAGCTTCATGACCGACGACTTCTCCGTCGGCTACGTGGCCAACAACTCCAACAGTGCCTTGCCCTGGTACTACAAGTTCAGTGCGGTGTGGGGCGCCCATGAGGGCTCGCTGCTGCTATGGGCGCTGATCCTGGGGGGCTGGACCTTCGCGGTATCGGTATTTTCCCGGCAACTGCCACAGGTGATGCTGGCCCGGGTGCTGGCGGTGATGGGCATGATCAGCACTGGCTTCCTGCTGTTTCTGATCCTGACCTCCAACCCCTTCGCCCGTATCTTGCCGCAAGTGCCGGCCAACGGCGCGGACCTCAACCCGCTGTTGCAGGACCCGGGGCTGATCATCCACCCGCCGATGCTGTACATGGGATATGTGGGCTTTTCGGTCGCCTTCGCCTTCGCCATCGCCGCCCTGCTGGGTGGCCGGCTGGACGCCGCCTGGGCGCGCTGGTCGCGGCCCTGGACCATCGTTGCCTGGAGCTTCCTGGGTTTCGGTATCACCCTGGGCTCATGGTGGGCTTACTACGAACTGGGCTGGGGGGGCTGGTGGTTCTGGGACCCGGTGGAAAACGCGTCCTTCATGCCGTGGCTGGTGGGCACCGCGCTGATCCATTCCCTGGCCGTCACCGAAAAACGGGGCGTGTTCAAGAGCTGGACCGTGTTGCTGGCCATCGCTGCGTTCTCCCTGAGCCTGCTGGGTACCTTCCTGGTGCGCTCCGGCGTGCTGACCTCGGTGCACGCCTTCGCCTCCGACCCGGCGCGCGGGGTGTTCATCCTGATCTTCCTGCTGTGTGTGGTGGGCGGCTCGCTGACCCTGTTCGCCGTGCGCGCCCCCGTGGTCAAGAGCCACGTGGGTTTCGGCCTGTGGTCGCGCGAAACCCTGCTGCTGGGCAATAACCTGGTGCTGGTGGTGGCTGCTTCGATGATTTTGCTGGGCACCCTGTACCCACTGGTGCTGGACGCCCTCAGCGGCGCCAAGCTATCCGTAGGCCCGCCGTACTTCAACGCGCTGTTCGTGCCACTGATGGGCATCCTCATGGTGGTGATGGCGGTAGGCGTGCTGGTGCGCTGGAAAGACACGCCGCTGCAGTGGTTGCGCGGCATGCTCACCCCGGTGCTGATCGGCGCCGTGGTGCTGGCGCCCATTGGCGGGCTGCTGGTGGATAATGTCGACTGGGCCATTCTTACGGTGTTCGCCCTCGCGGCCTGGGTGCTGCTGGCCGGTGTGCGCGACCTGTTCGACAAGACCCGCCACAAAGGCCTGATGAAAGGGGCACGAGGCCTGACCCGCAGCTACTGGGGCATGCACGTGGCCCACCTGGGCATGGCGGTATGCGCCCTGGGCGTGGTGCTGTCCAGCAGCCACAGTGCCCAGCGCGACCTGCGTATGGCGCCGGGCGAAGCGGTGGACCTGGCCGGTTACCACTTCATTTTCGACGGGGCGCAGCACTACCGCGGCCCGAACTTCACCTCCGACCGCGGCACCGTGCGTGTCAGCAAGGACGGCCGTGACGTGACCGTGCTGTACCCGGAAAAACGCCTGTATACCGTGCAGCAGTCGATGATGACGGAAGCGGGCATCGACGCCGGTTTCACCCGCGACCTGTATGTGGCGCTGGGTGAGCCGCTGGAAAACGGTGCCTGGGCGGTTCGGGTGCACGTCAAGCCGTTCGTGCGCTGGATCTGGTTCGGCGGCCTGTTGACCGCCTTGGGCGGCGCCCTGGCGGCGACCGACCGGCGCTATCGGGTCAAGGTGCGCGCCAAGGTGCGCGATGTGTTGGGTCTGGATGGAGCAGCGGCATGAAGCGCTGGATGTTGTTGGTGCCTTTGGCACTGTTTCTGGTAGTGGCGGTGTTCCTCTACCGCGGCTTGTACCTCGATCCGTCCGAGCTGCCCTCGGCGATGATCGGCAAGCCATTCCCGGCGTTCTCGCTGCCCTCGGTCCAGGATGGCAAGACCCTCACCGAGGCTGACCTCAAGGGCAAGCCGGCGTTGGTCAACGTGTGGGGCACCTGGTGCATTTCCTGCCGGGTCGAGCACCCGGTGCTGACCCGGCTGGCCCAGCAGGGCGTGGTGATCTACGGGGTCAACTACAAGGATGACAACGGCGCCGCGCTGAAGTGGCTGCAGGACTTCCACAACCCCTACCAGCTCAACATCAATGACGAGCAGGGCGGCCTGGGTCTGAACCTGGGCGTGTACGGCGCGCCGGAAACCTTCCTGATCGATGCCAAGGGTGTGATCCGCTACAAGCATGTGGGCGTGATCGACGACACGGTGTGGCGCGAGCAACTGGCCAGCCAGTACCAGGGCCTGGTCGACGAGGCCCGGCCATGAAGCGCTGGCTGGCAGCCGCCGGCTTGGCCCTGGGCCTGGCCGGCGTGGCCCAGGCGGCCATTGACACCTACCAGTTCGCCAACGACGCCGAGCGCGACCGTTACCGCGAACTGACCCAGGAACTGCGGTGCCCCAAGTGCCAGAACCAGGACATCGCTGACTCCAATGCGCCGATTGCCGCTGACCTTCGCCGGGAAATTTTCCGCATGCTCGGTGAAGGCAAGACCAACCCGCAGATCGTCGAGTTCATGGTCGACCGTTATGGCGAGTTCGTGCGCTACAAGCCCGCGCTGACCGCCCGTACCTGGCTGCTGTGGTTCGGCCCCGGCGTGTTGCTGGTGGGCGGTGTGGGCGTGATCTTGCTGATCGTGCGCCGCCGCAAGCACACCAGCCTTGCGGCTGAACCTGCCCTGTCCCCCGACGAGCGCGCGCGCCTCACTACCCTGCTGGATAAAGACCACCCATGATTGATTTCTGGCTCGCCGTAGGGCTGCTGTTGCTGGTTGCCCTGGGCTTTTTGCTGATACCTGTGGTGCGCGGCCGTCGTGCCCAACAGGAAGAAGACCGCACCGCCCTGAACGTGGCCCTGTACCAGGAGCGCATTGCCGAATTGGCTGCGCAGCGGGAAGAGGGCGTGCTCAGCGCCGAACAACTGGAGGCGGGCCGCGCCGAGGCTGGCCGCGAACTGCTGGCTGACACCGAAGGTGCCGACCAGGGCCGGGTGGCACGCCTGGGCCGGCCATTGCCGTTGCTGGCGGCCGTGCTGGTGCCCGTGGCGGCCCTGGGCCTGTACCTGCATTTCGGTGCCAGCGACAAGGTCGAGCTGACCCGTGAATTCGCCACGCCGCCCGCTTCCATGGCCGAGATGACCAGCCGCCTGGAACGCGCCGTGGCTGCCCAGCCAGACTCCGCCGAGGGCCTGTTCTTCCTCGGCCGTACCTACATGTCGCAGAACCGCCCGGCCGACGCCGCGCGCATTTTCCAGCGTACCCTGGCCGTGGCCGGGCGCCAGCCGGAGCTGCTGGGGCAACTGGCCCAGGCCGAGTATTTCGCCAGCGACAAGCAGTGGTCGCCCGAGATCCAGGCCCTCACCGATGAAGCCCTCAAGGCCGACCCCAAGGAAGTGACCAGCCTGGGCTTGCGCGGTATCGCCGCGTTCGAGGGCCAGCGCTACCAGGAAGCGGTGGACTACTGGCAACGCCTGCTGGCCTTGCTGCCGGCCGACGACCCGTCCCGGGCGGCCCTGCAAGGTGGTATCCAGCGCGCGGCCGAGCGCATCACCGCCAGTGGCGGCAGTCCTGCCGCTGCCCCTGTGGCGAAAGGCGCGGCACTGCTCAAGGTCAACGTCGACCTAACGGCTGGGCTCAAGGCCAAGGTGCAGCCGGGTGACAGCGTGTTCGTGTTTGCCCGCGCCTCGTCCGGGCCGCCCATGCCTTTGGCGGTCAAGCGCCTGACCGTGGCGGACCTGCCCGCCAGTGTCGAGCTCAGCGATAGCGATGCGATGATGCCGCAGCTGAAACTGTCCAACTTCCCCGAGGTCCAACTGGTGGCGCGCGTGTCCCGTGCCGGCCAGCCGACCAAGGGCGAATGGGTCGGCCGCAGCCAGCCCCTGGCCAGCAGCACCAGCGCGCCGCAAAACCTGACCATCGACAGCCCGGATCTCTGATCATGCACGCCATTGCCCGTGTTTCCCTGTTAAGCCTGGTGCTGGGCCTCAGTGCCTGCGCGGTGCACCACCCGCAGCCACAGCCCACGGCACCGACCATCCCGTCGCTGCCCCAGACCGCACCGCCAAGCCCCGGCAAGCCGCTACCGGTGACCCCGGGCGCCCCGGCGAGCAAACCCATGCCGCGCACCTCGGCCAGCTTCGCCCCGCCGCCGGGCGGTGCCAGCCACTGGGACCCGAAATTGGGTGTGTATGTGCTGGAAGGGCAGGCGGACACCTATTACCGCCAGCGCACCTACTACCGCTGGGACGGCAGCTGGACCTGGGCCACCAGCCTGAGCGGGCCGTGGCAGAGCACCGACACCGGTGGCGTGCCGCCGGGGTTGGGGCGCTTGCATAGCCAGTGATTGTGCGGCGCCCTAGACGCGGCCAGGTCCGCTGCTACAGCCTTTGGCAGCGGGCCTGGCCGGGTGCCGGGCACCCCGGTCTTTTACCTGTGAACGCCAATTTTCCATAAAGAATCAACCACTTCAGCCGATACGCCAGCACGCCCCTGGACTTTTCGGCTGATACCCATGAAGCAATTTTTCAACAAACCCTACCTCCTACCCACGCTGATTTCACTGGTGCTGCTGGGGGTGGTCAGCGCCTGGCTGAGCCCTGCGTTCGACCTGTTCGCCCTGGCCCATGACCTGCGCTGGCTGGCCGTGGCGGCGCTCTTCCTGTATTGCCTGTTCTGCTGGTTGTGCATTTCCCTGGGCCGCTGGGGCGAGGTGGCGTGGAAGCGCGCCGATTACCTGTGGCTGGGCTGCGTGGCACTCGCGCTGGTGGTGCAGGTGGCGGGCGAGGGCAGCCTGCGCTGGGTGGCCACTGCCTTGCTGCTGGTGTTGGCGCTGTCGCTGCGGGCCGCCAAGGTCAAGGCTGAGATCCTGCTCAAGACCCCGCGCCGCCAAGCCCTGTGGCTGATCTTCAACCAGCGCCTGGAAGTGCCCAGCGAAGGCCGCCTGGACATGAAGGCCCAGCGCGCCAAGGTGCGCCTCACCCAGTTGCTGCGTGACTGGCGCGTAGGGCGGTTGCCCTTGGCCCATGTGCGGGTCGGCAGCGGCCAGGCCAGCGCGCAACCCAGCGCGGTCATCGACGTGAAGCCACGCTTCAGCGAACCCGAATTCACCTACGACTTCCAGGACTCGCTGGAAGCCACCGCCCTGGGCCGCTGGGTGCTGGAGCAGCCGGTGGACACCCTGTACCTGTTCGGCGAAATCAACTCGCTGCTGCTGGCGCAGTTGTTCCGCTGGGGCCGAGACCACAACCTGGAAGTCATCGTCGATGGCGGCGTCACGTTGCTGAATGAAGAACGCGCCGCAGCGTGACCCTTCCCCGTGAAGGAGTGGTAAAGTCCGGATAGATCGCTGGCTAACTATCCGCGTGCTGGCCCGCTCATCCGAGGAGTGTCTGTGATGTCCATGAAACGTCTGTTCTGCGCTTCCACCCTGGCCCTGGCGGTGTTCGCCAGCGCCGGCCTGCAGGCCGCCGACGCACCACCTTCGGGCGTGCGCGGGGCCATCACGGCGGTCAACGGCGACGACCTGCAGGTCAAGACCAACCGTGGCGAAGATGTGGTGGTACACCTGACTGCCGACACCCAGGTGCGCGGCGTGACCTTGGCCAACATCGCTGACATCAAGCCGGGCAGCTACATCGGCTCGGCGGCCGTGCCTCAGGCTGACGGCACCCTCAAGGCCCTGGAAGTGCATGTGTTCCCGCCATCCATGGCCGGCACCGGTGATGGCCACCGCGCCTTCGACCTGGCCAGCAACAGCAGCATGAC
Source organism: Pseudomonas eucalypticola (assembly GCF_013374995.1). Classification (NCBI taxonomy): domain Bacteria; kingdom Pseudomonadati; phylum Pseudomonadota; class Gammaproteobacteria; order Pseudomonadales; family Pseudomonadaceae; genus Pseudomonas; species Pseudomonas eucalypticola. The sequence continues at coordinate 4,599,415 of NZ_CP056030.1, read as the reverse complement.
CAACGGCAGTGTCGGCGACCTGGTGGTGGCGAACGGGCGCACCATCACGGTGAAATACAAGGGCGGCGAGCAGAAGATCCTGGTGCCGGAGGACGTGCCGGTGGTGAACCTGGTGCCGGCCGATCGCAGCTTGCTGAAGCCGGGGGTGAAGGTGGTGCTGTTCGCGCAGAAGGCGGCGGATGGCAGCTACACCGCCAAGGCTATTTCTGCGGGTGAGAATGGCTTGAAGCCGCCGATGTAGGAGGCGTGTCGCGCCGTTCCCGCAGGGTTCGTTTACCCTGTGGGACCCGGCGAAGCGCGGGAAAAGCGCGACACGACTCTCAAGCCAGGTTATTGCGGGCTGTAGATCTGATCAAACACCCCGCCATCGGCAAAGTGGGTTTTCTGCACGGTACGCCAGTCGCCGAAGGTTTTTTCCACTGACAGGAAGTCGACCTTGGGAAAGCGGTCCTGGTATTTGGCCAGCACCGCCGGGTCACGCGGGCGCAGGTAGTTCTGCGCAGCAATGTCCTGGCCTTCCGGCGACCACAGGTATTTCAAGTACTCCTCAGCCAGGGCTCGGCTGCCTTTCTTGTCCACCACCTTGTCGACCACCGCCACCGGCGGTTCAGCTTCGGCAGAGACGCTGGGGTAGATCACCTCGAACTTGTCGCGGCCAAATTCGCGGGCAATCATTTCCGCTTCGTTCTCGAAGGTCACCAGTACGTCGCCGATCTGGTTGGTCATGAAGGTGGTGGTGGCGCCGCGGCCACCGGTGTCCAGCACCGGCACGTGCTTGAACAGCTGGCCGACGAACGCCTTGGCCTTGTTCTCGTCACCGCCGTTCTTCAGCGCATAGCCCCAGGCTGACAGGTAGGTGTAGCGGCCGTTGCCGCTGGTCTTGGGGTTGGGCACGATCACCTGCACGCCGTCCTTGACCAGGTCGTTCCAGTCCTTCAAACCCTTGGGGTTGCCCTTGCGCACGATGAACACCGTGGCCGAGGTAAAGGGCGCGCTGTCATTGGGCAGGCGTGTCACCCAGTTATCGGGCACCAGCTTGCCATTATCGGCCAGGGCATTGATGTCGGTGGCCATGTTCATGGTGATGACGTCGGCGGGCAGGCCGTCGATCACCGCGCGCGCCTGTTTGCTGGAACCGCCGAAGGACATCTGCACGGTGACCTTGTCGTCGGCGTGCTCGGCCTGCCAGTGTTTCTGGAACGCAGCGTTGTAGTCCTTGTAGAAGTCGCGCATCACGTCGTAGGAAGCGTTCAGCAGCGGCGGCGCCGCCTGGGCCAGGCCGGCCAGCCCCAGGCCGGCGGCGAGCAGCGAAGCGCTCAAGAATTTATGCATGGCAGATGTCCTGTTGTTGTCATTGAAAGCATTTGGCCAGCAACTATAGCCGGGCCGTCAGGCGCCCCGAAAGATCTAAAAGTGGAGTGCTTATTCTCTTTTCCGGAACAAGGCGTTGCCACAGCGCGAACAGAACGCGGCCTCGCTGTCATGGTCGGCCTTGGCGCACACCGGGCAGGGGCGCTGCTGGCGCTCGCCCCGCATGGCATTGGCCAGTTCAGCAGTGAAAATGCCCGTGGGCACGGCGATGATCGAGTAGCCAGTGATCATCACCAGCGCGGAAACGATCTGGCCCACCGGGGTCTTGGGCACGATGTCGCCGAAGCCCACGGTGGTCAGGGTGACGATGGCCCAGTAGATACCCATGGGAATGCTGGTGAAGCCGTTTTCCGGGCCTTCGATCACGTACATCAGCGTGCCGAACACCGTCACCAGGGTGGACACGGTGAGCAGGAACACGATGATTTTCTGCCGGCTGCCGCGTAGCGCCGACAACAGGTAATTGGCCTGGCTCAGGTAGGGGCGCAGCTTCAGCACCCGGAAGATACGCAGCATGCGTATCACCCGCACGATCATCAGGTATTGGGCGTCGCTGTAGTAGATGGCGAGAATGCCCGGCACGATCGCCAGCAGGTCCACCAGGCCATAGAAGCTGAACGCGTAACGCACCGGCTTGGGGGAGCAGTACAGCCGCAGCAGGTACTCCACGGCGAATATCGTGGTCAGGCCCCATTCGATGTAGGCGAACAGGTCGGCGTATTGGCGGTGCACGCTCTCGATGCTGTCGATCACCACCAGCACCAGGCTGGCAAGGATGATCAGCAGCACGGTGGTGTCGAAGCGTCGGCCGGCGCGGGTGTCGCTTTCGAAGATAACGGTGTAGAGCTTTTCGCGCAGGGTACGTGGGTTTTCCATAAGGGCTCGGGTCCAGAAGATGGACAGAGCCTAGGGGGTTTACCTTGGCCTGTGCAAGGCCGGTTCGCCCTGCAGCAAGCGAGCGCTGGCCTTCACCAGCCAGCAGGCGAGGACAAACGGTGCGGTCAGCGCCGGCACTGGCAGGCTGGCGAAGCCGGGTTGCAGCAGTAATGTCAGTACCACGGCGACCACGGCGTACCGGGGTCGGGTACTGAAGGCCACGGCGGCCAGGGCGGGATTGACGCCGTACAGCCCAGGCAGCGGCGGTTCGTTCTGCAGCCAGGCGAACCCCAGCCCCGCGGCAGACGCAGCCAGGGCCCAGCAAGCGGCGCGTCGGTCGGCCAGCCACAGGCCCAGCAACACCAGGGCGCCGGCCATCGGGCTGGCGAGCACGAACACCTGGCCCAGGCCGGTAAGCAGGTCGCTGACGGCAAAAACCTGCGCCGTGTCCCGGCCCGGCACCACGGCCCAGGCCAGGGCCCAGCCGGCGAGGACGAAGGGGGCCGTGTACGCTGGCAGGCACGTCGGCCGCGCGCAGACCGCCAGCCAGCGCGCTACCAGCAGGCTGCTCAGGCCGCTGGCGGCGATGATCAGCAAAGGCAGAGTCAGGTTCAATGGCAGCCAGTGGCTGAACAGCAGGCCAATGAGCACACCGTTGTAGCTGAACAGGCCTGCCTGGCGGTGTTCGCGCGGGTAGCCGCGGCGTTGGGCCGTAAGCAGGCCGGTGGCGGCGCCCAGCAGCGCGCCACCGAGTGATTGGGGGGCGCACAGCAGGATGGCCAGCAGGCAACACAGGCCGCAGAGCGGGTGGCGTTGCAGCAGCACCTGGCTGAAGCCGTTGAGCAGGGCGGTGGCCCAGTCGGGGCAGAAGGGCTTGGGCACGGTCGTTGTTATCGTTGTGGTGTTATACGTGCCGCCGGCTTGTAGCACGCGGCCCGGGCACGCCGCGTGTACCGAGGACGCGGCCAGGTCCGCTGCTACAGGGACGGTGGTGCAGGGGCGATCAGTTATCGCGAATGCTGAAGTTGGCCATGTGTTCCAGGCCCTTGATCAGCGCCGAGTGGTCCCAGCCGCTGCCGCCCAGGGCCGCGCAGGTGCTGAATACCTGTTGGGCGTTGGCGGTGTTGGGCAGGTTCACGCCCAGTTCGCGCGCGCCCTGCAGGGCCAGGTTGAGGTCCTTCTGGTGCAGGCTGATGCGGAAGCCCGGGTCGAAGGTGCCCTTGATCATGCGCTCGCCGTGCACTTCCAGAATCTTCGACGAGGCAAACCCCCCCATCAGCGCTTCGCGCACCTTGGCCGGGTCGGCGCCGTTTTTCGCCGCGAACAGCAACGCTTCGGCCACTGCCTGAATGTTCAGGGCGACGATGATCTGGTTGGCCACCTTGGCGGTCTGGCCATCGCCGTTGCCGCCTACCCGGGTGATGTTCTTGCCCATGCTCTGGAACAGTGGCAGGGCGCGGTCGAAGGCATCCTGGTCACCGCCCACCATGATGCTCAAGGTCGCGGCCTTGGCACCCACCTCGCCGCCCGACACCGGTGCGTCCAGGTACTGGGCGCCGCGCTCGTTCACCTTGGCGGCAAAGGCCTTGGTGGCGGACGGCGAGATGGAACTCATGTCGATCACCACCTTGCCCTTGCCCAGGCCTTCGGCGATGCCGTGCTCACGGAACAGTACGTCTTCGACTTGCGGGGTGTCAGGCACCATGATGATGATGAACTCGGCTTCCTGCGCCACGTCGCGCGGGTTGGCCAGGGCCAGCGCGCCGGCGCTTACCAGGTCGGCGGGGGCCGCGTCGTGGTGCGAGGACAGGAACAGTTGGTGGCCGGCTTTCTGCAGGTTCTGCGCCATGGGGTGGCCCATGATGCCGGTGCCGATGAATCCGATTTTTGCCATGGTAGTGGTCCCTTATTGTTGGATGATGAATGTCCGCAGGGCCGGGGTAAGGGCGCGGACAGCCGCTGCCTTGTGTCCGGGCATGCGGTGGGTTAGATGGCGTTGTGGGTCTTGAGCCAGCCCAGGCCGGCCTCGGTCGTGGTCAGCGGTTTGTATTCACAGCCCACCCAGCCCTGGTAGCCAAGGGTGTCCAGGTGCTCGAACAGGAACCGGTAATTGATCTCGCCCGTGCCCGGCTCGTGGCGCCCCGGGTTGTCGGCCAGTTGCACGTGGTTGATCTTGCCCAGGTGCGCGGACAGGGTGGGGGCCAGGTCACCCTCCATGATCTGCATGTGGTAGATGTCGTACTGCAACGCCAGGTTGTCGCTGCCCACTTTGGCCTGGATATCCAGCGCCTGATCGGTAGTGGTCAGGTAGAACCCGGGGATGTCGCGGGTGTTGATCATCTCCATCACCAGGCGGATGCCGGCCGCTTGCAGCCTGTCGGCGGCGTAGCGCAGGTTGCTGACGAAGGTGGTTTCCACCGTGGCGCAGGCCACGCCCTGGGGGCGGATACCGGCCAGGCAGTTGACCTGGGTGTTGCCCAGTACCTGGGCGTAGGCGATCGCCAGGTCGACCCCGGCGCGGAATTCCTCGACCCGGTCCGGGTGGCAGGCGATACCGCGCTCGCCCTGGGCCCAGTCACCGGCTGGCAGGTTGAACAGCACCTGGGTCAGCCCATGGGCCTGCAACTGCGCCTTGAGCTCGGCTGAAGTGAAATCGTACGGGAACAGGTACTCGACACCCTCGAAGCCGGCGTCGGCGGCAGCCTTGAAGCGGGCGAGGAAGTCCTGCTCGGTGAACAGCATCGACAGGTTGGCGGCGAAACGTGGCATACAAGCCTCCTTGATTGGTCAGTCGAGCAGGGCGATGGCGGTCGGGGCGTCGTTGCCCACCAGGGCCAGGTCTTCGAATTCGTTGATGGCGTTGATCTCGGTGCCCATGGAAATGTTGGTCACCCGCTCCAGGATCACTTCCACCACCACTGGCACCTTGAATTCCTCGATCAGTGCCTGGGCCTTGCGCAAAGCCTGCTGGATCTGCGCGGGTTCGAACACCCGCAGCGCCTTGCAACCCAGGCCCTCGGCCACGGCCACATGGTCCACGCCGTAGCCGTTGAGCTCGGGGGCGTTGAGGTTCTCGAAGGCCAACTGCACGCAGTAGTCCATGTCGAAGCCGCGCTGGGCCTGGCGGATCAGCCCCAGGTAGGAGTTGTTCACCACCACGTGGATGTAGGGCAGGTGGAACTGCGCGCCCACGGCCAGTTCTTCGATCATGAACTGGAAGTCGTAGTCGCCCGAGAGGGCCACCACCTTGCGCGCCGGGTCGGCCTTGACCACGCCCAGCGCCGCCGGGATGGTCCAGCCCAAGGGGCCGGCCTGGCCGCAGTTGATCCAGTGGCGCGGCTTGTACACGTGCAGGAACTGCGCCCCGGCGATCTGCGACAGGCCGATGGTGCTGACGTAGCAGGTGTCCTGCCCGAACACCTGGTTCATTTCTTCATACACGCGCTGGGGCTTGACCGGCACATTGTCGAAGTGGGTCTTGCGTTGCAGGCTGGCCTTGCGCTGCTGGCAGTCGGCGAGCCAGGCGCTGCGGTCCTTGAGGCGGCCGCCGGCTTTCCATTCGCGGGCCACTTCCAGGAAGCGATCCAGGGCGCTGCCGGCATCGGAGACGATGCCCAGGTCGGGGGTGAACACCCGGCCGATCTGGGTGGGTTCGATATCCACATGAATAAAGCGCCGGCCCTCGGTGTACACCTCCACCGAACCGGTGTGGCGGTTGGCCCAGCGGTTGCCGATGCCCAGTACCAGGTCGGACTTGAGCAGGGTGGCGTTGCCGTAGCGGTGCGAGGTTTGCAGGCCGACCATGCCGACCATCTGCGGGTGGTCGTCGGGGATGGTGCCCCAGCCCATCAGTGTGGGGATGACCGGAATGCCGGTCAGCTCGGCGAACTCCACCAGTTTGGCGCTGGCGTCGGCGTTGATCACACCGCCACCACTCACCAGCAGCGGGCGCTCGGCCTGGTCGAGCATGGCCAGGGCCTTTTCGATCTGGGTGCGGCTGGCGGCCGGGCGGTGCACGGGCAGCGGTTCGTAGGCATCGATATCGAATTCGATCTCGGCCATCTGCACGTCGAACGGCAGGTCGATCAGCACGGGGCCGGGGCGCCCGGAGCGCATTTCGAAGAAGGCTTTCTGGAAGGCGTAGGGTACCTGGCCCGGCTCCAGCACGGTGGTCGCCCACTTGGTCACCGGCTTGACGATGCTGGTGATGTCCACGGCCTGGAAGTCTTCCTTGTGCAACCGGGCGCGGGGTGCCTGGCCGGTGATGCACAGGATGGGGATGGAGTCGGCCGAGGCGCTGTACAGGCCGGTGACCATGTCGGTGCCCGCAGGGCCCGACGTGCCGATGCACACACCGATGTTGCCGGCGCGAGTACGGGTGTAGCCCTCGGCCATGTGCGAGGCGCCTTCCACGTGGCGCGCCAGCACATGGTCAATGCCGCCGACTTTCTTGAGGGCCGAATACAGCGGGTTGATGGCGGCGCCGGGAATGCCGAAAGCGGTTTCCACACCTTCGCGGCGCATCACCAGAACGGCTGCATCGATTGCTCTCATTTTGCTCATGGTTTTGTGCCTCTTTGTGTTTTGTAATTGTATACAAGTGGCTTTTCTTTCGAGTGTATTCACGGCAGTGGCGTCAGGTCAAACCCTTTTCGCGTTTGCCGAAGAATGGCGTTTACGGGCGAAATCTTCTATATTGTATACAATTATATTTTTATTTGTGTTCTATTTGTCGAGTCGATTTTTCACTGAAGAGGATCTGCCGATGTCTACCCTTACCTTGACCGTCGCCAACCGCCTTGCCGAACACGCCCTGGCCACGGGCCATGAACTCAATGCTGCGCCGCTCACCGTGGCGGTGCTGGACAGTGGTGGTCATCTGATCAGCCTGCAACGCCAGGACGGCGCCAGCCTGCTGCGACCCCACGTGGCCATCGGCAAGGCCTGGGGCGCGATTGCCCTAGGCAAGGGGTCGCGATTGCTGGCCACGGACGCGCAGCAGCGCCCGGCGTTTTTCGCCGCGTTGAACGGGTTGGGGCAGGGTGGGGTAGTGCCGGCGCCGGGTGGCGTGCTGATCCGGGATCAGCAGGGCGTGGTGGTGGGAGCGGTGGGCATCAGCGGCGATGCGTCGGATGTGGATGAGCGGTGTGCGGTGAGTGCCATCGAAGCGTCGGGGTGGGTGGCGGACCCGGGCGTTTGAGCGAGCTTCGTCCGGGTGAGGTCGGGCGAAGCTCGGGAAGCAGGCGGTACGGTTTTCAGTCTGGCGCGCACCCTTTGAGCACCATGCGAATGATCGTCTGTGCCGCCGCTTCGTAGTCGCTTTCGTCCAGCCGCGCCTTGCCGGTGACCCCGGCGATCTGCCAGTCGAAGTCGGCGTAGGTCTGGGTCGCAGCCCAGATGCTGAACATCAGGTGGTGGGCATCGACATGGGCGATCTGGCCGCGGTCGATCCAGGTCTGGATGCACTCGATGTTGTGCTTGGCCTGGGCGTTGAGCTGCTGCACCTGGTCGGGGCTCAGGTGCGGGGCGCCATGCATGATTTCGCTGGCGAAGACCTTCGACGCCGCGGGTACATCCCGGGAGATGCGGATCTTGGAACGGATGTAACCGCTGAGCACTTCACTGGGGTCGCCGTCAGGGTTGAACGGCGTGGAGGCCGCCAGGATCGGCTCGATGATGCTCTCCAGCACCTCGCGGTAGAGGTTTTCCTTGGACTTGAAGTAGTAGTACACATTGGGCTTGGGCAGCCCGGCCTTGGCCGCGATATCGCTGGTCTTGGTGGCGGCGAAGCCCTTGTCGGCGAACTCTTCGCTGGCCGCGCGCAGGATCAGTTCTTTGTTGCGCTCGCGAATGGTGCTCATAAACCCGGTGGTTCCTTGCCTGCTGGGGCGGTGGGGCATGGTAGCACCGTGCTTGCGCGCCGCTCAATGCGGGCGGCCAGCCCGTGAGCTCTCGGTGGGCAGCCACGCGGCGACACGGTATGCTCGCACCCATCGAACATGAACGATGGGAACCATTCTTATGGCAGGAAGCAGTCTGCTGGTGTTGCTGGACGACATCGCCGCGGTGCTCGACGACGTCTCGGTGATGACCAAGGTCGCCGCCAAACAGACCACCGGGGTGCTGGGTGACGACCTGGCGCTGAACGCCCAGCAGGTCACCGGCGTGCGCGCCGATCGGGAACTGCCGGTGGTGTGGGCGGTGGCCAAGGGCTCGCTGCGCAACAAGGTGATCCTGGTGCCCGCGGCCTTGGCCATCAGCGCTTTTGCGCCGTGGGCGGTGACACCATTGCTGATGGTGGGCGGCGCGTACCTGTGCTTTGAGGGTTTCGAGAAACTGGCGCACTCCTTTCTTCACCGTCACGAGGAAGGCGATGCCGAACACGCGGCCCTGAGCGCGGCGGCCGCCAACCCGGCGGTCGACCTGGTGGCTTACGAGAAGGACAAGATCAAGGGCGCGGTGCGCACTGACTTTATCCTCTCGGCGGAAATCATCGCCATCACGCTGGGCATCGTCGCCGACGCACCACTGATGCAGCAGGTGGTGGTGATGAGCCTCATTGCCCTGGTGATGACCGTGGGTGTCTAAGGCCTGGTGGGCGGTATCGTCAAGCTCGATGACCTGGGCCTGTGGATGACCCGCCGCCAAGGCCGCCTGACACGCACCGTGGGCGGCGGCATCCTGCGCGCGGCACCGTACATGATGAAAACCCTGTCGGTGGTCGGCACGGCGGCGATGTTCCTGGTGGGGGGCGGCATCCTCGTGCACGGCATCGCGCCATTGCACCACTGGGTGCAGGACATCGGCGGCAGCGTGACCATGGCCTTGATCAATGGTGTGCTGGGTGTCGCGGCGGGTGCCGTGGTACTGGCGGTGGTGTCGGTGGCCGGCAAGCTCTGGCGCGGCGTGCGCGGCTGAGTTCGTCACCGGTAGCCGCAACAGAGCCTAGAAGGAGAATGCCGCCAGGGCCATGCCCTGTTCATCCACTTGCAGCGCCCAGCCTTCCTTGTCCCAGTCGCCCAGCACGATGCGCCGCGCCGGCGCGTCGCCCACCTGCAGCTTATGGATGGCCGGGCGGTGGGTATGGCCGTGAATCAGAGTGGCGACCTGGTGTTCGGCCATCACCCGCGGCACTTCTTCGGGCGTGACGTCGACAATGTCATTGGCTTTCATGCGTGTCTGTGCGCGGCTTTCGCTGCGCAGCTTGCGTGCCAGCTTGTGGCGGGTGCGCAAGGGCAGGTGGCGCAGCACGAACAACGTCAGCGGGTTGCGCAGGATGCGGCGCATGCGCATGTAGCCTTCGTCGCGGGTGCACAGGCTATCGCCGTGCATCAACAGCACCGGCTCGCCGTAGAAGTCCACCACGCTGGGGTCGCGCAGCAGCGTCGCGCCCGCCAGTTTGCAAAACCGCCTGCCGATCAGGAAGTCGCGGTTGCCGTGCATCACAAAGATCTTCGTGCCGCTGTCGCTGAGGGCGCGCAGGGCCTCGCCGATCGAAAGCTGGTAGGGGCTCATGCCATCGTCGCCGATCCAGGCTTCGAAAAAGTCCCCCAGGATGTAAAGAGCGCTCGCCGAGCGCGCGCGCCCGGCGAGAAACTCCAGGAACGCCCGGGTAATGTCCGGGCGTTCTTCCTGCAAGTGCAGATCGGAGATCAGCAGAATCACTCAACGATCTCGGCTTTCTCGATGACCACGTCGTCTACCGGTACGTCCTGGTGGCCCGACTTGGAGCCAGTGGCCACGCCCTTGATCTTGTCGACCACGTCGTTGCCTTCGACCACTTCACCGAACACGGCGTAGCCCCAGCCTTGAACGGTCGGTGCGCTGTGGTTCAGGAAGGTGTTGTCGGCGACGTTGATGAAGAACTGCGCCGAAGCCGAATGCGGCTCCATGGTACGGGCCATGGCCACGGTGTACTTGGCGTTGGAAAGGCCATTGTTGGCTTCGTTCTGGATGCTCGGGCGCTTGTCTTTCTTTTCCTTCATGCCTGGCTCGAAACCACCGCCCTGGATCATGAAGTTGCTGATGACGCGGTGGAACACGGTGTTGGTGTAGTGGCCAGCGTTGACGTATTCGATGAAGTTGGCCACGGTTTTCGGAGCCTTCTCAGCGTTCAGCTGCAGCACGATGTCGCCGAAGTTGGTAGTCAGTTTTACTTTGGACATTTCAGGATTCGCTCTTCTCTGGAGAATTTGGCGGGTCATTTATAACCCTGACGCGCAGTTTACAGGTCGCGATACGCATTTCGAGGCTGTTTTTTCGCAGACGGCCGGCGAAACCCGGCAGACTGGCCTGTCAGCGACTTGACAGCTTCGGCTATGATAAGCGCTTTGATTTAGTCGGCCTACCCATGGCCACAGGTACGTTTTCAAGGATCCTATGAGCAAGCCCACCGCCGATCACGCTCCCAATGCCGCAAACGCCAAAGGCGCGCCGGTAGTCCCGACCAATTTCCTGCGGCCGATCCTGCAGGCCGACCTGGACTCGGGCAAGCACGCCAGCATCGTCACCCGCTTCCCGCCGGAGCCCAACGGCTACCTGCACATCGGTCACGCCAAGTCGATCTGCGTGAACTTCGGCCTGGCCAAGGAGCTGGGCGGCGTGTGCCACCTGCGCTTCGACGACACCAACCCGGCCAAGGAAGACCAGGAGTACATCGACGCCATCGAGCGTGATGTCAAATGGCTGGGCTTCGAATGGGCCGGCGAAGTGCGCTATGCCTCGCAGTATTTCGACCAGTTGCACGACTGGGCCGTGGACCTGATCAAGGCCGGCAAGGCCTACGTCTGCGACCTGACCCCCGAGCAGGCGCGCGAATACCGTGGCAGCCTGACCGAGCCAGGTAAAAACAGCCCGTTCCGCGAGCGTTCGGTGGAAGAGAACCTGGACCTGTTCGCGCGCATGAAGGCCGGCGAGTTCCAGGATGGCGAGCGCGTGCTGCGCGCCAAGATCGACATGGCCTCGCCGAACATGAACCTGCGCGACCCGATCCTGTACCGCATCCGGCATGCCCACCACCACCAGACCGGTGACACGTGGTGCATCTACCCCAACTACGACTTCACCCATGGCCAGTCCGACGCCATCGAAGGCATCACCCACTCCATCTGCACCCTGGAGTTCGAAGGCCATCGCCCGCTGTACGACTGGTTCCTGGACAACCTGCCGGTGCCCAGCCACCCGCGCCAGTACGAGTTCAGCCGCCTGAACCTGAGCTACACCGTGACCAGCAAGCGCAAGCTCAAGCAACTGGTCGACGAGCAGCACGTGCAGGGCTGGGACGACCCGCGCATGTCCACTCTGTCGGGCTTCCGTCGTCGTGGCTACACCGCCGCGTCGATTCGCAATTTCTGCGAAATGATCGGCACCAACCGTTCCGACGGCGTGGTGGACATGAACATGCTGGAATTCAGCATCCGTGACGACCTGGACCGCAACGCCCCGCGTGCCATGTGCGTGCTGCGCCCGCTGAAGGTCACCATCACCAACTACCCCGAAGGCCAGGAAGAAACCCTGGAGCTGCCACGCCACCCCAAAGAAGACATGGGCGTGCGCGTGCTGCCGTTCGCCCGGGAGATCTACATCGACCGCGACGACTTCATGGAAGAGCCGCCCAAGGGCTACAAGCGCCTGGAGCCGGCCGGTGAAGTGCGCCTGCGCGGCAGCTACGTGATCCGCGCCGACGAAGCCATCAAGGACGCCGACGGCAACATCGTCGAGCTGCTGTGCAGCTACGACCCCGACACCCTGGGCAAGAACCCCGAGGGCCGCAAGGTCAAGGGCGTGATCCACTGGGTGCCGGCCGCGGCCAGCGTCGAATGCGAAGTGCGCCTGTACGACCGCCTGTTCCGCTCCCCGAGCCCGGAAAAGGCCGAGGAAGGCGCCAGCTTCCTGGACAACATCAACCCTGATTCGCTGCAAGTGCTGACCGGTTGTCGTGCCGAGCCTTCGTTGGGCAACGCACAGCCGGAAGACCGCTTCCAGTTCGAGCGCGAAGGCTACTTCTGCGCCGACCTGAAAGATACCCAGCCTGGTCGTCCGGTATTCAACCGTACCGTCACCCTGCGCGACTCGTGGGGCAGCTAAGGAATCATCGTGCTATCGATCTACAACACGCTCACCAAGAGCAAGGAAGTCTTCAAGCCGCTGGACGGCAACAAGGTGCGGATGTACGTGTGCGGCATGACCGTGTACGACTTCTGCCACATTGGCCATGGCCGCAGCATGATCGCCTTCGACCTGGTGACCCGCTGGCTGCGCCATAGCGGCTACGATCTGACGTACGTGCGCAACATCACCGACATCGACGACAAGATCATCAACCGCGCGCGGGACAACGGCGAAAGCTTCGACGCCCTGACCGCGCGCATGATCGACGCGATGCACGAGGATGAGGCGCGCCTGAACATCCTCAAGCCAGACCTGGAGCCGCGTGCCACCGACCACATCGCCGGCATGCACGCGATGATCCAGACCTTGATCGACAAGGGCTTCGCCTACGCTCCGGGCAACGGCGACGTGTACTACCGCGTCGGCAAGTTCCAGGGTTACGGCAAGCTGTCGCGCAAGAAAATCGAAGACCTGCGCATCGGGGCGCGCATCGAGGTGGACGAGGCCAAGCAGGACCCCCTCGACTTCGTGCTGTGGAAGGGCGTCAAGCCTGGCGAGCCGAGCTGGGAGTCACCGTGGGGCCCAGGCCGTCCGGGCTGGCACATCGAATGCTCGGTGATGTCGACCTGCTGCCTGGGCGACACCTTCGACATCCACGGCGGTGGTAACGACCTGGAGTTCCCGCACCACGAGAACGAGATCGCCCAGAGCGAGGCCGCCACCGGCCAGCAGTACGCCAATGCCTGGATGCACTGCGGCATGATCCGCATCAATGGCGAGAAGATGTCCAAGTCCCTGGGCAACTACTTCACCATTCGCGACGTGCTGGCCAAGTATCATCCGGAGGTGGTGCGCTACCTGCTGGTGTCCAGCCACTACCGCAGCTCCATCAACTACTCCGAGGACAGCCTGCGCGAGTCCAAGGGTGCGCTGGAGCGGTTCTACCATGCGCTCAAGGGCCTGCCGGCGGTGGCTGCCGCCGGTGGCGAGGATTACGTTCAGCGTTTCACCGACGCCATGAACGACGACTTCGCCACCCCGGAAGCCTGCGCCGTGCTGTTCGACCTGGTGCGCGAGATCAACCGCCTGCGCGATAGCGATATCGACGCGGCGGCAGGCCTGGCGGCGCGCTTGCGTGAACTGGGCGGATTGCTGGGTGTGCTGCAACTGGAAGCGGATGACTTCCTGCGTGCCGGTGCCGAAGGCAAGGTTGACGCGGCCGAAGTCGAAGCCCTGATTGCCGCGCGGCTGGCGGCGCGGGCCAACAAGGACTGGGCCGAGTCGGACCGCATCCGCGACCAGATCACCGCCATGGGCGTGGTGCTGGAAGATGGCAAGGGTGGTACCACCTGGCGCCTGGCGGACTGACCGTCGCTGCATGAAAAAGGGGATGCCGTTGGCATCCCCTTTTTTTTGGTTCTTCACGGAATGCCGGGAAGGTTGCTTGTACTTACGAAGATCTTTAGTGGACAAACAAGGCGGCCTAGGTGATCTCACAGGCATAACTGGCCCGAAACAGATGTGGGACCGGGCTTGCCCGGGAAGCGCCGCGCGGGCGGCGCTCGATTTCAGGGGCGCAGAAAAGACCAAGACATGTATCTGGTGGCCTTGATGCAATTGCAAGGCAGGCCGAAAAAATGTTCATCGGAGCTCCTGGCTGGGGATTGCATCAGGGCCTCCAAGTGCCAGGCGATGTTGTAGTGTCGCTGTTAAGATCGAGCGCCGCCCGCGCGGCGCTTCCCGGGCAAGCCCGGTCCCACATCCGTTTCGGGCCAGTTATGCCTGGGACATCACCTGATCTGCTCTGGTTGCTCACTGTGGATCTGCAGTGGTGCGACAACTTTCCCGAGATTCCGTGAAGAACCTTTTTTTTCCTCGGTTTTCCGGTCGGTCAGGCTGCCTCAAGCGTAGCGCCGGCCCTCCTGCGCGGTCAGGTCCATCAGCAATTGACGCTCGTTCTCGTGCCACTGGGTTTCCAGGGCAGTGATCCTGTCGCTCAACTGGTCTACCGACTCAACGGGTGAATCTTCGGTCAGTTTCAGCACCTTGGCTTCGTAATCGGCCTTCAGCTCGGCAAACCGCGACGTGTAGACGTCGCGCAGGTACGCCTGCCAGAAGTCGCGCTCCGCAGCGTAGCGCAGGAAGGACTCGCCCTGTTCGCCCCGTTGCACGTGGCGCCGTGCCTCTTCCAGCTCGTTGGGGCGCAGGTCCGCCGTGCCCTCGTACAGCATGCGCCCTGGCGGCAGCGGCAGGTCCAATTCCTGGGCCAACCGCAGGCGATAGGCCAGGCGCACCTCGGCCTGGTCGCGCGCGCCTGCCTGCTCGATGGCGAAGCGGTCCAGTTCCTGGGAACGGTACAGCTGCTGCACCAGACGGTGCAGGGTCTGGCCGCGCTGGCCCTCGGGAATGCCAACCATCGACTGGCGGGTAAACACCTGAATCTCCATCTGGTTGAACGCCAGACGGATGCCGTCGGGGCAGGTGTCGTGGGCCAGAATCTGCTGCAGCGGCTCTTCGGCCATGCCGTTGAGCAAAAGACGCAGTTCCACGTCGGTGGCCGCCTGCTGCAAGACGGCCCACACGCGTTCGATCAGCTCCCCGCGGGTAGACAGCCGACGGAAATCGGCCGTCTGGCGCAGGCGGTCGATCAGGTTCAGCAGTTGCCCAGCGTCATTACCGTCGGCGATGGACGCCCAGGTGCTGCGCCGCTTGGCCTGTGCCTCGACGTCGCCGGCCAGCCAAGGCTCCACCGAGGCGACCTGGGCATCGGCTTCGGCATGCAGACCGGGGCTATGGGACGAGTGGCTGGCCTCTGAGGAAAGCTCGGTGTCGGAACTGTGCGCATCGCTCTGGGAGAGGTTGAGGATGTCATCGGGCAGGTCCATGTCAAAAGCGTAAGGGCGGTAGTAGGACTCTGACACATGGGCCCTGCGCATGGTGTCGTGGGTCAAGGGGTTATTGCGCAGTTCCAGAATGGTGTGGCCGGTGTCGCTGCGGTGGTTGGCCAGGATGTGCTCCGGCAATTCGGTCAACTGGTTGCCCTCCAGCCCGACGCGTTCCAGGCGGTTGGGGATCAGGTCGTTGAGCCACTGGGGCCACTGGCTTATGCCGGTGCTGTCCAGGCTCAGCCAGGCCATGTGCCGGGCGGCCAATCCTCGGGCGTTGCTGATGGTGCCCAGGGTGTTGCGGTTGAGGATCAAGGTTTCCAGGGCCGGCAGCCGTGCGAAGAAATCGATGGCTGCCTGGTCGATCACCAGGCCCTGGTCGCTCAGGCTCAGGGTGCGCAGCGCAGGCAGGTCCAACAAGGCGGCGGGCAGTTCGCTCATTGCCCGGGCGTGGCCCGTGAACGCCAGACTCTGCACGTTGGGCAGGCGCCTGAGAAAGCTGTTGATCTGCGCGGTGGTGGCGTTGGTGTTGCTGACCGTCACGTGTCGCACGTTCTGGTAGAAAGTGTCTGGCAGGCTGGTGGGGAAGTCCGCCAGGGCGGCGCCTTCCAAGTTCAGGAACGGCGCAGATCCTTCGATGCTGTAGGTGCGCCAATAGCTGGAGATGGCCTGGGCTGTGCTGGCTCGCTGGGCCTGGCGGGCGGTATCGACCGTCGCCGCCGATGACGAGGTGGCCTGCCAATCGTCAAGGGCCTTCTCCAGTTGGCGGTTGTCCTCAAGCAGCTTGCGCAGCGTCTCTTCTGGCAAATCCGGGTCGAAGGTGTAGCGGCTGTCGGGACGCTCGCTCATCCGCGCGGTGATCATGACGTCGCGGGGCAGGTTGTTCTCGCGCACGACCAGGCGCGTGCGGCGGGTGGCGCCGGTAGGGTTGGCGAGGACCTCGGCTGGCAGCTCGGTGAGGTGGTTGCCACGCAACGACAACTCGGCCGTGTGGTCCAGCACTTCGGGCGCGAACCAGTTGGGCCTGACCGCGCTCCATTGGTCGGTGGTACGGTCCATGCCCAGGTGATCCAGGGTCATGCCGGACAGGTCCAGTGAGCCATAGACAGGGTTGCCGCTCAGGTCCAGGCGCCGCAGTTGCCGCAGCCCTCGAAGCGCTTGCAGCGTCCCGGGGTGTATGGGCAGGCGCAGGTCCACCAGCCTGAGTTCGGCCAGGCCAGGGTATTGCTGTGCGATCATGTTCGGCCAGTCTCTAAACCAGGCGAAGCTCAGCGACTCGTGCCCTTGCAGCGAAAACGCGGTCACGCGTGGAAAGCGGGCAAGGAAACTGCCTACAGCATCTGTCTCGGCCTGCACGGCGGTTTCCAGTTGGTTGGCCTCCAAAGTTGCCAGCGCCGGGCGCGCGTCGGTATTCAGGTGCAGGTCGCGCAGGTTCAGGCGCTGCACCCGTTCGAGGAGAAACGCTGGCAGGTCGCGGGGGAAATCCGCCAGGTAGACCGACTCCAGGCGCAGTTCATGGCTGACCCGGGGGCTTTCACCCAGGGCGCCGCGGCGCCAGCAATGCCAGAGGGCATCGCCGATACGCTGGCGGCTGCCGACCCGCAGGTCGTCCAGGCGGGTGATCGAGGCGGACTCCAGCACCCACTCGTCCAGGGCGGTACGTAGCTGGGCCTGCTCGTCCAGCAAGGTGTTGAGGCGCTCGTCGATGGTCTCGCGGCTAAGGCCGGCGCCATACAATTCTTCCAGCAGCACCGGGGCGCGGGCATCCAGCGCCGACTCCAGTTCCAGGACGCGCAGTTTGTCGAGCAGCGAGTCTTCGGTGATGATCCGCCCGGCCCGCGCAGGCGCCTGCAGTGCCATGCCGGTGCGGCCATCGGCCAGCCCCATGGGTGACTTGCCACCCGGCGTGTCGGCGCCCATGTGCAGCCATTCGCGGACTTTATGCCGGGGCAGCAACGGCGCCTGGCGCACGGTGTGCCTGAGCGGTTGCTGCTGCCCGACATGCGGGAAGCCCAGTTCGGCGCGCTGGGTGTCGGGCAGGGCATGCAGTACGGCGCCGTATACCGTGTCCTCGCCGTGCAGGTGGCGGTTATCGTTGTCACGGGTTTCGTAGCGGTCGCCGTTCCTGATCAGCACTTTGTCGATCGAGGCATTGTCGCCCCCTGCCTGGTCCACCAAAGGGCCGGTGAAAGTGCCCTCACGCACCTGGATGCGTACCTGCGGGGACCAGCCGGGCAGGGCTTCGATGCTGTGCAGTTTGACGGTTTCGGCGTCGGGGTTGGCCGGGGTATCCAGGTAGAGCCCTTCATAAGCGCGAACCAGGCGCACATTGGCCAGGTAGGCACGGGCCTCGGCCGCCAGCCGCGGGGGGACTTTGCCCTCGGTTTGCAGGTGCGCGCGCTCCTGGGCCGTGGCATGGGTGGCCAGCTCTTCGGCGACGCTGCGGGGCAGGCCCTCGAAGGCCGCCTGGATCAACGTGGCCAGGGGCTCGGAACCTCTCTGCCAGGCCTGGTAGCGCTGTTCGAACAACTGCGTGCGGTTGTGTCGGGCGCGCCGCGCCAGTTGCTCACGCAGCGCCCGGCTACGCACTGCGCTGCTCAGTGGGCCGACACTGGAATCTTCCTGCAGCAGCGCCTTGATCTCGGCTTCGCTCAGTTGTGCCAGTACCGACGGCAGTGGATCGCCCGGGCCTTGCTCGACCCTGATGCGGGTGCCGGTCTCGGCGGAGGGGCCAAAGCGCCCCAGGGGTTCGCCCTGGGCACTCACCCACTCCAGCGACCGGCCTTGCGGCCAGCCTGGCGCTTCAGTGAGCAGTTGCCATTGCAGGGCGCTATCAGTGACGGGGGTGGCGCTTTCCAGTTGCTCGATGAAGGTGCCCAGTTGCTGGTCCAGGCGAAAGCGCTGCAAGGTGTCTTCGAGCAGGGCGGGCGGCGGTTCGCCCTGGGCGAGCGTGCGCCGCAGCACAGCTTCATGGGTGTCGCTCACGCGCAGGATGCGCGCCGCGACCTGGTCGTCGATGCCATCGGCCATGGGCCCGAGCCGCCGAAACAGGTCATGACCTTCCCACTCCTGTGGGCGATCAAGTTCATCCAACCAGGCGCCCTTGCCGTTGCTGCGAACGGGCGGCGCGTAGGCGTCAGGTCGACGGGGGTGGCGCAGGCGGTAAGGACCATCGCCTTCAGGCGGCTTGACGTTGTAGGTGCGGCCGTCCTTGGCCAACCACAGTTTGCCACCGTGCTCATAAAGGCCCAGGGCGTTGGGGCGCAAGGTGGGTGGCAACAACACGTCATGGTGAAACGGCGCCAGGTCGGGCTTCCACAGGCGCTGGCTGCCGTCGGGCAGGGTCACCGGGCGCATGGCCTTGACCGCCTCGGGAGGTTCCACGCCAGGCAGGCTGCCGCCCACGCCGGCCCCGGCGCCCGCCATCAGGGCGATCATGGCCAGGTTATCCACCACCCCCATGAGGTAGCCGAACGCCGCGTCCTGGTCGCCCTTGACCAAGGCGTCGAAGCCCTCGTAAGTGCTGTAGCACAGCTGCGCGGCGGTCACTGCCAGCATCACTTCGCCAAGGCCGGGCACCACGAACGCCGCGACATTAAGCGCATCGAACAGTTTGTCCTCGAAATACTGCAGGCGCGCTTCGCGGCTCTTGCGGTCCTGTTCGGCGGTGGCTACCAGGTGGAAGCGCGCGTCATCGCGCAAGGTGCCCAGCTTGCGGTCGTGCAGGGCTTCCAGCCAGTAGGTGTCGAAGGCCGTGGTGCTCAGGTGGATCGCCGCCTCGTTGTCCCGCTTGACCTCATACCAGCCTTGCGTGCTGTTCCAGGTTTTCGGGTAAAGGGTGGCATTCAAGCGGCTGAACAGCGCGTTGCGCTGGCGCGCCGGTACCCGCGTCGCAAAGAAACGCTGGTAAGCGGGCTCCAGCAGCCGGTCGCGCAGCGCGTGCATCAAGGCCAGCCGCGAGGGATAGGTCTTGAGTGCGGCCACGGGGTCGCCGGGCAAGTAGGCGGTGACGGGCTCCGGCCCGTCGTCGGTACCTCGCGGGTGAATGATGACCATGACATCGGTCAAGGGCGCGTCGAACAGGCTCAAGTGGTGGAAGTGGGTGTAGCTGGATTCGGCGGTCAGGGTACTCAACTGGCGGTGCACGTCGCGGTCGATATCGCCTTTGAGCAGGGCGATGTGGGCGTACAGCCGCAGCCGGGACTGCTCGAGGCGTTTCACCCGCGCGGCCACTTCCTGGCGGCCGGTGCCGGGTGCGTCCTCCCTGAGTTGGGGCCATTGCAGCACCAGGTTCAGGTGCTCCTGGTACTGCTTGCCCAGGTCAAGGTCGCGACAAAGCCCGGCAAACGCGTGGGGTTCTAGGCTCAACCGCGTGCCGCGGATGGCCAGGCCGTCGAGCGGGTAGTGCGAATAGAGGCCAGCGCGAATGTGCCCGTCGTCCAAACCGCCGGCAACGGTGTCAGCGGCTTCGAAGTTCTGCATGGCCGCCTGCAACAGGGTGCTGGTGGCCGCCTTGCGGGCGTTCTGCAGTTGCACCACAGGGTCCTTGGAAGCGGAGGCGAAGCTGTTGTCGACCACTGCGTGGCGGGCATGGAACAGGTAGGTCGCGGCGGTATCGAGGTCCAGGCCAAATCGTCGTTGCAGCTCGGCTTCGAGCTTGGGCTTGGCGAAGGCTTCGGGGGTAGGCAGCAGGGTGAAAATCTCGTCGACCTGGCCTGTGCAGAAACGGTAGTCGCGGTAGGCGGCCGCCAGTTGCTCGACCACGTCGGGCATGGCCTGGCGCCCTTTGATGTACCACTGGGGCATTGCCGCGCCGGCCGCCCGCAGCGTGGCGTGGGTGTCGCGGCCGGCCTCCAGGAGCCAGGCGGGAATGGCATGCTTGGCAATCTCGTAATGGGGGGCGGGTGTGGGGGGTGTGGCTGCATTGACGGGGGCTGGCATGACAAGGTCCTTTTGTCCATTGAGGGGTTGCCAGTCTAAGGGGCGCCTCCACGGGAAACGGTATCAATGTCTATGTGCACACGCCTTGTGGTGTTTCACTCATCGCTCGGTCTTGTGGGCCCGCAAGCGCTTGTAGAGCGTGTTGCGGCTGACCCCCAGGCGCCGGGCTAGCTGTGAAATGTTGCCGTCGCTATCACGCAGCAACTCGCCCAGGTCAAGCGTCGCCGCCGAAGCGCTCAGGGCGGCGGGCAACTCCTGCAGTTCATCGAGGAAGGATTCAGGCAGGTCGCACACCTCTATGTGCGGGCCTTCGGCCAGGGCGTGTGCGACCGTCAAGACCGACTGCAATTGGCGAATATTGCCCGGCCAGGGGTGCCTGAGCAGTACTTTCAACGCCGCGGGGCTGAGCGGGCGTTGCGGTTCGCCTGGGGTGTGCAACGGCGCCAGCAAGGCCTGGATCAGTTCCAGCTTGTCGCTGCGTTGGCGCAACGGTGGCATGTTCAGCGTTGCCCCGGCGATACGGTAATAGAGGTCCTGGCGAAAGTGCCCGCTATTGACGCGCTGGCGCAGGTCCTGGTGGGTGGCGCAGATCACGCGGATATCCACCGGTACCGGGTCGCCGGCCCCCAGGGGCTGGATGGCGCGTTCCTGCAGTACGCGCAGCAGACGCGCCTGGGTGGCCAGTGGCATGTCGGCGATTTCGTCCAGTAGCAGTATGCCTGTGTGCGCCTTGCGAACCAGGCCGATATTGCCAGTGGCCCGAGCGCCGGTGAACGCCCCGCGTTCGTAGCCGAACAGCTCCGACTCCACCAGCTCCATGGGGATGGCGGCGCAATTGACCGCCACCAGCGGGCAGCGGTGGCGCTCGCTGGCCTGGTGCAGCGCGCGCACCAGCCACTCTTTGCCCGCCCCGGTCTCGCCGCAGATCAACAGCCCTACGTCTTTGTCGAGCAGGCGCTTCCCGACCTTGAGCGCCTTGGCCACCGCGGGGTCCAGGGCGGTGGCGGGCAGGGCAGGGCTACCCGTGGCGATACCGGCCGGCAGGCCCTGGGCTGGAAGTTGCAGCCTGCACTGGAAACGATTGCGCCCGGCTGCCACCAGGGTGAAGGTGGCGCCATTGCCATGGTCCAGCAACGCCGCCAGCGTTTGCTTGAACAGCCGTTCCACGCTCGTACCGGGCAAGGCTTGCGCCAACAGGCTGTCGGCCCGGCGGTTGGCGGCGACGACGCGACCGTGGGCGTCCAAGGCCAGGAGCCCGGCCCACGGGCTGTCCAGGTTGCTCGGCCCGGTGTTGAAGGTCAGCAGTGCATGGCGTTCGGCACAGGCATCGCGGATCAGGCGGTTTTCTACGCTCTGGCTCATCATGCGGACCATGCCCAGGGTATGCGACGGCGGCAGGTAGCTGTCGCTGGACACGTCCAGCACCCCGACGATGCACCGTTGCTCATCGAAGATGGGGGCCGCGGAACCGGACATGAAGCGGTTGGCCTTGAGAAAGTGCTCGTCATGCTCGATGTGCACGGCCTGGCCGCAGGCCAACGCCGTGCCGATGGCATTGGTGCCGACATGCCGCTCCGCCCAGCACGCCCCTGGCTCGAAACCGGCGCAGCCTGGCGGCTCGGCCAGGCGTTGTTCGCCCCAGCGCTTGAGCAGGCGCCCCTGGCCGTCGGCCAGGCGGATCAGGCAGCTGGAGTTGCCAAGAATGTTTTCGTAATAGGGCAGCACTTCCCGGCAGGCCGTGGCCACCAGGTGGGCGTGGCGGGCGAGCCAGCGTTGCAGGCGTTCGCCGGTCCAGGGGTCGAAGTGCGCGGCACAGCCGTGGTGCAGCCCGAACGCGCGGCAGCGAGCCCAGGAGTCCTGCAGCATGGCCTCGTGATCGAGGGTGGCGCTAGGGGTGAACATGGCGGTTGGCCTATTGTTTTTGTTCCACCAGTGTCGTCCAGGCCGCTGGCTTGTCAATGCGCCACTGTTCAGCTGTTCAGCCAATAGTGTTCAGCGGTGTTCACCCTTGAGCACTCGCTCACGCTGCCTGCGCAGCGACGTCTTGTGAAATCAGCGACTTGGCGTGGGACAGCGGCTTGGCACGAAACTCGCTCCCCTCGTCGCCTGAGCCTGAAATCCAACAATAAAGAAGGCCGCGCCCATGTCCCTGGTGCTGGAACACGTTACCCGCGTCGTCGATCAGCAGCCTTTCATCGATGATGCCTGCCTGAGTTTCGAGCCGGGCTCGTTCAACGTCCTGCTGGGGCGCACCCTGGCGGGCAAGACCAGCCTGATGCGCCTGATGGCCGGGCTGGACCGCCCCGACAGTGGCCGGGTGCTCATGAATGGCGTGGACGTGACCGGGCGCCCGGTGCGCGAGCGCAACGTGTCGATGGTCTATCAGCAATTCATCAATTACCCCACCCTGACGGTGTTCGAGAACATTGCCTCGCCGCTGCGCCAGGCGGGGGTAAAGGCGCCGCAGATCACCGAGCGTGTTCAGGCCACGGCGCAGATGCTGCGTATCGAGCACTTGCTCAAGCGCCACCCGCTGGAATTGTCCGGCGGCCAGCAGCAACGGACCGCCATGGCCAGGGCCTTGGTCAAGGACGCCGAACTCATTCTGTTCGACGAGCCGTTGGTGAACCTGGACTACAAGCTGCGCGAGGAGCTGCGCCAGGAAATGCGCCAGTTGTTCGCCAGCCGCCACACCATCGCCGTGTACGCCACGACCGAGCCCAACGAAGCCTTGGCGTTGGGGGGCACTACCACGGTATTGCACGAAGGGCGGGTAATTCAGAGCGGGCCCACCGCGCAGGTGTACCACCGCCCCGAGACAATGCTGGCCGCGCAGCTGTTTTCGGAGCCGGCGATCAACCTGATTCCGGGGCGCATTGCCGGCAATGAAGTGAGTTTCGCCGGCTTCGTGCATTTTTCCCGCAACGCCGACCTGCGCGGCGTCGCCGATGGCGAATACCGCTTCGGCGTGCGCCCCAGCCACATCAGCCTGGTGCCTTCCAATGACGACGACTTGGAGTTGGCGGTGACCGTGGAGCTGGCTGAAATCAGCGGTTCGGAAACCTTCCTGCACGTGCGCAACGAGCATTTTTCGCTGGTGCTGCACCTGTCCGGCGTGCATGCCTGCGACGTGGACGCGCCGATCAAGGTGTACATCCCCACCCACAAATTGTTTGTGTTCGCCACCCACGGCGGCCTGGTCCAGGCCCCCGGGCAGCGCGCGGCGAGGGTTGCCTGATGGCCGAGATCCGCTTGCAGCACCTGGCACACCGCTACGGCGACGACGAGTATGCCATCCGCGAGATGAATCATGTCTGGGAACAGGGCGGCGCCTACGCGCTGCTCGGGCCATCCGGCTGTGGCAAGTCGACTTTGCTCAATATCATTTCCGGCTTGTTGAGCCCCTCCCAGGGCCAGGTGCTGTTCGACGGCAAGGTGGTCAACGCCCTGACCCCCGAGCAGCGCAACATCGCCCAGGTGTTCCAGTTCCCGGTGGTGTACGACACCATGACGGTATTCGACAACCTGGCGTTTCCATTGCGCAACCAGGGCCAGGACGAGGCACGGGTACGGGCGCGGGTGCAGGAAGTGGCGCAGGTGCTGGACTTGCAGCGGCTGTTGCAGCGCAAGGCGCGCAACCTCAGCGCCGATGAAAAGCAGAAGGTGTCCATGGGCCGCGGGCTGGTGCGTGATGACGTGTCGGCGATCCTCTTCGACGAACCGTTGACAGTGATTGACCCGCACCTGAAGTGGAAACTGCGGCGCAAGCTCAAACAGATCCACGAGCAGTTCAACATCACCATGGTGTACGTCACCCATGACCAGTTGGAGGCGTCCACGTTCGCTGACAAGATCGCGGTGATGTACGGCGGCCAGATCGTGCAGTTCGGCACGCCCAGGGAGCTGTTCGAGCGGCCGGGGCACACGTTCGTCGGCTACTTCATCGGCAGCCCGGGCATGAACCTCATCGACGCCATGGCCCGCGACGACGGTGTCGACTTCGCCGGTGTCCACCTGCCCTTGGGCGAAGGCTTGCAACGCCAGTTGCGCCATGTGCCGGGCCAGCGCTTGCAGGTGGGCATACGCCCGGAATTCGTCAGGGTCTGGGACCACCCCTACGAGGGCGGCTGGCCGGCGCAGTTGCAGCACGTCGAAGACCTGGGGACGTACAAGATCCTGACCTTGTCGCTCAACGGCGTGGCCCTCAAGGCGCGCCTGGCCGAGGACCGCCCGGTGCCGGGCGCCCAACTCTACGTCAGCTTTCCTGCCCAGTGGCTGATGATCTACGCCGACCAGTATCTGGTGGAGGTGGCGCCGTGAAAGTGCAGAACAACAAGGCCTGGTGGCTGGTGTTGCCGGTGTTTGCCCTGGTCGCGTTCAGCGCCATCGTGCCGATGATGACCGTGGTCAACTACTCCCTGCAGGACATCTTCGACCAGTCCAGCCGCTATTTCGTCGGCGCGGACTGGTACCGCCAGGTGCTGCGCGATCCCCAGCTGCATGACTCGCTGCTGCGCCAGTTCATCTATTCGGCCTGCGTGCTGCTGATCGAGATCCCTCTGGGCATCGGTATCGCCCTGACCATGCCGGCGCGGGGGCGCTGGTCATCGCTGTGCCTGATCGTGATGGCGATTCCCTTGCTCATTCCGTGGAACGTGGTGGGCACCATCTGGCAGATTTTCGGCCGTGCCGACATCGGCTTGTTGGGTTGGTCGCTCAACACCTTGGGCATCGGCTACAACTACGCCGCCAACACGCGGGATGCCTGGATCACGGTGCTGGTGATGGACGTCTGGCACTGGACCTCGCTGGTGGCCTTGCTGTGCTACTCGGGGTTGCGCGCCATTCCCGATGTGTACTACCAGGCCGCGCGTATCGACCGCGCTTCGGCCTGGGCGGTGTTCCGCTACATCCAACTGCCGAAGATGAAGAGCGTCCTGCTGATCGCGGTGATGCTGCGCTTCATGGACAGCTTCATGATTTACACCGAACCCTTCGTGCTCACCGGCGGCGGCCCGGGCAATGCCACCACGTTCCTCAGCCAGACCCTCACCAAAATGGCGGTCGGCCAGTTCGACCTGGGGCCGGCCGCGGCGTTCTCGCTGGTGTACTTCCTGATCATTCTCCTGGTGTCCTGGCTGTTCTATACGGCCATGACCCACGGCGACGACAACGGCTGAGGTGGTCATGAACCTGCGTAAAACACTGCCGTTGTGGCTGTACCTGCTGTTTCTGCTGGTGCCGATCTACTGGTTGTTGAACATGTCGTTCAAGCGCAATGGCGAGATCCTCGGCAGCCTGACGCTGTGGCCCCAGGACTTCACCCTGCACAACTACCAGGTGATCTTCACCGACCCCAGCTGGTATGGCGGCTACCTCAATTCCCTGTGGTACGTGAGCCTGAACACGGTGATTTCCCTGACGGTGGCATTGCCGGCGGCCTACGCGTTTTCCCGCTACCGGTTCCTGGGTGACAAGCACCTGTTCTTCTGGTTGCTGACCAACCGCATGGCGCCACCGGCCGTGTTCCTGTTGCCGTTTTTCCAGCTGTATTCGTCCATCGGCCTGTTCGACACCCATATCGCGGTGGCGCTGGCCCACTGCCTGTTCAACGTGCCACTGGCGGTGTGGATCCTCGAAGGGTTCATGTCCGGCGTGCCGAAGGAAATTGATGAAACCGCCTACATCGACGGCTATGGCTTCCCACGCTTCTTTCTCAAGTTGTTCATGCCCCTGATCGGCTCGGGCATCGGCGTCACGGCCTTCTTCTGCTTCATGTTTTCCTGGGTCGAACTGCTGCTGGCGCGCACCTTGACCTCCGTCAACGCCAAACCCATCGCCGCGGTCATGACCCGAACGGTGTCGGCGTCGGGCATCGACTGGGGGGTGCTGGCCGCGGCGGGGGTGCTGACCATTTTGCCGGGCATGCTGGTGATCTGGTTTGTTCGCAACCATGTGGCCAAGGGCTTTGCCCTGGGCCGGGTGTAGAGGGTACAGACATGGATTGGATGGCCTGGACGTGGCCCACCGCGGTGTTCTTTGCCGCCGTGGGTGTGGTGCTGCTGGGCATGACGGTGTGGGAGTTGCGAATGCCGGGCGTGGCACGCCGCGGCCTGCTGCCCATCGTCACCACACGCGGCGACCGTTTGTTCATCGGACTGCTCGGCAGCGCCTACCTGCACCTGCTGGTGATCGGCGTTACCGACTGGAGCATCTGGGTGGCCTCGCTGCTGTCCCTGGTGTGGCTGTTGGCTGTGATGCGCTGGGGTTGACCGACCGGGTCGGCACGCTCCTTCGGATACTCAATCAGGAGGTCACTATGTTCGACAATAACAACACGCTGAGACATAGCATTGCCCTGGCATCGGCGCTGGCGTTCAGCGGCTTGAGCACCCTTGCCTGGGCCGATGCCTACCAAGACGCGGCGAAGAAGTGGGTAGCCAACGAGTTCAAACCTTCCACGTTGACGCCCGACCAGCAGATGGCGGAAATGCAGTGGTTCATCAAGGCCGCCGAGCCGTTTCGTGGCATGAAGATCAACGTCGTCTCCGAAACCCTGACCACGCATGAGTACGAGTCCAAGACCCTGGCGAAGGCGTTCACCGAAATCACCGGCATCCAGTTGACCCACGACCTGCTGCAGGAAGGTGATGTGGTGGAGAAGCTGCAAACGCAGATGCAGTCGGACAAAAACATCTACGACGGCTGGGTCAACGACTCGGACCTGATCGGCACGCACTTTCGCTACGGCAAGACCGAGTCCATCACTGAACTGATGGCCAAGGAAGCCAAGGACTTCACCTCGCCGACCCTGGACATCAAGGACTTCATCGGTATTTCCTTCACCACCGCCCCCGACGGCAAGATCTATCAGTTGCCTGACCAGCAGTTCGCCAACCTGTACTGGTTCCGCGCC
This sequence comes from Pseudomonas eucalypticola, assembly GCF_013374995.1. Classification (NCBI taxonomy): domain Bacteria; kingdom Pseudomonadati; phylum Pseudomonadota; class Gammaproteobacteria; order Pseudomonadales; family Pseudomonadaceae; genus Pseudomonas; species Pseudomonas eucalypticola. Next base: position 4,572,316 of record NZ_CP056030.1, on the reverse strand, counting down.
GACTGGTTCGAGCGTCCTGAACTGAAGGCCAAGTTCAAGCAACTGTATGGCTACGAACTGGGGGTGCCGGTCAATTGGTCGGCGTACGAAGACATCGCCAGGTTTTTCAGCCAGGACGTCAAGGAAATCGATGGCAAGCGAGTTTACGGTCACATGGATTACGGCAAGAAAGACCCTTCCCTGGGCTGGCGTTTCACCGATGCCTGGTTCTCCATGGCCGGGGGCGGTGACAAGGGCTTGCCCAACGGCCTGCCGGTGGACGAGTGGGGGATCCGCGTGCAGGACTGCCACCCTGTGGGCTCCAGTGTCACCCGTGGTGGCGACACCAATGGCCCGGCGGCCGTGTTCGCCACCCAGAAATACGTGGACTGGCTCAAGGCCTACGCGCCGCCCGAGGCGGCGGGCATGACCTTCTCCGAGTCGGGGCCCGTGCCGTCCCAGGGTAACATTGCCCAGCAGATCTTCTGGTACACCGCTTTTACTGCCGACATGACCAAACCGGGGCTGCCGGTGATGAATGCTGATGGCACGCCGAAATGGCGGATGGCGCCGTCACCGAAGGGGCCTTATTGGGAGGAGGGCATGAAGCTCGGCTACCAGGACACCGGTTCGTGGACATTCCTGTACTCCACCCCTGAAAAACAACGCGTGGCTGCGTGGCTCTACGCGCAGTTCGTGACCTCGAAAACCGTGTCGCTGAAAAAGACCATCGTTGGGCTGACCCCGATTCGCGAGTCGGACATCAACTCCCAGGCCATGACCGACCTGGCGCCCAAGCTGGGCGGGCTGGTGGAGTTCTACCGCAGCCCAGCCCGTGTGCAATGGACGCCTACCGGCACCAACGTGCCCGACTACCCGCGCCTGGCCCAGCTGTGGTGGAGCCATATCGCCGAGGTTGCCAGTGGCGAGAAAACCCCGCAAGAGGCGCTGGATGGCCTGGCCAAGGACCAGGACGCCGTCATGACCCGGCTTGAGCGTTCCAAGGCACAGAAAACCTGCGCGCCGATCATGAATCCCGAACGCGATGCCCAGTACTGGTTCGACCAGCCTGGCGCACCGAAGCCGAAGCTGGCCAATGAAAAGCCCCAGGGTGAGACCGTCAGCTACACCGAGCTGCTCAAGTCGTGGGAGGCGGCGCGTAAATAGCCTTTGATGTGCCAACGAAAACGCCGCATCCCGAGGCTGGGCATGCGGCGTTTTTGCAAGCGTCGCCCTGTGCGGGGCGGCTTCACTCAGCCATGCAGGGTTTCGCAGGCATAGAGCGTGTTTTCCAGCAGGCAGGCACGGGTCATGGGGCCTACGCCGCCGGGTACCGGGGTGATCCAGCCGGCGCGGGGCAGGGCGGTGTCATAGACCACGTCGCCGACCAGCTTGCCGTCGGCCTGACGGTTGATGCCCACGTCGATGACGATGGCGCCTTCCTTGATCCACTCACCCTTGACCAGCCCGGGCTTGCCCGCAGCCACCACCACCAGGTCGGCGCGGCCGACGTGGCCGGCCAGGTCCTGGGTGAAACGGTGGGTGACGGTCACGGTGCAACCGGCCAGCAGCAGCTCCATGGCCATGGGGCGGCCCACGATGTTGGAGGCGCCCACCACCACGGCGTTCATGCCGTACAGGTCCTGGCCGGTGCTTTCCAGCAAGGTCATGATGCCCTTGGGAGTGCAGGGGCGCAGCAGCGGGATGCGCTGGGCCAGGCGGCCGACGTTGTAGGGGTGGAAGCCGTCGACGTCTTTGTCCGGGCGAATGCGCTCCAGCAGCTGGGACGCGTCCAGGTGCTCCGGCAGCGGCAGTTGCAGCAGAATGCCGTCGATGTTCGAGTCGTCGTTCAGACGGTCGATCAGGCTTTCCAGTTCATGCTGGGTGGTCTGGGCGGGAAGGTCGAAGGCCTGGGACAGAAAGCCTACCTCTTCACAGTCTTTACGCTTGTGCGAGACATAAACCTGGGAAGCAGGATCGCTGCCGACCAGGATCACGGCGAGGCCGGGTGTGCGAAGGCCTTGCTGGCGGCGTTCGGTGACCCGTTGGGCGATCTGCTGGCGCAGGCTAGCGGCGATCGCCTTGCCGTCGATTAGTTGTGCAGTCATGACGCGTGATTAACCATCGAGAGGGAAAAAAGGTGCGCCTATTCTCGCATGCTATAGAAGCAGGGCAAAGGCGCTTGGTCCGACGATTCCGCTAACCCCTTAAAAAAAATGAGTTTTTTCAAGAAAACAGTTGACGGCCTTTCGGGGCGTCTATAACATTCGTCGCACTTGTCGGGCAGAGCCTAGCACTGGTGAAAAAGGTCAGGCAGAGTTAGTGGTTTAACTCAGCAGGACTGAAGCTTAAAATTTGTAGTCGTCACAGAGTGCAGATTTAATAAGCGCCCGTAGCTCAGCTGGATAGAGCATCCGCCTTCTAAGCGGATGGTCGCAGGTTCGAGTCCTGCCGGGTGCGCCATTAGGCAGCTTTGGCACAAGTAGCGCAATATGGTGGGCGTAGCTCAGTTGGTAGAGCACAGGATTGTGACTCCTGTTGTCGTGGGTTCGATCCCCATCGTCCACCCCATATTTCGAAAGGCGCCTGATGAAAGTCGGGCGCCTTTGCTTTAAAAGCTTCACAAGCGGACGTGGTGAAATTGGTAGACACACTGGATTTAGGTTCCAGCGGCGCAAGCTGTAAGAGTTCGAGTCTCTTCGTCCGCACCATACAAGCTGTATCGCCCCGTTCGTTTTTGGGGTAACCGGTTGCAAATGCGTTATGGTGGGCGTAGCTCAGTTGGTAGAGCACAGGATTGTGACTCCTGTTGTCGTGGGTTCGATCCCCATCGTCCACCCCATATCTCATGAAAAAGGCGCCTGATGCGAATCAGGCGCCTTTTTTGTCGTGGTCGGGTTGTGGGTCGGTGTTTTGCCGGGCAACCTCTGCTCGGTGTCGACAAATCCGGTCACGAAAATCTGATACCATGGTATGCGTCAGCGGCGTACCTTGCGCGCATGATTTTTATCGAAACGCCTGTGTTTACGCGACGCGCCATCGAGCTCCTGGACCATGATGGTTACCTTGGGCTGCAGCTGCAGCTGGTGAGTGACCCGTGTGCGGGGGCTCTCATCGAGGGTACGGGTGGTGTGCGCAAGATTCGTGTGGCGGCGAACGGTCATGGCAAGCGGGGCGGTGCTCGGGTTATCTATTACCATTTTGTCGGCGCGTCACGGATTGCGTTGCTGATGATCTACGCCAAGGGTGAGAAAGCTGATCTGACTGCCCAGGAGCGCAAGCAGCTAAAGTTAGCGATAGAGCGATGGGGTCGAGCATGAGTACCTTTTTCGAAGAGTTGATGGAAAGTGTCGGGCAGATGGACGAAATTCTTCGAGGGGAGCGAGAGCCTTCCCGTGAATTTCATGTCGATGCTTTGCAGGTCAAGGCAATCCGCAAGGCGACCGGACTTTCGCAGGTCAAGTTCGCTGCGATGATCGATGTCCAGCTTGGGACGCTGCGTAATTGGGAGCAGGGGCGGCGCCAGCCTACCGGGCCGGCGAAGGCGCTGCTCAAGGCGATTCACAATGATCCTGTGCATGTGCTGAATGCATTGTCAGTGTGACGACCGAGCGCAGCGCGTGCGGTGCTCGGTCTCAAGGGCGCCAGATGAGTCGAGCCATACGCCCGGTCTCCCCCTCCAATACCCCACAAAAAAGCCCGCCTCTCACAAGGCGGGCTTTCATTCCCATCAGCGACTCAGCGATACCACCCATGGTGATACCCGCCACCACCATGTCCGTGGCCAGGGAAGATAATGCACCCGGAAGTGCTCAGAATCGCGAGCGCGGCCACGGTGGCTACAGTCAGTTTGGTCAGTTTGTTGATCACGGTTGTCTCCTGGTGTCGGGGGTAATGCACCCGTACTGATGAATCAGACACTGAAAATTTGTAACTGTTTGTCTACGAACGTAAATATTTCGAAAAGATACGTCAGCCAATGTCAGGTTGCCGAACTTCGCGTCCGCGCCGCCCGTCGTGAGCCAAAAGGCCCTCCGCTGAGACCCGAACCCTCTGCCAAGCCCTTTGCGGCCGGGCTTTGGCGGTGGTTTGGCAACTCCTTTTTCCAAGCTGTCTTGCACAGGGTGACTTCTTGTGTTCGACCCTCTAGAATGCATGCCCTTGATTGGGGTCGGAAATGGCCGGCTAACGTCTGTGCAACGAGGAAAATCCATGCAAGTTTCTGTTGAAAACACTTCCGCTCTCGAGCGCCGCATGACCATCGGCGTGCCTGCCGAGCGCATCGAGACCGAAGTCAACAAGCGTCTGCAACAGACTGCCCGTCGCGCTAAGGTTCCAGGCTTCCGTCCTGGCAAAGTGCCGATGAGCGTGATTCGTCAGCGCTACGAAGATTCCGCACGTCAGGAAGCCCTGGGCGACCTGATCCAGGCGACTTTCTACGAAGCCGTGGTTGAGCAGAAGCTGAATCCAGCCGGTGCCCCGGCTGTCGAACCTAAAGTGTTCGAAAAGGGCAAGGACCTGGAATACATCGCGACCTTCGAAGTATTCCCCGAGTTCGCCGTTGCAGGTTTCGAGTCCATCAACGTCGAGCGCCTGAGCGCCGAAGTGGCTGATGCCGACCTGGACAACATGCTGGAAGTGCTGCGCAAGCAGAACGTGCGTTTTGAAGCTGTCGACCGCGCCGCTGCGAACGAAGACCAGCTGAACATCGATTTCATCGGCAAGGTCGACGGTGAAGTGTTCGCCGGTGGTTCGGCCCAGGGCACCCAGCTGGTGCTGGGTTCCGGCCGCATGATTCCAGGCTTCGAAGACGGCCTGGTGGGCGCCAAGGCCGGTGAAGAGCGCGTGCTGAACGTGATCTTCCCAGAGGACTACCAGAACCTGGACCTGGCCGGCAAGGCCGCCGAGTTCACCGTCAAGGTCAACAGCGTTTCGGCGCCGACCCTGCCTGAGCTGAACGAAGCGTTCTTCAACCAGTTCGGTATCAAGGAAACCGGTCTGGAAGGCTTCCGCGCCGAAGTTCGCAAGAACATGGAGCGCGAGCTGCGCCAGGCCATCAAGACCAAGGTGAAGAACCAGGTCATGGACGGTCTGCTGGCTGCCAACCCGATCGAGGTGCCGAAGGCCCTTCTGGAAAACGAAGTGAACCGCCTGCGCGTTCAAGCCGTTCAGCAATTCGGTGGCAACATCAAGCCAGACCAACTGCCGGCCGAGCTGTTCGAAGAACAAGCCAAGCGCCGTGTCGTGCTGGGCCTGATCGTCGCTGAAGTGGTCAAGGCCAACGAGCTGAAGCCGGACGAAGCCCGCGTACGTGAAATGATCCAGGAAATGGCCTCGGCCTACCAGGAGCCAGAGCAGGTCGTGGCGTGGTACTACAAGAACGACCAGCAACTGAACGAAGTGCGTTCGGTTGTGCTGGAAGAGCAAGTTGTGGATACTGTTCTGCAGAAAGCTAGTGTGACCGACAAAGCGGTCTCCTACGAAGAAGCGGTAAAGCCGGCTGAAGCTCCACAAGCCGACTGATCCCCTTCCAGCGTTGGAACACCACCATAAGCCAGCCTTCGCGCTGGCTTATGCGTATTCAAGACATGACTATTTGGGAGTGAGTGCGAGACATGTCCCGCAATTCTTATATTCAGCAGAGTTCTGACATCCAGGCCGCAGGCGGTCTGGTCCCGATGGTTGTCGAGCAATCGGCTCGTGGCGAACGCGCCTACGACATCTACTCGCGCCTTCTCAAGGAGCGGGTGATCTTCCTGATCGGCCCTGTGGAAGACTACATGGCCAACCTGGTATGCGCGCAGTTGCTGTTCCTTGAAGCGGAAAACCCGGACAAGGATATCCATCTCTACATCAACTCCCCGGGCGGTTCGGTGACAGCGGGCATGTCGATCTACGACACCATGCAGTTCATCAAGCCGGACGTGTCCACCACCTGCATCGGCCAGGCCTGCAGCATGGGCGCGTTCCTGCTTGCCGGCGGCGCCAAGGGCAAGCGTTTCTGCCTGCCGAACTCGCGGGTGATGATTCACCAGCCGTTGGGCGGTTTCCAGGGCCAGGCGTCGGATATCGACATCCATGCCCGTGAAATCCTCTCGATCCGTCAGCGCCTGAACGAACTGCTGGCTTTCCACACGGGCCAGACCCTGGAGCAGATCGAGCAGGACACCAACCGCGACAACTTCATGAGCGCCGAGCGTGCGGCCGAATACGGCCTGGTCGATTCGGTGATCAACAAGCGTCAGATGCCAGCGTAAGCGAGGCCAATGCCAGGTGGTTGGCACAACCGGCCACCTGTGGACTTGAAAAACCCCGCGATTGCCTTCATCTTGTGTGGCAAGCCTATCGGATTTGGATCGATCGAATGACTGACACCCGCAACGGCGAGGACAACGGCAAATTGCTCTATTGCTCCTTCTGTGGCAAAAGCCAGCATGAAGTACGCAAATTGATTGCCGGCCCCTCGGTCTTTATCTGCGACGAGTGCGTCGACCTGTGCAACGACATCATCCGCGAGGAGGTGCAGGAAGCCCAGGCCGAAAGCAACGTGCATAAATTGCCTTCGCCTAGAGAAATCAGCGGCATCCTGGATCAGTACGTCATTGGTCAGGAGCGCGCGAAAAAGGTTCTGGCGGTAGCGGTGTACAACCACTACAAGCGCCTCAATCAACGTGACAAGAAGAACGACGACGTCGAGCTGGGCAAAAGCAACATCCTGCTCATCGGCCCGACCGGTTCGGGCAAGACGCTGCTGGCCGAGACGCTGGCCCGCCTGCTCAACGTGCCGTTCACCATTGCCGACGCCACCACGCTTACCGAAGCGGGTTACGTGGGCGAGGACGTTGAAAACATTATTCAAAAGCTGTTGCAGAAGTGCGACTACGATGTGGAAAAAGCCCAGATGGGCATCGTCTACATCGACGAGATCGACAAGATCTCGCGCAAGTCCGACAACCCGTCCATCACTCGTGATGTCTCGGGCGAGGGCGTGCAGCAGGCACTGTTGAAGCTGATCGAGGGCACCGTGGCCTCGGTACCGCCACAGGGCGGTCGCAAGCATCCTCAGCAGGAGTTTCTGCAGGTCGACACCCGCAACATCCTGTTCATCTGCGGTGGTGCGTTCTCGGGCCTCGAAAAGGTCATTCAGAACCGTTCCACGGCGGGCGGCATCGGCTTCAACGCCGAAGTGCGCAGCAAGCAGGAAGGCAAGAAAGTGGGCGAGTCCCTGCGTGAAGTCGAGCCTGACGACCTGGTCAAGTTCGGTCTGATCCCTGAATTCGTCGGCCGTCTGCCGGTGCTGGCAACCCTCGACGAGCTGGACGAAGCTGCGCTGATGCAGATTCTGACCGAGCCGAAGAACGCCCTCACCAAGCAATACGCCAAGCTGTTCGAGATGGAAGGCGTGGACCTGGAGTTCCGCACCGATGCGCTGAAATCCGTGGCCCATCGTGCGCTGGAGCGCAAGACCGGTGCCCGTGGCCTGCGTTCGATTCTCGAAGGCGTGCTGCTGGACACGATGTATGACATTCCTTCGCAGACCGACGTCAGTAAAGTGGTGATCGACGAAAGCGTTATCGAAGGCAAGTCCAAGCCACTGTTAATCTACGAAAACAGTGAGACGCCGGCCAAGGCTGCGCCAGACGCATAAGCCGTTTTACGGCTTGAAACAGGAAGGGGCCTTCGGGCCCCTTTGCTTTTCCTGCGCCGCAGCGCTTGTTTTTTTCCGGGGCTGCCCCCACATTGACTACAAGCTCAATTCCATCTGTCTACGGCCCTAGGGCCGCTGTAGAGGCGAAATCATGAAGACAACCATCGAATTGCCTCTCCTGCCATTGCGTGATGTCGTCGTGTATCCGCACATGGTGATCCCGCTGTTCGTGGGGCGCGAGAAATCCATCGAAGCCCTCGAGGCGGCGATGACGGGCGAAAAGCAGATCCTGCTGCTGGCCCAGAAAAACCCGGCTGACGACGATCCAGGCGAAGACGCCCTGTATCGCGTGGGCACCGTGGCCACCGTGCTGCAACTGCTCAAGCTGCCTGATGGCACCGTCAAGGTGCTGGTCGAAGGCGAGCAACGCGGCACCGTGGAGCGTTTCATGGAGGTAGACGGCCATTGCCGCGCCGAAGTGCAACTGATCGACGAAGTCGACGCCCCGGACCGCGAGTCCGAAGTATTCGTGCGCAGCCTGCTGGCGCAGTTCGAACAGTACGTTCAGCTGGGCAAGAAAGTGCCTGCCGAAGTCCTGTCTTCCCTCAACAGCATCGATGAGCCCGGCCGCCTGGTAGACACCATGGCCGCGCACATGGCGCTGAAGATCGAGCAGAAGCAGGAAATCCTCGAAATCATCGACCTGTCCGCACGGGTCGAGCACGTATTGGCCTTGCTGGATGCCGAGATCGACCTGTTGCAGGTCGAGAAGCGCATTCGCGGCCGCGTGAAAAAGCAAATGGAGCGCAGCCAGCGCGAGTACTACCTGAATGAGCAGATGAAGGCCATTCAGAAAGAGCTCGGCGACAGCGACGAAGGCCACAACGAAGTCGAAGAGCTGAAAAAGCGCATCGAAGCCGCTGGCCTGCCCAAGGATGCCTACACCAAGGCCCAGGCCGAACTGAACAAGCTCAAGCAGATGTCGCCGATGTCCGCCGAGGCCACCGTGGTGCGCTCCTACATCGACTGGTTGGTGCAGGTGCCGTGGAAAGCCCAGAGCAAGGTACGCCTGGACCTGGCCCGTGCCGAAGATATCCTCGACGCCGACCACTATGGCCTGGAAGAGGTCAAGGAACGTATCCTCGAATACCTCGCCGTGCAGAAGCGCGTGAAGAAAATTCGCGGGCCGGTGCTGTGCCTGGTAGGCCCGCCTGGCGTGGGTAAAACCTCGCTGGCCGAGTCCATCGCCCATGCCACCAACCGCAAGTTCGTGCGCATGGCCTTGGGTGGCGTGCGCGACGAGGCCGAGATTCGTGGCCACCGTCGTACCTACATCGGTTCCATGCCCGGTCGCCTGATTCAGAAGATGACCAAGGTGGGCGTGCGCAACCCGCTGTTCCTGCTCGATGAAATCGACAAGATGGGCAGCGACATGCGCGGCGACCCTGCCTCGGCGCTGCTGGAAGTGCTCGACCCCGAGCAGAACCACAACTTCAACGACCACTACCTGGAAGTCGACTACGACCTCTCGGACGTGATGTTCCTCTGCACTTCCAACTCCATGAACATCCCGCCAGCCTTGCTGGACCGCATGGAAGTGATCCGCTTGCCGGGTTACACCGAGGACGAGAAGATCAACATCGCCACCAAGTACCTCACGCCCAAGCAGATCGCTGCCAACGGCCTGAAGAAAGGTGAGCTGGAAATGGGTGTGGACGCCATCCGCGACATCATCCGCTACTACACCCGCGAAGCCGGCGTACGGGGCCTGGAGCGCCAGATCGCCAAGGTCTGCCGCAAGGTGGTGAAGGAGCATGCTCGCGAGAAACACTTCTCGGTGAACGTGACCTCCGACTCGCTGGAGCACCTGCTGGGCGTGCGCAAATTCCGCTACGGCCTGGCCGAGCAACAGGACCAGATCGGCCAGGTCACCGGCCTGGCGTGGACCCAGGTGGGCGGCGAACTGCTGACCATCGAAGCCGCCGTGGTTCCCGGCAAAGGCCAGCTGATCAAGACCGGTTCGCTGGGTGACGTGATGGTCGAATCCATTACCGCGGCCCTGACCGTGGTGCGCAGCCGCGCCAAGAGCCTGGGCATTCCCCTGGACTTCCACGAGAAGCGCGACACCCACATCCACATGCCTGAAGGCGCCACGCCCAAGGATGGCCCGAGCGCCGGCGTGGGCATGTGCACGGCCCTGGTCTCGGCGTTGACGCAGATCCCGGTTCGGGCCGACGTAGCCATGACGGGCGAGATCACCCTGCGGGGGCAGGTGCTGGCCATTGGTGGTTTGAAAGAGAAATTGCTGGCGGCACATCGCGGTGGAATCAAGACCGTGATCATTCCGGAAGAAAACGTGCGCGATTTGAAGGAAATTCCTGACAATATCAAGCAGGATCTTCAGATTAAACCGGTTAAATGGATTGACGAAGTGCTGCAGATTGCGCTGCAATACGCCCCGGAGCCCTTGCCCGATGTGGCTCCGGAGATAGTCGCCAAGGACGAGAAGCGCGATTCGGATTCGAAGGAAAGAATCAGCACGCACTAGCACGTATTTTCAGCCGGGGGGCTTTCTTGACAGCTTTTTCTAGCCCTTGTTATAAAGCGGCACTTCATGTGTCAGCAGCCTCCCGGCGCAGTTTTAGCTTTCACCACATACTTAGAAACAAACTCATATAGATATAAGGGGACTTAGAGTGAACAAGTCGGAACTGATTGATGCTATCGCCGCATCTGCTGATATCCCGAAAGCTGTTGCCGGCCGCGCGCTGGACGCAGTGATCGACTCCGTCACTGGCGCTCTGAAGGCTGGCGACTCCGTGGTACTGGTTGGTTTTGGTACTTTCTCTGTGACCGATCGCCCAGCTCGCGTTGGCCGTAACCCACAGACTGGCAAGACCCTGGAAATCGCTGCTGCCAAGAAGCCTGGCTTCAAGGCCGGCAAAGCTTTGAAAGAAGCGGTAAACTAAGCTCTTTCACGCCTTTGCCCGACCGGGGCGGGAAAAACTTCCGACCTGGAAGCGGAGCAGCCATGAGCTGGCCTCAAGCCGACGCACAGCGCCGGTGATTGCTCCGCCAGTTACGAGAAGGCGCATCCTCGGATGCGCCTTTCTTCTATCCGGATTCTACCCACTCTCCGCGGTTGCTTAATCAGTACAACCGTTTCTGGGGGACGCATGCTGCAGAATATCAGGGACAATTCACAAGGCTGGATTGCCAAGACCATCATCGGTGTCATCGTTGCCTTGATGGCATTGACCGGCTTCGATGCCATTTTCAAAGCCACCAACCATAGCGCCGACGCGGCCAAGGTCAACGGCGACGCCATCACCCAGAGCGAGCTGGCCCAAGCGGTCGAAATGCAGCGCCGCCAGCTGATGCAACAGCTGGGCAAGGATTTCGACGCTTCGATGCTCGACGAGAAAATGCTGCGTGAAGCGGCCCTCAAGGGCCTCATCGACCGCAAGCTGCTGATCCAGGGCGCCACCGATGCCAACTTCAGCTTCTCGGAAGCCGAGCTTGACCAACTGATCCTGCAAACCCCTGAATTCCAGGTGGATGGCAAGTTCAGTGCCGACCGTTTCGACGCCGTCATCCGCCAGATGGGCTACTCGCGCCTGCAATTCCGCCAGATGATGGCCCAGGAAATGCTGGTCGGCCAACTGCGCGCCGGTGTCGCTGGCAGCAGCTTCGTCACCGATGCCCAGGTGCAGGCGTTTGCGCGCCTGGAGAAGCAGACCCGTGATTTCGCCACCCTGACCTTCAAGGCCGACCCGGCTGCGGTGAGCGTCAGCGCCGACGAAGTCAAGGCGCACTACGACGAGCATGCCAAGGAGTTCATGAGCCCGGACCAGGTGGTCATCGACTACGTGGAACTGAAGAAGTCGTCGTTCTTCGACAAGGTCACCGTCAAGGACGAAGACCTGCAGGCAGCCTACAAGGCGCAGACCGCGGCCCTGTCCGAGCAGCGCCGCGCCGCGCACATCCTGATCGAAGTGAATGCCAAGACCACCGACGCCCAGGCCAAGGCCAAGATCGAAGAGATCCAGGCGCGCCTGGCCAAAGGTGAAGACTTTGCCAAACTGGCCAAGGAATTCTCCCAGGACCCTGGTTCGGCCAGCAATGGCGGTGACCTGGGCTACGCGGGCAAGGGCGTTTATGACCCGGCCTTCGAAGCGTCGCTGTATTCGCTGAACAAGGACCAGGTGTCGGCGCCGGTTCGCTCGCAGTTCGGCTGGCACCTGATCAAGCTGTTGGGCGTTCAGGCACCGAACGTGCCGACCTTCGCCAGCCTGAAGGACAAGCTGACCCGCGAGGCGAAAACCGCACAGGTCGAGCAGATGTACGTGGACGCCGCCAAGAAACTGGAAGACTCCTCGTTCGAAGCGTCGGACCTGGTGCAACCGGCTTCCGACCTGGGCCTGAAAGTGCAGACCTCTGCGCCGTTCGGCCGTGAAGGTGGCAGCGAAGGCGTGACCGCCAACCGCGCCGTCATCCAGGCCGCGTTCAGCCCGGAAGTGATGGACGAAGGGGCGAACAGCTCGGCCATCGAACTGGACCCGGAAACCACCGTGGTGGTGCACGTCAAGGAACACCGCAAGCCAGCACAGCTGCCGCTTGAGGCCGTCGCCGACGCTATTCGCAAGCACCTGGCGCAGGTCAAGGCCAGCGCCGCGGTGAAAGCCAAGGCCGATGCCCTGGTGAGCGGGCTGCGTGGCGGTACCGTGCCATTGGCGGCCACCCAGGAAGGCCAGGCGTGGAAGGTCCAGGAAGCCGCTACCCGCAACCAGGAAGGGGTTGATCCCGCCGTGTTGCAGGACGTGTTCCGCATGACCAAGCCCCAGGGCAAGGACAAGCCGGTCTACGACAGCGTCAGCCTGTCCGATGGCAGCTACGTGGTGGTGCGCCTGAACGGTGTGAACGAAGCGGCTGCCGCTTCCGATGCCGAGAAAGCGCAATACCGTCGCTTCCTGGCTTCCCGTGCCGGTCAGCAGGACTTTGCCGCTTACCGCAAGGCGCTGGAAACCAAGGCGGACATCACTCGCTACTAAGCCGGTGACAGCCCCATGAAAGGCCGCGAAAGCGGCCTTTTTCATATTCCTGTGTTGTCTTTCCCCAACGGTGCGTTCAGGAAGGGTGGCGCAGCAGATAACTGTCCATGATCCAGCCATGGCGCACGCGCGCTTGCTCACGCACCCGCACTATCTCGTCCGCCACGTCATCCAGCGGCCCGGCAACCAGCAACTCATCCGCCGACCCCACGTACGCCCCCCACCAGATGTGCAGGCCTTGGCCCCGCAGGCGGTTGAACGCCTGGTGGGCGTCGAGCATCACCACCTGGCTGTCCCCGGCCTCGATGCGTGCTGGCAACTGGCGCCCCGGGCTGATCTGCACCGACCCGCCAATCTCGTTCAGCGGTACCTTGTGGCTGGCCGTCAGCGCCTGCACCGAGGTGATGCCCGGGATGACCTCGTAGTCGAACACCTGGCGGCCGTCCGCCAGGATCGCCTGCAGGATGCGCAGCGTGCTGTCGTAGAGGGCCGGGTCGCCCCACACCAGCACGCCGGCGCATTCACCGTCGGCCATGTGCTGGGCAATCATGTCCTCGAACACCTGCTGCTTGTCGGCATTGAGTTGCCGAACCGCACCGGTGTAACTGTTGCCATCAGGGCCGCGCTCAGGGTTGGACGCCTCCACGAAGCGCCACGGGCGCTCGGTGGCCAGGCGCGCGCACAGCTCACGGCGCACGTCGCCCAGGCCTTGTTTGGCGGGCCCTTTGTCGAACAGGAAGAACACGTCGGCGCGGTTCAGCGCCTTGACCGCTTGCAGCGTCAGGTGGTCGGGGTGACCGGCGCCGATGCCGATGACCAGAATGGTTTTCATGAAACGTGCCTCAAGGCAGATATTGAATATGCGGGCGGCCGTGGTGCGCGCCAATGCTCACTTGCGCACGTACACCGTACACGCGCGCGATCATTGGCGCCGTCAGCACATGCGCAGGCGTGCCGCTGGCCACTACCCGCCCTCGGTGCAGCAAGACCAGGCGATCACAGTACATCGCCGCCAGGTTCAAGTCGTGCAGGGCCATCACGCAGGTGACCGGCAGCGCTTGGATCAATTGCAGCAATTGCAGTTGGTGCTGAATGTCCAGGTGGTTGGTGGGCTCATCCAGCAGCAGTTCGCTCGGGCACTGGGCCAAGGCGCGGGCAATCTGCGTGCGCTGTCGCTCGCCCCCCGACAGGCTGTGCCAGCACCTGTCTCGCAGCGGCGCCAGCCCGGTCTGCGCCAGCGCCTGGTCGACGATGCGCTGGTCTTCGCGGGTCCAGGGCGTCAGCGCGCCGCGGTGCGGGGTGCGGCCCAGGCGAACGATGTCCTGTACCCGCACATCGACCTCGGTGGCCGCCTGCTGCTCTACCATGGCCACCCGCCGGGCGACGGCCTTGCGTGGCCACTCGGGTAGCGGGCGGTCGTCCAGGCTGACGCTGCCGCGGCTGGGGGGGCGCAGGCCTGCCAGCAGGCGCAGTAGGGTCGACTTGCCCGAGCCGTTGGGGCCGATCAGCCCCAGGGTGCCGCGTTCGGGCAGGGTCAGGGTGATGTCGTCGATGATCATCTGGCCCGCCGCGTTCCACCCTACCTGGTCGGCCGTCAGGCTCATGCCGGCCTCCGGTTGCGGTAGAGCAGGGCGGCGAACACCGGCGCGCCGACCAGCGCGGTGACCACGCCAATCGGCAGCACTTGCCCCGGTACGATGAGCCGCGAAGCGATGTCGGCCAGGACCATGAAGTTGGCGCCGATCAGCACGCAGGCCAGCAACAGCCGCACATGGCGCGGCCCTACCAGCAACCGGGCCATGTGCGGCACCACCAGGCCGACGAAGCCTACGGCACCGACAATGCTCACCAGGCAGGCCGTGATCAGCGCGGTGATACCAAACAGCACCAGGCGCACAGGCGCTACCGCCACCCCGAGGCTGGCCGCGGCATCGTCCCCGAACACGAAAGCGTCCAGGGTGCGCGCGCAGTACAGGCATACCGCGAGCCCTGCGGCGACGACCGTGGCCGCCAGCCCGACGTCGGCCCAGCGCACGCCGCTGAGGCTACCCAGCAGCCAGAACATCACGCTGCGGGCCTGTTCGGCGTTCGCGGAGGTCGACACTACCCAGGCTGTCAGTGCATTGAACAACTGCGCCCCCGCTACCCCGGCCAGGATGACCTGGGCAGGGCCACCCTGAATGCCGGTCGCCAGCAGCAACACCAGGGTAAAGGCCAGCGCGGCGCCGATGAACGCGCCCAGGGAAATACCCACCACGCCGCCCCCCAGCCCCAGCAGCATGACCAGCACGGCACCGGTGGACGCGCCGGCGCTGATGCCCAGCACATAGGGCTCGGCCAGCACATTGCGCAGCAGCGCCTGCAGCACCGCGCCACACAGCGACAGCCCCGCGCCACAGCAGGCGGCGACCAGGGCGCGGCTGAGGCGGTAATCCCAGATGATGCCCTGCTGGATGCGCGGCACCTCGTAGTGAGCCAGCCCCGCGCCGTTGAGCAGGGCCTTGAACGTCACCGCCAGGGGAATGTTCAGCTCCCCCAATGACACGGCAAGGCTTACCGACAGGGTCAGGCTGGCCAACGCCAGCGCGGCCAGCAGCCAGCGCGTGATAGGCGCGTGGTCGGCGGTCAGGCGGTGGATCACGGGGTCGCGCCTGTCTTGGCCAGGCCCTGGGCAACGTGTTCGATGGCATCGACCACGGCCATGGATGGGTTCAGGCTGTTGGCGTCGACCACGATCAGGCGGCCATTGCGCACGGCCTTGAGTTCGCGGGTCACGGGGTCATTGCGCAGGAAGGCGAGTTTCTTCTCGACGTCGTCGGCGGGGTACAGGCGCCGCTGCATGCGCGCCAGCACGATGACGTCGGGGTCCTTGGCGGCGATGCTTTCCCAGCTCACGCCCGGCCATTCCTCATCACTGTCGACGACATTGCTCAGCCCCAGCACCTTGGAGATGTAGCCGGGGGCACCGTTCTTGCCGGCCACCCAGGCGTCGCCTTCCAGGCGCGTGCTGGAGAACCAGTAGAGCACCGACAGCGGCGGGTGCGGCGTCTCGGTGGCCAGCTTCACGGCGGCGGCCACGCGTTCATGCAACTTGGCACTGAGGGCCTGGCCAGCGGCGGGTACATCGAAAATCGCGGCCAGCTCACGGATTTCCTTGTCCACCAGGTCCAGGGAGTACAGCTGGCCGCGGCTGCCGTCGGCATTGGAGGTGGCAGTCACGCCCTTGCCGTCGCAGTCGCTGGGCGACACATAGGAGGGGATGCCCAGCTTGAGCAACTGCTCGGGCGTCGCCACTTCGCCCTTGGGCCCGACGTGATAGGTGTACTGGGCCACGACAATGTCCGGCATGGCCTTGGCCACCGACTCGAAGCTGGGCGCATTGTCGGCCAGGCGCGGCACCTGCGCGCCTGCTGCCGCGAGCGGTGGTGGCAACGGGCCGAACCACACGCCGGTGCCGACCATGCGCGGCCCCAGCCCCATGGACAACAGCAGCTCGGTGCTGGCTTGCCCCAGGCTGACGGCCCGCTGCGGCGCGGCGTCGATGCGCACGCTGTGGCCACAGTTCTGCAAGGTCAGTGGGTAGTGGGTGTGGGGGGTATCGGCCAGGGCATGGTTGGCCGCGGCCAGCGACAGGCAGGCAAGGGCAAGGTGGCGTAACAGCATGAAAACAGCTCCCGGGATGGCGCGTCCGTTGGGCGAAAGAAAGGCTGGCGACAAGGTCTGGCTTTCGGGGTTGCCCGAACACAGTGGCGCGACCGCGCCGGATTCGAACCGGCTTCCTGTTGCAAGCGCGAAAAAACCGGGGAAGGGTAGGCTGCATTGCGGCGCAGGGCAAGCACCGCCGGGGTCAGGCAAACACCAGCGCCTTCAACCCACCTTCGGCCGCGGCATCCGGAAACTCCGGCGGATTCGCCAGGCGCCGCTGGAAAGTCAGCCCCGGCGCTTCCTCGGCCATGCTCTGGATCAGGAAGTCGGAACCCACGGCCGGGTCGTTGACGCAGGCCAGCACCACGCCGCCTTCGGTCAACAGTTCCGGCAATTTGCGCAGCACCTTGCGGTAGTCCTGGGTGAGCACGAAGCTGCCTTTCTGGAATGATGGCGGGTCAATGATGATCAGCTCATAGGGGCCGCCGCGCTTGACCTTGCCCCAGGACTTGAACAGTTCGTGGCCCAGAAAGCTGACACGGTCCAGGTCGTGGCCATTGTGGCGATGGTTGTCGCGGCCGCGGCTGAGGGCGGCGCGCGCCATGTCCAGGTTCACCACGTGCTCGGCGCCGCCGGCGATGGCTGCCAGGCTGAAGCCGCAGGTATAGGCGAACAGGTTGAGCACGCGCTTGCCCGCAGCCTGCTCGCGTACCCACTGGCGACCGTAGCGCATGTCCAGGAACAGGCCGATGTTCTGCTTGCGGCCCAGGTCCAACTGGTAGCGCAGGCCGTCTTCGTCGATCAGCCAGCTGTCCACGGGCTCGCCCAGCAACCATTCGGCATGGCTGTCGGGCAAGTAACGGTGTTGCAGGATCAGGCTGTGAGCCTGGGCAGTGGCCTGCGCCAGTTGCAGCAGCATGGGCTTGAGGGCGGCCAATTCGTCGGCGCCGGGCTCGCGAAACAGGGACACCAGCACCACGCCTTGCAGCCAGTCCACGGTGATCTGCTCCAGCCCTGGCCAGCAACGGCCACGCCCATGGAACAGGCGGCGGGTTTCGGTGGGAGGGGTTTGCAGGGCACGGGACAGGTGCTGGTGCAGCAGGGTGATGGCGTCGGTGTTCATCGAAGGCTTTTGGCAGGCGGAAACCGCCCATGGTAAACCCCGGGCACGGCCGTGGGAACCGACGGCCGTGCGCTCGCTGGGTTTACTGATGCTTGGCTTGCAGTTCCTTGGCCATTTTCAGGTGTTCCTGAAGGGTGGGCAGGGTGTCTTTGGCGAAGGCCTTGAGCTCGGCCTTGTCGGAGGAATCGAGCTCTTTCTGGAACAGTTCGATGGTGTCCTCGTGGGCTTTCACCTGATTCTCGGCGTAGGCCTTGTCGAACGATTCATCGCGCATTTCCAGCATTTTCTTTTTCGCCTGGTCTACCAGCGTGGCGTCATCCGGCACCACCAGGTCGAGCTTGTGCGCTACCGCCGCGAGTTTCTGGTTGGCCGCACCGTGGTCCTTGATCATCTGCTGGGCGAACGCTTTCACGTCCGCCGAGGTGCTTTTCTGCAGGGCCAGCTTGCCGGCCTCCACTTCGGTGATGCCACCGGCGGTGGCGTCAGAGACGAAATCACTGGTGGTGGCAGCCATTGCCGCGCCTGCGAAGGCGCCACCCAGGGTCAGTGCCAGTGCCAGCGTGCCTGCTTTGAATGCGTCCATCGGGTTCTCTCCGTCAATTGTTGTTATCGCGATGTGAACATCGCTCTTGTGGTAGAGCGCACCAGGGATGGGAAGGTTTTGCTGGCATCAGGGCATGCCCGACGAGCGGGTGTTCGACCTTGGTATGGCATCAATAGCCCTTATTCATGCGTTAAGCTGATCGGCTGATAAAAGTCGGTATGAGTGACCGGGATGAGCATCAACTTCGACCTGAACGACTTGCAGGCTTTCCGCGCCGTGGTAGAGAAAGGCAGTTTTCGCAAGGCTGCCGAAGCCATCAGCATTTCCCAGCCAGCCTTGAGCCGGCGGATCGAGAAGCTGGAAGGCGCGCTGAACGTGCGCCTGTTCGACCGCACCACCCGCCGGGTCAGCCTGACCATGGTCGGCCGTGCCTTCGCCCCCAGTGCCGAGCGACTGCTCAACGACTTGGACATCGCGTTGCTGGGGATCAGCGAAGTGGCCTCCACGCGCCTGGGTAACGTGACGGTGGCCTGCGTGCCGTCGGCGGCCTATTACTTCATGCCCACGGTGGTCGCCCGCTACCACAAGCTGTACCCGCGTATCCGCGTGAAGGTGCTGGATGCCAGCGCCAACACGGTGCAGGAAGCGGTGCTCAGCGGCGAGGCGGACTTGGGCCTGAGCTTCACTGGCAACCTGCCACCGGAGCTTGAGTTCGAACTGTTGATACAGGAGCACTACGTGGCCGCGTGCCGTCGCGACCATCCGCTGGCAGCGCGCAAACAGTTGACCTGGGCCGAGTACTTCGACCAGGACTACATCTCGGTGGACAAGACCTCGGGCAACCGTTTCGTCCTGGACCAGGCGCTGCTGCATGTGCGCCCGGCACGGCCGAGCATCTGCGAGACACGCCATGTGACGACCATGCTGGGGCTGGTGGAGGCGGGCCTGGGGATCGCCGCGGTGCCGTCCATGGCGCTGCCCCTGGGCGAGCACCAGTGGATGACCAGCATCCCGTTGGTGGAACCGGCGGTGCAGCGCAGCGTCGGGCTGATTCGCCGCCGGGGCAGGGCCCTGACTCCGGCGGCGCTGGAACTGGAAGAGCTGATTCGCGAACTGCGCAAACCGCTCGCCGATCAGTGAGGCACTGAGTCCAGCCCGGTACCGGTGACCACGGATTGCGCCTGCGGGGACGCCAGATAGTCCAGCAACGCCTTGGCTTCCTGCGGGTGGGGGGCGCCCACGGGGATGCCGGCGGCGAAACGGGTGACCGACTGTACCGGCTCGGGGATCTTGCCCACGTAGCTCACGCCGGCGATAGGCAACAGTTCGCTGACCTGTTGCAGGCCCACCTGCGGCTCGCCCTTGGCGACTTCACCGGCCACGGGAATGCGCTCGATCATCTTCGCCTTGGGCTTGAGCTGGGCTTCGATCCCCAGGCGCTTGAACAACTGGTCCTGCACATACACGCCGCTGGCGCTGTCGGAATACCCTACCGAGCGGGCGTTGAGCAGCGCCTGTTTCAAGGCGTCGACACTGCTGATATCCGGCTTCGGCTCGCCGGCCTTCACCACCAGGCCGATGCGCGAGTCCGCCAGTTCCACCCGGGAGTCTGGCACTACTTTGCCTTGCTTGATCAAGTCGTCCAGGGCGTAGCCGACCATGATCACTACGTCCGCCTGCTCGCCCCGCGCCAGGCGGTTGGGGATGGCCTCGGGCGCCTTGCCCATGGACGGCCCCAGAATGGTCTGCAAGGTGTCGCCATGCTGAGCAGCGAACTGCGGCCCCAACACCTTATAGGCGGCAGTGAAACCGCCCGAGGTCATCACCTTCAGTTCGGCCGCCTGGGCCAGGCTGCAGGCGGCCAGCGTCATGGCCGCCAGGGTCGTGAACAATCGTTTCATGGCATGCCCCCTCATACCGCGGCACGCAGCTGGGCGCTGCCGCGCCGGTACAGGTACAAGGTGGCGCACAACGCGCACAGGGCCGCGAAGCTCATCCAATAGCCTGGGGCGGCCTTGTCGCCACTGCTATGGATCAGCGCGGTGGAGATGGCTGGGGTGAAACCGCCGAATACCGCGGTCGCCAGGCTGTAGGCGAGGGAGAAACCGGCCACGCGCACTTCCACGGGCATGATTTCGGTCAGCGCCGGGATCATCGCGCCGTTGTACATGCCGTACAGGAACGACAGCCACAACAGGGTTTCGAGCATGTGCGCGAAACTCGGCGCCTGGGCCAGGAACGACAGCGCCGGGTACGAGGTGGCGATCGCCAACACTGTCATGGCCACCAGCATGGGCTTGCGCCCGATGCGGTCCGACAAGGCGCCGCCGATAGGCAACCAGATGAAGTTGGACACCCCGACCAGCAGGGTCACCATCAGCGCGTCGGCAGTGCTCAGGTTCAGCACGCTCTTGCCGAAGGTGGGCGCGTACACGGTGATCAGGTAGAACGCGGTGGTGGTCATGGCCACCATCAGCATGCCGGCCACCACGATGGTCCAGTTCGCGATCAGGGTGTTGTACACCTCACGCATGGTCGGGCGGTGGCGGCGGGTACTGAACTCCTGGGTTTCTTCAAGCTTGCGGCGCAGCAGGAAAATGAACGGCACGATCATGCAGCCCACCGCGAACGGAATGCGCCAGCCCCAGGCAGCGATGTCGTCACCGCTCATCCATTGGTTCAGGGCATAGCCCAGCGCTGCGGCGACGACGATGGCCACCTGCTGGCTGGCCGACTGCCAACTGGTGTAGAAGCCTTTCTTGCCGGGACTGGCCATTTCCGCCAGGTACACCGAGACCCCGCCCAGCTCGGCACCCGCCGAAAAGCCCTGCAACAGTCGGCCCAGCAGTACCAGGGCGGGGGCGAGCAGGCCAATGGTGTCGTAACCGGGCACCAGGACGATGAGGATGGTCCCGCTGGCCATGATCGACAGCGTCACGATCAGGCCTTTGCGCCGGCCCACGTCGTCGATGTAGGCGCCCAGAATCACCGCGCCCAGCGGGCGCATCAGGAAGCCGGCGCCGAACACGGCGAAGGTCATCATCAGGGAGGCGAATTCGCTGCTGGCAGGAAAAAAGGCGGCGGCGATATGCGTGGCATAGAACCCGAACAGAAAGAAATCGAACTGTTCCAGGAAGTTGCCGGAGGTAACACGGAATACCGCGCCGGCTTTGGCGCGAGCGGACGCGGTCGCGCCCTGGGGTGAGGACTGCATGTGCATCTCCCATCATTTTTATGACACGTGCAACGGGGCACATGGGTTTTTTGTAGGGGGACGATGGTCGCGGAAATATTTTGAAATGATAACTGCATATTTCTGATGGATTGATGCGCAACTGTTATCAGTCAGCGCATCAGGCGGCCGCGGCGCAGACGGATCGGCCCGCTGCCGATGCGGTCGGGCGGCAACGTGAGCTCGCCTTGAGTGATGCGCAAAACGTCAGCCTGGGCCAGGCACGACGCGACCCGCCGGATATCCGGCATCAGGCTGCGCCACAGCGCCTCGTCGGCGGCCAGCACCCGAGCCACGTCGCTGGGGCAGATCGACTCCTCGGGGGCGCGTTGAGCGAGCAGGGCGAAAATGGCACGGGTGATCAGGCTGTCGTCGATGGTCATGGCAGTACTGGGCAGTCACAAAATGCCTTTGTAGCAGAGCCGGCGCCCGGCGTCAGGTTTTCGTGCAGGGCGTGGCTGCGCAGTGCAATGGTTCAGCGTTGCGCTTCGACGGGGCTGGCCTGGGGCACCCGGGCTGGCTTGGCGAAGGCCACGAAGTAGGCCAGGCCCACGAACACCGCACCGCCTACCGCATTGCCCAGGAACACCGCGACGAGGTTGTCGGCGAAAACGCCCCAGTCCAGTGCGCCGGCGAAGATCGCCGCCGGAATCACGAACATGTTCGCCACCACGTGCTGGAAGCCGATGGCCACGAAGCCCATGACCGGAAACCACATGCCCAGGATCTTGCCGGTCACTTCCTTGCTCGCATAGGACAGCCATACCGCCAGGCAGACCATCCAGTTGCAGCCGATACCCGACACGAAGGCGTGCAGGAAGTCGGCACTGGCCTTGGCGTTGGCGATGGCCAGCGTCTTGGCCAGGAACGGGCCTTCGGTCAGCCCCAGCAGGTGGCCGAAGCAGTAGGCCACGAACAGCGCGCCGGCCAGGTTCGCCAGGGTCACCAGCAACCAGTTGCGCAGCAGTGCCGCCAGGGATATCGTTCCGCTGAACAGGGCCATGGGCAGGGTCATCATGTTGCCAGTCAGCAACTCGCCGCCGCCCAAGACCACCAGGATCAGGCCCAGGGGAAACACCGCCGCCCCCAGCAGGTTGCCCAGCGACGACCATGGGCCGGGGATCATGGTGCTGACGTGAATGTCGAGCAGAAAGCCCAGGGCGATGAAGGCGCCGGCCAGAAACCCCAGTACCATGACCGCAGGCAAGGGCGCCTGGGCTTTGCGGGTACCGGTTTCGATGGCCATTTCAGCGATCTGTTGCGGGGTATTCAAAGACATGGAAGCAGACTCGTGAACCAGGTGGAAAGGATGCGCGTATCCCGCTTTTCGCCATCCTGGCCCTGCGACGTTTTGCGACATTGATTGCCGCAAAAGCTAATGGCTCATGGCCTGCACGTCTAATCGCTTGTTTCGATAGCGCGATTGACCAGGTCGATGGCCACAGGGCCTGACCCGTGAGCGATGCTGCAATAAACTTTCCGATGGCTAGGGTATGCTGCCCAAACGGGTATAGAATCCCTTATTCTTCAAGAGATTAACCGTTCCGTACATGGATCGGTCCATCTCGGCGATTATTTACAAAGGCAGGCCGGAACTTGGAACAGCTAAAACGCCTTGAAAGCGGTATTGAAGGGCTCGACCTTCTGTTGAAGGGCGGGCTGGTCGCGGGCTCGTCCTACATCGTCCAGGGGCGACCAGGTTCGGGCAAGACCATCCTGGCCAACCAGCTGGGCTTCAACCACGTGCGCAATGGCGGGCGGGTGTTGGTGGCGACGTTGCTGGCCGAATCCCACGAGCGCCTCTTTCAGTATCTTTCGACCCTGAGCTTTTTCGATGCCTCGCGCATTGGCAACGAAATCCAGTTCGTCAGTGCTTTCGATACCCTGGAGAACGAAGGCCTGGACGAAGTGGTGAAATTGCTGCGCCGCGAGATCAGCCGGCAGAAAGCCACCGTGCTGATCGTCGACGGCCTGCTCAATGCGCGCTCCAAGGCCGAATCGCAGATCGACACGAAAAAATTCATCTCGGAACTGCAAGGCCACGCCGCTTTCGCCGGCTGCACCGTGTTGTTCCTGACCAGTTCCAGGCTCGACGATGGCAGCCCGGAACACACCATGGTCGATGGCGTCATCGAAATGGGTGAAGAGCTGTTCGGCACCCGTTCCATTCGTCGCATCCAATTGCGCAAGACCCGCGGCAGCGGTGCGCTGTCGGGCCTGCATGAATGCGAGATCACCGACGACGGGCTGGTGGTGTACCCGCGCATGGAAAGCCTCTACAGCCACCCGTCACGCCCGGACAGCGCCGACCTGACGCGCCTGCCCAGTGGTGTGCCGGCGCTGGACAAGCTGATCGGCGGTGGCCTGCCTCGCTCCTCGGTGACCCTGGCGATGGGGCCATCAGGCATCGGCAAGACGTCACTGGGCATTCACTTCCTGGCGGCAGGCAGCGCGGCTGAGC
Source organism: Pseudomonas eucalypticola (assembly GCF_013374995.1). Taxonomy (NCBI): domain Bacteria; kingdom Pseudomonadati; phylum Pseudomonadota; class Gammaproteobacteria; order Pseudomonadales; family Pseudomonadaceae; genus Pseudomonas; species Pseudomonas eucalypticola. Next base: position 4,548,633 of record NZ_CP056030.1, on the reverse strand, counting down.
CGGCCTTGCATTTCGGTTTCTATGAAACGCCCCAGCGCCTGCAAATCAAGGCCCAGGCCTTGGGTTATGACTTCAAGGCCATGCAAGACGCCGGCGCGCTGTTCGTGTCCTGGCAGCCCACCACCGAAGGCCTGGTGGACTGTCTCGGCGCGCGCCTGCTCAAGCAGATCGACCAGTTCAAGATCAAGCGCGTGCTCATCGACAGCCTGGGCGGCATGACCCGCTGCGCCACCAGTCCCGCACGCCTGACGGAATTCTTCAGTGCCCTGATGGGCGAATTGCGTGCCCGTGGGGTCACGGTCTTCGTGACCTGGGAGATCCGTGGCCTGTTCGGGCCGGAAGTCACCTCGCCGACACCGGACCTGTCGAGCATCGTCGACAACATCTTCCTGCTGCGCTTCGTGGAATATGAAGCTGAACTTAAACGCCTGCTGTCCATTCTCAAAGTAAGGGACAGTGTCTATGACCCTTCACTGCTGGAGCTGGTCATCGACGAGCGCGGTATCGATCTGAAAAAGGCCTTCAAGAATGCAGAGGCAGTGTTATCCGGAAGCGCCTCGGCGGTCAGCAAGCCTTGAAGACGCCCGGATCGAGTTGACATGAGCACCATCCTGATCGTCGACGACGAATTCATGATTGCCAACATCCTTGAACTGGCGTTCGAGGATGAGGGCTATGAGGTCGTCAAGGCTGCGAACGGGCGCAAGGGCTTGGAAGTCCTTGAGCGCGAGCGCCCGGCGCTGGTCATCACGGATTTCATGATGCCGGTGATGGACGGTCTGGAAATGGCCCGCAAGATCCGCGAGCATCCGCTGCACAAGCATTTGCCGATCCTGTTGATGAGTGGTGCCCAAGGCAGCATCGGGCGCGCCACGCCCGAGCTGTTCGCCGCGGTGTTCGACAAGCCGTTCGAGATCATGAAAGTGATCGCCAAGGTGCGTGAGCTGATCGGTCCGCCGGACAATTCACCCCACTGATTGCAGCAGGGCCATCAGGCGCTCGACGATCACTGCACGGTCATCATCACCCAGGGTCAACGGCGGTAGCAGGCGAATCGTCCGGCCGCGGGCCACGTTGATCAACAGGCCATGCTCGAGGGCCGCCAGCTTGGCCAGGTGGGGCGCGGGCTGGTGCAGTTCGATGCCCACCATCAGGCCGTGGCCACGCACTGCCGCTACTCCCGGATGGCCTGTCAGGGCGCTGCGCAACGTATTGAGCAGCAACCTGCCTTGGTGCGCGGCGTTGGCGGCCAGGTTCTCCTGCTCCATGATGTCCAGCACCGTGCACGCTACCCGGCAGGCCAGCGGGTTGCCGCCGAACGTGCTGCCGTGGCTGCCAGGGCCGAACAGGTCGGCTGCGGCCCCCGTGGCCAGGCAGGCGCCGATGGGCACGCCGTTGCCCAGGGCCTTGGCCAGGGTCATCACGTCGGGCACTACGCCTTCATGCTGGCCGGCGAACCAGCGGCCGGTACGGCAGAGCCCGGTCTGGATCTCGTCGAGCATCAACAGCCACTGCTGTGCGTCGCAGATCTGGCGCAAAGCCTTCAGGTAGCCGCTGGGCGCCACCTGCACCCCGCTTTCGCCCTGCACCGGCTCGACCAGCACCGCGGCAATGCGTTGCCCATACCGCTGGGCCACGGCTTCAAGGGCCAGCACGTCACCGAACGGCACGCTGACGAAACCTTCGACCAAGGGCGCGAAGCCGGCCTGGCAGGTGGGGCTGTCGCTGGCCGACAGGGTGGCGAAGGTGCGGCCGTGGAAACTGTTTTCCATCACCACCACCAACGGCTGGCGGATACCCTTGGCCGTGGCGTGCAGACGGGCCAGCTTCAGTGCCGCTTCATTGGCCTCGGCCCCCGAATTGCAGAAGAACGCACGCGCCATGCCGGCCAGGTCGGTCAAGCGTTGCGCCAGCCGCGCCTGCCAATCGATGCGGTAGAGGTTGGAGCAGTGCAGCAGCAAGCCGGCCTGGTCGCGAATGGCGTCGACGATTCGGGGGTGGCTGTGGCCTACCGAGGTCACGGCCACCCCGGCCAGGGCATCGAGGTATTCACGGCCCTCGCTGTCCCAGAGGCGGCAGCCTTGCCCGCGCTCGAAGCTGATGGGCAGGGGTTGGTAATTGTTCATCAGGGCGGTCATGGGCATCGTGTCCTTGCAGGGGAAGGGTGCCAGTATCTTTATCCAGCAAGGCGTGATAAATGGCCCTACACTGAAAGGACTTTCAAGCAGGAGTGGATAATGGACCTGTTCCAGGCCATGGGTGTATTCGTCCAGGTAGTGGAAGGTGGCAGCATGACCGCCGCCGCCGATGCCTGTGGCATGTCCACTACCATGGTGGGCAACCACTTGCGTGCGCTGGAGCAGCGCCTGGGGGTGAGCCTGTTGCGCCGTACCACCCGCCGCCAGAGCCTGACCGAGTTCGGCAGCGCCTACTACCAACGCTGCCTGGATATTCTGGGCCAGGTCAGCGCCGCCGAGCAGTTGGCCGAGGAAGTGCAGGCCGTGCCCCACGGTACCTTGCGCATCAGCGCGCCACCGACCTTCGGTGCCGAATGCCTGATGCCTTGCCTGGCCGATTACCTGAACGAGAACCCGGCAGTGAAGCTCGACGTGGTCCTCACGGACCGCCTGGTCGACCTGGTGGAAGAGGGCTTCGATGCGGCGATCCGCCTGGGCACCCTGGAAAACTCCAGCCTGATCGCCCGGCCGTTGCAGGACTATGGGCTGACGCTCTGCGCTGCGCCAGCTTACCTGGCAGGGCGGGGCGCGCCTGTCGATGTGCAAGCGTTGGCCGAGCACGATTGCCTGGCGTTCGCTTACCCCGCAGGCACCGAGTGGCGGTGGACGCAAAAGCACTGGCGCCTCAGCGGGCCGGAAGGTGAGGTGAGTGTGGAGGTCAGCGGTCGCATCGCGGTCAACAGCGCCCCGGCGCTCAAGCGCGCGGCGCTATCGGGGTTGGGCATCGCGATGTTGCCCGATGCCCTGGTGCGCGAGGAGCTGGCCAGCGGGCGGCTGGTGCCGCTGCTGCCCGACTGGCATTTGCCGGTGCGCCCGATGCACCTGGTCTACCCCCAGGAGCGTTACCGCTCGCCCAAACTGCGCAGCTTCGTGGCGTTCGTGGTCGGCGCAATGGCAAAGGACCTGTAGCAGCGGACCTGGCCGCGTCCTGGCCGCCGCGGCGTTCCCCGCACACCGCTTGACCCCGACGCGGCAGTCCGGCTAATGGTCAGACCTCCAGGCGTTTGACGTCGCCCAGCAGCAACAGGTACGCCAAAGCGCCTGCCAGAGCCACTGCGCCGATGAACCACAGGGCGCCGGTGAACGAACCGGTGCTGGACACGATGAAGCCAATCACCAGCGGCGTGATGATGCCGGCCATGCCGGTGACTAGGTTGAACACGCCCGCCGTCAGACCGATGAGCTTCTTCGGTGCGATGTCGGAGATCACCGTCCACCCCAGGCCAACCATGCCTTGGCCAAAGAAGGCGATGGACAGGATGGCGATCACCGCCTGGTCGCTTTCCACGAAGTTCGCCGCGACGATGCAACTGGCCATCAGCAAGCCCGCGATGATCGGCAGCTTGCGCCCCAGGCTGGCGTTGCCGGTGCGCTGAATGAGGCGGTCGGAGAACCAGCCGCCCAGCATCACCCCGCAGCCCGCCGCGATGAAGGGCAGCACCGCGAAGAAGCCCATCTTCATCCAGCCCATGTGCCGCTCGGTGGACAGGTAGGTGGGGAACCAGGTCAGGAAGAACACCAGCGTAGCGTTGCCCGCGAACTGGCCCAGGCAGGCGCCCCAGATCTGCCGGAAGCCCAGCAGCTGGCGCAGGCTTTTCCAGGAAAACGGGGTTTTCTTCTCGTCCTTCGGCGCCAGGCCACCACCGGCTTCGATATACGCCAGCTCAGCGGCATTGACGCGGGTGCACTCATGGGGCTCGCGGTAGCGAAGCTTCCACACCAGCGCGAACAACAGGCCGATCACGCCCACCAGCACGAACAGCGAGCGCCAGCCGTAATGGGCCAGCAGCATGAACAGCAGCGGGCTGAGAAAGGCCAGGCCGATGTACTCGCCCACGGTGTAGATACTGGTGGCCCGGGCCCGTTCCTGCTGGGGGAACCAGGTGGCGACCACGCGGCTGTTGGTGGGAAAGCAGGTGGCTTCGCTGACGCCGAGCAACAGGCGCAGGCCGATCAGCGAGGTGAAGCCGGAGACCAGGCCGTGCAGCAAGGTGGTCAGCGACCAGGCGCTGGCGGCAACGAAGTAGGTCTTGCCGCTGCCGAAACGGTCGAGCAGAGCACCGCCCGGTACTTGGGCCAGCACGTAGCTCCAGGCGAAGGCAGAGAACATCACGCCCATCAGCGCGGGGTCGATGCCCAGTTCGGTGGTCATGGTGGGCGCGGCGATGCCGAGGATGCTGCGGTCCAGGTAGTTGATGATGGTACCGACCGCCAGCAGCGTCAGAATGACGAAGCGGGCACGGCTGGGACGCACGGCAGAGGCAGCAGCGGAACGAGGCACGGTGGGGATCGTCACTGCGCCCGATTGATTGTCAGGCATGGGGTGATTCTCGTCTTTGTAGTTGTTGCCCGCAGGCTATTGAAGCGTCGACGCAGGGTCAAGGCAAAATGTACGAACTAGTTCGATGATCGGTCGCTAAAGTCGTCTGCGGCGCGCTGCCGCACGCCATGGCGGCAAAGGTTAAGAATTTTTCATCCTGCCGACCACCCGGCTAAGTGCTAGTGGCCTTCATGCGCAGGGCTGGTTACCCTGTGCACTTTTTCCCCGACTGTCACGCCCCGCCATGGCCCTTGCCGCCCCACCCGACCTCAGCGACCTCGACATCCCCGTGCAGCCGCTGGCACGTACCTACCCACGCGGGTTGTTCGTGGAGCCCCACCAGCATGCCTGGGGCCAGGTGCTGTATGCGGCCAGCGGGGTCATGTGGGTGGAAACGCCGTCCGAGGCGCTGATGGTGCCACCCCAGCGTGCCGTCTGGTTACCCCCGGACGTGCCCCATGGCATTCGCGTGGTCACCGACCTGCAAATGCGCAATATCTACCTGCGCCCAGCCATCGCCGCCACCCTGGACCCCCGTGTGCAGGTACTGGAAGTGGGCGGGCTGCTGCGTGAACTGATGCTGACCCTGGTAGAGCAGGGCCGCGACAGCCGCGGTGAGTACTATCAGGCGCTGGCGCAATTGGCGGTGCTGGAGTTGCACAAGGCGCGCCGCAGCACCTTGCGGGTGCCGCTGCCCAATAGTCCGGATCGGCGCTTGATGAACCTGTGCCAGGCCGTCATGGCGCAACCGTCGCTGGCGGTGTCATTCGAACAGCACGCCGCCCTGGCCGGTGCCAGCGTGCGCACCCTGGCGCGGTTGTTTCAGGCTCACCTGGGCATGGGCTTCGCCGAATGGCGGCGCCAGGTGCAAGTGGCCACCGCGGTCGCCGAATTGATCCAGGGCGTGCCGGTCAGCACCATCGCCCGGGCCATGGGCTATTCACCCAGTAGCTTCAGCGACATGTTCAAGCGCGCCCTGGGCGTGGCGCCATCGCGTTTTCCTATCCCTGCGCTGACACCCTCGGTTGGCCGATAAACCGAAGCACTTGGCCGATACCCGCGCGACGCCGACCATACACTGCCGGCGCATCCATTGAAGGGGTACCCCCATGAAAGCACTGCAGTTCAAGCACACCGGCGACCTCGCCCACCTTGAAGTCGCTGACTTGCCCACCCCGGTGGCACCCGAGGGCCACGTACTGGTCGAGGTTCGCGCCGCGGGCCTGAACCCCAGCGACGTGAAGAATGTACTGGGCCGCTTTCCCTACACCACCCTGCCCAGGGTGCCGGGCCGCGATTTCGCCGGCGTGGTGGTCGCCGGTCCGGAGCGGTTGCTGGGGCAAGCGGTATGGGGCACCGGCAGCGACCTGGGTTTCGCGCATGACGGCAGCCACGCCCAGTACCTGACCGTGCCCGCCGATGGCGTAGCGCTCAAGCCCGGCCAGTTGAGCTTCACCCAGGCGGCCAGCCTGGGGGTGCCGTACACCACGGCCTGGGACGCGGTGGAGCGCTGCCAGGTGGGGCAGGGCACGCGGTTCCTGGTGCTGGGCGCCAACGGCGCGGTGGGTTCCGCGGCGTTGGCCCTGGCCCGGATCCGCGGCGCCGAGGTACTGGCCGCGGTACGCCGCCCGGAGCAGGCCGCGACCCTGCGAGCGCAGGGTTACCCGGTGGTTCTGCTGGAGCACGCCGACACCCTGGCCTCGCAGGTGAACGACGTATTCACGGGCGGCGCCGAAGTCATCTTCGACACCACAGGCTTCTGGTTGCCCGCCGCAGTGGTGGCGCTGGCCACGTTCGGCCGCATCGCCATCATCGCCGCGCCGGTCAACGGCCTGGTGGAGTTCTCGGCCTTGGGCCTGTACCGCAAGGGTGGCTCGCTGGTGGGCGTCAACAGCCTGCTGTACGACTGTGCCGCCTGTGCGCGCATGCTGGAGCAGTTTGGCGGTTATTTCGACAACGGCCAGCTGCCGTTGCCCACTGACCTGCTGGAGGTGCCGCTTACCGAAGGCCTGGCGGCCTATGCGGCAGTCAATGGCGGCAGCAGCCAGAAGGTCATCCTCCTGCCCTGACCGGCTAGGGCTTGCGGGAATTGAACAGGAACGCCACCAGCGCCACCAGCGGAATGGCGCTGCCGACCTTCATCACCAGCCCCCAGCCACCGGCTTCATACACGCTGCTGGCCATCGCCGAACCCACCGCGCCGCCGACGAAGATGCTGGTCACGTACAGCGCGTTCAAACGTGCGCGGCTGTTGGCGTCAAGGCCGTAGATGATGCGCTGGCCCAGCACCATGTTCATCTGCACGGCGAAGTCCAGCAGCACCCCGGTCAACGCCAGGGCCACCACGCTATAGGCCGGATGAACCAGCGCCGTGGTGAAGCTCACGGGCGCCAGCACCATGGCCAGCAGCGAGGCACGGCGGGTATGGCCGGCGTCGGCCAGGCGCCCGGCGATGGGCGCGGCGATGGCGCCGATGGCACCCACCAGGGCGAACACCGCGATCTGGCTCTGGCTCAGGCCGTGCTGGCGCGACAGTTCCAGGGGCACGGCGGTCCAGAACAGGCTGAAGGTGGCGAACATCAGCGCCTGGTAGAACGAACGCTGGCGCAGGGGGCCATGGCGGCGCACCAGGGTGCCCAGCGATGCCAGCAGCTGCCCGTAGGTCGCGCTGTGGTCCGGCTGGCGGTGCGGAATGGTGCGCGCCATGATCAGGGTGATGGCCACCATCACTGCGGCGGCCACGTAGAACACCGCGCGCCAGCCGAAATGGTCGGCGATCACGCTCGCCAACGGCCGCGCAAGCAGAATGCCCACCAGCAGGCCGCCCATGATGCTGCCCACCACGCTGCCGCGGGTCTGCTCGCTGGCCATGTGCGCCGCCAAGGGAATCAGCATCTGCACCGACACCGAGCTGAAGCCGATCAACAGCGACACGATGAGAAATACGCTGGGTTGACTGCTCAGCGCCGCACCGATCAGGCTGACGGTGGCCAGCAGCGTGGTGCCGAGCATCAGTTTGCGGTTTTCTAGCAGGTCAGCCAGTGGCACCAGGAAGAAAATCCCCAAGGCGTAGCCGATCTGTGTCAGGGAGACGATCAGGCTGGCGCCGTGGGCCGACAGCTGGATGTCCGGGGCGATCAGCTCGATGATCGGCTGGGCGTAGTAGATGTTGGCGACGATGGCGCCGCAACAGAACGCGAACAGCGCCACCATGGCGCGGCTCATCGTCGGGTGGTTCAGGTGGGTAGGGTCGCTCAGGCTGGTCATGGTGTGCTCTTCATGGCGGGGGATCGGCGCTCGGAAGGGCGCGCACCGATTCAATTTCTGCCGCAAGGCTAAGCCCCCGCCATTCCCCGCGCCAGAGCGGTCGCGTTAATAATGACCATCGGCTTCAGGCATGATCGCCGCCACGTGCCAGGGCGATAAAGAAAAACGACCCCTCCTTAACCATTACACAGAAGACGTTGCGCTGCCCCTGCGCTAGCCTGCCTCATCAAAAGAATTCTTTCAGCGAGCAGAGGTTTTCATGGCGCGCATCATTGGCGGTCTCGCCGTTTCCCACACGCCTACCATCGGCTTTGCCGTGGACCACAACAAGCAGGAAGAGGCCGCCTGGGCGCCCATCTTCAAAGACTTCGAGCCTATCAAGGCGTGGCTCGACGAGCACAAGCCCGATGTGCTGTTCTACATCTTCAATGACCATGTGACCTCGTTCTTCTTCGACCACTATTCGGCATTTTGCCTGGGCGTGGACGAGCGCTATGAAGTGGCCGACGAAGGTGGCGGCGTGCGCGCGCTGCCGGCCATCGGTGGCCACGCTGAACTGTCCCGGCACATCGGCCGCAGCCTGATGGCTGACGAGTTCGACATGGCGTTCTTCCGCGACAAGCCGATCGACCACGGCCTGTTTTCGCCCATGTCGGCTTTGCTGCCGTTCGACACCGAATGGCCCGTGCAGGTCGTGCCCCTGCATGTGGGCGTGCTGCAGTTCCCGATTCCCAGCGCTGCCCGCTGCTACAAGCTGGGCCAGGCCCTGCGCCGCGCCATCGAAAGCTTTCCTGAAGACCTCAAGGTTGCCGTGGTCGCCACCGGCGGCGTGTCACACCAGGTGCACGGCGAGCGTTGCGGCTTCAACAACCCCGAGTGGGATGCGCAATTCCTCGACCTGCTGGTCAATGACCCGCAACGCCTGACCGAAATCACCTTGGCCGAATATGCCGAGCTGGGTGGTATGGAAGGCTCGGAAGTGATCACCTGGTTGATCATGCGCGGTGCCCTGTCGGCCAACGTGGTCAAGCGTCACGAGGGCTACTACCTGCCGTCCATGACCGGCATCGCCACCCTCGTCCTGGAAAACCAGGCCCGCGACGTTCCTGTTGACCTGCTGGCGCGCCACCGCGAGCACATCGACCATCAGCTCAAAGGCGTGGAGAACCTGCCAGGCACCTACCCCTTCACCCTGGAACGCAGCCACAAGGGCTACCGCCTGAACCGCTTCCTGCACCAGATGATCGTGCCCGCCTGGCGCGAACGCTTCCTGGCCGACCCGGAAGCGCTGTTCGACGAGGCGCAACTGAGCGAGGAGGAGCGCGACCTGGTCCGCCGCCGCGACTGGCTGGGGTTGTTGCAGTACGGGGTGATCTTCTTCCTGCTGGAGAAGCTGGGCGCGGTCACCGGCGTCTCGAACCTGCACATCTACGCGGCCTTCCGTGGCCTGTCGCTGGAAGACTTCCAGAAAACCCGCAACCAGCAGGTGCTCTACTCGGTGGCCGGCAAGCGCTGAGCCACCGCCGCGCGAATCTGCTCCATCAGCGCCTGGGCCGCGGGCGCATGCAGCCCGGCGCTGCGGTAGGTCAGGCCGATGGGGCGTTCGGTGAGGGGCAGTTGCAGTTTCAGGGGGTGCAGCTCGCCGCTGTCGATCTCGTGGCCCAATTGGTGGGCCGATACGGCGGCGATCATGTCCGAACCCAGCAGCAACCCGCGAATGATCGCCAGGTCAGCGCTTTCCACCACCGGCAGGGGCGGGTCGATGCCCCACGCGGCGAACTGACCGTTCAGCAAGCCGCGGGCCGGGCTGCCCGCGCGGGGCAGCACCCAGCGCATGTTCTGCAGCTCGTCCGGTTGCAGGGGATGCCCTTGCAAGGGGTGGTCGCGTCGGGCCAGCAGCACCATCGCTTCGGTCAACAGCGCCTCGCCATGCAGGTCACTGGCGAAGTCGGCCGGGCGCAGGGCGCCGAAGACGAAATCCACATCACCGGCACGCAGTTCCGAGGCCAGCAGCTCGAACGGGCTCTCGTTGGTCGCTACCCGCACCCCTGGGTGGGCCGCGGTCAGCGCAACGATAGCGGCGGGCAACAGGCGGCTGCGGCCCAGGGGCAGGGCGCCGACGTTGACGGTGCCTTGCAAGGAGCCGCGCAGGGCCGCGAGGTCGGCATCGATGTGGCGCAGTTCGTTGAGGGCCCGGCGCAAGGGCGTGAGAATCTCGCTGGCCGCGCGGGTGGGCTGCAGGCCGCGCGACGAGCGCTCGAACAGCAGGCAGCCGCTGCCACCTTCCAGCACCTTGAGCGCCGCGCTCACGGCCGGCTGGGTCAGGCCGTACAGGCTGGCCACCGTCTGCATGTGGCGGGTCTGGCACAGGGCAATGAACAGTTCCAGGCGCCGGGCATTGAGCAGGTACAGGGGCTCGGCGGCATGCCCGGCGACATTGCCCAGCAGCGCCGGCACGCTTTCCAGTTCGTCCAGGGTGCGGCGGGCACGGGCCAGCACCCGCTTGCCCTGGTCGGTCAACAGCATGCCGCTGGCGTGGCGTTCGAACAGCGGCACGTCGAGGCGGGTTTCCAGGTCGCGGATCGCCCGGGTCACCACCGACTGGGCCCGGTACATCAAGGTTGAGGCGCGGGAAATGCTGCCGTGCTCGGCCACTCGCACGAAGGCGCGAACCTGCAGCAGGTTAGGCAGTTCGTCGAGCATTGCAGGTACCCTCGATAAATAAAAAGTATACCTAGCCTAACTGAATGCATTATTCCGCGCCAAGGCCGCGTGACAGGATAAAGCCATTCCAACCCGCAGGAGTCCACCATGTCTGCCACTTCCAACAAGACCGCCCTGGTGGTCAGCGCTCACTCTGCCGACTTCGTCTGGCGTGCCGGTGGCGCCATTGCCCTGCACGCCCGCCAGGGCTATGACGTGCACATCGTCTGCCTGTCGTTCGGCGAGCGCGGCGAGTCGGCGAAAATGTGGCGCAAGGGCCCGGGCATGACCGAGGAAATCGTCAAGGCCGGTCGTCGCCAGGAAGCCGAGGCCGCCGCCGAAGTGCTGGGCGCCACCGTCGAGTTCTTCGACATCGGCGACTACCCGATGCGCGCCGACACCGACACGCTGTTCCGCCTGGCCGATGTATTCCGCCGCGTGCAACCCGAGTTCGTTCTCAGCCACTCGCTCAAAGACCCGTACAACTACGACCACCCCCTGGCCACCCACCTGGCCCAGGAAGCGCGCATCATTGCCCAGGCCGAAGGCTACAAGCCGGGCGAGAAGATCGTCGGCGCACCGCCGGTGTACAGTTTCGAACCGCACCAGCCCGAGCAGTGCGAATGGAAGCCTGATGTGCTGCTGGACATCACCGAGGTCTGGGACAAGAAGTACGCGGCCATTCAATGCATGGCCGGCCAGGAACACCTGTGGGAGTACTACACTCGCGTGGCCCTGCAGCGTGGCGTGCAGGCCAAGCGCAACATTGGTATCACCTCGAAGAAAGACATCATCTACGCCGAGGGTTACCAGAGCATCTTCCCCCGCGTGACGGAGAATCTGGGATGAGCCTTGTCGGAAAAACCGGTGTCGTGGTGCGCAACATCCAGCGTGCCGACAGTGCCCTGATCGACGAATTGCGCCAATACGGCGTGGCCACCGTGCACGAAGCCCAGGGCCGCAAGGGCCTGCTGGCGCCGTTCATGCGCCCCATTCAGCAAGGCGTGGCCATCAGCGGCTCGGCCATCACCGTGCTGGTGGCGCCTGGTGACAACTGGATGTTCCATGTGGCGGTCGAGCAGGCCCAGGCCGGCGATATTCTGGTGGTTGCCCCCAGCTCGCCCTGCACCGATGGCTATTTCGGCGACCTGCTGGCCACTTCGCTGCAGGCCCGTGGTGTGCGCGGCCTGATCCTGGAAGCGGGTGTGCGCGATACCCATACCCTGCGGGAAATGGGCTTCCACGTGTGGTCCAAGGCGGTCCACGCTCAGGGCACCATCAAGGAAACCCTGGGCTCGGTGAACATTCCGGTGATCTGCGCCGGGCAACTGGTGAACCCCGGTGACGTGGTGCTGGCCGACGACGATGGCGTGGTGGTAGTGCGCCGCGACGAACTGCACACCGTAGTGGAGGCCGCCCGCAAGCGTGCCGACCTCGAAGAAAGCAAGCGCCTGCGCCTGGCCAGCGGCGAGCTGGGCCTGGACATCTACAACATGCGCCCACGCCTGGCCGAGAAGGGCCTGCGCTACGTGGACGACGTCAGTGAACTGGAGGACTGAAGCCGTGGCCCAGCGTCGAATTCCCTGCTTGATGATCCGTGGCGGCACCTCCAAGGGTGCCTACTTCCTGGCCGACGACCTGCCCGCCGATGGCGAGGCCCGCGACCGCCTGCTGCTGGCGGCCATGGGTTCGCCCGATGCGCGGCAGATCGATGGCATTGGCGGCGGCGATTCGCTGACCAGCAAGGTGGCGATCATCAAGCGTTCGGCGCGCCCGGGCGTGGACGTCGACTACCTGTTTGCCCAGGTGGTGGTCGATGAGCCGCGCGTGGACTACGGGCAGAACTGCGGCAACATCCTCGCCGGCGTCGCCCCCTTCGCCCTGGAGCGTGGGCTGGTGCAGGCCAGCGGTGACGTGACCGCGGTGCGCATCTTCATGGAAAACACCGGCCAGACTGCCACCGCTCAGGTGCAGACCCCAGGCGGTGAGGTGGCCTACGCCGGTGACGCCCGGATCGACGGCGTGCCTGGCAGCGCGGCTGCAGTGGTCATCGAGTTCGATGACATCGCCGGCTCCAGTTGCGGTTCACTGTTCCCCACCGGAAACGTGGCCGACACGTTCGACGGCGTGGCCGTGACCTGCATCGACAACGGCATGCCGGTGGTACTGATTCGCGCCAGCGACCTGGGCCGCACCGGCTATGAAAGCCGTGCGGACCTGGACGCCGACGTAGCGCTCAAGGCACGCCTGGAAGCCATCCGCCTGCAAGCCGGCCCGGCCATGAACCTGGGTGATGTCAGTGCTCGCACCGTGCCCAAGATGTGCCTGGTGGCCGCGCCGCAGCAGGGCGGGGCGATCAGCAGCCGCAGTTTCATCCCCCACAAGTGCCATGCCTCCATCGGCGTGTTCGGCGCGGTCAGCGTCGCCACCGCGTGCCTGTATCCAGGCTCCGTGGCCAGTGACCTCAGCGAAGTCCCTGGCGGCGATCACAAACGCCTGGCGGTGGAACACCCTACGGGCGAATTCACCGTGGCGGTGCACACCGATAACGGCAAGGTGGTCAGCTGTGGCCTGGTGCGCACCGCGCGGTTGCTGTTCGATGGCAAGGTCTGCATCGGCTGAAGTGACGCAGAACCCAAGTAGCAGCGGACCTGGTCGCGTCCCGGGCGCCTCGTAGCGCCGGGCGCTGTCCGCACATGCCCGACGCGGCCCACCCTGCGAACTGGCGCAACGCGCCGCAGTCAGATTTACTGGTACCCTCACAGGGTTTACGTTTTTCTGATGCCCGCAGGTGCCAATGGACCGCTACGCCCCCCATTCCTGGTTGCCCCATGAGAAGCCGAGCCTGCCCGGCTCGCCATCCACGCCGTTGCACTCCACGCCCAAGCGCCTGGCCTTCGCTGCCGTTGGCCTGCTGGTGGCGATCACCGGCGGGTTGGGCAATGCCCTGGTCACGGCCAACCTGCAATTTCTGCAAGGTGCGCTGGGCGCCACCCAGGCGGAAATGGCCTGGCTGCCTGCTGCGTACGTCATGACCAACATTTCCATGAATCTGGTGCTGGTCAAGTTTCGCCAGCAGTTCGGCCTGCGTGCGTTTACTGAGGTGTTCCTGGTGCTCTATGCCCTGGTGACCTTCGCCCACCTGTTCGTCAACGATCTCAACTCCGCCATTGCCGTGCGTGCCGCCCACGGCATGACCGGCGCGGCGCTCAGTTCCCTGGGCCTGTACTACATGATCCAGGCCTTCCCCGCCAAGTGGCGGCTCAAGGCCCTGGTCCTGGGGTTGGGGGCTTCGCAATTGGCCTTGCCGCTGGCCCGGGTGTTTTCCGAAGACTTGTTGCAGATCGCCGAATGGCGCGGCCTGTACCTGTTCGAGCTGGGCCTGGCACTGACCGCCCTGGGGTGCGTGTTCATGCTCAAGCTGCCACCGGGCGACCGCTTCCGCACCTTCGAGCCACTGGACTTTCTGACCTTCGCCATCCTCGCCACGGGCTTCGCTTTGCTGTGCGCGGTGTTGTCCCTGGGGCGCATCGACTGGTGGCTGGAGGCGCCGTGGATCGGCTGGGCTTCGGCGGCCTGTATCATCCTGATCCTGACCGGGCTTGCCATCGAACACAACCGCAGCAACCCCATGCTCATGACCCGCTGGCTGGGCAGCGGCGTGGCCATCCGCCTGGCCCTGGCGGTGATCCTCATTCGCATGGTGGCTTCCGAACAGTCGACGGGCGCAGTAGGCTTCCTGCAGGCGCTGAACATGAGCCAGGAGCAGATGCGCAGCCTCTATTGCGTGATGCTGGTGGGCGCGATCGCCGGGCTGGCCGTCAGCGCCTGGACCATCCGCCCCGAGCACCTGTTCATGCCCTTGATCGTGTCCTTGGCGCTGATGGCCACGGGCTCGTACATGGATTCGTTTTCCAACAACCTCACGCGGCCCTGGAACATGTACCTCAGCCAGTTCCTGCTGGCTTTCGGCAGCACCTTCTTCGTGGGGCCGACCATGGCCCTGGGCACCCGTAACGTGGTGACCAACCCGCGCAACCTCATCAGCTTCTCGGTGCTGTTCGGTATCTGCAACAACCTGGGCGGGCTGATCGGCTCGGCGTTGCTGGGCACCTATCAGATCGTGCGGGAAAAATTCCATTCCAGCATCATCGTCGAGCAGTTGACGCTGCTTGATCCCAGGGTGCTGGCGCGCGTGCAGAGCAGCGCCGCCGGTTACGCCTCGGTGGTGGCCGATACCTCGTCGCGCACCAACCTGGGCTACCGCGCGTTGTCCACCGCCGCGACCCGAGAGGCCAACGTGCTGGCCTACAACGACGTTTTCATGTTCATCGGCGTGGTCGCGGTATTGACCATGCTGTGGATCTTCATCCGCAGCCTGTGGCTGCTGACCACCACAACGACCCAGGCGCCCTCGGCGCCATCACCTTCCGAACCTGCCAGCGGCGCCTCTTCTTCATGACCGAACCGACGACGACCACCACCAACGCCATCGCTTCCACCCCGAAGGGGTTGCCCCTGCCGCCACCGCGCCGCGTTCACTGCGGGTGCGCATTCTGTCCACGCTGATCTTCGCCAGCGTCGCGGTCATCGGCGTGCTGATCGTGCTCTATGCCTGGGAGTTGCCGCCGTTCAGCAGCAAGATCGAAAGCACCGAGAACGCCCTGGTGCGTGGCCAGACCACCATCATCGGCCCGCAGCTGGCCGGCTACGTGTTTGAAGTGCCGGTACAGGACTTCCAGTTCGTCAAGGCCGGTGACCTGCTGGTGCGCCTGGACGATCGTATCTACAAACAGAAAGTCGACCAGTCCCTGGCCCAGTTGGAGCAGGCCAAGGCCAACCTTGCCAACAACCTGCAGCAGCGTCGAAGCGCCGAGGCCACCATCGCCCAGCGCCAGGCCGCCATCGGCGACAGCGCGGCGCAGGCGCAGAAAAGCGCCGCCGACCTGCGCCGCAACGAAGCGCTGGTCAGCGATGGTTCGGTTTCCAAAAGCGAGCTGGACGTGGCCCGGGCCGCCAACGCCGCGGCCATCTCCAGCCTGGCGCAGGCCAAGGCAGCGTTGGAAATCTCGCGCCAGGACCTGCAAACCGTCATCGTCAACCGCGCCTCCCTGGAAGCCGCCGTCAGCAGCGCCGAGGCCGCGGTGGAACTGGCACGCATCGACCTGTCCAACACCCGAATCACCGCCCCGCGTGATGGCCAGCTGGGCCAGATCGGCGTACGCCTGGGCGCTTACGTCAATATCGGTGCGCAGCTCATGGCCCTGGTTCCCGACACCCTGTGGGTCATCGCCAACATGAAGGAAACCCAGATGGCCGACGTTCGTGTGGGGCAGCCTGCCACCTTCACCGTCGACGCCCTCAACCACCTGCGCCTGCGCGGCCATGTGCAACGCATCTCACCGGCCACCGGCTCGGAATTCAGCCTGCTCCAAGCCGACAACGCCACCGGCAACTTCGTCAAGATCGCCCAGCGCATTCCGGTGCGCATTACCGTGGACAGCGACCAACCGGAGGCGCAACGCCTGCGGCCGGGGATGTCGGTGGTGGTGAGTATCGATACCGGGTACGTGGTGGAGGATGAGCGGGGCGAGCCGGTGCGCGGGGAGGAGGATTGAGGCGTCGTCGAACCTGCCCCGGCTAGATCGGACTTCCCCCTGTGGGACCGGGCGAAGTTCGGGACGGCCGCGCCGCAGTCTGCCTGACGCACCGCAGCGCCTGCTTCCCGAGCTGACGCCCGGTCCCACAGGGGATGGCCGCGATGGCGAGGTACCCCTCCTGTGGGACCGGGCGAAGCTCGGGAAGGCCGCGCCGCGGTCTGCCTGACGCACCGAAGCGGCTGCTTCCCGAGCTGGCGCCCGGTCCCACAGGGGATGGCCGCGATGGCGAGGTACCCCTCCTGTGGGACCGGGCGAAGCTCGGGAAGGCCGCGCCGCGGTCTGCCAGATGCACCGCAGCGGCTGCTTCCCGAGCTGGCGCCCGGTCCCACAGGGGATGGCCGCGATGGCGAGGTACCCCTCCTGTGGGACCGGGCGAAGCTCGGGAAGGCCGCGCCGCGGTCTACCAGATGCACCGCAGCGGCTGCTTCCCGAACTGGCTCCCCAAGCAGGTCAACGCACCAGGCAAGGCTTCTTGTTATCGAACTTCCACCCCGGCACCAGGAACTGCATGGCCACGCTGTCGTCACGCGCGCCCAGGCCCATGCCCTTGTAGAGTTCGTGAGCCTTGGCCACGGCGTCCATGTCGATGTCCACGCCCAGCCCCGGCTTGGCCGGGACCTTGACGAAGCCGCCTTCGATCTTCAGCGGTTCCTTGGTCAGGCGCTGGCCGTCCTGCCAGATCCAGTGGGTGTCAATGGCGGTGATGTCGCCCGGGGCGGCAGCGGCCACCTGGGTGAACATGGCCAGGGAAATGTCGAAATGGTTGTTGGAGTGCGAGCCCCAGGTCAAGCCCCAGTCGTTGCACATCTGCGCGACACGCACCGAACCCTGCAGGGTCCAGAAGTGCGGGTCGGCCAGGGGGATGTCCACCGATTGCAACTGGATGGCGTGGCCCATCTCGCGCCAGTCGGTGGCGATCATGTTGGTGGCGGTGGGCAGGCCAGTGGCGCGGCGGAATTCGGCCATTACCTCGCGGCCCGAATAGCCATTTTCCGCGCCGCAGGGGTCCTCGGCATACGCCAGCACCTTGTGCTGGTCGCGGCACAGGGCGATGGCTTCTTTCAATGACCAGGCACCGTTGGGGTCCAGGGTGATGCGCGCATCCGGGAAGCGTTCGGCGAGGGCGGTGACCGCTTCGATTTCCTCGGCGCCGCGCAACACGCCACCCTTGAGCTTGAAGTCATTGAAGCCGTATTTGGCTTTGGCGGCTTCCGCCAGGCGTACCACGGCTTCCGGGGTCAGGGCCTTTTCGTGGCGCAGGCGGCTCCATTCGTCACCGGCATCCGGCTCGCTGCGGTAGGCCAGGTCGGTGGCGCCACGGTCGCCCACATAGAATAGATAGCCGAGCATTTTCACCGCGTCGCGTTGCTGGCCTTCACCCAGCAAGGCGGCTACCGGTACTTCAAGGAACTGCCCGAGCAGGTCGAGAAGGGCGGCTTCCATGGCCGTCACCGCGTGAATGGTGATGCGCAGGTCGAAGGTCTGCAGGCCACGCCCGGCAGCGTCGCGGGCGGCGAAGGTGCTGCGCATCTGGTTGAGCACGCGCTGGTAGTGGCCGATGGGTTGGCCGATGACCAGGCTGCGAGCGTCTTCCAGGGTCTCGCGGATGCGCTCGCCCCCGGGTACTTCGCCAACCCCGGTGTGCCCGGCGCTGTCAGTGAGGATAACGATGTTGCGGGTAAAGAACGGGCCATGGGCGCCGCTGAGGTTGAGGAGCATGCTGTCGTGGCCGGCCACGGGAATGACCTGCAGGGCGGTGACCACGGGGGTATTGGTGTGTGCTGGGTGGCTCATGTCGGTTTTCCTGTTCGCGCGAAAAGGCTCAGATGATTTTGCTCAGCGTCGCGCCATGGGGGGCGGCAGGCGCGACAGGAGCAGGTCCCTTGGGCTGGGTGCGGGCGAAGAACACCAGCACCGCCGCCAGAATCGACGTGGCCGTAAGGCCGTACAGCCCGCCCTGGATAGAGCCAGTGCTCTGCTCCAGCAGGCCGAACGTCGCGGGGGCGACGAAACCGCCGAGGTTGCCCAGGGAATTGATCAAGGCGATGACGGCCGCGGCGATGCGCGCGTCCAGGTAACCTTGGGGAATGGGCCAGAACAGCGAAGACGCCGATTTGAACCCGATGGCGGCGAAGCACACGGCCACGAACGCGAAGATGGGCCCCCCGGTGGTCGATAGAAACATGCCCGCCGCCGCAATCAGCAGCGCCGTGGCGACCCACGCCTGCTGAAAGCGGAACTTGCCCGACAGGGCCGCGAACCCGTACATGGCGATGATGGAAATGAGCCACGGGATGGAGTTGAAGAACCCCACTTGCACATCACTGAGGTCGCCCATCTTCTTGATGATGCTGGGCAGCCAGAAGGTAGCGGCGTAGATGGTCAGTTGAATGCAGAAGTACAGCACGCAGAAGATCAGGATCTGGCCGTCCTTGAGCAGCTTGCCCAAGGTCGGCTTCAGGGTCTGCAGGGCGTCGCGGTCTTTCTGTTCCTGGTCGATGACGTCCACCAGCGCGTCCTGTTCGGCGCGGCTCAGCCATTTGGCGTCATGGGGGTTGGAGTCCAGCCAGAACCACACGAAGAACCCCAGCAACACCGAGACCAGGCCTTCGATGGCGAACATCCATTGCCACCCCTTCAAGCCCAGGCCGTCGAGCTGCAGCAGTGCCCCCGACAGCGGCCCGGAAATCAGCGAGGCCACTGCGGAGCCGCTGAGGAAGATGGCAATGGCCTTGCCGCGCTCCACCGCGGGTAGCCAGCGGGTGAAGTAATAAATCACCCCGGGAAAGAAGCCGGCTTCGGCCACACCCAGCAGTACCCGCAGGATGTAGAACTGGGTCTCGTTCTGGACGAAAGCCATGAGCGTGGCCACCAGCCCCCAGGTGAACATGATGCGGGTGAGCCAGATGCGCGCGCCGACTTTCTGCAAGAGGATGTTGGACGGCACTTCGAACAGCGCATAGCCGATGAAGAACAGCCCGGCGCCCAGGCCGTAGGCAGCGGCACCGATGCCCAGGTCGTGCTCCATGTGCGTGCGCACGAAGCCGATGTTGACCCGGTCGATGTAGTTGACGATGAACATCAGGACGAACAGCGGCAATACGTGCCGCTTCACTTTGGCGACGGCGCGGGCCAGCACGGGATCGCTGCCGGCGACGCCAGACACAGGGTTTGAATTGCTCACGACTCGACGCTCCCACTGACTTGTTTTTATGCGGGTAGGTGTACAGGTTGGGCCTGTTAACAGTCATCGTACAAGTTGTGTTTTGTCGATGCAATGGGTTTGTGCGAGGGGCTTCGCCGGCTTGTTGCTCAATGCGCAGTTCGTCGATAAAGGGAGGACGATACTTGTCATACAAGCTCGGGTGCCAAGCCATTCGCGCACGGTTGCACCGACCTATCTGGTAAGCTGGCTCATGACCTTTCGCGGCGGAACCAGCCTGCATGCACGACCAACCCAACGTCCCGGGGCGCAAGCGCGCCACCAGCCTGGCCCATGATCTGGTCGAGGCCTTGAGCCAGCAGATTCTGCTGGGGCAGTTCCGGCCGGGTGACAAGCTGCCTTCCGAGCCCACCATCGTTCGTGAGCACGGCGTGAGCCGCACCGTCGTGCGCGAGGCTATCTCGCGCTTGCAGGCTTCGGGGTTGGTGGAAACCCGCCATGGCATCGGCACCTTCGTGCTGGCGCGCGAGTCGCAACTGGGCCTGCGCCTGACCGTCGACACCGCCGCGGGCGTACGGGGCATCCTTGAGCTGCGCCTGGGCCTGGAAGTGCAGGCCGTGGCCCTTGCCGCACAGCGGCGCAGCGACGACCAGCTACGGCGCATGCGCCAGGCGCTGGACGATTACCAGGCGCAGTTGGCCAACAACGACAGCTGTGTGGAAGAGGACAAGCGCTTCCACCAGTTGATCGCCGAGGCCACGGGCAACACCTATTTCACCGAAATCATGCAGCACCTGGGTGACGCCATGATCCCGCGCACCCGGGTCAAGGCCGAGGAGCGCGGCGATGCAGACTTCGAGCGGCTGGGGTACCTGGCCAGCCTGGAGCACGAGGCCATCTTCCATGCCATTCGCAAGCAGGATCCCGATGCAGCTCGGGCGGCCATGGTGTTGCACCTGACCAACAGCCGGGACAGGTTCTCCGGCAGTTAGATGACCGCGGCATCCAGTTCCAGGGCAAACAGCTCGGCGAGGGTCTGGCGACGACGAATCACCTTCACCTGCTCGCCATCGATCAGCACCTCGGGGATCAGCGGCCGGCTGTTGTAGTTCGACGACATCGATGCCCCATAGGCGCCGGTGGTATGGATCACCAACAGGTCGCCCACTGCAGCACGCGGCAAGGGCCGCGGCGCCACCAGGCCGCCTTCGTGCTGGGTGAAGACGTCTCCGGACTCGCACAGCGGGCCGGCCACGACGCTCGGTTGCAGCTCCCCGCCACGCGGCTGGCCGTCGCGGTCCAGCAGGGTGAATCCGTGGTAGCTGCCGTACATGGACGGGCGCATCAGGTCATTGAAACCGGCGTCCACCAGCACGAAATGCTGGCTGCCCATGTCTTTCACCGCGCGCACTTCAGTGACCAGTGTGCCGGCCTCGGCCACCAGGAAGCGCCCGGGTTCGATTTCCAGGCGCACCGGGTGGCCCAAGTGCGCTTGCACACGTTCGCGCGCCGCGTTCCAGATGGCGGCATAACGCTCTGTATCCACCGGTTGCTGGTCGGCCTTGTAGGGCACCGACAGGCCGCCGCCCGCGGAGATCGCTTCCAGGTCGTGGCCCATGTTGATCACCGCGTCGGCCATGGCCGTGCACACCTCTTCCAGGTGCCCGTAGTCCACGCCCGAGCCGATGTGCATGTGCAAGCCCACCAGGTGCAGGTCGTACTGGCGCACCACCGCCAGGGCTTCGCCCAGCTGGCTGTGCCAGATGCCATGCTTGCTGTTTTCACCGCCGGTGTTGGTTTTCTGGCTGTGGCCATGGCCGAAGCCGGGGTTCAGGCGAATCCACACGCGGTGACCGGGGTGCTGCTGGCCCAGCTGGCGCAGCATGTCGATGGAGCCGCAGTTGACCTCCACGTCCAGTTCGATGATGCGCGCCAGGGTAGGGCGGTCCAGCAGGTCACAGGTGAACACCACGCCAGCGGGTTCGCCCTGGGGGCTGAAACCGGCCAGCAGGGCACGCTCGATCTCGCCCAGCGATACCGCGTCCACTTGTACGCCCTGTTCGCGCATCAACCTGAGGATATGCACGTTGGAGCAGGCCTTCTGGGCGAAGCGAATCACGTCGAAGCCCTGGAGCTGGCTGATGCGCTGGCGAATCATCGCCGCGTCGTAAGTCCAGAACGGGGTGGCGAGTTGCTCAACGAGGGGCAGGTAGCGATCGAACATGGTGGTGTGGCCGTGAAAGGGGAGAGGCGCCCATCATGGCTATTTCGTTGCATGCAATAAAATATCTGTTTTTTCTCAGTCTATTCAGTTCTGATATGGCATTGAGTTGAGTCGAGGCCTTTCATGGACATTTCTCTGCGCCACATCGAAGTGTTTCGCGCGGTCATGAACGCGGGCAGCGTGACCGGCGCCGCGCAATTGCTGTTCAGTTCCCAGCCGACGGTAAGCCGCGAGCTGGCGCGGCTGGAGAGCCTGCTGGGCATGGCGCTGTTCGTGCGCGAGCGTGGCCGCCTGACGCCCACCGCCCAGGGCCTGATGCTGTTCGAGGAAGTGCAGCGGGCCTATGTGGGACTGGAGCAGATTGCCAGTGTCGCCGAATCGATCCGGCGTTTTGACCAGGGGCAGCTGAACATCACCTGCCTGCCGATGTTCGCCCAGGTCCTTCTGCCAGCGGCCTGCCAGGCGTTCAGCCGCGACTACCCAGGCGTGGCCGTGAGCATCACGGCCCAGGAATCGCCCGCGCTGGAAGAATCATTGAGCGGCCAGCGCTTCGACCTTGGCTTGATTGAAAGCCGCCATCCGCCACGTGGCACGCGGGGGCTCGAGCTGTTTTGCGCCGACATGGTGGCGGTGCTGCCCACGGCGCATCCGCTGGCGGCCAAGGCTCAGTTGGCGCTCGACGATTTCGACGGCCAGGCGTTCATTCACCTGTCGGGCCTGGACCTGTATCGCAAAATGCTCGATGAGCAGTTCCGCCGTGCCGGCGTACAGCGCCATGGCGTGGTCGAAACCAGCACGGCGGCTTCGGTGTGCGCCATGGTGCGCCAGGGGCTGGGCGTAGCCATCGTCAACCCGCTTACCGCGCTGGACGAATCGGCCCGCGGGCTGGTGCTGCGGCCCCTGGCTGTGGCGGCGCCGTTCAGCGTCAGCCTGATCCAGCCGCAATACCGCCCAGCGTCGGTGCTGGTGGAGGCCTTCACCGAGCGCTTGAAGGATGAGGCGCAGAGGTTGCGGCAGGGATTGACCGCGGGCACCGAAGGCTAATGGCACCCCCGTCGGATCAGTGCTCTACAGATCCGCCAAGGCTTCGCGCAGGTTGATGTCCGGCGCGCTCTGCTCGGTCAGGTCCAGTTGGCTTTCCAGGTCCACCAGGTGGTGAAACATGGCCTGCACTGCCTGTTCGCTGTCACCGCTGTGCAGGGCGTCAAGGATGGCCTGGTGGTCGTCGCAGCGGCACGATGGGGTGTCCAGGCGCTGATACAGGGAGACGATCAGCGAGCTGCGCACGATCAGATTGCCCAGAATTTCCCGCAGCAAACGATTGCCACACAAGTCGGCGAGCATCAGGTGGAATTCGCTGCGTACCCGCACGGTTTCACGTCGGTCGCCGCTGGCCGAGGCCTGGCGCTCGGCCGCCATCTGTTCGGCCAGGCTATCGGCATGGGCGGCCAGGGCATCGGGGGTGATGGCTTCGACCACGGCTCGCTCGATGGCGCGGCGGGCGGCGAACACTTCGCGGGCCTCCTGGGCGGTCGGCTGGGAAACGATGGCGCCGCGGTTGGTCTCGATGGTGATGATGTGTTGCATGGCCAGGCGCTGCAGGGCCACTTGCACATGGTTGCGGTTGGCCTGCAGGGTCTCGACGATCTGTGCTTCTACCAGCCGCGTGCCGGGGCGCAGGCGTTGCTGGGCGATGGCGCGCGACAGCACGTCGACGATGCGGTTGACTTCCAGCTGTTTGGCGGTGACGGTGACGGAGCCCATATTTCCTCGAACGGTGTGCCCCTGCAGATCCGGAGTGGGGATGCAGTGGGGGCGCATTATCCGCCAGCGGGGCAGCCTTTGAAAAGCGCGCGGGCACCCCGCCGTCAGGGAAATTGACCCATTAAACCATTGCAAGATGCTGCTTGCGCCGGGGTGGCGGGCAGGCCTGATCTATCAGATGGAGGTCGTCGCCCTCCAGTTGCAGGGCTGCGGCGGCTGCATTCAGGCGCACGTGCAGCGGGTCGACGGCCTTGGGTATGGCAATCACACCGTCCTGGCGCACCGCCCAGGCCAGGCACACCTGAGCGGGCGTTACCCCGTGCTTGTCGGCAATGGAGCGCAGGTTGGGGTGCTCCAGCAGTTTGCCGCCCTGGGCGATGGGGCAGTAGGCCATGGTCGGCAGCCCGTGGTCATGGCTCCAGGGCAGCAGGTCGAACTCGATGCCCCGCGCCTGCGGGTTGTACAGCACCTGGTTGGTGGCGCAGCGGAGGTCGTCCAGTTCTTCGAGGTCGTCGACATCGAAGTTGGACACGCCCCAGCGGCCGATCTTGCCCTGTTCGCGCAGGCGTTCGAAGGCGTCCACGGTTTCGGCCAGCGGGTACTGCCCGCGCCAGTGCAGCAGGTACAGATCGATGTGGTCGGTGCCCATGCGCTTGAGGCTGCGTTCACAGGCCGCGGCCACGCCGCTGCGGCTGGCGTTGTGGGGGTACACCTTGCTCACCAGGAACACCTGGTCGCGGCGCCCCGCCAGCGCCTGGCCCACGACCTCCTCGGCGCCGCCTTCGCCGTACATTTCGGCCGTGTCGACCAGGTTCATGCCCAGCTCGATGCCCAGTTGCAAGGCGGCCACTTCCTGGCGTTTGGCATGGGGGTCTTCGCCCATGCGCCAAGTGCCCTGGCCGATGATGGATACGGATGCTTCTGCAAGTGGATGATGGCGCATAGCTACTCCATTGAAGGGGGATGGCTTATAGTCTGGCCAGCGCAAGGGGCGCATCGTTCAATTTCAGGAGAAGGCATGGGCCGACACCTCGTGGTATGCCTGGACGGCACCAACAACCGCTTCAGCCTTCAACCCACGAATATTATCCGGCTGGTGCGGTGCGTGTCTGCCGACCCGGCCCAGGTGCTGTCGTACTACGACCAGGGCGTGGGCACCTTCGGGGTGCGCGAAACGCTGTTCGAATGGCAGAAACTGCCCTCGCGCCTGTGCGGGCTGGCGTTCGGCTGGGGCCTGAAGCGCACCGTGGGCGGCGCCTATCGCTTCCTGGCCGAGCACTGGCAGGAGGGCGACCGTATTTCCCTGTTCGGCTTTTCCCGCGGTGCCTATGCGGTTCGGGCCCTGGCGGCCTTGATCGACGCCATCGGCCTGGTGGCCGGCCACGAGGCCCACCTGTTCGATTACGCCTGGGCCATGTTGCAGGCCCGCGGCGGCAGCGGTGAGCCGGCATTCAAGCTGCAGGACGAGTTCAAGCAGACCTTTGGCCGCCCGGTGCGGATTCATCTGCTGGGGTTGTTCGACACGGTCAAATCGGTGGGCTGGATCTACGATCCGCTGGTGCTGCCGTATACCGCCAGCAATGCCGTGGTCGACCATGTGCGCCATGCCCTGTCGATCGACGAGCGCCGCTGCTTCTTTCGGCCCAACCTATGGCGCAAGCGCGACAGCCAGGTGACCGATGTACGCCAGGTGTGGTTCGCCGGCGTCCACAGCGACGTGGGCGGTGGCTACCCACCCGATCAGGCCGGCCCGGCCTTGTTGGCCCTGCGCTGGATGCTGGGCGAGGCCCGGGCCCTGGGCCTGCCGTTGGATGCAGACCGCTGCGCCCGCGAGTTGCAGCTGCTGGTAGCCGGCGGGCCGGGGCAATTGCACGACTCCATGACCTGGCGCTGGAAACTGGCCGAATGGCTGCCGCGCCGGGCCTGGAGTTTCAGCCTGCACAAACGGGTATTCGCGATCGGCAGCATGCCGCCGTTTGGCCAGCCTCGGCCACGCTACATTGCCGAAAAGGCCCTGGTGCACCGCTCGGTGGTGCAGCGGATCGACAGCGGTGATTACGACCCGATGAACCTGCCAGGTGAGTTCGAGGTGGTCGACGACCAGCCCATGCAGCAGCCCGGTGCCCCGGTGAGGGCTGGTGTGTCAGCGAGCGTTTGAAGCGGCTGTACAGGACGCGACCAGCACTTCCTGCAACGCCTGCGCCGCCGCCGACAACTTATGGTCGGCCAGGCGCATCAGGCCAATGCGCCGTTCCACCCGTGGTTCGTCCAAGGCCACGCAGCAGGCCCCCAGTTCCTGCATCTGGGCGATGCACAGCGACGGCACCGCGCTGACCCCCAGGCCGCTGGCGACCATGCGCCCCACGGTGCTCAACTGGTGGCTTTCGAATGCCACCGACAATTTGCCATGGGCGGCGGCCAGGTCCTGCTCCAGCAGCAAGCGCACCGCCGATGGCCGTTGCAGGGTGACGAAGTCCTCGCGCAACAGCTCCTGCCAACTGATCTGCTGGCGCCGGGCCAGGGGCGAGTCTGCCGGTACCACGGCGACGAAGCGGTCGAGGTAAAACGGCGTGAACACCAGGCCCTGGGTGGACGCCGGTTCGAAGCCGATGCCCAGTTCGACCCGGCGGTGGCGGACCATTTCCAGCACCTGTTCGTTGATCACGTCATGCACCGCCACGTTGACCCTGGGGTGGCGGTCACGAAAGCGTTTCAGCGCCGGTGGCAGCAGGTTGCCGGCGAAGGAGGGCATGGCGGCGATGGACACCTTGCCGGTCTGCAGGGTGAAGTGTTGGCGCAGCAGTTCTTCGGCGTTGTCCCAGTCGGCCAGCAGTTGCCGGGCCAGGGGCACGAGTGTTTCGCCTTCGGGGGTCAGGGCCACGCTCCGCGTGGTGCGCGTCAGCAGCGGGCCGCCCAGGTCTTCCTCCAGGGCCTTGATGGTCAGGCTCAAGGCCGGTTGCGACAGGTGCAGGCGCTCGCCGGCCTGGGCGAAGCTCAGGGTCTGGGCCACGGCGAGGAAGGCGCGCAGCTGTTTGATGTTCATTGTTTTGCGAACCCAATCAATCCATCAGAAAAACAAAATTAACAAATTACTGCCATGGCGAGAAGATGAACCCTGGGCGCGTTGGCAGCTAAGCTGCCTAGGGTCTGTATGACATGTATTCCAGCGAAGGCCAGGCAAGGCGAAAACAGGCGAGGAAGCGGAGTTTACGTGGTGTAAATGAGCATTCCGAGCCTGTTTCCAACGCAGTATGGGCGAGTGGGGATGCATTTCGTACAGAGCCTGAAGCCCTACAACGACAAAAAAGGCGGATCGACATGGCGGGACTCGACAAGCGAGTGGCAACCTATGAAGAGGCCTTGGCTGGCCTGACCGACAACATGACAGTGCTGTCCGGCGGCTTTGGCCTGTGTGGCATCCCGGAAAACCTCATTGCCCACATCAAGCGCATGGGCGTGCGTGGCCTGACCGTGGTATCCAACAACTGTGGGGTCGATGGCTTTGGCCTGGGCGTGCTGCTGGAAGACCGGCAGATCCGCAAGATGATCGCCTCCTACGTGGGCGAGAACGCCCTGTTCGAACGCCAGTTGCTCGATGGCGAACTGGAGGTGGACCTCACTCCCCAAGGCACCCTGGCGGAAAAATTGCGCGCCGGCGGCGCCGGTATCCCGGCCTTCTACACCGCCACCGGCTATGGCACGCCGGTGGCCGAAGGCAAGGAAGTGCGCGAGTTCAAGGGCCGCAAGTACATCCTCGAAGAAGCCATCACCGGTGACTTCGCCATCGTCAAGGGCTGGAAGGCCGACCATTTCGGCAACGTCATCTACCGCCACACGGCGCAGAATTTCAACCCGCTGGCCGCCGCCGCCGGAAAAATCACCGTGGTCGAGGTGGAAGAGATCGTCGAGCCTGGCCAACTGCCCGCCAGCCAGATCCACACCCCCGGCATCTACGTGGACCGGGTGATCCTCGGCACCTTCGAAAAGCGTATCGAAAAGCGCACCGTCAAGGCCTGACGCCTGGCCCCACAGAACAACAAGAGGTGTTGTACATGGCACTTACCCGCGAACAGATGGCCCAGCGCGTGGCCCGCGAACTCAAGGATGGCTACTACGTGAACCTGGGCATCGGCATCCCGACCCTGGTGGCCAACTACGTCCCCGCCGGCATCGACGTGATGCTGCAATCGGAAAACGGCCTGTTGGGCATGGGCGAATTTCCCACCGAGCAGACCCTCGACGCCGACATGATCAACGCCGGCAAACAAACGGTGACCGCCCGCGCCGGGGCATCCATTTTCGACTCTGCGCAGTCGTTCGCCATGATCCGCGGTGGGCATGTGGACCTCACGGTGCTGGGCGCCTTCGAAGTGGACGTGCAGGGCAACATCGCCTCGTGGATGATCCCCGGCAAGCTGGTCAAGGGCATGGGCGGTGCCATGGACCTGGTGGCCGGTGCCGAGAACATCATCGTCACCATGACCCACGCCTCCAAGGACGGCGAGTCCAAGCTGCTCCCCCGGTGCAGCCTGCCGCTGACCGGTGCGGGTTGTATCCGCAAGGTGCTGACCGACTTGGCGTACCTGGAGATCGAGGACGGTGCCTTCATCCTGCGCGAAAGGGCGCCGGGCATCAGTGTGGAAGAGATCATCGCCAAGACGGCAGGCAAGCTGATCGTGCCGGATGATGTGATCGAAATGCAGTTCTGATGGCCGGAACGTACCCGGCCCCTCAGGGGACGCCGCCGATAACAATAAAAACTGGGAAATACCATGGCTGTAGACATTGAAGAGAGCCGCTATGCGCGCTTTGCCCTGCGTTGCTCCACCTGGGCCGAACGCTGGTTCCCCGACGCCTGGGTGTTCGCCGCCGTCGCAGTAGTGGCGGTGGCCCTGGCCGCCCTGGCCATTGGCGCCAAACCCACTGACACCGCCACCGCTTTCGGCGATGGCTTCTGGAGCCTGATCCCGTTCACCATGCAGATGGCGTTCGTGGTCATCGGTGGTTATGTGGTCGCCAGTTCGCCGCCGGCAGTGAGGTTGATCGACCGCTTGGCACGCCTGCCGGGCAATGGCCGCTCGGCGGTGGCCTGGGTGGCGTTGATCTCCATGCTGGCGTCGCTGCTCAACTGGGGCCTGTCCCTGGTGTTCGGTGGCTTGCTGGTGCGCGCCCTGGCCCGACGCACCGACCTGAAGATGGACTACCGCGCCGCCGGTGCCGCTGCCTACCTGGGCCTGGGCGCGGTGTGGGCACTGGGGCTGTCGTCCTCGGCGGCGCAATTGCAGGCCAACCCCGGCAGCCTGCCGCCCTCTATCCTGGCCATCACCGGCGTCATTCCCTTCACGCAGACGATCTTCCTGTGGCAATCCGGGGTGCTGCTCGCCGTGTTGGTAGTGGTGTCACTGGCGATTGCCTATGCCACTGCGCCCGGCCCAGGCAGCGCCCGCGATGCCCAGGCCTGTGGTGTCGACCCCAGCTTCAGCGCGCCGCCCCAGGCGGGGCGCAGCCGCCCTGGGGAATGGCTGGAGCACAGCCCGTTGTTGACAGTATTGCTGGTGCTGCTGGCCGCCGGCTGGCTGTACCACGAGTTCGCCACCAAGCCGATGCTCACCGCGATTTCCGGGCTCAATACCTACAACTTCCTGTTCATCATGCTTGGCGCCTTGTTGCACTGGCGGCCACGCAGCTTCCTCGACGCCGTGGCGCGCGCGGTGCCGACCACCACCGGGGTGCTGATCCAGTTCCCGCTGTACGGTTCCATCGCCGCGATCCTGACCACGGTCAAGGGCGGTGATGGCCAGGCCCTGGCTCACCACATCTCGACCTTTTTCGTGCAGATCGCCTCCCATGACACCTACGCGTTGCTGATGGGCGTGTACTCCGCCGTGCTGGGCTTTTTCATCCCATCGGGCGGCGGCAAGTGGATCATCGAAGCGCCGTACGTGATGCAAGTGGCCAACGACCTGAAGTATCACCTGGGCTGGGCTGTGCAGATCTACAACGCCGCCGAGGCGCTGCCCAACCTGATCAACCCGTTCTACATGCTGCCGCTGCTGGGCGTGCTGGGGCTCAAGGCCCGGGACCTGATCGGCTTCAGCTTCGTGCAATTGCTGGTGCATGCGCCCCTGGTGCTGGTGCTGTTGTGGGCGCTGGGCACCACCTTGCAGTATGTGCCGCCGTTGGCGCCGTGATCAGGCCGGGGTCGTGAAGGCGTAAGCCCGCTGCACCTGGGCCACGCGGGTGATGCACTGCCGGTACCATTGCTCGCGCCCTCTGGCGCGGGCATCGGTGTGTTCGGCATGGTGTTTCCAGGCCAGAATCGCGGCCTCGCTGGCCCAGTACGACACGGTGATCCCCAGGCCGTCCTCGCCACGGGCCGACTCCACGCCCAGGAACCCGGGTTGCTCGGCCGCCAGGCTGACCATGCGCTCGGCCACTTCGCCGTAGCCGTCGTCGATCTCGGTGCGGGTCGAGGTAAAGATCACGGCGAAGTAAGGCGGCTGCGGCGTCTTCGCGAACATCCTCAAACCCTCCGCTGTGCAGCGTGCAACAGCGCGGTCAACAAAGGTGGTACGCGGTCTTCCAGCGCCGCGCGCTCGGGTTGGAACAGGGTGGCGACGAAGAACGGGTGGCCTTCCAGGTGCACGGCGCGCACTTCGCCGTTTGCGTCGCGGGCACAGGGGCGCAACGGCCCGGCCAGCAGCGCTTCGGCGAACGCAGGGTTGAGCCCGTAGTTGCAGTGGTAGCCTTCCTCGATCGCCAACCCCTCATAGGCCTGGGCAATCAGCGTGCCCGGTTGCAGGTGCAGGGTGCCGCGTACCTCCACCAGCGAACAGCTCAGCGGGCTGATGATGGCCCGTGCCGCCTGCGGGGTGCTTTCGCCGTGCTCGGCGTCCGCCCAGCCGAGCGCGTTGCGGGCGTACTCCAGCAACGCGTGCTGGAAGCCCGCGCAGGTACCCAGGAATGGAATGCGCTGCTCCCGGGCATGGCGGATAGCGGCCAGGGCGCCCTCCAGGCTGCGATAAGGGCTGCCTGGCATGCACCAGAAGGCATCGAACGGTTGCGCCAGGGTGCCGGCGCTGATCTGGTCAGTCGCCAGGCAACGAGCCTCGACACTCAGGCCCAAGGCTCTGGCCGCCAAGGGCAGGGCGGCCTGGATGGCGCGATGGGCAGTGATGGACGCATCAAAATCGCCGACCAGGGCGATCTGCAGTGGGCGCGTGGATGACATGGGCTGTGTTCCTTCAGTGAGCCTTGCCGGGTGGCTGGGGGCTACTATAGGCTGGCGTCAGCGCAATCAATATTGGCATTTCGGCAAAGTATCCGTGCATTCATGCAATATCGAATCAACCATCAAGACCTCACGCTGATCCTCGCCCTGGTACGGGCAGGCGCGTTGGCGCGGGCGGCCGAGTTGCTGAGGGTCGATGTGTCTACGGTGTTCCGTTCCATTCGCCGCCTGGAGTCGGCGCTGGGCCAGTCGTTGTTCGAGAAGAGCCGGGCGGGGTACCTGCCCACGGCGTTGGCGTTGAGCCTGGCAGCCCAGGCGGAACAGGCCGAGCAAGCGTTGCAGGTGGCGCAGGTCAGCGTCGAGCAGGGCGGTGAAGTGGTGAGCGGTACGGTGCGCCTGACCTGTACTGATGCCGTGTTGCAGCACGTGCTGCTGCCGGCCCTGGCGATGTTCATGCCGCGCTACCCGGCACTGGCGCTGGAACTGACCACCAGCAACGACTTCGCCAACCTGACCCGGCGTGACGCCGATCTGGCCCTGCGCCTCACCCAGGCACCGCCCGAGCACCTGGTGGGTTGCCGACTGGGGTCGGTGCCTTACCGGGTAGGCGCGAGCCAGGGGTATCTTGATACCTGCGGCACGGCTGACCTGGCGCAGATGCATTGGATCGCCGCAGATGACTTCATACCCGACCACCCGGGCGTGGCCTGGCGGCGCGAGCATTTGCCCAGCGTCACCCCCATGTACCGGGCCAGTTCGATGCTGGCGGTGGCGCAACTGGTGCGTGGAGGGCTGGGCGTGGCGGTGTTGCCGCCGTTCCTGATGCAGGGGCTGGTGCCACTGGGCGAGCCGCTGGCCGGCCACGACAGCGCCCTGTGGCTGCTGACCCGGCCGGATTGCCGTGCACTGCGTTCGGTGGTGACCTTGTTCAACGAACTGCGTTCGGCCATTTCGTGGCAGGCCATGGTTGATGACCTGCCTATCGCGGGAACGGGCTAGTGCGCCTGGTACCCGGCTTCATGGCATGCCATTGGCCCCGTACAGCGCAAAGCCTTCACGGCCCTGAAGCCGCTGATAGTAGGCTTCCACGGCGGGTAACCGGGCATGCTCGATGGGCGTCATCTTCCAGCGGTTTACCGAGAGCCCCAGTACCACATCGGCCAAGGTGAACGCGGCGCCGGTGACATACGCCCCGGTGTGTGCCAACTGCCCCTCCAGAATGCCCATCATGCGGTTCCACTCGGCGGTACCCGCGGCCAGCTTGGCAGCGTCCTGGCAGGTCGGGTCCTGGCGGATCAGGGCGGTGAACGGGTACCGCCACGCCGGGTTCAACTCTGTGGCCTGCCAATCCATCCACTGTTCCACCTGCGCGCGGGCGTGGGCATTGCCGGGCAGCAAACCCTGGTCGCCGTGCTTGGCGGCCAGGTAGCGGCAAATGGTGTTGGACTCCCACAGTGCGCCGGCCTCGTCCACCAATACAGGCACCTGGCCGTTGGGGTTCAGGCGCAGGTAGTCATGGGTGTGGGTCGAGGCGAAGCCGTTGCCGTAGTCCTCGCGAATGAAGCCGACCCCCAGCTCGTGCAACGTCCATAACACCTTGCGCACGTTGATCGAAGTGTCGCGCCCCAGTAGGCGAACGGGCATGTCCATGGTGCAATCCTGTGCGGGCCGATAGGAACTGTTGAATCTACCCTGTCGGCCCGGTATCCGTCACGGTTTGCTGGTGGTGCTCGAAGGGCTGTCGGGCTTGGTGTTGCTGTTGCCCATGGAGCTGCCTTCGGGATTGCCACTTTGCGCAGGCTTGATCGGCTGGCTGCCCGACGGCATGTCCGGGCCGGCGGAGCCGTCGGTGTTGCCGTTCTGCATGCGGGTGCCCGTGCCGCTGGGCACGCCGATTTCCGCCGGCGTGGTGCCGATGGCGCCATTGGGGTTGGCGGGGTTGGTGGGCCCGGTGCTGTCATCGGCGAAGGCGCCGGCGCTGAGCAGGGTGGTCAGGGCCAGGGCGGCCCAACGGGAAGTATTCATGAACTGTCTCCTTTCCATGATGGCTACAGGCATTGGGCTGCGCGAGGGATGGCAAGGTGCCCGCACGCCGACAGGCGGTTGACGGCGCGGTGCGGGCGGGGGTATGTTTCCCCCATGAACCTATCCCTGTCGCTGCCCGCCATGAGCCTTATTATTACCGCCATTCCTCATTTGGCGGGCTAGCTGGCAGCTGCACCGAACCCGCCCTCGTGGCGGGTTTTTCTTGAAACGTCACCAGGGCTCCGACCAGAACGGAGACCGCACTGTGAGTGACACCGCCACCGCCCAGCTTGCCTGGTATGCCCGCAAGACCCTGGAAGCCAAGGTCTACGACCTGGCCGTCGAAACACCCCTGCAAGCAGCGCCGGCATTGTCCGCGCGCCTGGGCAACCAGATTCTGCTCAAGCGCGAAGACCTGCAGCCCACGTACTCGTTCAAGATTCGCGGCGCCTGCAACAAACTGGCGCAACTGACGGCTGCCGAGCGCGCGGCCGGGGTGGTGACGGCCTCGGCGGGCAACCATGCCCAGGGTGTGGCACTGGCGGCGCGCGAGCTGGGCATCAAGGCCGTCATCGTGATGCCTGAGACGACTCCGCAGTTGAAAGTTGACGGTGTGCTGTCCCGCGGTGGCCAGGCGGTGCTGCACGGCCCGGCGTTTCCCCAGGCCCTGGCCCACGCGCTGGAGCTGGCCAAGCAAGGGATGACCTTTGTCCCACCGTTCGACGACCCGGACGTGATCGCCGGGCAGGGCACCGTGGCCATGGAAATCCTGCGGCAACAGCCTGATGGCCTGGACGCCATCTTCGTGCCGGTGGGCGGCGGTGGTTTGATCGCCGGCATTGCCGCCTACGTCAAATACCTGCGCCCGCACATCCGCGTCATCGGTGTCGAATCCGAGGGCTCCAACTGCCTGCAGGCGGCGTTGGCGGCGGGGGAGAGGGTGGTGCTGGGCCAGGTCGATACCTTCGCCGACGGCGTGGCGGTGGCGCAGATCGGTGCGCACTGTTTCGACATCTGCCGCGTGTGGGTGGACGAAGTGATCACCGTCAGCAACGACGAGCTGGGGGCGGCGATCAAGGATATCTACGACGACACGCGCTCCATCACCGAGCCGTCGGGGGCATTGGCGGTGGCGGGCATCAAGCGTTACGTGGCGACGCGGGGTGTTCGCGGGCAGACGCTGGTGGCCATCGATTCGGGGGCCAACGTCAATTTCGATCGTCTGGGGGATTTCGCCGAGCGGGCGGGAAGGTGTGGCAGGCAGGAAACGGTGTGTTGACGGTTTCCGCGTATCGCCCGGTCTTGCAGCACCGAGTGATACGCGGATATCAGGCGGCGGGGTTGATCAGACGACAACCGACAGCAGCATGATGAAGGCCAGCGCCACCACGGAGAGGATGGTTTCCATCATGCTCCAGGTTTTGAAGGTCTCGGCCACGGTCATGTTGAAGTACTGCTTCACCAGCCAGAAGCCGGCGTCGTTGACGTGGGACAGAATCACCGAACCCGCGCCGGCGGCCAGCACCAGCAGTTCGCGGTTCACGCCCGGGATCAGGTCGACCACCGGGGCGACGATACCGGCGCCGGTGATGGTGGCCACGGTAGCGGAACCCGTGGCGATGCGGATCACCGCCGCCACCAGCCAGGCCAGCAGGATCGGCGATACATGAGCCTGTACCGCCATTTCACCGATCACGTTGCCCACGCCGGTGTCCACCAGCATCTGCTTGAAGCCGCCACCGGCACCCACGATCAGGATGATCGCAGCCGTCGGCGCCAGGCTCTGGTCCAGCAGCTTCATGATCTTGGTGCGGTCAAAGCCACGGGCATAGCCGAAGGTGTAGAACGCCAGCAGCAGGGCGGCCAGCAGCGCGGTGATCGGGTGGCCGATCAGGTCCATCCACTGGCGGAAGATGTGCTCGGCCGGCAGGAACACGTCGGCGAAGGTCTTGAGCAGCATCAGGAACACCGGCAGCAGCACGGTAATCAGGGTCACGCTGAAGCTGGGCAGGTTCTCGTGCTGCGATTCCTTGGCGATCTGGTCCATCAGTTCGGTGGACGGGTTCCCCGGCACGTACTTGGAGATGAAGCTGCCGAACAGCGGGCCGGCGATGACGGCGGTCGGCAGGCCGACGATCAGGCCGTAGAAGATGGTCTTGCCGATGTCAGCCTTGAAGATGCCGATGGCCAGCAGCGGGCCCGGGTGCGGCGGCACCAGGCCGTGCACCACCGACAGGCCGGCCAGCAGCGGAATGCCGATCTTGACCAGCGATACGCCGGAACGGCGGGCGACGATGAACACCAGCGGAATCAGCAGCACGAAGCCGATTTCGAAGAACAGCGGAATGCCTACCAGGAAGGCCGAGCACATCATGGCCCAGTGCACTTTCTGCTTGCCAAAGGCGCGGATCAGGGTCTGGGCGATCTGGTCGGCACCCCCGGAGTCGGCCATCAGCTTGCCGAGCATGGTGCCCAGGGCCAGCACGATACCGACGAAGCCCAGTACGCCACCGAAGCCGTCCTGGAACGATTTCATCACCTTGGCCACGGGCATGCCCGAGGTCAGGCCGAGGAAGCCGGCGGCGATGGTCAGCGCCACGAACGGGTGAACCTTGAGCTTGGTGATCAGCAGCACGAGCCCGACGATGGTAATCAGGGCGTCGAGCAAGAGATAGGTGTTAGTCGGTAGACCCAGCATCAGGGTATGCCTCTTCTTGTTGTGGTCGGAGCAATAATAGTTGAGGTAGCGCTGTCTTGTTCGGCGTCATGAAATCACGCCGAATGAGGCAACGAAGCGCCGTCCCGGTTGTGCAGCCAGGCATCGACGGTCTCGGCCAACTCGGTGATCGGTTGGCTCGCATCCAGTGGCAGGGTCAGCGGCTCCCCGATCGGCGATTCAAGGGTGGCGAACTGGCTGTCGATCAGGCTGGCAGGCATGAAATGATCGGGGCGATGGTTGACGCGCTCGGCGGCTTCCTCGCGCGACAGTTGCAGGAACACGAAGCCCAGGCCCGGCACGGCGGCGCGCAGTTTGTCGCGGTAGGCGCGCTTGAGCGCCGAGCAGGTCAGGATGGCGCGCTCGCCACTGGCCACGCACGCACTCATTTCCTCGCCGAGGCGGGTCAGCCAGCCAGCGCGGTCTTCGTCGTCGAGGGGGATTCCAGCGGACATTTTCTTGATGTTGGCGGCAGGGTGGAACACGTCACCTTCAATCAGGCGACCTCCGCTACGCTGGCTGATAGCATTGCCGACGCTGCTCTTGCCGCAGCCCGCAACACCCATCACCACGATCGCGGAAAGAGGGAAAACCATCGGTATCTCCTGCAGGAACAGCGCGTGCAGAGGATCCTTGGAAAGGCTACCCCAGCGGCGACTGCGCCCTGATCTTATTGATATGTTTTGAGCAGCCTTTGCCCTGGGAGTTGCACTTGGTGAAATAATTTCACCATTGCCCTGTGCTAAAGACAGCGCTACCTTAGCCGCCACCCCTATTAATGGCAAGTCGAAAACAATAAGACCCATGACCCGAACCGGCTCTCGCACGACCGGACGCCCGACGCTTTCCGAGGTCGCGCGGCTCTCCGGCGTATCCCCCATTACCGCTTCCCGCGCCCTGCGCGGCGTGGCCACCGTGGCCCCGGCCCTGGCGTTGAAGGTGCATGAGGCGGCCCAGCAGCTGGGCTATGTGGCCAACCCGGCCGCCCGTGCGCTGGCCTCCGCGCAGAGCCAGTCCATCGTGGTGCTGGTGCCGTCGCTGTCCAACCAGCTGTTCATCGACACCCTGGAAGCCATCCATGACGTGATGCGCCCCCGGGGCCTGGAGGTGCTGATCGGCAACTCCCACTACGACATCCATGAAGAAGAAAACCTGATTCGCAACTACCTGGCCTACCAGCCCAGGGGGCTGTTGCTGACGGGGTTCGAACGCACCGAGGCCTCGCGGCGGCTGTTGGCCGCCAGCGGCGTGCCCTGCGTGCACATGATGGAACTGGACACCACGCCGGGCGTGGCCTCGGTGGGCTTTTCCCAGGAGCAGGCCGGGGCCGTGGCCGCCCGGCACTTGTTGGCCCGCGGGCGCAAGCGCCTGGCCTACATCGCTGCGCAACTCGACCC
The DNA here is from genome assembly GCF_013374995.1 of Pseudomonas eucalypticola. NCBI lineage: Bacteria > Pseudomonadati > Pseudomonadota > Gammaproteobacteria > Pseudomonadales > Pseudomonadaceae > Pseudomonas > Pseudomonas eucalypticola. The sequence goes on along the minus strand of NZ_CP056030.1, from coordinate 4,511,926 downwards.
ACGGGTGCTGCAACGCGGCGATGGCTTTCGCCAGACCTTGCAGGCCGCCGGCTGTTTCGACCCGGCGCTGCAATTGATGGCACCCACGCCCTCGTCCATCGGCCTGGGCGGCGAGCTGTTCAACGACCTGCTGCGTCGCCACCCGGACGTGGACGGTATCTTCTTCTGCAACGACGACCTGGCCCAGGGCGCCATTCTGGAAGCCTCGCGCCAGGGCCTCAGGATACCCGAGCAGGTGGCCATGGTGGGGTTCAACGACCTGCCGGCCTCGGCACACCTGGTGCCGCGCCTGACCTCCATCCGTACCCCGCGCGCCGCCATCGGCCGCCAGGCCGCGCAACTGCTGCTGGGCCTGCTGGACGGCAAGCCCGCCGCGCACCCCACCCAGGACCTGGGTTTCGAACTGGTGGTGCGCGAAAGCTGATCCCCGACCCTGCCGCCGTTGCCATCACCCCGGCTTGAGGGAGTTGCCCGCCCGCGGCTAGGCTGAACCCGGCCACCGCGGCATCTGCCCCCGCACCCCTTCGTACCATTTGCCCATCTGCAGCAACCACTCATCGGCGAACCGCGGGCCCACCAGTTGCAGCCCTACCGGCATGCCGTCGTCGGTGAAGCCGCAGTTGATCGACAAGGCCGGCTGTTCGCCCATGTTCCAGGGCAGGGTGAAGGCAATATGCTCGAACGGTTTCTGCGGGTCATTGCCCGGCGACGGCCAGTCGGCGGGGAAGGTATCGACCTGGTTGGTGGGGCATAGCAGCAGGTCCACCTGCTCGAAGACCTGGGCGGCGCGGCGGCGCATTTCGAAGGTCTGGTTGAAGCCTTGAACCGCCTGCACGGCGGTGTATTCGGCGGCGGGGGCGGCCCATTCACGGATGTAAGGCAACACTTTTTCAAACTGGGCGCTGCCCATGGCGCTGAGCTCGGCCCATTGGCGGGCGCGCCAGAAACGGTCCATGCCGTCCAGCAGCGAGCGGTCCATCAACGGCGCTACGCTCTGCAGCCGTGCGCCATGGGCCTGGAACAGCTTCGCCGCGGCTTCCACCAGGGCGCAGGTGCGGGCTGACGGGATGAAACCCACCCCGGGGTCCAGCAACAGACCTACCCGCAGGCCGCGCAGGGATGGCGGCGCCAGTTTCCAGTCCAGGGCCTGGGGAGGCAGGCTGGTGGCGTCGCGGCTGTCGGGCAGCGACAGGTAGCGCATCAGCAGCGCGCAGTCGTCCAGGGTACGGGTCAGGGGGCCGGCGCAGCGGCCCGTGTAGTACGGGTCGATGGGCACGCGGCCCAGGGTCGGCTTGAACCCGACCAGGCCGCACCAGCCGGCGGGCAGGCGGATGGAGCCGCCAATGTCAGTGCCTACGTGCAAAGGACCGTAACCGGCCGCGGCCGCCGCCGCGGCACCGGAGCTCGACCCCCCGGTGTTATTGGCCGGGTTCCAGGGGTTGCGGGTAATGCCATGGAAACTGGACACACCGGACGACAGCATGCCGAAATCCGGCACCGTGGTCTTGCCCAGCACAATGGCCCCGGCCTCGCGCAGGCGCGCAGCGGGTGGCGCGTCCTGGGCGGCGGGTTGCAGTACGGTGGCTGCGCTGCCTGCGGGCACCGGGCTGCCCTGGGTGGCGATCAGTTCCTTGAAGGTGACCGGTACACCGTCCAGCGGCCCACGCGGCAACCCCCTGGCCCAGCGCTCGGTGGCACCCCGGGCCTGCTCCATGACGCCTTGCGGGTCGAAGTTCCACAGGGCATTGATATGCGGTTCCCAGCGGCTGATATGGTCCACCAGGTGCTGGTAGTACTCCAAGGGCGACAGCGCCTTGCTGGCGAACATGGTCAGAAGCTGCGCGGCAGGCAGGTCTTGCAGATCGGACATCACCCTCACTCCCTGTAGGGGCAGCTGCACGCTGCAGGCTGCAAGTTGAAAGCTCAAAGCTTAGACCGAGATCGGCGCGAGGTCGCTTGAAACTTGCGGCGTGCAGCCCCCACCTCAGTGGGCGATGTTCTCCAGCGCCAGGTTGCGGGTCCTGGGCCCGAAGCCACCAATGGTCAGGGTGACGATGAGCATGCTGCTGACAATGAACGCCAGTACCCCGGGTGTGCCGAAATGCTCCAGGAAGAAACCGATCATCAGGCTGCTGAACACCGTGGACAGACGGCTGAACGAATAACAGAACCCCACCGCCCGCGCGCGAATGGGCGTCGGAAACATTTCGCTCTGGTACGAGTGGTAGCTGAACGTCAGCCAGGCGTTGCAGAAGGTGATCATCACCCCGCACACGATCAGCCCCGTCGCGCTGCTCTGGAAGGCGAACAGGGTGCCGAACAGCATGGTGCCCAGCGCCGAGCCGACGATCTGCCATTTGTTCTCGAAACGGTTGGCGATACGCATGAACAGCAACGGCCCCAAGGGGTAGGCCAAGGTGATGACGAAGGCATAGCCCAGGCTGTGGGTAATGCTCACGCCCTGGCCTGACAGCAGCGCCGGCAACCAGTTGCCGAAGCCGAAGAAACCGATGGCCTGGAACACGTTGAACACGATCAGCATCAGCGCCCGGCGTCGATAGGGGGGTTGCCAGATATCACGGAAACGGCCCTGGGCTTCAACGGGCACTGCTTCGACCTGCGGGGCGGGCAACGCCTGCCTGAAATCGTGGGCGCAACGGGCCTCGATGGGGCCCAGGATGGCTTCGGCTTCCTCGAAGCGGCCATGCTGGGCGAGCCAGCGGGGCGACTCCGGCAGGCGCGAGCGCAGCCACCAGATGAACAACGCGAACACGGCGCTGGCCAGCACCACCCAGCGCCAGCCGGAGACCCCCAATGGCGTCAGGGGCACCAGCCACCAGGACATCAATGCCACCGCCGGCACCGACAGGAACTGCACGAAAAAGGCAAAGGCGAAGGCCGAGCTGCGCATGCGCTTGGGCACCAGTTCCGACAAGTAAGCGTCGATGGTCACCAATTCGATGCCCAAGCCGATGCCGACGAAAAAGCGGCACACGATCAGCCCCAGCGCCGTGCCTTGCAGCCCCATCACCACCGTGGCGAGGGTGTACCACACCAAGGCAAAGGTGAAGATCGCCCGGCGCCCGAACCGGTCGGCGATGGGGCTCAGCACGCTGGCGCCGACGAACAGGCCCAGGAACGTCGCTGCGGCGAAAGCGGCCTGGTCGGAAACACCGAACACGCCCTGGTTACCGGCGGCGAAAATGCCGTCGCGGATCAGGCCAGGGCTGATGTAGGCGGTCTGGAACAGGTCGTACAGCTCGAAGAAGCCGCCAATCGATAGCAGCGCCACCAGTTTCCACAACGTCGCCACGGCGGGCAGGCGGTCGATGCGTGCCGAAATCAGCGCGGCGCGGTCGGGGGAAGCGGGAGCGGACATGGCGGACACCCAGTATGAATGGAGCCAGGATGATACTGGGTGTTGCCGAAAAAGTGTGTGCTATTAGGTCAACAAATACCGGTTTATTGGTTTTTTATTGTTGGGTGTTGATGATATTGGCAATTTTTACCCTTGGGTGGCCGGCACGACAGGGCAACTCAGGCTGATTCGCGCGCCACGGCCATCGTCCGCACTGCCGATGTGCAACTGGTAGCCGTGCAGCCGCACGATGGCGGCCACCAGCGACAGGCCCAGGCCATGCCCCGGCTGCGTATCGGCCGCCGGGGCGCGGTACAGGCGGCGCAGCACCTGCGGGCGCTCGGCGGGCGGTATGCCTGGGCCATTGTCGATTACTTCCAGGGTCACCGCGCTGGCCGTAGCGCTGCCCCGCAAGCGAATCGCCCCGCCCGGCGGGGTGAACTTGATGGCGTTGTCCAGCAGGTTGACCAGGGCCTCGAACAGCAGCGCCACATCGCCCATCAGCGCCGGCAAAGGGCCTTCGATATCCAGGCTCAAGGTTTGCTGGCGTTCCAGGGCCAGGGGTTCGTAGAACTCATGGACCTGGGTCAGCAAATCGGTAGCCGAACAGGCCTGGAAGGCGCCGCGACGGCGGGTGTCTTCCAGCTCGGCCACGCGCAGCAGGCCCTGGAACCGCACCATGATCGATTCACTCTCGGTCAGCGCCTGGTCCAGGGTCCTGCGCTGCTCCGGCGCCAGGGGCATCTGGTCCAGCTGGTGCAGGCGTGCTCGCAGCCGGGTCAGCGGCGTGCGCAGGTCGTGGGCGATCCCATCGCACACACCCTTGACCTCCAGCATCAACTGCTCGATGTGGTCGAGCATGGTATTCACCGCGCTGGCCAGCATGTCCAGTTCATCGCGTCGCGACGACAAGGGCAGGCGATCGGCGAGGTTGCCCGACACCACGCTCTCGGTGCTGCGCTGCAGGCCCTGTACGCGCTTGAGCGGACGGCGGCGCAGCAGGTGCCAACCGATCAGCCCGGGTATCAGGGTCAACGACAGGCCCCAGGCCAAGGCCTGCTGGATAATGCCGCCCACCGCCGACACCGAGCCACCATCGCGCGCCAGCACCAGCATGCGGCCGTCGCCGCGGTGCACCAGCAGCGCATAGCTGCTGCGCGGTTCCTCACTGGCCTGGGCCACGCTCAAGCCCCGTTGCAGGTAGTGCACCTGGCCATCGTCAGGCAGGCTGGCCCGCAACTTCAGCAGGTCGCCGGCCAGGTGTCGGCCCTGGGCGTCGAACAAGCCATAGGCGTCGATGTTGGGAGTTGAATACGCCTCGCTGGCAGCCAATTCGCCCAGCAGGTTGGCGTCGTCGACCTTGGCGTAATAGTGGGCGCGTTGCATCAGCGTGCGCTGCGCGACATTGCCCAGGTAGTTGGAGATCTGCCAGTACAGCACGCCAGTGAACAGCGCCCCCCAGGCCACGAAGAACAGGGCATAGAAGCCGATCAGGCGGCTACTGGACGAGCGCCAGGGTTCAACCACGGGGCGCGAGGACATAGCCGGTGCCCCTGACGGTCTGGATCAGCGGCGACTGCTCGCTGCCCTCGATTTTGCGGCGTAAACGCCCCAGGTGCACGTCGATGATGTTGGTGCCCGGGTCGAAGTGGTAGCCCCACACTTCCTGGAACAGCATGGTGCGCGTCACCAGTTGCCCGGCGTTGCGCATCAGGTAGTTGAGGATCTTGAATTCGGTGGGCAGCAGGGCGATCTGCTCCTGGCCGCGGCTGAGGCGGTGTTGCACCAGGTCCAGGCACAGGTCGCCGACGCGCAGTTGCGGGTGGCTGGCCGCGGTGGCGGGGCGGCGCAGCAATACCTCCAGGCGGGCGACCATTTCCACCGGTGAAAACGGTTTGGTCAGGTAGTCATCGCCCCCCGAGCGCAGGCCGCGCACGCGCTCGTCCACGTCCGACAGGGCGCTGATCATCAGCACCGGCGTATGGATGTCCAGGCTGCGCAGGGTGCTGACGATGGTCAGGCCGTCGAAGTCGGGCAGCATGCGGTCCAGGGTGATGGCATCGAAGCCGCCGGCGATCGCCTTGGCCAGGCCCTCGCGGCCGTTGGCGCACCAGTCCACGGTAAAGCCATGCAGGCTCAGTTCACTCATGATGACGTGGGCGGTCACCTCGTCGTCCTCGATGACCAGGGCACTGCTCATGGTTTACTCCTCTGAAAAAAAGGGCGCCATTGTATAGGCCCGGCTACCCTAGGCAGCCAGCGTTCGGCACTCTATTAAATTTTTATTTAAGCGACTTAATGCAGTGCCTTGGGCGCGCCCCGGTTAAATAGGCTACCCCGTCCTGCCGAGGTTGGCCCCTTCGTGAACCGTCGCAATTTTCTCGGCCTGCTCAGTGCCGTGTCCTTGTTGTCCCCTTCCTGGCTGATGGCCGCGCCCTTGCCGGGTGTCAGCCATTGCACGCTGCGCCACCAGGGCGATTTGACCAGCCTGGTGCTGGACCTGGCCGGCCCGGTGCAGTACCAGGTGTTCACCCTGAGTGCCCCCGACCGCGTAGTGATCGACCTGCACGGGGTAGCCGCCCACCTGCCGCCCGGGGCCCTGAACTTCGCGGGTACCCCGGTGCAGGGTCTGCGCAGCGGGCCGACCAAGACCGGCATGCGCCTGGTGCTGGACATGCACCAGCCGGCCAAGGCCCAGGCGCGCCTGGTGTCGATGGGGGGTGGGCATCAACGCCTGTTGGTGGACCTGCCGGTGGGCCACGCCGCCGCGCTCATGGCCCGCCACGCGCCTGCCCATGGGCCAAGGCAGCGCCCGGCGGTGATCGCCATCGATGCGGGGCACGGTGGCAAGGACCCGGGCGCCGTCAGCGGCACCCGTCACTATGAGAAGACCGTGGTGCTGGGCATCGCCACGGCCTTGCACCAGCAATTGAGCCGCGACCCGCGCTTTCACCCGACCATGAGCCGTGACAGCGATTTCTTCGTGCCGCTGCACCAGCGTGTATTGCTGGCCCACCAGCGCCGCGCCGACATGTTGGTGTCCATCCACGCTGACGCCGCGCCGTCCCGTTCGGCACGCGGCGCATCGGTGTACGTGCTGTCGGCGCACGGGGCCACGTCGGCCATGGCCCGCTACATCGCCGAGAGCGAAAACAGCTCCGACGCCTACGCCGGCGTGTTCGACAGTACCCTGAGCAACGACGACCCCATGGTCTCCAAGGTGCTGGTGGACATGTCCATGAACGCCACCATCGCTTCCAGCCTGGACCTGGGGCGCATGGTGCTCGGGCATTTCAAGCAGGTGACCAACATTCACCAATCGCGGGTGGAGCAGGCCGGTTTCGCCGTGCTCAAGTCACCGGACATTCCGTCGATCCTGGTGGAGCATGGATTCATGAGCAACCCCTACGACTGCGGCCGCTTGATCAGCCACCGCCATCAGGTGGAACTGGCCCAGGCGCTGCACACGTCCATCGGTGACTATTTCCACAAGTACCCGGTACACGTCGCCTAGGGTCTGTATGAAATGTATTCCAGCGAAGGCCAGGCAAGGCGAAAACAGGCGAGGAAGCGGAGTTTACGTGTTGTAAATGAGCATTCCGAGCCTGTTTTCAACGCAGCATGGGCGAGTTGGGATGCATTTCGTACAGAGCCTAGATATGCAGCCACGCCAGGCCGCCCAGTACCACGCTGAGGGCGGCGGCGCCCAGGGAGACTTTTTCCAGCCATTCCCTGCGGGTCAGCAGGGTCATGGCGGCCAGGGAAATGGCGATCTGTATGGCCATCATCGCCTGGGCCCAGCGGTGATGCTGGTGCAGGATGGTCTCGGACTTCACGTCCCACTCGGCGGCTTCCTTCTCCAGGGCCTCGGCCTTCTGGCGGGCGTCTTCCTTCTGCGCCCTGTAGCGCTCCACTTCTGCCTGGTAATGGGCCACGTCCATGCCCGGGATGTGGCTGGCCAGGTCGGCCAGGTTCTGCCGGCTGGACTTGGCCTGGTAGTAGTTCCACTGGTTGGAGGCTTCGGTTTTCTTGATGGCCGCGTTGTTCTTGTTCATCGCCGCCTCGCTTTCGGTGGAGCCGGCCTGGTAACTGAGCAACGCACCGAGGGTGGCCATGACCGCCGTCATCACCGCGATCTTGTTGGCGAAGCCATCACCGCTGTGGTGGGCGTGTTCGACGTGGTGTTCGTGGGGGGAAGGAACTTCGAAGGTTTCGGACATGGTGCGCGTGGTGCCTTGGGGTATGAAATCGAGCGCGCTGGCCGGTGGCCAGTGCGGGCGCGAATATAGGTCAAAACCCGGGGGGCGCCTAGCGGGGTGAGGGCACCAGGCGTGAAGTTTCATTTGCTGGGCCGATGGGGCGTGGAGGTGGCTTGCCAGCGCGGGTGAAAGCCAGCTCTCACGGCGCTTGGGCAAGCCTTGGCCAGGGCCGAACTCAGTGGTCCGGCCGCTCTGGGTCGTTGCTGTCGGACTGGAACAGGGTCTCCAGTTCGCTGCGCGCTTCCTGGGCCGTTTGCATCACTTTCGCCGCGTCATCGCGTACCAGGTACTGGGCCGCCAGCACCTGTTCATCGTGCTGCTTGAAACGCTGGATGCGCCAATGGGCCTGCTCTTCGCTCAGGCCCAGGCCCACCAGGGTACGGCGGCTCATCTCCAGGCTCGAATAATAGGTTTCCCGCACGGCCTGGGCGCCCGCGTCCACCAGCCGGTGCACATGCTGGCGGTTGCGGGCGCGGGCGATGATCTTGATATGGGGGTAGAGCCGGTGCACCAGCTCGGCCGTCTTGATATTGGTTTCCGGGTCGTCGGTGGCGATCACGAAGTACTCGGCTTCGCCCACCTTGGCCGCACTGAGGATCTCCGGGCGCAGCGGGTCACCGTAGAACACCGGCACGTTGCCGAAACTGCGGGTCAGTTCAATGGTGTCCACCGAAGTGTCCAGCGCCACGAAAGGCACGTTCTGGGCACGCAGGATCCGCGAGATGATCTGGCCCATGCGGCCCATGCCGGCGATCACCACGCGCGGTGCGTCGGCCTCGATGGTGGTGTATTGCTCCGGGACCGGCACCACGGGCTTGGGCCGCGACTTGATCCAGCGCGCGCAGGCCAGCAACAGCAACGGCGTCACCGCCATGGACAGGGTGATGGTCAACAGCAAGGTGTCGTACAGGTGCTGGTCGAACAGGTTTTCGTCGCGGCCGATCTTGAACACCACGAAAGCGAACTCGCCGCCCGCTGCCAGCACCACCCCCAACCGCACGGCACCGATACGGCTGAGGCCCCCCGCCAGGCGACCAATGAACAGCAGCACCGGCAGCTTGATGCCGATCAGCAACAGCATCAGCCCCACCACCGTGGCGGGCGCTTCCAGCAGCAGTTGCAGGTTGGCGCCCATGCCCACGCTGATGAAGAACAGCCCCAGCAGCAGCCCCTTGAAGGGCTCGATCTGTGACTCCAGTTCGTGGCGGTATTCCGAGTCGGCCAGCAGCAGCCCCGCCAGGAAAGCGCCCAGCGCCATGGACACGCCGGCCAGGTCCATGAGCCACGCGGTGCCGATCACCACCAGCAGCGCCGTGGCGGTGGACACCTCGGGCAACCCGGTGCGGGCCACGGTGCGAAACACGGGGCGCAGCAGATAGCGGCCGCCGACCACGACCACGGCGATGCTGCCCAGCACCCGCAGGCCATGATTGAGGCCGTCGCCGGGCGCTGAATCGTGGCCGCCGACCGCCAGCAGGGGTACCAGGGCAATCAGCGGTATGGCCGCGATGTCCTGGAACAGCAGAATGGCGAACGCCAGCCGGCCATGCGGGCTGTTGAGCTGTTTGCTTTCGGCCAGGCTCTGCAAGCCGAACGCAGTGGACGACAGCGCCAGCCCCAGGCCCAGCACCACTGCGGTGGGCAGCGGTTGGGCAAAGCCCAGCAGTGCCACGCCACCAATCACCACACCGGTCAACAGTACCTGGGCCAGGCCCACGCCGAACACCGATTTGCGCATCACCCACAGCCGCCGGGGTGACAGTTCCAGGCCAATGATGAACAGCAGCAGCACCACGCCCAGCTCGGAAATGTGCGAGACGCTCTGTGGGTTGCCGATCAGGCCCAGCACTTGCGGCCCGATGATCACGCCAGCGAACAGGTAGCCGAGTACCGCACCCAGTTGCAGGCGCTTGGCCAGGGGCACGGTGATCACCGCGGCGAACAAAAACACGACAGCGGCCTGCAGCAGGCTCCCTTCGTGGGGCATGAGCGGTCACTCCTTGGAAAGTAGGGGGGGGCGTAGTTTACGGGTTCTCGCCGAGGGCAACACCCTTCTCCTTGCCGGCGGGGCGGTGTGCAACGGGGTCCAGGGCGCTGAATGTATCAACTTTGTTTCCAAACGCCGTGAGCAAACACGGCAATCGTCGGTCACAACCCCAAGGGCGGCGTTGCCGTCCACAATCGGGAGAACTGAACATGCACAAGTACCTTGCGAAGCTGACGATCGTCGCGGTGTTGATGTCCACCCTGGGAGGTTGCTGGATCTTTGACCCTCATCATGGGGGCATGGCGGCGGAGGCGGGGGCGGTGGTGATCGCGGCGGCATGCAGGGCGGTGGCCCTGGCGGCGGTGGCCCAGGCGGTGGTGGTGGCCCTGGCGGCAACGGCGGCGGTGGCGGTTCGCGCTGAGTCGCGGGTTTTGCCCAGGCAAAAGAAAGCCCGCAACGAGGCGGGCTAAATGAATCATCACAAAGGAGTAGGTGTACTGTGCACCTTCTTTTGTGAAGGCGATGTGAAAAGCCGCCAGGGTGAAAATACTTTCATCGTGGCGGCATTCGTGTCACTGCGACTGGCGTTGTGCGCGCCGCCACGGTTGCTGGTCAGGCGTTATTCGAACTGCGGCTGGAATTTCTTGACCGCCGCCAGCGCACAGCCCTCGTCCTTGTCGCCGCCGGGCGCGCCGGACACCCCCAGGCCGCCCAGCACCTGGCGGTCTGCCTTGCGCAGGGTGACCCCACCTGGAATGAAGATGACCTCCGGCACCGTGTTCAACGCACCATTGGCCGGGCCGTCGTAATGGCCGGCCAGCAGTTCGCTGATGGTGTCCTTGTCGAACGCCTGGCCGTAGGAGAACGCGGTGTAGGCCTTGCGGTACGACACCGACAACGATTGCAGCGGCACGGTATCGCCTTTGATTACCGCCTGGGCATGGCCGGAGGGGTCCACGACCGTGGCGGTCACCGACCAGCCCTTGGCCGCGCAGGTCTGTACAGCCTCGGCGGCCAGTTGCTGGGCCAGTTGCCAGGGCAATTTCTGACTGCTGATCAGGTGGCTGGGAGCGGCGTTGGCACCCAGGGCCGCGAGGCTCAGGGCCAGGGCGGCGACGGTGCTGGACAGCGGGTGCAGGGGCATGGCAGTTTCCTTCTGGAGGGTTGATGAAGATCCTTTCATCCGCGAACGCGGAACGCTTTCTATACTGGATCCAGCGTCACGGCCTGTGTGCCATGCGCTCCGATCAGGCCCGATGCCGTTGCTCGGGTTTTTTTCAGCATCGGCCTGAAACCGGTTTCAGTCAAATCCGGAGACGTAGTAGTGAGAAAATCCGCAAGCTTGTTGCTGACCGCTGGCCTGTTGTTGGGCAGCGTTCTGCCCGCCCTGGCCGAGACCGAAGACCGCAGCGCCATTCCGCTCGGTTCGCTTGACGAGGTGGCTGCTTTCACGGGCCCCGGCCCGTCCGGCATTGTGGTGACGCCCACGGGCCGGGTGTTCGTGGGCTTCCCGCGCCACGCCATCAACCACAGCGGCATGACCCTGGGCGAGCTGGTCAAGGGCAAGCTGGTGCCATACCCCGACGCCGACACCAGCCAGCCCTCGTCGCGCAGCGATGCGCAGAAGCTGATTTCGGTGCATGGCATGACCACCGACACCCAGGGCCGCCTGTGGGTGATCGATGATGGCAAGCGCGCCGGCATCGACGGTATCGTTGCCGGGGCCGCCAAGGTGGTGGGCATCGACCCGCAGACCAACAAGGTCTTCGCCTCCTGGGTACTCAAGGATGCGCTACGCCAGGACAGCCACATGAATGACCTGCGCGTTGACCTGACCCATGGCGCCAAGGGCACCGCCTACGTTGCCGATTCGTCGTTCGGTGAAGACCCCGCCCTGGTGGTGGTCGACCTGGCCACCGGCAAACAGCGCCGGGTGCTGAGCAAGGACCCTTCGGTGCTGCCGCAGAAAGACTTCGTCACCCAACTGGACGGCGTGCCCATGCGCTACCAGGGCAAGGCGAGCGCCTTCCCCCACGGGGGCGTCGACAGCGTCACCCTGAGCGCCGACAGCTCGCGTCTGTATTACTCGCCGCTGACCAGCCGCCACTTGTGGAGCATCCCCACCGCGGCCTTGGCTGACTTCTCCAACGATGACCGCACGCTCGCCGCGCAGATTCGTGACGAGGGCGAGAAGGTCATGACCGATGGCATTGCCACGGATGCCCAGGACCGCATTTACCTGACCGACGCCGAACACCACCAGATCCTGCGTCGCTGGCCCGATGGCCACCTCGACGTGGTGCTGCGCGACCCGCGCCTGGTGTGGCCGGATGGCATCTTCGTGGCCGGCAACCAGGTCTACGTGACGCTGGGCCAATGGGACCGCCTGGGCCAGCACGCCGACACCCGCAAGCCGCCTTACCTGTTGATCCGCACGCCCACGGACGGCACGCCCGTCTACGACGCCCAGCCGCAATGACCCCCTACAGGAGTAACCCCGCCATGAACGCGATGAAATGGACCTTGGCCGCCGCCGTGCTCGGTTCCCTGGGCACGGCTCAGGCCGCCACCTCTGGCGAAGGCGAGTTGGTGGCCGCATTGAACAACACCGAGGCCAGCGGCATCGTCGTCACCCCCACTGGGCGCACCTTCCTGACCTTGCCACGGGCGGGCAGCAACCATGCCTTTCCCTCCGTGGTCGAACTGGTACACGGCAAGCAGGTGGCTTTCCCTGACCTGGCCACCACCACCAACACCGGCAAGCCGCTGACCGATTGGCTGGTGTCGCCCCTGGGCCTGACGCTGGCGGGCAACACCCTGTGGGTGCTTGACGAAGGCAAGCGCCCCGGCATCGACGGCATTCCCGATGGCTCGGCCAAGCTGGTGGGCATCGACATCAACTCGCGCAAGGTCACCAAGACCATCGTCTTCCACAAGCCGTTCATGCGCGACAGCCTGCAACTCAACGACCTGCGCATCGACCCCGACCACGGTGCCGAGGGTACGGTGTACATTTCCAACAACGGCTACTCCAGCCCGTCGGACTGTTCGCTGATCGTCGTTGATCTGGCCACCGGCAAGATGCGCGAGCTGTTCCACAACCTGCCCCAGACCTCGCCGGCGCCGGGCTTCATGACCTACGTCGAAGGCCAGCCCCATGCCTACAGCCTCGACAAACCGACCATGCCCCAAGGCGGTGTCAATGGCATCGAGCTGTCGCCCGACCACAAGAAGCTGTACTGGACCATTCCCACCAACCCGAACTATTACAGCATCGACACCGCCAACCTGAGTGATTTCAACCGGCCAGAGGATGCCCTGATCAAGGACATTCACTTCGAAGGGCAGGTGGCGTCCAACGGCGGTATCGCCGTGGACGACCAGGGCAACCTTTACTTCGGCGATGCCTCGCGCTATTCGGTGATCAGTCGTGACAGTGCCGGGCAATTTCACCTGGTGGGGCGTGACGCGCGGCTGATCTGGCCCGATGGCCTGTACTGGCAGGGCGGTTACTTGTACGTGACCGTGGGGCAGTGGCAGCGGGTGCCGGGTTTGCACGGCGGCCAGGACCTGCGCAAGGCGCCGTATGACATCCTCAGGTTCAAGACCGCGAAACCGGCCAGGTAACAGGCGTGATACCGACTGGCTACGCGCCTCCGGGGCGCTGGGCTGGACAGTGACAAAAGCCGGGCTTAAGGTGCCAGGCATGCCGCATTGGCCAGGCATGCCGCACAAGGAGTCCAAGGTGAGCTTGCACACAGAACCCGCCCGAGGGGCGCCGTCCCTGATCCCCGGCCAGGCCGACGCCCGGCCTGCCGCCACGTTGCTGGTCAGTGAATGGGTACAGGCCTTGCGCCTTGGCCAGCCGCTGTCGTTGATGGTGGTGTCGGTCGACCATCTTCGCGCTTTTGTCCGCCAGCACGGGGAAGCCCAGGCCCGGCGGCAAGTGGAGGCGATCGCTGTCGCGCTGGAGTTGACCGCCCGGCGTGCGAGGGACGGGGTGGGGCGCTGTTCGGCGGATGCCTTCATGGTGCTGCTGCCCGGCACTCCGGCCGATGGCGCCAAGGCAGTGGCCGAGCGTTGCCTGCAGAACGTGCGGGCGGCGCTGGCCGAGCAGTTGCTCAGCGTCAGCCTGGGCGTGGGGACGGTCATCCCCCGCAGCGAGGCGGGGCATTCGACTTTCTTCAACGCCGTCGCGCAGTTGTGCGACGAGGCGTCGAGCAAGGGCGGCGATCGCTGGGTGGCCCGGCATTTCGGTCATTCGCGCACTGGCATCCTTTAGGTCTCAAGGGGTGTGCCTGGTGTCTTGCGGCGTCTGTGACGCGGCCAGGTCCGCTGCTACGGCGTGCAGGGTGAGGCCGGAGATTGTTGTCTGAAATGTCAACTCGCCGGCCTTAATGTAAAGAATCGGCAAAGCCCGTTCGTCAGCCTTGTGAGCCTCGCCAACCCAAGGCTAAATGCCCCCATGAACTTATTTCCCTGGTATCGCTCGAATCCTGCGGCCCTGTTCGCCAGCCCGCGAAAACGCACGTATTTCTCCACAGTTGCTGCACATTTGCTGGCTATGCTGACCAGTGATTTGCCCAGAATATTGCAGATGCCCGATCCACTCCTTGTCCCTTGCCCACGCAGAAGTTTTCAATGACCCAGATCCCGGCAGCCCGCTCCCGCAAGCGCCTCGTGCTTGTGCTCCTGATAGCCGCAGCCATTGGCGCTGCTTTCATCTACGTTCGCCACACGCCGTCCACCGGCCAGGCCACTGACGCCGGCGCGGCGCGGCCGTCGGCCCCCGGCGGCCGGCACGGTGGCCCAGGGATGGACGCCAACGCCACGGTCAGCGTGGCCGTCGGCACGGCAGGGGTCGCGGACGTACCGGTGGTTCAACAGGCGCTGGGCACGGTGATCCCGAACTATTCGGTGACCGTCACCAGCCGCGTGGACGGTGAGTTGCAGGCGGTGTACTTCACCGAAGGCCAGTACGTGAAGAAGGGCCAGTTGCTGGCGCAGATCGACCCGCGCGCCTACCAGGCTACCCTCGACCAGTACCAGGGCGACCTGGCGCAGAACCAGGCGCTGCTCAAGAGCGCGCAGTTGACGGCCGAGCGCTACAAGCGCCTGTTCGCCAAGGACTCGCTGGCCAAGCAGGACCTGGACACCCAGGTGGCCACGGTCGGCCAGTACGCCGGCGCAGTGAAAGCCGACCTGGCGCAGATCGATGCCGCCAAGCTCAACCTGATCTACGCCAAGATCGTCTCGCCCATCGACGGCTACGTCGGCCTGCGCCTGGTGGACCCCGGCAACATCGTGACCTCCGGCAGCACCACCGGCATTGTCACCGTCACCCAGACCAACCCTATCGCCGTCACCTTCAGCCTGCCCCAGGCGCAGCTGGCCACCTTGCTGCCCAAGGTGCGCAAGGGTGAAGCCCTGCCTGTGCAGGCCCTGGACCAGATGGGCAACACGCCACTGGCCAACGGCACGCTGAAGTTCATCAGCAACGAGATCGACACCAGCACCGGCAGCATCAAGCTCAAGGCACAGTTCGACAACCCGGATGAAAAGCTCTACCCCAACCAGTTCGTCAACGTGAAGCTGACCACCGATACCCTGCACAATGCCGTGGTGGTGCCTTCGGCCGCCGTGCAGTTGAGCAGCGACGGCGAGTTCCTCTACGTGGTCAAGGACGGCACGGTGCAGCGCCGCACCATCAAGGTCGGCCCCGCGCTGGGCGAGCAGACGGTGATCACCCAGGGCGTGGCCCAGGGCGAGCAGGTCGTGACACGCGGCATCGACCATTTGCGCGAAGGCAGCAAGGTCGAGGTGGAGAAGCCGGCCAGTACTGAGAAAACCGCGCAGAACGGCGCCAAGCCCGCTGCTGGCGACAAGACCGAATGAACCCGTCTCGACTGTTTATCCAGCGCCCGGTCGCCACCGTCCTGCTGATGCTGGCGGTGATGCTGGCGGGCATCTTCGCTTACCGGTTGCTGTCGACCTCGGCGCTGCCGGAAGTCGACTACCCGACCATCCAGGTCAGCACCCTGTACCCCGGCGCCAGCTCCAACGTACTGGCGTCGGCGGTGACCGCGCCGCTGGAACGCCAGCTGGGGCAGATGTCCGGGCTGTCGCAGATGTACTCCACGAGCTCCGCCGGTGCCTCGGTCATTACCCTGAAGTTCTCTCTGGACTTGTCCCTGGACGTCGCCGAACAGGAAGTGCAGGCGGCCATCAATGCCGCCGACAGCCTGCTGCCCAGCGACCTGCCGAACCCGCCCACCTACAAGAAGGTCAACCCGGCCGACACCGCCGTCCTGACCTTGGCGGCCACCTCCGACAGCTTGCCGCTGACCCGCGTGCAAGACCTGATCAACACCCGCGTGGCGCTCAAGCTCTCGCAGATTTCCGGCGTGGGCATGGTGACCCTGGCCGGCGGCCAGCAACCGGCAGTGAAAATCGAGGTCAACCCCACCAGCCTGGCCGCCCACGGCCTGACCCTGGAAGACGTGTACGACAAGGTCAACGCCGCCAACGTCAACGGCTCCAAGGGTGGTTTCGACGGGCCCTCGCACTCCATCACCATCGACGCCAACGACCAGTTGCGCGATGCGGTGGAATACGGCGAGCTGGTGCTGGCCTATGAAAACGGCTCGGCCTTGCGCCTCAAGGACGTGGCCACCACCACCGAGGCGCCCCAGGACCAATACCTGGCCGCTACCGCCAATGGCAAGCCCGCCATCGTCATTGCCGTGCAGCGCCAGCCCGGCGCCAACGTCATCGAGGTGGTCGACAGCATCAAGAAAAAACTGCCGACCCTGCAGTCCGCGCTACCGGATTCGGTGCAACTGAGCGTCATCAGTGACCGCACCCAGACCATCCGCGCGTCCATCAAGGACGTGCAGATCGAACTGCTGCTGTCCATTGGCCTGGTGGTGCTGGTGACCTTCGCTTTCCTGGGCAACTTCACCGCCACCCTGATCCCCAGCCTGGCCGTGCCGCTGTCATTGGTGGGCACCTTCGGGGTCATGTACCTGGCCGGCTTCAGTATCAACAACCTGACGCTGATGGCCCTGACCATCGCCACCGGCTTCGTCATCGACGATGCCATCGTGGTGGTGGAAAACATTTCCCGGCACCTGGAGGAGGGCGAAGAGCCCATGGCCGCGGCCTTCAAGGGCTCACAGGAAATCGGTTTCACCATCATTTCCCTGACGTTCTCGCTGATCGCCGTGCTGATTCCGCTGCTGTTCATGGGCGACGTGGTGGGACGGCTGTTCCGCGAGTTCGCCATCACCCTGGCGGTGGCGATCCTGGTGTCGATGATCGTTTCCCTGACCCTGACGCCCATGCTCTGCGGCCATTTGCTTCGCCATGTGCCCGAAGGAGGGCAGAACCGCTTCGCCGCCTGGGGCGACCGCCAGTACCAGAAGGTGCTGCACGGTTACGACCGCGGCCTGGTCTGGGTGCTGAACCACCAGCGCCTGACCCTGCTGATCGCCTTGGGTACCATTGCCCTGACCGGATTGCTTTACCTGGTGGTGCCCAAGGGCTTCTTTCCCACCCAGGACACGGGCCTGATCCAGGGCTTTACCCGTGCCTCGCAGGACGTGTCCTTCGGCGAAATGGCCCGCCGCCAGCAGGCGATGGTCGACGTGGTGCGCCAGGACCCGGCCGTGGCGTCGGTGTCGTCCACCATCGGCGTGGATGGCACCAACAATTCGCTGAACAACGGCCGCTTGCAGATCGAGCTCAAACCGTTCGAAGACCGCGATGACACCGCCACCCAGGTCATCAGCCGGTTGGAACAGTCGGCCAAGGCCGTGGCCGGGTTGCAGTTGAACATGGTCTCGTCCCAGGACCTGACCGTGGATGACCAGCTCACCCCCAGCCAGTACCAGTTCACCCTCGACGACTCGGAAAGCGCCAACCTGTCGGCGCTGATCCCCAAGCTGATGGAGAAACTGCAGCATCGTCCGGAAATGCGCGATGTCATCGACAACCTGCAGGACCAGGGCCTGGTGGCCTATGTGGAGCTGGACCGCGCCGCCGCCATGCGCTACGGCATCACCGCCTCGGACGTCGACACGGCGCTGTACAACGCCTTCGGCCAGCGCCTGATCTCCACCATCTTCACCCAGTCCAACCAGTACCGCGTGGTGTTGCAGGTACCGGGCAAATTCCAGCAGTCGCTGGCAGCCTTCGACAACATTTACTTGGCCGCAGCCACCACCAGTACCACCGGTAGCAACAG
Organism: Pseudomonas eucalypticola; assembly: GCF_013374995.1. Classification (NCBI taxonomy): domain Bacteria; kingdom Pseudomonadati; phylum Pseudomonadota; class Gammaproteobacteria; order Pseudomonadales; family Pseudomonadaceae; genus Pseudomonas; species Pseudomonas eucalypticola. The sequence continues at coordinate 4,494,077 of NZ_CP056030.1, read as the reverse complement.
CAGCACCACCACGACCACCACCGGTACCAGCACGGGCAGCAGCACGTCGTCCAGCAGTACCGCCAGTTCGTCCACCAGTACGACCAGCAGTACTGCGCAGATGGTGCGCCTGACCGACATCGCCAAGGTCGGCCAGCGCACCGGTTCGTTGTCGCTGAGCCGCCTGGACCAGTTCCCCGCCGTGACCCTGTCTTTCAACCTGGCCGACGGTTATTCGCTGGAGCAGGCGCAGCAGGCCATCAGCCAGGTCATGACCGAGCTGGACGCGCCCAGCAGCATCACCCTGCGCTACCAGGGCGCCGCCGATGCATTCCAGACCGCCACCGGCAACACCTTGTGGCTGATCCTGGCGGCGCTGGTGACCATGTACATCGTGCTGGGCATGCTCTACGAGAGCTTCATTCATCCGGTGACCATCCTCTCGACCTTGCCCTCGGCGGCCATCGGCGCCTTGCTGGCACTGCTGCTGACCGGCACCGAGTTCAGCCTGATCGCGCTGATCGGGGTGATATTGCTGATCGGCATCGTCAAGAAGAACGCCATCATGATGATCGACTTCGCCCTGGAAGGCCGCGAGCACCAGCACCTCAATGCGCGCGACGCCATTCACCGGGCGGCGCTGCTGCGGTTGCGGCCGATCCTGATGACCACCCTGGCGGCGTTGTTCGGCGCCTTGCCGCTGATGCTGGCCACGGGCGCCGGCGCCGAGTTGCGCCGGCCGCTGGGCCTGGTGATCGTCGGCGGCTTGCTGTTGAGCCAGGTGCTGACGCTGTTCACCACGCCGGTGATCTACCTGATGTTTGACCGCCTCAGCGAGCGCGCCAAGGCACGGCTGAACCGGGGCAGGGCGCGGGCATGAACCTGTCACGGCTGTTCATCCGCAAGCCAGTCGCCACCTTGCTGCTGAGCCTGAGCATCACCCTGGCCGGCATTCTGGGCTACAAGCTGCTGCCGGTGGCACCGCTGCCCCAGGTGGACTTTCCCACCATCATGGTCAGCGCCTCGCTGGCCGGCGCCAGCCCCGAGACCATGGCGGCCACCGTGGCCACGCCCTTGGAGCGCAGCCTGGGGCAGATCGCCGGTATCACCGAGATGACGTCCACCAGCAGCCAGGGCTCGACCACGCTGATTCTGCAGTTCGAACTGGACCGCGACATCAACGGCGCCGCCCGCGACGTGCAGGCGGCCATCAACGCCTCGCGCAGCCTGCTGCCCAGTTCCATGCCGTCGCTGCCCACCTACCGCAAGGCCAACCCTTCCGAAGCGCCCGTGCTGATGCTGGCGCTGACGTCGTCCACCCGCAGCCCCGGCGAGCTCTACGACCTGGCCTACAGCAAGCTGCAACAGAAAATCGCCCAGGTGAACGGCGTGGGCGAGGTCTCGGTGCGCGGCGGCGCGCTGCCCGCGGTGCGCATCGATATACAGCCCAACCTGCTGGTGCACGCCGGCATTTCCCTGGAGACGGTGCGTGAAGCCGTCAGCAACGCCACCAAGGCCAAGCCCAAGGGCATCCTGCAAGGCAATGGCCAGAGCTGGGTGATCGACGGCAACGACCAGATCGACAAGGCCAGCGATTACCAGCAACTGGTGATCACCTACCAGAACGGCACCGCCGTGCGCTTGAGTGACGTGGCCAACGTCTACGATTCGGTGGAGGACACCTTCGTCGGCGGCTACTACAACGGCCAGCCGTCAGTGACCCTGGGCGTGACCCGCCAGGCCGGCGCCAACATGCTGCAGACCATCGACAGCATCAAGGCGTTGATCCCCGAGTTGCAGCGCGAGATTCCCGGTGACGTGCAACTGATCCCCGTGATCGACCGCGGTCCCACGGTGCGTTCATCGTTGCACGACACCGAGGAAACCCTGCTGATCGCCACCTTGCTGGTGATCGCCGTGGTCTTCGTGTTCCTGCGCAACCTGCGCGCCACGCTGATCCCGGCGGTGGTGCTGCCGGTGTCGCTGATCGGCACCTGCGCGGTCATGTACCTGCTGGGCTACAGCCTCGACAACCTGTCGCTGATGGCCCTGATCATCTGCACCGGGTTCGTGGTGGATGACGCCATCGTGGTGCTGGAGAACATCGCCCGCTACCAGGAACAGGGCATGCGCCCGCTGCGCGCGGCGTTGATGGGCACGCGGGAGGTGGGTTTCACGGTGCTGTCCATGACCCTGTCGTTGATCGCCGTGTTCATTCCCATCCTGCTGATGGGCGACATCGTCGGGCGGCTGTTCCGCGAGTTCGCCGTCACCCTCAGCGTCGCCTTGTGCCTGTCGATGGTGGTGTCGTTGAGCCTGACCCCGGTGCTGTGCGTGATGCTGTTGCGCCAACCGGTGCATGACGCCCGCGAGCCGCGCCTGTACCGGTGGATCGAGGCCGGCCTGGCTCGCTTGCAGGCGGCCTACCTGGCGGCGCTGGCCTGGGTGATGCGCCACCGCCTGCTCACCCTGTTCAGCCTGCTGCTGACCGTGGCATTCAACGTCTACCTGTACGCCACGGTGGAGAAGGGCTTCTTCCCCGCCCAGGACACGGGCGTGCTGATGGGCGCGGTGCGCGCCGACCAGAACATTTCATTCCAGGCTCTCAAGCCGCACCTGATGCAGATCGCCCACGACCTGGCCGCCGACCCCGACGTGGAAGCGGTGATGTCGTCCACCGGCAGCGGCCGCGCCGGTTCGCGCAACACCGGGGACTTCTTCATTCGCCTCAAGGACTACAAGCAGCGCACCAGCAGTGCGGCGGCGATCGCCAACCGCCTGACCAAGCAGAACAACAAGGTGGCCGGCATCCAGGTGTTCCTGATGCCCGCCGAGGACATTCGCGTGGGGGGCCGCAGTGCCAACGCCACGTACCAGTTCAGCCTGCAGGCCGATGACCTGGATTTGCTGCGCGTGTGGGAGCCCAAGGTCGAAGCCGCTTTGCGTGCCTTGCCGGAGCTGACCGGCATCGACTCCGACTCCCAGACCGGTGGCCAGGAATTGATGCTGCACATCGATCGCGCCGCGGCCAGCCGGCTCGGGGTAAGCGTGAGTGACATCGACAACCTGCTCAACAATTCCTACAGCCAGCGGCAGGTGGCGACCCTGTACAAGACCCTCAACCAGTACCACGTGGTCATGGGCCTGGACCCGGTGTACACCAGCGACTCCACCATGCTGGACCGCATGTACGTGATCAACAGTGACAACCAGCAGGTGCCGCTGAAGGCGTTCGCCACCTTCAGCCCCGACAACGCACCGCTGGCGGTGGCCCACCAGGGCCAGTCGGCCACCAGTACCATCGCCTTCAACCTGCAGGACGGGGTGTCGCTGGAACAGGCCACTGCGGCCATCAACGCCGCCGTGGACAAGGTCGGCATGCCGCGCGACATTCAGGCCGGCTTTGCCGGAACCGCCCAGGCCTACGCGGCGTTGGCGGCGAGCATGCCCTGGCTGATCGCCGCTGCCTTGCTGGCGGTGTATATCGTGCTGGGCGTGTTGTATGAAAGCTACATCCACCCCCTGACCATTCTGTCGACTTTGCCGTCCGCGGGCGTGGGGGCGCTGTTGCTGCTCAAGGCGGTGAACATGCAACTGACGGTGATCGCCCTGATCGGCATCCTGTTGCTGATCGGCATTGTGAAGAAGAACGCGATCATGATGATCGACTTCGCCCTGGTCGCCGAGCGCGACCGCAAGCTGCCGCCCGAACAGGCCATCATCGAGGCCTGCCGCATGCGCTTCCGTCCGATCATGATGACCACCCTGGCGGCCTTCTTCGGGGCCTTGCCCCTGGCCCTGGGCAGCGGCGGCGACGCAGACCTGCGCAAGCCGCTGGGCGTGGCCATCGCCGGCGGCCTGGCCTTGAGCCAATTGCTGACACTGTTCACCACACCGGTGGTGTACCTCTATCTTGACCGCCTGAGCCGTGCCACCCGGCACCTCTGGCACACGCGTGTCCGCCGCACCCACGTGCGCGCGGCGACTGACAAGGGTTAACCCATGAATGCTCTACTGCCTTCCCGCCTGTGTGTTGCCGTGCTGCTGGCCAGCAGCCTGCTGGGCGGTTGCATGGTGGGCCCGGACTACCACAAGCCCGCCGCGCCGATGTCCACCACCTTCAAGGAAGCCCAGGGCTGGAAAGCCGCCAGCCCCCAGGATGAACTGCCCAAGGGGCCATGGTGGGAGCTGTACCAGGACCCGCAACTCAACGCGTTGACCGCGCAGGTGCAACTCAACAATCAGAACGTCGCGCTGTATGCCGCCCAGTACCGCCAGGCCCTGGCGCTGGTGCGCGAGTCGCGCGCCGACCTGTTCCCGACGCTTAGCGGCACCGCGTCCAGTACCCGCAGTGAAACGGGCACCGGCTCGTCGTCCAGCAGCACGTCGTCCAGCGGCGGTGTCAGCAAGGAACATTCGGCCAGCCTCAGCCTGAGCTGGGAAGCCGACATCTGGGGCAAGCTGCGCCGCACCGTGGAAGAAGACCGTGCCAGCGCCCAGGCCAGTGCCGCCGACCTGGCCAACGCGACCCTCAGTGCCCAGTCGTCGCTGGCTCAGGATTATTTCCAGTTGCGCATCCTTGATCAGCGCATTGCCCTGTACCGCGAGACCATCACCGGCTACGAGCGCTACCTGCAAATCATCCAGAACAAGTATGACGAGCAGATCTCCTCGCGCGCCGACCTGGCCACGGGCAAGACCCAGCTGCAGAGCGCCCAGGCGTCCATGCTGGACCTGCAATGGCAGCGCGCCCAGTACGAGCACGCCATTGCCTTGCTGATCGGCAAGGCCCCGGCGGACTTCGCCCTGGCGGCTGACCCGGGCTGGAAATACCATGTGCCCAGCATTCCACTGGGCGTACCCAGCCGCCTGCTGGAACGCCGACCGGACATCGCCGCCGCCGAGCGCGACATGGCGGCGGCCAATGCCGCCGTCGGCGTAGCGACCGCGGCTTATTACCCGGACCTGACGTTGAGTGCCAGTGGTGGCTACCAGAGCTCGACCCTCAGCAACCTGTTTTCGGTGCCCAACCGCTTCTGGTCCATCGGCCCGAGTTTGACCGGCACGCTCTTGGACTTCGGCGCCACTAAAGCGGCCGTCGAACAGGCACGGCATGCGTACGACGCCAAGGTCGCCACCTACCGCCAGACCGTGTTGACCGGGTTGGGTGAAGTAGAGGATTACCTGGTGGAACTGCGGACCCTGGAGCCGGAGCTGGAGGCTCGCCGCAACTCGGCGCAGTCGGCCGAAGAGTCGGCCTCGGTCAGTCGCGACCAGTACGAAGCGGGCGTGATCGACTATCTGGACGTCGCCACCACTCAGGCTACCAGCCTCAGTGAGCGTCAGACCTTGCTGAGCCTGGTGGCCACGCAGCTGGTCACCAGCGTGCAGCTGCAGGCCGCGTTGGGTGGGTCCTGGACGGGTGAATGACCGTCGACGTGAAGCATCGCGGTCTGCCTGATGCACGGCGGCGCCCTGGGCAAGGGCGCCGCCGCGGCTTTATGGCCCGACTTGCCAACCGCCTCCCAATGCCACCATCAACCCGACACTGGCCTGCAACCGGCGCGTCTGCACGTCCTGCAACCGCCGCTGGGCATCCAGCGCAGCGGTTTGCGCGGTGACTACGTCGAGGTAGTTCACCGCCCCCGCTTCGTAGCTGTTCATGGCCAGGGTCTGCGATTGGGTCGCGGCATCCACCGCCGCTTGCTGGTCCGCGGCCTCCTGTTTCAGGTCGCGCAGTTGCGAGAGGTTGTCTTCGACTTCGCGCAACGCTTTCAGCACGCTGCCACGGTAGTGGGCACTGGCTTCGGCGAATTCGGCCTTGGCCTGTTTCTCGGCACCGGTCAGGCGCCCGCCGGTGAAGATCGGCAGGTTGACCACCGGGCCGATGGCCCAGAAGCGGTTGGTGGCGCTCAGCACATTGCCCACGCCCATGTCCTGGCCACCGAAGTAGCCACTCAGGCTGAAGTCCGGGTAGAACGCCGCCTTGGCCACGCCGATGTTGGCGTTGGCGGCGAATACCCGGCGTTCCGCGGCAGCGATGTCAGGGCGCCGCTGCAGCAGGGTGCTCGGTAGCTGCACCGGCACGTCGGGCAAGGCCGGAAATGTGCCGATGGCCGCGAGTTTGAAGGTGGTCGCCGGCTCGCCCACCAGCTCACCAATGGCGTGCTCGGTGAGGTTGCGCTGGTTGATCACGTCGTCCAGTTGCGCCTGGGCCTGGGCCAGCTCGCTCTGGGCACGGGTCATGTCCAGTTCGCTGGCGATCTTGCCTTCGTAGCGGTCACGTGTCAGGGCCAGGGCCTGGGTGTAGGCGTCCAGGGAGCGTTTGAGAATGACCTGCTGCGCGTCCAGCCCGGCCAGTTGCAGGTACAGGTTGCTCAGCTGGCGCTGCAGGCTCTGGCGGGCCACTTCCAGGTCGTCGGCCGATGCCTGGGCCTGGGCGTCGCCCGCGGCCACGCGGTTGCGTACCTTGCCCCAGAAATCCAGGTCCCAGCCCAGGGTGAACGCCGCGGTGTTGGTGTTGTACACGTTCGGCTGGTCGCTGCCGCGCAGCGGCTTGTTTTCCGACTGGCGCTGGCGCACGGACGAGCCGGTGGCACCGATCTGCGGGAACAGGCCGCCATGCAACTGGCTGGCGTAGGCCTGGGCGGCATCGAAATGCGCCAGGGCCGCGGCCAGGTCAGGATTGGCCTTGACCAGCTTGCCCTGCAGGTCGTCGAGTTGCGGGTCCCGGTACAGCGACCACCATTGTTGCGGGACGTTGTCGGCAGGCTTCGCGGCCTGCCACGGGCCGCTGTAATGCAGCGGTATCGGGGCGTCGGGAACCTTATAGGTCGGCGCCAGCGAGCAGCCCTGGAGCACCAGGGCCATCGCCGCCACCAGGCGGTCAAGCTTTAGGCGCATGGGTACCTCCTGCGTCGGCCAGTTTCACCGGGTCGTTCTCGCGCAGCGAGTCCGGCGGGTTGTCGATCACCTGGTCGGTCGGGGCCAGGCCCTGGTCGATGAACAGGGTGGCGCCCAGGTCCATGCCGATGTGCACGTTGCGCAGGTGCACGTGTTTCTGCGCGTCCACCACCGCCACCTGGGTGCCTTGGGCACGGAAGATCAGGGCGCTGCCGGGGATGCTCACGCCCTGGCTGCCCGCCGGCACGTTGAGGGTGACTTCGGTGTAGTCACCGGCCAGCAATACGCCCTTGGGGTTGTCGGCGACGAACTGCGCCAGCAGGGTGCCGGACTTCATGTCGACGGCATTGGAGTTGCCCACCAGTTGCGCATCGAATTGCTCGCCCGGGTGCTCCGGCACGGTCAGGGTGACGTGCATGCCAGGGCGTACGGCGGCGGCGTAGTTCTGAGGTACCGGCACGTACAGACGCAGGCGGTGGGTGTCGGCGACTTCGAACAGGTCCGGGCCGGCGTCGGCGTCAGCCTTGATCAACTGGCCCACATCGGTATTGCGCGCCGTGACGGTGCCATCGAACGGCGCGCGCAGGGTCTTGTAATTGGACAGGTCGGTGAGCCGCGCGTAGTCGGCGCGCGCCGCCTCGACGTTGGCCTTGGCGGCCGCGGCGTTGGCCAGTTTCTCGTCCACTTCCTGCTGCGAGACCGAGTGGGTGCTCAACAGGTGCTGCCAGCGCGCGGCGCTGGTTTGCGCCAGTTTCTCGTCCGCCTGTTGTTGCAGCAGGTGCGCATGGGCCTGGGCCAATTGCTGGTCCAAATCCGGGCTGTCGATCTCGGCCAGCACCTGGCCGGCTTTCACCGGCGTGCCGATGTCGGCTTTCCAGTCTTTCAGGTAGCCGCTGACCCGCGCGTGAATCATCGCCTGGCTCCAGGCCTCCAGGTGGGCCGGCAGCACCAGCGTGTCGCCGGTGGTGTTGTGGGTCGGCTGGAACACGCTGACGATCGGCACTGACTGGCTTTCGGTCCAGGTGGCCACGGCGTCGTCATGGCGGGTGCGGGCGGCCAGGCCGTTGGCCACCAGTACCGCGGCCAGCGTCAGCCCGCCCACGCCCAACAACATCAGGCGCTTGCGCGACGGCTTCTTTTGCGTGGTCGGAAGGGTTTCAGACGACATGGGATGTTTCTCCAACGGATGCAGTGGCGGTGCGGCGTCCATGCACAAGGCTGAACACCACCGGAACGAAGAGCAGGGTGGCCGTGGTGGCCAGAATCAGGCCGCCGATCACGGCGCGGCCCAGCGGTGCGTTCTGCTCCTGGGAGATGGCCAGCGGCAGCATGCCGATGATCATCGCCAGGGCGGTCATGCACACCGGGCGGAAACGGGTGTAGCCGGCTTCCATGGCGGCGCGCAGGGCGTCGCCGTGCTCGGCCAGGCGCTCCCGGCAGAAGCTGACCACCAGGATGGAGTTGGCCGTGGCCACCCCCATGCACAGGATCGCCCCGGTCAGCGCCGGCACCGACAGCGAGGTGCCGGACAGGAACAGCATCCACACGATGCCGGCCAGGGCGGCGGGCAGGGCGGTGATGATCACGAACGGGTCGAGCCAGGACTGGAAGTTCACCACGATCAGCAGGTAGATCAGCACCACGGCGCCGAGCAGGCCCAGGGACAGGCCGCTGAAGGCTTCATGCAGGGCGTCGATCTGGCCGTGCAGGGTGATGGTGGCGCCTTTCGGACGGTGCGGTGCGGCCAGGTCGATGGCTTTCTGGATGTCGCTGGCGACGCCGCCCAGGTCACGGCCCTGCACGTTGGCGTAGATGTCCAGGGTCGGCTGGATGTTGTAGTGGGTGACCACCGCGGGGGTGTCGACGCGGTGGATCGTGGCCAGGCCGCCGAGGATCTGCGATTGGCCGTTGGCGCCGGTCACCGGCAGGGCTTCGAGCTCTGGCATGCTGCTGAGGCGGTACTGCGGCGTGGCGGCAACGATGGAGTAGCTGATGCCGTTTTTCGGGTTCAGCCAGTACAGCGGCGACACCTGGGAGCTACCGGCCAGCGAGGCGACCATGGAGTTGGTGACGTCACGCTCGGTGATGCCCAGGCCGTTGGCGCGTTCGCGGTTCACGTCCACTTGCAGGGTCGGGTAGCCGTTGGACTGCTGGATACGCAGGTCGGCGATACCGCGGATGTGTTTCAGGGCGCGCTGCAGTTCCAGGGCATAGGCGTGGTTGGCGTCGTTGTCAGGGCCGGAGATTTTCACGTCCAGCGGCGCCGGGGCACCGAAGTTGAGGATCTCGCTGCTGATGTCCGCTGGCAGGAACGAGAAGGTGCTGCCCGGGAAGCTGTGGGGCAGGACTTCACGCAGTTGCTTGACGTAGTCGGCGGTCGGCTTGTGGCCTTCCTTCAGGCTGACGGAAATGTCGCCATCCTGGGGGCCGGTGGTGCCGCTGGCGCTGTAGGCCATGTCGATACCACTGAGGGGGATACCGATGTTGTCGATCACGGTGTCCAGTTCACTGGCCGGAATCACTTCACGAATGCGCGCTTCGATGCGGTCGAAGGCGGCGGCGCTTTCTTCGATGCGGGTGCCCACCGGCAGGCTGACGTGCAGCGAAATGGCGCCGGCGTCGGTGGCGGGGAAGAAGTCCTCGCCCAGGGTTGGCAGCAGTGCGAAAGACGCCAGCACGCAGATCATGAAGCCGACCAGGAAGCGCTTGCGGTTTTCCAGGGCCAGGGCCAGCACGCCGTGATAGCTGTCGCGGATGTTGCCGAAGCGTTTCTCGAAGCCCACCTGGAAGCTCAGCAGGCCGCGCACGAACGCGCCGTGTTGCTTTTTGTGCTGGTCGCCTTCGTGGTGGTTGATGAATGGCTCGTCGGGATGACGCCCTTCACCGTCTTCTACTACATGGGGCTTGAGCAGGAACATGGCCAGGGTCGGTACCAGGGTACGCGACAGAATGAACGAGGAGGCCATGGCAAAGATCACCGCCAGGGCCATGGGCCGGAACAGGTAGCCGGCGATGCCTTGCAGCATGAACATCGGCACGAACACGATGCAGATACACAGCAGGGACACGAAGGCCGGTCCGACGATTTGCGCCGCACCGTCGAGGATCGCCTGCTTCACCTGCTTGCCTTGCTCAAGGTGCCAGTTGATGTTTTCGATGGTGACCGTGGCGTCGTCCACCAGGATACCCACGGCCAGCGCCAGCCCGCCGAGCGTCATGACGTTGAGCGTCTGGCCGCTCACGGCGAGCAGGGCGATGGCCGACAGCACCGCCAGGGGAATGGAAGCGGCAATGATGATGGTCGAGCGCCAGCTGCCCAAGAAGAGCAGGATCATGGCACTGGTCAGCAGCGCGGCGATGATGCCTTCACGGGCCACGCTGCCGACCGACTCTTTCACGAACACCGAAGCGTCGCCCAGCATCGAGGTTTTCAGCGACGGCGGCAGGGTTTCGTTGATCAGCGGGAACATGTTGCGAATGTCCTGGATGATCGACAGCGTCGAGATGTTGCCGTTTTTCAGGGCCGGCATCAGCACGGCGCGGCGGCCGTCCACCCGTACGATGTTGGTCTGCGGTGGCGAGCCGTCACGGACGTGGGCCACCTGGCCAACGGTGATGACCGCGCCGTCCACCGTCTTGATCGGCAGGTCGTTGAGCTGTTCGATGGCATCCGGGCTGTTGTTCAGCAGCACGGTGTATTCATCGCTGCCCAGTTTGGCGGTACCGACCGGCACAATCTGGTTCTGCGCGGCCAGGGCATTGCTCACATCCTGGGCGGACAGGCCCTTGGCGGCCAGTGCCTGGGGATCGAGGTCAAGGGTGATCTGGCGTTGCTTGCCGCCCATGGGGGTCGGCATGGCCAGGCCCGGCACGGCAGAGAGCGGCAGGCGGATGGAGTTCTGCACCAGGTCGCGAATATGCGCTTCGGACAGCGTAGGGCTGGAAAACGCCATCTGCAGGATCGGTACCGTCGAGGCGCTGTAGTTGAGGATCAGCGGCGGGGTGATGCCCGGCGGCATCTGCTTGAGCACGGTCTGGGAAACGGCCGTGACCTGGGCGTTGGCGGTACGAATGTCGACCCCGGGCTGGAAGAAGATCTTGACGATGCCCATGCCCGGCAGCGACTGCGACTCGATGTGTTCGATGTCGTTGACGGTGGTACTGAGCGAGCGTTCGTAGGTGTAGATCACCCGGCCCGCCATGGCGTCCGGCGACAGGCCGGTGTAGGACCAGACCACGGCGATCACGGGAATACCGATGTCGGGGAAGACGTCGGTAGGGGTGCGCATCGCGGACAAGGGCCCGATGATACAGATGAATATCGCCAACACGATAAACGTGTACGGCTTGAGCAATGCGGTCTTTACCAGCCCTAGCATGCCGGGAACCTCCAAAGGGTTTGCGGATGCTGGCAAGTCTTGCTGGAACCACCTAACACAAGCCTTTCAAGAAGGTGAAAGATGTTTTATGGCGCGCCTGAAATTCGTTTCACGGGGATTCATTAGCGTTGAAAGGGGGGGCGGCCCAAGCTTGGCACCGATCGAAAAACGACCTGCCGGTGCAGGCCAACTTCCCTGATACTCGAGGAATACCCATGAACGCGAAAACGCTGATGCTGGTGCCCATGATGGGCCTGGTTGCCTTGCTCTCCGCCTGCGCGGGCCCGATGCCCACGCCCAACCCGAACGATGCCTGGGTGGGCCTGAAGGAGGAAACCCAGGACGCGATGCTGGCCGAGCAGCTGGATGGCAAGAACCTGAAGGATGGCCGTTATTTCCAGGTCAAGCCCGGTGAGCACAAGCTGGAAGTACTGTTGTATGAAGAAAGCACCGCCCAGCAGGACGACCAGACCTGCCGCGCGACCATCGATTACAAGGGCTTCAAGCAGGGCAAGCATTACACGCTGGTGGAAAGCAGCCTGGGCGAAACCAACCTGCGCGCTGACCTGAAGAATGACCAGGGCAAGACGGTGGCTTCCACCGACAACTTTGATTGCATGTCGGGTTGAGGTTTTGGGGGGGCAAGGCTTGGGCTCTGCGGCGATCCTGAGCGCGCCGCAAAAGCCAAGCCTGGCCCCTGGCGGCCCTGACCCACCTCAATCCGTACGCACATGCACCGTCTCGCGCAAGCTATACCCAAACCCCCGCAGCGTCTGCAGCGCATTCGGCGCATCCAGGCGCGCCAGTTTGCGCCGCAGGTTGCAGATGTGCCGTTCGATCAGCGCGCTGCGCGAATCATGGGTGGCACCCCATAGCTGTTCTTCGATCAACTCACGACTGACCGCACCCGGGCGCTTGGCCAGGATAGCCAGCAGGCGCTGTTCGCTGACGGTCAGCGGCTGCTGATGAGGGCCGCGGCCCAGCAACAGGCGCGTGGTGGACAGCCACAGGCCCGCCTCGGCGTCCACCGATGGGCTCAGATGGTCGCGCACCAGGGCGTGCATCCGCGCCTGCAGTTCGATGAACACCACCGGTTTGGTCAGGCACAGCTCGGCACCGGCCCGCAGTGCGGCGACTCGCGCTGCGGCGTTGTCTTCACCCAGCAGCATCAGCACCCGCGATTTGCGCTTGCGCGCCAGGCAACGCTCCAGCAGGTCGGGCCGAGCCGCCTCCACGTCGAGCACGATAAAACCATAGTTGCTGTCGGCGAGGGCCCAGTCGGCTTCCTCGGGGCGAGCTTCGACCACGCGCTGGCCGCTGTCGGCGAAGCCGCGCAGCAGTTGTTCGTCTCGGGTGTCGGCAATATAGAGCAGATTCATGGTCATCACACTCGCGCTTTGCTTTGACGGCAATGCAGTGCCAGGCTGGCACCGCCCTGTTGGCTGTTGCCCACTTCAAGGGTGAAACCGTGCAGGTTGACGATGGCCGCGACAATCGACAGGCCCAGGCCGAAACCCGGCTGGGTGTTGTCGTCGTCGCAGCGGTAGAACCGCTGGAACACCGCCTGGCGCTCGTCCTTGGGAATGCCCGGGCCTGAGTCCTGGACTTCGATGCAGGTGCTGTCCAGTTCGTTATGGGCTCGCAGCACCACCACGCCGCCGGGCGGGGTGAACTTGATGGAGTTGCTCAACAGGTTGCCAATGGCCTCGAACAGCAGCGCGCGGTCACCATTGAGGCTGGGCAGCACCTCGGGCGCCTCCAGCTCCAGGCGCAACTCGCCTTCCTCGGCCAGGGGCAGGTAGAAATCGTGCAGTTCGTGCAGCAGGGGCAGCGGGTCGAACTCCACGAAGCCAGAGCGACGCTGATGGTCTTCCAGTTCGGAAATGCGCAACAGCCCCCGGAACCGCGCCATCAGCGTGTCGGTCTCGGCGATGACGCCGTCCAGTTGCAGGGCCTGGGCCGAATCCATGCCGGCCTGCTGCTGAATCCGGTACAGCTGGGCGCGCAAGCGCGTCAGGGGCGTGCGCAGGTCGTGGGCAATGTTGTCGCACACACCCTTGACCTCCATCATCAGCCGCTCGATACGGTCGAGCATGGCGTTGACGATGGCGGCCAGCATGTCCAGTTCATCCCGCCGGTTGGACAGGGGCAGGCGCCGGGTCAGGTCGCCGGCGACGATGGCGTCGGCGCTGTCCTGAATGGCGCGGATACGCCGTATGGGCCGCCTGCGCAGCAGGTGCCAGCCCGCCGCCCCGGGAATGATGGTCAGCGAGATACCCCACAGCAAGGCGTGAAGAATGATGCGGGTCACCGCGAACAGCGAACCGTTGTCGCGCACCAGCACCAGCCAGCGGCCATCCTGGGTGGCCATGGCCACGGCGTCGCAGCCCTGCTGGGGCAGTTTGGGGTCGTCGGAATCGATGCAGTCATCCAGTTCATAGATGTTGCCGTCCAGGGCGACGCCCTTGGGGATTTCCTTGATATCGCCCCCCAGCGGGCGCAACTGTGCATCGAACAGCCCATAGGCGTCGTAGGCGCGGTTGTCGAAGGTTTCGCTGGCCGACAGGGCGTCGTCCAGGGCCTGGCCGCTGAACCGCGAGAACAGGTGCTGGCGCTGCATCAATGAATGACGCGCCAGGCTGTTGAGGTAGTCCGACACTTCGTAATAGAGCACACCCATCAGGATGCAACTCCAGGCCACGAAGAGAAAACTGTAGAGGGCCAGCAGGCGACTGCTGGACGAGCGCCAGCCCTTAGAGGGGTTCGGCAATGACATAGCCCGAGCCCCGAACGGTCTTGATCAGCGCGGTAGCGCCCGGCGGGTCGATCTTCTTGCGCAGGCGGCCGATGTGCACGTCGATCAGGTTGGTGCCCGGGTCGAAGTGGTAGCCCCAGACTTCCTCGAAAATCATCATGCGGGTCAGTATCTGTCCGGCGTTGCGCATCAGGAATTCGAGCAGCTTGTACTCGGTGGGCAGCAGGTTCAGGGCCTGTTCGCCGCGGCGGGCTTCACGGGTGATCAGGTCCAGCTCCAGGTCGGCGACCTTGAGGGTGGTGTCCACGTCGGCCACGGTGCTCTTGCGGCGCAGCAGCACTTCGACGCGGGCGGCCATTTCATCGGAAGCGAAAGGCTTGGTCAGGTAATCGTCGCCACCGGCACGCAGGCCGCGCACACGCTCGTCCACGTCGGACAGGGCGCTGATCATCAGGATGGGTGTGGAAACGCCAATGGTGCGCAAGGTGGTGACAATGGCCAGGCCGTCCAGCTCCGGGAGCATGCGGTCCAGGGTGATGACGTCGTAGTTGCCGCTCACGGCCTTGACCAGGCCCTCGCGACCGTTATCGACCCAATCCACTTCAAGGCCGTGGCTGCTCAGCTCGGCCACGATTTCCTTGGCTGTCACGGCATCGTCTTCGATGGTCAAAACGCGTGTCATGGTGTTGTACCTGGGATTTCGGCTGTTGAAGGTACATTGTGCCGAGTTTTACCTGTCGCCTTGCTGAAGATTATTTCATCTATGGAGAGCAGGTCTAGAAGGCTCTAGATCAAGGATTTCAGCCGTTCACAGGTTTGTAGTGCCGGCGTATCCCATGTGTTACACGATATTTCTAAAGCTGGGCCCTGACCAGTCGATGACCCATGAACCTACTTCCATCAAAGGAGTTTCTGTCATGTCGACCATCAGCAACATCGCCTCTGGTTTGCAGATCACCAGCACCAGCACCACCAAATCCACGGCGGCTACCACTGCCAGCACCGACGATACCACCTCGACCTCGACCAGCGCCGATGGCACGTCCACCACGTCCAGCACCTCCAGCACCACGGCCAATGCGGCTGGCGGCGCCGCGGGCGCCGGTGGTGCCGGTGGGGGTAGCGGCAGTAGCGACAGCGATAGCAGCTCGTCGACGGCCTCCGATACCGTGACCGAACTGCAAAAACAGATCGCCGAACTGCAAAAGCAACTGCAAGCCGAGCAGCAGGCCGTGCAGCAGGCGCAATCCTTGAAGGATGAGGACGCCAAGGCCGCCGCCGTGGCGTCCGCCGAGGCTCAGGTGTCGTCCACCTCGGCCGAGATTTCTTCGCTGACCGCCGAGTTGTCCACGGCGCTGACGGAAGAAGGCAGCAGCACCACCGGTTCGACCATCAACACCACGGCGTAATGTTTTGGGGCCAGTCTTCGTTCGCGCTTGCAGATGGGCTAGGCTTAGCGCACAAGCAGAGTCAGGACCACGGAGTATCTCGATGCTGGCCCCAGCCAAACCCGTTAACGAAGCCGAGCGCGTCAGCACGCTGCGTTCGATGAATATTCTCGACACGGCCCCGGAAGAGCGTTTCGACCGCTTGACGCGCCTGGCGCGGCGCCTGTTTGATGTGCCTATCGCGCTGGTCAGCCTGGTGGATACCAACCGCCAATGGTTCAAGTCGTGCCAGGGCCTGTGCGTGCCGGAAACGTCCCGGGATATCTCGTTCTGCGGCCATGCCATCCTGGGTGACCAGGTGCTGATGATCCCGGATGCCACCAACGACGAGCGTTTCCATGACAACCCGCTGGTGACGGGCGACCCGCACATCCGTTTCTACGCCGGCTGCCCGCTGCGAGTGGGCAATGGCGTGAAGATCGGCACCTTGTGCCTGATTGACTCGCGCCCGCGCATCCTGGACGCCGAGGAACGTGACCTGTTGCGTGACCTGGCGAGCATGGCCGAGCAGGAAATAGAGGCGTTCCAACTGGCGACCATCGACGAATTGACCCAGGTCTCCAACCGTCGCGGCTTCGAGGCCCTGGCCGAGCACGCGCTGAGTATCTGCAAGCGCATGAATACCCCGGCTTCGCTGCTGTTCTTCGACCTCAACGGTTTCAAGCACATCAACGACACTTGGGGGCACGCCGAAGGCGACCGGGCATTGGTGGCGTTCGCCGAGACCCTGCGCGATGTACTTCGGGAGATGGACCTGGTAGGGCGCCTGGGCGGGGATGAGTTCGTGGCGCTGCTGATGGGCTCCAATGCCCAGGACGGTGACCTGATTGCCGGGCGCCTGAAAGAGGCGTTGGCGCGTCGCAATGCCGAGGCGCAGCGGGGCTACGACATTCGCTACAGCATTGGCCGCATCGAATATGACCCGGCCCAGCACGGTTCCATCAAGGTGCTGCTGGCCGAGGCGGACACGGCCATGTACCGGGACAAGCAGGCGGGCCGCCGGCACTGATCACGCCAGGGCGTGACCAGCGCCGCGCTGCCTCAGTCGACCTGGCGGCCGTGCTTGTCGGCCTTGTAGCGCAGGGCCACGGCGGGTGCCGCGGTGCTGCGGCCG
Organism: Pseudomonas eucalypticola; assembly: GCF_013374995.1. Classification (NCBI taxonomy): domain Bacteria; kingdom Pseudomonadati; phylum Pseudomonadota; class Gammaproteobacteria; order Pseudomonadales; family Pseudomonadaceae; genus Pseudomonas; species Pseudomonas eucalypticola. Next base: position 4,477,499 of record NZ_CP056030.1, on the reverse strand, counting down.
GTCTCCACCCAGTTGCGCAGGCGCGTGGCGTCGGCGAAGTGGGTGTATTTGCCGAAGGCATCGAGGATCACCATGGCCACCGGGCGGTTGCCCATGGTGGTCAGCAGTACCAGGCAGTGCCCGGCTTCGTTGGTGAAGCCGGTCTTGGTCAGGCGGATGTCCCAGTTGTTCTTGTTGATCAGGTGGTCGGTGTTATGGAAACCCAGGCTGTAGTTGGGCTTCTTGAAGAACACGGTCTTCTCGGGGGTGGTGCTCAGCTCGCGCAGCATGGGGTAGTGTTGGGCGGCGATCAGCAGTTTGCTCAGGTCGCGGGCCGTGGACACGTTGCTGGTGGACAGGCCGGTGGGCTCCACGTAATGGGTGTGGCTCATGCCCAGGCTGCGGGCCTTGGCGTTCATGGCATTGATGAAGGCGTTGTAGCCGCCCGGGTAGTGGTGGGCGAGGGTGGCCGCGGCACGGTTTTCCGAAGACATGAGGGCAATCAGTATCATGTCGTGGCGGTTCAGCTCGCTGCCCAGCTTGACCCGCGAGAACACACCTTTCATTTCCTTGGTGTGGCTGATGTCGACATCGATCATCTCGTTCATGTCCTGCTTGGCGTCCAGCACGACCATGGCGGTCATCAGCTTGGAAACCGAGGCAATGGGCAGCACGGCGTCGGCACGGTTCTCGTAGATGACCTTGTTGGTCTGCAGGTCGATCAGCAGGGCGCTTCCCGAGGCCAGGTGAAGCTGTGAAGGGTCTCGCTGGGCGGGTGGGGGTGGGGCGGCGACAGCGTTCGACGTGACGGCAGCAGTACCTGTGAGGACAAGCAACAGGCTCAGGATCGAAAGGGAGGTTTTCACGTGTAGCGCTCGCTAAAAAGTAGATATGCCGTTTACAACGGGTTGTTCTTGAAAAAGCGTTGTAGTTTATGAGTATGGCTCAGGCACTGTCGATTGGCTGGCGGGCTTAAACCCCTGTAATAAAAAAATAAAAGTAATCTTTCATCTTCGCGGGCCGTCCAACGCCGGTCCAACGGTTTTTTTCCCTTCATCACGTTTGAAAACGGCTTGGGAGTCGCGCAATGTTCAAGGGTTTCATGAGCAAGGATTACAGCGCTCTGCTGCTGTGGGGTAGCGTTATCGCCGTGGTCCTGCTGGTGTGTGCGTTCATTCAGAAGCCGCTGGATGCCCTGGCATGGGTGCAGGCGGTAGCGGTGGTCATTGCCCTGATGCTGGCGGTGTTCGTGCCCGCCATTCAGCGCAAGCAGGAAGGCCTGGCGCACCACAAGCGCTGGCGCGAAGAGCAGGTGGGCCTTGCGCGGCGCCTGCAGTACCTGGTGCTGGAGTTCCAGGAGTTGCTGAACCAGACCGGCCTGGGGCTGGCGCACTGGCGCGCCACCGACCGCCATCGCATGCAGGCGGTGTTGCAGGATTACCTGCATCGGTTGTTCGAGTCGCACAAGCAGGACAACAATGACGACCGTATCGTCATCGCCCACGAGTTGCGCCAAGTGGTGAATGCGTTGATCGACGAACTGGAAAGCGGGCGGTCCGACCGCGCTGTGTTGCAGGGGCTGGAAAAGCGCCTGCAGAAGCTGGCCCAGCGGGGCCAGGCCAACGTGCTCATGGCCGAACGCGGCTGAACCCCGCGATGTGTAGCAGCGGACCTGGCCGCGTCGCGGTGCATGCGGTGTGCCGAATGCTGCGCGGTGCCTGGGACGCGGCCAGGTCCGCTGCTACCGGGCGGGCATGGCGTGAATAAAAAGCCCCGCGACAGTGGCGGGGCAAAGGGTGTGCGAGAGCAACGCACCTTACGGAATTCAGGGCTCAGTGCTTCACAGGTGCACTGGCCGTTTGCAGCAATGTATCGAACAGTGCCTGGGCCTGGTCGCGCGACATCAATGGGCCGCTGACCGGCTCGCCATCGCGAACCACATACCAGCAGGCCAGCAACCCCAGGTCGCGCAGGTTGGCGGGCACTGCACTGCCGATGACGGACATGATGCTGACGGTATTCATGGTGGGCTCCTGCGAAACGTGAGCCCAGCATACGGTGGCTCAGCCGCGGGTAAAAATCACCGCTCTCAATAGCCATCATTGACGCAACGCATCAGCTCACCGCAGCCGCGAACGGCTGCCGGTGAGCCGCGGCGCTTACCAGCCTGGACGGCCGTAGTACCCATGAGGCGGGCCGTAGTAGCGTGGCGGCGGTGGCGGCGCGTAGACGGGCTGCGCATACACCACTGGCTGCGGCGCGTAGTACACCGGTGGCGGCGGGGCTACATACACGGGCGGTGGTGGCGCGGCATAGACCGGCTGTTGTACCACGACCTCGCGCGGGGCCAGGGCAGAGGTCACCACGGCACCGACCACGGCGCCACCTAATACGGCACCCAACACACCTGGACCACCACCGCCATGGGCGGACGCCTGGCCTGCCACGGCGAGAGCGCCGACCAGCAAGGCAATCTTGGGAAGCTGACGAATCATGACTTGTTCCTCATATTACGATTCCAGTACCCGGGGCCGGTTAGGTGGCCCAAGGACTGTCGCACTACTATGACAGCGGTTTTGTAAGAATCTGCGACGGGGTTTGGTAAATTTTGTGTAAGGTCATGAACCACAGTGTCCTTACAACTCAGTTACATACCAGTGATGGAGCCTTGCAATGCCCTTGATTCCCACTCGCGACACCGTCCTCTGCATGTCCCTGGCCGGGCGCCCGGGCAGTTTCGGCGTGCGTTTTCATAACCATCTGTATGAACAGCTGGGTCTCGATTATTACTACAAGGCATTCAGCACCCATGATCTGCCGGCAGCGGTTGCGGGTATCCGCGCCCTGGGTATCCGAGGCTGCGGGGTGTCGATGCCGTTCAAGGAGGCTTGCATCGCCCTGGTCGATGAGATGGATGCGTCGGCGGCAGCCATCCAGTCGATCAATACCGTGGTGAATGATAACGGCCATTTGAAGGCTTACAACACAGATTATCTGGCCATTCGTCAATTGATCGACCAGCACAGCCTGGCGCCGGACACGTCGTTCGCCCTGCTCGGCAGTGGCGGCATGGCGAAGGCGGTGGCTTCGGCGTTTCGCGACGCCGGCTTCAGCCACGGCACCCTGATCGCCCGCAACCCCGACAGCGGCCCGGCGTTGGCGCGGCACCTGGGTTACGAGTGGCGCGCGCACTTGGGGGATGCACGCCCGCGAATGCTGGTCAATGTCACGCCTATCGGCATGAGCGGCGGGCCGGAAGCGGATCAGTTGGCGTTTGCTGAAGCGGCCGTGCAGGCCGCCGACATCGTTTTCGACGTGGTGGCGCTGCCTGCCCTGACGCCTCTGGTCGTGCTGGGGCAGTCGCTAGGCAAGCAGGTCATCACCGGCCTTGAAGTCATTGCCTTGCAGGCGCTGGAGCAGTTCGTGCTGTACACCGGCGTGCGGCCCACCGCCGAGCAGGTGCGCCTGGCCACCGAGTACGCGCGAAGCTGATCACTCCAGGCGTGACAGCCGCTCCTCGAGGGCGGCGATGCGCGCCTCCAGTTCGTCGATGCGCTCGGCAGATACCGCACTGCCAGCGCCACGTTCTGCCGCACCGGTGCCGCGGGCGGCGAGGATGGCTTCCATGTCGGCCGGGTCACCCAGCGCGTGGCAATAGCGGTCTTCGCGCTGCCCGGCCTGGCGTGGCAGGTGCAGGGCAAAGCCGCGGGCGATCAGGCGTTCGAGCTGGTGGCGCACCTGCTCGGTGTCATCGAAGTCGTGCATGCGCCCGCTGCGAGTCAGCAGTTCGTTGAGTGTCTGCGGTCCGCGCAGGAACATCAGGCCCATCAGGACCAGTTGCGCCGGCACCAGCTCCAGGGCCTTGTCCAGGCGGTGTTCCCAGCGGTCGGCGCGGCTGCCCATCACCAGTCGCGTCATTTCCAGCGCTTCGAGGTCCCGCAGGCTTTGCCCGGCCTGGCCCTGGGTGAGGTTCATCACCGGCTCGCGGCTGGTTTTCTGGTTACAGGCCAGCACCAGGGCGTTGAGGGTCAGCGGGTAGGTTTCCGGGTTGGTGGCCTGCTTTTCGATCAGCGCGCCCAGAACGCGCACGTCAGTGGCGCTGAGGCGCGGGGCCTGCTGGGGGGTATCGTGTTCGGCGGACATGGTGCGCTCCGTGGGCAAGGGCGGATAAATGCCACCAGTATGCAATAAAACACCGGACGCCGCGCCGGGGCGGGGCTATCATTGGCGGCTCACTGCCCTTACCTCGATCAGGATCTCACCATGAGCATTTCCCTGTACGCTGCCTCCGTCCCTGTGTTCAAGCAATTGCTGACTGCCCTGGGCGATGTGCTCAAGAAGGCCGAAGGCCACGCTGCCGCGAAGCATATCGAGCCAACCGTGTTGCTGCAGTCGCGCCTGTACCCGGACATGTTCCCGCTGGTCAAGCAAGTACAGATCGCCGTGGACTTCGCCAAGGGTGTGTCGGCGCGCCTGGCCGGTGTCGAGGTACCTGCCTACCCGGACGCTGAAGCCTCCTTCGCCGATCTTCAGGCCCTGCTGGCCAAAGTCCTGGCCTTTATCGACGGCCTGGCTGCGGCGCAGATCGACGGCCAGGAGAGCCGTGAAATCGTGTTGCGCGCCGGCACCCCGAAGGAGAAGAAACTGAACGGCCAGACCTACCTGCTGCACTACGGCCTGCCGCAATTCTTCTTCCACGTCACCACCGCCTACGACATCCTGCGCCACAACGGCGTGGAAGTGGGCAAGCGCGATTACATGGGTGCCTATTGATCCATGCCGTTGGGTAACGCATCGGTCTGGCTGCTGATGCGCCCGCGACTGGCAACCCCTGCTTAAGTGAACAGCTCCCGGCGCGCGCCTTCGGTGATGGCGACGATGCCCGGGTGGCTGACCCTGCGCTCTACCGAGATGGCATAGAACGATTCACGCACCATTTCGGTCTGGCCAATCAGGCACACCCCCTGTTGCGCCTGTACCTCTTCGGCGATGGCGCTGGGGCCGATGAACAGGCCACTGCCCGATTGGCCGAAGGCCTGCATCAGTGCGCTGTCGTCGAATTCCCCGACGATGCGTGGCTGAATCAGTTGCTCGGCGAACCAGCGCAGCAGGCGGCTGCGCACCATGGTCTCCTGCCCGGGAATCAACAACGGGGCGCCGTCCAGGCTGTTCGGGAAGCCAGGGCCGTAGCGCTCGGCCAAGGCTTGGGTCGCGAAAAAGCTGATGCCGCATTCACCCAGCTTGTGGCTGTAGCCCTTGATGTCCAGGTGCGCGGGCATGGGGCTGTCGGAAATCACCAGGTCCAGCCGCTGCACCGCCAAGTCCGCCAGCAGGCGTTCGAGCTTGTCTTCACGGCAGGTAATGTGCACGGGCTCGGCCAACTGCATGCTCGGCGCGATCAGCCGGTAGACGATGGACTTGGGCACCACGTCGGCCACGCCCACTCGCAACGCCAGGGCTTGCTGACCCGGTTGGGCGCGCAGCACGTTGTGCAGCTCATCGCCCAGCTGAAACATCTGCTCGGCATAGGGCAAGGCCTGGCGCCCGGTTTCGGTCAGTTCCAGCTGCCGTCCCACGCGCTGGAACAAGGCCACGCCGAAGGTCTGTTCGAGCAGGGTGATCTGGCCGCTGACGGTCTGCGGCGTCAGGTTCAGCTGCTCGGCGGCGCGGGTGACGCTGCCGGTCCTGGCGACCACCCAGAAGTAATGTAATTGACGATAATTGAGCATGACGGCAGCCGATTCGTTAAAGCCGAAGTATAACGGGTAAAAATACGAATTTTTTCGCAGTGTTATTTTTCCTACACTGATGCTCATCTTCTCGGCATCATGAGCGGCTCCCCTATGGATTATCTGTTGCAACTCGTTTCAAGCCCTACCGCCTGGATCGCCCTGGCCACCTTGGTCGTCATGGAAATCGTACTGGGCATCGACAACCTGATCTTCATTTCCATTCTCACCAACAAGCTACCCAAGCAATTCCAGGCGCGCGCCCGGCGCGTGGGCATTGGCATGGCGCTGGTGTTGCGCCTGGGCTTGCTCAGTACCGTGGCCTATATCGTGCAGCTCACCGAACCGGTGGTGGAGCTGTTCGGCCAGGCCTTCTCGTGGAAGGACATGATCCTGATCGCCGGCGGCTTGTTCCTGGTATGGAAAGCGACGAAAGAGATTCACCACAGCGTCGACCCGCGGGAACAGCAGGAGGCCAGTGTCGGGGGTAAGGTAGCGGCGAGTTTTGCTGGCGCCATCTGTCAGATCCTGATGCTGGACCTGGTGTTCTCCATCGACAGTATCGTGACCGCGGTGGGCATGACTGAGCACTTGCCGATCATGGTCATCGCCGTCATCTGTGCCGTCATGGTGATGTTGCTGGCCGCCGAGCCGCTGGCCAAGTTCATCAACGATAACCCCACGATAGTGATGCTGGCGTTGGGCTTCCTGATCATGATTGGCATGACGCTGATTGCCGAAGGCTTCGGTGCCCATGTGCCCAAGGGGTATGTGTACACCGCGATGGCGTTCTCGGCGCTGGTGGAAGGGTTGAACATGTTGTCGCGCCGGGCTCGGCGCAAGCGCGAGGGGCTGTAGGTCAGGCCGAAGGCGAGGAGGCGGGGCGGTTGTCGGGCTTGTCCAGCGGCTGGCGCTGGGCAGCCGATGGCGCCGGGTGGTGATGACGGCGGGCGATGCGCATCACGCCCCACAGCATGGCGGCGGCCACCAATAGCCAGGCGCCTATCATCATGACGATGGCCATGGTCAGGCTCATGTGTGCCTCCTCAGGCAATCAACGGTCTCTACAGGTGACAGTCTAGCCGGTGGCGTGTTTCAGGCTATTGACCGAAGGTCGCAACGCTTGGGCTATTTGGCTCTATGGGCTGTAGGAAACTACCGGCAAAGGCTATACCCGGTCGCAGCTGGGGCCTATGATCAGGGCCCTGGCCGCCTTGGGGGCGGCGTTTGAACCCGAGTGAGGCTATTTTGCAGGGACTTGCCCGTTTCCAGACCCCTTTGCTCAACCTGTTCGCCCCGGTGCTGATGGTGCTGGCCATTGCCGGCTGCGCGGGCCACCCGCCGCCGGCGCCACCGATCCAGGGGCTGCCGGACCGGGTCGAGCTCAACAGTGTGCCGTTCTTTCGCGGGGACACCGAACAGGGCGCTTCCATGGCCCTGGCCAGTGCGCTGTCGCAACAGGGTGTAATCATCACCCCAGGTCTGCTGGACGCGTCTTTGCACCTGCCTGGCGGCGAGGACCGCTTGCAGGCATCCCTGGCCGCCACTGCCCAAGCGTACGGCATGGTCGTTTACCCGCTGCAGGACGATCTGCCCGCGCTGTTCGCCCAGGTGGCCGCCGGCTATCCGGTGCTGCTGCGTTATACGGAAGGCTCGATCTGGACGAGTCCGCGCTATGCGTTGCTGGTGGGTTACGACCGCTATAAGCAGCATGTGCTGCTGCGCTCGGGCAATGAACGGCGCAAGCTGATGGATTTCGCCCATTTCAACTCGGCCTGGAAAGACGCCGGGCACTGGGCCGTACTGGTGCAGAAGCCGGGCCAACTGCCGGCCAATGTCGACCGGCAGCGCTGGCTGAAGGCCGCCAACGACCTGGCCCAAGCCGGCCAGGAGCAGGCGGCGGCACAAGCCACGCGGGCATTGAACACCCGCTAAGGCGAAACGGCACCCTAGGGTGCCGTTTTGCTTGGGGGCGTGTTCTCAGAAGCCCAGGCGGTCGCGCAGGCTGTAGTACCAGGCGCCCAGCGCGGTCAGTGGCGTGCGCAGCAACTGGCCGCCGGGGAACGGGTAGTGCGGCAGCTCGGCGAAAGCGTCGAAGCGCTCGGCCTGGCCGCGCAGGGCTTCGGCCAGCACTTTGCCGGCCAGGTGGGTGTAGGTCACGCCGTGGCCGCTGCAACCCTGGGAGTAGTAGATGTTGTCGCCCAGTCGGCCGACCTGGGGCAGGCGCGACAAAGTCAGCAGGAAGTTGCCGGTCCAGGCGTAGTCGATCTTCACGTCCTTGAGTTGCGGGAAGGCCTTGAGCATCTTGGGACGGATGATGGCCTCGATGTTGGCCGGATCCCGGGCGCCATACACCACGCCGCCGCCGAAGATCAGGCGCTTGTCGGCGGACAGGCGATAGTAGTCCAGCAGGTAGTTGCAGTCCTCCACGCAGTAGTCCTGTGGCAGCAGGGTCTTGGCCAGTTCGTCGCTCAGGGGTTCGGTGGTGATCACCTGGGTGCCGCAGGGCATCGATTTGGCGGCCAGTTCTGGCACCAGGTTGCCCAGGTAGGCGTTGCCCGCGACAATCACGAACTTGGCGCGGACCCGACCATGGGGCGTATGCACCACGGGGTTGGCGCCGCGTTCGATGCGCACGGCCGGTGACTGTTCATACAAGGTGCCCCCCAGCGACTCCACCGCCGCGGCCTCGCCCAGGGCCAGGTTCAGCGGGTGAATATGGCCGCCGCTCATGTCGAGCATGCCGCCCACGTATTGGTCGCATGCCACCACGTCGCGAATGCGGCGCTGGTCCATCAACTCCAGTTGGGTGTGGCCGTAGCGTTCCCACAGGCGCTTCTGGCTCTCCAGATGGCCCATTTGCTTGCTGGTAAGGGCGGCGAACACACCGCCATCCTTCAGGTCGCACTGAATGTTGTACTTGGCCACCCGCTCACGGATGATGCGCCCGCCCTCGAAGGCCATCTTGCCCAGCAGTTGCGCCTGCTTGGGGCCGACGGTGCGTTCGATGACGTCGATGTCGCGGCTGTAGCTGTTGACGATCTGGCCGCCGTTGCGCCCTGACGCGCCAAACCCGACCCTGGCGGCTTCGAGCACGGTGACCTTGAAGCCGTTCTCTAAAAGAAACAGTGCGCTGGACAGTCCGGTGTAACCAGCGCCGATGATGCACACGTCAGTTTGCACTTCTTCTTGCAAGGATGGGCGTGAAGGCGCGGCATTGGCTGATGCGGCGTAGTAGGACTGTGGGTAGGGGGTGTTCGCCATTGCTGCAACCTCTGTTTTATATTTTTGACGTGTTGGCAAATCGTACCTGAGTTGAAAACGGTATTCCAGCGCTAACTTGAAACGCTGATCTTTAGAAAAAATTCGGCTATTTCAGTGGGTTAGCTGAAAAAGCGATTGACACGCCGGTGCAAATCCGTAGAATGCCGCCTCACAGCAGGCACGTAGCTCAGTTGGTTAGAGCACCACCTTGACATGGTGGGGGTCGTTGGTTCGAGTCCAATCGTGCCTACCAAACAAAATCCGCTCTGCTGGGCGGTGTAGAAAAGGCGACCTTCAGGGGTCGCCTTTTTTGTTTGCCTGAAGAAAACCCGGCGGGGCAAATCCGGGCCGCAGGTGGTAGAGTCCGCCCCTGACCAAACATGAGGGAACACTATGCGTAAGCTGTTGAGTGCCGTGCTGCTGGTTTCGCTGGGCGGCTGCATGTCGGCAAACATGGACGAGGTGCGCAGTCAGGGTGCCTACCGCACCTTTACCTCGCAAAAGCCGGCCAAGGACGTTGCCCAGTGCATCGAATACTCCTGGCAGGACGAAGTGCTGTCTGGCGCCGCGGCCGACTCCCACACCGAGCCCGGCAAGGACGGTGGCCTGACCGTCATGGTCGACTCGAAGAATTTTGCCGACGTACGCCAGGCCGGTGCCGGCAGCTCGGTGGCCTACTTTGCCGAACAGGGCGTGCCGTTGTCGAACCGCCGGTTGGCGGCGCTCAGCACCTGCTTGTAGAGCGCGCGAACTGAGGAGGCCTTTGTAGGAGCGTTCTGATTTGCCAGGAGAGCATTCTCACCACCAGGCGAGCTGCACACACTGACTGCAATGACGCCCGGTGGGGTGTTGCTCAAGTCATATATATTGCAAGGGGGGGCTCCATGATTGGCAAGAAGCCTGCAACGGCATTTTTCTCTCCTACGCCTCGGCAGTAGGCATCGGCGCGCTGGCGGGCAGGTGCTTGAGGCTGGAAGGCCGGGCCTAGACACCTTGTGAACGGACGTTGCAGGGGGCTATAGTCAGGCCGGGTCTGGCAGGGAACGCCGCGGCAAATCCTGTGGTGCTGCTAGAATGAAGGGTGCAGTCCCCTCGTGGAGGTCTCATCGTGCGCACGCTTTCTTTGATGATGGTTGCCCTGGCAGTGGCCGGTTGTGGCGACAGCGCCGTACAGAATGCCCACAAGGCCGTGGCCTACCAGTTGCAAGACCCAGGGTCGGCGCAGTTTCGCGCGGACCGCGAGCTGGGCGATGGCAGTGTCTGTGGTGAGGTCAACGGCAAGAACAGTGATGGCGCCTATTCAGGCTTCGGCCATTACCTGGCGCGCAAAGGCGCAGAGGGTTTTCAGGTGACCCTGGATCCCCAGGCGAGGAACCCCGAGGCTGCCACCGCTTGTGGTTATCCCTTGGCGGCTGTCCAGGCGCCGGCACCCGCGCCAGCGCCACTCCCCGTGGCCGAGGCCAGCAAAGGGGTGGGCGAGATTGTCGGGGTGAAGTGGTCGGTGCAATTGGTGTCGACCAGTGCCGGTTCGGCACGCCTGGTCAGCCAGAAACTCAAGGGCTACGGCTACGCGGCCTACGTGACCCACGAAGACGCCGTCAGCCGCGTCTACGTCGGCCCCTTTGACTCCCGTTCGCAAGCCACCCGAAAGCTGGACCAGCTTCGCCGTGAGCACAAGATGCGCGGCGTGATTGTCCGCTATCGCGGGGTGGGCGACCTGCCGGCAGCATCGGTCGCGCACGGTTAATCGACGCCGTTGACGCCGTCGTCGATGATGATTTCCGGCTCGTCGGCGAGCGCTTCTTCGGTATCCAGATTCGCCTCGCCCTCGTCGGAGTCGTTGAGCGGGGCTTCGTCACCGTGGTCGAAATCGCTATCGGGGTTCATGGGGCTGTGCTCCGTGGTGTTCGTTGCTCCATTTGAACGGCCAACGGGCGTGAGGGTTCCCGCTTTCAGGGTTCGATTTCATTGAAGCTGCAGTATTCCTCCCAGCTCATGCCCAGGGTCTCGGCAACTTCCTGATGCACTTCCAGGCGCATGGCCCTAAGCTCCTCCGGTGAGGTGGCGATCAGTTCCAGGGTCAGCTCCCAGGGCTCGATACCCTGCTCTTCGGCCTGGTCATCGAAGGCCCATTGAATCTGCTGTTCTTGTTCCTTGGCGCTCAAGTCTTTGATTTCGTCGAGCAACTGCGGCTGGCTGGCGGCAAATTTGTCCAGGGCGAGCTGGCTGCGGGTTTCTTTGGGAATCATGGTGGTCTCTGATCAGGCGGTGAAAAGCCAGGCCATTATCGACCAGAGGCGCGGTGGCGGGAAGTGCGCGCGGCCGCTACCTGCACGGCGAACAGTGGTAAAATCGGCGGATCATTTTCGGGAGGTCGGCGCGTGCGCAAATTGATGGCTGTGGGTGCGGTATTGATGTTGGCAGGCTGTGGCAGTGCGGTCGAGGAATCGGCGAAAGCGGTGTTGTTGCATCTGGACAACCCCAAGACCGCGCGTTTCACCAACGTGCGCACCACGCCAAAGGGTGATGTCTGTGGCCAGGTGCGGCAGAAGGATGCCTCGGGCAAGTTCGAGGGCTACCGTAACTACGCCGCCATCAAGACCGAAGACGGCTTTACCGCGGTCATCGACGAAGACGGCAACAATCCCAAGGTCCGCCAGGTGTGTGGTGAAGGCCAGGAAGTGGCCCAGGCGGCCGACGCCCCGGCTGCGGTCGAGTCGGCCAATGGCTGGGAAGTGCAGATCGTCGCGGGGGCCAACATGGGGGCGCTCAGTGACATGACCTCGCGCCTGATCGAGAACGGCTTCATTGCCAGCGTCGCCGACCGCGACGGCAAGCAGACGGTCTACCTGGGCCCCTTCAAGACCCGGGACGAGGCTGAGCAGAAGCGCACGCAATTGCTCGCCGCCCAGGGCATCAAGTCAGTGGTGGCACCGCACCAGGCCAACTGACTGGCATCGCCGGACGCGGTTCGCCTACACTCGGGCTCCACTGCACAAGGAGTAGCAGCCCATGACTGGCCATGCCGACGAGATCCGCATCGAACCCGCGACCGCTTTGCACGCCCAAGGGCTGGCCGAGCTTTATGGCCACCCGGCCGTTACGCGCCAGGTGTTGCAGATGCCCTGGGCGAGCGTGGAGGTGTGGAGCAAGCGCCTGGCGACGGGCGCCGACAGCGAGCGACGGGTAGCGTTGGTGGCTACGGACAAGGGTCAGGTCGTGGGCCACTGTTCGCTCTGGCAGAGCGAGCGCGTGCGCTTGGCCCACAGCGGTTCCCTGGGCATGGGCGTGGCGCCACGATGGCAGGGCAAGGGCGTGGGAACGCGGCTGATGAGTGCCGTACTGGAAGTGGCGGACAACTGGATGGGGCTGCGCCGGGTGGAGCTGACGGTGTATACCGACAATGAGCCTGCCCTGGCCCTGTACGGCAAGTTCGGTTTCGAAGTAGAGGGTGAGCTGCGCGATTACGCCCTGCGCGACGGCCGGCTGACCAATGTCTTCAGCATGGCGCGCCTGCGCAGTTCACACCCCTGACCCTTAGCGACGTGCCCGTTCGTGGCGCACGCAGCCTTCGAGGTAGGTCTTGCCCACCGCGGCCGGTCGCATGCGCGAGCGGCTGTGGTAGGTCTGTTCGGTAATGCCCATGGCCATGCTGCGCATCCATGGCTGACTGAAGCGCTGGTGCGCCAGCTTGCGCCGAGCACTGTACAGCGTCACGCCCGACAGTTTTTCCTGCTGGGCATGGCGAGCCACGTCGGCGCCCCATTTGCACATGTGCACTTCGTGACGGTTCAGATTCCGCGCCATCGCCGAGTTGGCGGTGGCGGCCAACAGCAGGGTTGCCAGGGTCAAGGCTAAACGTCGCATAGGTCCTCTCATTTCACGGGTTGAATTTCAGCCTGTTACGCTGGTCCAGCAGGCGCTGGTAGCTTTCAGGCGTCGTGTCAGCGGCAGTTACCTGCGATGTGGTAATGCGCCGCCAGCGCTGCTGCCTCGCTGTCGAATTCAACCCGGTTCTTCGCGGCAATGGTGTTGTAGGACGGGCAATCCGGGCGGTGGTACGTCTGGGAGTTGCGGTTACCACGCACCGGGCCGGTGGCAGCGGTGCTGCTGTCGGCGCTGGCGACCTGCGGCTTGCTGGCCGGTGCTGTGCTGGCGAACGGCGTCGCCTTGCCGCTGGCTTTTCCGCCCATGACGGCATCGAGGAAAATCGGTGCGTGGTCGGAAACGCTGGACCGGCCTTTGGCGTTGCTCATCTTCAGGTAGCTGGGGTAATCGAACACCTGCACGGTCTTGACCTTGATGGTGCTCTCGTTGGCCACGAAGATGTTGTCGTAGAGGTTGGAGAACTGGCCATCGGTCGTGGACAGGGTGCTGGCGCCTTGCAGCATCAGCGGCCGCGCGCTGGTGCGCAGGCCGGCCCAGGCAGTGGATGTGGGTGGGGTGTTGAAGTCGCCCATCAGCATGATGTTGGTGTTGCCGTCATACACACTCTTGAGCCAGTCCCAGTAATCCCCCAGCACGGCGATTTCCTTCGTGCGGTCGGCAACGGTCTTGCCGTAGTGAATGTGCACGGTGGCGGCGACGAAGGCGGTGTTGTCTTTCAGGTTGCGGAAGCGCGCCGAGTAGGGTTCGCGCTCGAAGTGGTCGCCCTTGTCCAGGTAGGTCACGGCGCCGTCTTCATAGGCCACGGCATCGTCGCGCCAGACGAAGCCATACATCTCCTTGTAGGAGCTGCGCCCGGTGGCGTGGGAAGCCATCGCCGACCATTTGCTGCCGGTGGCCTGCTCCAGGGCTTTTTGCAAGGCGGTCAGGCCGTCCTCGTTCATCAGTTCCTGCACGGCGAGAAAGTCGACGTTCTGCGCCACCTTCGCGATGCTGGCGAAATCCTTGCCGGGGCGCACGCTGAGGTGCTCCAGGTTCCAGGTGCCAATGCGGACATCGGCAAACGCCTGGCCGCAGACGAGCATCAGCGCCAGCAGCGCCGTGGTGAGTGTTCTGAACATGCATGCTTCCAATCAAATAGCGAGGGGAAGGCGCGTGCCTGTGTGGCGCGCGCCGTTAAGCGGTGTAGCGGGCGGGGCTCAGTCTTCCTTGGGCACGACCCAGAAGATCTGCACGCCGCCATCGTCGCGCCAGGCGAGGGTGACGTTGTCGTTTTCGCCGATCTCCTCCAGCAACTGCGCCCAGTCCTCGGGTGATTCGTGCTCCAGCTTGAAGATCAGCGCCGACTTGGCTTTCTGGGCCGTGGGCGAGTTGATGATCTTGGAAATGCGCAGGCCGAGCTGCTGGTAACTGTCGAGCGGGGAAGGGGAAGTGGTAGCCACGAAGCATTCCTTGTTTTTGCTGTATGCGCATACAGTATTTTACTGTAGGCATTTTCGCAACTGGTCGGCTGAAGAAGAGCGCTTGTGACAGTGAAAAAGGGGATTTGCTGCGTGGGAGGAAAGTATTTTTTTCGCGGGCCTTGGCGGTGGGCGCTTGAGTGTTGCCCCTTCTTGACATCGGCTGGCGCCCGATCTGGGGAGTGCTGCAAACCAGAGTTCCTGTTGACAAATAACCCTAGCCGTCCTCATAGTTCGATAACGCAAACGTTTGCGCTGAATTATCCTGCTTTAACCTTTCAGCCCGACGCTGCGCACCTCAGCTTGCACAAAAATAATCATAAGCTCGGAGTGACCCCATGAAATTGCCAGTCGCTGGACGTTTTCTCGCTGCATCCCTGTTGGCCGCCGCCTGTGCGGTCGCGCCCCTGTCTCAAGCCGTTGCCGACACCGCCAAGCCAAAAGTGGCGCTGGTGATGAAGTCGCTCGCCAACGAATTCTTCCTCACCATGGAAGACGGCGCCAAGGACTACCAGAAAAGCCATCCAGCCGATTTTGACCTGATTTCCAACGGAATCAAGGACGAATCCGACACCGCCAACCAGATTCGCATCGTCGAGCAGATGATCGTCTCCAAGGTCGACGCCCTGGTCATCGCCCCGGCCGACTCCAAGGCGCTGGTGCCGGTGATCAAGAAGGCCATGGACGCCGGCATCACGGTGATCAACATCGACAACCAGCTCGACCCCGCCGTGCTCAAGAGCAAGGACATCAGCGTGCCGTTCGTGGGCCCCGACAACCGCAAAGGCGCGCGCCTGGTGGGTGAATACCTGGCCAAACAGCTCAAGGCCGGCGACCAGGTGGGCATCATCGAAGGGGTGCCTACCACCACCAATGCCCAACAACGCACTGCGGGCTTCAAGGATGCGATGGACGCCGCGGGCATGAAGATCGTTTCCACCCAGTCGGGCAACTGGGAAATCGACAAGGGCAACGCCGTGGCCTCGGCGATGCTCAACGAATATCCCGATCTGAAGGCGTTGCTGGCGGGCAACGACAGCATGGCCCTGGGCGCCGTATCGGCCGTTCGCGCGGCGGGCAAGGCGGGCAAGGTGCAAGTGGTGGGCTACGACAACATCAATGCCATCAAGCCAATGCTCAAGGACGGTCGCGTGCTGGCCACCGCTGACCAGTTCGCCGCCAAGCAGGCGGTCTTCGGTATTCAGGCGGCCTTGAAGATGCTCAAGCACGAACCGGTCGATGGCGCCGCCAATGGCGTGATCGAAACACCGGTAGAGCTGGTCACCAAGCCCTGAGCCTTCCTTGCATTGCCGCGCCTGCCCGTCCTGGGTGGGCGCCTGGAGAATCGCTATGTCAGCTGCTGCCCCGAACGTCGTACTCTCGGTCAGTGGTATCGGTAAGACCTACGCTCAGCCGGTGCTGTCGGGCATCGACCTGAGCCTGGTGCGCGGCGAGGTGCTGGCCCTGACCGGGGAAAACGGCGCCGGCAAAAGCACCTTGTCCAAGATCATCGGCGGCCTGGAAACCGCCACCGTGGGTGAAATGCACTACCAGGGCCAGGCGTACCGCCCGGTCAGCCGCGCCGCCGCCGAAGCGCTGGGCGTGCGCATGGTCATGCAGGAACTCAACCTGTTGCCGACCCTGTCGGTGGCGGAAAACCTGTTTCTCGACAACCTGCCCAGCCGTGCCGGCTGGATCGACCGCAAGCGCCTGCGCGAAGCGGCCGTGCATGCCATGGCGCAGGTAGGCCTGGAAGCCATCGACCCGGATACCCTGGTGGGTGAGCTGGGTATCGGCCATCAGCAGATGGTGGAAATCGCCCGCAACCTGATCGGCGACTGCCATGTGCTGATTCTGGATGAACCCACGGCCATGCTCACCTCGCGCGAGGTGGAAATGCTCTTCGAGCAGATTGCCCGCCTGCAGGCCCGTGGCGTGGCCATTGTCTATATCTCCCATCGCCTGGAAGAGCTCGCACGAGTAGCCCAGCGCATCGCCGTGCTGCGTGATGGCCAGATGGTGTGCGTGGATGACATGCGTCGCTACGACAGCGAACAACTGGTCAACCTGATGGTGGGCCGTGAGTTGGGCGAGCACATCGACCTGGGCGCCCGGCACATCGGCGACCCCGTGCTGGCGGTGAAAAACCTCAGCCGCGCTGGCAGGGTCCATGACGTGTCGTTCGAGGTGCGCAAGGGCGAGATTTTCGGTATCTCCGGACTGATCGGCGCCGGCCGTACCGAACTGCTGCGCCTGATCTTCGGGGCCGACGCCGCCGACAGTGGCCATGTGGAAGTGGGCGTGCCCTTGCGCAAGGCCGCCATTCGTTCGCCCGCCGATGCCGTGGCCCATGGCATCGCCCTGATCACCGAGGACCGCAAGGGCGAAGGCCTGCTGCTGTCGCAGTCCATCAGCGCCAATATCGCCCTGGGCAACATGCCGGCCATTTCGGCGGCCGGTGTGGTGCACGGTGGCGCCGAGCGCCAGCTGGCGCAACGGCAGATCCAGGCCATGCACATTCGCAGTTCCAGCCCGGACCAGTTGGTGTCGCAATTGTCTGGCGGCAACCAGCAAAAAGTGGTGATTGGCCGCTGGCTGGAGCGTGACTGCTCGGTGCTGCTGTTTGACGAGCCTACCCGTGGTATCGATGTGGGTGCCAAGTTCGACATCTACGCCTTGCTGGGGGAATTGACGCGCCAGGGCAAAGCCCTGGTGGTGGTGTCCAGTGACCTGCGCGAGCTGATGCTGATTTGCGACCGTATCGGGGTGCTGTCGGCGGGCCGCCTGATCGACACGTTCGAGCGTGACCACTGGACCCAGGACCAACTGCTGGCTGCCGCCTTTGCCGGTTATCAAAAACGAGATGCGCTGGTCAGTGATACAGCGCCCAGGAACCTTGCATGAAGACCTCCGTATTACCTGATGCGAAACCCGCGGCCAGGCGCAGTGGCACTTATTTCGGGCTGGGCACCTACCTGGGCCTGGCCGGTGCTTTGGTGGCGATGATCGTGCTGTTCTCGCTGCTCAGCGATCACTTCCTGTCCTATAACACGTTCAGCACCCTGGCCAACCAGATACCTGACCTGATGGTGCTGGCGGTGGGCATGACCTTTGTGCTGATCATTGGCGGCATTGACCTGTCGGTAGGGTCGGTGCTGGCGCTAGCGGCCTCGGCGGTCAGCGTGGCGATCCTCGGCTGGGGCTGGAGCGTACTGCCGGCGGCGCTGCTGGGCATGGGCTGCGCGGCCCTGGCCGGCACGGTCACCGGTTCCATTACCGTGGCCTGGCGTATTCCATCGTTCATCGTCTCCCTGGGTGTACTGGAAATGGCCCGGGGCGTGGCGTACCAGATGACCGATTCGCGCACCGCCTACATCGGCGATGCCTTTGCCTGGCTGTCCGACCCTATTGCGGTTGGCATTTCGCCGTCTTTCATCATTGCCCTGGTGGTCATCATCGTCGCCCAGGCGGTGCTGACCCGCACGGTGTTCGGCCGCTACCTGATCGGCATCGGCACCAATGAAGAGGCGGTGCGCCTGGCCGGCATCAATCCCAGACCCTACAAGATTCTGGTGTTCTCGCTGATGGGGCTGCTGGCTGGGTTGGCGGCGCTGTTCCAGATTTCCCGCCTGGAGGCCGCCGACCCGAACGCTGGTTCTGGCCTGGAGCTGCAGGTGATCGCCGCGGTAGTGATCGGCGGCACCAGCCTGATGGGGGGGCGAGGGTCGGTGATCAGTACCTTCTTCGGTGTGCTGATCATTTCGGTGCTGGCCGCGGGGCTGGCGCAAATCGGTGCTACCGAGCCGACCAAGCGGATCATTACCGGTGCCGTGATCGTGGTCGCCGTGGTGCTCGACACCTATCGCAGCCATCGCGCTCGCAAGCGGAGCTGAGCCATGGCGACGATCAAAGATGTCGCCGCGTTGGCGGGCATTTCCTACACCACGGTCTCCCATGTGTTGAACAAGACACGCCCGGTGAGCGAACCGGTGCGCCTCAAGGTCGAGGCGGCCATCGCCAGCCTGGATTACGTGCCCAGTGCCGTGGCACGCTCGCTGAAGGCGCGCAGCACGGCCACCATCGGCCTGTTGGTGCCCAACAGCATCAACCCGTATTTCGCCGAACTGGCCCGGGGTATCGAAGACTGTTGCGAGCGCAATGGTTACTGCGTGATTCTGTGCAACTCCGATGATGACCCGCAGAAACAGCGCAGCTACCTGCGCGTGCTGTTGGAGAAGCGTGTGGACGGCCTCATCGTGGCGTCCGTGGGCAAGGACGGCGACCTGCTCAGCAGCCTCGCGGCCGTGCGCACGCCCATGGTCATCGTCGACCGCAGCCTGGAGGGCGTGGAGGCGGACCTGGTGCGCATCGACCATGAGTTGGGCGGCTATCTGGCCACCCGTCACTTGCTGGAATTGGGGCACCGGGACATCGCCTGCATCAACGGCCCGGCCGACACCAGTGTGGCGCAGATGCGCCAGGCCGGTTACCACCGGGCGCTGGCTGAATTCAACGTCGAGCCCAGCGCTGGCCGCCTGGTGGAAACCGACTTCACCGGCCCCGGTGGCTACCAGGCCGCTGGTCCATTGCTCGATGGGCCCCAGCGGCCCACGGCGGTGTTCGCCGCCAACGACATGATCGGCATGGGCGTGCTGCGGGCCGCCGCCGAGCGTGGCATCAGGGTGCCAGGGGAGTTGTCGGTCATCGGCTTCGACGATATCCAGTTGTGCCGCTATGTGTACCCGGCGTTGACCACGGTGGGGCAATCCATCCGCCAGCTCGGGGAGCAGGCCGCCCAGCGGCTGCTGGCTCGCATCGGGGGCAAAGTGGGGGAAGGCGTGGCTCAGCAGATCGTCGCCCCCAGCATCGTGCTGCGTGAATCCACCGCACCGCGCACGGACCTTTTCAATGAATACCGCTGAATCAGAGTGCAGGCACATGCAAGCGAAAGTCGTGGTTGTAGGCAGTTTGAACATGGACCTGGTGGCCCGCGCGGCGCGCTTGCCGCAGCCCGGGGAGACCGTGGTGGGAACGTCGTTCGCCACGGTGCCGGGTGGCAAGGGTGCCAACCAGGCGGTGGCCGCTGCGCGCCAGGGTGCGCCGACAGCGATGATCGGCTGCGTGGGCGATGACGCCTATGGTGAGCAATTGCGCGGTGCGCTGCTGGCAGAAGGCATCGACTGCCAGGCCGTGGCGAGCGTGGCTGGGGTCAGCAGCGGCGTGGCGCTGATCGTGGTGGACGACGCCAGCCAGAACAACATTGTCATCGTCGCGGGGGGCAACGGCGAGGTCCGTCCCCAGCGGGTGCAGGACGCCGACGCGCTATTGCAGCAGGCCGAGGTCCTGGTCTGCCAGCTTGAGGTGCCCATGGACACGGTGGCCTTCGCCCTGGAGCGCGGTCGGGTCCTGGGCAAGACAGTGATCCTCAACCCGGCACCGGTCAGTGGGCCCTTGCCCGCGGCCTGGTACCGGGCGGTCGATTACCTCGTTCCCAATGAAAGCGAGGCATTCGCCCTGACCGGGGTACGCGTCGACTCCGTGGCCAGTGCCGAGCAGGCCGCCATCTACCTGCTGGCCGCTGGTGCGCGCAAGGTCATCATTACCCTGGGCGCCCTGGGCTCACTGTTCGCCGATGGCAGTGGCTTCATCCACTTCCCGGCACCGCGTGTGCAGGCCGTGGACACCACCGCCGCAGGGGATACCTTCGTCGGTGCGTTTGCCGCGGCGCTGGCCCGTGGGGAAGGGGAGCGGGAGGCCATCGCGGTTGGCCAGGTGGCCGCTGCGTTGTCGGTCACCCGTGCGGGCGCTCAGCCGTCGATTCCGTCGCTGGCCGAAGTCAGAGGTTTTGTGCAGCCATGAAGAAAACACCGTTGTTGAACATCGCTTTGTCGCGGCTTGTCGCCTCCTTGGGTCATGGAGACTTGGTCGTCATCGGTGATGCCGGTTTGCCGGTACCCCCCGGCGTGGAGCTGATCGACCTCGCACTGACCCCCGGCGTGCCGGATTTCATCGGTACCCTGCGTGTGGTGCTCAGTGAAATGCAGGTGGAGCGCCATGTACTGGCCGAAGAGATCTTCGCCAAGGCGCCGCCGGCGTTGGCGAGCCTGGAGCGTTTGAACGGGGAAGGGCTGCTGGGTGCGCGCCAGGCCATGGCGCACGAGGACTTCAAGCAACTGACCCGCCAGGCACGGGCCGTGGTGCGAACCGGCGAATGTCAGCCGTACAGCAATATCATCCTGGTGGCAGGCGTCACGTTCTGACTGTACGCACGCTGCGCGGCCGGGGTTGCGGCTTCAGCCCGAAAGGACTGAAGGCTCTGCCGGCGCAACCTTGGGCGGCGCGGCGTAATGGCCGTGCTCGCCGGCATACTTCCCGAACACCTGCTCGATGAACGACTGCGCGCCAGGGGTGCCCAGTTCCTTGACCAGCAGGTCGATGGCGATGATCGTCAGTTCCTCTGGGTTGCCCGGGCTATAGGAGCACTGGCCTTGAGGCCATTTGGCTTTGATGTCGGCGTCTACGGTTACGTTGGCCATGGTGCAGAAGCTACCTGAGCGGGAAGGGACAAGAGTGCCATCAGTAAATCACGCGCCACGATTTTTGGCACTCCTACTTAGGCATAAAGCCACGTTCGTGCCAAACTGGCGCTTATTTGCCTGGCCGGAACAACCCTGTGCGCATTGATTTGAACGACCCGACCGATTTCACCCTCGACGCTGTACGGCGATTGATTGCCGCCGGCGACAACGATGTGCACAACCAGTTGCGGGTCAGCAAGGCCGGCATTGCCTGGCTGTCCACGACGGTGGGCGGCACGGATATAGACGATTTGCGCTTCCGCCTGGAGACCTGGGCCAAAGGCTCCGGCTGCGTGGGGCCGATTGCCGCGTGCGACGACGTGTGGGTGCGCCAGATATTCAACGCCCTGCGGGAAAACTGGCCGAATCCACCGCTGGACTACATCGACGTTTATTAACATTTGGACACGATTGCCTCGCGCCGCCACGGGCAGGGTGGGGCAGACTTGTCGTTTCATGCAACCTGGCGGTCATCGAGTTGTCGCACAGGGGCAGATCTTATTTCTCACAAGGAGGCTTCATGTCCTGCATGCGTGCATCATGGGTAACCCTGCTGGCGGCGCTGACCCTGGCGGGTTGTGCGTCGAATGGCGGTGGTTCGGGTAACACGGAGTCGGCCGCGGCCAGTGCCCCGGCGGTCGCATCGGACGGTCGTTGTCATGCCGAAGCGGCGCAATTTGCCGTCGGCAAACCTGCCACTCCGCAGTTGCTGGAGCAAGCGCGTACCCGTTCGGGCTCGCAGGTGGCTCGCATTCTCAAGCCCAACGACGTCATGACCCTGGAGTACCGCTCCGACCGGCTGAACCTCAACGCCGATGGCACGGGCAACGTCACCCGAGTCAATTGCGGCTGATACCCCCGGGGGCAAACGCCAGGCACAAAAAAACCCGTCATGAAGACGGGTTTTTTCTAGCTCGGGAGATTACTCGCCGCGAACTTGAGCAGCTTGCATGCCCTTTTGGCCTTTCTCAGCCACGAACGAAACGGTCTGGCCTTCTTTCAGGCTTTTGAAACCGTCGGATTCGATAGCTTTGAAGTGTACGAACAGGTCGTCACCGCCACCTTGAGGAGTGATGAAGCCGAAGCCTTTCTCATCGTTGAACCACTTTACGGTGCCGGTTTGGCGATTAGACATGGTGTATCTCCAAGAAACATATTAAGTAGTGCTGTGCTGCTCAGGCCAACTGGGCACACGGAGGTATCATAGTCTAATTGTTCGACTGAATAGCTCTTTAGATGCGCATTTGTCTCAGCTATTTTTTCGTTCTTGCCTCGCTGACGCCGTCAGACCCTTGATTTCATTGGGTTTGGCGGCGAAATCGGGGGCAAAAAAAAGCCGAAAAAAAACACAGAATTTCACCCGTCACGACCTGGTTTCAGGCCGCGATGGGGTCCCAGGCGCACGCAGGGCACGAAAACGGGGTTATTTTTTGGTCCGGCAGCTGGCGGCCGCGTCCATCATTTTCTTCTGCAAAGCGGCCGGCACACCGTTGCTGGAGTCGGCCACCTGCTTGAGCTCGGCGGTGCTCAGCTTGGCGGTGATGGCCTTGTCGCTGCATTCGCAGGCGGTTTTGGCCTGGTCGGCAGTGGCGTGTTCGCCCGCCGATTTCTCGCATTGGGACAGGAACTGGCTTTGCGCACCCGCTGGCCACTCGCCCGCGCTGGCCAGTTGGGGCAGGGTGATCGCGGCGCAGGCGGCCAGGGACAGGAAAAGCGATTGAAGACGCATACCGTAATGCTCCTTTTGTTCAGGCTGACTCGAAGTATGGCTTGCCTCTCATCAGAGTGAAGGTCAGCGAGCAAGTTCCTGCAAGGCGTGCCCCGCCGACCACTCATCGGCCATTATCTGTGCTATTGTGAGCGCCCTCGACAGGTGCGGTTGCTCTTTTGGCAGCCGCGGTGGCGAGGTACCTTCAATATTATTCCAGTCACTCTGGTTCGGTCCCGGTTGGCCTAGCGGCTCCTGCCACTGTGAGGCAGGCATACCGCCGAATCTTGTACTGGCTCATCCCAACCCACGTGACCTTTGGTAGGGGTCACCACTAGGAGAGGAGGCGCCATGCCCATCATTACTCTTCCCGACGGCAGTCAACGTTCCTTCGACCACGCGGTATCGGTCGCCCAGGTTGCAGCCTCCATTGGCGCTGGCCTGGCCAAGGCCACCGTGGCCGGCAAGGTCAACGGCAACCTGGTCGACGCGTGCGACCTGATCGAAAACGACGCCACCCTGCAGATCATCACGCCCAAGGATGAAGAGGGGCTTGAAATCATTCGTCACTCTTGCGCCCACCTGGTCGGCCACGCGGTCAAGCAGCTGTACCCCACCGCGAAGATGGTCATCGGCCCGGTCATCGACGAAGGCTTCTATTACGACATCGCCTACGAGCGTCCTTTCACCCCGGACGACATGGCCGCCATCGAACAGCGCATGCAGCAGCTGATCGACACCGAATACGACGTGATCAAGAAGGTCACGCCGCGCGCCGAAGTCATCGAGGTGTTCAGCGCCCGTGGCGAGGACTACAAGCTGCGCCTGGTGGAGGACATGCCTGAGACCCAGAGCATGGGCCTGTACTACCACGAAGAGTACGTCGACATGTGCCGCGGCCCGCACGTGCCGAACACCCGTTTCCTGAAATCGTTCAAGCTGACCAAGCTGTCAGGTGCCTACTGGCGCGGCGATGCCAAGAACGAGCAACTGCAGCGCGTGTACGGCACCGCCTGGGCTGACAAGAAGCAACTGGCCGCGTACATCCAGCGCATCGAGGAAGCGGAAAAGCGCGACCACCGCAAGATCGGCAAGCGCCTGAACCTGTTCCACCTCCAGGAAGAAGCACCGGGCATGGTGTTCTGGCACCCGAACGGCTGGACCCTCTACCAGGTACTCGAGCAGTACATGCGCAAGGTGCAGCGCGACAACGGCTACCTGGAGATCAAGACGCCCCAGGTCGTTGACCGCAGCCTGTGGGAAAAGTCTGGCCACTGGGCCAACTACGCCGAAAACATGTTCACCACCGAGTCGGAAAACCGCGACTACGCCATCAAGCCGATGAACTGCCCTTGCCACGTGCAGGTGTTCAACCAGGGCCTGAAGAGCTACCGCGAGCTGCCGATGCGCCTGGCCGAATTCGGCGCCTGTCACCGCAACGAGCCTTCGGGCGCGCTGCACGGCATCATGCGTGTGCGTGGCTTCGTCCAGGACGACGCCCATATCTTCTGCACCGAAGAGCAGATGCAATCCGAATCGGCAGCGTTCATCAAGCTGACCATGGACGTGTATTCGGACTTCGGCTTCAAGGATATTCAGCTGAAACTGTCCACTCGTCCTGAAAAGCGTGTAGGCAGCGACGAATTGTGGGATCGTGCCGAGTCCGCTCTGGCCGCCGCGCTGGAGGCCGCTGGCCTGCCGTATGATCTGCAGCCGGGCGAGGGTGCTTTCTACGGTCCGAAAATCGAGTTTTCCCTGAAGGATTGCCTGGGTCGCGTCTGGCAGTGCGGTACGCTGCAGCTGGATTTCAACCTGCCAATCCGCCTGGGCGCCGAGTACGTGTCCGAGGACAACAGCCGCAAGCATCCGGTGATGCTGCACCGCGCCATCCTGGGTTCGTTCGAGCGTTTCGTGGGTATCCTGATCGAGCACTATGAAGGTGCGTTCCCGGCCTGGTTGGCACCCACGCAGGCGGTGATCATGAATATCACTGATAAACAAGCTGATTTTGTTCATCAGGTCGAAAAAAATCTGACGGAAAGCGGGTTTCGTGCCAAGTCCGACTTGAGAAATGAAAAGATCGGCTTTAAAATCCGCGAGCATACCTTGCTCAAGGTTCCTTATCTCCTGGTCATCGGGGACAAGGAAGTCGAGACGCAAACTGTCGCTGTGCGTACCCGTGAAGGTGCAGACCTGGGCTCCATGCCCGTCGCCCAGTTCACCGAGTTCCTCGCACAAGCGGTTTCCCGGCGTGGTCGCCAAGATTCGGAGTAATAATTATTAAGCGTGAAATGAGACAAGATAAACGAGCTGCACCGAAAGCCCCGATCAACGAGAATATCTCGGCGCGCGAGGTTCGGTTAATTGGCGCTGACGGCGAGCAGGTTGGCATCGTCTCGATTGATGAAGCGCTTCGTATCGCTGAAGAAGCGAAGCTGGATCTGGTGGAAATTTCTGCCGACGCAGTGCCTCCGGTTTGCCGAGTCATGGACTACGGCAAATCGATCTTCGAGAAGAAGAAGCAGATTGCTGCGGCGAAGAAGAACCAGAAGCAGATCCAGGTAAAAGAAATCAAGTTTCGTCCAGGGACGGAGGAAGGGGATTACCAGGTAAAACTACGCAACCTGGTACGTTTCCTTAGTGATGGGGACAGGGCCAAGATTTCCTTGAGATTTCGCGGCCGTGAGATGGCGCATCAGGAGCTGGGTATGGAACTGCTCAAGCGGGTCGAACAAGACCTGCTGGAGTACGGTTCCGTCGAACAGCATCCTAAGATGGAAGGACGCCAGCTGATCATGGTCATCGCCCCCAAGAAAAAGAAGTAACCACCAGGGCACGGCAGGCCTTGCGGTTATGTTTATCAACTGAATGCGGAGTATCCGAACATGCCAAAGATGAAAACCAAGAGTGGTGCAGCTAAGCGGTTCCTGAAAACCGCTAACGGCATCAAGCACAAGCACGCTTTCAAGAGCCACATCCTGACCAAAATGTCGACCAAGCGTAAGCGTCAACTGCGCGGTAGCAGCTTGCTGCATCCGTCGGACGTTGCAAAAGTCGAGCGCATGCTGCGCCTTCGTTAATTTCGGTCAAAGATAGAGGAAGTTACTCATGGCTCGTGTAAAGCGTGGCGTCATTGCCCGTAAGCGTCACAAAAAGATTCTGAAACTGGCTAAAGGCTACTACGGCGCGCGTTCGCGCGTATTCCGTGTCGCCAAGCAAGCGGTCATCAAGGCAGGCCAATACGCCTACCGCGACCGTCGCCAGAAGAAGCGTCAGTTCCGCGCTCTGTGGATCGCCCGTATCAACGCTGGTGCTCGTGTAAACGGTCTGTCCTACAGCCGTTTCATCGCCGGCCTGAAGAAAGCGTCCATCGAGATCGACCGTAAGGTTCTGGCTGATCTGGCAGTGAACGAAAAAGCGGCGTTTGCTGCGATTGTCGAGAAAGCTAAAGCCACTCTGGCCTAAGTACCCACGACAATCACCCGGGGCCGTCCACGGCCTCTGGTGTTAAACGTCATAAACAGGGGAAGAGCCTTCAAGCTCTTCCCCTGTTTCGTATCTGGAGTCTGTACATGGAAAACCTGGATGCGCTGGTCTCTCAAGCTCTGGAGGCCGTGCAACACGCTGAAGACATCAATGCCCTGGAGCAGATCCGGGTTCACTTCCTTGGCAAGAAGGGCGAGCTGACTCAGGTGATGAAGACCCTGGGCAACCTGCCGGCCGATGAGCGCCCCAAAGTCGGCGCGCTGATCAACGAAGCCAAGGAGCGTGTCACAGAAGTCCTCAATGCACGCAAGGCGGCCTTCGAAGAAGCCGAACTGAGTGCCAAGCTCGCGGCCGAACAGATCGACGTGACCCTGCCGGGTCGTGGTCAGGAATCGGGCGGCCTGCACCCGATCACGCGCACCCTGGAGCGGATCGAGCAGTTCTTCACCCACATCGGCTACGGCATCGCCGAAGGCCCTGAGGTCGAAGACGACTACCACAACTTCGAGGCGCTCAACATCCCAGGCCATCACCCGGCCCGGTCGATGCACGACACCTTCTATTTCAATGCGAACATGCTGCTGCGCACCCACACCTCGCCGGTGCAGGTCCGCAGCATGGAATCTTCGCAGCCGCCGATTCGCATCGTCTGCCCAGGCCGGGTATACCGCAGCGACTCGGATATCACCCACTCGCCAATGTTCCATCAGGTCGAGGGGCTGCTGATCGACCGCGACATCAACTTCGCGGACCTGAAAGGCACCATCGAGGAATTCCTGCGGGTATTCTTCGAGAAAGAGCTGGCCGTACGCTTCCGTCCTTCCTACTTCCCCTTCACCGAGCCGTCGGCTGAAGTCGACATCCAGTGCGTGATGTGCAGCGGCAAAGGCTGCCGCGTGTGCAAGCAGACGGGCTGGCTGGAAGTCATGGGCTGCGGCATGGTCCACCCCAACGTGTTGCGCATGTCCGGCATCGACCCTGAAGAGTTCCAGGGCTTTGCCTTCGGCATGGGCGCCGAGCGCCTGGCCATGCTGCGTTACGGCGTCAATGACTTGCGCCTGTTCTTCGACAACGACTTGCGCTTCCTCGCGCAATTTCGCTAAACGAATTATTAGGAGAGCAGGATGAAATTCAGTGAAAATTGGCTGCGTGGCTGGGTAAGCCCGCAGGTCGACCGTGATGAGCTGGTGGCCCGCCTGTCCATGGCTGGCCTTGAAGTGGACAGCGTCACCCCCGCGGCCGGCGCTTTCACCGGCGTGATCGTGGGCGAAGTGCTGAGCACCGAGCAACACCCCGATGCCGACAAGCTGCGCGTTTGCCAGGTCAGCAATGGCAGCGAGACCTTCCAGGTGGTGTGCGGCGCGCCTAACGTGCGCCCCGGCCTGAAGATTCCGTTCGCCACCCTGGGCGCTCAGTTGCCTGGTGACTTCAAGATCAAGAAGGCCAAGCTGCGCGGCGTCGAGTCCAACGGCATGCTGTGTTCCCAGTCCGAGCTGCAAGTGGGCGAGGGTAACGACGGCCTGATGGAATTGCCGGCCGATGCGCCGGTAGGCGAAGATTTTCGCGTGTACCTGGGCCTGGACGACGCCAGCATCGAGGTCGACCTGACCCCGAACCGCGGCGACTGCCTGTCCCTGGCGGGCCTGGCCCGTGAAGTGGGCGCGCTGTATGCGGCCCCCGTCACTCGCCCTGTAGTGCCTGCCGTGGCCGCGGTCAACGACGAAGTGCGTCCGGTCGACGTGCTGGCGCCGGCTGCTTGCCCGCGTTACCTGGGCCGCGTCATCCGCAATGTCGACCTGTCCCGGCCGACGCCGCTGTGGATGGTGGAGCGTCTGCGTCGCAGCGACGTGCGCAGCATCGATGCCGCGGTCGACATCACCAACTATGTGATGATCGAACTGGGCCAGCCGCTGCACGCCTTCGACCTGGCTGAAATCAATGGCGGCATTCGCGTGCGCATGGCCGAGGAGGGCGAGAAGCTCGTACTGCTCGACGGCCAGGAAGTTTCCCTGCGCAGCGACACCCTGGTCATCGCCGACCACACCCGTGCCCTGGCCATTGCCGGCGTCATGGGCGGCGAGCACAGCGGCGTCACCGCCAAGACCCGCGA
Source organism: Pseudomonas eucalypticola (assembly GCF_013374995.1). NCBI lineage: Bacteria > Pseudomonadati > Pseudomonadota > Gammaproteobacteria > Pseudomonadales > Pseudomonadaceae > Pseudomonas > Pseudomonas eucalypticola. Next base: position 4,449,300 of record NZ_CP056030.1, on the reverse strand, counting down.
CATCTTCCTGGAAAGCGCGTTCTTCGACCAGATCGCTGTCGCTGGCAAGGCCCGTTCCTACGGCCTGCACACCGATGCTTCGCACCGCTACGAGCGTGGCGTGGACTTCAACCTGGCCCGCGAGGCCATGGAGCGCGCCACCGGCCTGCTGCTGGAAATCACCGGCGGGGAACCAGGCCCGATCATCGAGACGGTCAGCCAGGAACACCTGCCGAACGTCGCGCCGATCACCCTGCGCGCCGACCGTGTCAGCCAGATGCTGGGCATGGACATGCCGGCCGAGCAGATCGAAAGCCTGATCGCTGCCCTGGGCCTGGGTATCACCGCCGAAGGCCAAGGCCAATGGCGCGTTGAAGTACCGAGCCACCGCTTCGATATCAGCCTGGAAGTCGACCTGATCGAAGAGCTGGCGCGCCTGTACGGCTACAACCACTTGCCGGTCCGCTACCCGCAGGCCCGCCTGGCCCCCCAGGCCAAGGCCGAAGCCCGTGGCGAATTGCCGGAGCTGCGTCGCCTGCTGGTTGCCCGCGGCTACCAGGAAGCGATCACCTACAGCTTCATCGATCCGAAGTGGTTCGAGCTGTTCAACCCCGGCGTCGAGCCGCTGCTGCTGGCCAACCCGATCTCCAACGACATGGCCGCCATGCGCACCTCGTTGTGGCCGGGCCTGGTCAAGGCGCTGCAGCACAACCTCAACCGCCAGCAGACCCGCGTGCGCCTATTCGAAAGCGGCCTGCGCTTCGTCGGCCAACTGGACGGCCTGAAGCAAGAGCCTATGCTGGCGGGTGTTGTCTGCGGTTCGCGCCTGCCGGAAGGTTGGGCACAAGGCCGTGAAACCGTCGACTTCTTCGACGCCAAGGCTGACGTGGAAGCCGTGCTGGGCTTCGCCGGTGCCCTGGAGCAATTCAGCTTCGAGCCTGGCAAGCACCCGGCGCTGCACCCGGGCCAAACCGCGAAAATCGTTCGCGATGGTCGTGAAGTCGGCTACCTGGGCGCCTTGCACCCTGAGCTGGTCAAGGCCTTGGGCCTGGACCGCGTCGTGTTCGTCTTCGAGCTGTTGCTGGCTGAAGTGGCCGAAGGTCGCCTGCCGAAATTCCAGGAGCTGTCGAGGTTCCCGGAAGTGCGTCGTGACCTGGCTTTGGTCGCGGATCGTGATGTAGCGTCGAGCGCGGTACTCCAGGTAATTCGTGAAAATGCAGGCGAGTGGCTCACGGACCTCAGCCTTTTTGACGTCTACCAGGGTAAAGGCATTGATCCCAATAGAAAAAGCCTTGCAGTTGGCTTGACCTGGCAGCATCCATCGCGCACTCTTAATGACGATGAGGTGAATGCCACGACCCAAGCTATCCTCACCTCGCTCGAACAAAGGTTGAATGCCACGTTAAGGAAGTAGCGCATGGGGGCTCTGACGAAAGCTGAGATGGCCGAGCGTCTTTACGAAGAGCTGGGCCTGAACAAACGCGAGGCCAAGGAATTGGTCGAGCTGTTTTTCGAGGAAATCAGGCACGCTCTGGAAGACAACGAGCAGGTCAAGCTGTCCGGTTTCGGCAACTTCGACCTGCGCGACAAACGCCAGCGTCCAGGCCGTAACCCGAAAACGGGTGAAGAAATCCCGATCACGGCTCGCCGTGTGGTCACCTTTCGTCCAGGGCAGAAGTTGAAGGCCCGAGTTGAGGCATATGCTGGAACCAAGTCATAACGACGAGCTTCCGCCGATTCCTGGCAAACGCTACTTCACTATTGGTGAGGTCAGTGAACTTTGCGCTGTAAAGCCCCACGTACTTCGGTACTGGGAGCAGGAATTCCCCCAGCTCAACCCGGTCAAGCGCCGCGGAAACCGCCGGTATTACCAGCGCCAGGACGTGCTGATGATCCGGCAGATCCGCGCCTTGCTATACGACCAGGGCTTCACCATTGGCGGCGCGCGGTTGCGCTTGTCCAGCGATGAGGCCAAGGACGACACCACCCAGTACAAGCAACTGATTCGTCAGATGATCTCGGAACTGGAAGACGTCCTGGTGGTACTCAAAAAGTAGCAAATCAGCTTAAGAAAATACTTCCACTTTTCAAAAGCTTGCGGTATATTCTTAATCGTTCCTTTCAACAAGGAACGGGCTTCACGCAACAAGATTCACGCCTAGTCGGGGCGTAGCGCAGTCCGGTAGCGCACTAGCATGGGGTGCTAGGGGTCGAGTGTTCGAATCACTCCGTCCCGACCATATTTTCATAAGGGGATCAGTCACTTACGGTGCTGATCCCCTTTGTCGTTTCTGGCTTGCGCAAAGCCCGCGCAAAACTGGCGCAAAACGAACGGTAAAACTTCGTCCGACCGGAGGGCTGCATGGTCAACGTTGAGTTCAGCGAAAAGCACGACGAGCGATTCGAAAAGCACTTTTCGTCACAGATGGATGACATAACACTCATCTTAAAATGCCACTTGTTGCTTGAAGAGATGCTTCGCGATTTTTGCTCAGAGATGGTCCCCCAGCCCCAGTTTTTGAAAGACTCGCGTTTTACATTTGCGCAGATTTTGGATCTATCCCGCGCTTTGTACCCAGCGGACATAAAGCTCGGAAGTATGGCGGACCTCTGGTCAGTCTGCGAAAAGATCAATCGAATCCGCAACATGATGGCTCATGCACTTGATCCGGACTCCTCCAAACTAGAAAGTTACAAGGCCAGTATCATTGAAGCTATCAGGCTGCGAGGGAAGGGGAACACCTCCTCCTTGGAGTTCGCGGGATGCCTTACATACGTCTTGGGTGCGTTTAGCCTCATCCTGCAAGTAGGTGTTACGCACAAAAATGGCGAAGATTTTCGGGATATTCCCCGGAAGTAGTTATGAACCTATGACTTCGCTGATATCTAGATCAGGCACAGCGTCTGACCAAATCACATCGGCGTGATCCTTCTGATAGTTTTTCGTCATCTCTTCGCTGGCGTGGCCGGCGATCTTCTGGCCATCCTTGCCCGCTTTTTTATACAGGTGCAGGGATAGTGCTCGCACCTCGTGGAAGCCCGGCATCTCTTCGTCGGACCAGTCCGCGTAACATCCCGCATTCTCCCGGGCAGCCTTAAATGCCCGCGTCAGATATCGCTCCTCGATCTTGGTCCAGTGCTCCTTCGTTTGCGCCTGTTTCTGTTTCAGGCGATCCGGCCGGCGGTGCACCAGGAAGGGCGATGCCACATTGTCCCGGCAACGGCTGATCACAGCCTGCAGCTCGGGTGTCACCCGGAACCGAATCCAGGCTGCGTCGCTGGCTTTGGCCGTCTTCTGCTGGACGACATACAAGAACCCGTCCCGCACATCCTCAAACTTCATATCCAGAATGTCTGTCCGCCGCTGGGCGGTGATCAGGGCTAGGTCGATGGCGTTTTTGAGCCATGCTGGCGCTTTCGCCCTGATGGCCTTCAACCCTTCCTCGGTGTGGCGCTTGCGCTGCTTCTTCTCAATTCGGTTGATGGTGCTCGCCGCAGGGTTGTCCGGGCACAGACCCTTTGATGCGGCGTGGTTGAAGATGTCGACCAGCAGCGCCCGGCATTGGTTTGCCGTGCGCGGCGTCAGTGCGTCCAGCATCTCCGCAATCATCCGAATGGTGATTTGGTCAACGGCCTTACCCTCGAAGGCCTTGCGGAAGCGCCGGAAGTGCACGGCGTACAGTCCCAAGGTACCTTTTGCCAGCTCTCGCTCGGGCAGGATCTTGGATTCGTAAAGGTCCAGGAAGGCTGTGAACAGGTCGGAAGTTTCGCCCAGCACGGCACCGACCAGGTCGGCACCTTTGAGGAACGCCAGGTTCAGTTGCTTCGCGGCGTCGATAGCTTTGAGTCGGTCAGTGCCGAATTGAAACCACTTTCCGTCCGTGGGGCGCCGGTAACGGAAGGTGCCGCGGCGCTCATCGACGTACAGGTTCTGGGGAAGACCCCGGTTTGATTTGTTGCGTGGGCGCGGCGCCATTACGCGGCTCCTTTCAATACCATCGCGATCAGGTCGTTACCGTCAGCTTTCGTGAAGGCCGCCCAGTCAACGTACCAGAGCTTGCCGATTTGTTCGCCTGGGATCAGGCCATTACGGATGTGGTTGCGGATGGCTTGCGAGCACTGCGGGGTGCCATTTGGGCCCCAGCGCCGCCGGCGAAACTCGCTGATCTTGATCAGTTCTCGCTTCATGGATACCTCTGGGTCGCCGCCCTATGGCGGCAGAAGGGGTTATTCGGTGGCTTTGGCTATCGTGGCTTCGAAGCGCGCGGCCAGGGTGGCGTTGACCTCGGCCTTCGCGGTGCTGTCGTCGGTGCCCTTGGCGCGGTGCAGGGTTTCGTAGCGGCGTAGGGTGGTGGCCGCTTCTTGCAGGTCGGCCAGCAGGTCTGGCGCGGCGGCGATCAGCTTGGCGTTGGCTTTTGTCTGGTCGCCGTTGAACCACTCGCCGGAATCGCTCGACTCATCCTCGTCAATGACCATCACGTTGCAGATGCCTATCTGCTCATGTCGATTGACTGGAGAGACGTAGATGGGGGTCTTATCGGTCGACTCCACAAACCAAGGTCCTGGCGTGTGCTTAATTTCAGGCATGATTGATCCTTCCCGCCGAACCCCGGCAGGCAGTAGAGAGTGGGTGAGGGGGGGCGCGGTCAGCGGTTGCGCTCAGCGCTTCATGAAGGTGATCCAGTGCGTTTTTTCACGCTTACCGGACTTGTGGCCAAACAGCGGCTTTTCATCGGTCAGGGCCAGCAGTTCGCTGACCATCACCTGGGTCTCGTTCCATTTGAAGATCAGGATTCCCTCGGGCTCCAGAACCCTGAAACATTCCGCGAAGCCGCGGCGGATATCGTCCTTCCAGTCTGGGGTCAGCAGGCCGTATTTTGCGCGCATCCAGCTGTCGACGCCGGCGCGGGTCAGGTGCGGAGGATCAAAAACGACCAGGCGGAAGGTTGAAGCCTCAAAGGGTAATTGCCGGAAGTCCATCAGCACATCCGGCTCAACCTTCAACACTCGGCCGTCGCAGAGTAGGTGCTGCTCATCGCGGATATCACCAAACAGCGCGCGCTGGTCCTGCTTGTCGAACCACATCATCCGGCTGGCGCTGCAGGGGTCGAGGACTTTCACCGCGCTCGTCATGCCGCCGCCCATCCCCGCAGGTACCAGCGCCAAGCGGTATTCAGCTCCCGATGCTCGTAGCTGCCATTTCTCATCCGCTGGCTCACTATCCATTCAAGGGTGCACCGGTTGTCCTGGGCGTAGGCCTGTTCGAATTTCTCGCGCTCGGTCATGGCGTCACCCGCTTGAACTCGACGACCCAGACCCATGGGTTGGCATCCCAGGCGCTGGGGCCGTTGATGGACTTCCATAGCTCGGCGAACATGGCCTGCGGCATCGAGGCGCCAGGCGGAACCGTCAGCTTAACGCCGATGGCACCAGGCCCAACGCCGCATCCCTCCGCCACGCACTGCTCGTCGCTGATGGCCTGCAGGCGCTCCACGCGCACGTTGGTAATCTCCAGCAGGATGCGGCTGACCCAGCGCGGCATGTGGATGCTTGGCTTCCAGATCGGCTGCTCTTGCTCATATGGCTCCAGTCCGTCGGCCGCATACACCAGTTCGCCGTCGGCCCGCGACTGACCAAGGTCGATCATGTCGGCTGGCTGCAGGTATGGGCCGCGCTGTACTTCGATGTGATCGCAGTACCAGGTCTCGCGCACCCACAGCCGGTCCCCGGGCCTGCCGTAGGTGCAACACTGCGAAGCGGCCAGCGCTGCGGCACAGGCATCGGCATCTGCGCCAGATACCCCAAAACCGTAGCGCGGGTGCTTCTGAGCGACCGCGAACCAGGTGCCATCTTCCATCAACTCGGGTTGCTGGTATGGCTTCACCGGTCGCCGCGTCACTGTCTTCTGCCCGGCCAGGATGGCGCGCACCATGGGCGCCGAGAACAGGATGGGGCGTTCCTTGGGCTGGTTCATGGCAGTTCATCCCCGATGATCAGTTGGCACGGGCCTTGGCGAACTTTAGCGAGTTGCGCCTGCAGTTCATCAATCCGCTGATCCGCCTCGTTCAGGCGCTGCTGAAGTGCGGCCTCGCGCGCCTGGCCCCGCTTCAGGCCAAGCGCGTAGCTCGCATCCTGGAAGGCCATCACCTGCTCGTTGTTGGGCTCGTCCAAGGCGATGAACGCCGCGTGGAGGCGATCGATCTCCGTCTGGTCGTCGGGCTGGCATGCTGGCGCTGGGGGACGCTGCTCTGGCGCGACCCCTTGCAGCATGGCCACGCCAGTTCGCAGGTGCTGGCGCGCCTTGGCATGGTTCAGTTCATGGGCGGTGGCCTTGCGCACCGATACCAGGGGGCCGTCCGGGTGGCGCCGCATCACCCAGTTGCAGAAGTCACTTGCCTGATCGAGCAACACGTAGTGCACCCTATCGTCGCAGGCGACCAGGTCGCGCGCCTGGGGCTCGTAGAATTGTCCGGTCATCTATCTGTCCTCTGCGCCTGCCTCAGCAGGCTGTGATAGGGGGGGTGGAATACAGATGTACTCCTTGCGCGTCACGCCGCTTTTGATTGGCTTACCGCGGTGCGCCATGGGTCATTGGCCCGGGCCAGAGCAGCCATGGGCGGCGGGCTCACGCTGTTGCCGCACATGTGCACCTGCTGGGTCTTGGTGAACGGTTTGCCGTCAGCGCCCTTGTCGATCTGGTAGCTGGCAGGGAAGCCCTGGGCCTTGTACAGCTCGTGTGGCTGCAGCATCCGCAGGCAGATATCGACGATCACGTAGGGCGTGCCCTTGATGTGCACGGTGACCAGGGCCAGGCGGTCCTTGGTGGTCACCGTCGGCGCGGGTTGGTCGCAGCCGCTGGTGTTCTCGGTGCCGTAGTAGCTCACCAAGAACGCGGCCACCCGCAGGGCGCCTTCTTCATGCTCAGGCGAAAGCGTGTACTCGACCAGGGCATGGTGCTCGGCGCCGGCTGTCATGGTGGGCACTGGCTCGTTCATGGCGCGGCCCACGCAGTTTTTGCGCAGCGTGGCCAGGCTGGCGCTCACGAGCTGCTGCTGGCTACCCGTGTTGGTCACCGTGGTCATGGGCTCGTCCATGCCCTTGGCGTGGGTGGCATTGAAGCCGCCGTTCATCTGGGCCATGAAGGCCGTGACCAGCGCATGCTTCGCGCCGCCGGCGACGACCGTGCCAAGTGGTTGATCCAGGCCGGGCACGCGCGGCTGCTGGCCGGCGCGCTCGCCGTAGCCGGTTTGGATCAGCGTAGGGCTGATCAAGGTCAGCTCGCCGCGATTGGCGCAGGTGACGGTCGGCAGGGGCTCAGCCGGGTCGTTCACACGGTCGCTGCCCTGGTGGGTGGCTGGCGCGATGACCGGGCTGACCATAGCGAACGACCCGCCGCGCGGCCAGGCTGTCACAGTGCGCAGCGGCTCCTGCGCCGACTGGGCCAGGGTGCCCGACCAGTTCGCGATCGGCACAATGAACGGGGCTGGGTTGTCGAGTACGAACTTCTTCATGCCCTTGGCTACACGGCGCAAAGTGGCAGACTCCAGATCCTTTTTGCGGCCGAAGATGCTTCGGCTCGGGACCGACCAATCGATACACTCGGCCGCGGTGCGCCACTTCTGCTGGCCTTTCACCGGGTTCTTAGCGTGGGTCGGCTCTGGCCACACGATGGGCTGGCCGTCGCACCGAGCGATCATGAACAAGCGCTCGCGGCTGGTGGGCGCGCCGAAGTCGCAGGCCTTGATGATGCGCCACTCGACCTTGTAGCCCAGGCCTTCCAGCAGGGACACGAACCTGCGCCAGGTCGTGCCGCGGCGTTTCGGGTCTGGCACCAGGAACTGGTTGTGCACCGGCACCAACTCACCAGGAGCAGCAACACGATTGATCGTCGCTTTCGGCTTGGTTGGGTGCGGAATTCTGTCGAGGGTCATCACGCGGCCGGTGGCCTTGTCACGCTTGGCGATCAGCGGGCCCCACTGCAGGATCTGCTTCACGTTCTCCAGGCTGATCACCCGGGGCTTCTTCTTGCCGGCCCACTTGCAGCCGATCCACGAGAGGTTGCGGATCTCGCGCTTGCGCGGCTGGCCGCCGGCGGCCTGGCTGTGGTGGGTGCAGTCGGGCGACATGTGGAACCAGCCCACGGCCCGGCCGCCGCATTCCTCGTCCGGGTCACCCTCGAACACGTCGGTGGTGAAGTGGCGGGCGGCCGGGTGGTTAGCGGTGTGCATGCTTATGGCCGCGGCGCTGTGGTTCTTGGCTACGGCCACCGGCCGGCCCAGGCCCATCTCCAGGCCGGTACCGGCCCCGCCGCCACCACAGAAGAAGTCGACCACGATCTCATCGTCTTGCGGGTCGAAGCCAAGGCCGTACTGGGTTTTGAAGTCGAGCGGGTGTTTCTTGAATGAGGTCATGGGCATTCCTTTCGGACAGCCGCCCGCCTGCCGAGGCGCGGTGGCTTGGGTTTGGTATGTGGTTCGGGTGAGGTAGACTGAGCTTTTGCCAAGGAGATACTTCGAATGGAACTCAAATCCCCCAACAAAAACATCCGCTTTGTGGGCGTGGCCGGCGTTATTGCCGGGATCGCGCTGATGTCTCTCGGACATTCAGCGTTCGGTACATCCATTCTTGGTGGTGGCGTCGTCTTTCTGTTGCTTCCCCTTTTCCGGACGAATTAAGTGCCCGCCTGCCGGTGGCTGGCCGAGGTGGCGATATAGGGGAGGGTGGTATATTCCTTAAGGCCCGGTAATAAGCCGGGCAGAGGAGCAGAAATCATGAGTAAAGATCTTTCAATTGGGCCGGCACGGAGCCTGCAGGTCGCCAAAAATGCTGCACTTGATGCGGTAGACGAATACTTCGAGAGCAACTGGCCGCTCGACACAGAAGAGAAGTACGCACGGCTCTTGGAGCTTGAAGCCATTGCTCGTGCTGAAAACGACAAATTTCTTGAATTTATTCGGCCTAAGGGCCCTGGGGTTAACTGATCACGATGTAGAGGCCGCGGCTGGCTCGGCCAGGGCCTGCTGCACCGCATCGATGATGCGTTCGAGGTAGTCGTAGTCGGGGTTTGGCTCTGTAGCGTCGTTGTTCGACGCCAAGTGCCACCACTCATCACCGAAGAGCTTGTGCATCAGTTCGCTGTGCGCAAAGTGGAGGTGGTCGATGGATGACGAATCCCTCAGATCTTCTGCCTCGTCGTAAAGCTCGCGCGCTTCGTCCCGGTCATAGCAGAACGTTCTGCGCTCCTTCAGCACCTGGCGCCGCGCCTTTTCGGCAAGCGCTTCACCACTGAACCGCCGCGAGCGCATCTGAGAATCGAAATAGCCGATGATGTAGCTCGCATTCAGCTCGCGGAAGAACTGGCCGACGTTCATGCCGTCCCACATTCCACCCCAGAACGCGGTCCAGCTTTTACCCCAGCAGCTAACGGTGATCTTGCCGCGCTTGGGCCCAAGGTCTTCGAGGAAGACCGTGATAGGGTCCAAGTTCACGGCGCCGGTGATGTACAGCTTGGTCACAGTCGAGGTTTCGACCTTCATGGCAATCTCCATTGCATGCGCCGCCCCCAATGTCGATGGTGGCGCTTCGATGCTTGTTGGGGTAAAAGAGATGTCCGGCATGGAGCCGGAAGGAGCTTCAGTTGATATGAAAAAAAATGATTTTTCGTGGCGTCCAGTAGCGCTTGCTATCCTGTCGATTTTTGCTGTGTGCGGCATATATGTTGCATATTATTTTTTCTTGTATTCAGGGTATTCCAATAGTGTTGACAAAGACGGAGCGTTGATAGGTGTTCGGGCTGGGACATTTGGTGATGCTTTTGGGACCTTAAATGCACTGTTTTCTGGGCTGGCTTTTTCAGGCTTTTTGATAACTTTGCTAATGCAGCGGAGGGATATATCGGATAGTCAAGTTGAAAACTCCAAGCGTCAGGTGGAAGCTCAGTTTTATAATGTTTTGAAACTGCAGCAGTCAGTCGTTGCAGAATTTGACCTGCAACGAACTCAAATGCACGTGGTGACAAATCAGAGTGTTCAGATAGTTACTCGAGGGAGAGACTGCTTTCAATCTTGGTTGAAGATTTTAAATCGATCCTATGCGAATGCTTTATCCTCCACTCGTGAAGATAGACTGCGAGAAGCTTATCGAGAGCTATGGGATAAGCATAGAGGTGATTTGAGTTTATACTTTAGGAGTTTGTACAGCTTATTTAAGTTTATTTCAAGAAGTGAGCATACTGATAAGAAGGTGTTAGGTGGTATAGCCAGGTCCTTTATTTCGGACTATGAGCTTGTGGTGTTGTTCTATAATTGTTTGATGCCTAATGGTGAGAAGTTTAATGAATATGCTTGCGAGTTTGCGGTTTTTGATAACTTAGATGTTTCTCTTTTGCTTGATGTTGAGGACGTTTTACGAATGAAAATCGAAGCTTTCGGTGATAACTCCGAGGCAATAAAGATATTTCAGACGTCCAAAACTATACAGTGAGACTCACGGCGACACATATCACCTTGTGCGCTTGAGCTGGTCGGTCAGCTGTGTGGGCAGACCGCGCAGGGTGAGGGTACCACCGGCCTGGTCGAACTCGACTTTGGTGCCCAATAAGTGGGATTCGAAGCTGATCAACAGGCCCTCGGCGCGGCCGGTGAAGCGGCGGAACTGGTTGATGGTGCGCTTGTCGATGGGCAGCTCGGGTGACAGGCCGTAGGCCGCGGCGCGGGCGAAATCGGCGAAGGCCTTGGGGTTGTCTTCGTCGATCACCTCGGACAGCTCGTCGAGCGTGGCCAGGCCGCCGATTTTGGTTTGGGTGGTGGCGTAGTCCAGCAGGGTCAGGGTCTTCTCGCGGGTCGCCTCGGCGTCCATATCTTCCGCCTCAACGAAGTCGGTGAAGGCCTTGAGCAGGGTGCGGGTTTCGCCGGGGCCGTCAACGCCCTCCTGGCAGCCGATAAAGTCTTGGAAGTAGCTGAAGAACTTTTTGCCTCCCTTGCCCTTGATGAACGAGATGTACTGTCGAGATTTGGCGTTGTTCTGCCACTCGCTCAGGTTGATCCGGGCTGCCAGGGTGACGGTTCTGGCGTCCAGGCTGCGAGTGCTGATCATGCGCAGCTGATCGTCCACAGAGACCGTCTCGACCTGCTGCAGCATCGCGATTGTAAGGTAGTCCGTCATGCCCTGCTGGTACTGGGCGAACAGCACGTGACCGCCGGCGCTGAGGTTCGACTCTTCGAGCAGCTTGCACAGGTACTCGGTGGCGTCGCGGGAGAACTCGACAAAGGTTTGGCTGCCGGCCAGGTGCTGGGCCAACCAGCCGCAGAGTGGGTACGCGTCGGATTCAGGATGGAAAAGCCCCCAGCCCTTGCCCTGCTTGGCGTTGTACGAGTCGTTGAAGTCCTGCAGCAGCGTCTCGCAGGCCTGCGATTCCGGCAGGGCCTGGTCGGCCAGGTGGAGCATCGCCGGGCTACCGTCCGGCTTTTTGTCGATCTGGTGGATGATCATGTGGCGGATTGGCATAGCAGTTACCTCGGGTAGGCGCCACCTCCGGGGCCGGATGGTGGCATTTTAATTGGGGTTGGTGTTTGATAAATGATCGGTAGAAGCTGAAGGAAAAACGCTTTGAAGCAGATTGGAGATTGGGTCGTTCTTGGAATGGTTGTCATCGGTGCGTTCTTGGCAGGACTTGTGTGGCGTCCTTTGCTTGTAAAGGTCACAGATACCAAGGACTACCTTGAAATGCTGAGTTTCGTAGCGACGGTCATCGCTTGCGGGGTCGCTATCAACGCTCTAACCGCTTGGAAAAAACAGTTTCATTATGCGGAGCGGTTTAAGTCTTTGAAGGAACTCAAAGACGCATCCCTCGGGCTTCACTCTTTCCGGGGATACCTGCAAAAACTCGGACAACGCTGTATGTACCTACAGATGCACCAGAACATCCTTTCGGAAGAGATGGAGCTAGAAGTCGACGCCGCCAGAGAAAAGTGGCTCAAGGATCTGGATGCATATAATAAGGCCTGGGGGACTGCTGCAGCCTTCATGACGGATGCCGAGCGAAAGAGCTTTCCAGGGCCTGCGCCATTGTTCGTGAAATATTCGCTGCAGTGGCCACTTAAAATAGTCGCTCTCTATTCAGATAATCCTGGGCCGGATGGCTTCTCGATATTTACTGATGGCCATAGGGAATACATTGAAGAGGCACGGCGCATTTATGCTCTAACGGTCTCATCTTTGGAACTCAAGCTACGCGAGACCCGTTGAATACTGAGAAAATAGAATGGTGGGCGCCTCCACGTCATCTCCCGGATCCTTCTGAATCATCAGCAGGCTCTTCCGCTCAAACGCCAGCGCCACTTTTCGCGATAGTGCTATTTAGTGGCGCGGCGGTTCCAGCAACGGCAGCGCACCGATCGGGCCCAGCGCATGCAAGTGATGAATCATCAACGTCATCGCCTCGCCCTGTTCCTCGATGCCGGCCCAGGCCATCAGTTCAGTCAGGGCCTGCTTGGTGCCTGGGCGTACCTTCAGCCGTAGATCTTCTTCTGCAGCTTGGCCGCCTTCTGGCGCCGGCGACCGTCCCGCTCCTGTGGTGTCAAAGCCATGCACGGCCTCCGTCAGTCCGCTAGGCGGCAAATGAATTTGCATCGGGCGCCGCCGCTGCTGCGCTCTGTTCTTGTGCTTCAAGCTGTAATTCCATGTCCATGTCGTTCCAGCCCGCCGTCCACCAGGACCACTTGCGGGTCAGGTAGCCGAACGGGCAGGCGTATTTGCTGGTGTGGTCTTGGCGGCCAGATCGACCCTCGTAGTACACAGGGTCGATGTACTCGCGCCTGTTCACGCCTTCGCCTTCTTGTTCCGCTGGCGCATGGGCACCTTGGGGAAGTTGATGGCGTACTCGCTGAGCAGGCGGTGAAATTTCTCGTAGCTCATGCCGATCTGGTTACGGGCCTGGGCCCTATTGAGGCCCACATCCCGCAGCGCGCAGATGCGCTCAACCATGATTGCGTCGCCGTCCCGGTAGGAAGGGTTGGTGGTATACCCGCGCTTGAACTTGAAGCCGCCGCGGGCTGCCATGCGCTCCAGGTGCTTCTGGCTCAGGTGGAAGGTTTTCGCCGCCTCTGTGATGGTCATGGATTCAGCGCTGGCGGAGACCTTCTCCTCCAAGGAGGGGCAGAGAGCGATGCTCTTGCCGCCCTGAGTGCGCCCGTTGAAGGCCGTCTCCAGATCAAGGTTGCGCGCTTCGACTGGAAGCACGGTCAATACTTTGGATTTGCTTTCGAAGTCGGCCACAGCCTGGGCAAGCCAGGCGCGGTCGGCGTCCTTCGCGCGGACGCTGCTTAGTTCGAGGCTGATCATGCTGCCACCTGCTCCAGGGTTACCCCCGGCATGCTGAATTCGGTACCTTTCGCTTCCACGATGGCGTCGAGAGCGCCCCAGTTGACGGTCAGAACGGCGATAGGCACCTGGCCGGCGGCGACTGCTTGCACCAATGCTTCCAGGTCGGTTACCCGGGCTTCGAGCTTTGTCGGCTTCGGTGCGACCTTGGCGGACGGTGCGACCTGGCGCACTGGCGCAGCGGAGGGCTTGACCGGTTCCGCTACGGCGGCTGGCGCGGGCGCAGGCTTCGCGGCTGCGGCAGCAAGTTTCGCCGCTTCTTCCTGGCGGATGGCCTCGCGCTGCTTTTCCAGCCGCTCTTCTTCAGCCTTCTGGTGCTCGTCGATGCGCACCTTGATCAGAGCGACCAGGTCGTCATTGGCCTTCATGACCAGTTGCTGCAGGTCGTTGAACAGGAACAGGTGATCTTTCGCCAGCGTGTCCAGGCTCTGCAGATTGGCGCGGATACTGTCGCCAATCTGGCTGGCTTCGATCTTCGCGCGGGCCAGTTCGGTATCTGCTGCGTCGCGCAGGCCTTTGATGCCTTTCTTGCCCTTGATGACGCCGGCGAAGTCGGCCGGTACCGCTGGCATGCGGACCCTGCCGGCGAACGAGGCGTTGATCTTCTCGACGTGTTCGTGCAGGGCCTTTGCGGCGGTAATCACGATCTCGTCGCGGATGGCGACCTTGCGGGCTTTCACCAGCTTCTCGAGCTCCAGGCGCTTGGCGCGGACCTGCTCGCTGATCTGATCGATGGTGCGGAACAGCAGGTCGATCGACTCGGTTTGGCTGAGCGCATGCTGCTTCGCGGCAGCCAGCCGCGATTCTGCTTCGCCGCACCATTTGACCGTCTTGTCCGCGTCAGCGAAGTGCTGGTCGGTCTGCAGGTCGGTGTTGATGGCGCCGATCACGGCCAGGGAGTGGGCCTTGAACTGCTCGAGGTTGCTGGCGGTGACCATGCCGGTCACTTCAATGCGCAGCGCTGGCAGGCTTTCCGGTGCCGTTCCGACGACCTCTGCGACGACCTCGACGACCTGGTGGTTGGCCAGATCCTGCTCGAACTGCTTCCACCCCTCGATCAGCTGCTCGGCGCGGCCCGGCACAGCTCGGTACTCCATATGGACGAAGTTTTCCGGGGTGCCGTCCGAGCAGACGAAGATCACGCGCTCTGCCGCACCGACCAGCAATTGCTGCTCGAGCTGCCAGTAGTAGTGGGGTTCCAGTTCGCCGGCGCGCACCTGGGCAACCAGGCTCTCATTCCACAGCTTGTGCTCGAACAGCGTATCGCCAAGCATCGTCGCGCCGTCCATTGAGGCCAGAAGGTTGCCCTCAGTGGCCACGATAGGAAACAGGTCTTCACCAACGAGATCCTCAGCCAATGGGCGAGCCTGAGCCTCAGTGACGTGGCCACGATCAAAGATTCGCTGCAGCTGAGCGGTGACTTCCGGCACGATGCCGGTTTTCTTGGCGTTCAGCAGTTCAGTGCGCGACTGATACTTCGAAGCACCCATCATGGCCGGCGCTTCGGATGCGGTGTTGTATTTGGCGCGGAGGGCGTGCCATTCGGCCGAGCCTTGGGTTACGTGATGAATTTTCATGCGGTTTCCCCTTCGATGGGCTTGAGCTGGTTAATGGCGGTGATCTGCTCAGCGGTAAGTGAGTACTTGCTGCTGACCTTGGCAATAAGGTGTTCTGGCGAAGACCGCCCGGCCTCGACCATCCCGCGCCATGTCGGCAGGCTTTCGGTGAACTTGTCGTTGGGGTAGGGAGGTAGCTGTTCCGCAGCAGGCTCAGGCTGGCGCTGCACATGGACCTCGCGGGGGCCTTCATCGAAGACCTTGCCCTCCATCTCATCGGCGGTGGGCGCCGATCCGACCTCGGGGAAAGCCTTGCGTAGCGCCTGGGCCTCCGCGCATTTCGCCAGCTGGGCGTATGAGCGCTTCTTCCACATGGCGTTGGGCGCCGCAGTGTCCTTGCTGGACGTGGCGTAGTTCTCCAGCCACCGCTCGTTGGCGGTGTACTCAGCGACCAAGCCGTTGCTCATTTGGCGCTTCACGGTCACTCGGCACCACTCCGGGTAGGTGACCTCGACGCCGCCCAGGGTTGCAGTGATCGGGGGCCCATATTCGGGCTCACTGATCCCGGCATACTGGCCGGTGCGTGCCGCCTGGATACGGTACAGGCCAATGCCGGGCATCACCGTGTCGACCATCCCGCGACCTTTTTGAAAGATCGGAACGATGTGCACCGGCTTCAGCATCGGGTCGAGCTGAGCGGCCTTGCAGTAGGCCAGCACCATGACGACCGAGTTGTGCGCGGCGCCAGGGTAGAGGCTTCCGCTGAGCACCTGGACCAGCGTTTCTTCGGATACGGCCGGCATGTGCTCGGCCTGCTTGATTAATGCGCTCACGGCAAATCCTCGCGCTCCATGCGGGGCGCTGCGATAGATAGGGGAAGGGGGTTACTTGACGTTGTAGGCGTAGCAGAACCAGAGGAGGGCGATCATGGCTTCACCTTCAGGCCGGCTGCCGTGATTGCTTTGGAGCAGCCTTCGCGCATCTGTACGGCGGAGTGATAGGCGTCCATGTGGCTATCGTCGAAGGCGTCTTCTGGATCCTCCGGCACATCTGGAGAAGGCGGAAGCTCAACCACAATCGCGGCGCGGGAGGCTTTCCAGGTTTCCCACATCAGGCCTACGTAATTATCGAGGTAGCCATCCCCGCGCCGGTCCCTGGCCACCGTGGTCACTGTTGGTAGCCACGCCTCAAACTCGGTGCGCATTTTGTCGTCGCTCATGGTCACCTCACGAAGCGATGCGGTCTGCGTAGGCGCTGGCGATCAGCCAGAGCGTGCACAGGGTCAGGGTGATGAAGGAGCCGCGAAGGAAGGCAATGCGTTTGGCGCGCTGGCGGGCGGTCATGACCATGGCCTCAGCGATTGGCGCACCAGGTCGTGGAGCGCCTTGCCGCTACGGCTGATCTTTTGTCCTCGCAACTGCCATTTTCGGGTGCTGGGCCAGCAGTCGATCATGCGGCCATCGGGAAGCCTGAGCACGACATGGAAGCCGTTGTTGTGCTTCGTATGCTCGACGCCGGTATTGCCCAGCCAAGCTTGGAACCGGGCCATGGCTTCGGCTTTCACGCGTTTTTTATGCCCTGGAGCGTTTGGCCCTTCAGGTTCGCCGCCGCACTCACCACAAGCCCGTGGGTAGCCGCAGCTATCACCGATTGGCTGGCAGCAAGACATGCAGTGACTACCGTCGTCGACATTGTCCTCGTAGAAGCTCACGGCCGAACCCTCACGACAATTCGGCGCCCCTTCATGCTAGGCGCGAGGCGGCGTTTCAGGTCGCACACCAGCATCTCCCGCGGCTGACCGATCACCTCATTGAAGGGAAGTCCGAAGCCCAGGATGGCGATGCGGCGCTCGATATCGTCTAGCTGCTCGTCGATCAGCGTTTTCACAGCTGCTGTGCTCATGCCGCAACTCCTTTGCGGTCGGTCATCCGCCGCAGACGTTGGTTGAAGTCGTCGTAGCTTTTGTCACCGATATCGCCCAGGTGGTAGGCAAGTTCGATAGCGGATTGGGCCGCGGCCTCGGTCATAGCCGGGTATATCGAATTGGGGTATTCGCTGAGGATCTTGCTTATGAAGCGCTCAGCCTTCGCCGCCCGGCTCATGCCACCCTCCGGCGTCGCGCCTGGCTGTCGATCTCATGCCAGAGCGCGGTCTCAATTGCCGGAGCGTGAAACTTGGCGATTAACTCGACGTCCGTCATCACGACGCGCTTGCCGTCATCGTTGTAGGTCGCAGCCGAGGTGATTTTGAATTCCAGCTCGCGGCTTCCTTGGCTGTCCCAGTCGCTGTCCCAGGTACCGGGCCGGGCTTGGATATTTTCAAAGTGCGTGATTTCAACCTGGAGGACGTACTCCTCCACGATAATCTCGTAGCTCATGATCGCCTCCAGGGCGTGGACCGCATTGGTCAGATACCAGGCGCGGGCGACCAAACCCAGCCGTGAGACTGGCCTGGCACCTGCCGATGCGGTCGAGGGGGTTGGTTATGCGTCGAGCGCCATGGATGCAGCAATTTGAGCCTTCTTGCGCTCAAAACTAGGGCTCCAGCTCGGAGATGAGCCGTCGTGTCGGAAGATCGTTACGCCACGCTTGCGCAGCGTTCTGGCGCGGGCCGGGGAAACTTTGTCACCCCATTTCTCTCGCCGCCACAGCGCGTCCCAATACTCCACGGTCTCGCGCTTGTCATACTTGTAGTAACGGCGGCTTGGCTTGTTCTCTGCGAGCCACTCGTTGATCAATGCCACATCGACAGTGGCAGAGGAAAACACGTAGCAACGACTGAGCGATTCAATAGTCCCTACGCCAACTTGGAGAGTTTGGACGCCTGGGCTACCACCGCAGCTCCAAACCTGGCCGGTGCACTCAAAGTCCGAGCCATCCGCAAGGCGGATAGTGAACGCGCGACCGGCAAAGGCATCCTTCGAGCCCGGCACGATCTTCATGAAGTCGTAGAAGCCGCCATCGTTGGCGGTCAGCAGGCTGCCGTTGCGCACGTAAACTAGGCTGGGCATCTGGTCCAGGAGCAGGAACGTCTGGTTTTGCGGTGTAATTATCACGTCGATGATTTTAGGCATCGCTGAATCCTCGTTATCAGAACCCTCAAGACAGCCACCTTCGTCCCGCTGGTTGCCGTTGGGCGCGGGGAGGGAGCTGTCTGGAGGGTTCGGGGAAGGGGTGATGCAGAAGGACGGTGCTGATCTCCGCCTTGAGAGTCATGCCGCGGTCAGCGCCTTTCGGCTACCGCAATGCCAGTTATTACGAGCCGGTACCGCGCGGGCATAAAATAGTACTTAGCCGGTCAGCGCTCACTCTCGGGAACTGTTTGTTTTCAAACCTGCCCATCAGCCTGGGCGTGCATCTGCATCGGTAGAGCGTCTCGCCGGTAACGACATTTGATCCGGACGATTCGAGGCGCTCTACCGATGCAGCCTCTTTCGAGGTGATCGGGCGGGCCTTTCCCGCTCGGTCGGTCTATCCCGCTCACTGTCACCGTCATTTCTGGTCGTGTGGGCTAGACCTCCCACGCCTTCCGCCAGGGCTCATACGGTTTTGCGTTGCTACGGTGCAGATGGCCGGTGCTGATCTCCGGCTTAGCGGCCCCTGCTGTCAGCCCCACTTAAGGCGCTGTCGGATAGCATCGTGTGCCGCTGGGCATTCCTTTCTGCGCATCAGCCTGCGCATTCATCCGCATCGATAACCCCTCTCGCGACGGTGGCTGCCGTCCAACTATCGTTGTGCGAAAGGGGTTATCGATGGGCTCTCGGGGGAGAGCCTGGGGGCTGTTCAGATAACGGCGGTGAGGGTCTTGGAGCCGTTGGCATGCTGAGTAGTGATGCTCATGCCGATGTGGTGCGGAGCGCTTCGCTGGATCGCCACTGCCGCTTTGCTGAATCGGTCGTCGAAATCCCCTTCACCATCTGGCAAATGAGAAGTGCAGGTCAGGCGAGAGCAATCTTCGCCGTTCGGGCCTTCACCGTCGTGAGCGATGTTGAAGCTGGCGATCATTGCAATGCCGTGCTCACGGCAAATGGAGATGATGTTTTGCATCAGCGGACTGATTTGTTCGTCGTAAATTTCTTCTTTGTTCATGGTGCTGCTCCCGGTGGATTTCCAAAGCGCCCGGTCGCCCAGGCGCTTCAGTAAATCGTTCGGTTCCGCTGGCACCGCGTAGCGGGTCATTCACTCGGTTCGAGCCTTTCGCTCTAGTCAGCCGTCGAGGTGGGCCTCGCGTTGGTAGCCTTTCGGGGCTATCTGATCTCCGGTCGCCGTAGAGGCGGTGCCGTCTTTGTTCGTATTGCGCGGGTTGTTAAAGAGCGGCAGGCCGCTTCAGGCCCTGGCGCCGTTGTCGCTGGCGTTGAGGTAAATTTAGCCACAAGCTAAAGCGTCGTCAATAGCTCAAAGCTAAATAAATTTAGCCGGGCATGAAAAAGCCCGCACTTGGCGGGCTTCAGTGGATGTGGGGGGTTACTCCGTGGCATGCAGCAGCTGGCGCACCCCTGCAATGTCGGCGCCGCTGATCTCAGCCTCGGTATTGCAAATTTTGACCTCGACGGATTTGGCGCTCGCGATTTTCTCCAGCGTCGATCGCCCCAGTTCAACCCTGAACATTTGCGAATTGCCCGAGGCCCGGTACGCGCTCGCTAGCTCCGGTGCTGGCGCCCCGTCAATGAGCCAGTCGTTTTGGTGGCAATCGGTGAACGACGCAGTGCCAGGTGGCGGGACGAGCAGGGCGTAGTAGCCAAACGGCTTGGGGTTGTTCGATTTCGCGAAATGCGCGTACACGTTGAGGGAGTAGCCACGCCCAGGGTCTTTAAACGACTCCCAGGACACGGTCTTGGTGCCTTTGAATCGGTCAACTTTTTCGCTGATCTGACCGGCGAGCGCTGGCCCCGCCAAGGCGCACGTGATCAGTGCGAAAACGGATACAAATCTCATAAATACCTCCCTGTCTCTAAACCGTAAGTCTACCAAACGGATACCTTTACCGGTCATTTAGCATTGCGCTATGCTTGTGCTAATACTGTACAAATATACAGCTTAAGGAGAGCGGTATGGGAATGGCGCAGAAGGCACCGGCGCAACGTCAACAAATGACCGGTGCAGAGCGGCTGGGGCTGAGGGTGTCCGCAATGATCAATCATCCACTAGCTCAGGTTCAGCGCTGGGTGACGATCCATCAGCTCGACACGGACGCCCAGGAAGACTGGGATGCGATTTTGGAGGTGCTGGCAAGCACGGATGGCATCGACCTGACTTTCCATGACGATGGCTCGGTGACTGTGAAGTGGGAGGCCCAGGAAAGCGATGAGCCGACGGCGGCGGCCGTGGCTGAAGACCAAGCGATTATTTGGGATAGGTCAGAGGAGGAGGAGGCAGTGCCTTTCTGAGCGTACATAAAAAAGCCCGCTCAGCAGCGGGCTTCTCATCGAATTTTGAATCAGCTTATTCGTCGCTCGCAGAGTCTATTTTAGAATCTGAAACCCTGTTAACTCCGGCCCTAGGAGACTAGTGTCATGCCCTCAGGAACCTTGGAGATCGCTATTCCTGGGCAGTATATTTTTTCTCCGTCGGCAATTATTTCAATTTCGAATAATCCGGGAGATGTGAATGTTGCAGGAGCTATGGTGGCCATCGATTGAACTCGAAGCCTTTGATGGCCGCATTCCAAAATAACTCCAGGCTGGCCCAGTGCTAGATTAGAAGTTTTCAAATGAATCTTAAAAACTTCATTATCTTGAAAACGACCAGCGCAAACAATCTCTTGAAATGGTTTGTCTACGCTTGTAACTATGTGCATGATTACACACATTTTTGGCAGAGTTGTAGGGAAGTCTCCAAAAATCATATCGGCGGCATACAGCCCCATGAGCGAGAATTTATTGTTGATCTCTGGGCGCACATCATCGCAGAAGCTTGCGTAGGCGAAACGGCTCATGGTTTGTCCTTGATATTTATATTTCGCTGCCGCTCCATCATGCTCGTCAAGTTTTCAAGCGGTATGTCAAGCGCAATACATATTTTGTTTGCGGTGCTGAGCAGAACATCAGCGCCATTTTTTTCGATAGTAGAAATATATGGCTGTGTAAGCCCTGTCATCTCCGCCAGCTGTTTTTGAGATAAGCCTCTGCGAAGTCTAGCTGTCTTCAGAGTAAGGCCGTCCTCACCATAAAACGTTTCGGCTATCCAGTTGCCTGCCTTGATAAAGCTATCTGAATTAGAAGAGTCAGCCTCAAGCTCAGTCATGAAGTCGTCAAAGTCAGTATGCGCGGTTGCGAGGCTAGACGATACGAGTTTAACTTCTATTGCCGTCACAGTGAATGCGCTTGAACCTGCTTGCGCGATAGTGCTCTGCTCAGTAGTCGAGAGCTGCGTACGATCTTGTAATGCGAATTGCGATTTCGTGGCTAAGTTCATAGTCAAACCTATTGTCCTTTTCAGCTCCGTGCTCCGCTTTTTCAGCGATTGCTAGCACAATATATTTGTCGTCAGTTGGCCGAAATGCGTAAACGATCCTGTACCCGCATATATCCTCTTTGAACGGCCGCACACGCCAAAGATTCATGCCAACCGTCTGTGCAGCACCCCAAGCGCTTACGTTAAAATCAGCGTTCTTAGGTACCGGACGCGCGGGACGACCCCCGTACCGATCTTGGGTCAACCTGTCCAGAAGATCTTGGTCCGCACGCAGCTGACCTAGAAAGCGACCTAGCATGATGGCGGCCTCCCTGTCTCGAGCTGCGATGGAGCGAAGATCTCCGGCCGCGTCATTGTGGATCACTAGCTCGTACAATATATGTCCCTACGTATATTTTCTCAAGCAGCGCATCATGAATTCCGCCGAAGGGCGCCCTTAAATGCGACTAATTATTACGCTTGATACCCTCTAGACCAAATGTGCATTCCAAACCAGCAGCACCCGTGCCTGGATGAAGGTGTCATCCACGCGGATATCCTCCGGCGGGTGGTTGGTGTTGTCCGAGATCATCTTGAAATGATCCTTGCCTTTCTTCTGCAGGCGTTTGATGTACAGCAGGTCGCCGTGGGAGAACAGGTAGATCCCGTCTCCGACGAATTCCCGGATGCTCACGTCCACCAGCAGCGGGTCGCGGTGCTTGATCGTCGGCGCCATCGACTGGCCCCAGCCGGTGACCATCTTCAGGTGGAAGTGCTCTTTGAACTCGACCCCCATTTCACGTAGATGCCTGGGGCTAACGCGGATGTCCTGGAGCATTTCTGGGTAATCGTGCGGCACCTGGCCGCCGCCCATCGCCGCGCGAACGTCGTAGTGGGCAATCCACACCTCGTCTCCGACCTGGCCGGGGCGGGAGAAGTCGGCTGCGATGACGTTGCTTTCCGCTGGCTCGTCGGCTGCCGCGAGGAGGCGGGCGCGCGCTTCGGCTGACAGCCCTTTGCCTTGCTTGGCCAGCATCTGCTTTACCAGGGCGGCAGCAGAAGCGACCGGCGCATCTTCATTGGTGGCGGTTGGCGTGTGGGGCACCACAGCTCCGACACTTTCGTCCTGCGGAATCGAATCAAACCAACCCCGCGGCAAACGTTCCACGCTCTCGATACGGCGCGCCACGTCGTCGCCCAAATTCTTAGCCGTCTTGTCGGAAAGGATTTGGCTCAGGTGCGCAGGCGCCATCCCCCAGCGCTCAGCGCACGCCCCCTTCCTCTGGTTGCCAATCAGCTTCACCAGGTTGTGTTTTCGAATCGCGTAAATATCCATGCGCGCAAGCATGCCAGCGTTTAGCTGTTTGCTAAATGTGCCCATAGCTAAATTATTTCCTTGCTCTGAAATTAGCCCTAAGCTAAATTCTGTCCATGTGTAAGGAGAAAACCATGAATGACCATCTTCGCGATTGGCTGGCCAACGCTACGAATGTTCGGCGCCAGGACGTTGCGGCAGCCGCAAAGACCACTGTCGGCCACCTGTGGCAGCTCGCAGGTGGTCACCGTAAAGCCTCCGCCGAACTGGCTGAGCGCCTTCAAGACGCTTCGGCGGGGGAGATCACCATCGCCGGTCTGCGGCCTGATCTCGTTGACCTCGCGCACAAGGTGCTTCGCGGCGCCGCCTAACCCAGCCCCTGGCGCTTCGAGCTGAGCGACACCGTCGCCTCTTCGAAGCCCCGCAACACCCCAGGCCCCAACCGCTTCCGCATTGCCTCTGCGCGCTGCTCGAAAGCTGGCCACAGCCTGAGCTGGCAAGACAACGGAAGGATGGACGCCACGGCGGCCATGAAGCAGCAGAGGGCGGCGATCTCGCCCTGGAGTTCGGATTGCTCGGTCATGGGACCCATCCCTGATCAGTTTCAGTAGGCACATTTTCGGCGAGTAGGCCCAAGGCCACCACGGAAACAGAAGTGAGGTTTTACGAATGGAAGATTTCCTGAGGGCTTGCCAGGCCGCTGTTCTCGACAACGAAGCCAAGGCGCTGGCGGCAAAGATGGGCGTTCCCCATGTCGGCCTGCTGCAGCGTGCCAACCCCGACAACGAAGCGCACCACCTGACCATCGAACACCTGTTTGGCGTCCTGCTGCACACCGGCGACATGCGCCCGTTGGCTGCCCTGGCTGATGCGTTCGGCTTCAGCCTGGTCGCTCGTGCCACCCCTCAGCCGCAGGCACTGACTGCCTCGCTGATCAACGTGGGGAAGGAGGTTGCTGACCTGACCATCGCCGTGCACAGCGCCCTGGAGGACAACCACGTCAGCTCATTCGAGAAGGCGCAGATCAAGGTCGAGATCGACCACGTACGCCAGAGCCTTGATGTGATGGCGGCCTCAGTGAAGGCGGCCTGAATTACGGACACAAAAAAGCCGGGATTGCGGCCCGGCTTGATGCTGTAACGAGTGAGGTAAGTATGCACACACAGAACCACACGATCAATACCCAGCCCGCGCCACGAAATGGCGGCTTCGAAAACGTGGCGCGCACGATGTCGTCGCGGGAAATCGCCAGCGTCACTGGTAAGCGCCACGACAACGTGAAGCGCGACATTGTCGCCATGCTCAAAGAGCTGAAGGCTGATGTACTCAAATTTGAGGACATCTACCTGGACGGTCGTAACCGGGAGCAGATCCAGTACCTGCTGGATCGTGAGCACACCGACTGCCTGCTGACCGGCTACAGCGCAGGTCTGCGCATGAAGGTGATCCGCCGCTGGCATGAGCTGGAAGGGCAGTTTCAGGCGCGCCAGGCAGCAATGGCCAACGGCACCAAGGTGGTCGGAGAGATCGCCATCATGGAGTGCTTCACGCGCCTGCTGAAGCCCGCGCCGTCCTGCCAGATGCAGATGCTGACCAAGATCGCCGAGAACAATGGCCTGGACCCTAAATTCCTCCCAGGCTACGCCGTGGACGCCGCGCCGGACGCCACCGGCGGTTCCAGCATGGCCACCAAGGCGGTGACAGCGTTGATTAAGGATCACGGCATTGCCAGCACGGCCGCTGCCTTCAACCGCGCTCTTGCTGCCCACGGTTACCTCAAGAACATGCAGCGCAAGAACTCCCGGCAGGTGGTCGTCGATTTCTGGTGCGTCACCGACCGGGGGCTGCGCTATGGCAAAAACCTGACCAGCCCTCAATCCCCCCGCGAAACGCAGCCGCACTGGTACGTGGATCGCTTCCTCGAATTGGCCAAATTGGTCGAAAAGGCCTGACATGCAGTTCACTGTGACTATCAACCAGGTGAAGGCGCTGGAGTGGGGGCTCAATGCTCAGCAGGCCCTGCTGTTCGCCTTCGTCTATGGCTGCCCAAGCTGGACCAAGGCGGTGAAGACTGACGACGGGATCTACTTCGCCCTGAGCAAGGCGAAGATCGTCGAAGAGCTTCCGCTGCTGACTGATCGGCCCGACACCGCTTACCGGCTGCTGAAGGCTCTGGACGCGGCCGGCCTGATCGAGCTGTCCAGCAACGCCAACATCACGCTGTTCCGCCTGACCGCGAAAGCTGCGGAGTGGAACCAAAAAGTGGATGGGTCGGAAAAATATCCGACCCCACCAGAGAGCAAGGGTCGGAAAAAAATCCGATCTACCTCGGAAAAATCTCCGAGCAAGGTCGGAAAAAAATCCGAGCAAGGGTCGGAAAAATCTCCGACAAATCAGGATACCAATAATCAGGATACCAATCAGGGTACCAGTCAGGACTTGCAAGCCGCCCCGGCTGCGCCGTCGCAACCTGCCGGTTTGGTTCTGGTTTCCAGCGACAAGCCCCGGTGCGAAATCCCCGCCGATATGCCTGGCCCCAAAGACCAGTCCTGCAAAACCTTCAAGGCCTGGGCCAACTACGCCATGGCCTACCGCAAGCGCTACGACGCCTGGCCGGTGTGGAATGCGAAGGTGGCGGGGCAGGTGGGCCAGTTGGTCGACCGCCTCGGCGGCGGTGTTGCCCACCACGTCGCAGCGTACTTCCTGAGCATCAACGACTCACGCCTGATCAACGGCTGCCACGGCATTGGTGACCTGCTGGCAAAGGCCGAGGCCTACCACACCCAGTGGGCGACCAACCGCCAGGTCAACGGCACGACTGCCCGCCAGATCGAGCAGACCCAGGCCAACTTCAGCGCTGCCGAGCAGGCACTAGAAGCGCTACGAGCGAAGAGGGCGGCCGGCCATGCTGAATAACGACCAGCAAGACCGCTTGCTGCTCGCTCTGTTCGCCACCGCAGAGGCGATGGGGCAGCAGCTCACCCAGGGCGCAGCACTACTCATGGTCGACGACCTGCGTGACTACGACGAGCCCGTGCTGACCGCCGCCTTGCGCAACTGCCGCATGGAAGGCGGGCGGCTGACCGTCTCCGCGATCCTGAAGCACGCCCAGGCGGCAGATGGCCGGCCAGGCAAGGATGAGGCATGGGGCATCGCCATGGCTGCGTTCGACGAGCGCGAGACCGTGGTGCTTACCGATGAGATCCGCGCGGCCATGACCGCGGCCAGCGCGATCTTCGAGGCCCGGGACAAGGTGGGTGCCCGGATGGCGTTCATGAGCGCTTACGAACGCCTGGTAACGCTGGCGCGCGGCGAGGCCAAGGCCGTGAACTGGTCCGTCTCCCTCGGCCAGGACCCGCAAGGCCGCGCCGTGGCGATTGAAACCGCCGTGCACCTGAAGCTCATGCCGCCTGAGCGGGCGGCGCTTTACCTGGAAGACATGGCGATTGCGCCGACGGCGATCACCCAGGACGGCCTGGCTATCGCTGGCCTGCTCAGTGGCGATGTTCGCCCGGCCTCGCCAGGCATCAGCCATAAGCTCGAAGCGGTTCGCGCTGAGATCAAGAAGGGCAAAGCCGCAGCCGAGAAAGCCCGGCGCAAGAAGGCCCAGGCTGACCGGGTCGATACCTACCTGCGTAAGCGCAAGCTCCGTGCCGCGCTCGCTGAATTGAAATCTGAGCGGGGTGCTGCATGACCATGTCCGAATCCCGCGTCGCCCAGCTGCTGGCCGGCCAATCATCAATCGCCCGCAAGGTGTTCCTGCACGTCCCAATCCAGGACAGCTGGAGCACTCACGACATCCACAACGCGGCCATGGCCGCCAATTCCACCACCGTATCGAGCTATGCGATACGTCGTGCCCTGGGCGAGCTGAAGGACGCTGGGATTATCCGTGAGCCGGTCGGTGGCAAATTCCAGCGCGATGCGTTTTCCCCAAAAGCCAAGAAGGAGCCGGCCATGCCGAAAGTAGCCAATGACACCGTGGTGTCGATCAAGAAGCCGCAGGTCGGCGCCCTGGATGCGCTGGCTTTGCTGTCGGGCGAGGTCGTCAGCCTGGCCGACGAGATCGGTAACCGTCTGCGCAAGTTGGCCGGCCGCATCGAGGAGGTGGCGCTGTCGGTCGAGGCTGAGCGTGAAGGCAATGCCGAATCGCTCGACAAGCTGAAGCAGCTCCAGTCAATTCTGAAAAGCATCGGGGGTGCGTAGCCATGGCTGAAATCGTGATGCGCAGCCGTGATGACACAAGCCGGCTGAACGGCTTCCTGGACGGCACGGACTTCTCAAAGCCCAAGAAGATCATCATCCAGGACCTAGACCGCAGCGGGGAGCAGAACAAGTTGCTTCACGCCCGGCTGACCGATATCGCCAACCAGGTCGAGCACGCCGGCAAGAAGTGGGACGTACTGATTTGGAAGCGCCTGCTAACCGCCGCCTGGCTACGCGAGGCCGGCGAGCGCCCGCAGATGATACCGGCGCTCGACGGGCACGGCTTCGACGTCGTCTACGAGCGCACCTCGAAGCTCTCCGTGAAGCAGTGCGCCGAGCTTCTGGACTGGATCGAGGCATTTGGTGGCGAGCACCAGGTGCGCTGGACAGCTAAGGATCACTGGGGAGGGCGGTATTCGTGATCGCAGCTAAACCGCCAAAGGCCAAGAAGTGCCTCAATGCTGCCTGCGCTGCCAAGTTCATCCCGCAGCGTCTGGGCCAAAAGGTGTGCAGCCCAGCCTGTGGTCTGGCCATCAAGGACGTGAACCAGGAAAGGGCGAGAAAGTCGCTGGCCGAGATCGGGCGCAAGGAACTGCGTGCGGCGAAGGAGCGGGTCAAGACGCGCGCCGACCACATGCGTGAAGCTCAGACCGTGTTCAACGAGTGGATCAGGCTGCGTGACGCCACCCTGCCATGCGTGAGCTGCGGCCGGCACCACGAAGGCCAATATCACGCTGGCCACTACCGCACGGTGGGCGCCAACCCAGAGCTGCGCTTCGAGCCCCTGAACGTCCACAAGCAATGTGCGCCATGCAACAACCACAAATCCGGCGACATCGTGAACTACCGCATTACCCTGGTGGCCCGCATCGGCGCCTCCAAGGTTGAGTGGCTTGAAGGGCCGCATGAGCCCAAGCGTTACACCATTGAAGACTTGAAGGCGATCAAGGCCGAGTACCGGGCGAAGATTCGCGCACTGAAGGGGGAAGCAGCATGAAGATCAATTCCGCGCGGTTGGCCTGGCACGACTGCACCTACACGGAAACCCGTGGCGGGCTTTCTGGGCTGGAACAGCAGTGCCTGCTTGGCACCGCGGTGCAGACCACGGATCGTGGCGTGACCGCAAATTCTGCAGTTCACGGCGCCGTGGCCGGCTGGATTCAGTCGGCGATCGCCAAGCTCTCCCCGGAGGTGCGTGTATTCGGCGACTTCATGTACGCCCCAAGGCCCGACCGGCGCCGCGCTGATGATATCCGAGAGGCAGCGGAGCAGGTCGTCTTCAACCTGGTGGTTGCCAAGTCCCCACGCATGACCGCTGCCAAGCGCGAGAAGCTGGAGTACGTCGTGAAGGGCGTGATGCGCCGTTATCAATACATGCACCAGGGCGGGCAGTCGGCCAACGTTGACCCGCTGGCCAGTCCAGAGAAGTTCCGAGCCTGGCTGTACGCGGAGATGGGTTGCCGCCTAGAGTCATGCGCCTGGGCGCGCGACTGGGAGCCGTTTGTGCAGCGCGCTTTCGAGTGCTGCGAGGACCTGGATCGGATGGCATTGAGCCCAGTGGCGGCAGCAATTTACGAGATGAAGGAAGCGGCCTAAGGGCCGCATTCCAGTCCGTGTGGGTCCACTTGAGTACTGTTGTGTATTTGGTTGTTGACTTCCCGCACGGCTGGCGGCATCATTTCGCCATATTTAAATTTTTGCCTTTGGCAAACGCAAAGAGCCCGATCATCGCATCGGGCTTTTTTGTGTCCGCCGTTCGTCTATCGTCAGGCACTCTGTTTTCCGTGCTGCGTCCCAAGTAGACGCGTACATCCACGCGTAAAGCGGAGGTGACCATGGAAATTAACGAGAACGCCCCAGGCAACATATCCCAGCAGCAGGGCATCGGGGGAAGCGCGGATAACGAAACAGCTCATGGCCCGAAAGGGGATAAGCCTGAAGTCCCGCTTGCCACTGATGACGAAGCGCCAGTCGACGAGGATATGGCCGACGTTGATGCCACCAATTCTATTTCAAGCGAACATCCTGAGCCCTAGAGGCGAAGTTGATTCTAGAGCCCGGCCGCCCGCCGGGCTTTTTTATACCTCGATTTTGTAGCGCACCACAGCCAGGGTGGCCCGAAAGGGAGCGCCTGGACACGGATCAGCCGGTAGTGCCGTGACACGGAAAAACACCGGCTGCCCGCGAGTCCTTTCCATTGCTACCTCAGGGACTGCGCGTGGCCTAACTGGCGAGACCGATGCATTGGGGCGTCGGCGCTGGTTACGCCTTTGGCGGACGGCGGGAGAGACCGCGCACCTATTTCAAGGCCCAGCTATCGTGCTGGGCTTTTTCGTTTTCAGCCCCTCCACACCCATTGCTCCGAGCTGGGAGTGCAGCGGGGGCTGACCTATTTGCCGCCATAGCTCCAGCGGTAGAGCAGTCGCCTTGTAAGCGAATGGCTCGGGGCTCGAGTCCTCGTGGCGGTACCAGATTGGCAAGTAGCACAGCGGCAGTGCTCCCGGCTGTTAACCGGGTGGTCGTAGGTTCGAATCCTGCCTTGCCAGCCACATCAACCAACGCCAAATGCCCGCACACGCGGACCTTCCCTCCTGGAGCTCCCCATGATGATGCGATACCTCAAGTACTGCGCCCTGGCGCTGTGTGCCTGCTTTGGCTCGTCCGCGTTCGCTGATGTGCTGACCGTAGACCGACCGGCTTATGCCATGGCCCGTGTGCTGGCCTCTGTCGGTGATCTGTACGGCGCCCAGGCGACCCGCCTGGCGCTGACCCTGGCCCAGTGGCGAACGGGTGGCGAATCCGCCGGTGAAACCCTGAAGTCGAACCTGCGCGCATCCAGCAACCACTTCGTGATGACCTCGGCCAAGCCGTTGCCAGAGAGCTACGGCCTCTCGCCCTGCTGATTGCGCCTGGAATAAAAAAGCCCGGACCAAGCGCCGGGCTTTTTGAGTGAGGCTGAGGAAATCGTCTACCCGGGCGATTTCCCAGAGTCATTTGCTTCAGACTGCAGGAGCGGGGAGGTTCTATCCCCGAACATGGGCGGCCAAATCAGGCTGCTTCAACTGCAATCGTTAGCCGTTTACCCAGGGCGGCCAGCGCTGCTTCAACCTGCTCCATCTTTGATGTGTGCAGGAAGTCGACCAAGCGATCCCCTTGCACTTGGTGCACCCCCAAGAGGCGGCGCAGATCTGCCTTGCGCATATCTCGCTCCATCATGGTGTTCCAGAGCACGATCTTGGCCACGGTCACGGCTGGCAGGTAGATAACACGCTCGCCTTCTTGCGGCGGGGTTGCCTCTGGGATCGGCTTTCTTTCATCGACGTAGATCGACAGCGTGGTCTCAATCGCGTCCACGGCTTCGCTCACCGCGTGCTGCTCGTCGTCCCCGTAGCTGTTGAGCAACGGCAAGTCACGGCAGTACACGGCCAAGCCCGGCGCGGTGTCTTTCTCGAAGCGGATTGCGTAGTTGTACATGGTCACTCCCTGGAGGTGATCGTCCAGCAGTCAGAAAGGCGAAGGGGGCTCTCAGAGCCCCAGTTGTTTAATGATCGCCTTGCGGGTCGGTTCGGACATTTCCTTGCTTCCGTGATCCGCGAAGGTTGTCCTTTTGCCGTTTGGGGCGGTGACTTTGAAGTGGCTTCCCTTGCCTGCTTCGAAGGTCACCCCTTGGGCCTTCAACCATCGTCTGAACTCGCTGAACTTCATCACCTCGCCTCGTTGTTTGGATGAGCTCATTCTACAACACTTTTGTTTTAATACAACACTTTTGTTCGTGTTTCGAACATGCACACCACGGAGTCGAGCGCATGGAGTTCTTTCACCGCCTGCTCGACAAGCTCGATTGGCTCTTCGCCGGGCTCGTCGGCACCATTGTCGCCAGCTGGTGGCACAAAGACGACCTGACCAGCTGGCGCGCCTGGGCGATCTTCCTGATCACCGGCGTCGCTTGCGCCCTGTACCTGACAGGCATGGTCAGCACCTACCTCGGGGTTACCGAGCCCAACAATGTCGCCGGTGTCGGTTTTCTCCTGGGTACCTTCGGTGGCTCTCTCATGGCCGCGATCAACCGCGCCATTAAAACCGCCGACCTGTGGGCATTCATCCGCCAGAGGTTCGGGGGAGGCAACCCACCATGAACCTCGAACTGATCAACTCCATCGCTTGCGCGCTTATCGCGCTGTGGGCCACCTGGTGCGTGCTGAGCGGGAAGGTGCGGGACGGCATCCTGGGAAAGGTCATCTATTCAGCGATAGCCATCAGCGGCTACGTCGTGTTCACCCGTGACCAGAACATTTTCTTCGGGCCGACCAGTGCCGGGCTGACGCTCCACCTGTCGCTGGCCCTGGCTGGAGTGCGCCACATCTTCATGGTCACCTGGTGGCAGCGGGTCAAGGCCTGGCTCTGCCGCACACTCAACTGCGAGCACTGCATGGGCTGCGACCACCGCTATGGCCCGGGCAAGATCGAGCGCCGAGGGCAGCACAAATGAAAACACTCATTGCCTGGTTCACCGGGCTCACCACCAAGAAGGAGCCAGTCATGGCTGAACCAACCCCTGAAGTCACCACCACACCTGCCACTACCACCGACACCGACAAGCTGAAGGCGCTGCTGGTTGCCCTAGGCCACGACGTGGAAGCTGAGTGGGACCACCTGATCGCCCTGGTGCAGAAGGCCTTCTGATCTGCCGCGCCACGAAATGGCAAGTAGCGTTTTGTGGCGCGCACTGACTGAGGATTCCCCGATGGGAGCCAAAACCAATTCATCGAAGGGCATTGCAGCTCTGGGCTGGGCCGCGCTTGCGGTCATCGCTCTGTGCGTCCTGGCCTACACCTTCGCCTGACCAATCGCAGAGAGGCATCGTCATGGACAACCAGCACAAGAAGATCACCGGCTACCGCGACCTAACCCAGTCCGAGATCGACGGCATGAACTCGATCAAGGCCCTGGAGGCTGATGCGGGCGAGCTGTTTAAGCAGATCGGTCAGATTGAAGGCGTTGACCAGCGCCTGCTGGCCTTGGCCAAGACCAATCTGCAGCAGGGCTTCATGTGGTTTGTGCGCTCTATCGCCAAGCCCTCTGATCCCTTCAGCTGAGGCGCCCTTGACTGCCGCCGCATACCATGGCTAAAAAGCCAAATAGCCGTATCTGGCTACGGATGTCCTACGAAGTGCGCGATCTTGCACTGAGAAAAATCGTACTCTTTCTGAGCGATGCTCTTACTGCCCCAGTGGGCTTGGAGAGCGATTGCCAAGCTTTCCTTGGTGAGAATCGGAACCGTGGAGTGCCGGCCCGCTAGAACGGTTGTCCTATGGCGACCACCCTCGAAGATAATGCCAAGATTAGACTTGGAGAAAATCACAGGCATTCGCACAGCTGGCGACGAGTCATCTGCTAGAAACGCTTCAAAGCGCGCAAGCTTAATTGGATCCGGCCCCAGCATCTGATCGTCGAGGAAATGCGTGTGAGCGAATTGCGTCGCGGAGGCGGCGGACAGTATGAGTATTACGTCAGCTTCGTTTGCGTTGAGCACTCCCCCCACCCTGCATGGCATGGTGGCGGTTCCTCTGTCAGTAACAGGCACCATTTTTCTAGAACTCCAGTCTTGAGTTAATGCCGACCAAGGCAAATTACCGGAATTGTAATCAACTGGTATTCACTATGACAGCCAAGCAACCCGACCGGGAGGCGATCGAACGCGCCTTCGGATTGGCTTCGGCTTGTCGCACAAGGCCACACTTGGCTTTATTTAGGCGTCCGAGCTACTCGAGCCCGACGTCTTAGCTAGTGTCTTGGCTACGGTTTTAACGCACATTCCGCCATACATTGCCAGATTCATGAAGTGAAGAATCAGCATCACAACCTCTTGCCTCTTGATCAGCCCCTCATCATTCCAAAATAAAACGATGCCGGTTGCTGACAGGATGGCGATCAAAGCGACTATCAGGCCGACTAGGATGCGCCCACTAGAGCCCAACAGTTTTTGGGTGGATTCCTTTGCTTGTCGTTTTGCTTCAGGCGAGGAGTTCAGGTAGGTCAGGTAAACGCCAACGCACGTCACTAAAAGACTGATCACTGTCAGCACGATGAATCCTTTCTTGAAGAGGTGAAGCGCTGACTTTACTAACAATGGCCAGCATCGCCAATCCATCCCATATCACCCGCATCATTCATGCTAGGCAGTCTTAAAGGATTCCCCATGGCGCTGACAGCAAAACAGCAGCGCTTCGTCGATGAGTACCTAATTGACCTGAATGCTACGCAGGCCGCTATCCGCGCGGGCTACAGCGAAAAGACAGCAAGATCTATCAGCAATGAGAACCTGACAAAACCTGACATTCAGGCTGCCATCGCAAAAGGCATGCAGGCACGCTCTTGCCGGGTGGAAATCACCCAGGACATGGTGCTGCGCGAACTGGCCAAGATCGGCTTCAGCGACATCCGGAAGGTCGTCCGTTGGGGTGAGACCATGGTCCGCATGGTCGGCGCTGAGGAAGGCGAAGCCGAAGACATGGTTCCGTATCATGGCCTGGCGCTGATCGACTCGACCGAGATCGACGACAACACGGCCGGCGCTATTGCTGAAGTATCCCAAGGCAAGGACGGTCTGAAGGTCAAGCTGCACGACAAGAAGGGCGCCCTGGTCGATATCGGTCGTCATCTTGGGATGTTCAGTGCACCGGGACATGCCGACCTTGATGTGGAACTGAAGCGAATCGAAGTCGAGAACAAGCGGCTGGCCAACGAGAAGCTCCGCCGAGAGCTTGAGCCACCTAAAGAGGTTGAGGGCGAATTCGCCCAGGCCGAGTACACCTTGAGCCCTGACGAAGATGGCCCGACTACCCCGTACCTCTGAGCCACCGGTGAAGCTGACGCCAAAGCAGGCGAACATCTATCAGTGGGGCTTCCAGCGTAATGCCCGCTTCCGTGATGCGGTGTGTGGTCGCCGGTTCGGTAAGACCTTTCTCGGCAAGGCTGAGATGCGTCGTGCGGCCCGATTGGCCGCGGAGTGGGGTGTGAGCGTCGAGGATGAGATCTGGTACGCGGCTCCTACTCAGAAGCAGGCCCGCCGCGTGTTCTGGCGCCGACTGAAGCAGGCGATCCCGCGAGAGTGGCGTGAGTTCAAGCCAAACGAGTCGGACATGCTGATCACGCTGAAGAGCGGTCACCTTATCCGCTGCGTCGGGCTGGAGAACTACGACGACCTGCGCGGCTCCGGTCTGTTCTTCGTCCTTGTGGACGAATGGGCGGACTGCAAGTGGGCGGCCTGGGAGGAAGTCCTGCGGCCTATGCTCTCGACCTGCCAGTACACGATCCCGCAAACGGGTGAGTCCCTGAAAGGCGGCCACGCGCTGCGGATCGGCACGCCGAAGGGCTTCAACCATTGCTACGACACGTTTCAGGATGGCCGGCCAGGCCATGAGCCCGACCACAAGAGCTGGCTTTACACGTCGCTCGATGGTGGCAACGTCCCTGCCGAGGAACTGGACGCCGCGCGCCGCAAGATGGACCCGCGCACGTTCCGCCAGGAATACGAAGCAAGCTTCGAGAACTATGCGGGCGTTGTCTACTACACCTTCAACCGCGATGAGTGCCGAACCAATGAGCGCATCAAGCCCGGCGAGGCGCTGCACATAGGCATGGACTTCAACGTCATGAAGATGAGCGCCGTGGTCTACGTTGTCCGTGACGACCTGCCGATGGCCCTGGATGAGTTCCACGCCGTGCGCGACACTCCGGAAATGATCGAGAAGATCAAGGCTCGCTTCCCTGGCCACACCGTCGCGGTCTACCCGGATGCCAGCGGTCAGAACACCAGCAGCAAGAACGCAAGTGAATCGGACCTGTCCCTGCTCAAGAAGGCGGGTTTCACGGTGGTGGTCGACTCGATGAACCCCAGTGTCAAAGACCGCGTGAATGCCCTCAACGCCATCCTGCTGAACAGCTACGGCGAGCGTCGCCTGAAGGTCAACATCGACCAGTGCCCGCAGCTCACGCTCTGCTTGGAGCGCCAGACCTACACGGACAAGGGCGAGCCGGACAAGGACCCGAAAAAGGGCCACGACCACATGAACGACGCTGCCGGCTACTTCATTGCCAAGCGCTACCCGATCAAGTCTCAAACTGCCGGCGCGCGCCGTATTGGAGGATTGGCCTGATGCCAGTGCAATCGACAAGCCCAGACTACGACGACCATCTGCCCGAGTGGCTGATGATGGACGACGCGCTCGAGGGCGAGTGCGCGATCAAGCGCAACGACAGGAATCTGCCCAAGCCCAGCGGCATGGTGGAGGCCGAGAAGCTGGACGGGCAGGGAAACGCCTACCTCTACGCGAACTACCGAGATCGGGCCCAATACGAGCACTGGGTGCGCGACGCGCTCCGCTCGATGATGGGCCTGGTCTCCCGCCTGATCCCTGAAATCAAGCTGCCCTCGGGCATGCAGGACCTAGAGGAAAACGCCACGGCCGATGGCTTTGGTCTAAATCAGTTGTTCTTCCGCATGGTCCGCCAGGCCGTTTCCCACGGCCGGGTACCGCTGGTAGTGAACGTCGACGATAGCGGCGAGCCGTATTTCTCGACCTACGCGACTCGCAACGCGATCAACTGGAAGGTCGGCTCGATGGGCGGCCGCCAGGATCTCACCCTGTCGGTGTTCGTGGAGTTCCGGGACAACCAGGAAGACGAGTACGACCACGACTGCAAGCGCGTCTACCGGGTGTTCAAGCTGCTAGATGGGGTTTGCCACACCGCGGTGCTGGGCGAGGATGGCGCGGTGGTGGAGGAGCTTCGGCCGCTGGGCACCGTGAACAACGACAACCGGCTGGTGCGGGGCCTGGAGTACCTGCCGGTGATCTACTGCGGCTCCACTGACAACTCCCCCGGCGTCGACGAGGTGCCGCTCCTGACCATGGCCCGGGCGGCACTGAAGAGCTACCAGCTCAGCGCCGACTACTTCACCGCTCTGCACCAGACCAGCCACCCGCAACCGTGGGTGTCGGGCCTGGACGATCAGGTGGAGTTGAGCGTGACCGGCCCGTCGGCCGCTTGGGACCTGGGCCGAAACGGGTCGTGCGGATACCTGGAGTTCCAGGGCGCTGGCATTGAGGCTGTCCGCCAGGCCATGGACGACCAAAAGAACGCCGCCCTGGAGGCAGGTGCCAAGGTGATGGATGCCTCAGGCACTGAGTCGGGCGAGGCGCGCAAGACGCGCCAGAACGACCAGCATGCCACCTTGCACAGCATCGTTATCACCGTGGCCGCTGCCATTGAGCAGGGCCTGCGCTATGCCGCCGAGTGGACCGGCTACAACCCGGACGACGTGACCTTCACGGTCAAGCCGGAATTCATCATCCCCGACGTGGATGCCCAGGTACTGGCCGAGCTGCAGAAGGCAGTAGCCGCCGGCGGGATCAGTTGGGATACCTACTGGCAGTACCTGACCACCGGGAAACTGCCGGAGCGGGCCTACGACGAGGAAGCCACCCTGGTCGGCGATGAGGCCGACGCTGGGCGTGGCCTGAACCTGGACAAAGACGATGGCAGCGACACCCCGGCAGGACAACCCGGACAGCCAGCTGCTGGAGCAGACGACGCGGCATAGCGTCATGCTTGAGCGGTTAAAGGCTGGCGAGGTGAAGAAGTTCGAGCGGTACCTGCGCAAGATCGACACCGTGGTGCGCGATCAACTGACCCGCAAGGAGCTGACCACCTACAGCCGGCAGCGCCTGGAGGAGTTCCTGGCGCGCGTAGACGGCAAGCTGCTTGCCATCTACAAGGACTACAGCGATGTGGTGCAGGCCGACCTGGTCGATATCGCCCAGTACGAGGCGACATTCGAGGCTAATAGCCTCAGCAACGCGCTGTCTGTCGATGCAGTGGTGCCCACCAATGGGGTCATCCGCGCCGCGGTGTTCACCTACCCGCTGCAGGTGACCGGCCTGGACGGCGGCAAGTTGCTGAAGCCTTTCCTGAATGGCTGGACCCGGTCCGAGACGATGCGGGTAACTAACGCCATCCGCCTGGGCTATGGCCAGGGCCAGACCAACGCTGAGATCGTGAAGGCGATTCGCGGCACGGCAGACCAGAACTTCAATGACGGGATTCTCGCGGTTAGCAACCGCAACGCCAAGTCGGTGGTGCAGACGGCCATCCAGCACGTGGCCACCACCGCGCGCATGGAAACGCTCAAGGCGAATGTCGATGTGGTGCCAGGCTATCGAATCGTTGCGACCCTGGACCGGAAGACTAGCGCGCAGTGCAAGAGTTTGGATGGTCGCGAGTATGAGATGGGTAAGGGGCCTGTGCCTCCATTCCATATTAACTGCCGCACCACCATCATTCCCATCACCGGGCTGTCGGCAACGTTCTCCAAGGGCGCTACCAGGGCATCGGTGGGCGATTCAGGAGGCAGGCAGGTCGATGCAGGCTTGGGTTACTACGACTGGCTTGCCACGCAGCCGGCCAGCTTTCAGGATGCCGCCTTGGGTCCCGTGCGCGGCAAGCTGTTTCGAGATGGCGGCCTGCCGCCGGCCAAGTTCGCCATGCTGCAGCTCGACAGCAAATTCCAGCCCCTGACGCTGGAGCAATTGAAGAAGCTCGAGCCTGAAATGTTCCGCAAGGCCGGTGTAAACTGACTGCCCCACATCAAAGGGCGCGCCATGATCATCGTCGAGCACGGGCAGGGCACTGATCCAGCAGCGAACAGCTACGCGGACGCTGGCTCACTTCGCTTCCATGGTGAGTACTACGGATTCCCGGTGCCGGCGGACGAGGCCAGCCAGGTCGAGTACCTCCTGAAGGCGGCTCGGGCCATGGACGCAATGCGCTGGAAGGGCGTACCGGCCTCAGCCGGCCAGCCGCTGGCCTGGCCCCGCGACGGGATCGTGCTGGCGGGTGAGTTCCTGAGCAGGACCCTGATCCCATACGGCATCCGGCATGGCCAGGTGATGCTGGCCATTGAGCTTTACGCCGATGACCGGGGTATCGAACTGGTTGAGCCTACTCACTGCTTCGACGGCAAAAAGTCCGTCCCGCTCACGCGCAGTACCGGGGCATTCCGTAACCACCCGCCGCTGTGGGTGGCGAGCCGCACGCAGTTTGCCGACTATCTGGTGATGCGCGGGCTGACGGTAATAGCCTGATTTGCTGGCGTCTATACTGGTTCGGGTAACTTGTTACCGCAGCCAAGGAGAACGCTCATGGGCGCACCAGCACTTACGAAAGCGATCGTAAACGGGTACGAGGTAATCAACGTCGGCGGCATCAAATGGGTGGTTTGCACCAGGGAAGACCGACTTGGCGAATTCGCAGACGAGCCAGCGGCCAATGCATTCGCGCTGACCCTGCCTCCTCATCGGGTAAAGCCTGAGCCTGAGGAGGCCGGCAAGTAGACCCGCAAAAATCTTCACATAGACCTCGGCCATGCCGGGGTTTTTTTATGCCCGCAAAGCGGGGAATCAAACCCAAGGGGTGTACCAAGTGGCTGACGAAAACCAGATTGATCTTGAAGACCAGGCCGTAAAAGATGCTATCGCGGCAGCCGTTGAGGCTGCTACCGCCGGGCTCAAGAACAAGAACTCCGAGCTGCTTGGCAAGCTCAAGACGTCCACCAGCGAGCTGGAAGGCTTCAAGACTCAGTTCGAGGGCCTGGACATCAACGCGGTGAAAGGCCTGCTCGCCAAGGTCGGCCAGGACGAAGAGACCAAGTTGATTGCCGAGGGCAAGCTCGACGAGGTCATCACTCGCCGCACTGAGCGCCTGCGTGGCGACTACGACAAGCAGCTGGCCGCCGAAAAAGCTCGGGCCGACAAGGCAGAGGCGTTCGCCGCGCGCTACAGCGACAAAGTGCTGGCCGACTCCATCCGTGCCGCTGCCATCAAGGCCGGCGCGCTGCCAGAGGCTGCCGAGGACATCATCCTGCGCGCCAAGGGCACTTTCAAACTCAGCGAAGACGGCGAAGCGATCGCCACCGACCGTGATGGCGAGGTCATCTACGGCAAGGATGGCAAGACGCCTCTGTCGCCGCTCGAATGGGCGGAATCGCTGCGTGAAACTGCAACTCACCTGTGGCCAAGGGCTTCGGGTGCCGGTCCGACCGGCGACAACGGTGGCAAGGCCACGAAGAAGTGGGGTGAGTACACCGAGTCCGAGCGCGCTGCGCTGGCCCGCGACAACCCCGATGCGTTCAAAAAACTCTTGGCCACCAAAGGAACTTAATCCATGGCAACGACCCAACTGGCGGACATCTTTGTCGCCGACTATTACGGCACTATCGCGCCGGTCAACTCCCCGGAAAAGACTGCGGTCTTCGAGTCCGGGATCATCGTCAAATCGCCTGAGCTGGACGCCATCGCTCAGAACGGCCAGGGCACCTCGGAAATCAGCTATTGGCAGGATCTGGACGCTGACGAAGAGCCCAACATCTCCAACGACAATCCGGACGACCTGGGCGAAGTCGGCAAGGCAGAGCAGGGCAGCATGCGCGCCCGTACGCTCTACCTCAACAAAGGCTATGGCGTTGCTGACCTGACGTCCGAGCTGGCCAATACTGAGCCGATGCAGCACATCCGCAACCGCTTCGGCACCTACTGGACCCGCCGCTGGCAGCGTTACCTGCTCGGCGCGGCCCGAGGCGTGATCGCATCGAACATCGCGAACGACGCCGGTGACATGGTGGTGGACGCCGGTGCGACCATCAGCGCCGGCGCTTTCCAGGATGCCGCTTTCACCTCCGGCGATGCTGCTGACGTGTTCTCCGCGATCGGCGTGCACTCCGTGGTGATGAACCAGATGGTCAAGCAGGACCTCATCGAGTACCTGCGTGACTCCGACGGCCGTATCATCCTGGCCACCTATCTGGGCAAGCCAGTGTTCATGGACGACAGCCTCGTCTACGGCGCCGGCCGCTACCTGTCGGTGTTTTTCGGCCAGGGCGCGTTCGGCTACGGCGAAGGCACCCCAGCCGTCCCGGTCGAACTGGAGCGCAAGCCAAGTGGCGGTAACGGTGGCGGTGCTGAAGTCCTGTGGGAGCGTAAGACGTTCATCCTGCAACCTGCTGGTTTCAGCTGGAAAGGCAGCAACAACCAGAACCTCAGCCCGACCGCCACTCAGTACGCTGCTGCTGCGAACTGGGAGCGCGTGTTCGACCGCAAGCAGGTTCCGTTCGCCGCCGTGATCAGCGGCACCACCACCCCGTAATCCAGCTGTGACGGGGCGTCTTCGGGCGCTCCATTACAAGGGAGCGAATTATGAAAGTGATCTACACCGACAAGCCGGGCAGCGAGCCTGGTGTGTGCTATCGACTGCTCAGTGAATTCTTCGGGGTGATCAGCGCGGCGACCGATGTTTACGTGCAGGGCGACAACCCCAACATCATCGACGCCTACAAGCGCGCTGGGATCAAGGTCAGCGCTGTGGGCGAAGACGGCCTGCGTCTGGACGGCCCGACAGTGGCTGAATACGTCGCTGCAGGCTACCAGGCCAGCGCCTACCCACCTGAAGGCTACGCATCTCGCAGCACGGCCGACGAGATCGCTGCAGCAGTGGCTGCCCAGGCGACTCCCCCCGAGACCGATCCGCTGAAGATGACCGTACCAGATCTGAAGGCCTGGCTGGCCGCCAAAGGCATCGAATTCGACGCGTCGGCCAAGAAAGAAGACCTGCAGGCCCTGGTGCCGAAGGAATAAGGATCAGCACATGACCGACTTCATCACCGTTGCCGATGTCGATGCCCAGCTAGGTCCGGACTGGGCTGGCACGGGTGATCCGGTCCTTGCTGTGGCCATGGCCAACGCCTGGCTCACGGCCAAGATTAAACGGCTTGTCCCCGATCCGGTTCCGGCCGAGATCAAGGCAGCTGGCGCTCAGGTGGCGAAGGTGGCCGCCGGGGGCAATCTCTACAAGGACACCAAAAAGGAAGTCCAGAGCACGACGGTTTCGGCCCAAGCTGGTACGTCCGTCAGCAAAACCTATGTAGCAGGCTCTACCGACCTCACGCAGGGCGAGAACTTCGCGTTGGCGCTGCTGGTCCCTTGGATAAAGCGACCAAGCACCTTCATGCTCAAAAGGACCTGATTTTGATAGCTCAAACGATGATTGCATTGCTCGGCTTAGCCGCCATCTGGTTGAGCCAAAGCCGCCGTGAATCCCGTCGGCGATACGCCTGCGTTTTCGGCATGATCGGCCAGCCTTTCTGGTTCTGGTCATCGATCCAGGCCGAGCAGTGGGGAATCTTCATCCTGAGTTGTTTCTACACCATTGCGTGGGCTAAGGGGATCAAGAACTACTGGCTGAAGCGTCCACGAGCGGAGGGTTCCGATGAGCATGAGAAGCGAGATTCAGGCGGACCTCGCTGAGGCATTCGACGATCCAGACGGCCTGGCCGATGCTGTAAAACCTGTATCGGGAACTCGAACCGTCACAGGCGCGTACGACCCTGCCACCGGCAAGCCGGCCAGCACGACCACGACGTACGCCGGGCGTGGGGTGTTTGGCAGCTACCTGGCCAAGGAAGTCGACGGCTCCCGCATCCTCGGCACCGACGAGAAGCTGCTGGTGCTGCAGAATGAGCTGCTGATCACCGTCGACGGCACGGCAACTCTGGATGTGGCCCAGCCGATGGTGGGAGACGTCGTTGGAGGCAAGCGGGTGCTAGACGTTGGTCAGGACCCAGCCGGTGCGACCTGGACCCTTCAGCTGAGGAAATAGCATGGCCTCCAAGTACGCCGGGAAAAGCGGTAGTTTCGCTGCACAGATCCAGGCCTTCGCCGCGCAGGCGCAGGAGGCCATAGACGCTACCCTGCGCGAGATCGTGATCGAAATTGGCAGCAGCGTGATCATGATGTCGCCCGTGGGCAATCCTGAGATCTGGGCCGCCAACGTGGCGCATCGCCAGAAGAACACCCAGGCCGCTGACGACTACGACTACAAGGTCGCCATTCGCAACACGCTGATCAACCTCGACGATAGCAATTTCACCAAGGCCGGTAAGCTGCGCAAGGGCGTGAAGTACGCCAAGCCCCTGAGCAAGACCGAGCGCGACCAGAACTTCAACGTGAACGGTCTGGTGGCCGGCAAGGACTACGTCGGGGGCCGGTTTCGCGGCAACTGGATGTTCAGCATCGGCGCGCCCGATGACTCGATTGCGGACGAAGTGGACCCGAGCGGCGCCAAGTCCATGGCCCGCATCCGCGATGGCGCCATCGAATTCCAGGCTGGCCAGACCGCCTACATCACCAACAGCCTGCCCTATGCCATCCCGCTAGAGTTCGGCCACTCGACCCAGGCCCCGAGCGGCATGGTGCGCATCACTGTTGCGCGCTTCCAGCAGATCGTGCTGGAGGCCATCAGGAACAACCAGGTATGAGCCACAAGATCATCCGGTCCATCTACGAGCAGCGGCTGGCCGCTTGGGCTACAGGGCAGGGCCTGCGGGTCGCCTATCAGAACGTGAGCTTCGAGCCTGCTGGGGATGAGACCTACCTGGCGGCATTCACGCTGCCCGCCGGTACCGACAGCAACACCCTGGCCGGCGACCACAAACTGTACACCGGCCTATTCCAGGTGAATGTTGTGACGCCTGCCGGGAATGGCCCGGGGACTGCCGAGAGCTTAGTGGACGACCTGGCCAGCCTGTTCCCCATCTACCTGCGCCTGAGTCAGGGCGATTTTACTGTCACAGTGATGACCCCAGTCGACCCAGGCACCGGCATTGTCGGCGACACCACTTACAGCGTGCCAGCTTCGTTTCAGTACCGCGCTGACACCGAATAACCCGCCCGTTGGGCAACCCTGAACCCGCACTGTGCGGGTTTTTTCGTTTCTGCATGAGGAAAACCCCATGAGCGTCAAAATCCCCAACGGGACGACCTTTGAAATCGCCGGCACTCTCGGCGTCGCGAAGCCTTTTACCGCGATCACCAATGCCAACCCTGCGGTTGTCTCGGCTGCTGATAACGGCCTGGCCAATGGCGACGTGCTCGTGGTCAGTTCCGGCTGGGCGAAGCTGAATGGTCGCCCGGCGCGTGTTATTGCGGCCGCCGATGACACCTTCTCCCTGGAGAACATCAATACCATCAACGCGAGCAGCTTCCCGGCCGGTTCTGGCGCGGGCACCTTCCAAGTGGCTACGGATTGGACGCAGATCGCGCAGATTACCGAGCCCGCGGCCAACGGCGGCGAGCAGCAGTTCCTGACCTACGGCTTCCTCGAGGACGAGGACGACCGCCAATTGCCCACCACCAAGTCGGCTAGCAGCATGACCCTGCCGGTAGCGGATGACCCGTCCAAGGACTTCGTGGCAATCGTCGAGGAGGCGGACGAGGACAAGGAGCCGCGCTTAATCCGCGCCAACCTGCCAGGCGGCTCGAAGATCTACTACTACGCGTATGTGTCGATCACTGCGACCCCGACGCTGAGCCGCAACAACATCATGACCCGCACCATCACGCTGTCGTTCGCCTCGCGCCCGACCCGCTACAACGCCGCCTAAGGGAAGCCCATGACGACTTTCAAAATTGCCCAGGACGCCACCTTCAAGGCGAATGTCGCGATCCCACGGGTGGGTGGTGATTCGGTGCTGGTACCGTTTGAGTTCAAGTACCGTGACCGCGCCGAGCTGGCCGAGCTTTTCACGGGCTGGCAGGAGCGTTCGGCCAAGGATCAAGAGCTTTTCAAAGCTCGCGGTGCAGACCTGACGTTGGTGGAGGTCACTGAAGCCCAGATGTCCCTAGAGTTCGACCAGGTGAAGGATCTGGTTGTCGGGTGGGGCTTTGATGACCCTTTCGAAGACGAAGCGATCCGCGCTCTGATCCTGACGTCAGTTGGAGCCGGGAAGGCCATCGTAGATGCCTACCAGGCAGCGTTCCGGGCGGCCCGCGAGGGAAACTGAGGGCCGTCGCCCGCGCAATGT
Organism: Pseudomonas eucalypticola; assembly: GCF_013374995.1. Classification (NCBI taxonomy): domain Bacteria; kingdom Pseudomonadati; phylum Pseudomonadota; class Gammaproteobacteria; order Pseudomonadales; family Pseudomonadaceae; genus Pseudomonas; species Pseudomonas eucalypticola. Next base: position 4,405,560 of record NZ_CP056030.1, on the reverse strand, counting down.
ACGAACCCGAAGCCACCGAGGAAGAGATGGAGGCGTTCGGGTTTGAGCCAGGCGACTATGACGACTTGATGGAGATCCTGCCAGACAACTGGTGGGCGTTTGCACTCTTCGAGGTCATGTCGACTCAGTGGCGTGCGGGCATGGGCGGCGCAACCGGTCTCGATTACGGCGTGTTGCCGGCGGTAATGCGCTTGATTGGCATCCCTGCAGGGGAGCGCTGTGACATTTTTTACGACCTCCGAGTAATGGAGGCAGAAGCCTTGGCCTGCATGGCCCAGGGCAAGGAATAGCGGAGCCGCCATGACCAACATCGCCGAACTAGGGATTGCAGTAGATTCGGGTGATGCCGTCCAGGCGGCCACGGACCTTGAAAAGCTGGCCCAGGCAGGAGCCAAGGCTGAGAAAGCGGCAGAAGGTGTCGCCGAGGGCTTCGACAAAGCCGCAACATCCGCCAAGGATCTGGCCACCGCGGAGGGCAAGCTTTCCGAGTCGTCCGAGGACGCAGTGACTCGGCTCACCGCAATGGCGAAAGCCTCGCTGGAGGCCAGCGAGTACCACAAAAGCCTGACCTCGGGCGTCACCGATGCATCATCCGCCATGAAGGGGGGCTCCACGGCCGCCCGGGACTGGGCGGCTGAGCAGGCCGCAATGAACGCTCGGGGACAGGCGCTCTTGGCGACTGAAACCCGGCTCGCTGAGGAGGCCAAGAAGGCTGCAGCAGCGACCGGCGTGCAGGCTGAAGGTCTCCAGGCGCTACTCGGCAAGATCAACCCTACCGTCGCGGCGCTTGCCAAGCTGGACGCCCAGCAGGAGCAGTTGGCGAAGTACAAGAAGGCCGGGCTGATCGACAGTGACACCTTCAAGGACTACTCCGCAGACATCGAAGCATCCCGGGCGAAGCTGAAAGCGTTCAACGACGAGGGCAGCAAGTCGAAGGCCCCGCTGGAAAGTGTGGCCCTGGGCACCAAGGAAGCGCGGGAAAACATCCTCCAGTTCGTCAACGCTCTTGCCGAGGGAAATCTTCGCGTCGCCGCGCACAACCTGATGGAAATTGGCACCAACGCTGGTGGCATTGGGAATGCGTTTGATGCCCTGAAATCAAAGATCAAGTCTCTGTTCGGCTTCGGTTCCGGTGCGGCTACGCTTGGCGCGACCCTGAATGGCGTTGCCTCGGGCGCGAAGGATGTAGCTGAGAATGCGGGCGAGGCGGCGGAGGGCCTTTCCGATTTCGCCGAAAGCACAAATACCGCAACCGAAGCTGCGGAAAACGCCCACAAGGCCATCGGTGCGATTACGCCTGCCGTCTCCAGTGCTACCGCTGGCCTCATTGCTGGGGCGGCCGCATCTGCTGCTGTGGCTGCAGCCATAGGGGTTGTCATCTACGGTTACAGCCAGGGCTCCAAGGAGGCGCAGGAATACAAGCAGGCGCTCATCCTGACGGGTAATGCTGCTGGTACGTCCGCGGGCGCCATGGGCGATCTCGCCCGAGAGGTGAGCGAGACCAACGGTACCGTGGGCGAAGCTGCGGCATCGCTAACCAAGTTGGCGAATTCGGGCGTGATTGCGGGCGATAGCTTCAAGGCCATTGCCGAAGCCGCGTCGCTGATGGAGGACGCGACAGAAAAATCAGTCGATGCAACCATCGCCGAGTTCGTGAAGATTGCCAAGGACCCGGTCGCTGCAGCCAAAGAACTCAACGACCAGTACCACTTCCTGACCCAGTCCGTGTACGCGCACATCGTGGCGCTGAAGGAGCAGGGAGACAACGTCGGCGCAGTCAAGCTCCTCACCGATACCTATGCCCAAACTGTGCAGCTACGGGCCGCAGAGATCACGGCGAACCTGGGGCTGATCGAGAAGGGGTGGAAGGGCGTCAAGGACGCTGCCAAAGGGGCGCTGGACGCTACCCTGAACGCTGGCCGCGAGCAGAGCCTGGAGCAGCAGGCCGAAGCGCTCAAGCAGCGTCTGGCAGATGCATCGAACTACTCGAACCTTCCAACGATCGGGGCGGACAACCCCGACATGATGGCTGCTGGGGCTAGCCGGGAGCAGGACCAGGCCCGGCTGGACTTCCTGAATCTGCAAATTGATGGCGAACGCACCCGGGCCAAGTATGTAGGCGACCGAGCCGAAGCGGAAAAGGAGGCCATTGCCGCAAGTGACAAGGTTAAGGCGCTCAATGACTCGAACCTCACTGCCGAGCAGAAGCGCAATAAGGAGATAAAGGAATATCTCCAGAACATCGAAAAAATCAAATCGGTAAACCCTACTTCGCCGCTGGTACAGCCTGCTGCGGTGGCCAAGGGCATCCAGAACATCAAGGACAAGAATAAGGACCCGCAGTCGGCTGCCGGTGCAGTAGACCTTAGCGCTTTCAACGCGGCCCAGAACAACCTGAAGGCCATCCAGGACGAGTATGCCAATGCCTTCAAGCAGCTTGATGCCGCCCAGAAGGCCGGGCTTATCTCCCAGGAAGATTACTCAATCAAGCGCGCGGCAATCCTGGGGAACGAGAAGGACGAGGTCACCGCCGCCTACCAGGCGGAAATCGCAGCGCTGGAGTCGGTGCGCGATAAGTCGTCTACCACTGCAGCCCAGCGTATCCAGATCGACCAGAAGATCGCCGACGCCCGGGCCAGCATGCTCAAGGCCCAGAAGGACGTCGATAGCGAGTTGGAGGTGCTATCGGCTAACGAGCAGGGCCGTTTGCGCAAGGAAGCCCAGGCAGTCAAAACCTACACCGACGCGCTACAACAGCAGGTCGCCACGCTGCGCCTACAAGGTGAGCGTGCGGCCGCAGGGCTTGGCCAGGGCGAGCGCCAGAAGGCGCTAACCGACCAGCAGAACGGCATCGACGACAAGATCAACCAGCAGAAGCTGGACCTGGCCAACCAGTATGGCGACGGCTCGCGCGGCATGAGCCTGGACGAGTACACAAAAAAACTCGCCGCGCTGAACGCCACCCAGCAAGACCTGCACGACACCGCGATCAAAAATTACGACGATTTGACCACGGCGCAGGGGGATTGGACGGCTGGCGCAACCTCAGCCCTCCAGAACTACCTGGATAACGCCCATAACGTCGCCGGGCAGATGAAGTCCGCTTTCACCTCGTTATTCGATGGGCTGACCGATGCGGTGGTGGACTGGGCCTTCGGCGCCGATGAAAGCTTTGGCGACGTCCTGCTCAGCTTCGCCAAGATGCTGGCCAAGATGGAGCTTGAGGCAGCTGCGTCCAGCGTTTTTTCCAGTGTGTCAGGGAGCGGCATCAGCGGGCTATTGAGTGGGCTTTCCAGCAGCGGAGCGGCATCTGCAGGCAGTACGGCCGCCGGATATACCGGATCGGTCTATTCCAACTGGGTATCCGCGACCTATTCCGACGGTGGCTATACCGGCCCGGGTGGTAAGTACGACCCAGCTGGTGTGGTGCACGGCGGCGAGGTGGTGATCCGCAAGGAGGTGGTCGACCAGCCCGGCATGAAGGACTACCTGGTTGGGCTGAACGCACGCGGCTACGCCGACGGCGGCTATGTCACCCCGGTAACCACCGGTGGCGGGGCAGGTATCAGAGCATCCAATGCCGCAGCGTCTGCCTCTGCTGCGCCCCAGGTGAATATCCAGATCGCGAGCGACGGCAGCACCCAGGTGGCGACTGACACAGCAGGCCTGCAACAGTTTGGCCAGCAGATGGGCGAAATTGCTGCGAGCAAATACAAGGAGCTTGAAGCTCGCTCGCTCTCCTCGGGCGGCAACATCCGTAAGGCCATCAACGGGAGGTAGGAATGACTGAGGTATTCACCTGGAAGCCAGACAGCAAGCCCACGGGGAAGATTACCCAGCGCACCCGGTCGGCCAAGTTTGGTGACGGGTACGAGCAGGTGGCTGGCGACGGCATCAATGCTGAAAGCCAGTCCTGGCCGCTGACCTTCACTGGGTCCAAGGCCCGCATTAAAGCGATCCTGGACTTCCTAAGGGCGCGCAAGGGCTATCAGTCGTTTTACTGGACGCCGCCTTTTGGCGACCAATCATATTTCCGTTGCAAAGAGTTCGATCCGGCGGATCAGGGCGGCGGGAAGTGGATTCTTTCTGTAACTTTTGATCAGGCCTTCGCGCCCTGAGGTAACCCATGGGAATCAACGCCGACATCCAGACCCTGGAGCCCGGGGAGCGGGTGGAGCTTTTCGAGCTCGACGCCACGGCTATCGGGGCTGACCTCTACCGGTTCCACGGCTACCAGCGCCTGGGGTCGATCTGGTGGCAGGGCCTGGAGTATTCACCCTGGCCCATTCAGGCCAGCGGGTTTGAGATCACCTCAGACAGCCAGCAGCCCAATCCGACGTTGCTGGTCGGCAACGTCACTGGTTTTATCACAGCATTGTGCCTTGGGTTCGAGGACTTGGCTGGGGCCAAAGTGACACGCAAGCGCACCATGGGGCGCTACCTCGATGCCGTGAACTTTGCCGGCGGCAATGCCGAGGCAGACCCGGACGAGGCCTTCCCCGACGACATATGGTACGTGGAGCAGAAGACCGGAGAAGACAAGACACAGGTCGAGTTCACGTTGTCCTCTCCGATCAACCTCAACAACAAGCAGCTCCCGGGCCGGCAGATCATCGCAAATTGCTGCCAATGGCTGAGCATAGGTGGTTACCGAGGCGCCTACTGCGGCTACACCGGCGGTCCGGTGGCCACGTCGGACGACATCATCACCACTGACGCAGCCAGCGATATGTGCAGTGGCACGTTGAAGGGCTGCAAGTTCAGGTTCGGTGAGACCGGGCAGTTGCGCTACGGCTCTTTCCCAAGCGCTGGGAGGATTGGGTGAACATTACCGACAACGTTCGCGCCGCGATTGAGGCTCATGCGGTGGCAGGATACCCGCACGAGGTGTGCGGGCTGGTCATCAGCGAGGCAGGTGGCCAGGTCTACGTGCCGTGTGCCAATGGTGCAGCCACGCCCAGTGAACACTTTCGCATTGCCCCGGAGGAGTACGCCCAGGCGGAAGACCGGGGTGAAGTTCTGGCCGTGGTGCACAGCCATCCAGACTACTCGGCTCAGCCCAGTGCCGCGGACCGGGTGGCGTGCGAGACCAGCGAGCTACCGTGGCTGATCATTGAGGTTCGCCGCAGTGAGGATGGTGTGGTGGCTGCGGGCGAGCTGGTGGCGTTCGCTCCAACAGGCTACCAGGCGCCCTTGATCGGACGGCCGTTCTTTCATGGCACGCTGGACTGCTACCAACTGCTGGTTGACTTCTACCAGCGCGAGCTAGGCATCACGCTCAAGCAGTACGGGCGGGAGGATGACTGGTGGGCCAACGGCGGCAACCTGTACATGGAGAACTACGCCGACTGTGGGTTCTCGCCCGTCCAAGACCTGCAACACGGTGACGTGGTGATCATGCAGGTGCGGGCGCCGGTACCGAACCATGCTGGGATTTACCTGGCGGACGGCAAGCTGGCAACAGAGCCAGAGCACTACCCAGCGCCCGGGTCGATCCTGCATCACCTTTATGGTCAAGATAGTCGCAGGGACGTCTATGGTGGTTTCTGGGGCGAGGCTACCCGCTTGATACTACGGCACAAAAACGTAACACTGCGATAGAAGTTTTCCAACTTTCGTATTTTTACGGCCTTAAAATTAGATAAGGGAATATATGAAGCTAGAGAAAGAGTTGGTGCGTGAAATTCTGTTAGCCGTAGAGGCTCACGATAAACCGCAGGGTTGGATGAAGCTGACGTTGAATGGACGATCCTCTGAAGAGATCTCCTATCACGTTATGTTGCTTGATGAAGCAGGGCTAGTTTCTGGCATCAGTTTGGGGGGCATAAATCACTTCGAGTGGCAGCCACGGCGCCTTACTTACAAGGGCCATGAGTTCTTGGACACTGTTCGAGACGGTGAGGTCTGTAGTGGTCAACTGATCCCGGACACTGCGTTAAGTTTTTCCTCGGCAACGGCAGGCGCCAAGCCGTCGTTGAACTGATGTGGTCGCCGCCAGTTGTACCGCTCCATCAGGAAACGTCCAATATCTTGTTTAGCCAACACGGCGCTCATGTAGCCCACCGTCGGTATCCATTCAGTTTTCAGGCTACGAAATAGCCGCTCCATCGGCGCGTTGTCGTGGCAGTTGCCGCGCCGACTCATGCTCTGTGTGAAGCGGTATCGCCATAGTCTCTGGCGGAAACTTCGACTGCCGTATTGGCTGCCCTGCTCGCTGTGAAATAGCACATCCTGAGGCCGGCCACGCTGCTCATAGGCCATATCCAATGCCTTGATCACCAAGTCAGCGTCAGGCTTGACTGAGAACGCCCAGCCTACGACCCGGCGCGCATACAGATCGATCACCGCTGCCAGATAGTGCCATCGACCTTCGGCCCAAACGTACGTGATGTCACCGCACCAGACCTTGTTGGGGGATGCCACGCTGAACTCTCGATCAAGTACGTTCGGTATATCAGGTCGCTCCACGGTGGCCTTTTTGTAGGCATGGGAGCCCGGTTGTTTGCTGATCAGGTTCATCTCGCGCATCAACTTACGTACCTTGAATCGCCCGATTTGCATGCCGTCCTCTTTCATCATCAGCATGATGCTTCTACTGCCCGCAGCGCTTCGGCTTTGAGTAAACAGTTCGTTCACGCGGCTGCGCAAAATCACCCGTTCGGCATCAGGGGATCGGCGTTTTCGACAGTATGCGTAGTAGCAAGATCGGGTGACTTCAAATACCGAGCACAACAGATCAACCGGCTCCTCGGAGTGAAGCTGATCGACTAACGCGAGCGCTCGTGCTCCTCGGCCATCAAGAGCGCGGTAGCCTTTTTTAGGATCGATTTCTCCCGTTCCAGACGATTGATTCGGGCTTCCAATTCTTGGATTTTTTGCTGCTCAGGTGTTAACGCTTTGCTGGTCGGGGTGACACCGCCACGTTCTTGCTGGAGCTGGTTCACCCAGCGACGCAAGGCCGACTCAACCAGCCCAAGCGAACGGGCTGCCTCGGTATGGCTGTAGCCTTGATCGAGCACCAGGCACGCAGCCTCGCGCTTGAACTCAGGGGTAAAGGTACGACGTTGCTTGGTCATCAGACACCTCTCTGTGGCGAGCATTCTCGCCTAAATGGGTGTCCGGTTTCATTAGACCACTACAGTCTGGCGCAGAACTAAGGAAGGCGCTGAAAAGGCAGGTGGTGCTGGACTGAGCATGCTAGTTGAGCTGGCGAAAGCTTACGGGAAGCAGGTTCTTAAAGAACGATTAGGTGTGGAGTTACCCTGAGTTTATCGTGGCGTAAAACCGCGCGAATTCACAAGTTAAGCGCACTTTTGCAGGTTTGGTATTGCTTAGGAGAAACCATGTCCACTCCCAATTACGAGCCAGGCCAGCGCCTTCGCACCATTCGCCTATACGGAAAACTTGGCGCCCGATTCGGCCGTGTGCATACCCTGGCCGTGGCCAGCGCCGCCGAGGCCTGCCGTGCTCTCTCGGTGCTCCTTCCCGGCTTCGAGCAGTTCATGTTCGAAGCAAAGGACAAGGGCATCGTCTTCGCCGTCTTCCACGGAAAACGAAACATCAGCCACGAAGAATTTGGCGATCCACCGGGCCGCAACGAGATTCGAATTGCTCCCGTAATCCAGGGCAGCAAGCGCGCGGGTACTCTGCAAACGGCTCTCGGCGTTGCACTGATTGTTGCAGCGTCCTTTTTTGGCGGCCCGGCAGGCGGCTCTGGGGCCGCTTCGCTGTTCGGCGGGGGTGTTTGGGGCGTGGTCGGTACCATCGGTATTTCAATGGCGATTGGCGGTGTCGCGCAGATGATCACCAATACTGCCAATGGCCTCAGCACGAGTGATAGCGCTGACAATCGGGCCAGCTACAGTTTCAGTGGACCGGTGAACACCCAGGCTCAGGGAAACCCTGTGCCGCTGGGTTACGGCCGCATGATCGTCGGAAGCGCTGTAGGCAGCGCAGGTATCTACGCTGAGGACCAAGCGTAATCGACGGCCGCCTGTAACGGCTGTGCTACATTCCGCGGTTTCAACGAAGAGGGATCGACATGAAAGTCATATGGGGCTTGTGTATGGCGGGGCTACTGGCCGGCTGCTCAACGTCGCCTGTATCACCAGGGACTGCGGACAAGGTGCCTGCATCTCGTTACACGTACAGTGGTGATGGTGCCTCGACAATTGTCGTGACCCGCGACAGCGGTTCGTACGGATCTGGATGTAACTATCGGCTGTTCATCGATGGTCAAGTAGCGGCTGAGTTCGCATCTGGCGAAGTGGCTACCTTCAAGGTTTCCCCTGGCCGACACATCCTCGGCATCAACCCAAGCACTATGTGTGGGGGTGGAACTCAGATCGAGTCCGAGATTGAGCTTAAGCCGGGCGAGTCGGCTAGACGCCGAATCTCCCTTAACTCTGGCGGTTTTTACCTCACACCTACTGCCTACTGAAAATTGAAACCCGCTCCGGCGGGTTTTTTTACGCCTGGAGAAAAGTGCATGGGCGCAGCAGCACGCGGTATCAGCGGTCACAAGTCCAGTGGCGAAAGTCAGAAGTCCCCCACCGAGACCCCCGACAGCCTGATCAGCACCGCCTATGCCAAGGTGCTGGACTTGATCAGCGAAGGGCCCATCGTGGGCCTGGTCAACGGTTACCAGTCGATTTACCTGGACAAAACACCGCTGGCGAACGCCGACGGCTCGTTGAATTACACCGGTGTCACCGTCGGCATCCGCACCGGCGAAGCAGATCAGGAATATCTGCCCGGCTTCCCCTCGGTGGAAAGCGAAACCGCCGTGGGCGTCGAGCTGAAATACGCGACCCCATGGGTGCAGCAGATTACCAACGTCGAGCTGTCCGCCGTGCGCATTCGGCTATCGGTGCCCTATCTGACTTACACGGACAGCAGCGGCAACATCAACGGCTATGAGGTGAAATACGCCATCGACGTGGCTACCGATTCGGGCGCCTATGTCGAGGTGCTGGCCACTTCTTTTAACGGCAAGACCACCAGCACCTACGAGCGAAGTCACCGAATCGACCTGCCGGCCTCGACCACTGGATGGCGGGTGCGCGTGCGGCGGCTGACTGTGGACTCGACCAGTTCGAGCATCCAGAGCACCACCAACATCGCCTCGTACACCGAGATTATTGATGCCAAGCTGCGTTACCCATACACCGCGGTGGTGGGCATCACTGTCGATGCCTCGCAGTTTTCGAGCATCCCCGCCCGGGCGTTCGACTGCAAGCTGCGCATAATCCGTGTGCCAAGCAACTACACGCCGGAGACACGGAGCTACTCGGGCGTGTGGGATGGCACGTTCAAACTCGCATGGACTGACAACCCAGCGTGGATCTACTACGACCTGATCCTCAATGATCGCTATGGCCTGGGCCAGTTGATCAGCGCGGCCCAGGTGGACAAGTGGGCGCTCTACCAGATCGCAGGGTACTGCGACGAAATGGTGGACGACGGGCAGGGCGGTACCGAGCCACGGTTCACCTGTAACCTCTACCTGCAGACTCGCGCCGATGCGTTGCAGGTACTGCAGGATCTGGCCAGCATTTTCCGGGGCATGGCCTATTGGGCCGCCGGCAGCGTCACTGCATCGGCAGACATGCCCAGCGATCCGGTTTACACCTACAACCAGGCGAACGTGATCGACGGCAAGTTCACCTACGTGGGCAGCGCCAAGAGCACTCGCTTTTCTGTCGCTCTGGTGAGCTGGAACGATCCGTCGGACTTCTATAACAAGAAGGTCGAGTATGTCAGCGACCAGAAAGCTCTGGCGCGCTACGGCGTGCAGCAGACTGAGCTGACGGCGTTCGGTTGCACGTCCCAAGGTCAAGCCCAGCGCCTGGGCCATTACACGCTCCTGACCAACCTCCTGGAGAACGAGACCGTTTCGTTTTCCGTGGGTATGGATGGTGCCATCGCGCGACCAGGTCAGATCGTGCGCGTGGCCGACGAGGCCAGGGCAGGGCGTCGTATTGGAGGGCGGATCAAAACAGCCACGGCCAACACCGTGACGCTGGATGCGGACGCAACCATTGCTGCCGGCGACACGATTGTCATCATCCTGCCAACAGGCAGCGCCGAGACGCGGCTGGTGAAAAGCTACGCCAACCGAGTCGTTACCGTGACCACGCCGTGGACGTCGCAACCAGTAGCCCAGTCGGTGTTCGCTATTGAAACAGCAGACTTGGTGCCGCAAGTGTTCCGGGTACTGACAGTACCGGAGAACGCGGGCGACGAGGGCCTGGCTTACGACATTACTGCCGTGAAGCACGTGGCGAGCAAGTTTCCCGCCATCGACAGTGGCGCGCAGATCGTCCAGTTGCCGGTGACTGTAATCCCGTCCAGCGTCCAGGCGCCGCCGGCTGATATTCAGCTGTCGACCTACAGCTCGGTAGACCAGGGCATTGCAATCACTACCATGCGCGCCGAGTGGGTTGCGCCTGCTGGCGCCGTCTCCTACGACGTGTGGTGGCGCCGCAACAGCAACGACTGGGTGTATGCCGGCCGGACTTACTCGGCAAGTATCGAAGTTCGCGGGATCTATTCCGGTACGTACCTGGTGCGTGTTGCCGCGCTCAATTCGATGAATACCGCGTCGATCTGGGGCTATAGCGAATCCACGGAGCTGCAAGGCAAGGTCGGCCTCCCGCCGGCGGTCACATCCCTCACGGCCACCAGCCAGATCTTTGGTATTGGTCTGGCGTGGACCTTTCCGGCAGGGAGCGATGACACCCAACGTACCGAGCTATGGTATTCCACCACCCCGTCGCTAGATGAGGCGACCAAGTTAACCGACCTGGCGTATCCCCAGGCTGATTACGCGATGCAGAGCCTGCTGGCCGGGGCCACTTTCTTTTTCTGGGCTCGCTTGGTGGACCGCACCGGTAACATCGGCTCGTTCTACCCAGCCGGCAACGGAGTGATGGGGCAAGCGAGCACGGAGGCGGGGCCGATCCTCGAACTTATCGCTGGCCAGATCGACGAAACTGCCCTGGGCCAAGAACTGAAGGACCGCATCGACCTGATCGACGGCCCGCCAAGCCTGCCGGGCTCGGTCAGCGATCGGCTGAGCGAACTGGGCACCCAGGTAACGGAGGTGACCAACCAGCTGCAGGACCAGATCAACGCCATTGGCGATATCGCCGACTCTGCGGCCTACAATCCGGACAAGGCCTACACCTTGGGCCAGAGCGTGCTGGCGGACGACGGCAAGCTGTACCAGGCCAAGGGCGACGTGCCGGTCAACACCCCGCCGCCGAACACCACCTACTGGGCCGACGTGGGCCAGGCAGTGGCCGACGCCAACGGCCTGGCCGCGCGTGTGACCACGACCGAAACCCGGCTGACTTCAGTAGAGGGCGTGAACACCAGCCAGGCCAGCCAGATTGATGGCCTGCAGAGCTCGCTCAACGGTAAAGCGGATGCCTCGGCGCTGAACAGCCTGACCACCCGGGTATCCTCGGCTGAAGGCACCATCAGCAGCCAGGGCACGGCACTCACCGGCCTCAACAACAGCCTGACCGCGACCAACGCCAACGTGACGGCCGCGCAGACTGCTGCGACCAACGCTGCAACCCTGGCCGGGTCCAAAGGCAAGGTCATGGTTCAGACCGCCACGCCGGCGGCTGCTGACCAGCTGGCGCAAAACCTGTGGATCGATATCACCGGTGGCGCCAATACGCCCAAGCGCTGGAACGGCTCCGCCTGGGCCGCGGTGACCGACAAGGTGGCCACGGACGCAGCTGCTGCCGCGGCGAATGCCCTGGCCGTGGCCAACACCAAGGCCGACGCCTCGACGGTCAGCGCGCTGACCAACACCGTCACTCAGCAGGGGACCACGATCACCGCTCAAGGGACGGCGCTGACCGCCGTCCAGGCTTCGGTGGCTGGTATGTCGCCGGACAACCTGATCAACGATCCAGCATTCGCCAACGCTGCAGATACGGTCAGCTCCAGCTCTTCGGTCTTCGACCGGACATCTAGCAGCGCGCCGGCAAATGGGCCAACTGCACGCCTGTTGCGCGTTCCGTTCAGCAGCGCCACCACGAATAGTTACGTGAGCTTCTGGACGGTGCCCCAGGTTCGCGCGCTGGTGGGAACCTACGCCGAGGCGATGCCTTGCAAGCCAGGGGAGGTGTACACCTTCTCGATGTGGGTATTCACCGAGGGAACCACTGGCAGGGCCGTGCAGCCCTACATCAACCTGTTCGTGGACAACACCAGCAACACATCGCCGCTGGCGCTGAGTGGGGCGAACACGGTCGCGGACGGTGCATGGACGAAGATTTCGTACCAGTTCACCATCCCGGCCGGCTACTACTACATGCTCATCCGTATCCGGTACCGCGCTGGCGACGCTGTTGTGGCCTGGGTGTCCGACCCTCGCCTCAACAAACAGTCGGATGAAGACGCAGCGCAGGCCTCTGCTACCTCAGCGCTGGATGGCCGGGTCACTCAGACCGAAGCCGGTTTGACCAGCCAGGGCAGCCAGCTCACGTCGCTGACCAACTCGGTAGCCGGCAAGGCGGACAACAGCGCGCTCCAGGCGCTGGCGTCCACCGTCAGCCAGCAGGGCAGCACGCTGGACAGCCAGGGCACGGCGGTCACCCAGTTGCAGAGCACCATCGGTGGGATCGGTGGCGCGGGCACCAACCTGTTGCCGGACGACTACAGCTGGCTGACCTCGACCACGCTGCCGGCGACGGTAGTGAACACCCTGACGCGCCTCGGGGTGGCCGTGGCCGCTGCGGCGTCGGGCTTTGGCATCAAGATGACCCTGGGCAGCGCGGTGACCACGCAGTACCTGATGCTGGCGCCGTCCAACAATGCCGCCGGCTACAACATCGACATGGAAGCAGGAAGCTACCTGGTGTCGATGTATGTGCAAGGGAGCGCCGCGGGCAGCATGCGGGTCTCGATGTACAGCGGCACGCATCGCTACTCGGCGAACGTTGCCTTCACAACGACCCGTCAGCGCCTGGTGTTCGTCTGCACGGCCACGGCCGCCGCGCGCGCGGCGATCACCATCTACCCGAACATGGCAGGTCTGGCAGCCGGTACCGAGATCGTCATTGATAGCGTGATGATTGAAGAGCAGATCGGCACGGGTACCGCGCCGTCCGCTTTCGTGGCGGGGCCGTCCGCCCGGGCGATAGCTGCGCAGGCCACGGCGCTCAGCACGCTGGATACGCGCGTCACTCAGACCGAAACGTCGATCACTGCCCAGGCCACTCGCCTGGATGGTCTCTACGTGCAGGTCAACCCGGCAACGGCGGGTGATTCCACGGGTTACGCCGGGTCGAGCGCGATGTTTGCAGGCGTCTGGTCCGAACAATCGGCCCGGATCGAGGATGGTGTGGCTACGTCTCAGCGGATAGATACCGTTCAGGCGAGCGTCACGGACACCACCAACGCGCTGGCGGTAACCAACGCCACGGTTCAGCAGACCAGCCAGGCAGTGGCCACCCTGGACGGCAAGGCTTCTGCTTCCTGGTCGGTGAAGCTGCAGGTCAACGCCAGCGGCCAGTACGTGATGGCGGGTATCGGCGTGGGTATTGAGAACACCGGCGCCGGGTTGCAGGGCCAGGTTCTGGTAAGCGCCGACCGGTTCGCTATCGTCGGCACATTGGCAGGCGGCACCAGCTACACCCCGTTCGTGGTCCAGGGCGGCCAGGTGTTCATCAACTCGGCCTTCATCCAAGACGGCACCATCACCAACGCAATGATCGGAGCGTACCTGCAATCCACCGACTACGTCGCGGGCAGCACCGGATGGCGCCTGGATAAGGCCGGTACCTTCGAGATCAACGGCAATGTAGCGGGGCAGGGCAGGATGGCCATTACCAACCGTGCCGTGAAGGTATACGACGGCTCCGGCGTGCTCCGGGTGCAATTGGGGGATTTGAGCGCATGAGCTATGGAATGCGTATCTGGGGTGCCGACGGGGCGCTCCAGATTGATGAGACGTCGTTCACGATGCGGGTGGTGTTATCGGTCGAGGTGCTCAGGTCGGCGTTCCCAGCCGGCCAGAGCTACCAGACCTTTTCGGTTCCGGGAATTACTACCGCAAATGCGGTAGCCACGGTGGTGCCAATCGGCACTTATGCGAACTACATTACGCAGTTTGAAACAGAAGTGTTGGCTGATTCGGTCAGAGTTTATAACTACATACGCGGCTATGCGGGCACGTTCACCAGTACGGCCACGTCTATGCGGTTAATCGTCATAAGGTTTAAGTGATGACTTTCGGTCTGCAGTTCATGAACAACAGTAATGTCGTGACGCTCGATAGTGAGTACGCGCGACTTTGCGTTTTGTGCAGTGGGCGGTTTTCGCCCACGCAGGAGTCTGGGCTTGGTTCGGTTACCACGTTCCCCTCCGTAATCACCAGCACCGAGCCACCCCTGATTTTTGTGCGGCCCGACACTGTAAACGCGGTGGCCGGGCTCTGCCTTGCTGCGGTATATGGGTCGCCGGGCGCCTGGACGGGCTTCTACATCAGGGCGTACGACGTGAACACTGCTCAGCCCAATGGGCGCTATTTTGCAGCCGCATTCATGGCTTCTCCGGTCGCCCAGTTCGGTATGAGATTGTGGGACGGTGCGACAAAACTTTTGTTCGATAGTGGTACGCCGTCGGCAGTTTTCACACGGGCCTTCCAGAACTGGAACTATGTGAAGACCACATTCTCCTCCCCGACGTATTTCAACTACTACTCGGTGGATTTTGATTTCCCAGCCAATGAATACATGATGATCAATAACTTCAGCATGTTGATGGTGGGTGGTAGTGCAGCTGGACGGATGGTCTATTCATGGTGGGACTTTCCCGCCGGGAAGTTATGGACGGTGACCTCTGCAACCTCCAATCCATACGCCTTCTACCTGCCCGCGCTTTTCGCAAAGATGAATTCATAGGAACGATATGTCTAAACAAACGCTGAACCTCGGCACTCCACCCGCGGGCGCCGACGGCGACACCGTGCGCGGTGCATTCGTCAAGACCGAAGCCAACATGGTTGAGATTTACAACCAGCTTGGCGCGACCGGCACTCCGCCGGCTTTGCCTGCTGCTTTGCCAATTGCCAAGGGCGGTACCGGGGCAAGTACTCAGGCGGGGGCGAGGACAGCGCTAGGCGTTGGCCCGGGGGATGCCCCAACTCTTACCGGCCTCGAGTTGACCGGAGGTGCTTATATTGATTTTCACTATAATTCATCGGCGGCTGATTATACCTCTAGAATTATCGCGAACTCTGCAACAAACGTAACGGTAATGGGGGCGGGCTCTACTGGATTGAGTATGGGGGGCTCCTTCTTCCCCAATACAGATGGCGGAATGAACTGTGGTACCGGGCAGAATCGATTCGCTTCGTTGTACGCTGTTACCGGTACTATCAATACCTCAGATGCTCGCGAAAAAACTGAAGTTTCGAAACTGACGGATTCAGAAGTGTCGGCGGCTATGTTGCTTGCTGCTGAAATCGGTTCATATAAATGGCTGTCATCAATCGTCGTAAAAGGTGAAGATGCACGTACTCACATAGGGATGACTGTGCAGAGGGCAATTGAAATAATGAGCGGCCAAGGCTTGGATGCCATGAGTTATGCCTTCATTTGTTATGACGAGTGGCCGGCCCTGGAGGAAATAACCGAAGAAGTTATTCGTGGAAATATCTATTCAGCTGGCGAGCCTCTTTATCAAAATGTTCCTTACTCTCAGTTTCAACAATATAAGGATTTTCCAGCGTTTACCTGGGAAGAAACCTCCCGGGAGCAGGTCGTAATTCAGGAAGCTCGCGACGCCGGTAACCGGTATGGCTTCCGATACGACCAACTCGGACTTTTTATCGCCCGCGGCCAAGAAGAACGCCTGGCCCGCCTGGAGGCGAAACTTTCAGCCTCGGCAACCTAATTAACCGCCTATCCCCAATGCCCGTCATCTATGCGGGTTTTTTTCGCCTGGAGAATCACCATGCCCTTCATCGTCATCAATTCAACCAATGCCTTCGACGCGGCCAACCAGCAGACCTACGCCACGGCTGAAGAGGCCGACGCAAAGGCCCGCGAGATACTGGCCGCCCAGCCCCAGGCGATCGTACGCACCGCGCAGTTGCTCAATACCTACAGCGCCGAGGTGACCATCACCGCCACACCGGTACCGGATACCGAGCCTGACCCGGCTGCCTGAGCCAGGCACACCTACCCATGCCCGCCGCCGAGCGGGCTTTTTTTCGTCTGGAGAAAAAGTAAATGCCAGCCATTCCCCGCGGCGTCCGCAACAAAAATCCTGGGAACATCGACTACAACCCGCGCAACGCCTGGGTGGGCCAGATCGGTCTTGAGCCCAAGAGCGCCGGCGTGCCGAATCCGCGCTTCGCCGAGTTCGACTGCCCGGAAAACGGCATCCGTGCACTGGGCAAGTTGATCCTCGCCTATCGGGGCAAGGACGGCATGCCTGGTGTAGGTAAGCCTGGCATCGATACTGTTACCGAAGTGATCACCCGATGGGCCCCGGGCAACGAGAACAACACTGCCGCCTACATCGCGGCCGTGGCCAAGCGGATGGTGGTGCTGCCCACAGCACCGCTGGTGCTGGCTGACTTCAAGACCCTGCTGGGCATCACCATGGGGATCATCAACCACGAAAACGGCGGCATTCCGTACACCCAGGCGGTGATCGAGGAAGGCGTGCGCAGGGCTCTGGCATGAACGAGACCCTGATCAAGTCGTATGTGGCCGCCGGCCTGGTGCTGCTGCTCATGGCCGGCAGCTTCTACGTGGCCTGGGTCTGGCAGGCCAACAGCTACGGCGAGCAACTGGCCGCGCAATCGGCCGGGTACCAGGCGCACCTGACCGCCATCAACAACGCCGGAGCCGCGCAGACCAGCAAGGCCCTGGCGATACAGCAGGCGGCCGAGCAGAAGGCCGCAGATATCGACGCCCAGCGCACCAAGGAGAAAACCGATGCTCTCGCCGAAAACGAAACCCTGCGCCAGAAGTACGCTGCGACTCAGGCTGCCAATGACCGCCTGCGCGCTGATGTTGCTGCTGGCACTCAGCGGCTGCGGATCGCGGGCAGTTGCTCCGCAAATGGTAGCGGTAGCAGCGGGGTGCCCGGTACCGCCAGCGCCGCCGGCGTGGGCAATGCAGGAACAGTCGAACTCAGTGGAGAAGCTGGACAAGCTGTTTTCGATCTCCGCGCCGACCTCATCCGCGAGCGCTCAGCCCTGAAGGCCCTGCAGGACTATGCCCGGGTGTGCCACGGCGGATAGCTTGCGCGCCAAGCATAATTGACCGGGCAAATCAGGTTCCGGATACTGTTCGCATATACAGTATTCCGGTGCTCACGATGTTTCCCTACAAAGACCCTTTTGCCGACGGCTCGCCGACACTGCTGGAGACCTACAAGCACCAGTGCGTGCTGCTCGAGACGGAGCTGAACGAAGCTTACCGCGACATTCAGGCCGCGCGAGACCGGATCGCCCGCCTGGTGCAGATCACCGAAAAGCTCACCCGCCAGCGGGACGCTCTGCGCGCCGACCTGGCCCGGCTGCAGGGTGGCCGGTGATGCACTTCCTGGTGGTTCGCCGGCGGCACCTGGGCGTGGCACTGGACGCCGATGAGCTGCGCAAGGCCCAGCCTGTACGCGGCGGGATCGCGGTGGAGGAGGAGCGAGTTGAATGCCTGAAGCGGGTTTCCAGGGTCGCCAAAATTCGAGGGGCGTGGCCAATGCAGCCGCCGCTCTTGCCGCTGTTGCTAGACGTGAACTTGGCCAGCATGGTTCCCAACGGACTGATCCTGAGCGGCATCGAGGAAGTGGATGGCGTGATGTATGCGCAATCGTGGTGGTGCAGGCTTATATAAAATCTCTGGGTTTCGTGCCTCGAGTGGTGTAAATAGAACCGCAAACCCATAAGGCCGTACTGGAGAGCTGATGGATAACCGCTTCCCGCTGAAGAAGCTGGTGGTCATAATCGAGGATGATGCGGCAATTCGAATGCTGGTAGAGGAGATGATGACTGACTTCTTCAACCACTGCGTTTCGTTTCGCACCGCCGACGAGGGCCTTCAATACTTGGCAAGCGTTCAGGGCGTCTGTGACCTGGTTATTGCGGACTACGGTGTTCCCGGAGCTCTGACCGGCGCGGATCTCTTGAATGAAGTGAAACAGCGATGGCCTGAGGTTCCATTAATGCTCACCTCAGGATACGCATCGGAAGTCATTGAGATCCCGTCACATGTGCTTTTTCTCCAAAAGCCGTGGTCAATGGAGGCTCTTTCGCAGGCTGTGCGTCAGGTGTCGTTTAAGCCGCTCTAGCTGTCTTGCTTTCCCTCCGGCGCCTGGTCATCCCTCAACTCCAAATATCGAATGGAGAATATCGTGTAGGTCACGCCACGGGAGCTGAGGCTCATCCGTTTTGGCCATACAATCAGCAGCGTGGACAAAAGGCTTCGCCCGGTACCGCTTGTCCTGAGCCCGTCCGCACCGGGAGCACTGGATGCTATCTCCTATCAGCCTCCATGACTCGTTCCATCTCCTGAGCTTGATCGGCCTGTCTGGCATGACGTCCGCCTCGGTAATGGCAATAAGGCATCATGCCCGGGGCAGTCAGCGCTTCATAGAGGGTGGACGTGCCAATTCGTCAGGTATTTTCTCAGCGTGACGCCTCCTTCCCCAGCTCTTCGAGGCAGTGGCCGATGAGCTCACTGGAATCGTCCAGCGCGCTCAACGCGTCGCGAGCATTCCTCGCCGCCTGGGCACCGCCGTTCTGCTCGGCCCACAGGGCCAGTTCCTCGATGGCCGCGCCGAGGGCGTGGTTCGATTTGACCTGGGCGACCATCAACCGTTGAAGCATCTGTACTGCTGTCATGGAAATCCCTCCGTTGGAAATCGGAGGGTAGCACTGCTTTTTGTGAAGGTGTTTTTACAGTCGGCAGGACGCCGTAAGATGGGGTACAGATCTGCGCAAAACCACAGCTGGAGGCCGCGCATTTCCGTTTGCAAAACCACTAAAATCCGTGTTTTTTGCACTGTCTGAAACTGGTAAAATACCTTTTAAATCAGGTAGTTACGCTATGAAAAGCCTTAGCATGGGGTGCTAGGGGTCGAGTGTTCGAATCACTCCGTCCCGACCATATAATTCAATGACTTAGCCCAATCTGAAAAGGTTGGGCTTTTTCATGTGCGTGACGTTTGCGTGACCTTTCTTATTTCAGTGCCTACGTGTGGTTCTCGATTGCCGACTGGCCGCCCTCACGCCCCTGCCTCCGACCTTGCAGCGGTCAGTAATGCGTACGTCCCGACTTCTAGTGCCGCTGGTCTTTGGTGTTAGCCTCGCCCAGCATCTTTCAATTTAGGCTGATGAAGTTCGCTCACCTGTCTGTCCGCCGCGCCCGATGCAGCAGGCTCTTGTTGGGTGGGGTACAAATGTACTTCTCGTGGGTGGAATCCTTGCTTCGCCCTCTCATGTGCTGAGCTGCGGCGCCCACCGTGGATCGGATGGCGGTAATTCTGTTGGGATGGGATTTGGATGTTGGCTGCCTGTTTCTCGGTCTTGGTCCAATTCTGATGTTTGGGGAGGAAGAGCGAGTGGTGGGTGGCTTTCTATTTAGGGAGTGGATTGGAACTATATAGAAGGGGAGGGGGCATGCCGGGGGCATAAAGGCCACCAGGTGTAGGGCTCTGGCTTTCCGGTGTTCTCAAGACGGAGCGCCGCCCGCGCGGCGCGTTCGCGAGCAAGCTCTGCTGCAACATGCTGGGACGTCACCGCGACCGCCTAGTTGCACCGACACAGATCTGCAGCGAACAAACAAGGCGGCCCAGGTGATGGCACAGACATAACTGGCCCGAAACAGACGTGGGAGCGGGGGCGGCGCCGAGCCCTTGCCCGCGAAGCTCCGCGCGGGCGGCGCTCGATCTCAAGAACACCAGAAGCATCAAGGCATGCACCTGGCGGCCTTTATAAGGTGCCAAGCAGGGAACCTTTTGACTTAAAAGACAATTTCCCGAAATTAACCCTTGACGCCCCCGCAGATCTCTCTATAATTCGCCCCACTTCCGGCGCAGACCAAACGGAAAACTCCTTGATAATCAAGCAGTTAACCAAAGTGGCCCGCTCCGAAGTGTTTCGATTTTAATGTCGAAAGCGGTGAAAAGGCAGTTGACAGCGACTCAAATCGCTGTAGAATTCGCCTCCCGCTAACGAGAGATCGAAGCGAGTCAAGTGGTTGAAGTTGTTAGAGATTCTCTGAAAACTTCAAAATAAACGCTTGACAGACTCTGAGGAAAGCGTAGAATGCGCGCCTCGGTTGAGACGAAAGAATCAACCAACCGCTCTTTAACAACTGAATCAAGCAATTCGTGTGGGTGCTTGTGACTCAGACTGATAGTCAAAAAGATTATCAGCATCATAAGTTACTCCACGAGAAATCATGGTTTAACCAACGATTGCTGAGCCAAGTTTATAGGGTTTTCTCAAAACCCGATTGCAGTATTGAACTGAAGAGTTTGATCATGGCTCAGATTGAACGCTGGCGGCAGGCCTAACACATGCAAGTCGAGCGGATGAAGGGAGCTTGCTCTCTGATTCAGCGGCGGACGGGTGAGTAATGCCTAGGAATCTGCCTGGTAGTGGGGGACAACGTTTCGAAAGGAACGCTAATACCGCATACGTCCTACGGGAGAAAGCAGGGGACCTTCGGGCCTTGCGCTATCAGATGAGCCTAGGTCGGATTAGCTAGTTGGTGAGGTAATGGCTCACCAAGGCGACGATCCGTAACTGGTCTGAGAGGATGATCAGTCACACTGGAACTGAGACACGGTCCAGACTCCTACGGGAGGCAGCAGTGGGGAATATTGGACAATGGGCGAAAGCCTGATCCAGCCATGCCGCGTGTGTGAAGAAGGTCTTCGGATTGTAAAGCACTTTAAGTTGGGAGGAAGGGTTGTAGATTAATACTCTGCAATTTTGACGTTACCGACAGAATAAGCACCGGCTAACTCTGTGCCAGCAGCCGCGGTAATACAGAGGGTGCAAGCGTTAATCGGAATTACTGGGCGTAAAGCGCGCGTAGGTGGTTTGTTAAGTCGGATGTGAAATCCCCGGGCTCAACCTGGGAACTGCATCCGAAACTGGCAAGCTAGAGTATGGTAGAGGGTAGTGGAATTTCCTGTGTAGCGGTGAAATGCGTAGATATAGGAAGGAACACCAGTGGCGAAGGCGACTACCTGGACTGATACTGACACTGAGGTGCGAAAGCGTGGGGAGCAAACAGGATTAGATACCCTGGTAGTCCACGCCGTAAACGATGTCAACTAGCCGTTGGGGTCCTTGAGACTTTAGTGGCGCAGCTAACGCATTAAGTTGACCGCCTGGGGAGTACGGCCGCAAGGTTAAAACTCAAATGAATTGACGGGGGCCCGCACAAGCGGTGGAGCATGTGGTTTAATTCGAAGCAACGCGAAGAACCTTACCAGGCCTTGACATCCAATGAACTTTCCAGAGATGGATTGGTGCCTTCGGGAACATTGAGACAGGTGCTGCATGGCTGTCGTCAGCTCGTGTCGTGAGATGTTGGGTTAAGTCCCGTAACGAGCGCAACCCTTGTCCTTAGTTACCAGCACGTTATGGTGGGCACTCTAAGGAGACTGCCGGTGACAAACCGGAGGAAGGTGGGGATGACGTCAAGTCATCATGGCCCTTACGGCCTGGGCTACACACGTGCTACAATGGTCGGTACAGAGGGTTGCCAAGCCGCGAGGTGGAGCTAATCTCACAAAACCGATCGTAGTCCGGATCGCAGTCTGCAACTCGACTGCGTGAAGTCGGAATCGCTAGTAATCGCGAATCAGAATGTCGCGGTGAATACGTTCCCGGGCCTTGTACACACCGCCCGTCACACCATGGGAGTGGGTTGCACCAGAAGTAGCTAGTCTAACCTTCGGGGGACGGTTACCACGGTGTGATTCATGACTGGGGTGAAGTCGTAACAAGGTAGCCGTAGGGGAACCTGCGGCTGGATCACCTCCTTAATCGACGACATCAGCTGTATCATGAGCTCCCACACGAATTGCTTGATTCATTGAAGAAGACGATATCGGTAACAGCTCTTAACTGAGTTGTAGGTCAGTTGGTTAGAGCGCACCCCATGCTTTGTGGTAAAGAGCAGGGTGAGGTCGGCCTAAGTAGCTCGAAATTGGGTCTGTAGCTCAGTTGGTTAGAGCGCACCCCTGATAAGGGTGAGGTCGGCAGTTCGAATCTGCCCAGACCCACCAGTTTCTTGTTGGGGCCATAGCTCAGCTGGGAGAGCGCCTGCCTTGCACGCAGGAGGTCAGCGGTTCGATCCCGCTTGGCTCCACCATCCTTTGTTACCTTGTCAAAGCTTAGAAATGAATATTCGGATCGAATATTGATTTCTGAACTTTATCAGAATCGTTCTTTAAAAATTTGGGTATGTGATAGAAAGATAGACTGAACGTTACTTTCACTGGTAACGGATCAGGCTAAGGTAAAATTTGTGATTCGAATTGCAAATTTTCGGCGAATGTCGTCTTCACAGTATAACCAGATTGCTTGGGGTTATATGGTCAAGTGAAGAAGCGCATACGGTGGATGCCTTGGCAGTCAGAGGCGATGAAAGACGTGGTAGCCTGCGAAAAGCTTCGGGGAGTCGGCAAACAGACTGTGATCCGGAGATGTCTGAATGGGGGAACCCAGCCATCATAAGATGGTTATCTCAAGCTGAATACATAGGCTTGAGAGGCGAACCAGGGGAACTGAAACATCTAAGTACCCTGAGGAAAAGAAATCAACCGAGATTCCCTTAGTAGTGGCGAGCGAACGGGGACCAGCCCTTAAGTTGATTTGAGATTAGCGGAACGCTCTGGAAAGTGCGGCCATAGTGGGTGATAGCCCTGTACGCGAAAATCTCTTGTCAATGAAATCGAGTAGGACGGAGCACGAGAAACTTTGTCTGAATATGGGGGGACCATCCTCCAAGGCTAAATACTACTGACTGACCGATAGTGAACTAGTACCGTGAGGGAAAGGCGAAAAGAACCCCGGAGAGGGGAGTGAAATAGATCCTGAAACCGTATGCGTACAAGCAGTGGGAGCAGACTTTGTTCTGTGACTGCGTACCTTTTGTATAATGGGTCAGCGACTTATATTCAGTGGCGAGCTTAACCGAATAGGGGAGGCGTAGCGAAAGCGAGTGTTAATAGCGCGTTTAGTCGCTGGGTATAGACCCGAAACCGGGCGATCTATCCATGGGCAGGTTGAAGGTTGGGTAACACTAACTGGAGGACCGAACCGACTACCGTTGAAAAGTTAGCGGATGACCTGTGGATCGGAGTGAAAGGCTAATCAAGCTCGGAGATAGCTGGTTCTCCTCGAAAGCTATTTAGGTAGCGCCTCATGTATCACTGTAGGGGGTAGAGCACTGTTTCGGCTAGGGGGTCATCCCGACTTACCAAACCGATGCAAACTCCGAATACCTACAAGTGCCGAGCATGGGAGACACACGGCGGGTGCTAACGTCCGTCGTGAAAAGGGAAACAACCCAGACCGTCAGCTAAGGTCCCAAAGTCATGGTTAAGTGGGAAACGATGTGGGAAGGCTTAGACAGCTAGGAGGTTGGCTTAGAAGCAGCCACCCTTTAAAGAAAGCGTAATAGCTCACTAGTCGAGTCGGCCTGCGCGGAAGATGTAACGGGGCTCAAACCATGCACCGAAGCTACGGGTATCATCTTTTGATGATGCGGTAGAGGAGCGTTCTGTAAGCCTGTGAAGGTGAGTTGAGAAGCTTGCTGGAGGTATCAGAAGTGCGAATGCTGACATGAGTAACGACAATGGGTGTGAAAAACACCCACGCCGAAAGACCAAGGTTTCCTGCGCAACGTTAATCGACGCAGGGTTAGTCGGTCCCTAAGGCGAGGCTGAAAAGCGTAGTCGATGGAAAACAGGTTAATATTCCTGTACTTCTGGTTATTGCGATGGAGGGACGGAGAAGGCTAGGCCAGCTTGGCGTTGGTTGTCCAAGTTTAAGGTGGTAGGCTGAGATCTTAGGTAAATCCGGGATCTTAAGGCCGAGAGCTGATGACGAGTTGTCTTTAGACGACGAAGTGGTTGATGCCATGCTTCCAAGAAAAGCTTCTAAGCTTCAGGTAACCAGGAACCGTACCCCAAACCGACACAGGTGGTTGGGTAGAGAATACCAAGGCGCTTGAGAGAACTCGGGTGAAGGAACTAGGCAAAATGGCACCGTAACTTCGGGAGAAGGTGCGCCGGTGAGGGTGAAGGACTTGCTCCGTAAGCCCATGCCGGTCGAAGATACCAGGCCGCTGCGACTGTTTATTAAAAACACAGCACTCTGCAAACACGAAAGTGGACGTATAGGGTGTGACGCCTGCCCGGTGCCGGAAGGTTAATTGATGGGGTTAGCTAACGCGAAGCTCTTGATCGAAGCCCCGGTAAACGGCGGCCGTAACTATAACGGTCCTAAGGTAGCGAAATTCCTTGTCGGGTAAGTTCCGACCTGCACGAATGGCGTAACGATGGCGGCGCTGTCTCCACCCGAGACTCAGTGAAATTGAAATCGCTGTGAAGATGCAGTGTATCCGCGGCTAGACGGAAAGACCCCGTGAACCTTTACTATAGCTTTGCACTGGACTTTGAATTTGCTTGTGTAGGATAGGTGGGAGGCTTTGAAGCGTGGACGCCAGTTCGCGTGGAGCCATCCTTGAAATACCACCCTGGCAACTTTGAGGTTCTAACTCAGGTCCGTTATCCGGATCGAGGACAGTGTATGGTGGGTAGTTTGACTGGGGCGGTCTCCTCCTAAAGAGTAACGGAGGAGTACGAAGGTGCGCTCAGACCGGTCGGAAATCGGTCGTAGAGTATAAAGGCAAAAGCGCGCTTGACTGCGAGACAGACACGTCGAGCAGGTACGAAAGTAGGTCTTAGTGATCCGGTGGTTCTGTATGGAAGGGCCATCGCTCAACGGATAAAAGGTACTCCGGGGATAACAGGCTGATACCGCCCAAGAGTTCATATCGACGGCGGTGTTTGGCACCTCGATGTCGGCTCATCACATCCTGGGGCTGAAGCCGGTCCCAAGGGTATGGCTGTTCGCCATTTAAAGTGGTACGCGAGCTGGGTTTAGAACGTCGTGAGACAGTTCGGTCCCTATCTGCCGTGGACGTTTGAGATTTGAGAGGGGCTGCTCCTAGTACGAGAGGACCGGAGTGGACGAACCTCTGGTGTTCCGGTTGTCACGCCAGTGGCATTGCCGGGTAGCTATGTTCGGAAAAGATAACCGCTGAAAGCATCTAAGCGGGAAACTTGCCTCAAGATGAGATCTCACTGGAACCTTGAGTTCCCTAAAGGGCCGTCGAAGACTACGACGTTGATAGGTTGGGTGTGTAAGCGCTGTGAGGCGTTGAGCTAACCAATACTAATTGCCCGTGAGGCTTGACCATATAACACCCAAGCAATTTGCGTCGAATGACCAGATTGCGGTGTCGTGAAGATGACACGCACCGAAAGTTTGCAGTTCACAAATACCATCACATACCCGATTCGCTGGAGTGCCTCCCAAGGGCATCCTGGCTACAGAATTTCTTGACGACCATAGAGCATTGGAACCACCTGATCCCATCCCGAACTCAGCAGTGAAACGATGCATCGCCGATGGTAGTGTGGGGTTTCCCCATGTGAGAGTAGGTCATCGTCAAGATTAAATTCCGAAACCCCCAGTTGCGAAAGCAGCTGGGGGTTTTGTCTTTCTGGCGTTCGGCAGGGCTACCGGCGTGCTCCTGACGCGCCCTGGCTGGCGTCCACAAAAAAGCCCAACCTTCACAGGCCGGGCTTTTTCATGTTTTCGAGCGTTCTGCCCGGGCTTAGCTTGAGCCTCAGTTGCTCTTGCTGTTGAGCTTGCGCAGCTCTTCATACGTCGCCGACTGCACGAACCAGAACCCCGAAACGATGCACCAGCTCAACGTGCCCACCACGAAGGTCCCCACACCTACCAGGAAGCTGTTGAACAGCATCACGATTGCCGTGAGCCAGATAACGCCAAGGGCAATGTAGAGAACGGTGTTGTTGACGCTGATCACGAAATCTTTCATGACTATTCCTTTTGAATCATGACAATGGCCGCCTCCATGGCGTCCAAGGTCGGCCATCATATGGCCATCCTTGCACCATGGCCAGCCCGACGCGGATTGGCGCTGCTCAAACTGCCAGATCGAAGCGCCTCACCGCGTTGTCACCCGCTGCGACGTACAGCTCGTCTGCTTCGCCGATAGCCATCGCCATGGCCCTGGCAAGCGATGACAACGCGCGGTCGGCGCGATACACCACACCAAAGCAGGTGCCGCCTTGCAGCAGGCCCTGGGGTGCATCGATGAAATTGAGGCGTTCCACCTCACCCTTGGCGACTAGGTAGGCGACCACGTCTTCGCCCGCTATCCCGACCAGGTTGGAACCCACCGCCATCTGCACCAGCATGTCGGTGTGTTTGCACTCCAGGTTGATTGGGAGCGTCGCTCGCCCCGCCTGCTCGGTTAGCAACACGCGCAACTCCGCGGGTAACGAGGAACACGCCATTGGGTAATCGGCCAATGCGCGAAACGACGTGGCGCCGCTGCTCAGCAGCGGGTGACGCAGGCGGCAGAACAACTGGAAGCGGCGAGGGCGCAAGGCTTGAGTGACATAGCCCTTGCTCGTTTCGATATGGCGCAGGTCTGCAATCAGCAGTTCGATTTCGCCGCTGTCCAGGTATTCCTTGAGGGTGTCAGGGGTTTCAACACGCAAATCGATCCGCGTGTCCGGGTGCTGGTCGAGAAAGGTTGCTAGCGCCGCCGGTATCAGGCGCGCGGCGGGCAGGGGGCCGCAACCCAGGGCCAAGGTGGGAGTATTGGCCTGAGCCTGCCCCAGCAGGTCGGCACGCAGGTTGCTCACACCCACGATGATGTCACGGGCGCGGCGGTGCAATTCGCGCCCCTGGGCCGTCAGTGTGAAACCGCGCCCACCCGTGCTGCGCTCCACCAACAGGCAGCCGAGGTTCTGCTCCAGCGCCTGAATGCTGCGGCTGAACGCGGATTGGGTAATGAAGGTGGCTTCAGCGGCGCGGGTGAAGTTGCCGTGTTCGGCCAAGGCCACGAAGTGGCGCAGTTGGTGCAGGTCCATGACCAGTCTCACAGGGAATGATGGTGATGCAGACAATGCGTTTCACAGCACTGTCTGGGCTCGCTATAACCCAGGCCAGTGGTGGGGAAGAGGCTACAGTAATAACTTTCAGATTCTAAATTCTGATTGTTTATAACCATATTTCTCCTCGCCGTTGTCCAATTCGAGGAGATTCACCATGCCTTCACCCCTGCGCCTGGTCGCTGGCGCTGCGTTTCTGATGCTGTCCACTCTGAGCCACGCTGATGTGCCGCAACGTGCCAAGGCACTGCTCGCGGCCATGACGGTAGAGGAAAAATCGGCGCTGCTGTACGGCTATGGCAGCAAGGTGGTCGAAGGCCAGCAGTGGCAGGTCTACGTGAAAGGTATTCCGCGCCTGGGGATTCCCGACATGACCCAGGGTGACGCCCCCAGTGGCCTGATGATCGGCAGCCGCCAGGTCACGCAGATGCCGGCCTCGGTGGCGCTGGCCGCTACGTTTTCCCCGGCGGTGGCGCAGGCGTATGGCGAGGTGATCGGCAGTGAGACCCGTGCCCTGGGCTATGGTGTGATACACGGGCCCAACGTGGATGTGCTGCGCGACCCACGCCATGGTCGTGCCCATGAATCCTTCGGTGAAGACCCGGTGCTGGTGTCTGCCATGGCCACCGCCTACGTGCGCGGCGTGCAGCACCATCAGGTGCTGGCCGACGCCAAGCATTTCGCGGTCAACACGGTAGAGCAGGATCGTTTGCAAATGGATGCGCGTATCGATTTGCGAACCCTCAACGAACTCTACCTCGCACCGTTTCAGGATGTGGTCGAGGACGGTGACGTGGCGATGGTCATGTGTGCCTATAACAAGATCAACGGTGTGCACGCCTGTGATGATCGCGGCCTGATTCATGACCTGCTGCGCCAGCGCTGGGGCTTCACCGGTATAGTGCGCACGGACGCAGGCGCCCATCATGGGCTAGAGTCGCTGCGCAATGGCGTGGACCAGGAGTTTCGAGTCGCCGACCAGTACGGCGATCGCCTGCTGGCCGCCATCAAGGCTGGCAATTTCGCCGAGGCACCGGTGGATGAGGCGGTGCTGCATATCCTGGAAACCATGATGCGCCACGGTATCTTCGACAATCCGCCGGCCCGCACGGTTGCCGACCTCAACGCCGATGCCGTGAAAGCCCAGGACGTGGCCGAGCGCAGCATCGTGCTGCTGAAGAACAGTCAAGGCCTGTTGCCGTTGAGCCCTGGCATTGGTAGCTTGGCGTTGATCGGGGCCAGTGCTGATGACACGCTGACGGCTGGCGGCCCCGCCAACCCGGCCCCCGCGGGCAAGGACACGGTGCTGCAGGCCTTGCGCCAGCGCTTGCCTGCTACCCGTATCACCTACGCGCCGGGCACCGACGCTGTATCACCCGCCTCGCTGGCCCCGGGCTTTGCGCCGTTGCCCCGGGCGATGCTCACGCACCTGCAGGCGCGCTACGACACCGGCGCCCAACAGGTTGATGGCTGCTTGTGCTTCACTCCCATGCGCGGCTTTCAGGACATGGCCCTGTCCAGCGTCGCCCACTACCAATGGCCACCCGAGCACGCACGTTCGGTCACCTGGCAAGGCCAGTTGCAGGTCAGTCAAGCTGGGGACTATGGCCTGGATCTGGTCGGCCAGGGGCGCGCGCGCTGGCAACTCGACGGCCAGGTAGTTCTGGCGCTTGATGCCACGCAGCCCGGTAGCCGTGTCCAAAGGCATATCTACTTGAGTACCGGTGCCCATCGCCTGCAAGTGACTTACGACAAGGCTGGTAGCGAAGGCCAATTGAAGGTCGGGCTGCAACCCCCGCCCGGTGTACTGGACGCCCGCATGGCGGCGGCCGTCGAGGCGGCACGCCAAGCGGACGTTGCCGTGGTTATCGCCCGCGACCTCGCCAGCGAAGCCAACGACCGCCCCGGCCTGAGCCTGCCCAATGATCAGGACCGACTGATTGCAGCCGTTGCCGCTGCCAACCCGCGTACCGTGGTGGTGTTGACTACGGGTAGCGCCGTGACCTTGCCATGGCAGACCCAGGTGCCGGCGCTGCTGGAAGCCTGGTATGGCGGCACTCGCGGCGGGGCAGCGATCGCCAGCGTGCTGGTGGGCGAGGTGAACCCGGGTGGTCGGTTACCGGTGTCGTTCCCGGCCAGTGAAAAAGACTTGGCCACGTCGCCGCTCACCAGCTTCCCGGGCGTGAATGCGGTGGCACTGTACCCGGAAGGCTTGGCCACGGGGTACCGCCACCACACTCGCAGTGGGGCACCGGCGGCGGCCTATCCGTTCGGCTTCGGCCTGTCGTACAGCCGGTTCACGTACCGCGCCCTGCACCTGGGTACCGACCATTTCACCGTCGGCACTCCTGCCGCCGACGGTACCTTCAAAGGCGTGCCTGCGCTGCAGGCCACCGTCACCGTGCAGAACGCCGGGAACCGCGCCGGGACCGTGGTTGCACAGCTATACCTGGAATTCCCCCTCGCGGCGCAGGTGCCAGCGCCGCTACTCAAGGCCTTCGACAGCGTGTATCTGCAACCGGGCGAAAGCCGGGTTGTCACGTTCAACCTCGACCAGCGTGCTTTTTCCACCTACGACCCACAGCGCCGCGCCTGGCAGGTCGTGCCTGGCCGCTACAGGATAAAGGTCGGTGACAACGCCGTGGAGCTGCCGCTGAGCCTGCCAGTGCGGGCCATCGCTCCCTGACCCAGACGCGCCATGCATGACAGGCATGAGATTTTCGGCTTGTACATCGCCCCCGTCACGCTGCTAAAAACACCACCGGCGGGGCAGGGGCCCCGTCCATGAAAAAGGCGTGCCCTTCGACCTGACCCGATCACGGGAAGCCAGGGCGTCGTTCGGCGTTGCTTAGGTGCAATGCCATCGGCGCTGGAACCGGCTGCCGGATAATCACACAGGATCAGACCGATGAAACGTGTTGCCAGTACCCTGCACCAAGGTGCCTTGCTGGGGCTGTTATGCATACCTGTCGCGCAAGCGGCCACCGGCGACGCGGGGAGCGACGCCGGCACTCAAGCGTCGCCGACCCTCAAGGCCGTCACTGTCACCGCTACGCGCCGCGAGGAGTCGCTGCAGAAAGTGCCGGTGGCGGTGACCGTGCTCGATGGCGAAACCCTGGAGCGTGACAACCGCAACAATGTCAGCTCCATCGTTCAGGAAATCCCGACCCTCAATTACCGGCCCAGCGCTTCGAACAAGGACAGCTCACTGTTCGTGCGCGGTATCGGCACCATCTCCACCTCGCCGGGTGTGGAGCCCAGCGTGGCCACAGTCGTCGACGGCGTGGTGTACGCCCGTCCTGGGCAGTCGACGCTGGACTTGCTGGACGTGGACCGCATCGAGGTGCTGCGCGGCCCCCAGGGCACGCTGTTCGGCAAGAACGCTTCAGCGGGCGTGCTGAACATCGTCACCCGCGACATCCCCGAACAGACGCATGGCTATGTCGATTATGCCCATTATGGCGGCGGCGATGAAAACCGCCTGCGCTTCGGCATCGGCGGGCGCCTGAGCGACACCCTGAAGGGCTCGCTGACCACTTCGGTCGGCCGTTATGACGGCAACGTCGAGAACGTGACCAACGGCCACGAGGTCAATGGCTACGAGCGCAAAGGCGTACGTGGCAAGCTCGAATTCCAGCCCCGTGACGACCTCAAGCTGACCTTGATCGGTGACTACAGCGACGGTGAAAACGATACCCCTTCGGTGGTGGTCAAACCTAGCGCCGCCGTGGCTGCGGGTATCTCGCCAGTGGTGCCGGGCAACAGCAACCGCAAGATCAGCAGCGACTACAAAACCTATGTCGATGACCGCAACCAGGGGCTTTCGCTGCAGGCTGACTGGTCGCTGGCCAACGACTTCACGCTGACCTCCATCACCGCGTGGCGCGGCTGGAACAACAGCCAGTACCAAGACAACGATAACCTCGCGGCCCTGCCCGTAACCGCCGTGCACGACAAGGGTACGGTGGACTACGACCAGTTGAGCCAGGAAGTGCGCCTGACCTCCCCCAAGGGCCAGTTCGTGGAATACGTGCTGGGCACTTACCTGTTCCACGGCAAGTCGGATGAGACCTATCGGCGCCTGAGCGTGACCAACTCGGTGGGCAACACCGGCGTGGCCGACTACAGCGCCACCAACGACAGCTATGCGGTATTTGGTGAGAGCACGTTCAATTTTCGCAGTGACCTGCGCGGCATCTTCGGCCTGCGCTACACCCTGGACCAGATCGAGTACGACCACCGCCGCGTTTCCACCTCGGCAGTGGAGGTCAACTCGATCCGGCCATCCTACGCCAGCAGTGGCTCGCACACCGATTCAGGCATCTCTGGGCGCGTGGGCCTGCAATATGACCTGAGCGACAACCTGACCTCGTACATCACTTACTCGCGGGGCTACAAGGGCCCTGCCTACAACGTCTACTTCAACATGCAGGCCACCGACGTCCAGCCCTTGGATCCGGAGACCTCCAACACCTGGGAAGTGGGCCTCAAGAGCTCGGCCTGGAGTAACCGTCTGACTGCCAACTTGGCGCTGTTCCATTCCAAATACGAGAACTACCAGGCCAACTTCTACGATGTGGTCGGTACCTCGGTGGTTACCCGCTTGATCAATGCCGGTTCCGTCACCAGCCAGGGCGTGGAGCTGGACTACGCGCTGCAGGCCACGCGGCAGCTGAAACTATCCGGTTCGCTGGCCTACACCCAGGCACGCATCGACCAGTTCGCCTGCCCCAGCGGCGCCGCCGCCAGTTGTGACATCAACGGTAAACCACTGCCGTTTACGCCGGACTGGAAAAGCTTTGTGCGCGCCGACTACGACATCCCGTTGGACAACGGCCTGGATGTCGAACTGGGCACCGATTACAGCTGGCAGAGCAAGGTGCAATACAGCCTTGACCAGAACCCCAACAGTGAAGAAGGGGCTTACGGCATCTGGAACGCCAGCGTCGGCCTGGCTGATTACAGCAAGGGCTGGCGCGTAGCACTGGTAGGCAAGAACCTGGCTGACAAGGCCTATGCACCGGTGCTGTCCACCGGCACCAGCACCACCCGCATCGTACCGCGGGATGACCGCCGCTACTTCGGCGTCCAATTGCACAAAGACTTCTGATCACCCGGCGCCCCCGCGTAGGGCGCCTTGCCTGGAGACAACCCATGAGCTTGAATGTTGAACCGATCCACCCCTTGCTGGGCGCCCGCGTGGCGGGCCTTGACCTGGCCGACGTCGATGACGCCACCCTGGCGCGGATCGAGGCGGCCCTGGTGCAGCACAAGGTGCTGTTCTTCGCGGACCAGCACTGGAGCGCCGCCCAGCAGAAAGCGTTTGCCGAGCGTCTTGGCGAGTTGCATGTGCACCCGGTGTTCGAGGCGGACCCCGCGGTCCGCGAGCTGGTGGTATTCGCCTACGACGACAAGCGCAAGGGCGCCAACGACACTTGGCACGCCGATGTCACCTTCGCCGAACGGCCCCTCAAACTGGGCATCCTTCACGCTGAGGAAATCCCCGCGCTGGGTGGCGACACCTTGTGGGTAGACACCGAGGCGGCCTACAACGCGTTGTCCGAACCCCTCAAGGCACTGTTCGGCACGCTCAGCGCCGTGCATGACTTCCAGCATGCCCGGCACCCCGACGATGCGCTGTCGGTCGATGAGCTGGCCGACCTGCGCCGCTTGCTCCCCAAGCCGACGCTCCACCCAGTCATCCGCACGCACCCGGTGTCCGGGCGCAAGTCGATTTACGTCAACCGCGCGTTCACCAGCCACATCGCCGGGCTTTCGCGGCTGGAGTCCGAGCAACTGCTGAACTTACTGTTGCAACACCTGCAGATCCCCGAATTCCAGATGCGCTGGCGGTGGCAGACCAACACCGTGGCGATCTGGGACAACCGCAGCACGCAGCACCTGGCGGTCGCCGACTACTTCCCGGCGCGGCGGCGCGTACGTCGGGCGGCGGTGCTGGAAGAGGCACGGCCGGTATGAGCGCGTTCAAGTGGCTGATGGCCTTGCCACTGATGGCAAGCATAGGCCTCGCCGGGGCAGCGCAGCTGACCCTCCAGGTCGCCGCGCCGGACTTGAGTGCGGGCCCCAACCCCAGTGGCGGCCCTGTGGTGGATGTGCTGCACAGTCGTCATATGCTCGAAGACGCTTTCGCCGCGGATGGCATCAGGGTGCAGTGGCATTTTTTCAAGGGCGCCGGGCCGCTCATTAATGAGGCCATGTCCAACGGCCAACTCGACGTGGCCTTCCTCGGTGACCTGGCCTCGATCATCGGCCGTGCCAGCGGCTTGCAGACGCGTCTGGTGATGGCTACCGGGCGCGGCATCAACGGCTACCTGGGCGTGGTGCCCGGCTCGGGCATTACCCGCATCCAGGATTTGAAAGGCAAGCGCGTCGGTATCCTGCGCGGCACCGCCGACCACCTGGCGTTGATCGACGTGCTGGCCAGCGCCGGCCTGGACGAGCGCGACATCAAGCTGATCAACCTCGATTTCAACGCGGTGAACGGCGCCCTCGCAGCGCGCCAGATCGACGCCAGTTGGGCACCGGCGCGGCTGTTCGCGCTCAAGGACCGTGGCCTGATCGAGATCCCCGTGGGCAGTCAGCAGCTGGCAGGCAAGGGCGCAGGGCAGGGTGGCCTGGTCGTCACCCAGGCGTTCCTTGACGCGCATCCCGAGGCGGCGGCGCGGCTGGTGGGCGTGGTAGCCCAGGCGCTGGACTGGTTGTCGCAGGAACAGAACCGCCAGGCGCAGATCGACCTGGGCGTGGCGCAGTCCGCTTACCCAGCGCGCGTGCTCCGCGAAAGCCTGGCGGGCGGTGACCTGGGTTTCATCTACTCGCCGCTGTT
The DNA here is from genome assembly GCF_013374995.1 of Pseudomonas eucalypticola. Classification (NCBI taxonomy): domain Bacteria; kingdom Pseudomonadati; phylum Pseudomonadota; class Gammaproteobacteria; order Pseudomonadales; family Pseudomonadaceae; genus Pseudomonas; species Pseudomonas eucalypticola. The sequence continues at coordinate 4,371,500 of NZ_CP056030.1, read as the reverse complement.
GGACCCGCTTTACGTGGACACCCTGCGCAAGGACGTGCGCCTGTCCCAGGCGGCCCACCTGATTCGCGCCCCGATCGACGTGGATCAGTGGATAGCCCCAGCAGTGCTCGACCAGGGGCTGGCTCAGGCCCACCTGGCCAATGCCTGGAAGCCCGCTACCCAATACCGCTGGTCAACTGGCCAGGAGCCTGCACCATGACTGCCGTCTACAGCGCCGCACCTCAACGCTACCTGAACCGTGACTTTCGCCGTGCCGGGCGCAGTGGCCTGTTGTTGCCGCCTCTGTCCCTGGGTTTGTGGCACAACTTCGGCGACGACACACCGCTGGCCCGCCAGCGGCACATCCTGCACACGGCGTTCGACAATGGCATTACCCATTTCGACCTGGCCAATAACTACGGCGTGCCCTACGGCAGCGCCGAACGTAACCTGGGCAGGGTACTGCGTGAGGATTTCAGCGGTTACCGTGATGAGTTGATCATTTCCACCAAGGCTGGCTGGGACATGTGGCCAGGACCGTACGGGCAGGGCGGCAGCGGGCGCAAGTACTTGCTGGCCAGCCTGGACCAAAGCCTGGCGCGGCTGGGGCTGGAGTACGTGGACGTGTTCTATTCCCATCGTTTTGACCCCGATACGCCGCTGGAGGAAACCGCTGATGCGCTGGCCAGTGTCGTGCGACAGGGCAAAGCGCTATACGTGGGGATCTCTTCCTACGCCGCGCCCGAGGCTGCCCGAATGGCCGAATTACTGCGTGAGCAGCGGGTGCCCCTGGTACTGCAGCAGCCGGTGTATAACCTGCTCAACCGCGACATTGAACACAACGGCGTGCTTGATGAGGCCACGGCGCGGGGCACGGGCATCATCACCTACTCACCGTTGGCACAGGGGCTGTTGAGTGGCAAATATCGCGCCGGCATCCCCAGCGATTCACGCATTGGCCGTGGCAGCCGATACCTGCCAGCCAGCGCCGTGGACGAAGCCTTGCAGCGGCGCTTGAACCTGCTCGCCGATATCGCCCAGGCCCGCGGCCAAAGTTTGTCGCAACTGGCGCTGTCCTGGCTTCTACGTGATACGCGCATCACCTCGGTGCTGGTGGGCGTCAGCAGTGCCGAGCAACTGTTGGAGAACCTGCACGCGGTGGGCGCGGCCGCTTTCAGCGAAGACCACCTGAAGCAACTGGCAGACGGTTGAGCCTTGTAGTAGACCTGGCCCCGTCGATGCCCCTGCGGCCTGTCTGCAGTCACGCGGTGCGTGGGGGCCCTCGATGACAGCCCAAGCACCAGGCCACCCCGGTCACCAGCAAGGCGATCGCGGCGCCTTCGTAGCCGTCGGGCCACCGCTGTTCCCACAAGAAACCGAACATGAGCGCCGCCAGCGTTTCAATCACCAGCACTTGACCACTGAGCGCCAACGGCAGGAGTCGGCTGGCCTGGTTCCAGCAAGCCCCGCCCACCACCGAAGACAACAGTGCCACGCCAGCGGCCACCAGGAAGACATGTTGCCATTGGCTCGTGCCGTGCATACCCGCCTGAAAGCCCAATACCGGAACGGCCAGCATCAATGACTGAGCGCCGGTGATGACACCGGTCAGCAGTGCCCAGTCATGGGACGACACGGCAGTCACCTGCAGCCGCCGGGCGTTGCTTACCGCGAACCAGCTCCATGTCACCAGCGCGCCTGACGCGCATGCGATCCCCGCGATGCTCGCCAGTGTCTCGGGCCGCTGGCCATTGACCAGTGCATGCCAACTCATCAGCACGACGCCCGCGATAGCGCAGCAAAGCGAAGGGAAAAGTGCCTTCAGGGAAACGGCGTCTGCGTCCTTGCGACCCGCCAAGGTGACAAGTACCGGGATGAGCCCGACGATCAGCGACGTGGTCGCAATGCCCACCCACTGAACAGCAGTGCCCACCAATGAGTAGTAGACAAGGTTTCCGATCAGGCTGAGCCAGAAAAGTGATCGCCAGTCGGCGCGAGTGAGGCTGGCGCACACGCGCCGCCAACGAGGCAACAGCAGGGCTGCCGAGATTGCGCCGTAACACAGGAACCTGATAACGGCGAATTGCGGGCCGCTCAACCCCGGGGTGAGCTGTGGGCCAAGGAAAATCACCCCCCAGCACAGACCAGCGCACACCCCATAGCCGATACCCTTGAGCAACATCCGATCAGCCAACATCGCACCGCACTCCAAATCGCAAAGCACGAAGTTTGGGGCAGTGCAGTCAGGCAATATTGTCGGAAACTGTCGGTTTTTTTACCCAGGCTGTTGTTGCATTTTACGGTAAGCGGCGGGGGTAGTGGCGCTCACACGTTGCATGGCGCGGGTCAGCGCTGCCTGGTCGGAAAAACCGGTACGCAAGGCAATCTCGGCAATCGGTAAAGAGGTGCCCTGCAACCATCGCTGCGCTTGCTCGATACGCAGGTGGGTCAACCAGGCCTGCGGGCTTGTTGCGAACAATTGTCCAAATCGCTGGTGGAGTTGGCTCAAGCTCATGTTGGCTGCTTTCGCCATGCGCTCGTTGCTCCAGGCGGCGCCGGGATTGGCACGCAGGCGGGCGATCAACTGTTCAATGGGGGTCGAAATATATGCCGCATCCAAACCCATGGACGACAGCAGCAGGGGGGCCAACTGGGCAGCGCCGACAGCCAGTTGCTGATTACCTGTCAGCTCGGCGAATTCGATGAGTCGCCGGGTCGCAGGCGAGATCGGCACGTATATGCCCTTGGCCATGCGCGCTGTCTGCAGTGTTTCCAACGTGCTCGGCGCACAGTCCAATACCAGGAACCGGCTATCGGCGTGGGCGCTCTGCGAGTGCGTCGAGCCCGGCGACACGAATGCCGCCACTGACGGATCGATGTACCCACCGCGACCGTCCACGTCGATTTCCATTCGGCCACGAACCGGCAGCACCACTTGAGCAAAGTCATGGTGGTGGTCAGGGCTGTCTCGCTCGTAGCGGCGCAGTTCAAGGCTTGGAAACATAGGGCACCGTTCTACCCGTCTGGCGATCAATCGCCCAGGCGTGGGCAGGGATTCTACCACTGCCGATCAACTCACTGCGCCCCAAACACCGAATGCAGGATGTCATGGAGGTCGCGCCACGGCCGCTGGGCCGTCTCGCTTTTGGCAGGGCAGGTGTCTGCATGCACGAAAGGCCTGTCCCTGTACCGCTTGTCCTGCGCCTTTCCACACTGTGCGCACTGCACGCTGTCTCCAACCAGTCTCCATGACGCGTTCCAGCTCCTGAGCTTCATCGGCCTGTCCGGCATGATGGTGGTCTCGGTAGTGGCAAGTTGAAATCATGCCCCCTGGTGCGTACATTTGATAGAGGCGCACTGGCCATTTCGTCGGACCGGCAAGGCGCCGTGATCGGCCATCCGTAGCACCTTCGTCAGCCCTGGATAAACGCCAGCAGGTCTGCATTGATGGTTTCGGCGTGGGTGGTAGGCATCCCATGGGGAAAACCCGGGTACGTTTTGAGGGTGCCATGCTTGAGCAATTTCGCCGATAGCGGCGCCGAATCCGCGAATGGCACGATCTGGTCATCCTCGCCGTGCATGACCAGGGTGGGTACCTCGATGGCTTTCAGGTCTTCGGTAAAGTCAGTCTCCGAAAAAGCCTTGATGCAGTCATAGTGAGCCTTTGCCCCGCCCATCATGCCCTGGCGCCACCAGTTTTCGATCACGCCTTGCGAGACCTTGGCACCCGGACGGTTGAAGCCATAAAACGGCCCTGTCGGGACGTCCAGGTAGAACTGGGCGCGGCTGGCGACCAGCGCGGCGCGGAAACCGTCGAACACCTCCAGGGGCAAGCCGCCCGGGTTTTTCTCGGACTGCACCATGATCGGCGGCACAGCGCTGATGAGCACTGCCTTGGCCACCCGGCCTGGCGTGGCACGGGCAGCGTAACGCGCGACTTCACCGCCGCCGGTGGAGTGCCCGACATGGATCGCGCCCTTGAGGTCCAGCGCGTCGGTCAGCTCGATGACGTCCGCGGTGTAGGTGTCCATTTCGTTGCCGGTCCAGGTTTGGCTGGAGCGCCCGTGCCCGCGACGGTCGTGGGCGATGACCCGGTATCCTTTCAGCAGGAAGAACATCATCTGGTTGTCCCAATCGTCTGCGCTCAGGGGCCAGCCGTGGTGAAAGACCACGGGGGTGGCGTCTTTCGGGCCCCAATCCTTGTAGAAAATGACGGTACCGTCTTTGGTCGTGATCGAGTGCATGCGTTGATTCCTCGGGGCGGGGGCGTGAGCTGATAAGAATGGCAGTGACTTGGCGAAACGCCACCGTTTTGCTTCTTGAGCGATGAAGGGGCATCAGCCGAGCAACCGCTCACCTCCCAGCAGCACGGCGATCATGATCATCGCCGCCCCTCACGCCAGCAGTACGCTTGCGGCCACACCGCCTGTCGCACGGGCAGCACCCCCCACCGCCACCCGACCTCAAAATGAAATGGCCTGGAAACTCCGGGCCCCAGCAGTGAGGTGTTTATGTCTACCGAATCGGATTTTCAGCAAGAGATTCATGGGCAAACCGTCGAGCCGGGCACGGATGAGCCGTCCCTGGACCCTGACGACCCCAACGACCTGGACCCTTTGAAGCAGCCCGACCAGCCAGAAGACGGGGACGAACCGCCAAGCACCGAGGTACCCGCCCCCGACCAGCAGAGCCCATTGTCGGATGACCAATTGCGCTAGCCGCTGACCCGCTCCCTGGCAACCGCGTCCGCGACGCGGGCTGCCAGCGGGCTTCGATATCACATTGCTGAATCTGATTCACCTATGTAGTAAACCAAGGTTAACCCCCTCGGCCCCACGGTTCCCTATAGTCCCTCCACCCCCTGGGCAACCTCCCGTCCAGGCGAACAACAACAGGTGGAGTCAACTCATGAATACCTACAGAATTGCTGCGGTTCCGGGTGATGGCATTGGCGTGGAAGTGATCGCGGCAGGCGTTGAGGTCCTTGAGGCGCTGGCCAGGCGATCGGGCAGCTTTGCCCTGGACTTCAAGCATTTCGACTGGAACTCCGACAACTTCGTCAAGCACGGTCACTACATCCCTGACGGGGGCCTGGAGGAACTGAAAACCTTCGATTCGATCTTCTTCGGCGCCGTGGGCGCGCTCAATGTGCCCGACCATGTGTCGCTATGGGGGCTGCGCCTGCCCATCTGCCAAGGCTTCGACCAATATGCCAACGTGCGCCCGGCGCGCGTGCTGCCTGGGGTCAAGAGCCCGCTGCACAACGGCCAGGACATCGACTGGGTAGTGATCCGCGAAAACTCCGAGGGCGAGTATTCGGGCAACGGCGGCCGTGTTCACCGTGGCTTGCCGGAAGAAGTGGCCACCGAGGTGTCGGTGTTCACCCGCGTCGGGGTGGAACGCATTCACCGCTTCGCCTTCGAACTGGCACGCACCCGGCCCCGCAAGCAATTGACCCTGGTGACCAAATCCAACGCGCAGCGCCACGGCATGGTGCTCTGGGACGAAGTGTTCCACGAGGTGGCCAAGGACTTTCCCGACGTGCGCATCGACAAGGAACTGGTGGATGCGGTCACCACCCGCATGGTGCTCAAGCCCGGAACGCTGGATGTCATCGTGGCCACCAACCTGCACGCCGATATCCTCTCCGACCTGGCCGCGGCCTTGTCTGGCAGCCTGGGCATCGCGCCCACCGCCAACCTCAACCCTGGCAAGCAATTTCCCTCCATGTTCGAGCCTATCCACGGGTCGGCCTTCGACATCACCGGCAAGGGGGTGGCCAACCCCATCGCCACATTCTGGACCGCGGCCATGATGCTCGAGCACCTGGGCGAGGTGCAGGCCGCGCGGCAACTGATGTCGGCGATCGAAGCAGTGACGGAAGCGGGTGTGCACACGCCTGACCTGGGCGGCACAGCCACGACTCGGCAGGTGACCGACGCGGTGCTCGACCTGCTCAACCGCTGACCCATCAATTGCGCGACACACCGCCACGGCGCGCGGCCGCCCCAGGCCGCGCTGCCGGGCACCTCCTGACAACAATAACAATCAGGGCCAGTCATCATGAAACGCATACTCGGCAAGCTGTACGTACAAGTGCTGATCGCCGTGGTTCTCGGCGCCGTGGTCGGCGTGGTGTTCCCCGAGACCGGCACCGCACTCAAACCCATCGGTGACGGCTTCATCAAACTGATCAAGATGCTGCTGGCACCAGTGATTTTCCTCACCGTGGTCAGCGGTATCGCACGCATGGAAAACATGAAGGAACTGGGCCGCGTGGGCGTGCGTGCGCTGCTTTACTTCGAGGTGGTGTCGACCCTGGCGCTGGCCATCGGCCTGATCGTGGTGGACCTGGTCAAGCCCGGCGCCGGCATGAACGTCGACCCCAAGGCGCTGGATACCTCCAGCATCGCCACCTACACCAGCCAGGCACCGCACCATTCGTTCATGGATTTCATCCTCAGCATCATTCCCGACACCATCGTCGACGCATTCGCCAAGGGCAACGTCCTGCAGATCCTGCTGTTTTCCATCCTGCTGGGCGTTGCCCTGGCCAATGCCGGCCCGCGGGCGAAGGTGTTCATCGACGTGGTCGACAGCCTCATGCGGGGCATGTTCAACATCGTCAACATGGTGATGCGCCTGGCACCCTTGGGGGCTTTCGGGGCCATTGCCTTCACCATCGGGACCTACGGCTTCGGTTCGATGTTCTCCCTGGGCAAATTGATGGCGTGCGTCTACCTCACCTGCGCGGTGTTCGTGGTCTGCGTGCTGGGGCCGATCTGCCGCTACAGCGGCTTCAGCCTGTGGAAGTTCCTGCGCTACATCAAAGAAGAACTGTTCACGGTGCTGGGCACCAGTTCATCCGAGTCGGTGCTGCCGCAAATGATCACCAAGATGGAGCGGGCAGGGTGTTCCAAGTCGGTGGCAGGCATGATGATTCCCGCGGGCCTGAGCTTCAACCCGGACGGCCAGGCGATCTACTACACCATCGCGGCCATCTTCATTGCCCAGGCCACCAATACGCCGCTGACCCTGACCGACCAGTTGATCGTGCTGGCAGTGCTGATGTTCACGTCCAAGGGTTCCGCCGGGGTGAGCGGCTCGGGCTTCATCATTCTAGCCGCGACGCTGGCGTCGCTCGGTACCATTCCCGTCGCGGGCATGGTGCTGCTGCTGGGTGTCGACCGCTTCATGTCCGAGGCCCGGGCCATCACTAATACCATCGGCAACGGCGTGGGTACGCTGGCCATCGCCAGATGGGTGGGGGCCCTGGACACCGCTGCCCTCGACCGGGCGTTGAACGGGCAGCAGGGGCCGACCGACGTTCCTACGGCTGATCCGCAATATTATCAAGGTGCTCGAAGCGCTCGATGAGGAAGTCGATCAGGCTGCGTACCCGGGCGGACAAGTGCAGTTGCTGAGGGTACACGGCATAGACATCCGCGCGGGTAGGGGTATGGTCCTGCATCACCAGGCGCAACCGCCCACTGCGCACGTACCGGGCGATATCCCACTCGGCGCGCAGCAGCAGGCCATGGCCCTCCAGCGCCCAGTTCAACGCCACTTCCCCGTCGTTGGAGCCTAGCGCCCCATGGACCTTGATGTTGTCGGTGCGACCGCCGTTGCTGAAGCTCCACACCCCATAGGGTGCTTCGTTCTGGCGGATGAAGATGCACTGGTGGCGTTGCAGGTCGGCCAGTGTCCGGGGTGTGCCGTGCTTGTCCAGGTACAACGGCGAGGCGCACAGCAGGCGACGGTTGGAGGCAATCTTGCGGGCGTGGAAGGCGGCGTCCGGCAAGGTGCCGAAGCGAATGCCCAGGTCGAAACCGTGGGTGGCCAGGTCCAGGGGGTGGTCACTGATCTCCAGTTGGATTTCGACCTCGGGGTACAGGGCATAAAAGGCGGCCAGCGCCGGCCCGAGATGGCGGCGGCCAAAGCCCAGCGAGGCGTTGACGCGGATCAGGCCCTTGGGGCTGGCGCGGGTGCTGCTGACCAATTGTTCGGCTTCCTCGACCTGCGCCAGAATTCGCGCGACGTGGGCGTAGTACAGTTCGCCCTCCGGGGTCAGGCTCATGGAGCGGGTGGTGCGGTTGACCAGGCGTACGCCCAGCCTCGCCTCCAGCGCGGCCAGGCGTTTGCTCACGGCGGGCGGGGTCACGCCGAGCTCTCGGGCGGTGGCGACCAGGCTTCCCTGTTTGGCCAGCAGGTGGAAAAAACCCAGATCCTGGGTGTTGCTCATTCATGACTCCAGGTTAATCATTGGCAAGATTCTTAACTATAGTATCTTTCCATTCAGTACAGCACGCAGGGTGCTACGTGACCGTCTGTCATACGGGCGGCACTCGCCGGAGGCGTGTGCTTCCAACCCTCAGGCGCGGGTATTTCCGTGTTCATGGTTAAAGGAGCACCGAATGACTAGTGATTCCAAGGCACCCACCGACACCTCCAGCGGCAAGGACGAGGATCTGGGCTTTGATCCGGACTCGCCGGATGTCAACGACCCAGCGACCGACCCACCCCATCCACCACCCATCGATAACCCGGCCAAGGACAAGGCTAAGGACAAGTAGCGCCGCCCGGCCGCGCCATCAGGTTAATGCTGCACGCTCGGTGCAAGCATGGCCCTGATCGCGCGGCCGGCGTGTTTACGTCGCTCGGAACCATCCATTCATCCCCTTTTCCAACGGAGGTCACTCATTCCCAAGAGGAAAGATTCCTTGAAAACTTGCAAATGGATTCGAATGAATGCCCCGGCAATACTCCCGGTCAACACCTATAACAACAAGCCGGAGCAGTGCCCATGCCGTTGAAAAGACCCCTGTTGCTCGCCATTTCGTTGCTGTGCCCCCTGGCCGCTGTCGCCAAGGACACCCTGCCTCCCACCCTGCCTACCCAGCCAGACAGCCGCCTGATGGAAGTGGCGACCTCGGCGCACATCTGGAATGGCGCCGCGGTCACCGCCGACGGTCGCACCTTCGTGTCGCTGACCCAGTCAGAGGGGCCGGGCATGTCGTTGGCCGAGGTCGGCAAGGATGGGCAGTTGCACCCCTACCCGGATGCCCGTTGGAACACCTGGAACGTGGCCGAACCGGGCCAGCACTTTCTGCATGTGAACGCCCTGCGCGTGGGGCCGGACGGCAAGTTGTGGGCGGTGGACGCGGGCAATACCGGCATCAATACTGGCGCCCATGCGGTGCAGGGCGCCGGCAAACTGGTGCGCATCGACCTGGCCACCAACCAGGTCGACAAGGTGTACAGCCTCGAAGGTGCGGTGCAGAAGGACAACAGCTACTTCGACGACGTGCGTTTCCATGGCCGCCTGGCCTACCTCACCGACCCGGGCGCCGTGCGCCTGGTGGTGCTGGACCTGGACAGCGGCAAGGCGCGCACGCTGCTTGAAAACCACCCGTTGTCCATCGACCACCTACCCATGTATGCCGATGGCAACAAGTTGTTCATTCCCAATGGCGAAGAAAAACGCGTGGGCCTGGACCAGCTGGAGGTATCGCCGGACGGCGAGTACCTGTATTACCAGGCCATTCCCGGACCGTTGGCGCGTATCGCCACCCGCTACGTCGATGATCCCGCGTTGCCCCCGGCGCAGGTGGCCGAGCATGCCGAGCATTGGCTCGACACCTGGAGCACGGGCGGCACCGCCATCGATGCCGCAGGCAATATCTACGCCTCGGACGTCAACACCCGCAGCGTCAAGCGTATCGCCCCGGACAAGACCGTGACCACGGTGGTAGCCGACCCGCGCCTGGTGTGGGTCGACGCCCTATGGATTCAGGACGGCTACCTGTACCTGCCGGCCGCGCAAATCAACCGCACCCCGGCGACCACGGGCGGCAAGCCGTCGACTGTGCAGTACCCGGTGCACCTGTACAAAATCCGCATCGACGCCAAGCCGTCGCCGCTGGACCACGCCTGACCACCTCCCGAGCTTCGCCGCCCTGTTGGACCGGGCGAAGCTCGGGAAGCATCTACCTCATCGGCGAAACTTTATGGCGCGCTTCGACCCGGCATTTCAATCCCGTGCTGATGCACGCGCCGGTACAGCGTAGCCCGCGAAATTCCCAGCGCCCTGGCGGCGGGCAGCGGCTTCCAGCGGTGGCGAATCAGCGCGTCCAGCAGTGCCTGGCGTTCAGGGCTGGCGGCAGTCGGGGCGTGTTGGTCCTGAGTGCTGTCCCCCGTTGCCAGCGGTTCGGGCAGGTGCTCGAGCAACACCTGGTCGCCCTCGCATACCGCGCAGGCATAGCGCAGTACATGCCGCAGTTGTCGCACGTTGCCGGGCCAGCGGTACCCCAGCAGCCGCTCCAGCACGGCGTCGCTCAACTGCACGCCAGCGCTTTCCTCCTGCAGGATGCGCCCGATCAGGGTCAGCCGATCAGTGCGCTCGCGCAGGGGTGGCAGCTGGAACCGCGCGCCGCCCAGGCGAAAGTACAAGTCCTCGCGAAAACTGCCCAGCGCCACCAGCGCTTCCAGGTCGCGGTGGGTGGCGCAGATCACTTGAATGTCCACGGCCTTGCGCTGTGATGCGCCCAACGGTACCACTTCGCCTTCTGCCAGCACCCGCAACAGGCGGGTTTGCAAAGCCAGTGGCATGTCACCTATTTCGTCGAGGAACAGGGTGCCGCCGTCGGCCTGTTGCAGCAGCCCCTGCATGCCTTTGCTCGACGCGCCGGTAAAGGCACCGGGACGGTAGCCAAACAGCTCGCTTTCGATCAGCCCTTCGGGGATCGCTGCGCAATTGACCGCCACGAAGGGGCGGGCGCTGCGTTGGCTTGCTTCGTGCACCTGGCGGGCGAACACTTCCTTGCCTGCGCCGGTCTCGCCCTGGATCAGCACGGGAAGATGGCGGTCCTTGACCCGCACGGCCAGGCGCAGGTTCTGCTCGATGCGCGGGTCGATGTCTACCGGAGCCAGGCTGGCACGGGCGCGCGGGGTCGTACGGCGGGGCGCGCTCAGGCGCGCATGCAGGTCGTGCAGTTGGCACAGCGACTGGTCGCTGGCCCGGCGCAGCAAGGCCGGGTCGAAGACCTGGCTGATATGCCCCGGCACCTGGCCATGGCGGTGCAGCAGGTAGCGCCGCGCCGCCGGGTTCATTGCCTGCAGGCAGCCGTCATCGTCCCAGGCGAACAACAGGTCGGGCTGGCTGTCGACATAGCCTGGGCTGTGATGGGCGCGCAATACCCAATAGCCCTGGGCGCTGTTCATGAAAAACGCCTGCTCGATGTCCTTGGCGCTCTGTACCACCAGCTGGCGGATCAGGTGCTGGGAGCGGCGCTCATCCGGCGAGCGCACGGCCGACACGTCCAGCACCCCGAGCAGTTGGCCCTGGGGGTCGTAGACCGGCGCGGCCGAGCAGGTCAGGCCAATGAACGCGGCGCGGAAATGATCGCGCTTGTGCACGGTCACCGGCACGCCGCTGGTGAGTACCGCGGCCACGCCACAGGTACCTTCCTCGCCCTCCGACCAGCAGGTGCCCAAGTACAGCCCCGCCTTTCGGCAGTCATTGGCAATGGCACTGTCCACCTTGTAGTCGATGGTACGGCCTTGGGCATCGGTGAGCAGCACGCAGTAGTCGGCGTCGCGCACGCGGCCGTGCAGGCGGGCCACTGCCTCGCCGGCGATGCGCAGGAACAGCTCGGCGCGTTCACGGCATTCGCGCAGCACGTTATGGGAAAGGATGCGTGGGCCCTGCAAGGAGCCTGGGTCCAGGTGGTGCTGTTCCATGGACCGGCGCCACGAGTCGAGAATCAGGTCGGGGACCGGCAACTGCGGCAGCTGCGCAGCATTTTTAAGGACACGGCTGACGCAATCCACATGCGCCTTGGAGTGTGCGGAAAGCATGAAGGCCTCCGGATCCCGCTTTTTATCGTTGTAGGGGCATTAAAGCCCCCACCACCGGCCGGGGCAAGCGGCAAGCGGCAAGCGGTGCGCGTGAGACGCAACGTCTCACGGTCTCGCCGCGCCGCCGTGCAGGCTGCGATGGGGTGTCTCACAGCCGGTCCGCGCCTAGGGCCGGCCGGGGCGGTCAAAGCGCTCTGTATCGGGCCTGTGCGGCGAAACAGGGAAACCTGGCACTGGCCTTGCTCCAGTGCCTGCAACGAATAATAACAACGAGGTCCACCCATGCCGCGCCAGCCCCTGACCGTGGGTATCATCGCCAACCCGGCGTCCGGCCGTGACCTGCGCCGGCTGACCGCCAATGCCGGGCTGTTTTCCAGTACCGACAAGGTTTCGGTCATCCAGCGGCTGCTGGCCGCCTTCGGCGCCACGGGCATCGAGCGCGTGTTGATGCCCACCGACATGACCGGCATTGCCGCCGCCGTGTTGAAGAACAGCCAGGGCCGCCAGGCTCGCCAGGGGCACTGGCCGTCGTTGGAGTTCCTCGACCTGGCACTGCGCCAGACGGTCGAGGATACCCGCCAGGCCGCGCGCTGGATGGCCCAGCGTGACGTAGCACTGATTGCCGTGCTGGGGGGCGACGGTACCCACAAGGCGGTGGCCGCCGAAGTCGGCGATATCCCGCTGCTGACCCTGTCCACCGGCACCAACAACGCCTTCCCGGAGCTGCGCGAAGCCACCAGTGCCGGCCTTGCGGGCGGGCTGTATGCCAGCGGCCGGCTGCCGCCCGAACTGGCCTTGCGGCGCAACAAGCGCCTGGTGGTGCGTGATGCCGCGCGGGGCCTGGAGGAAATCGCCCTGGTGGACGTGGCCGTGTCGTCGCTGCCGTTCATGGGCGCGCGTGCCATCAGCCGCGGCAGTGACCTGGCCGAGGTCTTCGTGGCCTTCGCCGAACCCCAGTCCATCGGCCTGTCGGCCCTGTGTGGGTTGTGGTTGCCGGTTGCGCGCCAGGCACCCCAGGGCGCCTGGATGCGCCTGGACCCGCACGCGCCCCAGGCCCTGCTCACGCCGCTTGCCCCCGGTCTGTTGCAAGGCTGTGGCGTACTGGACGCGCAGTTGCTGCAGCCCGGCATTGCCCACGGCCTGTGCCTGCCCAGCGGCACATTGGCCCTGGATGGCGAGCGCGAAATCGAATTCAACGCCCATGACCGCCCCACGGTCACCCTCGATGCCTGCGGCCCGCTGAGCATCGATGTCCCGGCGGCCCTGGCCCATGCGGCGCAACAGCGCCTGCTGGCCATCGGCCGTGAACACCCGTTGCACCCCCTCATGCCTCAAGACACCCTTGGAGAATAAGAAATGTCGACATCGCTGAGCGCTGATCAACTGCTGCACGCCTACCGGGTGATGCGCACCATCCGTGTGTTCGAAGAACGCCTGCACGTGGAGTTCGCCACGGGCGAGATCCCCGGTTTCGTCCACCTGTACGCCGGGGAAGAGGCGTCCGCGGCGGGCGTCATGGCCCACCTGGGCGACACCGACTTCATTGCCTCCACCCACCGCGGCCACGGCCATTGCATCGCCAAGGGCGTGGACGTGTACGGCATGATGGCCGAGATCTACGGCAAGAAAACCGGTGTGTGCCAGGGCAAGGGCGGCTCCATGCACATCGCCGACATGGAGAAGGGCATGCTCGGCGCCAATGGCATCGTCGGCGCCGGCGCGCCGCTGGCGGTGGGCGCGGCACTGGCGGCCAAGCTCAAGGGCACCGACGGTGTCGGCGTGGCGTTCTTCGGTGACGGTGGTTCCAATGAAGGGGCGGTGTTCGAGGCCATGAACATGGCGTCGGTGTGGAACCTGCCATGCATCTTCGTGGCCGAGAACAACGGCTACGCCGAGGCCACGGCATCGAACTGGTCGGTGGCGTGCGACCACATCGCCGACCGCGCTGCTGGCTTCGGCATGCCTGGGCTCACGGTGGACGGCTTCGATTTCTTCGCCGTGCACGAAGCCGCCGGCGCCGCCATCGCGCGTGCCAGGGCGGGGGAGGGGCCGTCTCTGATCGAGGTCAAGCTGACCCGCTACTACGGCCACTTCGAAGGCGACGCCCAGACCTATCGGGCCCCCGATGAGGTGAAAAACTTCCGTGAGCGCAGTGACTGCCTGATGCAGTTGCGCGAGCGCAGTACCCGTGCCGGCCTGGTCCAGGCCAGCCAGTTGGACCAGATCGACAGCGAAGTGGACCTGCTGATCGAGAACGCCGTGCGCAAGGCCAAGTCCGACCCCAAGCCCACCGCCGCCGATCTGCTCACCGACGTGTACGTCGCCTACCCCTGAGCGCCTTTCCCATAACAAGACCGAGACCGACATCATGGCGAGAAAAATCAGTTATCAGCAGGCCATCAACGAAGCCCTGGCCCAGGAAATGCGGCGCGACCCCAGCGTCTTTATCATGGGCGAGGACGTGGCCGGGGGCGCCGGCGCGCCTGGGGCCAATGACGCCTGGGGCGGCGTGCTGGGCGTTACCAAGGGCCTTTACGACCAGTTTCCTGGCCGCGTGCTGGACACACCGCTGTCCGAAATCGGCTACGTCGGCGCCGCCGTCGGTGCCGCCACCTGCGGCGTGCGGCCGGTGTGCGAACTGATGTTCGTCGACTTCGCCGGCTGCTGCCTGGACCAGTTGCTCAACCAGGCCGCCAAGTTTCGCTACATGTTCGGCGGCAAGGCCACCACGCCGCTGGTGATTCGCACCATGGTCGGCGCCGGCCTGCGCGCCGCGGCCCAGCACTCGCAAATGCTCACTTCGCTGTGGACCCACATCCCGGGCCTGAAAGTGGTGTGCCCCTCGTCGCCCTACGAGGCCAAGGGCCTGTTGATCCAGGCCATTCGCGACAACGACCCGGTGATCTTCTGCGAACACAAGTTGCTCTACAGCGTGCAGGGCGAGGTGCCCGAAGAGCTCTACACCATCCCCTTCGGCGAAGCCAACTTTCTGCGCGATGGCAAGGACGTGACCCTGGTGTCCTACGGCCGCACGGTCAATACCGCCCTGGACGCCGCCCGCAGCCTGGCCGGGCGGGGCATCGACTGCGAGGTGATCGACCTGCGCACCACCAGCCCGCTGGATGAGGACAGCATCCTGGAAAGTGCGGAAAAAACCGGGCGCCTGGTGGTCATCGATGAAGCCAACCCGCGCTGCTCGCTGGCTACCGATATCGCAGCACTGGTGGCGCAGAAAGCCTTCGGCGCGCTCAAGGCGCCAATCGAAATGGTCACCGCGCCGCACACCCCGGTGCCGTTCTCCGATGCCCTGGAAGACCTGTACATCCCCGACGCGGCGAAGATCGAAACCGCTGTGCTGAAACTGATCGAGTGGAGCAAGCACTGATGACCCAGATCCATACCCTGACCATGCCCAAGTGGGGCCTGTCCATGACCGAGGGCCGGGTAGACGCCTGGCTCAGGGAAGAGGGCCAAGCCATCAACAAGGGCGATGAAGTCCTGGACGTGGAGACCGACAAGATCTCCAGCAGCGTCGAGGCGCCCTTCACCGGTGTGCTGCGCCGGCAGATCGCCCGCCAGGACGAGACCCTGGCGGTGGGCGCGTTGCTGGGCATCGTCGTGGAGGGCGAGGCCAGCGACGCCGAGATCGACGCGGTCATAGAACAGTTCCAGGCCAGCTTCGTGCCCGGTACGGGCGGCGATGAAGACAGCGGCCCGGCCCCGCGCAAGGTCGAACTCGAGGGGCGGGTGATCCGTTACTTCGAGCGTGGCGAAGGCGGGGTGCCGCTGGTGCTGATCCATGGTTTCGGCGGCGACCTCAACAATTGGCTGTTCAACCATGAGGCCCTTGCTGCCGGCCGCCGGGTGATTGCCCTGGACCTGCCGGGCCACGGCGAATCCGGCAAGCAGCTGCAACGCGGTGACCTGGACGAGTTGAGCCAAGCGGTGCTGGCCTTGCTCGACCATCTGGACGTTCCCGCCGCCCACCTCACCGGGCATTCCATGGGCGGCGCGGTGTCGCTCAACATCGCTCGCCTGGCACCGCAGCGCGTACGCTCCCTGACCCTGATCGCCAGCGCGGGGCTGGGCAGCGAGATCAATGGTGCCTACCTGCAAGGCTTCGTCGAGGCTAACCAGCGCAACGCCCTCAAGCCGCACCTGGTGCAGTTGTTCTCCAACCCCGAACTGGTGAACCGGCAGATGCTCGAGGACATGCTCAAATACAAACGCCTGGAGGGGGTGGAGCACGCCTTGCGCACCCTGGCCAGCACCTTGTTCACCGACGGCCGCCAGCAACACGACTTGCGCGCGGTGGTGCAGGAGGGTGGGCAGCCGGCGCTGGTGATCTGGGGCAGTGACGACGCGATCATTCCCGCGGCTCACGGCGAAGGGCTCAAGGCCCGGGTCGAAGTGCTGGCCGGGCAAGCCCACATGGTGCAGATGGAAGCGGCGGAGCAGGTCAACCGCCTGATAGCGGCGTTCGTCGATTCCGTTCAGTGACGCAATCCCCCCACTATTGGGGGGAATTGCACCGCGGGTTCGGTTACCCCGCCAGCCACCCGCGGCTCACCGCCACGATCAGCAACACCCCCAGCACCGCGCGGTAAAGGATGAATGGCCAGGTAGAGAACCTTTCCAGAAACTTCATCAACCCCCAGATGGCAAAGAACGCCGACACGCTGGCCACCACCAGCCCGAACAGCAAATGCCCCCAGGCCTGGCCACCCATGTCGGCATGCAGCAGCACCCACAATTCCTTCAACCCGGCCAGGGCGATGGCCGGGATACCCAGCAGGAAGGAAAAGCGCGCCGCTTCTTCACGCTTGAAATTCAGAAACAATGCCGCGGTCAAGGTCGAGCCCGAGCGCGACACCCCAGGGATCAGGGCGCCCACCTGGGCCAGCCCGACGATCAGCGCGTCGCGCAGGCGCATCTGCTCCACGGTGCGACGGTGGCGGCAGGTCAATTCGGACGCTGCCAACAGCGCCGCCATCACCAGGCAGGCGCCGCCGATCACCAGCAGGCCGCGCAGCGGCGAATTGCAGGCATTGAGGATCGGCGCCAGCGCCACCCCGGCAATCACGATGGGCACGGTGGCCAGCACAATCGCCACCGCCAGCACGAACCAGCGGTCATTGAAGTCACGCCGCTGGACCGCATTGACGCTGCCGCTGACCACTTGTTGTACGTCGCTCCAGAAGTAACTGAGCACCGCCGCCAGCGCGGCCAACTGCATGGCCGCCGAAAACGCCGAGCCCGGGTCGGGCCAGCCGAGCAGGGCGGGCACGATGCGCATGTGCGCGGTGGAAGAAATGGGCAGCAGTTCGGAAATGCCCTGGATAACCCCCAGAATGCCGATTTGCACATAATCAAGGGAGGCGAAGCCGGTATCCAGGCCGCTCGAGCAGATGGTTGCCAACGTGGTATTCCTGCAAAGTCAGTCTAAAACACAGAGCGTAGCCGGGTTGCCGGGGCCGTGGATGCCTTTGTTCAGGCACCCGGTGAATTTCATCTGGCCTGGCCACCGCTACCGGTCAGGCCGGTACCGGGCTTGCCAGCGGTTGCGCGCGGCGCAGCCGGTAAGCCACCGCCAGCAGCCCCAGCCATACCGGTATCAGGTACACCGACAAGCGCATGCCTGGGGTCAGGAACATCACCAGCAGCACGCCGGCCAGAAACGCCAGGGTCAGGTAATTGGTCAGTGGGTAACCCCAGCTAGGGTAGATGGAGACGCCGCCCTGGCGCTGTTGATGACGCTTGAACTTCAAGTGCGTGATGCTGATCACCACCCAGTTGAGTACGAGCGCCGATACCACCAGGGCCATCAGCAAACCGAAGGCATCGCCCGGCATCAGGTAGTTGAGCACCACGCACACACCGGTGGCCACCGATGACACGCCCAGCGCTACCACCGGCACCCCCCGGCGGTTCACCCGCAGCACCGTCGCCGGGGCATTGCCCTGGCGCGCCAGGCCGAACAGCATGCGGCTGTTGCTGAACACGCAGCTGTTGTAGACCGACAAGGCCGCGGTCAGCACCACGGCGTTGAGCAGCGAGGCAATGATGTTGCTGTCCAGGGCATGGAAGATCAGCACGAAGGGGCTGCCCCCGGTCACGACCTTTTCCCAGGGGTACAGCGACAGCAGCACTGTCAGGGCGCCGATGTAGAACAGCAGGATGCGCCAGATCACCTGGTTGGTGGCCGTGGGAATGCTGCGCTTGGGGTCATCCGCCTCGGCGGCGGTGATGCCGACCAGCTCCAGCCCGCCAAAGGAGAACATGATCACCGCCATGGCCATCGCCAGCCCTCCCAGGCCATGGGGAAAGAACCCGCCGTGGGCCCACAGGTTACTGATGGCGGCCTGCTCACCCCCGGTGCCGGTGGCCAGCAACCACCCCCCGAACAGGATCATGCTGACGATGGCCACCACCTTGATCAGGGAAAACCAGAACTCCACTTCGCCGTAGCATTTGACGTGGGTGAGGTTGACCAGGTTGACCAGCACGAAGAACACCGCCGCCGACGCCCAGGTCGGAATACCGGGCCACCAGTACTGCACATAGAGGCCCACCGCGGTCAGTTCGGCCATGCCGACCAGGACGTACAGCACCCAGTAGTTCCACCCGGACATGAACCCGGCGAAGGGGCCCCAGTAACGATGGGCAAAGTGGCTGAAGCTGCCGCTCACGGGCTCCTCGACCACCATCTCGCCCAACTGGCGCATGATCATGAAGGCCACGATGCCGGCGATGGCATAGCCGAGAATGGCCGAGGGGCCGGCCATGGTGATGGTCTGGGCGATGCCCAGGAACAGCCCGGTGCCGATGGCGCCGCCCAGGGCAATCAACTGGATATGACGGTTCTTCAAGCCCCGGTGCAACGATGAGGCGGGTGACTGGCTCATGGCGATGTCCTGATCAGAAGGGAGGCGGGCATTGGCCGATGCCCTGCGTGACGTCTTGCAGGGCTCGTTTGCAATTCAGGTGCCAGGCAGGGGCGCGACGGCGCCGGTGCTGGTAACCTGCTGGCCCGATTCCCTGTGCCACGGAGCCTTGGCCATGTCTGCCATCGACGATTTCGACCTGAAGATTCTGACCCTGCTGCAGGCTAACGGCCGCCTGACCAACCAGGACCTCAGCGAGCTGGTGGGGCTGTCGGCGTCCCAGTGCTCGCGGCGGCGTATTGCCCTTGAGCAGGCCGGGCTGATCCTGGGCTACCACGCACGCTTGGCGCCCCAGGCCATGAACACCCAGATGGTGGCGATGATGGACGTGCGCCTGGTGGGCCACACACTGGCGCAATCCAGCGCGTTCGAGGCGTTCGTGCAGGGGGAAACCGCGATCATCGACACCTACAAGACCACCGGCGATGCCGACTATTCGCTGAAGGTGGCGGTAGCGGATTTGAATGAATTGAATGCCTTGATGGGGCGCCTCACCAACAACGGCAGCACCAGCCATATCAAGACCGCGGTGGTGCTGCAACGCATCAAGGAAGCGGGGATCGCGGGCAGCTGAAACTGCACCGAAAAGGGGCTGGCAGCGATTTTCTGCACTCGAAATGAGCGGAAAATTTGATTTCAATGCGCGAATCTCGCATTAATTCAATTTTAAATACACATTCCGTTCGTGTTTTGATAGTTTCGCGCTCGATTGCGGCATCGCTTGCCTGCCGCCCGTGACCACCTGATGATCGAGCGAACCATGAACACAGCCATTGCCCCTCCATGCCCCCATAGCCGCGTCGAAGATTGCCTGGCGATGCTGGTGGGCACGGTGATGATCTCCTTCGGCCTGCTGTTGCTGCGCGACGGCGGCATCATGACTGGCGGCATGGCCGGTGTGGCGCTGCTGCTGCATTACGCGTTGGGGTATGCCTTCGGCCTGAGCTACTTCGTGCTCAACCTGCCGTTCTATTACCTGGCGGTGCGCCGCATGGGGTGGGCGTTCACCCTCAAGACGTTCACCTGTATTGCGCTGGTGTCGGTGTTCTCCGATCATCTGCACGGGGTGATCAGCCTGGCGCACATCCAGCCGCTGTATGCAGCGCTGGTGGGCAACATCATTCTGGGCAGCGGTTTCCTCATCCTGTTTCGCCACCGCGCCAGCCTGGGCGGCATCAACATCCTGGCCCTGTACCTGCAGCAGCGTTTTGGCTGGCGTGCCGGCTGGCTGCAGATGGGCGCCGATGTGCTGATACTGGCGGGGTCGCTGACCGCCGTGGCACCCTGGCTGCTGGCCATTTCGGTGGTGGGCGCGGTGGTGCTGAACCTGATCATCGCTTTCAACCACCGCGCGGGTCGTTATTGCGCCTGAAATGTTTACCCACTGTCTGGAGTCCACCATGCTCGAACACGTCCGCCCCTATGCCGGCGACCCCATCCTGTCGCTGATGGAGGCCTACCAGGCCGACCCGCGGCCCGCGAAGGTCAACCTGAGCATCGGCCTGTACTACGACGCCCAGGGGCGTATTCCGCAATTGCCATCGGTGGCCGAGGCTCAGCGCCGGTGGTTGGCGAGCGAGCAGGGCCCGTCGCTGTACTTGCCCATGGACGGCCTGGCCGACTATTGCGCCCAGGTGCAACGGCTGCTGTTCGGCGAGCAGGCAGCCGTGCTGGAGGAACGTCGAGTCGCCACTCTCCAGACCGTGGGAGGCTCGGGAGCCCTGAAAGTCGGTGCCGACTTCCTGCGCCAGTGGTTCCCCGAGTCCCAGGTATGGGTCAGCAACCCGACCTGGGAAAACCACCACGCGCTGTTCGGTGGTGCCGGGTTCACCGTCAACACCTATCCCTATTTCGATGCCGCCACCGGTGGCGTCGATTTTGCCGCGCTGTGTGCGACCCTTGCCACGCTGCCAGCCCACAGCATCGTGCTGATGCACCCGTGCTGCCACAACCCCACGGGCGCCGACCTCAGCACCGCACAGTGGGATGAGGTGGTGAAGGTGTTGGCCGAACGTCAGCTGATTGCGTTTCTGGACACGGCCTACCAGGGCCTGGGCCAGGGCATGGAGCAGGATGCCTACGCCATACGTGCCATGGCGGATGCCGGGTTGACCCTGGTGGTGAGCAATTCGTTCTCGAAGATCTTCTCGCTCTACGGTGAGCGCGTCGGTGGCCTGTCGGTGGTGTGTGGCGACGCGGTAACCGCGGCCAATGTCCAGGGCCAATTGAAGGCCACCGTGCGCCGCAACTATTCGAGCCCGCCCAGCCACGGCGCCCGTCTGGTGGCCGGGGTGCTGGGCGACGCACACCTGCGCGCCCAATGGCTGGCGGAAGTGGAGCAGATGCGCGTGCGCATCCAGGCCATGCGTACGCAACTGGCGTCGCTGCTGCGCGACGAATACCCGGACGGCCGCCACGACTACCTGCTGCATCAGCAGGGCATGTTCAGCTACACCGGGCTGAGCGTGGAGCAGGTGCGCAGCTTGCGTGAAGACGCCGGCATCTACCTGGTCGACAGCGGCCGCCTGTGCCTGGCCGGGCTGAACGAGCACAACGTCGCCGCCGTCGCCAGCGCTATCGCCCAGTTGCGTTGAAGGCGGGCCGAGTCGCGGTTGCAGGCATCAGCACCCCATGTTTTCCCGGGTGATGATCTGCAACGGCACGAATACCCGCTGGCGTGCGGCATCGAAGTCGGGGGCCTGCTGCAAGCCCACCAGCACATCGATCAGGGCCTGGGCAATCGGCTGCGGCTGGGAGTCGATGACCAGGCTGAGCACGCCGTCGGCCATGGCCTGACGCGAAAGGGGCGTCGACTCCTGGACGATGCTGCACAGGCCCCGCTGGCCCGGGCGCTGGCGCAGCGCACTGATCACCCCGTCGCCACCGCCCCCCGCCACGCATAGCCCGCACAGGTCCGGGTAGCGGGCGAGCAGGTCCAGGGTAGCTTCTTCGGTGAGCTGGTCGTTGTCCAGGTTGATCAATGGGTCAAGCAACGTCAGGCCGGGTGCCTCGGCGGCCAGGTAGTCGTACAAGGCCTGCACCCTTACCTGGTGGCAGAGAAACCGGTACCCGCCCAGCAGTACCCCGACGCTGCCCCGACGTGTTCCGCACAGGTTTGCCAACAGCCAGCCCATGGTGCGTCCCACCTGGCGGTTGTCGAGGCCGACGTAGGGGGTGCGGCCCTGTTCGTCCACGTCCGACAGCAACGCCACGATGGGCACCCCGGCGGCGCGCATCTGCTCGATGCAGGCGTTGATGCGCGGGTCACTGAAACTCACGACCGCCAGGGCGTCGCACTGCACGGCCAGCCGTTCGATCTGGCCGATGATGGCGGCCGGGCTGCGGTCGGTCACGTGGTCGAACTGGCAATTGAGGTTCGCCGCGCCGTAGCGCCGGGCGGCGTCTTCGATGGCGCGTTGCAGTTGCCCGTAGAACGCCTGGGCGGTGCCCAGCAACAGCACGCCAAAACGGTAGGCGGGCTTGCGTTCGTGGATGCGCTGGCCAATCAGCCGCGCGGCGAAATAGCCCACCGCTTCGGCGGCGTGAAACACGCGCTCGGCGGTCTCGGCATTGACCGGCGCGCGGGCGTTGAGCACCCGGTCGACGGTGGCCACGCTCAGGCCCGCTTGGGCGGCGACGGTGGCGATGGTGGGGCGTTTGTTTTTGTTCATGGGGGCCCTGGCGTCATGGCTTGATAGAAAACCCTCAAGCGCTCATCCCTTGCGATGATAGCTTGAGAGTGAATGTCTTCAAGGCATTGAGGGCAACCCTGCGCAGACCTAAGGTGAGTCCAGGCGAGCCGGCCGCAGCAAAGGCCGGCACGCCCACCCCTTACGCCTGCGGAGAACAACACCATGTCCGACTACAGTGCAGCGTTCGAACGCCGTGCCCGGCCCGCGCGCCGCGATTACCGCCTGACCGGCGACCAGGCTGCCCGCGCCGTGGAGCAAGGGCTGGCTTCGGCCACCTGGTACCAGTCGCCAGTACCGCGTAAACAAATGAAAGCACTGATGCAACGCCGCGACGGCCCGGCCCTGCGCGACACCGGCCTGTGGTTGCTGGCGCTGCTGGTCACCGGCGGGGCAGGCTGCTGGCTGTGGGGCAGTTGGGCCTGCGTGCCATTCTTCTTCGCCTACGGTGTGCTGTATGGCAGCGCAGCCAACGCCCGCTGGCATGAGTGCGGGCATGGCACCGCGTTCAAGACCCGCTGGTTGAACGACGCGGTTTATCACCTGGCCAGCTTCATGATCATGTTCGAGCCCCAGGTATGGCGCTGGAGCCACGCCCGTCACCATACCGACACCATCATCGTTGGCCGCGACCCGGAGATCGTCGAACCGCGCCCGCCCAGTTTGCCCAAGATGTTCCTCAGCCTGTTCAGCCTGCCCCACGTGCTCAAGACCAGCGCCGCGCTGTGTCGTCATGCCGGCGGCCGGCTGGATGAACAGGAGCAGACATTCATCCCCGAAACCCAGTGGTCCCGGGTGTTCTGGACGGCGCGTCTGTGGTTGCTGATCTACGCCGTCACCCTGGGCGCCGCGCTGGTGCTGCACAGCTGGTTGCCGCTGATGATCATCGGCCTGCCGACGTTGTACGGCGGTTGGCTCAACTATGTGTGGGGCGTGTCCCAGCACGTGGGGTTGGCCGAAGACGTGCTGGACCACCGCTACAACTGCCGCACCATCTACATGAGCGCGCTGCAGCGGTTCCTGTACATGAACATGAACTACCACCTGGAACACCACATGTTCCCCATGGTGCCGTACCACGCCTTGCCCAAGCTGCACGACGCCATCCGCCACGATTGCCCGCCGCCCTACGCCAACCTGTGGCAGGCGTACCGCGAGATCCTGCCCACGGTGTGGCGCCAGCGCAAAGACCCTACCTGCCACGTACGGCGCCCGGTGCCCGAGCGTCACGACTCGGCCGCGGCCTGAACCTGCCCAGCGTTTGCATAACAAGAGAGACCGCCATGAATGACCAATGGATCGATGTGTGCGCCGTGGACGAGATCGATGAAGAAGACGTGATCCGCTTCGACCACCAGCAGCACACGTACGCGGTGTACCGCTCCGCCGACAGCGAATTCTTCGCCACCGACGGGCGCTGCACCCACGAAGCCATCCACCTGGCCGACGGCCTGGTGATGGACCACGTCATCGAGTGCCCCAAGCACAACGGCCGCTTTGACTACCGCACCGGCAAGGCACTGGGGGCGCCGGTGTGCGTGAACCTGAAGACGTACCCGGTGCGCGTCGAGGCTGGGCGGGTGCTGCTGGGGGTGAACCCATGAACCCGGCCACCGCGCCCCTGGTCATCGTGGGCGCCGGGCACGCCGGTGGCCGCGCTGCGCTGACGCTCCGTGAGCAGGGTTATGACGGCCGCCTGCTGCTGATCGGTGACGAGCCTCATGCGCCTTACGAACGGCCCGCGCTGTCCAAGGGCCTGTTGCAGGGCACTGCTGAATTGGCCAGCTTCAGTGTGTGTGGTGCGCAGCAGCTGCGGGCACTGGGTATCGAACACCTCACGGGGCAACCTGTGCGGGCCTTGGATACCGCCGCGCGACGCCTGGCCCTGGCCGACGGTACGCACCTGGCGTACCGGGGCCTGCTGCTGGCCACCGGTGGGCGCGCCCGGCGCTTGCCCGGCGTCGCGCCCCACTGGCCGAACGTGCTGTACCTGCGTACCCACGATGAAGCGCTGGCCCTGCGCGACCACCTGCGCCCCGGGGCGCGGCTGGTGGTGGTGGGGGGCGGTTTCATCGGCCTGGAAGTGGCCGCCAGTGCCCGCGCCCAGGGCTGTGAGGTGACCGTGCTCGAAGCCGGCCCGCGCCTGGCCGGACGGGTGCTGCCGGCCGACCTCGGCGACGCGCTGTTGGCCTTGCATCGCGCACAGGGTGTGGACGTGCGCCTGAATGCGCGTGTCGAAGCTTTTGAGGGGGGCAGCCAGGTCGAGGTCGTCTCCCTGGTGGACGGCAGCCGCCTCCCGTGCGATGGCGTGCTGGTGGGTATCGGCATGCAGCCTGCTATCGACCTGGCCCAGACGGCCGGCCTGGCGGTAGGGCAGGGTATTCGGGTCGACGCCTTTCTGCGCACCAGCGACCGGCAGGTTTACGCCGCCGGTGATGTCTGCGAGTTCAGGCTGCACCCCCAGGGGCCGTTCCAGCGCCAGGAAACCTGGCGCAATGCCGAGGCCCAGGGGCGCCACGCTGCGCTCAATTTGCTGGGTGCCGAATTGCCCTATGAACAGGTGCCAGGGTTTTGGTCCGACCACTACGACACCAGCCTGCAGATGGTCGGCCAAGCAGGTGACAGCCCACCCAGCGCGCGCCGCGAGCTGGGCAACGGTGGCCTGCTGCTGTTCTTTCTCGACGCCGACCAGCGCTTGCAAGGCGCCTGCGGCTGGGGCGCCGGCAACAGCGTGGCCAAGGACATCAAATTGTGCGAACGGTTGATCGGCGCCGGCCTGCCCTTGCCCGTCGATGCGCTGGCCGATGCCAGCGTGTCACTCAAAACCCTGTTGAGGAACTGACCGTGAGCCGTTTTCTGGTGTTTCAATCCCTGTGGGCCATGCTCGACCACCAGGGCCAGCCCACCCAGCCGCTGGAAGCGCAACTGCAGCAGATCGCCGCGGCGGGCTTCGACGGTATCACCGACCATTTCTGGCAGCCCGGCCATGCCCGACGCTTGAGCGACGAGGCGCAGAGCCTGGGGCTGGCGATCGAAGGCCAGGTGTTTCCACGCACGGTGGACGACCTGGCCGCCGCGCTGGACGTGGCCAGCCAGCACGGCTGCCATCACCTCACGATCCAAGCGGACGTGCGGCCGTTCACCCTGGCCGCCGCAGTGCCCGTGATGGAGGGCTGGCAGCGCCTGGCCGAACAGGTGGACTTTCCGGTGCTGGTGGAAACTCACCGCTACCGCGTGACCAACGACCTGCCTTTTACCCTGGAACTGCTGGCGCAATTGCCGGACCTCAAGCTACTCGCCGACCTGTCTCACTACGTGGTGGGGCGCGAGCTGCCCGACACCCCCAACAGCGAAGACGACGAGGCGATTCACCGGATTCTGCGCCGAAGCTGGGGCTTCCACGGGCGGGTGGCCAGCAGCGAGCAGGTGCAGGTGTCCCTGGCGTTCGCCCAGCACCAGGGCTGGGTGCAGCGCTTTCTGGGCTGGTGGCGCCACGGCATGGAAGATTGGCTGGCTCGTGAAGGCAGTGCCAGCGCTAGCCTGTCGTTCACCTGCGAACTGGGGCCGCCGCCGTACGCCATCACCGGCGCCGATGGCCGCGAGCTCGGCGACCGCTGGGCCGAAGCATTATGGCTCAAGGACCAGGCCCGCGAGCTATGGCAGTCGGTGGCGCCGCGGGCAAATTGAGGTACCCTGAAACGGATGACCCACCGCTGGAGCCGTTTTGAGAGATTTCCCGCTGGCCTTGTGTGCCCTGAACCTCGCCCTGGCGGCCCACGGTTCCGAGGCCAACGCCGCCGACGTGGCACCCCTGAGCCTGAAGACTGCAGGCGCGGTGGCAGGCATGACCTTGCACGTTGCCGACAAGGACAGCTACTCAGTGCGCCTGGATTATTTCTACCCGCCCAATGACCCGGTCGCCCGCCAGCAGCTGTGGGCAGGTGCCGGTGGCGTGCGCCCCGACGCCACCGGGCACACGAGCGAGCAGGGCGCACCGTTCAACGTCTTTCTGCGCATTTACGACATCGACGCCGCCGTGGTCATCCAGGACCGACGCATCGACCACCCCACGCTGTCATCCTGGGGCAGCGGCGTGCTGCATGCCGAACTGAGCGAAGTGCGCCTCAGGCCGGGGCGTTACCAGATCATGGTGGAGCGCCGTGGCAGCGCTGCGGGCATCTCCGACTACCGGGCCGCCGTCAGTGTGGTCAGGGCCTATTGATCGGGCGGGCCGACGACCGAGTGCGGTAGGCTCTGTACGAAATGCATCCCAACTCGCCCATGCTGCGTTGAAAACAGGCTCGGTATGCTCATTTACACCACGTAAACTCCGCTTCCTCGCCTGTTTTCGCCTGGCCTGGCCTTCGCTGGAATACATTTCACACAGGCCCTAGAATCCACGCCTGCCATCTGCCCGAGAAGCGCCTTCCATGCATACCGCCGCGCAACGCCCCCTGTGGCAAACCTACCTGGCGTTCCTGGCGCCCATGGTGCTGTCCAATTTCCTGCAATCGATGTCCGGTACGCTCAACAGTATTTTCATCGGCCAGATGCTCGGCACCCAGGCGCTGGCAGCGGTGTCGGGGATGTTTCCGATCGTGTTCTTCTTCATCGCCCTGGTTATCGGCCTGGGGGCGGGCGCCGGCGTGCTGATCGGGCAGGCCTGGGGCGCGCGCGAACCGCACATGGTCAAGCAGATCGCGGCGTCTACCCTGTTGCTGGGCGCGCTGATCGGCCTGGTGGCGGCCGTGTTTGGCAGCGTCTTCGCGCGCCAGGCACTACAGGGCCTGGGCACACCGGCCGACGTGCTCGATGACGCAGTGGCCTACGCCCGGGTCATGATGTGCATCATGCCCATCCTGCTGGTGTTCGTGCTGTTCACCCAACTGCTGCGTGGCGTCAGCGATACCCTCTCGCCCCTGCTGGCGCTGGTGGTGTCCACCGCCGTGGGCCTGTTGCTGACCCCGGCGTTGATCCGTGGCTGGCTGGGCCTGCCGCAACTGGGCACGCAAAGCGCCGCGGTCGCTGCGCTGGCGGGGAACGTCGTGGCCATCGCCTTGCTGGCCTGGCGCCTGAACCGCGCCAAGCACGTGCTGGCCCCCGACCGCGCGTTTTTCAAGGCCCTGCGCCTGGATCGCTGGATCCTCGCCAAGGTGCTGCGCATCGGCCTGCCCACGGGCTTGCAGATGGTGGTCATCTCACTCTCCGAACTGGTGATCCTGTCGCTGGTCAACGGCCACGGTTCCCAGGCCACCGCCGCTTATGGCGCGGTGACCCAGATCGTCAACTACGTGCAATTCCCGGCGCTCTCCATTGCCATCACCGCCTCCATCCTGGGGGCCCAGGCCATCGGTGCCGGGCGCCTGGAGCGCATCGGCCCGATCCTGCGTACCGGCATGGCCATCAACCTCTGGCTCACCGGCGGCCTGATCGTGCTCGGCTACCTGCTCTCCCATTGGCTGCTGGCGTTGTTCATCACCGACCCCGCCACCCGTGCCCAGGCCGAACACCTGTTGCACATCATGCTCTGGAGCATGCTGGTGTTCGGCTTCCAGGCGCTGGTGGGCGGCATCATGCGCGCCAGCGGCACGGTGCTGGTGCCGGTGCTGATCTCGATCTTCTGCATCGTCGGTGTCGAGCTGCCGGCCGCCTGGTTGCTCAATGCCCACTTCGGCCTGCAAGGGGTGTGGATGGCCTTCCCGGTGACCTACCTGAGCATGCTGGTGCTGCAATCGGTCTATTACCGCGGCGTATGGCGCCATCGGCGGATCGAGCGGTTGGTCTGAGCGTGCAGATGCACTTGCCCTGCAGAAACTGTTGTGGTGGAGGGGGTTGAAGTTGTCCCCGGAAATCGTGGGTATCTCTGTGGATAACTTCGGCAAACCCAATGGGGCCAGTATCTTGGCCGCAGTGGCGAAGAAATGATCAATTGCGTGGGCAGGGTGCCAGGAGGCATGTGAGGGGCATTTGGTCAACTGTTTGAAACATATTTTATGCGGCGGCTTCTGACTTCCATATCCCGAGGACGGAGGCCGCTACCGGCTCACGCGTACGCTTCGCAGCAGCGGCCGTTAGGCCGCCGTGGCGGTGCAGGCGGCGTGCCTGGTGCGGCGCGGCGCTTGGGACGCGGCCGGGTCCGCTGCTACACGTTGCGGCCACCTGGTGGTCAGAACACCGTTGCGAACAGCCAGTAAAGCGACCCGGCCAGCAGGATCGCTGCGGGCAGGGTCAGCACCCAGGCCATCACCAGGTTGCGGACGGTGCGCATCTGCAGTCCCGAGCCATTGGCGACCATCGCGCCGGCCACCCCTGAACTCAATACGTGGGTCGTGGACACCGGCAGGCCGTACAGGTCTGCCGCGCCGATGGTCAGCATCGCCACCACCTCGGCGCTCGCCCCCTGGGCGTAGGTCAGGTGGTGCTTGCCGATTTTCTCGCCCACGGTCACCACGATACGCTTCCAGCCCACCATGGTGCCCAGCCCCAGAGCGATGGCCACGGCCACCTTGACCCAGAGCGGGATGAAACGGGTTGAACTGTCGATCTGCTGCTTGAACAGGCTGACCTTGGCCTGGGTGTCGGCGTCGTACTGGCCGAGCTTGTCCTTTTCCATCAGGCGGATGGCTTCGCCGGTCAGGTACATGTCGTTACGCACGTTGCCCACCGCTGCGGCGGGGATGGCGGTCAGGCTGCCGTAGGCGCTCACCTCCTGGCCGATCAGGCCGGCGATGGCCGCCAAGGCCGGTACCAGCTGCGGGCTGGGTCGCTTGTCGCGAATATAGTCGGTGAGAATTACCCGCGGGTCACCGGCCACCGGGGTAGGGTCGGCCTTGGCCAGGGCTTGCTGGGTGACTTGCGCCACGGCGGCGAATTGCACCGATTGGTCGGCGGGCATCGCCCGATTCAAGGCGTAGGCCATGGGCAGGGTGCCCACCAGAATCAGCATGATCAGGCCCATGCCTTTCTGCCCGTCATTGGAGCCGTGGGCGAACGACACGCCGGTGCAGGTCAGGATCAGCAGGCCGCGGATCCACCACGGTGGCGGGGCATCGCTGACCGGCGCCTTGTACAACGCGCGGTTCTTCACCAGCAAGCGCAAGGCCACCAGCAGCAGCGCCGCGCAGACGAAACCGATCAGCGGCGACAGCAGCAATGAATAACCGATCTTCAGCGCCTGGCTCCAATCCACCCCACTGGTGCCGTCGCGCCCGTGCATCAAGGCGTTGGCCACGCCCACGCCAATGATCGAGCCGATGAGGGTATGGGACGACGAAGCCGGCAACCCCAGCCACCAGGTGCCCAAGTTCCAGACGATGGCCGCGATCAGCAGGGCGAAGATCATCGCGAACCCGGCCGAGGAGCCCACCTGCAGGATCAGCTCCACCGGCAACAGGGCGATGATCCCGAAGGCCACCGCGCCGCTGGACAGCAGCACGCCGAGGAAGTTGAAGCACCCCGACCACATCACCGCGAACTGTGGGGGTAGCGAGTGGGTGTAGATCACCGTGGCCACGGCGTTGGCCGTGTCGTGAAAGCCGTTGACGAATTCGAAGCCCAGGGCAATCAGCAGGGCGATGCCCAACAACAGGAAGGGCGTCCAGGTGGTGACCACCGTGCCCATGTCATCCACGTCGCTGACCAGGCTCCAGGTGCTGTACACCAGCCCCACGACCAGGATGACGAAAAACACGATCAAGGTGCCGCGCCCTGGTTTGCGGTCGAACGTCGGGCGCGCGTGGGTACTGCCAGGGGATGAAGAAGCCAGGGTTGGCGTAGCCATGTCAGGCAACTCGATTGAGGGAGGGGAATCCCTATGATCGTTGCAGAATGTGACAGACTGGCGTCAGCTTCAGGTCAGTAGTCGCTGCGCTTGCGAAAAGCCCAGCGCCCGGCCAGCAAGGTGAAGGTGGCTACCAGTGCCACCAGTATCCAGAACCCCTCCGGGTCACTGGCCAGGGGAATACCCCCCACGTTCATGCCGAAAAAACCGGCGATGATGTTGATGGGCAGGGCCAGCACCGTGACCACGGTCAGGGTGAACAGCGTGCGGTTGCTCTGTTCGTTGAGGTTGGCGGCGATCTCTTCCTGCAGCAGCTTGATGCGTTCGCCCAGGGCCGTGAGGTCGCTGAGCACCAGGGCGAACTCCTCGGTGGCCTGGCGTAACGCCTGCAGGTCGTCTTCCTGCAACCAGGCCGGCGGGCGGTTCAACAAGCGCAACAGTGACCCCGGTTCCAGGGCCAGCAACCGTTGCAGGCGAACCAGTACCCGACGCATGGCGCCCAATTCCGCTCGGTTGTTGCTCAGTCGCAGGGACAGCAGCTGGTCTTCGATGCCGTCGACGCTCAGGCTGGTCTTGCGCACGATCTGGGTCAGCACCTCGGCCTGGTCGCGGAACAGGTGAACCAGCAGCTCCATGGGCGAACGGAAGCGTTCGCCGCGTTTGACCGACGAGCGCAGCTTGTCCACCGAATGCAGCGGCTGGCGGCGGGCACTGACCAACACGCGCTCGGTGGCGCACAACCACAGGGTGGAAATGTCGGACGAGACCATGCCGAAATTGAACACCACGTCGTTGACCACCGCCAGCAACGAGTCCTCTACCTGTTCGATGCGGGTGGAACGCGAGCCCTCGTGCAGGGCTTCGAAATAGTCATCGGGCAGCGGCAGGTGGGCGCGCATCCAGCGCTCGCAGCCGGCGTGGGCCAGGTTCAGGTGCAGCCAGATGAACGCCTCGTTGTGCTCGGCGCACCCCAGGGTCTGCAACACCGCGGCCGAGTCCAGCTCGCACACCGGGCCACCGGGGCGGAACCGGTAGCCGTAGAGAAGGCCGAAGAGGTCCGAGTCCTGGTGGCTCTTGATGATGCTCGAAGTCATGGCGGCTCACGGCGCGAAGGCAGATGCCGCCGATCATGAAGTCGCCATATTGCGGTTATGTGACAGTTTGTGTGCGGCTGGCAATCTTCATCCGCGCTTCAGAAAAATACCGTGCCTTTCATGAACAACACGGCCTGGCCACTGATGATCACGCGGTCGCCAGCCAGTTCGCAGGTCAACTGGCCTTTGCGCGCACCGCCTTGCTCGGTTTTCAGCAGCGTCTTGCCCAGGCGCTCGGCCCACAGGGGGGCCAGCGAGGTGTGCGCCGAGCCGGTCACCGGGTCTTCGTTGACGCCCACGTTGGGGCCGAACCAGCGGGTGACAAAGTCGAAGCGCTGGCTGGCCGCTGTCACGGCAATGCCGCGCAGGGGCAGGCCTTTGAGGCGGTTGAAGTCGGGCTTCAGCTGGGCGATCAACGCTTCGTCCTCCACCACGACCAACCAGTCATCGGTGGCGAAGACCTCGGCCTGGGTGATACCCAAGGCGTCCAGCAGCCCTTCCACCGGTTCGCGAGGTACCGGCTGCTTGGCGGGGAAATCCATGGCCAGGCCGTGGGCGGTGCGGCTCACCCGTAGCTCGCCGCTGCGGGTGGCGAAGCGCATCACCGCGGGTGCGTCCGGCAGCTCGTTGGCAATGACCCAGGCAGCCGCCAACGTGGCGTGGCCGCAGAGGTCGACCTCCACCGTGGGGGTGAACCAGCGCAGCTCGAAGGCATCGCCCTTGCGCACGAAGTAGGCGGTTTCCGAGAGGTTGTTTTCCTCGGCGATCGCTTGCAACTGCGCATCGGGCAGCCATTCGGCAAGGGGGCAGACCGCGGCGGGGTTGCCGCCGAAAGGGCGGTCGGCGAAGGCGTCGACCTGGTAGATACTCAACTGCACGGGGGGAACTCCATCTCAGGGGAAAGAAACACTAATGCGCGGAGAGGGGGAGCGTCAAACAGCAACAACGGAGTGGGCGACACGGCAGGGGGGGACAACGATCTGGGGTGAGCAAACAAGGCGAACCAGGTGGTCTGACAGGCTTAACTGGCCCGAAACAGATGTGGGACCGGGCTCTGCCCGGGAAGCGCCGCGCGGGCGGCGCTCGGTTTCAGGGGCGCAGGAAAAACCAAGACATGCACCTGGTGGCCTTGACGCGGTTGCAAGACGGGCCGACAGAATGCTCCTTTGTTGGTTCGCGATAGATCTTTGTAAGTGCCACTCTATGAAGAACCAAAAAAGGGTGCCGAAGCACCCTTTTCCGTACCGCTCACGCCTTACTTGGCAGCCGGCAACGCATACGCAATCACGTAGTCGCCGCGGTTGTCGTTGGTGCCGGTGCGGGTTGCGCCGCCGACGGTTACCACGACGTACTGCTTGCCATCGGCACCCACGTAGCTCATCGGTGCACCTTGGCCACCGACAGGCAAGCGGCCACGCCACAATTCCTTGCCGGTGTCGTTGTCCAGGGCACGGATGTAGTAGTCCAGGGTGCCGTGGAAGAACGTCAGGCCACCCTTGGTCACCAGCGGGCCACCCATGGTCGGCATGCCCAGTGGCATGTACACGCCCGGTACCACACCGTGAACGGGCGCGTCCTGGATGCTGCCCATCGGCACCTGCCAGCGCACCTTGCCGCTGGTGAGGTCGATGGCGGTCATGCTGCCGAACGGTGGCTTGAAGCACGGCACGCCCACAGGCGAGACGAACATCGAGCGCTCGACACCCCAGGGGGTGCCCAGCTGTTCGGAGTATTCACCTTCGGTCGACGGCTTCAGGCCGGTGGCCTTGGCGGTTTCACGTTTGATGAAGCGGCCCCACTGGGCCATGCGGATGTCGTTGACGATCAGCGTGCCGGTGGAGGTGTCCACTGCACCGCCGCCCCAGTTGACGCCGCCGTAGTAGCCTGGGTAGATCAGCGAGCGCTGGCCTTCGACCAACGGGGTGAATTCACCTTCCCAGCGCATTTCCTTGAACTGCACACGGCAATACAACTGGTCGAACACCGTAGCGCCCCACATGTCGGACTCTTTCAGGCGCTCGGCACCCACCGACAGTTGCGAGTAGGGCTGGGTAGGCGAGATGTGCATGCCAGGCATGCCATCGGTGGCGACCGGGCGTTCTTCCACCGGGAATACCGGCTTGCCGTCACGGCGGTCCAGCACGAAGATCTGCCCGCGCTTGGTCATGGCGATCACCACCGGGGTGGTGCCGCCGGCCTTGTTCGGCAGGTCGTACAGGATCGGCTGCGCCGACACGTCATAGTCGAACATGTCGTGGTTGGCGGTGCGGAAGTGCCACTTGTCGACACCGGTCTTCACGTCCAGGGCAACGATCGAGTCGTTGTACTCATCCGAGCCCGGGTGGCGGTTGCCGTTCCAGAAGTCCGGCGTCTGGTTGCCGGTGGGGATGTAGGCCAGGCCCAGTTTCGGGTCGTACGAGGCGGTGCCCCAGAAGTTCGGCGACTCGGGTGGGTAGATCTCGCCCGGCTTCAGCGGGCGGCTGCCACGGGTCGGGTCGATCGGGTCCCATGCCCACAGCAGTTTGCCGCTGCGCACGTCATAGCCGCGGATCACGCCCGATGGCTCGCCGGTGGTCAGGTTGTCGTTGAGCTTGCCGCCGACGATGATCACGTCACCGGCCACCAGGGGGGCCGAGGTGGGGTAGTAATCGCCCGGGGCGTTGGGGCCCAGGCCGACCAGCAGGTCAACGGCGCCGTGGTCGCCGAAGTCCTGGCAGGCTTCGCCGGTGGTGGCGTCGACGGCCATCAGGCGGGCATCGATGGTGGTGGTGATGATGCGCTTGCGGCAGCTGGCGGCGGCAGGCGAGCTGACAGCCCCGGCAGGTGCGTCGCTGGCAGGCGCGGCGACCGACGCTTGGGCTTCGTCGAAATAGCCCAGGCCACGGCAGCGTTTCCACCCTTTGTTGCCAGCGTTTTCGACTGCCTTGGGGTCGAAGATCCACTTCTGTTTACCGCTGACGGCGTCCAGGGCGAAAATCTTGCTGAACGGTGTGCACAGGTACAGGGTGTCGTCCACTTTCAACGGTGTGCCCTGGTACTCGGCGCCGTTGATGGCCATGTCGCCAGTGCGGAAGGTCCAGGCCACTTTCAGGTCCTGGACGTTCTTCTTGTTGATCTGGTCGAACTGCACGAAGCGGTCGCCCATGGTGTTGCGGCCATAGGCGGTCCAGTCGTTGCCCGAGGTCGCGGCGGCCTGAGGCTCGACCACGTCGGCGGGCTTGCCCGACGGCTCCACGGTGGCATGGGGCTGGAACATATTGTAGCCGATCACCACCAGGCACAGCGCGGGCACGGCGGCCAGCAGGGACGTGGTGGAGGTTTTCAGGTACCGGTTCCAGCCGTTGAGCCATGGCGAGATCGCCGTCAGTACCAGGGCGATGACCAGGAAGGTCACGAGGCGTGGAACCAGCTGCCAGAAGTCAGTGCCCACTTCCCAGAAGGCCCAGAGGGCGGTGAATACCAGCAGCACCCAGACCAGCACCAGCGCCAGCAGGCTGCGGCGAATGGCGAGGATGCCGCCCGCCAGCATCAGGATGCCGGCCACGATGTAGTAGAAACTTCCCCCCAGCAGCGCCAGTTGCACGCCCCCGGCCAGAACCCCCAGGCCACAAAGGCCCAATAAGACACCCACGAGTATGGGCAATATCTTCTTCATTTTTTTGCTTCCATGTGCACGTTTACTTTCTTCAAGGCAAAGGCCACCCGGCCCCTGGATATCCAGAGGCAAGCGGACTAATCGGCGGCGGTTGACAGTGAGGCTTGTTATTCCAATGGCACTTTTGCAGCACCATTTGGCGAGTGCGCGGGATTCTAGGGTGCGGTAATTCGTCGCGCCATGTATTCTTTGATAGAAATCTATCAAGCGGGAATGCTTGCGCTAGAGCGGTGCGATTGGAATACGGGGAGGTGGAGCGGGGGGCCGACAGACAGCTGCGCTGCCTGTCGGCCAATCAAGCGAGGTGGGTCACCGGGTCAAGGGTTCACGAAGTCCTGGTAGTTGGCCTTGGTGATCAATTGGTAGGGAATGGTCAGCTCGGCCTTGTAGGGCTCCTTGCGCACCATCTGCAACGCCAGATCGATGGAACCATTGGCCTGGCCCTTGTTGTCCTGGTACACCGTGACCGCCAGCTGGTCTTTCTTGATGGCCTCCAAGCCTGCCGGGCCGCCGTCGCTGCCGCCTACCAGGATGTCCTTGCCAGGCTCCATGCCGGCCTGGCGGATAGCCATGGCGGCACCGATGGCCATTTCGTCAGCGTTGGCCGCCACGGCGTCGATTTTCTTCCCGGATACGATCCAGTTGTTCATCAGGTCCATGGCTTTGCTGCGCTGCCAGTCGGCGGTCTGTTCTTCCACCACGTGGATGTTGGGGTAGTCCTTGAGGACGGTCTTGACCCCCAGGGTGCGGTTATGGGTGGCGTTGTTGGACAGCAGCCCGAGCATGATCGCCAGGTTGCCCTTGCCGCCCATCTTGTCGGCCAGGTAGCGCATCTGCATCTCGCCGGCCTTGACCTCATCCGAGCCCACGTAGCCGACCCCCGGCGGCAGCTGGTCGCCGTCGGGCCGGCGGTTCACGTACACTAGGGGGATATGGGCCTTCTGGGCGTCGTCGGTGATCTTGGCCGTGGCGGCGGTGTCCACCGGGTTGACGATGATGGCGTCCACGCCCTGGGAGGTGAAGTTCTGCACCTGGTTGAGCTGGCGCACCACATCGCCCTGGGCATCCTCGAATTGCAGTGTCACGCCTTGCAGCTGTTTGGCGTGGGCCACCATGTAGTCGCGCATCTGCGCCAGGAACACATCATCGACCTGGGCGATGCTGACGCCAATGTGCACGTCGGCCATGGCCAGGGGGGAAAGTACCGCGCTGAAGATCAAGCCAAGCAATTGTTTTTTCATGGTGTCGGTCCGCTGTTGTTGTTGTTTTCAAAACCATTGACGTGAATTCAGGCCTGCCGCTTGGTGCGCATCTGCTGCACGCGCTCGGCGAAGGTCGCATAGGGCCAGCGCTCGCTGAGGGCCTGGTGCATCAGTTGCTGGCCGGTCTGGGGGGCCAGGCCATGCAGGGGTGGGTCGGTGTCCAGGTTGCTGGGGAATGAGTAGCCGTCTGCGGTGCAGGCAATCACTGCCGCCAGGCCTTCGGCGCTCAACAGGTTGTCGGCGAGTTGCGCCAGCAGGTGCGGATAGATGGCCAGCATCATCCGCTCGCGGTCCACGGTTTCCATCGCCTTGCCGAAGGCGGCGGAAATCTGCAGCAGATTGGCCATGCGGTGCAGGTCGGCGGTGCGGTTGGTGCCGGCGGCATGAAACAGCGCCGGGTTGAAGAACAGCAGGTCGCCTTTGACCAGCGGCAACTGCACGGCATGGGCCTGGAAA
The DNA here is from genome assembly GCF_013374995.1 of Pseudomonas eucalypticola. NCBI lineage: Bacteria > Pseudomonadati > Pseudomonadota > Gammaproteobacteria > Pseudomonadales > Pseudomonadaceae > Pseudomonas > Pseudomonas eucalypticola. The sequence goes on along the minus strand of NZ_CP056030.1, from coordinate 4,334,785 downwards.
TACTCGATGAACTCGGGCCGGCGCCAGGCCAGGAAGCCCAGCGGGTATTGCTGGGAGAACGGCAGTATCTGGGTAGGCCCGCTTTCCAGCGGCATGTCGGTGTGGGCCACGGCACCCTGCAGGGTCAGGTGCTGGGACAGCACTTGCAGGTGCACCGGGTAGCGCTCCACCACGTCAACGGTCTGGAACCCCAGGTGGTAGTCACGGTGCGGCTGTTGCGCCTGGCCGCCGGGGCGTACCACGTTGACCTGGGCGCTGACCTGGAAGTCCGGGCCCAACCAGGCCTCTGCGACCAGGCCGATCAGCGGGTTGGCGTAATACTCGACGTAGGCGGCGGGCGACTGCAGGGCGGCTTTTTGCAGGGAGTTCCAGATGCGCCCGTTGCTGCCGGCCTTGGCAAAATGGTCGGCGGCCACGCCGGCTTCGGCCTCCACCGCAAAGATGGCTTCGAACACCGCGCTCTGGCGGTCGACGACCGCGGTGTCGGCAAAGCCCTTGCGTATCACCAGCACGCCGGGGCCGTCGCGAAAGACCCGGTGCAGCTCATCGAGCACGGCGTGGCGGTCGCCGTCCCGCAGGCGCTGGGCATCGTAGATCGGTACGTTCGCCTGCACTTCGGTGCAGTGGGGGTAGTGTTCGGCGCTGGTGCGCTGTTCGCACAGGCGGCTGAAGTCTTCCAGGCGCACGGCGTTTTCAGTGACGAAGGCGGGCGTGCTCATCAGGCATTCTCCGGCAGGGTCAGTGGCCGTTGCGGCCGTGGCACGGCGTCGTCACCGCAGCCGATGACGCCCTGTTCCAGGTCGATCACCGTCCCGGTCATCATCCCTGACTCGCGCGACAGCAGGAATGCCACGCTCTGCGCCACCTCTTCGGGTTTGAGCAGGCGGCCGAATGGCTGGGCCTGCTCGGCCGCCTGCAGCCAGCCATCCTGTGCGCCGTGGTAGCGGCGCTGGATTTCGTCTTCGTGGGGGGTATCCATCCAGCCGATGTTCAGGCCGTTGATGCGGATGCGGTTGCGCAGGGCGCTGTAGGCCGCGTTCTTGGTCAGCACGGCCAGCGCGCCCTTGGAGGTGGAATAGGCGGTGAGGTAGGACGGGCCACCGTGGCTGACGATGCTCTGAATGTTGACGATGCTGCCTTCCACACCCTGGCTGATCATCAGCTTGACGGCTTCCTGAATCAGAAAGAACGGCGCGCGGACGTTGACGGCGAACAGGCGGTTGAACAGGTCGGGCGAGGTGTCCAGGATGGTGCCGCGGTCGGACATGCCTGCGCAGTTGACCAGCCCGTGCAACGTGCCGAAATGCTCGCGCGCGGCCTCGATGATTTTCTGGCAATCCTCGACCTTCTCAAGGTCGGCTTCGACGAAGAACGCCTGGCAGTCGAGTTGCGCCAATTGGCGAACCTGTTCCTGGCCCTGGCTCTGCCGTCGGCCGCAGATGATCAGCCCGGCAGCGCCGCGGCGGGCGAGGGTGTGAGCCACCGCAGCGCCCAGGCCCTGGGTACTGCCGGTGACGACGAAATAGTGGCCGGTGAACGAGGTGGCCAGGTCGGTAGTGGACATGCGGGTCTCCTGATTTTTTATTCTTGTCGGTGCGCCGGCTCGACGCCTTGCGAAACTGAGACTAGCATTGGCCGCATCGGGCAAAGGCTCAAAAAGACCTCAAGAAAACCTCAGGCTTACCCTCATGCTCGAACGCGCCAAGCACTTCTCCATCAAACAGCTGGCGACCCAGGCCGGCGTCAGCAAGGCCACGGTGGACCGGGTGCTGCATGAGCGCGGCAGTGTTCATTACCAGACCCGCCGGCGCATCGAACAGGCCCTCGATGACCTGGAAGCCCAGGAGAAAAACGGCCTGGCCGTGGGCCGCACTTTCTACGTCGATGTGGTGATGCACACCCCGCAGCGCTTCAGCGCCGCGGTGCGGGCCGCCATCACGGCACAACTGGGTAGCCTGGCGCCGTTTCGCATTGCCCCGCGGTTTCACTTCTTCGAAGAAATCGAGCCCCAGGCCATGCACGACCAGCTACTGCGTTGCCTGGGCACCGGCAGCCACGGGGTGGTGCTGAAGGCGGCCGACGAGCCGCCGGTGAACCTCGCGGTCAAGCAGTTGACGGCCGCCGGCATCCCGGTGGTGACGCTGGTCACTGACCTGCCGTTGAGCGAGCGCATCGGTTACGTGGGCATGGACAACCGCACTGCCGGGCAAACGGCCGCCTACCTGTTGTCGCGCTGGTTGGCGCCAGGGCCGCACCAGGTGGCCGTGGTGATCGGCAGTGAACTGTTTCGCGGTGAGGAAGAGCGGGAGATGGGCTTTCGCACCTGGTTGCGCGGCCATGCCGAGCATTTGCAGGTCGTGGAAATCAGTGGGGGCTATGGCGTGTACGCCAGTACGTTCGAGCGGGTGGTGCAGGCCCTCGGGCAACACCCTGACCTGCGTGCAGTGTACAGCGTGGGCGGTGGCAACCGCGCCATCGTCGACGCGTTCGCGGCCCAGGGGCGAGCCCTCGACGTGTTCATCGCCCACGACCTGGACGAGGAAAATCGCCAACTGCTGGCCGAGCAGAAAATCGCAGCGATCATCGACCATAACCTGCAGATCGATGCCCGCCATGTGTTCCTGCACATCCTGCAATTTCATCGCGTCTGGAAGCCCGGCGCGATTGCACCCTCGCAGGTGCAGATCGTCACGCCGTTCAATTTGCCTTACTGACCTGACGGTAAGGGCCGTGCTCCCACGCGATCCTGGTGTGAGAGCTGGCTGGCCAGCGAGCGTTCCAGAGCGCCTGGCTTACTGCGGCCGCACGCCGTCGTAGGCGTCCTGCAGCAGTTGGCGAATCGCAGTGGCTTCGATGGGCCGTGGGTTCCAGTAGGGGTTGGACAGGGCGATATCGGTGGCACGGTCCAGGTCGGCTTCGGTCAGGCCCAGGTCCTTGAGGCGGGTGGGTGCGCCCAGGGAACTGGACAGGTCGAACAGCGCCGCCGCTGGGCTGTCGTGCGTGACGTTCAACGCGCGGCAGATGCGCGACAGTGCCGGGGCCGCCGACTGGTTGTAGGCAATGGCGTGGGGCAGCACGATGGTGTGGGTCTGGGCATGGGGCAGGTTGAAGCTGCCACCCAGGGTGTGGCAGAGCTTGTGGTGCAGGGCCATGCCGACGTTGCCCAGCACGGTACCGCACAGCCAGGCTCCATACAGGCAGTCGCCACGGGCGGCCAGGTCGGCCGGGTCTTTGTGGATGCTCTTCAGGCCTTCAGCCAGGGCGCGAATGCCTTCCTCGGCCATCAACGACATCACCGGGTTGCCGTCCTGGGCATACAGGCCCTCGGCTGCGTGGGCAATGGCGTTCATGCCGCTGGTGATGGACATGTCCACCGGCAGGCTGACGGTCAGTTCCGGGTCGTAGATCACGGTCTTGGGCAATACCCGCGGGTCCTTGCCGGTGCGCTTGAGACCGTTCTCGGTCAGGCCGTACACCGGGGTCATTTCCGAGCCGGCGTAGGTGGTGGGAATGGCCAGGATCGGTAGCCCCGAGTCCATGGCGATGGCCTTGCCCAGGCCGGTGGTGGAACCGCCGCCAATGGCTACGGCGCAGTCTGCGCCCAGCTTGCGTGCCACTTCCCGTGCCTCGCGGGCGGTTTCGATGGGCACGTGCATCACGGCCTTGTCGAAGATGTCGGCTGCGCGGTCTCCCAGCAACTGGGCAATATGCTCGGCCTGGGCACGCTGCTCGGGGGTGCACAGCACCAGCGCGCGCTTGGCGCCCAGGCGATCGATCTCCGCCTCCAGTTGTTGCAGCGAACCCTGGCCGAAGATGACGCGCGACGGTTGGCCGTTATAGACGAATGGGGGCGTTGACATGGGGCAAGTCTCCTTGAGTAGCGGCAGGGGCGGGGCGCTGGACGACGGGGGTGGGCTGGTAGGCCAGCAGCCTCCAGCCTTCAGCCGTGTCGAGCCAGACGCTCAGCGTTCGGTTATGCAGGGTTTTGGCCACCCCGTGGGACGTGATGTCGGCCCACATTTCACCGAACGCCAGGGCGGTGTCGCCTGCGCGGCGCACCTCGTGTACCTGGTGGTCGATGCGGTGGTAGCGGTAGAGGCCATCGCGGCACTTGGCCAAATAGCGCGCCAGGGTGTCCTGGACACCGTTGGAATGCACATACACCAGGTCCGGGTGGGCCAGGTGGGCAAAGGTTTCCAGGTCGCCCTGGCGCATGGCGTGGTAACGCTGGTCTTCCAGCGCGCGAAGGGTAGCGGTCAGGGCGTGATCGTCGAGCATGGGGGCGTCCACAGGCAGGGGCAGGGTTCAGGCGGCCGGTTGCCTGGCCAGGACAAAATCGAAGGCCAGGGTGTAGAACACTTCATTGCTGTGGCCGCCGTCGGGGGTCGCCCCAGCAGGCTGGCACTGCCAGTGGGTGATCAGTGATGGGCGCACGCCGAAGATCGCGTCGGAGTCCAGGTACGGGTCACCTTCGCGAAATACCTGGGTGGTCAGGCGCTGGTAACCGCTGGCGCTGATGGAAAACTCCAGGTGCGCCGGGCGCCAGGCATGGCGGTTGAGCGCGCCGAGCAACTGGTTCACCGGGCCTTCGTGGCGCACTTGCTGGCTGCCCGGCAGTGACGTGCTGAAGTGGTAGTGGCCGCGGTCATCGGCTTGCAGCAGGGCGCAATCGCCCGCCACGCGGATATGGATCTCGGCGTAGGGCACGGGGGCGCCCTTGTCATCGCGTACGGTGCCTTGCACGTAACCCTTTGGCCCACCGAGCTGGGGGTTGATGTCCGCACCCAGGTCATGGACCAGTACCGCGGGTGTCGGGGCCACATGGAATACGGTGGCCTGGGTGCAGCCCTTGGGCTTGCGCTCGTTCTGTGCCAGCACCAGGGTCGACAGGCCCAGCACATCGGAAAGCAGCACGAACTCGTGGCGGTCGGGAGGCACGGCGCCCACCTTGGCGAGGAAGTCGATGCCGCCGCGCCATTCGGCTTCGGTCAGCTTGATGTCACGGGCAAAGGCATGCAGGTGCTGCACCAGGCTGGTCATCACTTCACACAACCGGGCATCGCCGGTGCCGCGGTTATAGGCCAGCACCGCCTGGGTGATGGTGGTTTCGTCCAAATTGCGCATGGTGACTCCCTGAACGGTCGGCGGTGTCGGTCATCAGGGGCGACACACTTCTCAGCCTGTTGCGCCGCACGTTATAGTTCCGCAGGATGTAAGAAAAGGCCGCTTGCGGAATTCTTTATTTCACCTGTGAAAAAATAAAAAGGAAGCACACAGTGGATCGCCTCACCGAACTGGAACTGTTCGTCCTGACTGCCGAAGTCGGAACCCTGAGCAAGGCCGCGGAAATACTGGGCCTGTCCAATGCCGCCGCCAGCCGCCACCTGGTCGCCCTGGAGCAGCGCCTCAATACCCGGCTCATTGACCGCAACACCCGGCGCCTGGCGCTGACCAACTCCGGCCACCAGTTCTACACCAGTTGCAAGAGCCTGCTGGGCGAGTTGAAGGAAGCCGAGGCCTCGCTCAGCGAATCCCTGGTACAGCCGGTTGGCACGCTGACCATCACTTCGTCCATTTCCTTCTGCATGCTGCACATTGCCCCGCTGATTCCGGCGTTTCGCAAACTCTATCCGCACATCACCGTGAAGCTGCTGGGAGAGAACCGCTATTTCGACATCATCGACAGCGAAATCGACCTGGCCATTCGCACCAAAGAATACGAGCCGGACTCGAACATCACCATCCGCCGCCTGGCAGAGACCCGGCGGGTGCTGGCGGCCTCGCCGGGCTACCTGCAACGCATGGGTACGCCGAAGACCATCGATGACCTGGCCAACCATGACCTGCTGATCTACAGCCACGCCAACCAGCCACGGGTGATGCGTTTTACCCGCGGCAAGGAAGAGCTGGCGTTCAAGGCCGACCCCATCCTGGAAACCAACGACGGCCAGATCGTGCGCGCAGCCGCGCTGGCCGGTGGCGGCATCCTGGTGCAGCCCAGGTACATCATCAACGCCGACCTGGTGGCCGGCCGCCTGATACCCGTGCTGGACGACTGGGACCTGCCGCGCCTGACCATCAACATGGCATTCCAGAGCCGCCGCTACATGCCTGCCAAGTTGCGGGTATTCATCGAATTCCTGCTGGCTGATTTCAACCAGCACGAATACGAACGCCATTGGACGCGCTAGCCCTGTCGCATTCGGCGCAGCGTGCACCCTGCGTAGCAGCGGACGTGGCCGCGTCCCAGCCGCCGCGAAGCATCAGCCCACCACATGCCCCACCCACCGTACGGGTAAGTGGCCCACTGAGTACCCGGACAGTTTTTCGCCTGGCGGAATTCACATTTGAGTTTTGCCCGGGTATTCACCTGAACGTCACCCCCCTATGATCCGTCGCGCCAAGGCCGGGCAGGTCTTGGTGGCCGGGCCCGGCACTGTTTTGTCTGCACGTTGATAAAAAAACCAACAACAAGGAAACGTCACGCATGAAAGACTTTGCCAAGAGCACGGTTGCGGTCAGCCTTTGCCTGCTGATGCCCGGGCTGGCCTGTGCCGATAATCAACCTTTTGCCGCCGACTCCCACTGGATGACCGGTGACTGGGGCGGTGTGCGCAGCGGGTGGCTGGAGCAGGGGGTGGATGTCCAGCTCAACTACACCGGGGAAATGGCTGCCAACGCCCACGGGGGTTACGACAAGGACCACACGGCGCGCTGGACCGAGCAATACGCCGTGGGCCTCAAGACCGACCTGCAGAAGCTGCTGGGCTGGGACAACACTCGCTTGCAATTGACCATCACCGAACGCGACGGCCGGAACCTGACCAACGACCGCGTGGCAGACCCCCGCGTGGGCGGCTATGCGTCGTCCCAGGAAGTGTACGGTCGCGGGCAGACATGGCGCCTCACCGAAATGTGGATGAGCAAGGCCTGGTTCGACGGTGCCCTGGATATCAAGGCGGGACGCTTCGACGAAGGCTCGGACTTCAACAGTTTCCCCTGCGACTTCCAGAGCACCCCATTCTGCGGTGCCCAGGCTGCCAACTGGATTGGCGACATCTGGTACAACTGGCCCGTCAGCCAGTGGGCCGTCCGCACCCGCTATCAATTCGCGCCCCAGTGGTATGCGCAGATCGGCGTGTTCAACCAGAACCCTTCCAACCTGGACGTGGGCAATGGCTTCAAGCTCAGCGGCAGCGGCACCGAAGGCGCGCTGATTCCCGTGGAGCTGGTGTGGAGCCCCACCTTCAACCGCCTGCCCGGTGAATACCGCCTGGGTTACTACAAGAGCAGCGCCAATGCCAACGACGTACTGCAGGACCGCGACGGCAACCCGCAGCCGCTGACGGGCAACGCCTTCCAGCAACACGGCAGCCGTCACGGCTACTGGCTGGTGGTGCAACAGCAACTGACGGCGCGCGACGGTGACAGCAGCCGGGGCCTGTCGGTGTTCGCCAACTTCACTCACCACGACAAGGCCACCAGCCAGGTCGACCACTTCATCCAGGCGGGTATCGTCTACAAAGGGCTGTTGGACAGCCGCCCCATGGACGACCTGGGTATCGGTATCGCCCAGGTTCACACCAACGCCGACTATCGCGAGCGCGCCCGCCTGCAGAACGAAGCCAACGGCATCAGCGACGACGACAACCCGGCTTATATCCCGCTGCAGTACAACGAGACCAGCAGCGAGATCTATTACGGCGTGCATGTCACCAACTGGCTGACGGTACGCCCCAACCTGCAGTACGTGAAGAACCCGGGGGGTGTGCGCGAGGTCGACGCGGCGCTGATCGCCGGTTTGAAGGTGCAGGCGCGGTTCTAGAGCGGCTGCCTTGCCTTGGGCGTCGCCAGGGACGGCGACGCTGTTTTCCACCAGGCGGAAAACACATTTGCCATCGCGGCATGTTTTTTCCAAATCAATCGCAGTACTCTCGTCCCCACTGAGCGTACACATAAATTCAATAAAGGTTGACCTCATGTCCAGTAACCAAGCCGCCGTTGGCGCGTCCTCGAAAATCCTCTGGCGCATTGCCGCCATCACCACCATGGGCTCGTTGGGGTTCGGTTACGACACCGGGGTCATCTCCGGCGCACTGCCTTTCATGTCGCTGGACCCCAGCCAGGGCGGCCTCGGGCTTACCCCGGTCTCCGAAGGCCTGGTGGCCTCGGCACTGATCTTCGGTGGCGCGTTCGGTGCATTGTTCGCCGGCCAGTTGTCTGACCGCTACGGCCGCCTCGGCGTACTCAAGGCCCTGGCCGTGCTGTTCGCCCTGGGCGCGCTGGGCACGGCGCTGTCACCTACCCTGTGGACCATGGTCGCCACCCGTTTCATCCTCGGTATCGCCGTGGGCGGTGCTTCGTCCACCGTGCCGGTGCTGATCGCCGAGCTGGCCGCGCCTCGCCATCGGGGCCGGCTGGTGTGCCAGAGCGAACTGATGATCGTCTCGGGCCAGTGCCTGGCCTACATCGCCAGTGCCGGCCTGGTGCACCTGTTCGAGAGCCCCTCGGTGTGGCGCTACATGCTCGCCATTGCCCTGATCCCGGCGGCGCTGCTGTACCTGGGCATGCACTTCGTGCCCACCTCGCCACGCTGGCTGGTCAGCAAGGGCCGTATCGACGAGGCCAAGACCACCCTCACCGGCATCCGCGACACCCAGCGCGAAGTCGACCGCGAGCTCAAGGAAATCATCGCCCAGTGTGAAGTGGAGCGCCGCCACGGTGGCGTCCTGGCCAAGCTCAACGAACCCTGGTTGCTCAAGCTGCTGGGCATCGGTATCGCCCTGGGCTTCATCATCCAGTTCACCGGCGTCAACGCGTTCATGTACTACACCCCCATGATCCTCAAGGAAACCGGCCTGGGCACCAGTGCGGCGCTGATCGCCACCATCGGCAACGGGGTAGTGGCAGTGGTCGCCACGCTGATCGGCATGTGGTTGATCAACCGCATGGGGCGGCGCACGATCCTGCTCATGGGCCTGACCGTGGTGGTACTGGCGCAGATCTTCCTCGGCGTGGTCATGAACTTCATGCCCCACTCGCTGCTGCAAAGTTACCTGGCCCTGGGCGGTGTGCTGACGTTCCTGTTCTTCATGCAGATGTGCATCGGCCCGGTGTACTGGCTGCTGATGTCCGAACTGTTCCCCACCCATGTGCGGGGCTTGATGAATGGCATCAGCGTGGGCATTTTCTGGATCTTCAACGCCATCGTCGCCTTCGCTTTCCCGGTGATGCTCAGTGTGATGGGTGGCATGACTTTCTTCCTGTTCGCTGTCATCAACATCGGTTCGATCGTGTTCTGCACCTTGTGGCTGCCCGAGACCAAGGGCATGAGCCTGGAAGAGATCGAACAGTTCATGCAGCAGCGCCTGGGTGGCCGCAAATGGCGCGCGGCCCAGGTCAATGCCTGCTGATGGCGGCCAGCCGCCTTCCACAATAAAGATCAAGGACACCACGCCATGACTGCGCACCTGAACACCGAGAGCCCGGTTGGGGGATTGTTCGAAGAGGAACGTTCCGCCGAGATCGTCAACGCCCGTATCACCGCCGACGCCGACCCGCGCCTGCGCGAGGTGATGTCGGTGCTGACCCGCCACCTGCACGCGGCCATCAAGGAAATCGAGCCCACCCACGAGGAGTGGTTCAAGGCCATCGAGTTCCTGACCCAGACCGGCCACATGTGCACCGACTGGCGTCAGGAATACATTCTGCTGTCGGACGTGCTGGGCGTGACCATGCTGGTGGACGCCATCAACCATCGCCGCCCCAGTGGCGCGACCCCCAACACCATCCTGGGGCCGTTCTACGTGGCTGATGCCCCGCATTATGAAAACGGCGCCAACATCTGCCTGGACGGCAAGGGTGAACCGACGCTGGTCAGCGGCCGGGTGCTGGACACCCATGGCAACCCGATCGCCGGGGCCACCCTGGATATCTGGCAGACCAACGACGACGGCTTCTACGACGTGCAGCAAAAAGGCCTGCAACCGGAGTACAACCTGCGCGGCCTGTTCACCACCGATGCCGACGGTTTCTACGCGTTCCGTACCGTCAAGCCACGCCACTACCCGGTTCCGGCCGATGGCCCCGTGGGCAAATTGCTGGGCCAGTTGGGGCGCCACCCCAACCGCGCCGCGCACATGCACTTCATCGTCACCGCGCCCGGTTATGACCAGGTCATTACCCACATCTTCACCCCCGACTGCCCCTACCTGCACGAGGACACGGTGTTTGGCGTGAAGAAAGAACTGATTGCCGAATTCACCACCCAGGACGACGCGGCCACCGCCCAGCGCTACGACCTGCAAGTGCCTTACCTGGCCGTGAACTGGGACTTCGTCCTGAACCCGGCCTGATCCATCGACCCCGATCTTCAACGACATAAAAAGTGATCGACATGCCCGATAAAAATGTTGAACTGCTTGCAGCCTACTGGACCCTGGCCGGTGACACCTACCCGGGCGCCCCCAGCGAGATCAGCCCGTTCTCCCTGCAGGCACGCGCCGAAGCGGCCGCCAAGGCGGGCTGGCGCGGCATGGGCCTGGTGCACGCGGACTTGGTGCACAACGTGGCCAAGCTGGGCATTTCCACCGTGCGCAACATCCTGCGTGACAATGGCATCAAGCACGTGGAGGTCGAGTTTCTCACCGACTGGCACCTGGAAGGCGACCTGCTCACCGCGTCCCACGCCATCCGCGACGAGCTGCTGGAGATCGCCGGCGAGCTGGGCGCCCGCAGCCTGAAAGTGGCTGGCGGCCTGTTCGAGGAAGGCCCGCCCGACGTACCCCGCATGCGCGACGCGTTCGCCATTCTGTGTGACCGTGCCGAACCCTATGGCGCCAACATCGTCATCGAGTTCCTGCCGTTCTCCAGCGTCAACACCATCGACCGCGCCATCGCCGTGACGGAGGGCGTACGCCCCAACGGCGGCCTGCTGATCGACACCTGGCACGTGGCGCGCGGCGGCATGACGTTCGACGAGATCGGCAAGATCCCGCTGGAACTGATCAAGTCCATCGAACTGGACGACGCCAACCACGCCATCGTCGAGTCGTTCTTCAACGACTCCACCCACCACCGCAAATTCTGCGGCGAGGGCGAGCTGGACGTGCCGGACTTCATCCAGCAAGTGGTCAACGTCGGTTACCGCGGCCCGTGGGGCGTGGAACTGATCAGCGCCGAGCTGCGCAAGCTGCCGCTGGAAGTGGCCGCCAAGAAGGCCTTCGACACCACCATGGCTCAGTTCGAACACATCAAATTCTAAAAAAGGCCGCTGGCTATCCAGCGCCACATAACAGCGTTTCAGGAGAGATAAAATGGTAGGTATCGCAGTGCTCGGCGCCGGTCGCATCGGCAAGATCCACGCGGCCAACGTGGCCGCCAGCAAATTCGCCAAACTGGTGGTAGTCGCCGACCCTTTCGCTGAAGCCGCCTCGCGCCTGGCCGATGAACTGGGCGCCGAGTCCATGACCGACTGTGAAGCAGCCATCGACCGTGCCGACGTGGACGCCATCGTCATCGGCACCCCCACCCACACCCACATTAACCTGATGTTGCGCGCCGTGCGCCAAGGCAAGGCCGTGCTGTGCGAGAAGCCCATCGACCTGGACATGGCCAAGAGCCTGGCCGCGGTGGAAGAAGTGGAGCGCCTCAACGGCCGGGTGATGCTGGCGTTCAACCGTCGCTTCGAAAGCACCTTCGCCGAGATGCGTGCGGCCATCGAAGCCGGTGACATCGGCGAGGTGCGCCAGGTCATCATCACCAGCCGTGACCCCGGCCTGGCCCCGGAAGACTACATCCAGCACTCGGGCGGCATTTTCCGCGACATGACCATCCACGACCTGGACATCGGCCGCTGGCTGCTGGGCGAGGAGCCGGTGGAAATCAACGCCATCGGCAGCCGCCTGATCGACTCGGCCATGATGCAAAAGTACGACGACTACGACACCGCCATGGTGCAGATGCAGACCGCGTCGGGCAAGCAGTGCCATATCAACAACTGCCGCAATGCCGTGTACGGCTACGACCAGCGCATCGAGGTGTTCGGCTCCAAGGGCATGCTGCAGATGGACAACCTGCGCCCCACCACCATCCGCCGCTGGAGTGCTGACGTCACCGACGCCCGCGAGCCGCTGCTGAACTTCTTCCTGGAGCGCTACCAGCAGGCCTACAAGTCGGAACTGGATGCCTACATCGACGCGCTGGTGAACAAGAAACCGCTGCCGACCACCGTGCAGGACGGCCTCAAGGCCCTGAAGCTGGCAGACGCCGCCGTGGAATCCGTGGCCACCGGCCGCACCATCAAGCTCTGAGCCGCCGAACAAAGGAGAATCATCATGTCTTACCAACGTGAGCGCGGTACCACCCTCGGCGTGGCGTGCCTGGGTATCACCCACCCGCACACCTCCGGCCGGGTCAAGGCGTTCAAGCGCCTGGCCGACGTGCAGTTCCTCGGTGCCTACGACGACAGCCCGTTGCTGCAACCGTTCTGCGACGCCATGGAGTTGCAGCCGCGCAGCAAGGAAGAAATCCTCGCCGACCCGAATGTGCACGTGGTGCTGGTGCACCCCAAGAGCTACCTGATGGCCGATTGGGCCATCGAAGCCCTGGAAGCCGGCAAGGCCGTGCTGTGCGAGAAACCTGCTGGCCGTGGCACCCAGGACACCCAGCGTATCGTCGAAGCGGTTGAGCGCACCGGTGGCCTGTTCCAGGTCGGTTACTGCTGGCGCTACGCGCCGTCGGTGGAAAAAATGCAGCAAGTGCTGCAGAGCGGGGAGATCGGCAAGGTCTTGCAGGTCCGCGCTCACGCCGGTTGCTCCCATGACGAGGCCGACACCAACCACATGAAGCAGCCGGGTGACCGCGGCGGCGCGTTCTACGTGATTGGCTGCCACACCATCGACCGCATCCTGCTGCACTTCGGCAAGCCGAAGTCGGTGAATGCGCGCATCACCAAGTTCGCCGGCCAGATGAGCGACTCGGCCCGTGAAGACGCGGTGGGTGCGGTGCTCAACTACGACGACAAATTGGTGACCATCGACTTCATGTCCTGGGACCCCATGCCCTGGACCGAGAGCTGGGACATCACCGCCTACGGCACCCATGGCGTGATGCACTCCACACCCATGCCTGCCTCGTACAAGCTGTACCACGATGGCAAGAACGGCCACCAGCAAGGCTGGACCCACTGGAACGAAAACAGCTTCCCGGAGATCTGGGCGGTGCGCAAAACCGTGTACTCCCCGGAAATCGCCGAAATCGGCAACCCGGTCTATTTCGACCGCGAGGCCGCCGCGTTCACGCACTCGCTGCACACCGGCGCTCCCTCCAACGTCCCGGCCACCCAGGCCCACGACATCAACGTGATCCTCGAAGCATTGTTCGAGTCCGCTGATGCCAACGGCCAGGAAGTGCAACTGGGCTGACCCCCGCCGTCCCGGTACGCCAAGCGCCCCCGTCGGCTCGACTGTTGTCGAGCCGCCTGGGCCTTTGCGTCCCTGTGAAATGAAAACAACAACAAAGCAGAGGACATCATGCACACGATCATCAAGGTTGCCGCCGCACTGGTACTGGGCATGGCCATCAGCGCCTGCTCCAAGAACGACACCAACACCAAGGGCACCATCGGCATCGCCATGCCCTCCAAGACCGAGGCCCGCTGGGTGTCCGACGGTGCCAACATCGTCGACTCGCTGAAGAAGATGGGTTACGACACCGATCTGCAGTACGCCCAGTACGAGGCGCCCACCCAGCTCTCGCAAATCGAGAACATGATGGTCAAGGGCATCAAGGGCCTGATCGTGGCGCCCATCGATGGCACCACCATGGCCGATGTGCTCAAGCAGGCCAAGGAAAAGGGCATCAAGGTCATCTCCTATGACCGCCTGATCCGCAATTCCAAGGACTTCGATTACTACGTCACCTTCGACAACTACCGCACCGGCGTGCTGCAGGGCCAATCCATCGTCGATGCCCTGGACCTCAAGGACGGCAAGGGGCCTTTCAACCTGGAGATCTTCGCCGGCTCAACCGACGACAACAACGCCCACGTGGTGTACGCCGGGGTGATGTCGCAGCTCAAGCCGTACATCGACAGCGGCAAGCTGGTGGTACGCAGCGGCCAGGTGGCGATGGACAAGGTCGCCACGCCTAACTGGGACGGGGCCCAGGCCCAGGCCCGCATGGACAACCTGCTCAGTGCCTTCTACAGCACCACCCACCTGGACGCCGTGCTGGCCATGAACGACCAGATCGCCACCGGCGTGGTCTCGTCCCTCAAAGGTGTGGGCTATGGCAGCGGCAAGTCGGCCATGCCGATCGTCACCGGCCAGGACGCCGAAGTGTCCAGCGTCAAGTCGATCATCCGCGGTGACCAGACCTCCACCATCTTCAAGGACACCCGTGCCCTGGCGGGCGCCGCGGCGCAGATGATGGACGCCGAACTCACCGGCAAGGCGGTCAGCGTCAACGACACCACGTCCTACGACAACGGTTCGATGGTGGTGCCCACCCAGTTGCTGACCCCGCAACTGGTCGATGGCAAGAACTGGCAGAAAGTGCTGGTCGATGACACCCGGTTCTACACCCAGGCGCAGTTGCAATAGTCGAGCAGCGTGGCTGCCACCCCAGGGTGGCGGTCCCCTCGCACGGGAGAGAAAAAATGACAAAAACGATTCTCGACATGCGCGACATCCGCAAGACCTTCGGCCCGGTCAAGGCCCTGAGCGGGGTCAACCTCAAGGTGGGTGAAGGCGAGATCCACGCCATCTGCGGTGAAAACGGCGCGGGCAAATCCACCCTGATGAAGATCCTCAGCGGCGTTTACCCCCACGGCAGCTACGAAGGCGAAATCCACTTCGACGGCAGTGTGCGCACCTTCCAGAACCTGCGTGACAGTGAAGCCTTGGGCATCTGCATCATTCACCAGGAACTGGCGCTGGTGCCGACGCTGTCGATCACGGAAAACCTGTTCCTGGGCAACGAGCTATCGCGTTATGGCGTGATCGACTGGGACCAGGCGCACCTGCGGGCCCGCGCGCTGCTCGAACGCGTGGGCTTGAACGCGCGGCCGCAGACCCTGGTGGGCAACCTGGGCGTCGGCCAGCAGCAAATGGTCGAGATCGCCAAGGCCCTGGCCAAGGATGTGCGCCTGTTGATTCTCGATGAGCCCACCGCCAGCCTCAATGAAAAGGACAGCGATACCCTGCTCAAGCTGATGCTGGAGCTCAAGGGGCGCGGCATCACCTCGATCATCATTTCCCACAAGCTCAACGAGATTGGTCGGGTGGCCGACGAGATCACGGTGATTCGCGACGGCAGTACCGTCGACGTCATCGACTGCCGGGCCGACGGCATCGACGAGGGCAGGGTGGTGCGTTCCATGGTGGGTCGCGAGCTGTCCGACCGTTACCCCACGCGCGTGCCGAACATTGGTGAAACCCTGCTGGAGATTCGCGACTGGTCGGTGGGTGACCCCGAGCGGCCTGAGCGTGACCGCATTCGCAACATCAACTTCCATGTGCGCCGCGGTGAAGTGGTGGGCATTGCCGGGCTGATGGGCGCCGGCCGCACCGAATTCGCCATGAGCGTGTTTGGCCGTTCCTATGGCGTAAACGTGCGCGGCACCGCGCGCCTGGAAGGTCAGGAGGTCGACCTGGGCACGGTGCGCAAGGCCATCAAGCAAGGCCTGGCCTACGCCACCGAAGACCGCAAGGGTGCCGGCCTGGTGCTGGGGGACAGCATCACCCACAACACCAGCATGGCCAACCTGGCGGCGGTGTCGCGGCGCTGGGTCATGAACGAGCTGGGGGAGACCGCGGTGGCTGGCGATTATCGCAGCCGCCTGCGCATTCGCAGCTCCGACGTGACCCAGTCGGTGGAAAAACTGTCCGGTGGCAACCAGCAGAAAGTGGTGCTGGGCAAGTGGCTGTTCTCCGACCCCAAGGTGCTGATCCTCGACGAGCCCACCCGCGGCATCGACGTGGGGGCCAAGTACGAGATCTACGGGGTGGTGAACCAGGTGGTCAGCGAAGGCCGCGGCGTGGTGATGATCTCTTCGGAAATGCCCGAACTGCTCGGCACCTGCGACCGCATCTATGTGATGAACGAAGGGCGCTTCGTGGGCGAATTTCCCATCGCCGAGGCGTCGCAGGAAAAAATCATGCACGCAATCATGAAAAACGAGGTGATCCAGTGAGCGAAGTCAGCATGCCTCTCTCATCCAAACCCAGCGCCTTCACCACCTTCAAGCGCGGTGCCCGTGAATACGGCCTGCTGGTGTCGCTGATCGTCATCATGCTGTTCTTTCAGGTGGCTACCGGTGGGGCGCTGATGCAGCCGCTGAACCTGACCAACCTGCTGTTGCAGAACAGCTACATCGTGGTCATGGCCCTGGGCATGTTGATGGTCATCGTCTGCGGCCATATCGACCTGTCGGTCGGCTCGGTGGTGGGCGTCATCGGCTCCATCGCTGCGGTGCTAATGGTGCAATACCGGCTGGATTTCTTCACCGTGACCCTGATCTGCCTGCTGGCCGGCGCGCTGATCGGCGCGGCTCAGGGCTATTGGGTCGCGGTGTGGGGCATGCCGTCGTTCATCGTCACGCTGGCGGGCATGCTGATCTTCCGCGGCGCCACCATCGCCATTTCCCAGGGGCAGTCCATCGGGCCATTCCCGCCAGCGTTCTCGGCCATCAGCTCGGGGTTCATTCCGGACCTGTTCGCCAATGAAAACCTGCGCATCACCTCGTTGCTGTTGGGTATCGCGGTGGCGTTGGCCTTCTGGGTAGTGGAGTACCGCAGCCGCCTGCGCACCCTGAAAAGTGGTGGCCATGTAGCGCCCATGGTGGTGTTTGCCTTGAAGAACGGTGTGGTCGCCGGGCTCATCGTGTACTTCTGCTACCTGTTGTCCACGTACCGCGGCATCCCCACGGTGCTGGTGATCATGAGCGTCTTGATCGGGGTATACACCTTCATCATGAACCGCACGGTGATCGGCCGCTGGGTGTACGCGGTGGGTGGCAACCTCAAGGCCGCGCGGCTGTCGGGTATCAACACCGGACGCGTGACCTTCTTCGCCTTCGTCAACATGGGCGTGCTGGCGGCCGTGGCGGGGTTGATCTTCGTCGCCCGCCTCAACAGCGCTACCCCCCGTGGGGGCACCGGCTTCGAGCTGGACGTGATTGCCGCGGTGTTCATCGGTGGCGCTTCGGCATCCGGTGGGGTGGGCAAGGTAGTGGGCGTAGTGATTGGTGCGTTCATCATGGGTGTGCTGAACAACGGCATGTCGATCATGGGCATCGGCATCGACTACCAGCAGATGATCAAGGGCGCGGTGCTGTTGGCGGCCGTGTTCGTGGATGTTTACCAGAAAACCAGGAATTGATATGTGGCGCAGGGAAGACGCAGCCGAGGGGCAACGATGATCAAGCATATAGTGATGTGGAACCTTGCCGCAGACACGCCGGAACGCAACCGCGAAGCCTGCCTGTTTCTCAAGGAACGATTCGAAGGGTTGGCCGGGTTGATCCCGGGGTTGCTGAAGATAGAAGTGGGGGTGGACATCAGCCGTATCGACTACGCCTGTGACGTAGTGCTCTACAGCGAATTCGCCACGGCCGAAGCCCTGGCCGCCTACGCCACTCACCCCGAGCACCTGCGGGTCAAGCGCGAACTGGGGGACACGCGCATCGCTCGGCACCAGGTGGACTACCAGGCGTAGGGCGCCGAGAGGGAGGCGGGCGGCGCGGTGCATCAAGCAGACCGCGGCGCGCCGTTCCCGAGCTTCGCCCGGTGCCACAGGGTACACCTCAGCCTCGCGGCCTCCTCTGTGGGACCGGGCGCCAGCTCGGGAAGCCATCAACACAATATGTCTGGATTGACATGCGATAACAGTCCCCCTGGCGGGAGTTTTGTTGGAAAATTTCCCCATCCCATTTTTTTGCAGCGGTAGTGCCCCCTTGAGCCAGACCCAGATCCTTCTCGTAGAAGATGACCCGGACATCCGCGAGCCGCTGGCTGACTACCTTGGCGACAAGGGCTATATGATGCACATCGCCGCCCACGCCGAGGAGGCCGACGCGGTGCTCAAGGCGCATGACATCGATCTGGTGTTGCTGGACGTGATGCTGCCCGGGGAGGATGGTTTCGAGATTTGCCGGCGCCTGCGCGCGGCCCATGGCCCGCGTATCATCATGCTCACGGCGCTGTCGGAGCCAACCGACAAGGTGGTCGGCCTTGAGCTGGGCGCCGATGACTACGTGGCAAAGCCCTTCGACCTGCGTGAACTGCTGGCGCGGGTGCGCGCAGTGTTGCGCCGGCCGGCTGCCACCCCCGCCGCCCACCGCCCAACCGCGGCTGAGTTGGTGCTGCGCTTCGGCGAGTTCACCTTCTACCCGTACCGCCGCTTGCTGCGCTCGGCCGCGGGCTTGCGCGTACCCTTGACCGGTGCCGAGACCGACCTGCTGCTGGTGCTGTGCCAGAACCCGCGCCAGGTCCTGTCGCGGGAGGCGCTGATCAGCCTTACCCGAGGCCAGAATTTCCCCATCGCCGAACGGTCGGTGGACTTGCTGGTCAGCCGCCTGCGGCGCAAACTCACGGGTAGCCAGCGCCTGGACGACCCTATCCGCACCATGCGCGCCGATGGCTATGCCTTCCAGTGCGAAGTGACGGTTTTATGATACTGCGCCATTTCGGCACTATCCGCGGCCAGATCCTGGCGATTGTCGCGGGCTCTTCGGTGCTGACCTTCCTGTTGTTTTTGCTGCTGCTGTTCATTCCGGGCGGGCCGCCGAGTCCGCCCTGGCCCTGGCAGACCACCTACCGGGTGGCCGGGGTGGTGCAGATGTTGCGCGCCACCCCGGTCGACCAGCGTGCCCGCTTGCTCGACAGCACGCAGGGCCTGGGGCTAGGCATCAAGCTGGTGCCCGCGGCCACGGCCGTGCCCTGCGCTGGCAGCAGCCTGAATGCCCGCGACCTGCAAACCGCGTTGCAGGCAGAGCTGGGGCAGGGCCAGCCCGTCAGCGCCCATGCCTGTGGCGCCGATGAACGCCCAGCTATCCAGGTGCTGGTGCCCATGGGCGACAGCACCTTGGAGGTGCGCACGGCGCGCATCGAACACGAGCCGCCGCGGTTATCCTTTCCGTTCTTCGGTGCGCTGCTGTTTTTGTGCGTGGGCGTGACCGCCCTCTCGGCATGGGCCGCGTGGCGGGTGGTACGCCCGTTGCGGCGGTTGTCAGACCAGGCCGAAGCCTTCGGGCGTGACATCGTCGTGGCGCCGATCCAGGAAGAGGGACCGCTCGAAATCCGCCGCGCCGCCCATGCCTTCAACCTGATGCAAGAGCGCATCACGGCGTCGATCGAAGGCCGAACCCGGATGCTCGCGGCCGTCAGCCACGATTTGCGCACGCCATTGACACGCATGCGCCTGCAACTGGAAACCGACCGCAAGGAAATCTCTCGGGAAAAACTGATTCGCGACATCAGCCTGCTGCAAACCATGGTGTCCTCGGCGCTGGCCTACCTGAGCAGCAGCTCGCAGACCGAAAAAAAAGAATGGCTGGACCTGGGCGCACTGCTGTCCACGCTGTGTGACGACTACGAAGATGCCGGCGCGCACATCGCCTATGAAGGCCCGCTGCACCTGCCGTTCCTGTGCCGCCCCGAAGCCATCCAGCGGGTGATGTGCAACCTGATCGACAATGCCCTGGGCTTCGCCGCCCACGTCACGGTCAACGCCACCGTAGAGGACGGGGTCATCACCGTCGAAGTGGCCGATGACGGCCCAGGCATTGCCCCCGAGCGCCTCAAGGATGTCATCGAGCCGTTCTTCCGCCTCGACCCCTCGCGTAGCGACCGACCCGGCAGCGTCGGGCTGGGGCTGTCGATCGTCAATGACATCGTGCAGGCCCACAACGGCACCCTGACCCTGTCCAACCGCGTGCCCCATGGGCTGATCGCGCGGCTGGTCTTTTGTTGAATTCAGAAAGGTAGCCCCATGATTCCGACGATTCGCGGTACCACCCTGGCCGCCGGCCTGCTGGCCTTGGCCATGGCGGCCGGCGCCCAGGCCGATGACGCCTGCCAGGCCTTGGCCAGCCAGGCACTGCCGGATGCGACCATCACCAGCGCCCAGGTGGTGGCCGCCGGGCGCTACGTGATGCCCCAGAACCCGCTGTCGCGCCTGGGTGCCGTGCCCGGCATGAACCCGGCCGGCCGCCTGGCCAATGGTCCCAATCCCGCGTTTTGCCGAATTGCCGCTACCCTCAAGCCCAGCAGCGACTCGGCGATCAACGTCGAGGTGTGGTTACCGGTCACCGGCTGGAACGGCAAGTTCCTCGGCGTCGGCAGCTTTGGCTGGGGCGGTGCATTGATGTACCCGGGCATGCTCAGTGGCCTGGAACAGGGCTACGCCGTGGCCGCCAACGACACCGGTCACGATGGCACCACCGAGGCGGGCAAGGGCGGGCGTTTCGCCTACGGCCACCCGCAAAAGCTGGTTGACTATGCCTGGCGCGCCGACCACCTGATGACGGTCGATGCCAAGGCGCTGATCCAGGCCTACTACGGGCGCCAACCGTCGCGCTCCTATTGGGTGGGGTGCTCGCCGGGCGGCCTCGAGGGCCTGATCGAAGCCAAACGCTTCCCTGAGGATTACGACGGTATCGTCGCCGGCGCCCCGTCCAACCCCATCGTCAAGTTCAACGCCGCGCAGTTGTGGACCAGTTGGTTGATCAGCCGCGACCCCAGCCTGCACATGACCCAGGCTAAATTCGATACCGTCGCCCAGGCAGCGCTCAAGGCGTGCGCCACCCCGGTAGGCCTCGAGCAGGGCTTTATCGAGGAACCCGAGCGCTGCGGGTTCACCCCCGCGCAGCTGTTGTGCAAGGGCGCCGAGACCGCCGATTGCCTGACCGCAGGCCAGGTGCGCCTGATGCAGCAGATCTACGCCGGGCCCATCAACCCCCGCACTCACGAGGTGATCTTCCCAGGGCCGGCCAAGGGCAGTGAAAGCCAGTTGGGCGAATTCGCCGACGGCAAGCCTTTCCCGGTAGCGTTGGACCTCTTCCAGTACGCTGCCTTCCAGGACCCGACCTGGGACTGGACCAGCCTGGACTGGGACACGACCGTCAATGCCGCCGCGGCCAAGCTGGGTCCGCTGATGCATGTGGACACCGACCTGAAGCCGTTTTTCGCCCGTGGCGGCAAGCTGCTGATGTACGTGGGCTGGAACGACTTCCACAACCCCGAGGAACTGATCGGCTACTACCAGGCCTTGATGCGCAAGGCCGGTGACCCTGCGCATGCCTCGGCGCGCTTGTTCACGGTACCAGGCATGGGCCACTGTTTCGGCGGGCAAGGCTGCGACACCTTCGACAAGCTGGGTACGCTCGACACCTGGGTGGACAAGGGCATGGCACCGCAGCGCATTATCGCTTCACGCGTGGAGGAGGGTCAGGTCGTGCGCACCCGGCCGCTCTGCGCCTACCCCCAGGTGGCGCAGTACGATGGCAAAGGCGCCATGAACGATGCTGGCAGTTTCGCTTGCACAGCACGCCAGGCGGCTACGCCATGAGGCACGCGCGTCGGTGCCCGTGGTGGCTGCTGGGCTTGCTGCTGGCGGCGCTGCACACCAGTGCGGCGGGGTTGAGCGCCGGGGCCGGCAAGGCGCCGATCGCCATCGGTGCCGCCGACTTGCCGGTGGATGGTTTCGTCGGCGTCCATGACCCGCTGTATGCCCGGGTCATCCTGCTGGGCAATGACGTACGGCGCATCGCCCTGGTGACCATCGACCTGACATCCCTGTCCCAGGACCTGATCGCCCGGGTGCAGGCCATTGTCCAGCAGGCTACCCAGGCCAAGGCCGCGGATGTCGTGGTCTCGGCCAGCCACACCTTTTCCACGCCGCACGTGCAGGGGCCGGGGGCCACTGCCGCGGAACAGGCGCGCAAGTCGCGCCTCGTCCAGGCGATCGAGCAGGCGGTTGCCCAGGCCAGCGCCCAGGCGGCGCATAGCCTGCAGCCGGCCACGCTGGGCTTCGCCAGCGGCGTCAGCGACGTCAACGTCAACCGTGATGTGCCCACCGCCAATGGCTGGTGGCTGGGGGCCAACGAAGACGGCCCTTCCGACAAGGCCGTGGGTGTGGTCAGGCTGGATGGCCCGGACCACCAGCCTATTGCGTTGGTGGTCAATTACGCCGTGCAATCGTCGGTGATGGAAGCCTCGGCAGTGCCCACCGGTGGCCCTCAGATCAGCGCCGACCTGGCGGGCGCGGCAATGGGACATGTCGAACGCCAGTACGGTAACAAGCCCGTGGCGCTATGGCTGGTGGGGGCGGCGGCTGACCAGGCACCCCGCATGACGGCGCTCGGTGGCCACCAGAACGGTGCCCCATTGTTGCGCCTGCTTGGGGAGCGCCTGGGCGGTGAAGTGGTACGCGTGGCCGAGGGTATCCACACCGCGGCAGCAACCAGCGAAACATTGAGCGTGACCCAGGGCAGCGTGACCGTCACGGCTCAGGCGTCATCGCCCCAGGCTTCGCCGAAGAAACCCAGCCGCGACTACCGGTTCCAGGCCAGCGGGCCGGTGGCGGTGCCTTACTGGATCGTGCGCCTGGGCGATATCGGTGTTGTGGGCGTGCAGGCTGAACTGTCGAGCCAGACCGGTGTGCAAATCAAACAGCGTTCGGCACTGCGCGGCACCCTGGTGGCGACCATGGTCAATGGCGCCGCCAAGTACATGCCCGACGCCAGTGCCTACGAGCGCATCACCTACGAAGCCATGAGCTCGCCGTATGCCAAAGGCAGCGTACACACCCTGGTCGAGGCCATTGTCCGTGACGTAGCGCTGCATTGAACGGCCTTACGCGTTTCGCACAGTGATCGGCTGTTGGCTTAGGCCGTACAGCCCGATCACCGCGAACCCCAGCAAGGGCACCACGAACGCCCACTGGGTGCCGAAGCGATCACCCAGCACGCCCATCACCAGCGGCAGCAGGGCGCCGCCCACCAGGGTCATCACCAGGATGGAGCCGGCGCGCTTGGTGCGTGCCCCCAGGCCACGAGTGCCCATGGCGAAGAGGGTGGGGTACAGCGTGGACATGAACAGGTAGATGGCGGCCACGCACAGGGGCGACACCTTGGGCACGCCCAGGATGGCCACCGCGCACAGGACTGCGGCCGCCACGCTGTTGAGGATCAACAGATTGCGTGCGGCGATGTAGCGTAGGATCACAATGCCGGCGAAGCGCCCCACCATGTAGGCCAGCATGCCACCCGACAGCAGGTAGGCGGCATCGCGCGGGGTCATGCCCTGCCAGTGGTCGATGGCGAAATTGATGAAGAACGCGCCGATGCCTACGTAGTTGCCCACGAAGAAAAACTGCGCCACCAGCGCCCCGGTGAAACTGCGCGTGCGCCACAACGCGATAGGCGGTTCAGCGGCGTGGCTGGCCTTGGCCAACTCGACCTGGCCTTCTGGCAAGTCACAGGCAGCGAACACCAGCATCATCAACACCACCACTGCCGCCAGGGCCACGTAGGTCAACGAGACCGGTTCAACGTTGAAACCTGCCAGCTTGAAGGAGGGCAGGAAGAACACCGAACCACCGATGATCGGGCCCACGAATGCCCCCAGGCCATTGAAGGACTGCGCCAGCGTCAAGCGCTGTTCAGCCCGCGCCGGATCGCCCAGCGTCGCCGCGTAGAGGTTGGCAGCCGTCTCCAGGCAGGCCAGGCCGCTGGCCAGCACGAACAGGGCCACCAGGAACGGCGTCAGGCTACCGGCCCACGAGGCCGGCAGGAACAGGAGCGCGCCGGCGGCGAACAGGCCCAGGCCCACCAGAATGGCAGCGCGGTAACTGAAGCGTTCGATCAGCACGCCGACCGGGAAGGCGACGAAGAAGTAGGCGCCGAAATAGGAGGTCTGGATCAGTGCCGACTGGGTGTGGGAAATGTTCAGCGAGTCCTGGAAGTGCTTGTTCAGCACGTCCAGCAGCCCGTGGGACAAGCCCCACATGAAGAACAGGCTGGTGATGAGAATGAAGGCCAGTTGCTTGGTGCCGAGAATTCGGGCGGACGTGCGGGTGCCGAGGGTTTCACTGGATGAGGACATGACCGGTTCCTTGTTCGATTTATAGTCCGTTCATTGCTGCGATCCCACGCCTGCTCACAGGCGGCGTGCTGCGCGGTGAAGGCCATCGGTACCCATCACCGGTGAGGGGTACCGAACCACCGGCCGTGGCTCAGAGGGCCAGCTTGGCTTCCGGGGTGGGCGGGCCGTACTGGTAACCGCCCCACACCGACTGATCGAAGTTGATCACCGAGCCGGTCATCATTCCCGAGTCATCGCAGCCCAGGAACGCCACGGCCTTGGCCACTTCGGCCGGTGCCAGCAGGCGGCCGAACGGTTGCTGCGCGGCAACGGTTTCCAGCCAGTTGTCGTCGGCGCCGTGGAATTCGCGCTGGATACGGTCTTCACCGTCGGAAGCCATCCAGCCGATGTTCAACTGGTTGACCCGGATGCGGTTGCGCATGGCGGCGAACGCGGTGTTGCGGGTGAGGGTGGCCAGGGCCGCCTTCGAGCCGCAATAGGACGCGTTGAAGGGTTGGCCGGCGTGCTCGACGATGGAGCCGATGTTAATGATCGTGCCTTCGATATCGTCTCTGATCATGCGCTTGATCACTTCCTGCATGAGGAAGAATGGCGCGCGGGTGTTGACCGCGAACATGCGGTCGAACAGGTCTTCGTCAGTGGTCAGGATATTGCCGCGCTCGGTAAGCCCGGCGGCGTTGACCAGCACATCGACACGGCCAAAGATTTCGTCGGCGGCTTCGATCACTTGCCGGCAGTCGGCCACTTTGGTCAGGTCGGCCTGGACGAAATGCACCGCGCAGCCGGTCTGTTCGGCAATGCGTCGCGCCACGGCCTCACCTTTGCCGCTGCTGCGCCCGCAGGTGACGATGCCCGCGGCGCCCTCGGCGGCCAAGTGGGTGGCCACCGCGGCCCCCAGGCCTTGGGTACCGCCGGTCACGACGACGACCTTGCCCTCGAATCGCTTCATCTTCCCTTCCTCTTTCTGCAATGAAAATTGCGTTTGTTGTTGGTATGGAATTTATATTGACATCGGCCTGGCGATGCAACATATTTCGATCCACTCAACAACAAAAAACAGGCGCAGAAATGCGCCGCGCCAGGGAGAAAACCTATGCTTCGCATTGCCGTCTTGGGTTGTGGTCGTATCGGTCAGATGCACGCCGACAACGTCGCCAAACACCCGCGTGCCCAGTTGGTATCGGTTTATGATGTGCACCGGCCTTCGGCGGAAAAAGTCGCCCTGGCCCAAGGCGTTCCCGCCGCCGCCTCGGCAGAGGAAATCTTCGCTTCGCCTGAGGTGGACGCGGTGCTGATCGCCACCGCCACCCCTACCCACGCGGACTACATCGAGCAGGCCATCGCCGCGGGCAAGGCGGTGCTGTGCGAAAAACCCATCGACCTCAGCCTGGCCCGGGTCAACGCCTGCGCGGCGAAGATCGGCAACACCCGGCTGCCGATCCAGATCGGTTTCAACCGCCGCTATGACCCAGGCCACAGCGCCGCTCGTGCCGCCGTGCTCAACGGTGAGATCGGTGACTTGCACCAGGTAATCATCACCTCCCGCGACCCTGGGCTGCCGCCCCGTGCCTACCTGGAAGCGGCCGGTGGCCTGTTCCGTGACATGACCATCCACGACTTCGACCTGGCGCGCTTCATGCTCGGTGAGGAACCCACCGAAGTCTTCGCCGTGGCCAACGCCCTGGTCGACCCCGCCCTGGGCGCCGAGTTGAACGAGGTGGACAGCGCCATGTTCATCTTGCGCACCGACTCGGGCAAGCAATGCATCATCAACAACTCCCGCGCCGCGGTGTATGGCTATGACCAGCGCGTGGAGCTGCTGGGCAATCAGGGCATGCTGATTTCCGACAACCGCAAACCCCATGAACTGCGCCGTTTCACCAGCAACAGCGTGGAGACCGGCCAGCCTTATCAGTTCTTCTTCCTGGAGCGTTACCACGAGGCGTTCATGGCCGAGATCGACGGTTTCGTCGATTGCGTGGAAAAGGGCGCGGCTCCGCTCGCCAGTTTCGAGGACGGCCGTCAGGCGCTGATCCTGGCCGAGGCGGCGTACCTGTCCTTGCGTGAACGCCGCCTGGTCCGCGTCTCGGAAATTTCAGACTGACAGTGACGTCAGCCGGCATGGCGCAAAGCCGTGCCGGGCCCCACAAGGCCAGTCGATAGATTTTTATCCGAAAGAGAACACTGCCTGTGCAGCGGACCCCGCCTGCACGGCAGCCGCTTCCAATAACAATAAAAGAGTAGGAAAAATGAAATTGATCATGCGCAAACAGTGGCCGCACATCGGCGCACTGCGTACTGTTGCCGCCAGCCTCATGGTGCTGGCCCTCGGAGCAGGGGCCGCCCAGGCCCAGGACGGCCCCGAGGTGCGGGTGGGCTTCACGCCCAAGTTCCTCAAGGACGACTTCCAGACCTTGATGCTGGATCTTTCGAAAAAGGCCTTCCAGGCCAAGGGTTTCACCCTGTTGGGCGCCCCCGACCCGAACGGCGACGTGGCCGCCCAGGTCGACGCCCTGCAGAACCTGATTGCCAACGGTGCCACTGCGATTGTCTTCGCGCCCATCGACGCCGCGGGCATCGTGCCGGTGATCAAGCAAGCCAACGACGCCCATGTGCTGGTGTTCTCCATCGACGATGTACCCTCGGGCGGCAAGGTCACGGCCTCGATTCGGGCCGATAACGTCGACGCGGGGGCCCAGGCCGCCACGGAAATGGTCAGCCGGCTCAAGCAAGGCGCTTGCTGGGCCGAGAAGCGCTGCACCGTGCTGGAGCTGCAGGGCGCGCTGACAACGCCCAACGGCCTGGACCGCTCCAAGGGCTTCTCCCAGACCCTGCACAGTCAGGCGCCCGACGTGAAGCTGATCCAGCGGCCCACCGAGTGGACCGCCGACCAGGCCGCCGACGCCACGCAGAACGTACTGACCCAAGTACCCACCCTGGACGGCATCTTCATGGCTTCGGAACTGATGGCCACGGCCGTCAACGCCCAGGTCGGCGCCGCCGGCAGGGGGGCGGCGGTGGGCGCACCGGGGGCGATCATCCGCATCGCCGTGGACGGTACCCCGCAAGGCTTGCAGTTGATCCGCAGCCACGCGCTGGACGCCACCATCTCGCAACCGCTGAACGCCTATGCGTCGAAAACCGCTGACCTGATCGAGTGGGTGTCCAAGGGCGGCAAGGTGGACATCGGGCCCCGGGACGACGGCCAGGTGGTCGATACCCCCGTGGGGCCGCAGTACCAGCTGAAGGCTACGCTGGTGACGGCCCAGAACGTGGACTCGCCCCTGTTGTGGGCCAACCTGGTGAAAAAATAGGGTTGAAACCATGAACGCGATTATCAGCGAGGCCCTGCGGCCCATTGTCGAAATGCGTGACATCGCCAAAACCTTTGGTTCGACACGCGCCCTGCGCGGCGTGGACTTCACCGTGATGCGCGGCGAAGTGCATGCCCTGCTGGGCCGCAATGGCGCCGGCAAGAGCACCCTAGTGTCGACCATGAGCGGCTTCACCCCAGCCGACTCCGGCACCCTGCGCATCGCCGATGCCCAGGTGACCGCCAATGCGCAGAACTACGCCGCCAGCCTGCGCGAGGCCATTGCCCACGTGCAGCAGACGCCGCAGTTGTTCAACCTGCTGACCGTGGCCGAAAACCTGTTTCTGGAACACCCCAAGGTCCGCGGCCCGTTCGGGGTAGTCAGCCGCCGCCGCACCCTGGCCCTGGCCGAGGAGCTGCTGGCCACCTGGGGCATCGACATTCGTGCCGATGCCCTGGTGGCCGAGCTGGGGGCTGGCACCCGGCAATTGCTGGAGATCATCAAGGCCTTGAGCCGTGGCGTGCCGGTGATGATCCTCGACGAGCCGACGGCGGCCTTGAGCAATGCCGAGAAGAAAATGCTGTTCGAACAGGTGCGGGCGCTCAAGGCCCAGGGCGTGTCGTTCATCTACATCTCCCACCATCTGGACGAGATTTTCGAGATCGCCGACATCGTCACCATTCTGCGCGATGGCCAGGTGGTCAAGGCCCGTGAGCCCGTGGCCGGGCTCGACGTGGACACCATCGCCGACCTGATGATGGGCAAGAAGACCGTGCGCAGCCTTCGCGAGGATTTCACCCGCGGCAACGAGGCGCACCTGATCGAAGTGCAAGGCGTGCGCATCGACGCCCGTTCGGAGAAGGACATCGACTTCGCCGTGCGCCCGGGCGAAATCGTCGCCCTGGCCGGGCCCGTGGGCGGCGGCAAGGAGGACCTGGCGATGATCCTGGCGGGCCAGCAGGCGCCGTTCAAGGGGCAGGTGTGCAGCCCCCGCGGCGCCTTGCCGAAGATCGGCCTGGTGCCCACCGACCGCCATGTCAGCGGCTACGTGGGCATGCTGGGGGTGCGTGAAAACGTGGTCATTGGCGGGCTGGATATGCTTTCCAATGGCCTGGGCTTCATCAGTAAGCGCAGCGAAGCGGCTTATGTCGACCGCCTGACCCAGGAGACCCATGTGGTGGCTTCGTCCCTGGAACAGCCCGTGGGCCAGCTCAGTGGCGGGAACCAGCAAAAGGTGGTGTTCGCCCGCGCCTTGTGCCGGGACCCCCATGTGGTGGTGGCATTGAGCCCCACCCGTGGCGTGGATGTGGGGGCCAAGGAGCAGCTGTATGGGTTGCTGCGCGACCTGGCCCGCAAGGGGTTGGGCGTGGTCGTGGTGTCCGACGAAGAAGATGAAATTGCCCAGTTGGCCAACCGTGTGGTCATCGTCTTCGACGGTGAAGTCAAGGACGAGCTGGTGGGTGACTACACAATCAGAGACCTGGTATTGCGGATGGAAGGTGTCCTATGAGCATTGAGATGATTAGCCCCGCGAAGCTGACGAAACATGCCCCAGGCCGGTCGCGCTGGGCGGCGTTCGGCAGTTCTTTCGTAGCCGACGGCTACACGATGTACCCGGTGATCCTGTTGCTGGTCATCATCGGTTCGATCGTGGCGCCGCGGTTCGCCACCGCCACCAACCTGGTCAACATCCTGGAGCAGATCAGCGTGCTGGGCCTGACCACCATCGGCCTGACGTTCGTGGTGCTGATCGGACGCCTGGACCTGTCGCTGGAGGGCGTGGTGGGGTTTGCGCCGATGTTCGCCGCGTGCACCCTGGTGCCGGCAGTGGCGGGTGGTTTCGGTATTGAGTTGCCCGGTTGGGCAGGGCTGTTCGTGGCCCTGGGGATGGCAGGCCTGATTGGCTGGTTCAACGGTTTCATGGTGGTCAAGGTCGGGCTCAACCCGTTCATCTCGACGTTGGGCCTGCTGGTGTTGCTGCGCGGTGGCGTGCTGATCATTTCCAATGGTCGCTCGATCTACTCGCCGGGCAAGGCCTTGACGTTCCTGGGTTCGCAAAAGGTGGCCGGGTTGCCGTTGTCGGTGGTGGTGTTCATGGTCATCGCCGTGTTGGTCGGGCTGGTATTCAAATACCACCGGTATGGCCGGGCGTTGTATGCCATCGGTGGCAATGAAGAAGCGGCACGGGCGGCGGGCATCAACGTCAACCGGGTGATCTGGTCGGCGTTCATCTTCGCGGCCCTGCTGGCCGGGTTGGCGGGGGTGATGATGACCGGCCGCCTGGACTCGGCGGTCACCACCCAGGGCCAGGGCATCATCTTCTCGGCGTTCGCCGCCGCGGTGATCGGTGGCGTCAGCCTGGGGGGTGGGCGCGGAACCATCGTCGGCGTGGTCAGCGGCGTGCTGCTGATTGGCGTCATCAACAACCTGCTCACCCTGGCCCAGGTGCCGTCCTTCTACGTCCAGGCCTCCACCGGCGCGGTCATCATCGTCGCCGCCGTCCTCACCACCCTGGCCAGCCGCCGCTCCAGCGGCGTGCGCACCCGCACCTGATGAAACCCGCCGCGGCCTCTGTGGCACCGGGCGCAGCTCGGGAAGCAGGCGCCGCGGTTTGCCGGCGTGTTCGCGGCGTCCGCTTCCCGAGCTGGCGCCCGGTCCCACAGGGGTAGCCCGCGGGAACCCGGTGCGCGTGGACGTCAGGCGCCTGTGACGGTGGGGATGCGGGGTGGGTCGGCCTGCTTGAGGCGCGAGGCCACGGCCACGGTCAGGGCTTGCACCAGGCACATGGGCGCGGCCAGGGAGCGAGAGAAGGTGTAGTCGTGCTCAGGCACGGCGAAGAGCACCGAGGCGGTCTTGGCGATAGGCGACAGGGTGCTGTCGGAGATGGCCACGATGGGTACCCCGGCGGTCTTCGCTTCCTCGGCGACATTCACCACTTCGGTGGCATAGAACCGGAACGACACCGCGATCAGCAGATCCTCGGGCCGCATGGTACGGGCAATGTGGGTGGCCAGGCCGCCGCCGGCATCCAGCAGCAGGCAGCGCTTGCCGAGCATGGTCAGGCCATAGCGCAACAGCTCCACCACAGGCGAGGACCGCAACTGGCCTATCAGGTACACCGTATCGGCTTTTTCGATGAGGTTCACGGCCGTGGACAGGTCCGCGGTACTGGTGCGCTCCAGCATGTCCTGCAATGAAGCGATGTCGCGTAGCACCAGTTCGTGCAGAAAGCTGTATTCGGACGTGTCCTCGCGGTTCTGCAGCTCGCTGTTGAGCACCCGCAGCCGTGCTTCGAAACCCGGCGCCGCGGTTTCCAGGCGGCGCTGGAACAACACCTGCAACTCCTTGAAGCCCTTGTACCCCAGCGCCTGGGCGAAGCGCACGAAGCTCGACGCGTGGATCTGGCAGCGCTCGGCAATGCTGTTGACCGATTGCACCGCCACCTCGTTGGGGTTTTGCGTCAGGTACACGGAGATACGCTGGTAAGTCTTGCTCATCTGATCATGGCGCTCATGGATCAGGCGAATCAGCTCTTCGTAATCCTTGGGTGGATCAACTGCTTGCATGTACTGCCTCATCTTGGGGCCGCTCGCAAAGGACGGCCCAGCGGTTGTATACAATACCCTTTACCTTACAGCCTGCGGCCCGAATATCAAGCCACCGCTGGCACCCGCGTGCCAACTGAAACGCCCGGCACGGGGCCGGGCGTAGGGGGTGTCGCGCGGCTCAGGCGGGCAGGGGCACCGTGGCCGGGTCCAGGTGTTCGGGGTTGACCACCAGGCTGGAATCCACCGTGCCCTCAAGGAAGTTCATCGCATTTTCAATGGAGGACAACGCCATGCGCTCGCTGCACTCGGCGGTCAGCCCGGCGATGTGCGGTGACAGAACGGCGTTGTCATGGGTGAACAGCGGGTTGATGCGGGTGGGCGGCTCCTCGTCGAACACGTCCAGGCCTGCGCCCGCCACATGCCCGCTGGCCAAGCCCTCGGCCAGGGCCCGTTCGCACACCACGCCGCCCCGGGCGGTGTTGGCGATGATCACCCCAGGTTTCATGCGCGCGAACTCCTCGGCACCCAGGGTCGGGCGGTCGCCCCGGGGGGTATGAATGGAAATGAAATCGGCCCAGGCCAGGCCTTCTTCCAGCGACACCGGGCGCACCGAGCCCTCCGGCCAGCCAGTTCGCTCCAGGTAAGGGTCGTAGGCGCGCACCTGCATGTTGAAACCCGCGGCCATCTTGGCCAGGTGCCGGCCGATACGGCCATAGCCGATGATCAGCAGGTGACGGTTGAAGACCTCTTGTGGCTCAAGGCGATTGCGCCAGCCCCACTGGCCGATTTCCCGTACCGCACGGTCGGCACGCAGGGCGCGCTTGGCACAGGCCAGCAGTTGGGTCATGGCATGCTCGGCCACCGAAATGGAGTTCACGTCGCCCACCACCGTCAGGCCAATACCCCGCGCGTTCAGTGCTGCTAGGTCCACGGAGTCGTAGCCCACCCCGTGGCGTGACACCACCTTGAGCTTCCTGGCCTTGGCGATGGTCGCCGCCGACAACGGCTGCGTACGAATGACCAGGGCATCGGCTTCGGCGATCAGCGGCGCATAGGACGCTTCGGAGACTTCCTCGACGTAATCCACGATCACGCCCCGGCTTTCATACGCCTTGAGCAACGCCACTCCCGAGGGGTGCATCTTGCCTGCTACCAGTAGACGAGCCATCAGTAGGCCTCCTTCTTGACGTTCTGCGCGGTGGCTTTCGGTTCCACGGCCCCGGCCGTGAGGTTGCGCCAGGTGGCCACCGACTGGGCGCTGGCCGCGGCCAGCAGGCGGGTGTCACCGGACACGGTGGTCATGTCGAACCCCCATTCGATGGCCCGTGCCGCGTATTCGGGCGTGCCGCAATGCAGGGCGGCCTTTTTGCCATGGCGGTGGCACGCGGCAAGAATGGTCTTGATGGCCTCGATGACTTCCGGCTCCTCGCGGTCGAAGGCCGGCGTCAGCTCGCCACGGGACAGGGAAAACGCCAGGTCCGCGGGCCCTACGTAGATGCCGTCAAGGCCCGGGGTGGAGGCGATTTCCTCGAGGTTGGCCATGGCTTCGGCGGTCTCGATCATGGCGAAACCGAGAATCTCGTCATTGGCTTCGGCGGCATAGTTGGCGCCCGCCGGGTAGGCCGCGCGGGTGGGGCCGAAGCTGCGCTCGCCCAACGGTGGGTAGCGCAGGTAGCGCACGAACTGCTCGGCCTGGGCGCGGGTGTTGATCATCGGGCAGATGATGCCGTAGGCGCCGGCATCCAGCACTTTCATGATCCAGCTGGGGTCGAGCCAGGGCACCCGCGCCATGATCACCACGTCGGACGCGCGCATGGCCTGGAACATGCCCAGCACGTCCTTGTAATCCACGGCGCCATGCTGGATGTCGATGGAAATGGCGTCGTATGCCTGGGCAGCCATGATCTCGGCGCTGAAACTGCAAGGGATGGACAGCCAGCCGTGCAGCACGGGACGTCCTTCAGCCCAGATCTGGCGCAATTTATTTTTTTTCATCGTTGGCCTCTCTTAGAACACAAGTTGAGCGAGCTTGGTATCCAGGTAGTCGTTGATGCCCTCGGTGCCGCCTTCGCGGCCCATGCCGGAGTAATGGGTGCCGCCGAAGGGGGCTTCGGCGGCGGCCATGGCAAAACTGTTGATGCCCACCATGCCTGCCTTCAGCGCGGCCACGGTCCGCCGCGCCACGTCCGGCGAGCGGGTGAAGGCATAGGCCGACAGGCCCATCGTCGAAGCATTGGCGCGGGCCAGCACCTCGTCTTCGGTGGTAAAGCGGGTAATGGCGGCAATGGGGCCGAAGTTTTCCTCGGCGAACACCTGCATGTCGTCGCGCACATCCACCAGCACCGTGGGTTCGAAGAAATACCCACGTTCAAGGTGGGCCGGGCGCTGGCCACCCAAGGCGATTCTCGCGCCAGCCTGCACGGCGGCCGCGACCACCGACTGCACCTCATCCAGGCGGCTTGCATTGATCAGCGGCCCCATGCCGGTGTCCGCCTCGAAGCCGTCGCCCAGTTTGATCTTGCGGGTGCGGCTGACAAAGCCTTCGACGAACGCGTCATAAAGGCTGTCGTGCACGAAAATACGGTCAGGGGTGACGCACACCTGGCCACAGTTGGCGAACTTGGTCGCCACGGTCAGGTCCAGGGCGTTCTCAAGGTCGGCGTCCGGGTAAATGATCAGGGGCGCGTTGCCACCCAGTTCCATGGAGACTTTCTTCACGGTGGCGGCGGCGTCGCGGATCATCTGCTGGCCGATGCGGGTGGAGCCGGTCAGCGAGACCTTGCGCACGCGGGGGTCTGCCATGATGGGCGCGTAGGTGTCGGCGGTTGAACCGGTGACCAGGTTCACCGCACCTTCCGGCAACTGCCCGGCGCGCAGGCAGTCGACCATGATCATGGCCACCCCCGGGGTTTGCGAGGACGGGCGCAGGACCACCGCGCACCCCGCGGCCAGCGCTGGCGCCAACTTGCGCGCGGGCAGGGCAGCGGGGAAGTTCCAGGCGGAAAAGGCGCCGACGACGCCCACCGCTTCGCGGGTGACCTCAAAGCGCCCGCCCGGCACGCGGCTGTCGATGATGCGGCCATAAATGCGCCGCGCTTCCTCGGCGCACCAGCGGAACTGTTCGTAGGCCAGTACCCACTCACGGCCAGCCTGGGCGATGGGCTTGCCTGTTTCCGCGCAGATCATGCGCGCCGCCTCGTCGCTGCGCCGCACCATTTCGTCCGCTACCTTGTGCAGAGCCTCGGCACGGGCGTAGCCGCCCATGGCTCGCAGCGCGGGCAACGCATTATGGGCAGCGTCCAGGGCGGCCAAGGTGTCTTCGCGGCTGGCCAGGGGCACCTGGCCCAGCGGCTGCTCGGTCACCGGGGAAATGACGTCGGCGGTTCTGGAGCTGGAGGTCCAGCGCCCACTGATGAAAAGTCCGTATTGTTCGTACATGGTTTTATTCGGCTTCGTTGGTTTCGTGGTGCGTCCCGGGGCGGGGACTCCTGTGGCGGCGTGGCTGTCATGGAAAAGAATCGAACCGCGGTATTCCCTCGTGAAGATACGTTTGCAATAATCATTGCGAGATGCTCATATTGTCAATATGTATTCCTAAAACAACAATGGCAGTGCTTCTGGAGGAAATGAAATGACCCGCGAGACTGTGCGCATGACCATGGCCCAGGCCCTGGTACGCTACCTCTGCAATCAGTTCACCGAGATCGACGGGCAGCGTGTTCCGCTGTTTGCTGGTGTGTTCGGTATTTTTGGCCACGGCAACGTGACCTGCCTTTCCGAAGCCTTGGAGACTGTCCAGGACGTATTGCCCACGTGGCGCGGCCAGAACGAGCAGTCCATGGCATTGGCCGCCATCGGCTTCGCCAAGGCCAAGCGCCGCCGCCAGGTCATGGTGGCCGCGACCTCCATCGGCCCCGGTGCCTTGAACATGGTGACCGCCGCCGGCGTGGCCATGGCCAACCGCTTGCCTGTGCTGTTGCTGGCCGGCGACACCTTCGCCAGCCGCTTGCCTGACCCGGTGCTGCAACAGGTGGAGCATTTTTCCGACCCATCCATTACCGCCAACGATGCGTTCAAGGCGGTGGTGCGTTACTGGGACCGTATCGTTCACCCCGAGCAACTGCTGCAGTCGCTGCCCCAGGCTGTGGCCACCTTGCTCGACCCTGCCGATTGCGGCCCGGTGTTCATCGGCCTGGCCCAGGACACCCAGCAGGTTGCCTTCGACTACCCCGAAGTGTTCTTTGAACCCAAGGTATGGAAGATCCCGCGCCCGCGCCCAGACCGTGAAGCCGTCGCTGCCGCTGCGGCGCTGCTCAAGGGCGCCAAGCGGCCGTTGATCATTTCCGGCGGCGGCGTGCGCTATTCCGGGGCCGAAGAGCAACTGGCGAAATTCGCTGCCGAGCGCGGCATTCCGGTGGTGGAAACCATCGCCGGCAAGGGCGCGCTGACCCACGACCACCCGGTGCATGCCGGCCCCATCGGCATTGTCGGCTCTACCTCGGCCAACAGCCTGGCCAAGGAAGCCGACGTGATCCTGGCCATCGGCACGCGCCTGCAGGATTTCACCACCGGTTCCTGGACGGCATTTGCCCCTGACGCCCAGTTCATTTCCCTCAATACCGCGCGCCACGATGCCATCAAGCACCGTGCCTTGTCGGTGGTGGGCGATGCCCTGGAAAGCGTAACCGAACTGGACGCCGCCCTGGGCAGCTTCAAGGCCGACGCCACACTGATGGAGCGGGCCAAGGCACTGTTCGTGGAATGGAACGCCTTGCTGGACCATCACCAGCAGGTCAGCGATGCGCCCGTGCCATCCTATGCCCAGGTGGTGGGCGTGTTGAACAAGGTCGCGGCCCCTGGCGATACCCTGATTTCGGCCGCCGGCGGTACCCCGGGGGAGGTAACCAAGGGCTGGCGGGTAAAGAGCCCGCACACCTTCGATTGCGAATTCGGCTTCTCGTGCATGGGCTACGAAATCGCCGCCGGCTGGGGCTGTGCCATGGCCCAGGAAGGACCAGGCGCCACGGGCGGCACACCCATCGTCATGCTCGGTGACGGCACCTACATGATGATGAACTCCGACATCTATTCCGCCGCGCTCACCGGCCACAAGATGATCGTGGTGGTATGCGACAACGGTGGCTACGCCGTCATCAACCGGCTGCAACAGGCCAAGGGTGTGCCCGGTTTCAACAACCTGCTCACCGACTGCCGTGTGCAGAACCGCCACGCCCCGCTGCACGTGGATTTCGTCAAGCACGCCGAGGCCATGGGCGCGAAAGCCCGCCACGCCAACAACCTGGCCGAACTGGAGCAGGCCATGAAGTGGGCCCAGGGCAATGACGGGGTGACGCTGATCTCCATTGTCTCCGATGCCTGGAAGTGGGTGCCGGGCGACGCCGACTGGGATGTGGGGGTGCCCGAGGTCTCGACCTTTGAAAGCGTGCGGGCCGCCCGTGCCGCGCAGGAAAAAATCCGCGAAGCGCAACGGTTGGGGGTGTGATGATGAAAGCACGACTGGGTATTGCCCCCATCGCGTGGTGGAACGACGACCTGGAGGAGCTCTCCGACGACGTCAGCCTGGACGAATGCCTGCGCCAGGCCTCGGTCGCCGGGTTCACCGGCATGGAAACCGGCCGCCGCTTCCCCATGGACATGAAGGAACTGGGCCCGGTACTGGCTCGGCACGGTATGTCGGTGTGTGGTGGCTGGTTCTCCGGGTTGCTGCTCGACGGTGACCTGGAGGCCGAGAAAGACCGCATTTCCCAGCAACTGGCGTTCTTCGTGGCCGCCCAGGCCCCGTGCCTGGTGTACGGCGAAACCGCCCGTTCGATCCAGGGTGTGCGTTCGGCGCCGCTGCGTTCCAAGCCGGTGATCTCGGAAACGGAAATGGCTGCCTATGGCCGCAAGGTGTCGGACTTCGCTGACTGGTGCGCGGCCCAGGGCATGCCCCTGAGCTATCACCACCACATGGGCGCGGTAGTAGAGACCGAAACGGAACTGGACCTGTTCATGAAGCATTCGTCGGTGCCGCTGCTGTTCGACGCCGGCCACATGGCCTACGCCGGGGGTGACCTGTTGCGGGTCATCGACAACCACCATGCCCGCATCAACCATGTGCACACCAAGGACATCCGGCGTGCGGTGGTGGACGGCCTTGACCGTTCGCGCGACAGCTTCCTCGACTCGGTGATCCGGGGCGCTTTCACCGTGCCCGGTGACGGCAGCCTCGACTTCCAGACGCTGGTCAAGGCCCTGGCGGCCAAGGGCTATGAAGGCTGGTTCGTGGTGGAAGCCGAGCAGGACCCGCACCTCAACCCGCCGTTGGAAATGGCCCGCAAGGGCCATCGGGAGTTGCTGCGGGTGATGGCGGCCGCGGGCTATCAAGTGGCCTGAAAAGACCGCCCCAGTTGCTGCTTGAGGTAGTTGACCAAGGCCGTCACGGCCTTGGGCACATGGGGGGAGTACGGCCGAATCAGGTAGATTTCATCGGCGAATACCCCCTTCAGCGTCCAGTCCTTGAGCACGCGCACCAGGTGCCCGCTGGCCAGCGCCGCCTGGGCGCTGAAGTCGGGCAGCAGGGCGATGCCCAGGTGGTGCAAGGCCGAATCGCGCAAGGCTTCGCTGTTGTTGGTGGCGAAGCTGCCCGCGATGGGCACCGTCTGACGGTCGGGCTCCTTCTGGCCCCGGCGGGGGCGTTCGAACGTCCAGGCCGGCTGGTCGTTGCCGCGTGGGTAGTACAGGCAATTGTGCGTAGTCAGGTCGCCGGGCTCACGGGGCTCGCCGTGGCGGTCCAGGTAGCCGCGGGTGGCCACCAGCAGCGACGTGGTATCGCACAGTTTCCACGCCACATGGGTTTCCGGCACCTGGAAGCCGTGGCGCACGGCCAGGTCGTAGCCTTCGGCCGCCAACGAACTGAGGGCGTCGGAGACGTCCAGCTGCACGCGCACTGCAGGGTACACCTGCAGGAATTCGGACAAGTGCGGCACCAGGTGCTGGCGGGCGAAAGCCACGGGCGCGGTCAAGCGTACCAGCCCCCGTATTTCCCCGGCCGAGTCGCGCACCGAGGAAAAACTGCGGGCAATGTGTTCATAGGCGCTGCGTACCTCGCGGGTCAGCGACTGGCCGGCATCGGTCAGGCGCACACTGCGGGTGGTACGGGTCACCAGGCGCGTGCCGGTGGCCTTCTCCAAGTCCGAGATACGCTGGCTGACTGCGGATTTGCTGACCCCCAGGCGTATGGCCGCCGCCGTGTAAGTGCCTTGTTCCTCCAGCACGGAGAGCCAGTGGATGTGGCTCCACAAACCTTCGATCTCGGATTTTTCCATCGGCTTATTGTTCGCTGTGCAAGACAATCAGTTTTGTATTCTGCTCTGGATAGGAACAAAGCGAAAGCCTAAGGTGGTGCCCACACGCCCCATTCGATTGCCATCAGGGAATTCGCCATGACCACTACCATCGAGCATTACATCAACGACCAGCGCGTTTCACGCGACGACCGCTACCAGGACGTGTTCAACCCGGCCACCGGGCAAGTGACCGGGCGCGTTGCCCTGGCCAGCCAGCAGACCGTGGCCGAAGCCGTGGCTGCCGCCAAGGTGGCCTTCAGCGGCTGGAGCGATACCCCACCCATTCGCCGCGCGCGGGTGCTGTTCGAGTACCTGCACCTGCTGCGCGAACGCAAGGACGAACTGGCGCGCATCATTACCGCCGAGCACGGCAAGGTGTTCACCGACGCCCAGGGCGAAGTGGACCGCGGCATCGATATTCTTGAATTCGCGTGCGGCATTCCCCACCTGCTCAAGGGCGAGCACACCGACCAGGTCTCCCGCGGCATGGACAACTGGACCCTGCGCCAGCCCCTGGGCGTGGTGGCGGGCATCACACCGTTCAACTTCCCGGTAATGGTGCCGATGTGGATGTACCCACTGGCCATCGCCGCCGGCAACACCTTCATCCTCAAGCCCAGCCCTACCGACCCGAGCGCCTCGCTGTTCATGGCAGAGCTGCTGCGCGAGGCCGGCTTGCCAGCGGGCGTGTTCAACGTGGTGCAGGGCGACAAGGTAGCGGTCGATGCGCTGCTGGAGCACCCTGATGTGAAGGCCATCAGCTTCGTCGGCTCCACCCCCATCGCCCAGCATATCTATGAGACCGGCGCTCGCCACGGCAAGCGCGTGCAGGGCCTGGGCGGAGCGAAGAACCACATGGTGGTGATGCCCGATGCCGATATCGAGCGCACCGTCGACGCCTTGATCGGTGCGGCCTACGGCAGTGCAGGCGAGCGTTGCATGGCCATCTCCGTGGCGGTGCTGGTGGGCGATGTGGCGGACAAGATCGTTCCCGCCCTGGTGCGCCGCGCGAGCGAACTGCGCATCACCGATGGCCGTGACCTGAAAGCGGAAATGGGGCCTATCGTCTCGCGCGCCGCATTGCAACGCATCAATGGCTACATCGCCCAAGGCGTCGAGGCCGGGGCGCAACTGCTGCTCGATGGCCGCGACTACACGCCCGCCGAAGCCGACCTGCGCGATGGCTTCTGGCTGGGGGCGACGCTGTTCGACCACGTCACCGCCGACATGAGCATTTACCGCGAGGAAATCTTCGGCCCGGTGCTGGCGTGCGTGCGGGTCAGTGACTTCACCGAGGCGCTGACGCTGGTCAATGAGCATGAGTTCGGCAACGGCGTCAGTTGCTTTACCCGCGACGGCAACGTGGCCCGAGAGTTCTCGCGGCGCATCGAGGTGGGCATGGTCGGCATCAACGTGCCGATTCCGGTGCCCATGGCCTGGCATGGCTTCGGCGGTTGGAAGAAAAGCCTGTTCGGCGACATGCATGCCTACGGCACCGAGGGCGTGCGCTTTTACACCAAGCAGAAATCGATCATGCAGCGCTGGTCGGAGAGCATCGAAAAGGGCGCCGAGTTCAGCATGCCGGTTTCCAGATAAGGGGCGGTGTTTGCCCGGAAAGCGCCGCGCAGGCGGCGCTCGATCTTGAGAGCGGCACAACAACATCGCCGGGCGGCTGGTAGCCCTGGTGCAATCCCCAGGCAGGAACGCTGATGAGCATTCTGTCGGCTCGTCTTGCAATCGCGCCAAGGCCACCAGGCACATGTCCTGGTTATTACTGCGCCTTTGAAATCGAGCGCCGCCCGCGCGGCGCTTCCCGGGCGGAGCCCGGTCCCACATCTGTTTCGGGCCAGTTATGCCTGGGAAATCGCCTGTTCCGCCTTGTGTGTTCACTACAGAACTTCGTAGGCACCCCCCACTTCCCTGGTACTCCGTTAAGAATCTTCAAAAAGCCCGGTGGGTGAAGCGGCGCGCGGCTAGAGCTGCTGTTCGATGGCGGCGCGGTCGACCACGGACCACACCTCCACGATCCGGCCGTCATCAAACCGGTAGAAGACATTTTCGCTGAAAACGACGTGCTTGCCGTTTACCGGCAGTCCCAGGAACGAGCCTGCCGGGGTGCAGCGAAAGATCAGGCGGCTGGCGACCCAGGGCGGGTCGCAGGCCAGTTGTTCGATGTGGAAGCGCAGGTCCGGTATGTCCCGGTAATTGCCCTCCAGCATGGCCTGGTAACCCGCCAGGCCTAGAGGCTTGCCGTTGTGCCGGACTTGCGGAGCCACGAAGCGGCCCAGGTGGGGCCAGTCCTGCTGGTTCAGGCAGGCGATGTAGTGCCGGTAGGCGCTGGCGAGGTCGGTGGGGTGCATGGCCGGGCTCCGATGAATCACAGCACCAGCGTAGCACCTGCCCGACCCCGCAGCGGACCGCTAGAAGTCCAGGCTGATGCCGGTGTACAGCGCCCGGCCATCGCCCGGCGAATGCAGCGGTGCCAGGGCGCCGTCCGCGTCGTACCACACATACTCGTAGTAACGGTTGGCGAGGTTCTTGAGCTGCAGGTCCAGGCTCACGTGCTCACTGACTTTCCAGGTGGCGCCCAGGTTGAACAGCACGTAGGCGCCATACTTGCCCTCCACGTTGTTCTTCTCCAGGTAATAGTCGCTCTGCCCATTCATCCACCCCGTCAGTTGCACGGTCGGTGTCAGCTGGTAGCTGGCGCCGGCGTTGTACACGTGGTGGGGAATGTGGTCGATCTCGTTGCCTTCGCTGTCGGGGTAGGTGGCGCCGGCCTTGAGGATTTTCGAGTACTGCCAGGAGTAGGCCAGCCAGGCCTCCGTGCGCGCGCCGGCGTGCAGGTTGACTTGCAGGTCGTAGCCCCAGCGCCGGGTCTGGCCGACGTTGTCGGAGGCGCCGGTGGGGTCGTTGAGCCGGCGGCTGACTTCACCCGAGGCCTTCTGTTGCCAGTAGGCCAGGCGGCCGTCGATCCAGCTGGCCGGAGTGAACTTGACCCCGGTTTCCCAGCCGTCGTTGATCGACGGCGCCAGGTCATCGGTTTGCGGCGGGATCTTGTAGCTGGACGATCCCGTGCCCACCTGGAAGGTACGGCCCCAGTTGGCGTACAGGCTGGCCACCGACCAGGGCGAGTAGACCACGCTCAACTTGGGCTGTTTGATCAGCCCGTAGTCGTTCATGTCGTAGTGCACCCCGGTCATGTGGTTGGTGAAGTCACCGCTGAGCTTGTCCACCCGATACGCCGGAATGACTTTGAGGGTGTCGGTGGGTTCGATCACCGCCTGCACATAGCCACCCACGGTGTTGAAGTCGAAGTGCTGGTCACGGGTCTGGGCCGTGCGCACCCGCTCCACGGTGCTGTAGCGCTCGCTGATGTTCTGCTGGCGCTGGGTGTCCAGGCCACCTTCCAGTGCCAGCGCATGCAACCAGTCCACCTGGGGGCGCCAGGTCAGGGTGCTCATGGCGCCGTACTGGGTTTCATAGGCGTCGCGTTCCTGTTGGGTACTGGCGCTCCAGTAGCGGGTCCAGCGGCGGTCGTCGAAGGTGTTGAGGTAGGTCTTGGCGGCTAGCGACAGGTCGTCGGCAAGGTCCGTGTCGAAGTGCACGCTGGCGCTGTTCATGCGTCGCGTGCCCTGGTCGGTGTCGTTGTAGCTGTTGGTCATGGTTGGGTGGCTATGGGCGTTGGCGCCGGTGAGGTAGCCGGGCTCGTCGGCCTGACCTTCGTAATGTCGCAAGATCAGACCGATGCGATACGCCTGGTCGTCCGGGGTGTAGAACCACTTGCCGGCCACTGACACGCGGTCCTGATCAGCGTGATCGCGGTAGCCGTCGGACTTCTGGTAGGCGAGGAAATAGTTCTGGGTCCAGTTGGCGCTCTCGATGCCCTTGGCCAGCTGGGTCTCGCGGGTGCCGTAGCTGCCGTAGCGCACCCGCGCCTTGGTGTAGTCGCCACCGATGCGGGTGTTGATGTTGACGTTGCCGGCGATGTTGTTCAGCCCATAGCGTGGGTCGCTGGTGCCGCGCACCACTTCGATGGTGTCGATGTCCAGCGGGAACACCATGTCCATGAACGGCATGTTGCCGTCGTTGCTGTTGCTGGGGATACCATCGATCAGCAGCTTCACGGCATTCACTTCACCCTCGCCATTGAAACCGCGAAAGGAAAGCTTGCCGGAGGTGGTGCCCTGGTTGAACTCGGTGAGCTCCACGCCGGGTAGCCGGCTGAAGAGCTCCCAGCTATAGGTGACCGGCATTTTCTCGACCACGTCGCCGCCCAGAATGTCCACTGAACTGAGCACGCTGGTGGTGGACAGGGGGCCCCCCGGCGCGCTGTTGACGGTAACGGTGCCCAGCGTCAGCGTCGAGTCCTGGGCGGTGCCGGCGAAGGCGTGGGCAGCGGGCAGGGCGGCGAGGGCGCCGCAGGCCAGCATCGACGCATGAAACGGACGGGCAGGCGAACGCCGCGCTTTTTTACGGTTGCGCTGTAAAGCCATGGTTCACAGTTCCTGGTGAGCCAATTGATGAGTCGCACACGTGCGCGCAGGCCCGCACCGGGCTGGCGTCACATGGCTGAATGAAGGTCGGTACCGCTCAGGACAGCGGGGAAGCGCGGGGGTTGAGGCTGGTCCAGCGAAAACGCGGCGCCAGCGCGGGCACCGTGGGGTGGGTGAGGGGGGCTTGGGCCAGGTAATGGGGCGGTGGCGCGCGCCAGTGGCTGGGCGGCGGCCCGGCCATGCCCGAGGCACCGCAGCAACAGCAGTCGCCGTGTTGCATCTTGTGCGGGTGCGGGTCCAGCACATC
Source organism: Pseudomonas eucalypticola (assembly GCF_013374995.1). Lineage (NCBI taxonomy): Bacteria > Pseudomonadati > Pseudomonadota > Gammaproteobacteria > Pseudomonadales > Pseudomonadaceae > Pseudomonas > Pseudomonas eucalypticola. Next base: position 4,291,664 of record NZ_CP056030.1, on the reverse strand, counting down.
GATGAGCCGGCGACCCTCATCGTGCATCGCGGGCATGCCGTGCATGGCACAGTTATCGCCCATCATTGCCGTGGGCATCCCCTCCATCAGCTGCATCTGCCGGGCATGCAGGGGCATGGCCAGCAGGTTGACCAGCACGGCCATGCAGGCCAGCCAGTGGCTGAGGTGTCGACGTGAGAGCATGCGGGCGTCCGTCATCGGGGGACGCATTCTAGCCGCAGGTGGGTGTGGTAAGACAGCGGTTTGCGGTGTTTGGATGCCTGCGGCGCAACCCGCGATATAATCGCACCTGAAAATCGCCTCACCCGGGAAGCAGGCGCCGGTCGCAAAAGCCGCATAAACTCCAATGGCCATTCGTTGACGGCGGGCTGGCCCTCCCCACGTGCCCAGTCAGACCGTCCAACCGCCCCCGCGCTTGAAAATCCGTACAGGGTCGGCAGCCCCTTCCCTCTGAACGGATGTAACCCCATGCCGGAATACAATTACCGCTTGATTCGCAAGCTGGCCACCACCTCGCTGCGCCTCAACACCGTGCTGCTCTGCGCGGTGTTCCTGAACCTGTTGATGCTGGCAGCCTGCACCTGGGCCCTGAGCCGGGTGGTGTCCGAGGAACGCAACAAGGTATCGCTGCATTTCAACCGGTTGATGGGCGACATCCGCCAGCACGAAGACTTCCTGACCCAGATCGCGCAGCACGGCGACCACGCGCCAAGCCGCCAGCCCGCCCAGGGGCTGCAAACCCAGCACGCCCTGGTGGCCGAAACCAGCGACGCGCGTGTCTACGAAGGGCGGCAGTTCACCTTTTCCATGCCCTTCACCCTGGCCCAGCAGCATGCCCGCAATGAACCGAACCCGGGCAACTTCACGTTGGGGATGCTGCTGGCCACCTTCTACAGCAGTTTTTGGAGCACCTCGGCGTATCCGGCGCCGCAGCTGCTCGTCATGGGCGCGCAGGGCAACACCAGCCTGGCGGTGCCGGCACTGGGGCATTTCGCCGGTCGCCCGCCCTTGACCCTGGGCAGCTACCTGCCGACCGTGGCGCAGATCCACGCCGGGCTTCAGACCCAGGCGCCTTCGGCGGTGAACCAAGGGGTAAGCTGGGGGCGCTCGCACACGCCTGGCGAGCTGCTGGGTTACATTGCGTTCAAGCTGCCTGACGCCCTGTGGTGGGCGCCGGACCTCAAGCGCCGCGTGGTGGCCGTGACCCTGCTGGACCTGGAACGCCTGAACAACCCCGAGCAGGTGTGGGAGCGCCCGCTGTACGACCAATTGCAGCTGCAATCCCCCCGGGGTAATTCGCTGATGGACGCGGTGGGGCGGGCGGATGACTATGCGCAGGGCTTGAACTTCGCTGCGCAGGGCATTGTGTTCAAGGTCGGCGGCGCGGCGGCTGGCGGCTGGGTAGCGCTGTACCAGCTGGGTTACCAGCATTTCTTCGGCTATGCCAAATGGCAGTTGCTGGGCGGTGCGCTATTGCTGCTGATGAGCCTTTTCGGCAGTTGGGCGGCCACGCGCTGGTACTCGCGCAAGGTCGTCTGGCCTGCGCGCCAGGCCAACCAGATGGTCGCCGAAGCGAAGCGCAGCGCCGATGCCGCCAGCGCCGCCAAGTCCCGGTTTCTGGCGACCATGAGCCATGAAATCCGCACGCCGCTCTATGGCGCCTTGGGTACCCTGGAGCTGCTGGGGCGAAGCGCACTGAACCCTCGCCAACACCACCATCTCAAGGTCGTCGAGCAATCCTGCACCACATTGCTTCACCTGGTCAGCGATGCGCTGGACGTGTCCAAGATCGAGGCCGGCGAGATGACCCTGGCGTATGCGGCGTTCGACCCCCATGCACTGGCCGAAGAAGTAGTGGCCGGCTACGCGGGCATGGCCAAGGGCAGGGGCGTGCACCTGCAGCTGCGTGTCGACGACAATGTGCCTGGCCTGGTGCAGGGCGATGTGCTGCGTACCCGACAGGTCCTCAACAACCTGATCAGTAACGGTCTGAAATTCACCGAGGCCGGTAGCGTGGCCTTGCAGGTGAAGGCGGACGTGGTGGCTGACAGCGCGGTCCTGCACTGGCAGGTCACCGACACCGGCGTGGGCATCGCCCCCGAGCAACAGCGCCGGCTGTTCGAACCGTTCTACCAGGCCCATGCTCCCGAACACACCATCAGCGGCACGGGGCTGGGGTTGTCCATTTGCGCGAGCCTGGCCAGCTTGATGGGCGGGCGTCTGCAGGTTGCCAGTCAGCCAGGCGTGGGCAGTACCTTCACCTTCAGCGTCACCCAGGCCGTGCTGAACCGGCAACGCCCATTGGCCGCACCCGGAGCCTCGGAGGGCGACACATTCACCCCGCTTGGGTTGCGGGTGCTGGTCGCCGAGGACAACCCGCTGAATCGGGCACTGCTTCAGGAGCAATTACAGACGCTGGGCTGTCGGGTGACCCTGGCCGAGAACGGCCGCGTGGCGTTGGCGCAGTGGGCGCCAGGGGCGTTCGACGTGCTGTTGACCGACGTCAACATGCCGCTGATGACGGGCTACCAGTTGGCCAATGAACTGCGCCGCCAAGGCGCCGCGCTGCCCATGGTGGGCCTCACGGCCGGTACCGGGCATGAAGGGACCGCGCTGGTCGCCGCAGCCGGCATGGACGCCTGGTTGGTCAAGCCGGTGAGCCTGGGTGACCTGCATCAGCTACTGCTGCGGCTGTGTCCCCCAGGCGATGGTTCAATGCCAGCCCCGGTCCCGTCTGCCCCACCTGTGGACCGCGTCGAGTTGTCCCCAGCCCTGCGCGCCCTGTTCGACCACACCCTGCGCGCCGATATCCAGGTGCTGCGTGATGCCGCGCTGCGCCTCGACCGGGTTGCGCTGGGGCAACAGTTGCACCGCCTGTGCGGTGCTTTGGCCGTGGTCAAGGCGCATGCCCTGAGCCAAGCCTGCGAAGCGCTTGAAAGGCAACTGGCCCAATGGCCTGAACAGCAGCCCTTGCCGCCCGCTTTCGCCGTGCTGGTGGAGCGTATTGAACGGCTGCTGGTCAAAGCGCCGGGCGATGGCACGCCTGGGGCAAACGGTGAGCCCACGCCTTCGATCACTGGTAATGGATTTGAAAGTCATGAATAGAATGAGTGTCGTGATAGCCGATGACCACCCGATCGTGGTCATGGGGGTGCAGGAAATCATCGAGCGGGACGGCCGCTTCAAGGTCGTGGGCACTGCCCATGGGCCCAGCGAGTTGGTCAGGCTCTACCAGGCGCATGCGCCCCAGGTGGTCATCACCGATTACACCATGCCGGGTGACGACACCTACGGCGACGGCCTGAAGCTCATCGACTACCTGCGCCGCCAGTTTCCGGACACGCGCATCCTCATCCTGACCATGCAATCCAACCCGCTGATACTGTCCAGCCTCTATGACCTGGGGGTGTCCGGGGTGATCTCGAAAAGTGGCGACCTCAACGAAATCATGGTGGCCCTGCGCGCCTTGTCGCGCGGGCGTGTGTACCGCGGACCAGGTACCTCGCCGGCGGGGTCGGATACCGCTGACGTGCAGGCGCGGGTCGCGCGGTTATCGGTGAAGGAGTATGAAGTACTGCGCCACTTCGTGTCCGGCATGAGTGGCCGGGAGATTGCCTTGTTGCTCAACCGCAGTACCAAGACCGTCAGCGCCCAGAAGATCTCGGCCATGCGCAAGCTGGCGGTGGACAATGACCAGGCGCTGCTGACGTTCTGCGCCAATGCCAGCCTGTTCCCTTGACGGCTCTGGCGGGCTGCATCACCCGGCGCTCGCTGTCCTTCGGCAGGTGTCAGCCCCAGGCCCGGCCCCTTGACGGGCACTTTCAGATTTATCTTAAAGACGCCCTTCACCCTGAACCGCAGAATTGACCGGATAACGCCGCCAGCGTCATCGGCGCCACGACGCAGAACCCGTTCGCGCGGTTGCCATTGCGAATGCAACGAGTCTGGACCGGTGGGATGGCACCCGCTTACTCAGGACCCCTGCCATGCCCCAATACCCCCTTCAACATGAGTACCGCCGCAGCGATACGCCCCTCGCGCTTCACCCTGGCATGTCCTTGCTCAAGTCCAGCGCAGGCTTGGGGTGGAAGACGGTCTATGCCGAAGTCACGGATGAAATGCCCCACCAGGCCACCTACAAAAGAACCCGCGACCTGTGGTTCGTGGTGCCATTGCGGCCCTTGAAGATCACCCTGCACAACAACTTTCGACGCCAGCACGGATTGCTGCGCCCCGACAGCATCGTGGTCACCGGGCCCAAGGAAATCCTGCAGGTGGAGCTGGCCAATGCCACCCGCGTGCTGCATGTGTTCATCCGCGCCGAAGTCTTCGAAGAAGTGGCCAGCAGTCCGGTTTATCCCGGTGAGCGGTTGCGCCTGCCGTTGATCTCCATGTTCGGCCTGCAGGACCGCGGCCTGAGCCTGATGCTGCGCAGCATCAAGCGGGCCATGGACCACTCCGGCAGTGTGGCGGCCATGAAGACCGAGCACCTGGCACGGGCCATTGCTTTTCATACACTGGAGTTGCGCGATGCCTGGCGCGGCCAGGTGGGCAGCGCCCGGCGGATGCAGGCATTCGACCCTGTCATCGCGCATTTGCGCGCCAACCTGAGTGCGCCGCTGCGGGTGGAGGAACTGGCTGCCATCGCCGGCCTCGGCCGTTCGGCGTTCATCCGCCAGTTCAGGGCCACCCTGGGCCAGACGCCTCATCAATACGTGATGCTGGAGCGGGTGACCAAGGCTTGCGAGTTACTCAGAAGCCAGGCGTCGACCCTCAGCGATATCGCCCACGAGTGCGGCTTCTCGGACCACGCGCATATGTGCGCAAGTTTCAAGAGCCTGATGGGAATAACCCCGTCAAGTTATCGGGACGAGCGCCGTTGAACGGGCTTGTTGTGCAACTTGAAATACAGTGTTGTACCGATTGAAAAAATAAAGCGCTGTTTCTACAAAGTGCGGCATTTTCTAAAAGACCGATAAAGACCCAGTACCGATAATTGTCGTGCCGTCATGAATGCAGCCTGAGGCCGATGGCAATAAGGGGTGCACTTCACGCGGAACGCGGATGGCGTTTGTCTGAAACTTTCTGGATGGATATAGACGTGATGAAGAAGCAGTTTAAAGTGTCTTTGGGCAGCGCGGTATTGAGCCTGGTCGGGCTTGGCCTGATGTCGCAAGCCGCTGTTGCGGCAGATGCGGGAACCATTACCTTCAATGGCAAGGTGACCGACGAAACCTGTGAAGTCACCACCGGCTCCAACGGTGACTTCACGGTAGACCTGGCCACCGCTAAAGTGGCTGATCTGGCGCAGGCCGGTGATACCGCTGTGCCGTTGAACTTTCGCATCGCCGTGAATAATTGCTCGGCGTCGGTACAGAACGTACGCGCGCAGTTCCTCTACGACGCCAGCCTGGTGGACTTGAGCACCGGCCTGTTGAAGAACCAGCTGAGCGGTGCCACCGCTGCCACGCAAGTGGGCCTGCAATTGTTCAACATCGATGATAACAGCGTGATCAAACCCGGTGATGCCGGCGCGGCGAAGAGCTTTGCGCTGATCAACAAAGCCGCGGAAATGACCTACGGCGTGCAGTACTACGCCACCGGTGCATCGACGGCGGGCCTGGTCAAGAGCCAGGTTAAATATCAACTGAGCTACAACTGAGCCAATACCCCTGCGTGCGCTCCATGCAGGGGTATCCCGGCAGTGCGCCTCGCTTTCCTCAATGGCTGGCTGCTTGACCCCACACGAAACGGTCGAGTCATACGCGTCGGTAACAACGCCGTCAAATGCTTGCAAACCCCCGCCACGTTGTTGTGATGAATATGAACTGTTTAGCTCGCTCTCCTGGCGTGGGCGGAAGGTTTCCGCGCGCCTCGACTTCCGGTTCGACCCTGCGATTCTGGGCCGTGCTGTGTCTCGTGTTCCACTGGCCAGCCAAGCCCGCTTGGGCGGCGCAATCGGCACTGCCACCGGCAGCCGCGCAGACGGTCCATCCGGACGCGCAATTCGACAGCTCATTCCTGGTGGGCAATGCCAAGCACCTGGACATGTCGCGCTACCAGCAAGGTAATCCCGTGTTGCCAGGGCACTATGACCTGGACATCTACTTGAACGGCAAGCAGGCCTCCCGGGCACGCATCGAATTCGTCGATGTGGGCCACGGCAACATTGCCGAAGCCTGCTTCACCATGGCCGAAATGCGCCGCATCGGCATCGACACTCCACCCCAGGCCGAGGGCCAGGGGTGCCGCACCGTGGCCGCGGCCATCCCCAACGCCATCGCCTACGCCGACCTGTCGGAGCAGAAACTCTACCTGCAGGTTCCCCAGGCAAGCTTGCGCCGCGTGCCCCGTGGGTACGTGGAGGCGCAATACTGGGACCCGGGCGTGACTGCGGCGAAGCTGGACTACAACCTGAACTACTTCGGCACCCAGAATGATGACTTCGGCAGCACCGATTCTGCCTACCTGGGGTTGCGCGGCGGGTTCAACCTGGGCCTGTGGCAGTTCAGGCACAATGCCAATGTCACCTGGACCAATGGCACCAAGGCACAGTGGAACCGGTTGTCGACCTACGTGCAGCGCCCGGTGGCGGGGCTTAAAAGCCTGGTCACCCTGGGCGAGATCAATACCAAGGGCGTGGGCTTTGACAGCGTGGCCGTGCGCGGTGCCAGCCTGGCATCGGACGAGCGCATGTTCCCGGACTCGCAGATCGGCTTCGCGCCCACCATTCGCAGCTTTGCCCGCACCAACGCGCGGGTCGAGGTTTGGCAGAACGATATCAAGATCTACCAGACCACCGTGACCCCGGGTAACTTCGTGATCGACGACCTGTACCCCACTGGCTATGGCGGTGACCTCAATGTGGTGGTCACCGAGGCGGACGGCGGCGAGCGGCGGTTCGCCGTGCCGTATTCGTCGGTGACCAACCTGCTGCGTCCGGGGCGCAGCCAATATGAACTGGTGGCCGGTAAACTGTATAACCAGGCCCTGTCTTCCGACGCCCACCTGCTACAGGGCACGGTGCACTACGGCTTCAATAACTACCTGACCGGTTACGGCGGTCTCCAGGCCAGTGAGGGCTTTCACGCCGGGCTGCTCGGCGCTGGCCTGAACACGCCGATGGGGGCATTCTCCCTGGACCTGACGCAGGAACACACCGACCTGGGCAATGGCCAGGGCTCGGCGTCCGGGCGCAGCGTGAAGCTGGCCTACAGCAAGATGCTCACCGATACCAAGACCAATGTCACCCTGGCCGCGTACCGCTACTCCTCATCCAGGTACATGACCCTGTCGCAGGCGGTCGATGCCCGCGCGCAGGTCAAAGACCCGGCTTTTCGGCAGGACTGGTTGTGGAACGGCAACGAACGCGATCGCTTCGACATCAGCATCGACCAGCCCGTGGGCAGCTATGGTTCGGTGTTCCTGACCGGCTCCAGCAGCAAACGCTGGAGCGGCATGGACACATCCAGCCGGCAATTCCAGGTGGGTTTCAACGGGCACCTGGGCGATGTCAGCTACAGCCTGTCGGCCAGCCGAGACGATGATCAATTCGCCGGCGCGCAAACCCAGTATTTTCTCAGCCTGACCTTGCCACTGGGCAGCAGCACCCGGTCGCCGAGCTTGAGCACCCAGTACACCACAGCGCCGGGGCAGGGCAGCACGTTGCGCAACTACCTCAGCGGCACGGCCGATGAGGCGGGGCGCCTGAGCTATGGCGTGGCCCAGGCCAGCGATAGCAACACCTCCAGCTCTGGCAGTGTGAATGCCCAGTACCGCGGCCGCCGCAGCACGGTGCGCGGCTCTTACGAGCAAGGCAGCGACTACAAGGCATATTCCCTGGGTAGCGATGGCAGCATGGTGGTGCATAGCGGTGGGGTGACCCTGTCGCCCACCACCGGCGAGACCATTGCCGTGGTATCGGCGCCGGGCGGCGAGGGCGCGACCATTGGCGGGCTGTCCGGCCTGGAGCTGGACAAGCGTGGCTATGGGGTAATGCCTTACCTGTCCCCGTACCGCATGAATACCATCAACCTGGACCCCAAGGGCAGCTCCATGGACGTTACTTTCCAAAACACCACACAGCAGGTCGCCCCCTACGCCGGCGCCATCGTGAAGCTGGACTTCAAGACGCGCGTCGGACAATCGGCCGTGATCCATATCACCAACGGTGGGCATATTGCCTTGCCGTTCGGGGCTGACGTACGTGATGCCGGTGGCAATGTGGTAGGCGTGGTGGGCCAGGGCAACAATGCCTTCGTACAAGGTATCGCCGATGCCGGCACCCTGTCGGTCAACCTGCAGGGGGGCTCCAGTTGCCAGATTGCCTACCGCCTGGGCGAACGCGGGGCAGGTCACCCCATGGTGAGCGCCCAGGCGCCGTGCATTCATGCCGCAGGCTCGGGTTTGAGTAGCCGATGAGCAGCCCATGAGCAGCTTGGCGCAAGGCTCCCTGGCGCAACATCAGCCGCACTTTTGAACAAGCGCGGCCGTTTATCAAAGACCGTTCATTGGCCCTGTCCGCAAGATTGTCCTGCTCGATTCACCTGGCGACGCTGGTCGTCAATGCAGACGTACCGTCTTGAGGAGTCAATGAATGACCCTGTTCCAACGCAGGTTCAGCAGCGTGGCAGTCGGCCACGCAATGTTGGCCGTGATGATCTCGGCATCGGCTGCCGAATATGACCAGATAGATCTCTCTTCCAGCGCGGGGCAATCCCTGGTCCTGGATGGCGACCACGTTACCCACAGCGGCGCGGGTCCAACCATCAATGTCAGCGGCGCGCCCAATGATTTTCTCGGCCTGGGCCTGGATGTCAGGGCTACAGCCGCCACCAACAACGACGCCGTGGTGGCCGTGCAGGCCCTGAACGGCGGCAAGGCGGCGCTGGAGCGCTCGACCCTGATCGCCAATGGCTACTTCGGCGACGGTGCCAGCGCCAGCGGTGCCGGCAGCATGCTGCGGTTGCAGGCCACCAGCGTCATCACCAACGGTGCGCGTGGCCGGGGCGTGGTGGTGGCGAACGGGGGCGCGGCGCAACTCACCGGTGGCGTCGTCAGTACCACCGGCATGATGGCGGATGGGGTGTCGGTTATGGGCGCTGGCACCACGATCAGCGCCGACGGCGCCACCGTGTCCAGTACCGGCAACGTTGCCTATGCCATCCGCGCCCAGGACGGCGCCCAGGTGCAGTTGCACGACACCACGGCGATCACCTATGGCCAGTATGCGCCGGTGTTTGGCATGACCGACGCCGGTACCGTGATCCGGGCCGACGGCGTTACCGCCGAGTCCCACAAGGCCCAAGGTGTGGACATGCAGGAGGGCGTGTTCACCTTCAGCAATGGCAGCCTCAAGGCCATGGGCGATGGCATCCTGATCCGGCCCGTGGGCCTCAAGCCCGGCGGCCAAGCGACGGTCAGCCATTCGCGCATTGCCTCGCAGACGGGCAACGGCGTGAACCTCAACGCCAGGGAATCGGTGCTGCACATGACCGACGCCCAGGTCACCACCCGGGGTGACTCCGGCTCCGCGATCTGGATGCCGGGCAGCGGCAGTCGGGCCGATGTGCAAGGCAGCGATCTGGAAACCTGGGGGCGCCTGGCGACCGGCGTCGATAACCGCGCCGGGGCGTTCACCATGAACGGCGGCAGCCTCACCACCCACGGGGACTCGGCCTATGCCCTGTACGCCTCGACCGATATGGTGGGTAACCAGGACCCCGGCACCGATCCCCGCGCCACCTTCGATGTACGCGATGTGGCCGTGGAAACGTACGGCAAGGGTGCCATGGGGGCGGTGGCGCGTTTGCCGGGGGCGCATATCAGCCTGGAGGACAGCCAGGTACTGACCCACGGCGATCTGGCCCATGGCCTGTTCGCCGCGGGTCGCGAAGCAACGCTGCAGGCGACGCGCACCGAGGTAGTCACTCAAGGGGCATCTGCCTATGGCCTGGCGATCAGCAATGACGCCAGCATGAGCCTGCAGGCCTCGTCGCTTCGCACCCAGGGCGCGAAAGCCTATGGCATTGTCAGCCAAGCCACCGAGGCAGGGGTGACCAACCACCTGGCCCTCACCGATAGCGTGGTGGGCACGCAAGACGCCAGCGCCGTGCGGGTGTCCGGCGGCAGCCTGGTGGCCAGCCTCACCAACAGCCAGCTCACAGGGCGCAGCGCGGGCGATGGGGGCAGCGTGTTGTGGCTCACCGACGCCGCGAACGGGGTCGCCGCTGGCAAGGTCACCCTCGACAGCAGCGCGTCGTGGCTGCAGGGCGACGTGCAAGTGGACGCCGGCGCCCTGGAAATGAACCTGCGTGACGCGTCGACACTGGACGGCGCGGTGCGCGACAGTCCACAGGCCAGCGGCGTGGACATCGATGCCACCAGTGCCTGGCGGCTGCGCGGCGACTCCGCCCTGGCCGCCCTGAACAACGATGGCGTGGTGGCATTCGCCGCGGCCCCGAGCGGGGGTTTCATGAACCTGCGTGTGGCCGGTAACCTGACGGGCGATGGCTATTACGCCATGAACACCGACCTGGGCGAACAGCGTGGCGACCGCGTGGAGGTAGGCGGCCAGATCATGGGCAGCAATCAGTTGCTGGTGCGCAACAGCGGCGCCGAGCCCACCGCCGGTGGCCAGCGATTGACCCTGGTGCAAAGTCAGGGCGGTCCCGGGCGTTTTACCCTGGCCAACCGCGGCGCGCTGGTGGACGCCGGCACGTATCGCTATGCCTTGCGCAAGGAGGAGGGCATAGCCGGGGTGAACTGGAACCTGGTCAACGTTGGGCAGCTCTTACCGACGCCTGAGCCAGGTGAACCGACTGACCCGGGCGTGCCCGTACCGCCTGAACCGACCGTGCCTGTCGAGCCCCCTGAAGCTCTGTTGCCCCCTGTGCCACCGACGCCGACGCCGACGCCGACGCCCACGCCGACACCGACCACGCCGACACCGCCCACGCCGCCCACGCCGACACCGCCGACACCGGTTAACCTGTCCACGGCGGCCAGCGCGGCCATCAACAGCAGTGCCCTGGCTACATTGCGCGACACCTGGGACGCGGAACGCGGTAGCCTGATTCAGCGCGTGGGTGACCTACGCAACGGCGGCGCGGGGCAGGGCCTGTGGCTGCGCAGCTACGGCCAGCATCAGCGTTTGGACAATGGCGTGGGCCGTGACTTTTCCCAGCACATCAACGGCGTTCAGCTGGGCGCCGACGCCCGGCTGAGCACGGCCAGTGGCACCTGGGTACTGGGGGCGCTGCTCGGCCATAGCCAGGCCGATCGCCGTTTCAGCGGCGAAGGCAGCGGCAAGCTGGACAGTGCCTACGTGGGTACCTATGCCACCTACCTGGACGACTCGGGCTGGTACACCGATAGCCTGGTGACCCTCAACCGCTGGTCCACGCGTCTCGACGTGCGCGCCAGTGACGGCGCCAGGGTCACCGGCCACTCGCGCAGCCACGGTGCCGGGGTTTCGCTGGAAACAGGCAAGCGGTGGGCGCTCGCCCACGACTGGTTCATCGAACCGCAGGTGCAGTTTTCCGCGCTGTATGCCAGTGGCGATCGTTACGCCTTGAGCAATGGCCTGCACGTTGACGCCAGTTCGGGAGTCGCCACCCAGTTGCGCGCTGGCACACGCATCGGGCGCCAGCTGCGGGGTGATGCCGCATGGCAACCCTACCTTGCATTTGGCTGGACCCAGGACCTCACGGCACGCAACCGCATCAGGACCAACACGGTCGCCAGCCACCCTGATGGCAATGGTGGGGGCTGGTACGCCGGTGCCGGGCTGACCGGGTCCCTGGGGGCCGGCCATCAGGTGTACGCCGACATCGAAACCAGCGATAGCCCGGCCCTCAAGCGCCCGTGGGCACTGAACGCCGGGTACCGATACCAGTGGTAACAGGCGTCCCACCGTTGCTCTCGCAGCGGCCATGGCCGCGCCGTGGGCGCACGCGCTGGACCTGAAGTGCCCGCCGCCTGCTACCGATCAGCGATGACTGAATTGCGCCCGGCGTTTTTCGCTGAAGGCGGCCATGCCTTCTTTCTGGTCGTCGATGGCGAAGGTGGAGTGGAACAGGCGGCGCTCCTGGCGAACCCCTTCGGCCAGCGTCGTCTCGAACGCTGCGTTCACCGCTTCCTTGGCCAGCATGCAGACCGGGCCCGAATAACTGGCGATGCGTGAAGCGGTCAGCAGCGCTTCATCCACCAGCTCATCGGCCTTGACCACACGGCTGACCAGGCCACAGCGCTCGGCCTCCTGGGCGTCCAGGGTGCGGCCCGTCAGCACCATGTCCATGGCTTTGGACTTGCCCACGAAGCGTGCCAGGCGCTGGCTGCCACCGGCGCCGGGGATGGTGCCCAACTTGATTTCCGGTTGGCCGAAGCGGGCATTGTCGGCCGCCAGGATGAAGTCGCACATCAACGCCATTTCACACCCGCCACCCAGCGCGAAGCCGGCGACGGCGGCGATGATGGGTTTTCGGAAGCTGGCGATGCGTTCCCAGTCCACGGTGACGAAGTCGGCGCGGTATACATCCATGTACGTCAGGTCGCGCATCTCCTTGATGTCGGCACCGGCGGCAAATGCTTCGGCGGTGCCGGTCAGCACCACGGCACGAATGGCGTGGTCCTGCTCCAGCTGGTCGAGTACACCCGCCAACTCGGCCATCATCGCGGCGCACAGCGCGTTGAGCACCTGGGGCCGGTTGAAGCGAATCAGGGCGACGGCTTCGTGGGTTTCCAGTTCGAGGTAGTGCAGGGGCATGATCATTTCTCCGCTGTGGCGTCGGCTGTGGAGCGTGTTTGAATCAGTACCGGGCAGCGCGCGGCATCCAGGACCCGGGCGCTGACGGATGGGTCGACGACCTTGCCGAACCAGCTCAGGTGGCGGTGGCCCATGACGATCAGGTCGCAGGCCAGGGCGTGTGCGCGGTTGACGATGACGTCGGCTGGCTCGCCCTGGACCAACGCGCCCTGCACCTGGAAACCTGCGGCTTGGAAGGCGTCGCACGCGGATTGGATCAAGCGGTTGGCGGCATGCTGCTGTTCACTGGCCGCCGGGTATTCCACTTCATCGGCGCGGGCAATGTGGTCGTTTTCGCTTGTCAGCGAGAAGGACGGGTCCACCGCCAGCAACACCTTCAGGGCATGCCGCGAGGGCGAGAGGTACCGGCCCGCCAGGTCAATCACGGCGTGGCGCTGGTCGCTGCCATCGATGGCGATCAATACATTCGTGGTCATGGTGTGTCCGGGCTGTCAGCGATGGGCGCATTGTTCAGAGAAAAAACCCGGCTGGTAAATGGCGTGCTGAACAATGACTAGTTGCGTGTTTTGCAATCCGTTGCAAAAAGTGTAAGGTCCCGCCACGCGAGGAGCGCAATGCCACTATTGAAGCAACGCCTGGAGGATATGGGCCATGCAACTGCCGGACATGAACTTGTTGATCGCGCTGGACGCCTTGCTGGATGAGGGCAGCGTGGTGGGCGCGGCGCGGCGCATGAACCTGAGCCCGGCGGCCATGAGCCGCACGCTGACGCGCATACGCCAGGCCGTGGACGACCCCATCCTGGTGCGTGCCGGCCGCGGCCTGGTCCCCACCCCGCGGGCCTTGGCCCTGCGCGGGCGGGTGCGCAGCCTGGTGGAGCAGGCTGCGGTGGTGTTCAGTTCACGCGAAGAGGTCGACCTGTCCACCTTGCGGCGCTGTTTCAACCTGCGCGCCAACGATGTGTTCATCGCCGCCTTCGGTGGCCAGCTGATGGAAATCATGCGCGAGCACGCCCCCAATACGGTGCTGCGCTTCGTGCCGGAAGGCGAGGGCGAAGACGACGCGCTGCGCGAGGGGCGCATCGACCTGTACATCAGCGCCATGCGGCCCTTTGGCCCGGAGATCAAGGTACAGAACCTGTTCACCACCTCGTTCGTGGGCCTGGCGCGGGTGGACCATCCCCTGTTCGACGACGAAATCACCCCCGAGCGCTTCGCCGCCTATGACCAGGTCAGCGTGTCGCGGCGTGGCCGCGCCACCGGCCCGATCGACACGGCATTGGCCGCCATGGGCCTGGAGCGGCGGGTGACGCTGATCACGCCCAGCTTCCACTCGGCGATGTTCTCGCTGCCGGGCTCCGACCTGATCTTGCCGCTGCCCGAGCATGTGCAATGGAGCGTCGCCCGGCTTGGGCTGCCCTTGCGCTCGTTCCACCTGCCCATGTCGCTGGCCAGCGTGGTCATCATTCAGGCCTGGCACCCCCGGTTCGACAATGACCCCGCGCACCGCTGGCTGCGCCGCACCCTCAAGCAGGCGTGTGAGCTGCAATTGCCCGGGCATCAGCCTGACTGAGCCCCTGGGGCGGGGGGCGACGGAGGGGGCGAGCCGCTGGGGCAGTGGTTCTGCCCCGCGAACCGCCTCGCACATTAAGGCACCCTGGCCATACGTGCGTCTGGTGCAGTAGTAACCTTCCGATATGTCAGTTTTCGTCAGCATTGGCGCTTCATAGAATCCACCGGAACCTTTTTCCGGAGCCATGAAGCCATGCCCCTTGCCATTGTTCGCCGCCGCCCGACCCGGGTGGGACCATGACTGCGCTCGGCGCCCAGGCGCTTGAGATTCCTGCGGCCGCTGCACCCGTGGCGCCGCCCAAGCCGGCTGCACCGCCGGTGGCCCAGCCATTCGGCCTGCGTATCGTCATCGGGCTGGTGGGGGTGTTGCTGGCCGTGCTGCTGGCCGGGGTCAACGAAATGGTCACCAAGCTGGCCATGGCCGACATTCGGGGCGCCATGCACATCGGGTCGGATGAAGGCACGTGGCTGGTCGCCTTGTATTCAGCCACCTCGGTCTCGGCCATGGCGTTCGCGCCCTGGTGCGCGGTCACCTTCACCCTGCGCCGCTTCACCCTGTGCGCCATCGGCGCCTTCGCGGTATTGGGCGTGCTGTGCCCGCTGGCGCCCAACCTGGCATGCCTGATGGTGTTGCGCACCCTGCAAGGGGCGGCCAGCGGTGCCTTGCCGCCGATGCTCATGAGCGTGGCGCTGCGTTTCCTGCCCCCCAACATCAAGCTCTATGGGCTGGCGGGGTACGCGTTGACGGCCACCTTCGGCCCCAGCATCGGCTTGCCACTGGCCGGGTTGTGGACCGAATACGCACCCTGGCAGGCCATCTTCTGGCAAATCATTCCACCGGCGCTGGTGGCCATGGCCTGCGTGGCCTACGGCTTGCCCCAGGATCCCTTGCGCCTGGAGCGGCTCAAGCAGTTCGATTATCGCGGCCTGATGCTCGGCCTGCCGGCGATCTGTTCCCTGGTCATAGGCATTTCCCTGGGCGACCGCATGGACTGGTTCGAGTCCACCCTCATTTGCTGGTTGCTGGGTGGCGGCGCGGTGCTGATGGTGCTGTTCATGATCAACGAATGGTCCCACCCGCTGCCGTTCTTCAAGCTGCAGATGCTCAGCAACCGCAACCTCACCCATTCGCTGATCACCTTGGGCGGCGTGCTGGTAGTGCTTTCCGGCGTCATCATCATCCCCTACAGCTTCCTGGCGCACATCCAAGGCTACCGTCCGGCGCAGACGGCGCCGGTGTTGTTGGTGGTGGCCTTGCCGCAGTTGCTGGCACTGCCATTGGTGGCGGCCCTGTGCAACATCCGCCGGGTCGATTGCCGCTGGGTACTGGCCGTCGGCCTGGCGCTGCTGTGCGCGGCGTGCATGGTCGGCAGCCTGATGACTTCGCAGTGGATTCGCGACAATTTCTACCTGATGCAATGCCTGCAGATCTTCGGCCAGCCGATGGCGGTGATTCCCCTGCTGATGCTGGCCACCAATGGCATGACCCCGCCTGAAGGGCCATTGGCGTCCTCGTGGTTCAACACCGTCAAAGGCCTGGCTTCGGTGGTGGCCAGCGGCTTGATCGAGTGGCTGACCACCACGCGCCAGCACTTTCACTCGACGATGCTGGTGGACAGCCTGGGCAACTCGCCCCTGGCCGACCTCAACGATCCTACCCTGGCCGGGCGCCTGCATGCCCAGGCCCAGGTGCTGACCAGCGCCGACCTGTATCTGTACATGGGCATGGTGGCGGCTGTGCTGATTGTGCTGATCCCTTTCGTGCCTACCCGTATCTACCCACCGCGCGCGGTGGCGTAGTCAACCTTCAAGAGAGAAGTCGTGATGATGACCAAGAAGCCAACCGTCATTCTGATCACCGTGGCCGTGGCCGCGGTGGCCGGGATTCTTTACCTGGCCTGGCCCGCGGTGTTCGGTGCCTCGGGCTCGCAGAGCACCAACGACGCCTACGTGCTGGCCGACTACACAGTGGTCGCCCCAAAGGTCTCGGGGTTCATTACCCAAGTGCTGGTGGAAGACAACCAATGGGTCAAGGCCGGGCAGGAAGTGGCCCATATCGATGACCGCGACTACCAGGCAGCGCTGCTGGCGGCCCAGGCCCAGACCCTGATCTCCCAGGCTCAGTTCCAGAACGCCAAGGCGACGCTGGAACGCCAGGCCTCGATCATTGCCCAGGCCCAGGCCAGCGTGCAGGCCGACCAGGCGGCACTGGCCTTCGCCGAGCATGAGTGGGTGCGCTACAACCACCTGGCGGGGCAGGGTGCCGGCACCGTGCAGAACGCCCAGCAATCGCGCAGCCAGGTCGACCAGGGCCGGGCCCGCCTGGCCAACTCCACGGCGGCACTGGCGGCCGCGCGCAAGCAGGTGGAAATTCTCACCGCCCAGGTCGACGGCGCCGAAGGCGGCCTCAAGCATGCCAAGGCCGCGGAGGACATTGCGCGCCTGAACCTGTCCTACACGCGAGTCGTGGCGCCCATCGATGGCATCGTTGGCCAGCGCGCCGTGCGTGTCGGCGCGTTCGTCGAACCCGGCGCGCGGATGCTGGCGGTGGTGCCGTTGCAGCAGGCCTATGTGGTGGCCAATTTCCAGGAAACCCAACTGACCCACGTGGTGCCCGGGCAACAGGTCGATATCAGCGTCGACACCTTTGGCGACCAGCACCTCACAGGCCACGTGGACAGCCTGGCACCGGCCACCGGCGTGACCTTTGCCCAGGTCAAGCCGGACAACGCCACCGGCAACTTCACCAAGGTGGTGCAGCGCATCCCGGTGAAGATCGTGCTGGACGCCGACCAGGCGCTGTCCAGCCGGCTGCGGGTGGGCATGTCGGTGGAAGCGCGGATTCGCATCAGCGCCCATGACGATCAAGCCCGGGCCAAAGAGGTCACCGCACGATGAGTCTGAAAACGATGGTGCTGATGATCTCGGCGGCGAGCCTGTGTGCCTGCACCCTTGGCCCCGATTTCAAGCGGCCGGTGCCCACCAGCGAAGTGCAGTGGCTGCCGGTCGAAGGCCCGCGCGCGCCCAGCCAGGCGGTGGATGCAAGCCTGGGTGAACGCTGGTGGGACAGCTTCAACGACCCCCAGCTCAGTGCGCTGATCCAGCAGGCGGTGGAGCAGAATCTGGACCTGAAAGTGGCCGCGAGCCGCTTGCTGCAAAGCCGTGCCACGCGGCAAGTGGTCAGTGGCGACCGCTACCCTTCGGTGGGCCTCAGCGGCCAATACAGCCGCGCCCGCAACAGCGCCGTGGGCCTCAACGACCCTTCCTACGAGGAGGGGCATTCAGCCTTCAACCTGTGGCAGACCGACCTGCAGACCTCCTGGGAGCCGGACTTCTGGGGCGGTATCCGGCGTGAAGTCGAGGCAGCCAACGCCAACGTGCAGGTGTCGGAAAATGCCCGGCGCGGGGTGCTGCTCAGTGTGTTGAGCGAGACCGCTGCCGACTACATCCGGTTGCGCGCCACCCAGGCAACCCTGGCCGTGATACGCGATAACCTGGGCGTGTCGCAGCACAGCCTGAAACTGTCGCAGATGCGCTTCGACGACGGCGTCGCCACCCACCTGGACATCGCCCAGGCTTCAGCGCAGGTGGCCGCTATCGAAGCCCGCCTGCCGACCCTGGAGGAACAGCAGGCGCGCCTGATCAATGCCTTGAGCCTGTTGTTGGGCCAGGCGCCACGGGCGTTGCAGGCGCAGCTGGAAAAGTCCGCGCCCGTACCGGTGAGTACCGAGCGCCTGGGCATGGGCCTGCCTTCGGAATTGGCGCAGCGGCGCCCGGATATTCTCCAGGCCGAAGCCGCCCTGCATGAAGCCACGGCCATGATTGGCGTGGCCAAGGCCGACTTCTACCCGCGCATCAGCCTCTCCGGCAGTGTGGGTTTCCAGGCCTTGCAACTGTCCAACTTCGGCTCCTGGAGTTCCCATGCCTTTGCGTTCGGCCCGCAGTTCACCTTGCCGATTTTCGAGGGTGGGCGGCTGCGTGGCATGTTGAAGCTGCGTGAAGCACAGCAACAGCAAGCGGCGATCGAGTACCAGCAGACGGTGCTCAAGGCCTGGCATGACATCGATGACGTGATGGTCGCCTATAACGCCGAGCAACTGCGCCGTGACCGTCTGGCGGAGGCGGTCAGCCAGAGCCAGGTTGCCCTGGATACCGTGCAGCACCAATACGTTTCCGGGGCGGTGGATTTCCTCAACGTGCTGACCGTGCAGGCGACATTGCTGAGCAACCAGGAGCAACTGGTCGACAGCTCGGCCAGCGTCTCCCTGGCACGGGTGAACCTTTACAAGGCATTGGGCGGCGGTTGGCAATCGATGCTGCCGGTGGCCACCAACGGCCAGGCGTCCAAGCCCTTGTAGCGGCCATGGCCGCGTCGGCGGCGCATGCGGTGGGCCGGGCGCGGCGCGGTCTTTGTGACCCGGCCAGGTCCGCTGCTACGTGCGTTGACGTGCGTGCCGCGGGCCCTTTCCAGCGATTTCCCACCCCAGCGAGGTAACCATGAATATTTCTCTCCACGGCAAGCGTGCGATCGTCAGTGGCTCCACCGCCGGCATCGGCCTTGCCATTGCCGCCGGGCTGGCCGAGGCCGGCGCCGAGGTGGTGATCAACGGCCGTACCGAAGGGCGGGTCCTGCAGGCCATCAAGCACATCCAGAGCAAGCTGCCGGGCGCCAAGCTGATTGGCGTGGCTGCGGATCTGAGCACCCTTGACGGCGCCAGCCGGCTGTTTGCGCGGGTGACCAGGGCCGATATCCTAGTCAACAACCTGGGCATCTTCGCCCCCAAAGCCTTTTTCGATATCAGTGATGAGGAGTGGCAGCACTTCTTCGATGTCAACGTGATGAGTGCGGTGCGCTTGTCGCGCCATTACGCGCCGCAGATGGTCACGGCGCAATGGGGCCGGGTGATGTTCCTGTCCAGTGAGTCGGCCTTGCAGATTCCCACCGAAATGGTCCATTACGGTACCACCAAGACTGCCTTGCTGGCGGTGTCCCGCGGGCTGGCCGAAACCCTGGCCGGGACCGGCGTGACGGTCAACGCCGTGCTGCCAGGGCCCACGCGTTCCGAAGGCGTCGGCAGTTTCTTCCAGCAGATGGCGGAGGAAAAAGGCGTGGGCAGCGAAGCGCTGGAGCGTGACTTCATCACCGAAAACCGGCCCACCTCGATCATCCGTCGCCTGGCGACGGTCGAAGAGGTGGCCAACATGGTGGTCTACCTGGCTTCGCGCCAGGCCAGCGCTACCACGGGGGCAGCGCTGCGGGTGGACGGCGGCGTGGTGCGGGCGATTGCCTGACGCGATGACAGGGGGGGAACTCCCCCTTCAGTTCACCGGCACACCCTGCCGTGCGGGGCGCACACCGTAATCGAAGTCGGCGAACAGCTTGGCGAAGCGCCGCAGTGAATCGGGGGCGTCCATGCGCTCCATCACCACCTCGATGAACAGCAACTCATCAGGCCCCTGGGGGTCGTTCAACACGGCCTCCAGTTGCGCCTCGGTATGCACCGTGAAGCAGCGCGCCCGCTGGCGCGTGTCGAGCACTTTCGGCAGCTCGGCGTAGCGCCACGGGTTGATGTCGTTGTAGCTGGAGTTTTCCCCCAGTATCAGCCGTTCGATGGTGTAGCCATCGTTGTTGATGACGAAGATGATCGGCTTGAGGTTCAGGCGCAGCAGGCTCGACAGTTCCTGCACGGTCACCTGCAACGAGCCATCGCCAATGAACAGCAACTGGCGGCGCGAGGGTTGTGCCAACTGTGTGCCCAGCAGGGCCGGCAAGGTGTAGCCAATGGCGCCCCACAGCGGCTGGCTGATATACGTGACCGCCGCTGGCATGCGCAGCCCCCCCAGGCCGGAGGCCGAGGTGCCGTTCTCGGCGATGATCACATCACCGGAGCGGATGAAACTGCCCATGCGCGTCCAGAACCGCGCCTGGCTCAGGGGGCTGTCGGCCTCGGCTTGCCACGCGGGGGCCGGCGCGACGGCCGGGGTGGCCGGGGTGTCAGTGCGCTTGACGGTCGTGGTGATCAGCCCGTCCAGCACCTGGCCGACGGCCACGGCATTGAAATTCAGGCCGTCCAGGGAGGCGCTGTAGGGGTGCAGCTGGATCAACGCATCGGCCTGCAGTTGCTGGGAGAACAAGCCGGTGCTGACGTCGGCGAAACACGCCCCCAGGCCGATCACGCAATCCGAGCCTTCCACAGCCGTGCGTACGGCGGGGGCGGAGCCGGCGCCCACGTAAGTGCCCAGGAACAGAGGGTGGTGTTCATCCAGCACGGCCTTGGCCGGCACCATGCTGGCGAACGGTAGCCCGCGGGCCTCGATCAGCGACAGCACTTGTTCGGTCAGGCCAAAGCGCGCCACATCGACGTCCACCAGCAGCACCGGGTTGGCCGCCTTGGCCAGCCGCTGTTGCAAGCGTTCCAGCACTTCGCCCAGTTGCTGAGGATCGCTGCGGGTTTCGCGCAGTGCCAGCGGGGTGCCGGGGACCTCGACCTGCAGGGTGGCAAGGTCCGAGGGCAACTGCAGGTACACCGGGCGGCGTTCGCGGAAACAGGTCAGCAGCACGCGGTCGATTTCCGCGGTGGCGTTTTCCACGGTGATGCGCGCCTGGGCCACGGTGAACTGGCGCACGGCAACCATCACGTTGTCATAGTTGCCATCCACCAGGGTGTGGTGCAGCAGGGCGCGGTTGAGGATGGCGTGCAGGGGCGGGGCGCCCGAGACCAGCACCACCGGCACACGTTCGGCGTAGGCACCGGCCACGCCATTGAGGGCACTGAGGTCACCCACGCCATAGGTGGTCAGCAGGCAGCCGAAACCGCGGGTACGGGCATAGCCGTCGGCGGCGTAGGCGGCATTGAGTTCGTTGCAGTTGCCGATGAAGTGAATGTCGTCCCGGGCTTCCACCTGTTCCAGAAACGCCAGGTTGTAATCCCCCGGTACGCCGAACAGGTGGTTGATGCCGAGTTCGCGCAAGCGGCGCAATAGAAAGTCGCCAATGGTCATGTCCATGATCGATAGTCCTGAGTGGTGGGTTCAGCTCACCAACGGTGATGGGGGGCAGTGCGCGCTACGCCTTGCAGGGGTTGCAGCACGGCCTGCAAATGGGCGTGGTCACGCGATGGGGCGGCCGGCACCCGGCGTGGCGGGGTAAGGCCGGCGCGGGCCAGGGCAGCCTTGAGCGGCATGCGCCAACTGCGGTCGATGCCCTTTTCATCGCGGTCATGGCTGTCCGGTGGCACGCCCCGGCACAAGGGCCAGAGCTGGTCGAGCGCCTGCTGCAGGCCGGGTCGGTCCTGGGTGCTGGCGTCCAGCAGCCATTGGTTGGAATGCTCCCAGTGGCCGCGCACCTGGGGCAGGGCACGGCGCGCGGTAATGGCCAGCAACGGCAGCGGCGACCCTTGCAACGTGATTAGCCGTGCCTGGTGCCAGCCGTCGTAGAGCCAGTGGCACAGGCCCGCCTGCAGTGGGTTGTCCTGGGGCTGCTCGAGCATCACCAGGTTGTGGAACTGCCGGGCGTCGCGCAGGAACGCCAGCTGGTCGGCATTGCGGCCGTCATTGAGCAGTTCGGCGGCGTATTCCAGCCATTGGCGCGATTGCTCCAGCAATTCCAGGCCGATGCTCAGCCATTGCTG
The DNA here is from genome assembly GCF_013374995.1 of Pseudomonas eucalypticola. Taxonomy (NCBI): domain Bacteria; kingdom Pseudomonadati; phylum Pseudomonadota; class Gammaproteobacteria; order Pseudomonadales; family Pseudomonadaceae; genus Pseudomonas; species Pseudomonas eucalypticola. The sequence goes on along the minus strand of NZ_CP056030.1, from coordinate 4,269,696 downwards.
GTCCTGGGCGAGGGTGGGCGCCTGGCCGAAGCGCTCACATAGCCGCTGGCTGGCGATCAGTGCGCTGTCGCCCAGCTGCAACAGGGTGTCGAGCACGGATGTGGTTTCAGTCATGGGCTAGGCTCCCCGGCCTGCGCCGTGCCGGCGCGGCAGCCAAGAAAGTGCAGTTGTTCCAGGGTGCGGGCCATGAACCGCTGACGCTCTTCCTGGGGCCAGCCTGCCAGGCGTTCCAACAGGTGGGGCCACTGCCGGTCGATGGCAGCCTGCACCTGCCCGCCCAGGCCCGTCTGCTGTTGCCGGGTCATGGTCAGCAACAGCTCGAATGCCTGGCGGCGATGGAAAATAGCCCGGCGTTCGATGCGCTCGCAGGCGCTGGCGAAGCCGGGGTGGGCCTGGTGATCGGGTTGCAGTGCCGGATTCACGCTGTCGAGCAACCAACTGCTCACGGCAAAATCGGCCAGCGTACCCGGTGGCGGTGCTGCCAGGTGTCGCGCCCAGGGTGTGGCCACAGACGCCCGGGCGGGCGGGTTGTCGACACTGTCCTGCAACTGCACGGCATGGCTGGTTTCGTCCAGCAGCCGGCGAAACCATTGTTGCTTGCGCTTGAAACTGGGCGCACGGCACAACCAGTGGTGGGTGGGCAGCAGGCGCTGAAGCTGATGTTCAAGCGCCTGTTCGATCACGCCTGGGCCAACGGGCAAGGCAGGGCGTAGTTGCATGGGAGAGGAGTTTGGCATCGGGCATCTTCCTGCGGGCGGCTGCGCATTCACGCGGGCTGACGATAGTCCAGCACGTGGCTGGATTTACCCTCCGAACGCTTGAGGGCCTGGCATGGGTGCACGACCACGTGGGTACTGATACCCACGTGTACCTTGATGCGGTGCGCCAGGTCCTTGGACACGGCCTGTTGCTGGGAGGGCGTCCAGCCGGCGTGTTCGGCGCGCAGTTCGACGTTTACGGTGAGGGTGTCCAGGTGGCCATCGCGGCGTACATGCAGTTCGTGCACGGGGCTCAGGGCGGCTATTTTCAGCAGTTGCTCTTCGATCTGGGTGGGGAACACGTTCACGCCGCGGATGATCAGCATGTCATCGCTGCGCCCGGTGATCTTGTCCAGCCGGCGCATGGCCCGGCCGTTGCCCGGCAGCAGGCGCGTGAGGTCACGGGTGCGGTAGCGCACCATCGGCAGGGCTTCCTTGCTCAAGGTGGTCAGCACCAGTTCGCCGAACTGGCCATCGGGCAATACTTCGCCAGTGTCGGGGTCGATGATCTCGGGGTAGAAGTGGTCTTCCCACAGCGTCGGGCCGTCCTTGGTGTCCAGGTGTTCCATGGCGACCCCGGGCCCCATCAGTTCCGAGAGCCCGTAGATGTCCAGCGCCTGGATGCCAAGGCGGGTTTCCAGTTCCTGGCGCATGGTGGCGCTCCACGGTTCGGCGCCGAAGATGCCCACGCGCAGCGACAATGCTTCGGGCGAGATGCCCTGGCGCTCGATTTCCTCGGCGATGTTGAGCATGTAGGACGGCGTCACCATGATCAGGTCCGGGCGAAAGTCCTGGATCAGTTGCACCTGGCGAGCGGTTTGCCCACCCGACATGGGAATGACGGTGCAGCCGAGTTTCTCCGCACCGTAGTGGGCGCCCAGGCCGCCGGTGAACAGGCCGTAGCCATAGGCGATGTGCATGCGGTCACCGCGTTTGCCGCCGGCGGCGCGGATGGAACGGGCCACCAGCGACGACCAGACGTCGATGTCGTTGCGGGTATAGCCGACCACGGTCGGTTGCCCCGTGGTACCGCTGGAGGCGTGCAGGCGCACCACTTCATCCATCGGCACGGCGAACAGGCCAAAGGGGTAGTGGGCCCGCAGGTCGGCCTTGGTGGTCAATGGGAACTGCGCCAGGTCGGCGGCGTCATGCAGGTCGTAGGGGTGCACGCCCAGGTGGTGGAAACGGTCGCGGTACCAGGGCACGTGGGTATAGGCATGGTCCAGGGTCCAGCGTAGGCGCTGGAGCTGGAAGTCACGCAACTGGTCGATGCTGGCATGCTCCAGCTCGTCGCCGTAGGGGGTTGAAATAACCGACCGTTGCAGCGCCTGGGGAATCAGCGTGGTTGCCGCGCCTGGTTGCTTGAGTGGTTCGTTCATCGTCTCGTACCCAGTCAATGACCCACCCCGCCGCGCACGCAGCAGCCTGCGCTGCGCGGGCGCAGGCGGGCTGGTGTACACAGGCAGGGTGGGTCTTATTAAAATGAACGGCGGGCGCTACCTCGTCGGGTCGCGTCCTCGCAGGGGTGTGCTCAGGCGTGGGTGCCGTGAAGCCGCAGGATCTGGTTGAAGATGTTCTTCTGGTGCATCTCTTCCGTGCCGCCGACGGCCGCGAAGCCCAGTGCATCCTTGACCAGCTGGGACACCGGCCCTTCGTGGTAGCCCAGGCTGCCATACAGCTTGAGCAGGCTCAGGGCGCTGTCGATGAAGTCCTGGGAGGCGCCCAGTTTGGCGATCGAACAACTGAGCAGGGCTTGCGGGTCCCGGGTCAGCAACTGATGCAGCGCGGCATAGACCATCCAGCGGTTGCGCTCCATGCCGATGGTGAGGTCCACCAGGCGCTTCTGCACGTATTGGTGGGTATCGATCGCGCTCTTGAAGCTTTGGCGGTTCGCCGCATAGTCAAGGGCTTCACCAATGAAGGGGGCGGGCAGGTTGACGGCCACCAGGCCGTAGTAAGCCCGGCCCAGCGAGATGATATTGATCAACTGCTGCAGGCCTTTGCCCACCTGGCCCAATACCTGGCTGGCCGGCACAGGCACGTTGTCGAAGAACAGTGCGCCGGTGGGCAGGTTGCGGTTACCCAGTTTGCTGTCGGGTTCACCACGGCGCAGGCCGGGGGTGTCCTTGTCGATCAGCACCAGGGCGATGTTCTGTTTTTCGGCGCCGGCCACCTTGGTCACCACCAGGGTGAAGTCGGCGATGGGCGCGTGGGCGATGTTGTACTTGCTGCCCACCAGGCGGTAGCCATCGCCTTCGGCGGTGATCTGTGTGGCGATGCTGCGTACGTCGGTGCCGGTGCCGGGTTCGGCGATACCGGTGGCGCTGATGGCGCCGTTGAGGATGGCCGCCAGGTAGCGGTCTTTCTGCTCTTCGCTACCGTATAGCATCAACGCCCGGACCATGCCGGCCTGGGCGATCACCGACAACAGCAGTTCGGGGGTGCGGATGGAGGTTGCCAGCCCTTCCAGCGCGGCCGTGAAGGCCCACCAGTCTTCACCCTGGCCGCCGTAGGCTTGCGGGATGACCAGCTTCCACAGGCCGCTGTCGGTCAGGCGCTTCCAGCCTGCATAGTCGAACCCCTCGGGGGTGCCGGCGCGCGCCGCGGCCAGTTCCGCGCCCAGGGTCCGATAACGTTCGATCACGGCGCGGGAGGCGTCGCTCCAGGATAGATTCATGTGCAAAGTCCTTCTTGGGGTAGGGCTTCGCCGGCATTGGCCGGCGAAGGGGCGCAGCCGTGCGCGTCAGGCTTCCTGGAAGGTCGCCACCTGGTGCTTGAAGTGTTCCGGTACCACCGTGCTGCGGTTCTGCTCGTAGTCGAACATCACGTGGATGGACTGGCCCTTGGCAACGACGGTCTTTTCCGCGTCGTGGCGGTGCATGATGTGTTCCATCTCGAAGCTCTTGGTGCCGAACTTCACCACGCGGCTGGCCACGGTCAGCGTGTCGCCGTAAATGGCGGGCTGCACGTATTCGCACGATGTCTTGATCATGATGTGCGGCAGCTTCTGATCCTTGGGCAGGTTCAGCAGGTTGTGCATGTAGCTCAGGTAAGCATGCTGCAGGTAGTCGTAGTACACCGGGCTGCTCACGTGGCCCATGGAGTCGGTATCGCGGTATTTCACTTCGATGACCGTATCGAATCCTTTGTTACCCATCGCATGTATCCTCTTGGCGAAATGACCGGAAGGTCTGAAAGGGCAGGCGCCGACACAGGAAGAACGTTTGGCCCGCTGCGTTGTCAGCGCCAGGCTTGTGTTAAATGCTAGGGAGTGCGCCGGATGATAGCTACTCGCATTCAGGCGGCAAGGCATGCAAACGAGGGGGCCAATGCCTACCCCGGCAACCTCTGGCGGGCCCGTGCGGCGGCGGTCCGCGCAATGACGGGCAAAGATGAAAACTTTCCAGTCGGGGGCGCGCAACGGCGAAACGGGGGGGATTACTCGCGTTTTCATCCAGGACGGGCTGCCACGGATAGCCGCCCGCGGCGATGGCGCCGGGGCCGAGGTAGGCAGGCAGTTGCCCAATCCTTCGGCCCCAGGCCATAGGGGTGGTCAGCCAGGCCCACTGGGCCGGGCTAACCGTTATCTGACGCCATCGTTGGCTGTCGTCGAGCGTGCCGTCGGCCTATGCCGTCGGGCAGGCGGGGCATAAGGGGCCCGAGCCGAATTCGATGGTCTTGTTGTTAACGGGTTGCGGTATTTCAGGGCATTGCGAAACGGGCTGCAGGCTCGGAACCCGGCTCGCGGACGTCGCCTTCGGTGCCACACAGCAGCGCCATCAATGAGCGGACGATCGCCTGCTCCATATCCCGAGGGGCGATTTGCGGCGTCTCCACGACGTAGGCCTGCAGCATCGAGCGAATCATGTGCGCGGTCATCCAGGCAGCCATCGGCAGGTTGGGCCGCCATAGCGAATCCTGCCAGCGCTGGAGCATGGTCTGCAGCAAGTTGGGGATCTCGGTTTTGTAGAACTGCTCGCAAGGCTGGTCGATCAGCGCTGAAAAGTGCTTCTCCAGCACCCGCAGCAACTGCGTTTCCTCGCGGTAATGGCTGAGCAGGGTGCGAACCAGCAGCGACAGGTGCTCATGCAGGCTGTTGACCTGCGGGTACTGGGCGGTGATGTCGCGGATCATCTCCGCCAGCGTTTGCGCCTCCCGCTGATGCAACGCCGCGATCAGCGAATCCTTGTTGGGGAAATACTGGTACAGCGAGCCGACGCTGACGCCTGCCAGTTGCGCCACCAGGTTGGTGTTGGTGCCTTGGTAACCGTGTTTGACGATGATGTGGGCGGTGGCCGTGAGTATGGCTTCGACCATCATTCTGGACCGCGCTTGAGTCGGAATTTTGCGGGGTGTGGGGATGCGTTTCACAATTATCTCCGATAGTAGCTATACGCATGGGTGGCGATCGTGCCGGGCCCGTCATTGGGCACCTGTGCCGGCACAATCTCTGCGCGCGACGGCCTGGGCAAGGCGTGCCGCACAAGGGGATTCTTTGCTGGGGAGGGGGTGTTTTGAAATGGCCTGGGACGCAATTTATTGTTGTGGATCGCGTCATCACGTTCGTTTGTCACTGGGGGAAAGCGCTTCCATCCACCGTTACCTGGATTTTCATCCTGAGCCCGGGCGCGGGAGGCGGCGCTGCACATGAAAAGTACCGGTGAAAGTGACTTTTGTGTAGGGCCGCGGATATTGATTCGGGAAATAATGGTCGACACAATCGCTTACAGGTTAATAAAAACAATGCAAACCCTGACAAGTAGATCCCGCTGGGCAGTGCTCGCACTGCTTGCGCTGGGCGTCCTTATTTCCTACGTCGACCGCACCAGTATTTCGTCGGCGCTGGCGGATCCCTCCTTCATTCAATATTTTCAGTTGACCAGCCTCGACCGTGGTTGGCTCAACTCGGCCTTCTTCTGGTCATACGGCCTGTTCCAGGTTCCGATGGGCTGGGTGGCCGACCGCTATGGCGTGAAATGGCCGTATGCCGTGTCCTTCGCGGCGTGGTGCATTTTCACGATATTGCTGGGCGTGGTCCATGCACTGGAAAGCCTGATCGCGCTGCGGTTACTGATCGGCGTGTCCGAGGCCATCGTGATTCCCGCCAGTTACCGCTGGATACGCAACCATTTCGATGAGGGCCGCCTCGGCCTCGCTGCGGGCCTCCTCGCCATGGGCAACAAGCTGGGCCCGGCCGTTGGTGCGCCCGTGGCCGCTTTGCTGATCGTGAGTTATTCCTGGAAGGTGATGTTCATCGCCACGGGCCTGGTCGGCTTGGTGTGGCTGATCCCTTGGCTGCTGACCGTAAGCAACGATTTGCCGTCCAGGCACGAACTGGCGAAGGTGCCGAGTCATGCACGGACGGTAAGCCTGCACGGCATCCTGAGCAGCCCGGTCATCTGGGGTGGGCTGATCACCAACTTCTGCTATGGCTACTTTGCTTTCTACTGCATGACCTGGATGCCCGCTTATCTGGTCGAGCAACGGGGCCTGTCGATCTCCAAGTCGGGGCTGTACACGTTCTTCAGCTTTGCTGGCATCGCCGTGTTCGCGGTGCTGGCGGGCTGGGCAGCGGACCGGATCATCGCCCGGGGCTACAACGCCGTGCGGGTCCGCAAGGCCTTCGTTGTCACAGGGTTTACCCTCGCCGGCACCGTGTTGCTCGGCGCCTATGCGCCCTCGCAGAACATGGCACTGTTCTGGAACACCTTTTCTCTCTCGTGCCTCGGCTTGACGACAGCCAACAACCTGGTGCTGTCGCGCATGACCTTGATCCCCAAGCAGATGGTCGGGCTGGTGACGGGCGTGCAGCAGCTCGCGACAAGCCTTGCCGGCGGCGTGGCGGCCGGTCTCTCAGGATGGCTACTGCAATCGAGTGGCAGCTACGACCTGCCGATGAAAGTGATTCTGGCGTTTCTGCTGATCGGCGCGTTCGCGACCCTCGTCCTGTATCGCCCCGAATGGGCACCCAAAATCAGCGAACCACGCGGGCAACTGCGTAGCGCGTAGCACTCGTCATCGTTAGCGAATCCACTACCGGCCCGGTGGGCCGGCACACAGAATGGGGTATTGATTGCATGGCAAAAATCGTATTCGGAATGGCAGTGCCACACAGCGGCATGCTGGGCCAGGCGCCAGAGGACTGGTTGAACAATGGTGAGCGTGATCGCAATAACCCGGAACTGTGGTACCGCAATCGCACGTGGACCTACCCGGAACTGGAGGCGCATCGCGGCGCGGCTTTCGCGCCATTCCTGACCCTGGAGGAACGTACCCAGCGCGCCGCTCGCTGCCGCACCGCGCTGGACGTCATGGCGCAGGCTTATCGCGATGCGAACATCGACGTGGCCATCATCCTGGGCAAGGACCAGAAGGAAATCTTCACTGATTTTTCGCCATCGATCGCCATCTACACCGGCGCAGAAGTGCATAACGGGCCGCCGCAGCGTTCGGTCTACGCCCCCGATCACCCGGTGACCCACGCGTGTCACCCGGAGCTGGCAACGTACCTGATCAAGTATTTCCAGGGCGAGCACTTCGACCTCACCGATCTGTTCGCCTGGCCCACCAACGTGTGGATGAAGCCCGCGCCGGAATACCCGGTGGTGCCGCATGCCTACAGTTTCGTCTACCACCAGATCATGTCGGACAACCCACCGCCCAATGTGCCGATCATCATGAACTGCTTCTACCCGCCGACCCAGCCATCGATGTCGCGCTGCATTGAATTCGGCCGTGTGCTGCGCGACGCCATCACTGCGTGGCCCGAAGACGTTCGCGTGGGCATCTTTGCCTCCGGCGGCCTGTCGCACTTCGTCAATGACGAAGCGTTCGACCGACGCATCATGAACATGCTGGCCGAGTACGACTACGAAGGGCTGGCGTCGGTGGACGAGCGTTCGTATCAGTCGGGCACTTCGGAAATCAAGTTGTACGTGAGCGTGATGAAAGCCCTGGAGGAGACCGGCGCCCAGATGACCCTGGTGGATTACGTGCCGTGCTGGCGAACCCCCGCGGGAACGGGTGAAGGCATGGGCTTCATGTACTGGCAGCCTGAATCCGAGGCGTTGCAGTAAGGAAAAGCAAACACCGCGCGTTGTCTGGATAGCGACGCAGGAGGCCGTTGGGCGGGTGTCGTACACACCGCTCAACCAAGCATAATAACGGAGGCATTGGCTGTGTATTTGAAATCGCCTGTAAAAACGCTCGCGGCTTGTTCAGCGATTTGGAGCACCTGTATTGTCATCTCGGCGGGCGCGCACGCGGCGACTACCCCGCAAGGCACGGCGTTGGTCAACCGGCTGGGCCCGGTGACGTCCGACCTGTACGTGGCGAATGCCGACGGTACCGACGAGCATAAACTGCTGCAGACACCAGGCTTCGATTACCACGCTTCTTTCTCGAAAGATGGTCAGTGGGTCGTCTTTACGTCGGAGCGGGACGGTCTTGGCGAAGCCAATCTGTATCGCGTGAAAGTCGACGGTACCGAGCTGAAGAAATTGACCGATCACATCGCCATCGACGACGCAGCGGCCTTTTCGCCCACCAACCCCGACGTCATCGCATTCGTTTCCTCGCGTCGCGGCAAGGACGCGTTCGGCACCACCAACATCTGGACGCTGAACATCGCCACCGGCGCGTTGAAGAACGTCACCGGCGATATCCCGTTCGACCCGAGCAAGCCGCACAGCTTCTTCCGCCCGACCTGGTCACCGGACGGCAAGTGGATCGCCCTGGCGTCCGATATCGGCTCGCAATGGCGCGGCCACAATCTGCCGGTCGGCTGGGAGCGCACCCAGGAAAGCAGCATCTATATCATCCATCCCGATGGCTCGAGCTGGAAAAAGATTGCCAGCAACCCGGGTTTTGACGAAGGGTCGCCCACCTGGTCGCCGGATGGCAAACGCGTCGCCTTTTATGAAACGCCCGTGGAATCCACCTGGGGCGCGCACCGCCCGGAGTTGATCAATAAGGTCAGCTCGCAGATCGAGTCGGTGGAGTTGTCCACGCTGACGCGGGCCACGTTGACGTCGACGCCCGGTCTCAAGGTGTTCCCGCAGTATCTTTCGGCCACCAACCTGGCTTATCACGTCAAGGGCGGCGATGCGGAAGGTCTCTACACCACGGCAGGGACATCCCGCACGACCGCGAACACGGGGATCCGCTCGCCGCACTATTCGGCTGACGGTACCAAGGTGGTCTACGAAAAGATCACCATGCGGCCGGCCCATCCCAATGGCACGCCGATGTTCAGTTTCGACCCGGCGTGGACCTATCGCTACATCGATGTGTTCCCGCAATTGTCGGCGGATCGCAAGAAGCTGGTGTACACCGAGAAGGCGATGGGCTCGTCGATTGCCGTCATCAACCCGGACTTCAGCGGGTACCAGCGCATCTACGACCCGGCGAACAGCGGCTTGGCCGCCGACATGGTGCAGAAGGGCCTGGCCGGTGCGTTCCAGCCCACGTGGTCGCCAAATCGCGAATGGGTGGCGTTCGGCATTGGCGACTGGTTCTTCACGCGAGGCATGGGGCCGGGCCGCATTGCCCGAATCAAGGCCGACGGCAGCATGGACGGCAAGCCGGAAATCCTGACCGACGGTTCGATCAACGCAGGTTTCCCGAGCTACTCGCCGGACGGCAAGCGGATCGTGTACCGCGTGTGGAGCCCCAAGGTCCAGGGGTTGCGCATTCTGGATGTGGCTACACGCCAGACGACGGTGCTGACGACCGAGCCGGACAACCTGCCAGGCTGGTCGCCGGATGGCAGCAAAATTGTCTTTACCCGCAAGGAAGTCAACCCGACCGACCCGAACCAGTTTCATTACGACGTGTACACGATCAAACCCGATGGCACCGATGTCACCCGCCTGACCACCCCGGGTGCGAACCAGGGACACGCGGTGTGGTTGTATGACGGTCGCATTGCCTATAGCTCGGGGGTCTATGGCTTTCGAGATGAACTGGCGCTGTACGACAACACGTTCCAGCCTGACGGCCAGAACTGGGTGATGAACGCCGATGGCTCCGATCAGCACGCTACTTCCGATACGTTGTGGGAAGACTCGATGCCGCTGTACGTGCCGAATCCATAAGCCGGGTTTGGGTGAGCGATAATGACGACGCCGTGCGAAAGCACGGCGTTTTTTTTGGGGTACTTCAGGGATTGAAGGGGAAGTGGGTTGTGCCTTCGAAGATCTGTAGTGAACAAACAGAGAGTACCAGGTGATGTCCCAGGCACATCTGTTTCGGGCCAGTTATGCCTGGGACATCACCTGGTCCGCTCTGTTTGCTCACTGTGAATCTGCCGTGGCGCGACAACCTTCCCGGGATTCCGTGAAGAACCTTTTTTGGAGGGCTGGCCCGCCGCAGCAATCGATCAGAAATGGACTTCGAACTGCAGCATCGGTGTCGACGTCCTGGTGTTGACTGCTTCATCGCTCGGCGTGCCGAACATGTTCTTCCAGTACTCGTAACCGACGCCGGCATAGACCGTGCGTGGATAACCGGCGAATGAGCCGACGTCGGCCAGCAACGAAGCGCGCGTCAGGTATTCGGTCTTGGTTTGAACGCCAAAACCATCCTTGCCTTTGGGGCCCGTGCTGCTTGCAAAACCGCGGAATATCAACGGCACCGGGCCCAGGCGGAACGGATACAGCCATGAACTCTCAAGGTGCCAGGCGGTGTCGTAATCCACGTCCACGCCGACGATCCCGTTGTGGTTGCTCTCGGTCCGCACACCGGCCGTCAGGTTCCAGTACCCGCGTGGCAGGGCGAACTCCACCGTCCCCCCCAGGACAAGCATACGGGCCCGCTGGGCGTAGGCATCGTTTTTGGTGCCGAACTCATACCCACCGGTCAGGCCGACGTCGCTGATCACCCCAGCACCCACCTGTCGGCCAAAGATCTTGCTGGCGCTCGCCGTGACACGCCCGACGCTATATACCTCCTGCGCGCCTCCGTTGTTCGGACCGCCGGCTTCCGGGTTCGCCGAGTCAGATACGCGGTAATCGACGTTGAACGCGTAGCTGCCATACCTGAAGCCACCGGTCGTGGTGAGGTAGCCGATATTCTGTTTGATCTTGTCAGGAACACCCGGGAAGTGGAAGTTGTTGCCGACGCGATAGCCGATAAAGGTGTCGTTCCACGACACTGGAGGCTTGCCGACCTGTTCATTCAACTTCGCAAGGTCCGGAAAAGTGTGCGGTGCGTTAGTAGCGTCCGGCGTCTGTTGAGGGGGTTGCGCTTGCGGCGAAGTGGTCAGCGTCGGTGCGTCCATCACCTCTTGAGCAAAACCAAACTCGCTATGACAACAGTACATGGCCACGCCGAGACACAGCGTGGGCAAGGGTTTGAAAATATTCTTCATGTAGCCATCCGTATAGATTTTGTTATTTTTATAGAACACGTTTCGTTCGACTTTATTGTCGGTGCAATAAAAGCCGGATTAGCGGCGAATAGCGGTTTTTATAGGAAGGTAATAGTCTGTCTCCATTGAAAGGGACGTGTATTGATCGGCCAGACAGGGTTGTTTTCGACGCAGGATACGGTCGCGGCAAGTGCAACTAGCTGATCAGTCCGGTACGGGATGATTATTGTGGGGTGCTAGGGAGGAATACTATTGGGTGACCCCGCGTATGCCTTTACACAAAAGTGAGATTCGCTGGCATTTTTTGCGTGGGGATATCGTGTGCAACTAAAGATGGATTTGCGCGCGGCATGTGAAGGCGGCGAGGGCAGGTGGGGCGTAGCAGAACGACGCTAATGAAAGGGCGGCTTCGCGATCCACCCGAAGGTAGAACCCGAAGCCACTCCCTCGCGTTGCAGACCTATTGCGTCCGTTGGGATTGCTCTCGTGTCATCGCGCGGAACTGGCTGGGCGCCTGCCCCACTTCCCGACGGAAAAAGCGCGTGAAGTACGCGGCGTCTGAAAACCCCAGCCCAAAGGCGATCTGTTCAATGGCCATTTCGCCGAAAATCAGGTTCCGCTTGGCTTCGGTGACGATACGCGCGTGAATCATCTTCGTCGGGCTTTGCCCCGTGGCAGCCACGCACGCGGCGCGCAACTGCACCACCGACACGCCCATCATCGATGCATAGTCCTGCAAAGGCAGGTTTTGCCAGTAATGCTGATCGATGAGTTCACGATAACGTTCTGCCAGGCAGATCTCGTTGCGAGAGGCACCGCCGTCATCAGGCTGATCGAGCCGGGTGCGCCGCACCAGCATCAGGAACAATTGGGTCAACAGGGCCTCGGCGCCCACCACGTGACCGAATGTCCTGGCCTCCAGTTCCTGCGCCAGCCGCGTGATCAGGAAGAGGAACTCGGTTGCCGCGCCAGCCGTGGTCGGCAACGTGATCATCCGGGGCAGGGACCACAACTGGATGAACTCGTGCAGGCGGGCGTAGAGCTGGGTCAGGAAAGACACCTCGATGGTCACGACCCATCTGTCCACGTCGCTTTCATAATCGAGGCCATGCACGCATTCCGTTGGCAGCAGCAGCACGCACGGACCCTCGAACGGGACACTCGCACCTTCGAGGTTCATGACACCGTGGCCGCTGCGAACGAAGATGAGCTGGCCGTACCCCGGGTGCGCGTGGGGTTCAGTCCGCCAGCGGCCCCGGTCGGTGACGTGGCCGATGTTGACGAACCATTTCTCTTTCTCCTCCCGGGGCTCAACGTACAAACGAACCTTCGGCACCGTCTTGAGCGTGACTTGGGTGTCTGCCTCGCGTCGATAGTGTGTTTTCGAACTGTGCGTCATAACGTCTCCTTGGCGAAGATCAACGTGCCGACCCGGGGAATGCCAATTAGCAAATCATAGCCTTGCGCAGAAAGTAAACCCTCTCTGAACGGTCGGATGGCCGATGCCCTTCCACCACGCGAACACGCGTTGCGGTGTCTACCGTTTGGTTAACACAAGTGCCGCAAAACTCACTGGACCGCACAGTGGGCCAGGTTGATGATCTTCGCCAAACCTCCCTGCAGCCGTGGTTCGAGCAGGTCGCGGGACGTCTTGCCTGACAACAATAAAAACAGGTCTGAGAGGAAGCAGTGGAGAGTATCCAGAAACCAGAGCGCCTGGAAAACCGCTGGGCCGTGGTCGTTCTGCTGGCAGTGGGATTGATGATTGCCTGGACAGACCGGACCAGCATGTCGGCGGCGATAGCCGACCCTCGATTCATCCAGGACTTTACCCTGACCCATGTCCAGAGAGGCTGGATAGGTTCATCAGTCTTTTGGGCGTACGGTGTTCTGCAACTGCCCATGGGCTGGTTGGTTGACCGCTATGGCGTGAAATGGCCATACGCCGTCTGCTTTTTTCTCTGGTGCGTCGCGGCAGCGGCCACCGGCCTTGTGGATTCGCTCGGCGCGCTGGTTGTCGTGCGCGTCGTCATTGGCGCAGCCGAGGCCGTGGTGGTCCCGGCGACCTATCGGTACATAGCCAACCGCTTCGAAGAAGCGCAGAAGGGCTCTGCGTTGGCCATCTATGCGATTGGCGGCAAGATGGGGCCGGCACTGGGCGCGCCGCTGGCGGCCTGGCTCATTGCCGGAACCTCCTGGAATGTCATGTTCATCGTGACGGGGCTGGCCGGCCTGGTGTGGCTGATGCCCTGGTTCATGCTGGTTCGCAACGACTTCCCGGACCGCGCCGAGTTAGCGAAAAGAACCCACTACGCGGCAACGGTGCCACTGCGCAACCTGCTCGTCAGCCCGGTGGTATGGGGCGGGTTGATCACGAACTTCTGTTACGCCTATTTTGCATTTTTCTGCATGACATGGATGCCGGCCTACCTCGTCGAACAAAGGGGGCTGTCATTGAACCAGGCGGGCTTTTATACCGCGCTGAGCTTTTGTGGCGTCGCGATCGCGGCCGGGCTCAGCGGGTGGGCGGCTGACCGCTTGATCTTGCGCGGGCATGACGCGGTGACGGTGCGAAAGTCCTTCATGGTGGTGGGCTTCACCGGTGGAATGACCGCCCTGTTCGGCGCTTATGCGTCGACGGTATCGATGGCACTGTTCTGGAACGTGCTCTCCCTGACCCTGGTCGGCCTGGTCACGACGAACAACCTCGCCCTGGTGAAGCTGACGCTGATCCCAAAGCAGGCCACTGGCTTGAACACCGGGCTTCAACAGGTGGCGACGAGCCTGGCCGGCGGTGTGTCTGCCAGCCTGTCAGGCTGGCTGTTGCATATCGGCCACAGCTACACCCTGCCGATGGTGGCGATTTTCGTTTTCCTGTTCCTGGGGGCCGTCAGCACCCTGGTCCTGATGAGGCGCGAGTGGGCACCGAAGATCAACGACCCCGACGTCGGCGGCGCCGTTGCCGTCCCCCATCCCATCGCCCGTACCCCAGGTTGAACCTGAGCTTCAGCCTGGCGCGGCGTTTTCCTGGCCACTGATAACTATAACGAGTAGGAGACAACGATCATGGGTACGGACATCCTGAAAAAACAGATCTTCAGCGGGCTGTTGTTCGCGCTGAGTCTTTCTTCCGCGTCTGCGGCGCCGGACAGCAACAGCCAGGCACGGGTCTATGTTGGCACCCATGGTGATTACATCTATGACGCCGTGTTCAACCCTGAAAACGGCAGCTTCTCGGACCTACGAAAAACGGCGAAAGTGGTTCGGCCCACCTGGTTTGTTCAAGACCCTTCCGGGCGCCATCTCTATAGCGTCAGCGAAGTCGGGAACAACGGCGAGGCGAATGGCGAGGTAGTCGCCTTCAAGGTGGATCAGGCGTCCGGTGGGTTGACGGAACTCAACCGCGTCGGCTCGGGCGGCAGTGGGCCTACGCACATGGTCTACAGCCCGTTCCATGACAGCCTTATCGTGGCCAATTACGGAGGCGGGCAGGTGGCGGTCTTGCCGCTTGCCGCCGACGGTAGTCTTCAACCGGCGAGCTCGGTGCTTGCGGACGTTGGAAACGGGCCAAGCCCCCGGCAGACACAGGCCCATGCTCACAGCATCACGCTGGTGCAACAGACACACGACATACTGGTGCCTGATCTGGGCGCCGACAGAGTGTTCATCTACCAGGTAAAAGGCAAAGACAACCAATTGAGCAAAGGCGCCACGCCCTTCGTTCAGATGGCACCCGGCACCGGGCCCAGAGGGATCGAGTTTCAACGGGATGGACGCCACGGGTTCCTGCTGTCCGAGCTCTCAGCGCAGGTGCGCTGCGTGACGTGGAAACCTGAGACGCATACGCTGAGTTACGGCGCCTCGGTCGATACCTTCCCCTCAGGCTTTACCGGGCCGAAAAGCGCCTCATCGATGAAACTGAGCGCCAACGAGAAATACCTGTACGTCGCCGATCGAAGCACGGACACGCTGGTGGTCTATCGCATCGATCAAGGCTCATGCCTGAAACCCATCCAACGGATCAGCTCGGGTGGCAAATACCCGTGGGAATTGGCTATCGGCCCTGCCGGGCACTGGCTGGTGGTGGCCAACCTGAAATCCGACAATGTGACGTCCTTCAAGATCGATGGCCGATCAGGCAAGCTCGCGCCAAGCGGTTTCGAGGCGCACATTCCTGAGCCGGTATTTGCCCATTTCGGCAGCGTGGGCAAACCCTAGGCGTGGTACGAACTGCCTCCCCGCTTGTTCAGGCGGCAGTGAAAACCGCCGCGCCTGAGCGTCGCCGGGATGCATTCAGTCAGACGTGCGCCAGCGTATACGCGCACCGGCCATTTTTCGTCAGGCGGGTATCGGCGTAATCGGCTGTGCAGGTTTCGCCCAGGACGACGTTCTCGACGAGGGCGCCAAAACGGATCGCGTCCCAGATGATCCGTTCGTTCTTCTGGCTCTAGTCAATGGTCTTTGTGCACCACCCACCTCCCAGGTTGAACACCGCACCCTCGCCCCAGTGCCGCTGGGGAACACAGTGAAACCCCACCACGTTGAGGATCTTGCCATTCGTCCTTGTGCCGGGGGTATAAGCCCCGGGGTGAATGAACAGGTCTTGGCAGGGCGCCAGCGGGGGGGGGACCAACAGGCACGCCGGAACACTGCGCCCCCCGTGCCCTCGGTCGAGGGGTGTGGAGGCGCAGTGCTCCGGCACTGCGCTTGGGTCGATGGAGGGTAAGCTCGGCGGCGTTTAGCCCAGACTGCCGGTAACGTCGTCGAACAGTTCGTCAACCGACAGGGCGCGCGGGATGATCTTCTGGTCGAGTGCCCAGTCGATCGCTGTCTGCAGGCCCTTGCGGTTGGCCTCCAGACCCAGCGGCGGGAACACCGCAGGCGCGCCGCCCTCGGTGAGCGCGCGGCTCTCGGCAATCATTCGGTAGATCTCTTTCACGGCCTCGGGGTGTTGCCGGGAGATGTCCTGGTGAATGGCGAACATATGGTTGATGGGCACGAAACCTTCGCGCTGGTACCAGGCCTTGGCGGCGTCATGGGCATCGGGTACCAGGGTGCGTACCCGTGGGTCCTTGGGCATGTCTTCGCCGAGCAGCGCTGCGTCGAGCTCACCGTCGAGCATCATCTGCGGGATGCTGGAGCCTGCCGGCAGGCGGACGCAGTTTGCCGGGTCATGGTATTCGGCCAGGTGGCCGTCGCCGAGGGTCATCCAGGTGACCTTGTCGAGGTCGACGCCGTACTCATGGCGCAGTACGCCGCGAATCCACAGCGCGGTGGTCTGCGAATAGGTGCGCACACCCACGCGCTTGCCTTCGATGTCCTTGGGGTCAAGGTGGCCGAAGTCGATGTTGAATCCGGCGCAGTGATGCTGGAACCGCCCCGAAATCGGCGCAGGCAGCAGGACATAGGGTTTGCCATAGGCCTTGGCCTGCAGGAACGTGACGATGGCCAGTTCACCGGCATCGAACTGGTTCTCGCGCACCATGGCCTTGAAGCCGTTGTGCGCCGGGGTAGGGCCGCAGTAGTCGAGTGTGACGAGGTCGGACTTCACTCGCCCGTCCTTCATCGCCTTGGTGACCGGATAATCAGCCAGGTTGGTGCGCAAGGTCAGCGCCATGGGAATCTCCTTGGAATGTGCACGGGTTCAGAGTTTGACTTCGATCAGGCAGGGGCCCGGCTCGCGGGTGGAATTGGCTATGGCCCGGTAGAAACCTTCAGCGCTATCCACGGCGACGCTGGGGACACCCATGCTTTTCGCCATCGCCTGCCAGTCGATGCGCGGGCGGTCGATGTCGATCATCGAAAGCGCGCGCTCCCCGGGGGTTCCGGCGCCCATGTTGGCGTACTCGGCCTTGAGAATGGCGTAGGTGTTGTTGGCGAAGATGATCGTGGTGACGTTGAGGTTTTCCCGCGCCTGGGTCCACAGCGACTGGATGGTGTACATCGCGCTGCCATCACCGACCATGCAGAACACCCGCCGGTCCGGGCAGGCCAGCGCCGCGCCGGTGGCCACGGGCGTGGCGTAGCCGATGGAGCCGCCCATGTTGTTGATGAGGTCATGGGGCTGCGCGCCGAGGGTCAGCCCGATGGACTCGCGGCCGGTGGTCAGCGACTCGTCCACCAGGATGCACTGCTCGGGCATGGCCGCGGCCAGTGCGTGGGCAATGCTGGTGGGGTTGAGCGCGCCGGTGGGCACTTCAGTGCGGATGCGCGGCTGGACGATCGCGGACACGCCAGTGGCCCCCAGCGCCTGCAACAGCATGTCGAACGCCAGTTCGCTGTCCTCGTCCGCTTCTACCAGTTCATGCACCATCGTGCCCTCGGCCTTGAGCAGGCTCGGCTTGTCCGGGTAGGCGAAGAACGCCACGGGCTCGCGCGTCTCGACGGTGATGATGTGCTTGAAGTCCTTGAGGAACGCCATGGCCTGTGGCACCGCGTAGGGAATGCGCAAGAGCGGTACGAACCCCGCGCCGCGCTCGATACGCGCGGTGAAGAACTGCGAGCCCAATCGAGCCCCGGTGGCCGCGGCCACACGCCCGGCCTTTTCCAGTGCGCCGCCACGGGTAGCCTTGTTGGCGAGAATGATCAAGGTCGGCTCGCCCGAGCGCAGTACACGCGCGACATGCTCGACGCGTTCGCTGCTCGGGGCCTTGCGCCGGGCGGCCACAGGTGCCGGCAGCACAGGCGCTGCGCTGACCTGCTGCCACGACGAGTCGCCCGGCAGGATCAGGGTGGCGATCTGGCCGGGATGCTCACTGGCCTTGGCCACCGCCTGGGTGGTGTCCCAGGCGATGGACTCCGCTGATTCCGCGCGGCGTACCCAGTGACTCAGCGGGCGTGCCAGGCCTTCGATGTCAGAGGTCAACGGCGGGTCGTACTTGAGGTGTGACGTGGAATGTTCGCCGATGATGTTGACCATGCCCGACGAGGCGCGCTTGGCGTTGTGGATGTTCGCCAGGCCGTTGGCCAGGCCAGGCCCCAGATGCAAAAGCGTCGAGGCTGGCTTGTCCTTCATCCGGTACCAGCCGTCGGCAGCGCCGGTGGCTACCCCTTCGAACAGGCACAGCACGCTGCGCATCCGCGGGTTGCCACCGAGCGCGGCGAGGAAATGCATCTCCGACGTACCCGGGTTGGCAAAGCAAATGTCCACGTCCTGGTCGGTCAGGGTCGAGACGAGCGTCTCTGCGCCATTCATCGGTCAGTACCCCGCCAGTTCGCGAGCCTGGCCAACGACACCGTAGGAACGCTTGGGGGCCGACAGCAGCACGCGGTAACCCTCGTCCAGCAGGCGCCGATGGTTGGTGGCCGTCACATGCGGGTTGCCGACGATGACGTCGTGCTTGCGGCAGGTCTCGACGATACGGCGCATCGCATCCTGGACCTGCGGGTGCTCGTACTGGCGCGGGAAGCCCAGTTCCTGGCTGAGGTCGCCTTCGCCGATCAGGATGAAGCCGATGCCGGGCACGTTGGCGAGGATATCGTCCAGGTTGTCGATGGCCTGGGTACTCTCGCACATCAGCCCCACCAGGATTTCGCCCTGGGGCGCCAGAGGCCAGACGTCGGCCTTCTCGTAGTACTCGGCCATGGTCAGGCCCCAGTAGCGCGCGGCGTTGGCCGGGCCGTCACCGCGTACGCCCTTTGGCTCATAAAGCGCCGCGCCCTTGGGCCGGGCGTAACGGCAGGAGGCGACGGCGTTGTAGGCCTGCTCGACGGTGGCCACGTGCGGCCAGATCACGCCATAGCAACCGCGATCCAGGACCTGCTTGGCGAACGTCTGGTTCATCTCGATGCCGTTGGCGGGGATGCGGGCGATCGGGGTCACCCGTGGCGCCACCGAACCCGATTCGGCGATCTGCTTGCGGCTCAGCATGTATTGCAATGAATCGCCGAGGGCGCTGACATCGTACGGGTTGTGCTCCATCTCGTAGACGATGCCGTCGTACGGGGAGTCGCTCATTTCCATGGCGGTCTGCTTGTCCAGCTTGGCGAAGGCCATGTAGGCCGGCTTGCCGGCCTCGAACGCACCGATGATGCTGTTGAGACGTGTGTTGCTCATGTTCACTTCCTCATCCAATGGGGTCAGGCTCAGCGCAAGGCCGGGTACAGGGTTAGCGCGGTCTTGCCGAAGATCCACGCGCGATCTTCGTCCGTGAGGCAGGCCAGGCCCTTCTTGGCTGTCGCAAGGATGTCCTTGAGGGTGCCTGGCGAGGTGGGGAAATTGGAGCCCCAGGCCATGCGTTGTGCACCGAAGGCTTCGACGACCCGGGGGAAGAAGGTCTCGGCGCTGGCCTTGTCCTTTTCCACATCGCCGAAGATGCGCGGCGTCAGCTTCAGGTAGACGTTGGGCAGGTCGGCGAGCGCGAACAGGCCGGCGGCATTGGCGTAGGGCGGGCCATCGAGCACGTCCGGGCGGCCGAGGTGGTCGAGGATGATGTTTACCCCGGGGAATTTCTCGGCCAGCATCCGTACATAGGGCAGGCCAGTGGGGCCGGTCTGGATGCACATCGGCAGCTTCAGTTCCGCGAGCATTTCCCAGGCCTTGAACGACTTGGGGTTATCGAGCTCGCTGGGGTCGAAGTCTTTGGTCGAGCCTCCGGTGAAGATGCGCAGGCCAGCGAGGCCCCTGTTGACCCAGGAGGTGATGACGGCCGGCACGTCGTCAGCCAGCATGTCCACCGAGCCAACGGCGACGAGCCGCCCCTTGTACTGGTTGCAGCCGTCGACCACGTAGCTGTTGTCGAATCCGTAGGTGGTCGACGAGTGCACGATGGCGGCCTTGGCCACGCCGGCGTCGTCCATGGCCTGGACCAGTGTCTCGACGGTGCTGGGGCGCTCCTGCGACCAGTCCGACCGCTTGCCGAACAGCGGGGCAGGCGGGTAGCGCTTCTCGTCGTCGGAGATGATGTGTGGGTGGATATCGATAATGTTCATGCTCTGTCCCTGCCTTACTTGCCTTTGGCCTTCAGATGCTTGTCGAGACGCGGATAGACGCGCCGTACGTTGCCTTCGAAGATGGCGTGACGGTCGGTATCGGAAAGCGCCGTGCAGGCATCCAGATAACGCTTGGTGTCGTCGAAGTACTGATCGGTGTCCGGGTCCCTGCCGCGTACGGCGCCGACCATTTCCGAGCCGAACAGGACGTTGCTGGTGGGGATGACCTTGGTCAGCAACTCGACGCCCGGGTGGTGGTAGACGCAGGTGTCGAAGAAGATGTTGTCCAGCAGGCCTTCGAGCGGGCGCTTGGCGATCTCCAGCGACATACCGCGGTAGCGACCCCAGTGGTAGGGCACGGCGCCGCCACCGTGGGGAATGACCAGGCGCAAGGTCGGGAAGTCCTTGAACAGGTCGCTTTGCAGCAGTTGCATGAACACCGAAGTGTCGGCGTTCAGGTAGTGCGCACCGGTACCGTGGTGGCAGGGGTTGCATGAGGCGGCCACGTGAACCATGGCAGGCACGTCCAGGTCGCACATGGCTTCGTAGAGCGGGTACCACTCGCGGTCGGTGATCGGCGTGCCGGTCCAGTAGCCGCCGCTCGGGTCAGGGTTGAGGTTGCAGCCGACGAAGCCCATCTCCTCTACGCAACGGCGCAACTCGGCAATGGAGTTTTTCGGCGGCGCCAGTGGCGACTGGGGTAGCTGGCAGACCGGCACGAAGTTGTCCGGGTAGATGTCGCAGACACGGCGCACGAGATCGTTGGAGACTTCCGCCCATTCCAGGCTGGTGCGCTCGTTACCCAGGTGGTGGCTCATCAGGCCGGCGATCGGCGAGAACAGTGTGAGGTCGCCACCGCGTT
The DNA here is from genome assembly GCF_013374995.1 of Pseudomonas eucalypticola. Taxonomy (NCBI): domain Bacteria; kingdom Pseudomonadati; phylum Pseudomonadota; class Gammaproteobacteria; order Pseudomonadales; family Pseudomonadaceae; genus Pseudomonas; species Pseudomonas eucalypticola. The sequence goes on along the minus strand of NZ_CP056030.1, from coordinate 4,248,776 downwards.
CTTTCTGCAGGCGCAACTGACCGTTGCCGACGCCCTCGCGGATCTGTTCATCGGTCACATGGGCGCCAGACAGTGGCGGTGCGTTGAGCGGGTCGTCGGCGAACTCGATCTGCTTGGCGCGCCACTCTCGGAACGAAGCGGGTACGGTGGTGAAATGACCGTGGCAATCAATGATCATAATCTGCTCCGGAAAATTCAGGCCTGAGGATCGACGAACAGCTCGCCCATGGACATGCGGCGGGGCGTCAGGCCTTGTTCGAAGGCGGTCGACTCCAGTGCCTCGATGGTCTTGCGGTTGGCTTCGATGCCGTAGGGCAGCGGGTCGTGGCCAACCACGTTGCGCAGTTCGAGGTATTTTTTATCGGTCTCGCTGGTGGCATCGCCACTGTCGAGGCGGGCAAGGTAGTCCTGCTTGGCCTGCTCGAAGGCGTTGTAGAGTGACGTGGCCACCCAGGGGTGCTCGGCGAGGATCGAGTCCTTGACCACGATGGTGCCGTGCATGGGGTAGACGCCGGTCCGGGCGTAGTATTCAGCCTCGATTTCAGCCGCGTTCGGGAACAGATCGGGATAGTCGGCGGCCACTTCCTTCCAGCCGTCCGTAGGGTTGCCGGTACGGCCAATACCCGCTGCGCCGCCAAACCCCGCAGCCAGTTCGCCGTCAGCCATCATGTCCGCCAATGGACGGGTGGCGTGGATAACGTTGGCGGGCAGCTTGAGCTGGGTCACATGCTCTTCGTCGTCGACCACCCAGGTGACCTTGCTCGCGTCGAGGCCGAACTCGTCCATCAGCACCTGGCGAGTCCACACGCCGGTGGTCACCGAGTAGGCGCGCACGCCGACCTTCTTGCCTTCCAGATCTTTCGGCGCCTTGATACCAGCATCCGGGCGCACCAACAGCCCCGAATGGTGGAAGCGACGCACGACGAAGATCGGCAACGCGACGAAGGGAGCACCATGGGCGCGAGCGATGATGTAGGTGGTCGGGGCGATTTCGCAGACATCGAATTCGACATCGCGGACCATGCGACGGAAAGCGGCGATCTGTGGCTTGACCGTGACGAACTCGGCATCCACGCCTTCGATCTTGATCGCGCCGCTGCGGATCGCGGCGGTGTGGGGATGGTCGGCGATAGCAATCTTGAGATGAACTGACATTGATCTTTCCTGAGTGGTGATTGTTGTCAAACGACTACTCGCAACGGTGCGGTTGTGCCTCTGCCGGGAGTAGCGCCAAGGTCTCTGCGGGCCTTGAAGGGCAACAGGGCATCCACCGGGTTTTACCTCGTCGCTATCTGCTTGGCGGTGGACGCGTTCGTATGGTGCGCGCGAGTTGCGCACCGGTCGATTGAGTAAAAATGGGTTAGGCTTAACGAAATGGTAAAGCTACTGAGGAGCACCGCATGGCAGAGTTCGACTGGTACCTGCAGGTCAACCTGAAGGCGCGGCACCTGCGCCTGCTCGTGGCCATCGACACGTACCGCAACTTGACCCAGGTGGCCGAAGTCACCCATGTGACCGTGCCGGCGGTGTCGAAGTCGTTGACCGAACTCGAGCGCGGCCTTGGGCTCGCGTTGTTTTCCCGCACCCCGCAGGGCTTGATGCCCACCCCCTATGGTGACTGCCTGATCCGGCACGCGCGGTCGATGCTGACCGTGCTGCATGACGCCCGCGACCAGCTCAAGGCTTTGAGTTCCGGGGCCGAGGGCAAGATCCGCATTGGCATGCTACCGGCCTCGGCCTCGGTGCTGCTGCCCCAGGCGCTGAGCCTCCTCAAGCAACGCTCGCCCAGTACCAACGTGACGATCATCGAGGGCACGACCGAGGCGCTGCTGCCCGAACTCTGGCAGGGCCGCCTGGACCTGGTGGTCGGCCGCTTGCCTGCCCCGGGCACCCTCGGCAGCTTCGAGGAGCGGGAATTGCTCGAGGAGCCGGTGGTACTGATGACAGGTTTGCATCATCCCCTGGCCCGCAAGAAGAGCTTGGCGTGGTCGGACCTGTGCGACTACGCCTGGATATTGCCGCCCCCGGGCTCGCTGCTGCGCGATCCGCTGGAGCGGGTGCTGGAAGCCAATGACGTCCCGCTGAGCAGCGACTACATCGAGACGCTCTCGATTCATGTGGTTCGCGCCCAGCTGCGGGTCTCCGATTCCATTGCGATCATGGCGGTGTCGATCGCCAGTGATCCGGTGCAGCCGCTGCATGTCTTGCCATTGAGCCTGCCGCGCCTGGTTCGCCCGGTCGGCGTACTGTGGAATCGCGACCGTGGCCTGACACCCAGCGCCGAGCAGATGGTCCGGTGCCTGGAGGAGGCAGCCCGCCAGCAATCGGCGCGTCTGGGCGACATGGCGCACGCGTAGCAGCGCTGCGCCAGGCGTTAACCAGGCGCTCAAACCCTGGGTGGCTTTTTTCAATGGACCCCTGGCGGGCGCACCGACACTATCGGCACGCCTGGTCAGCGTGTACCAGGTCCCTCATCAGATACCTGGATAAAGGATGCCCCATGAGCGTCGTATCGTCTTTCGTCCCCCACGGGGAGCACTTCATCGCGGGTGCGCAAATCGCAACGCCAGCCCAGTTCAGTTCTGTCCCGGCCCACGGCCCGGCGCATTCATTCTCCGTCGGCACGCCGGCGCTGGTCGACCAGGCCTGCCGGGCCGCCGAAGCGGCTTTCCACTCCTTCGGCTACAGCAGCCGCGAAGAACGCGCGCGCTTGCTGGAGGCTATTGCCGAGGAGATCGAGGCTCGGGCCGAGCTCATTACCGAGATCGGCACCCAGGAGACCGGGTTGCCGACGGCCCGGCTCATCGGCGAGCGCGGACGAACCGTGCTGCAGTTGCGTTTATTCGCGGCCCACATCCGTCAAGGCGACTACCTGGATCGCCGCACCGACAGCGACCTGACCCACCCTCAGTCCGCTTCCAACCCGAAGCTGCGCTTGATGCAGCGTCCCATTGGCCCGGTCGCGGTGTTCGGTGCCTCGAACTTCCCGCTGGCGTTCTCGGTGGCAGGGGGCGATACCGCGTCGGCGCTCGCCGCGGGCTGCCCCGTCGTGGTCAAGGGGCATTCCGCGCACCCCGGTACTGGCGAAATCGTCGCGCAGGCGGTGGTCGCCGCCATCACTCGCTGCGGTGTTCACCCAGGCGTTTTCTCGCTGGTTCAAGGCGGGCGGCGCGACGTGGGCGAAGCACTGGTCCAGCATCCGTTGATTCGGGCCGTGGGCTTTACCGGATCGCTGGGCGGTGGCCGTGCGCTGTTCGACCTGTGCATGGCGCGTCCCGACCCGATCCCGTTTTTCGGTGAGCTGGGGTCGGTCAATCCGATGTTCTTGCTGCCGGCCGCGCTTGCTGCGCGCAGCGAGGAAATCGGTGCGGGCTGGGCCGCGTCGCTGACCCTGGGGGCCGGGCAGTTCTGCACCAACCCTGGCATCGCCGTGGTCATGCGTGGCGCCGATGGCGTTACCTTTGCCGAGGCCGCCCGCTCGGCCCTCAGCCACACCCCGCCGCAGGCGATGCTTACCCCCGGTATCGCGGCGGCCTACCGCAGCGGGCGCGACCGCATTGGCGCACAAACCGGCGTGCAGTCGCTGCTGAACTCATCCTGCGACGTGCGCGACGCCACGCCGAACCTCTTCTGCGTGACCGCCCGGGAATGGCTGGGCAATCACCTGCTCGCCGAAGAGGTTTTCGGTCCGCTCGGCATGATCGTGACCGTGGAAAGCCTCGAAGAAATGCGCGAAGTCGCCCAGTTCCTGACCGGGCAACTGACCGCCACCCTCCACATGGACGAAGCGGATGCTGCGATAGCCAGGGACTTGCTGCCGATCCTGGAACGCAAGGCCGGGCGTCTGTTGGTCAACGGTTTCCCCACGGGGGTCGAGGTCTGCGATGCCATGGTCCATGGCGGCCCCTACCCGGCGTCCACCAACTTCGGTGCTAGCTCGGTCGGCACGCTGTCGATTCGGCGTTGGTTGCGGCCCGTCTGCTACCAGAACCTCCCGGACAGCGTATTGCCGAAGGATCTGCAGTAAGCACCGGCAACGTACCCTGGCGCTTAGCGGCGCCCCTTCAATCACTCAGCTTGCGCCCGCTGCTGGACGGGGGCGCTTGGCTCTGGTCGGGGAGGGCGTGGCAGCGAGGTCCATGAGCAGGGACTCGGCCGCCGCTTGCAGGCACGAAACCATGAGTTGCGCGCTGGGCGTCAGGCCACGGTTGCGGTTCCACAACACGCCCGTGGGGCGCAGCAGCCGCGGCAAGCTCAATGGCAGCTTGTGAAAAGGCTGCACAGGATCATTGCCCAGCGACTCGGCCATGACCGCGATGAAATCCGACACTTGCAAATGGGCGCGTACAACGTGAATGGATAGCGTCTCGATGTAGTTGTTGCTCAACGGGACATCATTCGCTTCCAAGGCCCGCTCCAGCGGATCGCGAAGGATCGAGCCCGGTGGCGGCAGGATCCAGGGGTAGTCGCACAGGTCCGACCATTCCAGGGTCTTCCTTTGGGCGAGCGGATGGTCACGGCCCGTCATCAGCACGACCGGCTCTTCGAGCAGTTCCTTTTCCTCGAAACTGCCGAGCGTGTCCGGCGGCGGCAGGCGACCCACGACCAGGTCGAGACGGCCCTGCCAAAGGTCCGGCAGCAGCGACTCGGTGGTGCCTTCGATCACCGTCACATTGGTACCCGGCGATTGCTGCTTGAGGAAACCCAGCGCCTGCGGCACCAGCACCGAAGCGGACGCAGGCAGCATGCCGATGCGCACCTTGCCTTCGGCACCCGAGCTCAGGGCCTTCAGTTCATCGCGAACCTGGTGCAGTATCCCCAGCATCGTGCGGGCATGGCGAATGAGGCATTCGCCATACGGCGTGGGCATCAAGCCCCGTGTCGTACGTGAAAACAAAGCCAAGCCGAGGCCACGCTCCAGCTCCGCCAGTGACTTGGACACCGCAGGCACGGTGACATGCGTGACCTCCGCGACCTGGGTCAGGTTGCGGTAGGTGTCGATCGCCATGAGCAGGCGCAAGTGTCGCGCCTTCAGGTTGATCTGCAGATACCAGTCGAGACGTTTCACAATGTGTACCTCAGCTGTTTCAAGGTGCTCCGAAAGCGAAACGCGTCTACGCCTGGAAGCGTACCGAGCGGTTGAAGGTGTCAGGGGGGATGCTTGGCTTGCTTGCACGCTTTTCGGGGTTTTTCCAAGCAAGAAGGTGCGCTGGCATCTTGCGCGTGTATCGTTGCGGTCACCATTGAGAAAAAAGTCGGTGGGTTTGAGGCAATGGTTAAGGGCGTATAGCTACTGCCTCGGTTTGAAGGTTTTTCCTGAGGGGGGAGGTTTGCTTTATTACCTTGATCAGAGACCTGCGCTTATGAGGGCCGCGGCCGCTTGATGCCTGATGCCCACACCGAGGCCGGCTGCGGGTCACCATAAATAAAAAAGCCCGGGCCGGTAATCCGGCGCGGGCTTTTCCAGGGGTGGCGGCCAATCAGAAATCGTAACCCAGGGTCGCTATCACATTGCGGCGGTTGCCGTAGAACACCGAATCCTCGTAGTAGCCCGGTTCAAAGTAGTGCTTGTCGAACAGGTTATTGGCGGTCACCGAGATTTTCGTTCCGGTCAGCCCGAGTTTGCCCAGGTCGTAGCGCAGGGTCGCGTCGGTGAGGAAGTACTGCGGGGTACGCAAGGTGTTCTGCTGGTTCTGCGAGGAGCCGACATAGCGCTCGCCGGCGCCTATGCCCAGGCCGTCCAGCGGGCCGCTGAGAACGCTGTAGTCGAGCCACAGGCTGGCGGTATGGCGCGGGATGTTGCGTGGGGTGTTGCCCTCGTAGGTGTTGTCCTGGGTGATCTCGGTGTGGGTGTAGGCGTAGGACGCGATCATGTTGAGGTTTTCGTTCAGGCTGGCCTTGCCTTCGAGTTCCAGGCCCTTGGATTCGATCTCCCCGGTCTGCACTGAAAAGCCCGTGTTGACCGGGTCGGCGGTGGAGACGTTGCGTTGGGTCAGGTCGAAAGCCGACAGCGTGACCGAGGCGTTGTAGCCCTCGGGCTGGTACTTCACCCCCACTTCGAATTGCTTGCCGGTGGTGGGTTTGAACAATTTATTGTTGATGTCGGTGTCCGGGTTTGGCTGGAAGGAGGTGCTGTAGCTGACGTACGGGGTCACGCCGTTGTCGAACAGGTAAGCCAGGCCGATGCGGCCGGTGAATTTATGGTCGTTCTGGGTACCGCTGGACTGGCTGACCGCATCCTCTTCGTGGTCACGGGCGTAATCCTGGCGGCCGCCGATGGTCAGCGCCCAGCGATCGATTTTCATCTGGTCCTGCACGTAGATGCCCACCTGCTGCATTTTCGAGCGGGTGTCACGTTGCAGCGAGTCGAACCATACCGGCGCACCGCCGTAGACCGGGTTGTACAGGTCGAGGTTGTTGAAAGCGTCTTCAGGGTCTCCGTTGAGCCGGGTTTCCTCGGCCCTGTAATGGGAATAATCGATCCCGGTGATCAGCGTGTGGCGGATCGCTCCGGTGTTGAAGCTGCCCTGGATGTTGTTGTCCATCAGCAAGGTATTGCTACTTTTAGGCCGGTATTGCAGGCCGATGTCCTGGGTGCGGCCATCGGGGTTGAGCACCACGTCCGGGCCGCTGGAGAGGAAGCCCACCACCGAATGCATGTAGCGCAGGTTCTGTTGGAATTTCCAGCCATTGGCGAAATCGTGCGCGTAGATCGAGCCGATCGATGTGGTCTCGACGTGGTAGTAGCTGCCCAGCCAGCCCAGGTGGGTGTCGGAGTCGATGTGGCCGCTGGGGCTGCGCTGGACCGTGCCGATGTACGGAAAGCTCTGTTCCGAACCGCCGGTCACGGTCTTGTTGTAGGCCGCCAGAACGGTCAGGGTGTCACTGTCGTTGGGCTTCCAGGTGATCGACGGGGCGATGTAGGTGCGGTTGTCCGGCGAGTGATCGACCTGGGTGCCGCTGTCGCGGCGCAGCATGACCAGGCGGCCGATAAGGCTGCCGTCGTCCGTTAATCGATCGTTGAGGTCGATGCCGAACTGCTGGCGACCATAGCTGCCGGCCTGGTACTCAATGTGATGGATCGCTTCGTCCTGGGGCCGCTTGCTAGTCAGGTTGACCACACCACCGGGCGACATCTGTCCGTAGAGTACCGACGCCGGGCCTTTGACCACATCGATGCGCTCTAGGCCGAACGTTTCGAAATTGGTGTCGTACTGGTTGAAGCCAGTGCGCAGGCCGTCCTGGTAGATACCGAACAGGTTGAACGCGCGGAAGCCACGCAGGAAAATGTCGGGCGCGCCCTGGCCCCCGGCATAGTCGATGGCGCGAATGCCGGGGGTATAGGCCACGGCGCTATTGAAGTCCTGAACGCCGCGCTGGTCCATTTCGTCGCGGGTAATCACCGAGATGGTCTGCGGAATTTCGTTGATCGGGGTATCGGTCTTGGTGCCGGTGGTAGTGCGCTTGGCCACGTAACCCTTGATCGGGCCGTCGCCGGTTTCAACCTGCGGGGCCGCCTTGATTTCGATGTTGTCCAGGGTCAGGCCGGCATCGGCAGATTGACCAGCGCTGGCGTCGGCCGCCATTACCCAGGCTGGTGAACTGGCCAGTAACAGGCCGACTCCGGCCATTTGCATGGGGCGGCACAAGCACTGCGCCAGAATCGGAAGGGTTGAGGGGAAAACCGAAACCGCCATGGCCGTTCATCCTTAAAACAATTGATAGTGCGAATAATTCGCAATTGTAATTGATTTTAATCAAATGAAACGAGCGAAAATGCGTAGGGACGATTTAAATGCAGTGCGCGCAGTGCCTTCAGAAGCTGACGCGAAGTCCTGAGGCTCGGTTCGATCCGTAATGGCCGTTCGAGGAGGACAGAAATCGGCTACAAGGAGCCAGCAATGGCGGACTTGTAAGGCGGAAGCCCCGTAGCCAGAGGTCAAATCGTCCGCTATCCGAGAGGTGTGTTCGACATTCACACGGATAAAAGATAAGGCCTAAGGTACTTCGACACCTCGGTTTGCTCCAGCCCAACCTGTACTTCAACCCCCGCGGCCCTGAGCAGTGCAATGCCTTTTCCCTGGTTTTTGACGTGGGGGTCCACCATTGCCACGTACACTTTCTTGACCCCCCGCTCTATCAGTTGGAGTGCGCAGGCGGGTGTGCGTCCGTGAAAAGAGCAGGGTTCGAGAGTCACATACAATGTGCAATGCTCGAGTGAACCTGTCAGCTTGCTCATGGCATCGATCTCTGCATGCGCATGGCCGGGCGACTGCGTGTACCCCGTGGCAACGACCTGGCCGCCTTGTACGATCACACACCCGACAGGCGGATTCGGACTGCACTTGGGCCGTGCCTGTTGTGACACTTCAAGCGCTTGCAGCATGTAAGCTGAGTGATCCATTGTCATCCTTCGCCTCACCTAGATGTGAATGCTCCGCCCCGGGTTTGCCAGGCTCTGTACGAAGCGCATCCCAGCTCGGCCATGCTGCGTGGAAAACAGGCTAGGAATGCTCATTTACAACACATAAACTCCGCTTCCTCGCCTGTTTTCGCCTTGCCTGGCCTTCGCTGGAATACATCTCATACAGCCCCTAACGCACCGCGTAGCATGTTGATGGCTTGATCAACAGACGGGCCCTGCGCCATGGGTGGCTCAGGACGCTCGCAAAACTCGCGCCATACGAATAGTGTTAATTCTGCACCGTCCGTTTGAGATTCCGCGTTATCACGGGATCCAAACGCCTGGAGCGTCCTGTATCTCTCTTTCTGCCAGAACAGTGTCTCAACCCAAGGGTAAATCGGGATGAAATGAAAATGGATGGAGTAGCCCGCCTCATGACCAAAACGGCTGATATACAAACGCTGTGGATGCAGGAGGGTTTCGATGGCGTGCTGGATGCTGGCCTGAAAGGCTCCCAGCTCCGCCAGCGCTTGAGCCCCAAGGGCGGCCAGCGAGTTTGTCATCTGCTTTGCACTGAGCATTACATAGCCCGGCAGAGCGCTGTCTAAACGGTGATTGACAACCCAATGGGGGGACTCATGAATGATGAAGCGCGGCGGTATATCCATGTGACGGTCCTGAAGCTGGATCAATGCAGGGTATCACTCGTGTACTCTGCAGCTTCAACTTTTGTGCAAGATCCGCTGTGTTGGAGCGTCTGCTGTCAACCGATTCTGTTGAAAAACTCAAGCATCTCCGTCCCTGTCGCCGTGGGCCTAGAAAGAACATAATCAGTGCACAACCATGAAATGTGATTTCGATGACCACGATAATTAAACGATTGACCCCGGATCATGCCTCGTCGTATCGAGCGCTAATGCTTGAGGCTTATCGCCTTCATCCCGACGCTTTTACTTCCGATGTCGGCGAGCGCGAAGCCTTACCCATCGACTGGTGGGAGAAAAGGCTTAATAGTGGATCTGATGCTGCCGATGTGGTGTTCGCTGCGTTTGAGGGTGAGGATTTGCTTGGAGTCGCTGGACTTTCTGTTGAAAGAAGAAAGAAGGCCAGCCACAAATCCACGCTCTTCGGAATGTACGTTCCACTCGCTCATCGAGAGAAAGGCATCGGATATAAACTGCTGCGCAGCGTCCTGGCCTATGCGAAATCCCAGTCTCAGCTTTTGCTCGTTCAGCTCACCGTCACCGAGGGCAATCGAGGTGCACAAGGGCTCTATGAGCGAATGGGATTCAAGCCATTTGGAATAGAGCCTTTGGCGGTAGCAGTAGGGCAGCAATTCGTTTCGAAAGTCCATATGTGGCACGATCTACGAAACGATACCTGCGAAAATTAACGCCCATTCGGGTCATTCTTGATTGGCTCGTATCGCTCCTGTCTGGCTTGCGGCAAAATATACCCGTCGGCCAGCGGGAGAATACGCAGCATGATGGGACAGTTATCGAGTGGGCAGGATCGGCTGTTTTACTCGTTCAACCTTGAAGATCACATCCCCGCCAATCACCTTCTGCGCAGCATTGATCAGTGCCTCGACTTGAGCGAACTGCGCCATTATCTCACCGATTTTTACAGCCCGATTGGGCGTCCTTCGATTGATCCTGAGCTGATGATCCGCATGCTAGTCGTGGGCTATTGCTATGGCATTCGCTCCGAACGGCGCTTGTGTGAAGAGGCCCATTTGAACCTGGCGTATCGCTGGTTCGATCGTGTCCCAGGAAGTGGTGTAACTCATCAAGGCTTGAGCCACTGAGTTTGCCGTTTAGTTGATCACGGCCGACAGCTTGGCCTGTGGATTATCGCTGACCGCCTCGAAGGCCTCCAACTGCATGTAGCGCCTTTGCAGGCACCACTCGTCGTTCTGTTCCAGCAGCATCGCCCCGACTAGGCGAGTGATGGCTGGATCGTTCGGGAAGATACCCACGACCTCGGTGCGGCGCTTGATTTCAGCATTTAACCGTTCCAACGGATTAGTACTGTGCAGCTGCTGCCGGTGCGCCTTGGGGAAGGCCATGTGCGCCAGCACTTCATCCTCGCAGCCATCCATAAGCGTCGCGATCTTTGGGTATTTCTCACGTAACTGGTCAGCTACCAGGCGCCATTGCTGGTGGCATTCCTGACGGCTGTCCTGGGCAAACACCGTGCGAAGTAGCGCCGCCACCATCGTCCGCTGACCCTTGCCGACGTGGGCCATGGCATTGCGCATGAAATGCACGCGGCAGCGCTGCCAAGTCGCATGGAATACCTTGGAAACTGCGGCCTTGAGCCCTTCGTGAGCATCAGAGATGACCAGCTTCACGCCTCGGAGCCCACGCCGCATCAGGCTTCGCAGGAAGTCTGTCCAGAACGGCTCGGCTTCCGAAGGCCCAACCCTCATGCCCAGTACTTCACGGCCGCCGTTGGTGTTCACAGCCACGGCGATTATGACGGCGACCGACACGATACGGCCGGCCTCCCTGACCTTGACGTAGGTGGCGTCGATCCATAGGTAAGGCCAGTCGCCCTCAAGCGGGCGATCAAGGAAGGCGTGTACGCGCTCATCGATCTCGCCGGCCAGCCGTGACACTTGGCTTTTTGAGATGCCGGACATCCCCATCGCCTTGACCAGCTCGTCCACTGAGCGCGTCGAGACGCCCTGGATGTACGCCTCCTGGATCACCGCTGCCATGGCTTTTTCGGCAGTACGCCGTGGTTCCAGAAAGCCTGGAAAGTAGCTGCCTTGGCGCAGCTTGGGGATCTTCAGATCAACATCGCCGGCGCGGGTTTGCCAGAGGCGATCACGGTAGCCGTTGCGGCTGTTTAGCCTGTCAGGACTTTTGACATCGAACCCGGCACCGCACAGGCTCTCGACGTCGAATTCCATCATGCGCTGGGCAACGAACTGGATCATTTGCTTGAGCAGATCAGCATCTGCCCCTTTCTCAACCAACTCGGTCAATGCGATAGTAGGTTTGGTCATCGTGGTTTCCCTGGTGAGTGTTAGGTCTTCGCAAACTCAACGTTAGCCAAAAACCACGATGACCAACCTCTTTCGCCCGCAGGGCGCCTTCGATTGGTTTAGTTACACCACTTCCTGGGACACGATCGCGAGCTGGGACATTGCCATGAAGGTCGATATCGGCTGAGTTACTCTACCCACTTCATCGCCGGGAGTCTCGCACCGTGTTCGAACATATCGGACACGGTTTTTCTTGCTTTCTCGTCTGAGTTCATCTGCCAGAGGCCTCCATGTGCAGGCTCTTCTTCTACTTCAAGTCAGGACGCCTTCAACCTGGCTTGGGCTGCTGGCTTGGTGTAGTGGTATTCATCGTCAACCTAGCTTTTTTGCTCGGAAAAGAGGCATACATGCATGGGGCTGGTTCACACTCATTCCCGATTTATGGTGTCACCGAAATTCTGGTGTGTTCGCACTGGCTATAGCTTTATCGGCGAGAGCCCCGGCTTGATTTCAAGCTAGCTACCATTGGAAGGTAACCTGTGCGTAATTGCATGGACTTGGGGGTTGGGTCGAAGGGTTGCTATTGACCGTTAGTTGCCTTTCACGACTGCCTGGTAGCCACTGGTGGGACCCACCGTGAGGCTTTGCGAAATGTCAGGAAGGCCATACCATACCTTCACGTCATCAAAGGCTAATGGAATGGCACTACAACTCAGACAAGCACGTGTTACCGATCTTCCGGCCATCTACAGAGGTGAGGAGAGCTATATCCGCTGTTGGGAGCCCGAGCATGAAGCATCGTGGCGAGCCCAACTGGAACGGCACCTGACGCGTTGGGTAGAGAATTTTGACCGTCTGAACGTCGCGTTCATGGGTAATGCCTTCGCGGGTTACTCACTCTGGATACCTGATCAGAGTTACGCAGAACTTTGCACTATCCATGTTAGTCCAGAACATCGGCGTAGCGGGGTGGGAATGGCCCTGTTGGAGGCCTATGTACAGGACGCGGCACGGCACGGATTCACGCAGCTGCGGTTGAGTGTGCGACCTGATAACCCCGCGAGGAGGATGTACGAGAAGGCGGGGTTTTCATGCACCGGTATCGGTGCCCATGATTACCTGACGTATAAGCGTCACGCATGAGGGGCGTTCGATGGGGGTTCGCTTCCGGCCGATTTCTGCCTGTTACGAAATGCTGCGACCGACCCTTTGCTGCCCTACGCAGACGGCAGCAGTCGACCAGTCACACAGCTGGCCTACACCACGCGTTGTACGGTGAGTGCAGTCGGCACGGTTCGAATCAACTGCGGCGGTCGCCCCCTGTCTGTCACTAGGAGCCCACAGCTCAGTCCGACGGAATTCTGGGTGCTACCGTTAATTCCGAACACTCAATGCGAGCTTAATTTGCAAGTGATATGGCCATGTCTATCGCGTTAAGTGGCACATAAACAATGGCGATAAGAGAGTACCATTTTCGTGATTTGGCATAAAAAGCACAGACGGGAAGGGCAATCATCATTACATCCAAGGCAGCCCAAAGCGATAGGGGAGATGCTTTGAATAGGAGAATATTTACAATAAGGCCGAGAAATAGATAAGTTGATAGAGAAAGTAGTGCATATCTGCCATCTTGTTCAAAGTAAATGCGGAGGCCATTTTGCTCGTCCTCACTGCGGCTCGGTAGCAGTAGGGCGGCAGAGACGAATAGCGAGAGCGCTAATAAGACCAGTAATAAAAACTCTGGAAATGAGTATGACTCTTTTACGCTAGGTAGTGCATTTACAGCCCACCAGAAATCTAGCTGTGTCGTAAAAAGCATTACGGCCCAAACCAGAGCAACCCAATCGGTAGCCGCTGTTCGACGGATGCGGAAAACCGTCAATGCACCAAGAAGCAGGCGGGTGACAGAAAGACCCAACAACATCGAAAGCACTGTTGCAACGATAGGAAAGTTACTCATGAGGCCACCTGCCGGCTAATGATCAGTCAAGCGTAGACCCAATTAGTTATACGGAAGCATTGAATAGCAGTTGCGGGCTGTGCCGTATTGGCGAGGAGTGCGTGAGGTATGGCAGGTCCTGATCGCCAAATCACGCAACGTGAATCCAGCCGGTTTTCTGCTGTCATGACCGACCGCTCCTGCCTGTGGCTGCCCTTCGCGTGAGACTGCTTTTTGCCCCTGTCGCTGGTAAGATCCGTCTCCGGAGCCGCCTGCTGGAGGCGGTATGTATGTTTGAGCACAGGAAGTCTCATGAAAACAATGCTGTTCGGTGTGTGCCTGCTATCTCTGGCCGGTTGCGTCAGTTCGCCCGATACCACCTTCACCCATGCCACCCCAGGCTGCAAAGCGACCACAACTGAGATTGATGGCAAACCGGTCGCCACACAGTTCTGTATCAAGACCATTGCCTTCAAACCCTCACAGTACCGCGTAACGGTCAACGATCAGGTGCTGTTCGCCGGCGATGACTACCAACGCGTCGCCTTCACCAAAACCATCAAGGAAGGTCCGGCCCAAGGTGCGTGCAGCGAGCTGATCGAGTTGCACGGCGTCGGCGCCAGGAAGGTGCCATTGAACGAGTTGCCCACCGAATTGGTGACAGCCTGCCGGATTACCGCCGACGCGGCCGGTAACTCCCAAGCCTTCAGCGAAGACGCCGCCTGCGAGAAAGTATTCAATAAGGCGCTGGCGCCGTTGCTGGGCAAGGTGATGCCGATTGAAGTGGCCCGCCAATGCACCGTGATGGTGGGTGAACAGTTAGTGTTTGACCAGCGTTTCGATTTTTAGAAAAAGAACTGGAGCAGCAGTTTGTGCCCGATGCTGGCTGCTGCCATCGGACATCAGCACCTCAACTACAATACGGCGATAATCACCAGGGTGGTCGTTCACATCGTTGCGCTGGTGGCGTTTGGCTCCGGTAATTTCTTTTTGTGGATGCTGAACGCTTTATCTTAGCAGACATGGCATGCTGCTTGACCCAAACTCGACGCATGAGATGATCCAGGCACGACGATGGCAAGGATGCATTCAGATGATTAACCCAGGATACCCTTCTCCAGCGGAAGCATTGGCCATAGCGAAGACGATTCTGCTGACTCGCTATCCAGGTGCATCCTGCGTTTCATCAGTTTTGCCATTTTGGTGATTTTGGGTGTCTGTGATGCTGGGCTTGGGGATAATGTTTGGAGGGTAGGTGATGGCTTCGTTGCTTTTACTTGGGGTGCTGCCCGCTTTAGTTATGTTTATAACATCGTATGAGTTGTACGGTAAGTCTAAGGGGAGGGCGCTTCAGGTTATGGTGCGATGGGTGCTGTGTGTCGCGTATCCATTGCTTCTTATTGAATTGTTGGGCGTGCTTTTTATAATTTTCGGGGATTGAAGGGTGAACTTACCAACGCCGACGATGTTCGACACCTGCGGATCTGGCCAGGCTCGGTTCCGACGATCGTAACGCTGGAGAATACAGCAGAGGTGGTTCAGCATCTGCTGGGTTGTCGCCGCCTTTGGCCTGGCTCATGTCGGCCTGCTTCCGAGCAGCCTCAGACCGGTGTCCAGGGGTAAGGCACAAGTCATTGTTCTGGACCTAATGTTTGTTATCTGCATTTCAAGCGATTCCCACCGGTGATTCTGGACATAGCATGGACTTACTCGAGCGTTTTTTCAGCCGTGGCCTCAAACTCCACCACCTGCGCGTGCTGGTGATGCTCGGCCAATGGGGCCAGGTACGTCTGGTTGCGCAGAAGCTGGGCGTCACGCAGCCGGCGGTGTCCCGTCAGTTGGCGGAACTTGAGGAAGGGCTGGGCCTGGACGTGGTACGGCGGGTCAGCAATGGCCTGGTGTTCACCGAAGCGGGTCAGATTTTGCTTGGCCGGGCGCGGGAGGTGATGTTCCAGCTGGAGCAGGCCCGGCAGGAGCTGGGCAGCATGTCGGCGGGCCTGCGGGGCGAGATCACTATCGGCGCGGTGCCCAGCGTGATGCAAAGCCTGGCCACGCCGCTATTGACGCTGCTGCAGGAGCGCGCACCCGGGGTGTCGATCAATCTGCTCAGCGAGACCAGCGACAAGCTTTATACGTCACTGGTCAACCGCACCCTGCACGTGTTGTTCAGCCGCGCCGTGCCGCCGCAGTTCGCCGACCCGGCTGTGGCGGGGGAACTGCTCTACGAAGATCCTCTGGTGATCATCTGCAGTCGCACTCATCCGCTGGCCCACAAGCAGCACCTGCTGCCTCAGGACCTGGATCGACAGCCTTGGGTATTGCCGCCCACCGAGTCCCCGGCCTTCGAAGCCTTGAACACCTGGATGCAGGAAAATAGCCTGAGCCAAGGACCTGGGAGTGTGCGCACGACCTCCCGGGAGGTCTACCGCTCGATGCTGGCAGGCGGTACCCGGTTGGGCATGATGAGCCTTGGCGCGGCGCTGGCGCCGGAAATCACGGCGGATTTTGCCGTGCTGGCATTGCCCGGCGCGCGTTTTCTGCCGTCGGTGTGGATGTTCCATACGCGCACCGAGGCTACCTCGGCTGTACGCGCAGTGGTGGAATGCGCGCGGGAAGCGGCGCGCGGGATGGCATAACGATTAGGTTATTCCATATATAATTTTTAATGGTTATTGGTTTAGTAGTTATTCGAATTTCACATAAGCGAAACTGATCGCTAGAGTGCTCCCACCTGTCACCCGGCAGGCCGCGGACAATACCCTACGCTGGATTTGCCCCTGATGTTTTCTTCGACTGCCCGTGCCGTGGGCGGTCTGGAGCAGGAGCGCACCGATGCATGTTTCCCTTCCCTTGTGGCCGGCCACCGCCGGGCTGCTGCTGGCGCTTGCGTGTGCCGCCGCTCAGGCCGCGCCAGCGCTCACCCTGGCCGACCAGAACGAGGCCACCCAAGCCTTGCTCGAGCGTTGGGGTGAAACCCAATCGCAGCCGCCAGCACTCAGCTATGCCAATTTCGCCGGTGGCCCGGCGATACTCGAAGCCTTCCGCGCCGGGGTAATCGACGTCGGTATCGCTGGCAGCACCCCTCCCGTCCAAGCCCAGGCCGCAGGGGAGGCGGTGCGCATCATAGCCGCTGTCAGCCACGACCGCCCGGCTTACCAACTGGCCGTTCGCGCCGGGTTGGAAGTGCCGCGCCTGGAGGCCCTCAAAGGCTTGAAAATCGCCTACGCCGAAGGCACTGCACGGCAGACCTTCGTGCTGGCCGCGTTGCGCAAGGCTGGGCTCACGCCCCAGGATGTGCACTTGGTGCCACTGCGCGTCAGTGACTTTCCCGATGCCCTGCGCAGTGGGCAGGTGGACGTGGCACCACTGATCGAGCCGCACTTCAGCCGCTATGTGGGCACGGGCGCCGACCACCTGGCGCGCTTTGTCCCCGAGCAGCACCTTCAGGGACTGCCCAGTGACATCAACTACCTGTACGCCAGCGAATCGGCACTCAAGGACCCGGCCAAACGCCAGGCCTTGCTGCAACTGCGCCGAGCCTGGATCGCGGCCAACCAATGGGCCCAGGCCCACCCTGACGCGTGGGCCCAGGCGTACTACGTCAAGCGCCAGCAATTGGACCCCGCGGATGCGCAGCGCATCGTCGAGTCCCAAGGCAACCTCACTGTGCCGACGCTGGCCGAGCTTATCCCCACACAGCAGGCGGTGATCGATCTGATTTATGCGGCAGGCGACTTGCCGGCACATCTGCAGGCTCGCGACGAATTTGATCTGGAGTTTGCCCGGGAAGCTGAACAGCAGGAGGCAGTCAATGCCCGTTGACCGCGCGCAAGCCGTTCACCGGCCACGTCGGCTGGTGCCCGCGCCCCTGGGCAAAGGCGCTTCGTTGTTGGGCCCCTGCCTGCTGTTGGTGGCCTGGGAGCTGGCCGCCCAGCTGGGCTGGCTATCGCCCAAGGTGCTGGCGCCACCGTCCACTGCCCTGACCACTGGCTACCGTCTGCTGGCCGATGGCGTGCTATGGCCGCACCTGCTGGCCTCGGCACGGCGTGCGCTGTCCGGGCTGGCCATTGGCGTCACCTTGGGCCTGGTACTGGCGCTGGTCGCAGGGCTGACGCGCCTCGGCGATGCGCTGATCGATGGCGTGGTGCAGATCAAGCGCGCCATCCCCACGCTATCGCTGATCCCCTTGGCCATTCTGTGGCTGGGCATTGGCGACGGCATGAAAATCACGCTTATCGCAGGCGGTGTCTGCCTGCCGGTGTACCTGGGCACCCACGCGGCGCTCAAGGGCATCGACCTGCGTTACGTGGAGCTGGCGCACACGCTGGACCTTGACCGCTGGACTTTCATCCGCAAGGTGGCGGTGCCGGGCGCGCTACCGGGGTTCTTTGTCGGCCTGCGCTTTGCGGTGACGATTTGCTGGGGCGCCCTGGTGGTGCTGGAGCAGATCAACACCACCCAGGGCATCGGTTATTTGATGAACCGTGCCCGCGACTACGGCCAGACTGATGTGATCGTCGTCGGGCTGGTGACGTACATGGTGCTGGGCCTGGTGTGTGACCGGCTGGTGCGGGTGGTGGAATACCGTGTGTTGCGCTACCGCAAGGTGATCGGCTCATGACCTCCTTCACGCCCTTGCCGGTCAGCATCGACCGCCTGACCCGTGCGTTCGGTACATGCCGGGTGCTGGACCAGTTGAACCTGCAGATTCCGGCTGGCCAGTTCGTCGCCATTCTGGGCCGCAGCGGCTCGGGCAAAAGCACGTTGTTGCGCGCCTTGGCCGGCCTGGACGGCGAGGTGCAGGGGCAGGGCAGCATCACCGCACCCACGCCCAGGGCCGTGCTCTTTCAGGACTCGCGCCTGCTGCCTTGGGAGAGCGTGCTGGCCAACGTCACCCTGGGCTTGCCAGGCACGGGCGCGGCACTGGCCGGGCGCCAGGCGCTGGCCATGGTCGGCCTTGCTGGGCGCGAAGGTGCCTGGCCGGGCGAGTTGTCCGGCGGCGAGCAACAGCGCGTGGCGCTGGCCAGGTCATTGGTGCGCCGGCCTCGCCTGCTACTGGCCGACGAGCCTTTCGGCGCGCTGGATGCGCTGACCCGCCTGAAGATGCAGGCCCTGCTGCGCCAAGTGGTACAGCGCCAGCAACTGACCGTGCTGATGGTCACCCACGATATCGACGAAGCGTTGCTGCTGGCCGACCGCGTGGTGGTGCTCGATGGCGGGCGCATTGTTGACGACAAGCCGGTGACGCTGGCCCACCCCCGTAGTACCGCACACCCCCAGCTTGCGCTGTGCCGTGACGCACTGCTGCAAAGCCTGGGCGTTGATGAAGCTTCCCTTCAGGTAATCCAACCATGAACCGTCAACTGCATTTGAACCTGTTTGTCTTCGGCCGTGGCCACCACGAGGGGGCCTGGCGCCATCCGCTGGCGCCGTCCACTTCGCTCACCGACGTCGAACACTACCAGGCGCTGGCCGCCATGGCGGAGAAGGGCTTGCTCGACTCACTGTTCCTGGCCGACGTGCTGGCGGTCGGCGATACCCAGGGCCATTCACCCATCACGCCACTGGAGCCGATCACCCTGCTGGCGGCGCTCAGCGCGACCACCCGCCATATCGGTCTGATCGGCACGGCGTCGACCACCTATATGGAGCCGTTCAACCTGGCCAGGCAGTTCGCGGCGCTGGACCACCTGTCACGGGGCCGCATCGGCTGGAACATCGTCACCTCGTGGGTCAACGGCGTAGAGGCCAATTTCGGCCACGACCACCAGCCACCGCACGCTGAACGCTACGCCCGCGCCTTCGAGTTCATGGAGGTGGTGAAAGGGCTGTGGGACACTTGGGCCGACGACGCCGTGCTGGATGACCGCAGCGCGGGCCAGTACCTGCAGCCTGAACGGATTGCTGCCCTGAATCATCGCGGCGCGCATTTCCAGGTACGTGGGCCCTTGAACATTCCCGCCTCGCCGCAGCGTCATCCGGTACTGTTCCAGGCAGGCTCCTCGGCGGACGGTCAGCGCTTTGCCGCCCAGTATGCCGAAGCAGTGTTTACCGCCCAGCCCGATTTGCCGACGGCCCAGGCCTTCTACCGCTCGCTCAAGCAACAGGTGCACGAGGTCGGGCGTCAGCCCCATGAGCTGCTGGTGCTGCCGGGCCTGAGCGCTGTTGTCGCTGAAAGCGACCAGCAGGCCGGGCAGTTGCTGGAAGAGCTCAACGCCCTGACCGCACTGGAAACCGGTCTTGCTCGGTTGTCGGCGCGCTTCGGCGGGCATGACTTTTCGCGCCTGCCCCTGGACTTGCCGCTGAGCGTCGATGACCTGCCCAATCCCGACGGCGTGCAGGCCGCCCAAAGCCGTGCGCGGGTGGTGGTGGAACTGGTGCGCAGCCAGCGGCCCACCTTGCGCCAGTTGTTGACACGATTGGCCGGCGCCCGCGGTCACTACACCCTGGCCGGTACCCCCGAACAGATCGCCGACGCCATGCAGACATGGTTCCAGAATGGCGCTGCCGATGGCTTCAACCTGATGCCGCCGATCATGCCGGCGATGCTGGCAACCTTCATCGACGAAGTCATCCCGTTGCTGCAACAGCGCGGGCTGTTCCGCACCGCTTATCAGCAACACACCCTGCGCCAGCGCTACGGCCTGGCCAGGCCGGCCAGTCGTTTCTTCGGCTAGCCGCCGCACAGGCTGCCCGTGGCCTGGTTCACGGGCACTTCCACCACGCTTGACCCTCGCCCTGGGAAAGTGATGTCGGCTGCCCGGCATTCGGCCAGCCCCTGTCCATTCCCGATAGCGCCATTGGGCGCAAAGGATGTTTCGCTTGAAGGTCAACCCACGTTTTGCCGCGCCGTTTGCGCGTCGTCCCGGCGCAGCCTTGCTGCTGGCCCTGATTCAACTGCCGGCCTGGGCGGACACCCCGGCTACGGGCGATGCCCAGGCCGATACCCACCTGGAAACTGTCACGGTCAGCGCCCGCCGTCGCGAGGAAAACGCCCAGGACATTCCCACGCCCATGACCACCCTCAGCGGCCAGGCACTTGAAAATCAGCGCTTGTACCGCCTGCAGGACCTGCAACAGGCGCTGCCCAGCGTCAACATCGCCTATAGCCAGTCCCGAGTCTCCAACATCGCCGTGCGCGGCATCGGCAACAACCAGGTGGGCGAGGGGCTGGAGGGCAGCACTGGGCTGTACATCGACAACGTCTATCTGTCGCGCCCTGGAATGGCCAGCTTCGATCTGCTGGACCTGGACCAGATCGAGCTGCTGCGCGGCCCGCAAGGTACGCTGTTCGGCAAGAACACCACCGCCGGCGTGCTTAACATCAGCACCCGCGCACCCACGTTTACCCCCGAGCGCAGCCTGGAGGTGAGCGGTGGCGAATACGGCTACGCGCAAACCAAGGGCACCGTGTCGGGCCCGCTAACCGACACTCTGGCCGGGCGCGTGTCGTTCTATCGCACCCGCGACGATGGATACGTGGACAACCAACACGATGGGCGTAGTTTCAATGGCGGTGAGCGCGAAGGCCTGCGCGGGCAACTGCTGTTCCAGCCCGATGATGATTTCAGCCTGCGCTGGATCACCGACTACAACCAGGAAAAATCCACCAATGGCGTCCTGACCCTATACGGTGCCTCGGACCGCTTCCGCCAGCGCGCCACCCTGATCGGCGCCAACCCCGACTATGCTCGCGACGGCAACGTGAACATCGACTCGCCGCAGTCGCTCGCGGTGTTCCAGGGCGGCAGCTCGCTGGAGGCCAACTGGAATCTGGACGGCGGTTATCGCCTGACGTCCATTACCGCCTACCGCTATTGGCACTTCCTGCCGCACAACGACGCCGACCTCACTGACCAGCCGGCAATTCTGGACAGCGGCACCGAGGTCACCACGCGCCAGTATTCCCAGGAAATCCGCCTGGCTTCGCCCGTGGGCGAGACCTTTGACTACGTGCTGGGTGCTTACCTTTACCGGCAGGACACCGGCAACCGCAACTTCGCCGATTATGGCCCCGATGCCGACCTGTTCCTGACCGGCGTCAACCGCGACATCTACAACAATGTCAGTACGCAGACCAATGGCAAAGTCACCACCGATAGCTATGCACTGTTCGCCCAGGGCAACTGGCACCTCACCGATCGCCTGGATCTGACCGCGGGCATCCGCGGCACTTATGAGGAAAAAACCGCCGACGTGCATCGCTTTGATCCTACCGGCGGCGCAACGCTCAGCACCGCGCTGCAAGCCAGTCGCCAAGCCCAGATGGGCGGGTATCAGTCCGGCGAATTCGGTTTGCACAGCGCATCGCCCTCCGGCTTGCTGAGCCTGAGCTATCACCTCAGCGACAACCTGATGACGTATGCTTCGCTGGCCCACGGCGAAAAGTCCGGCGGCATCAACCTGGCGGTGCCGTCCAGCGGCATGGATAGCGACAGCCTCGTGATTGGCCCCGAACGCCTCAATGACGCCGAGGTGGGCTTCAAGAGCACCTGGTTCGACCGCAGCCTGCTGGTCAATGCCAACCTGTTTTGGATGGGCGTCAACGGCTACCAGGCCTCCACGCGTGTCATCACCGCCGCCTCGGCGACGCCGGTTACCGTACTGGCCAACGCCGGTACCGTGCGCTCGCGCGGCGCCGAACTGGATCTGACCTGGCTGCCGGTGCGAGGCCTGACCCTGAACCTGAACGGCTCGTACAACGACACCACCTACCTGTCGTTCAAAAACGCCCCTTGCCCAGGCGAAGTCAGTACCGTCAACGCAGCGGCCACCTGCGACCTGTCGGGACACGCCGTGGTCGGGGCGTCGAAATGGATCGCCAACGCCAGCGGGCATTACCAGTGGAACCTGGCGAACGGCCTGCAGCCCTACGCGAACCTCTCGTACAGTTACCGCTCAGCGGCAGAAGGCACGCTGGACAATTCGGCGCTTTCGAAAATCGACGCCTACGGCTTGGTCAATGCGTCCACCGGCGTGCGTTTCGATGTGGGCGATGGGCAGGCAGACGTGTCGCTATGGGTACGCAACCTTACCGACAAGGATTACTACCTGACCGCATCGGCAGTGTCCAACGGCGCCTACAGCGGCTCCATCGGCAGCCCCAGAACCGCCGGGGTGACGTTACGATATGACTTCTGATAGCACCGCGCCCAGTTCATACATTGTCAGCCGTGCAATACCTGCAGCCGGATCTTGGATAGGTAGCACTTGCGCGCGCCCTGATGGCCAAAGCGCTGCAAGTCAGCGCGCAGCGTTCACCCACCGCACATCTGTTATGCCGTTAACAAAAAAAAATAAAACTGTACAGGTGCAATTTAATTTGGCTGTACCTCAGCCCCCAACCTGCAATGCTTTACTGTCACACGGCCCAACCACCCGAGTTCGCCGCCATGCTGTCCTCCCTCGACCTGCTGTACGCATCCGCCCTGTTCGCCTTCGTGTCGTCCATCACCCCGGGCCCCAACAACACCATGTTGCTGGCCTCCGGCGTGAACTTCGGTTTCCGCCGCTCCATTCCCCATGCCCTGGGCGTAAGCATCGGGTTCATGGTGATGGTGGTTGCGGTGGGCATGGGCCTGGCGGAAGTGTTCAAGGTGCTGCCGTGGGCCTACACCCTGTTGCGCTGGGCGGGGGCGAGTTACCTGTTGTACCTGGCGTGGAAGATCGCCCACTCCGGTCCGCCCTCGGGCGACAGCAGCGAGGCGCCCCGGCCCATGAGCTTTCTGGGGGCTGCGGCGTTTCAGTGGGTGAACCCCAAGGCATGGATCATGGCTATCGGCGCCATCACCACCTATGTGCCGTCCCAGGGGTATGTGAGCAACGTACTGGTGATTGCTTCGCTGTTCGCGTTGATCAACTTGCCCAGTGTGTGCGTGTGGGTCAGTTGCGGCAGTGCGCTGCGCAATGTGCTCAGTGAGCCGCGCTGGCTGCGCCTGTTCAATTGGGCCATGGCGTTGATGCTGGTGGCTTCGTTGTACCCGTTGCTCAAGGCCTGAGATTTGCCGTGGGCAGGCCGATCACGTTACGGTGTCGGCTCGAAAAAGAACTCAAGATGCTGTTCATGACTTCAGATTCTCAACCTGCCAAGCCCGCGCCGCGCCAGCGGCGCGCCCCCAAGGGCGAGAAGCGCCGCGAGGAACTGCTCGACGCTGCCCTGCAAATGTTTTCCCTGGAGGGCTACGGTGGCGCGTCGATTGCGCGTATCGCCGAGCTGGTCGGCATCTCCGTGGCCGGCGTGTTGCACCATTTCCCCAACAAGAGTGCGCTGCTGATGGCGGTGCTGGACCGTCGCGACGAGGTCAGCCAGAAAATCGCCGATGAAGTGCGCGGCGAGGCCACCCTGAGCGGGTTGCTCGGCAGCCTAAGCGCCATCAACCGTTCCAACGCCACCGCACCGGGGGTGATTCGTGCCTTCAGCATGCTCAACGCCGAAAGCCTGGTGGAGGGCCACCCGGCGTGGGCCTGGTTCCAGGCGCGTTACGCGACCATTCAGGCGCGCATGGTGGGCCAGTTGCAGGCGTTGGTTGTATTGGGCGAGGTGCGTGCCGATGTCGACCTGGGCGGGGTGGTGCAGGAATGCCTGGCGATGATGGACGGGTTGCAGTTGCAGTGGTTGCGCTTTCCCGAAGGGCTGGACCTGGTGGCGCGGTTTGATGAGTACCTGGCGCACCTGGACGCGTCCATTCGCGCGGGATAGCCACACTATGGCTGTGGGACCTATTGGTGGGGTTGCTCGCAGGCCTCGGCAGTATTCATGCGGGGTGCCTGGTACTGCGCGGCGGATGGGACGCGGCCAGGTCCGCTGCTACAGGCAGGGTTGGCCGCGGGAGCGGGCTCAGTTCAGGTGCACCTTCAACTCCTGACCGGCCTGACGCATGGCGGCCTTTACTTCGGGAATCGTGCTCAGTGGGTTGAGCAGGCCATAGTCGTGGATCATGCCGTTGTAGCGCACTGCCGTGACCTCGACACCGGCGGCGTCCAGGTGGCGGGCATAGGCTTCGCCTTCGTCGCGCAATACGTCCAGGCCGGCGGTCTGCACCAGGGCCGGTGGCAGGCCTTTGAGCTGTTCGGCACTGGCACGCAGCGGCGAGGCGTGGATGTCGGCGCGCTGGGCGGCGTCGGTGGTGTAGCTGTCCCAGAACCAGGTCATCATGTTCCGGGTCAGGAAGTGCCCTTCGGCGTATTGCTGGTACGAGGCGTCATCGAAGCTGGCGTCGGTCACCGGCCACAGCAACAGCTGGAAGCGCAGCGCGGGCGTGCCTTGTTCCTTGGCCATCAGGCTGACCACCGCGGCCATGTTGCCGCCCACGCTGTTGCCGGCCACGGCCAGGCGCTTGCCGTCCACACCGATCTGCTGGCCATGCTCGGCCACCCAGCGGGTCGCGGCGTAGGCCTGGTTGATGGCGGTGGGGTAGTGGGCTTCAGGTGAAGGCGTATAGTCCACGTAGACGGCCACGGCGCCGGAATTCACCACTAGGTCGTGAATCAACCGTGCGTGGGTAGGGTAGTCCCCCAGTACCCAGCCGCCGCCGTGGAAGAACATGAACACCGGCAGGTCACCCTTGGTATGGGCGGGGCGCACGATGGTCAACTGGATGGCCTGGCCGTCGGCCTGGATGGTCTTGTCGCTGACCTCGGTGCCCGACAGGTCGACCTTCACCGATTGCTGCGCACCGGTGAGTACCGCGCGGGCATCCTTGGGGCTCAGTTGCTCCAGTGGCTTGCCGCCGCTGCTGTTCAGGGCGTCGAGGAAGGCTTGGGTGTGATGTTCGGCCTGGTTGTCGGCGGCGACAGCGTTGCCGATGGACAGGGCCAGCAGGGAAGCGGTGAGGGTGGCGCGCAGGGTCATGGTGATGTTCCTTCAAGGGTTCGGTCGGTGTTGGCGGCGACCCGAGGGGTGGGTGCGCGGCATGGGGGACACTGTACGAAGTTGCCCTTGAGGGGACAATTAGCCGAAAAAGGAAATCATTGATTCTATTGTGGGGATAATAGGCGCCGTAGCAGCGGACCTGGCCGCGTCCCAGCCGCCGCTCACTGCCTGATGCACCGCGTGGCGGCCGGACGCGGCCAGGTCCGCTGCTACGGTCCGGGCGGCGAGCACCCGGACCGGCAGGTGTATCAGTTACCGCTGGCCGAACCCTGGGTGGTGGTCGAGGTGGTGTCGTAGTCACCGCTGTCGCTGGTGTCGGCGTCCTCACTGTCGGTCTGGTCGTACAGGCCGCCGGTGTTGATCGCTGGCAAGGTCACCTGGGTGGCCTTCAGCGCTGCGCGTGGCAACGGGTTGCTGGTGGTGGTCGACAGTTCCTGGCGGAACGGGTTGACCAGTTTGGCGTGCAGCTTGATGTCCTGGGACGAAGCACCCAGCGACAGGTCGAAGGTGTCGGCGTCGACCACCCACTGCTTGCTCTTCTCGTCGTAGTAGGCCAGCGAGCGGTCGTTGAGCTCGATGGTCACGCGCTTGCTTTCACCCGGCTTGAGGAACACCTTCTTGTAGCCTTTCAGCTCTTTGAGGGCGCGCTCGACTTTCGGGTGCTGCTGGCCCACGTACAGCTCGGCCACTTCGGCGCCGGCACGCTTGCCGGTGTTGGTGAGGTCGAACGACACCTTGATCGGCACGTTGCCCACTGCGGTCCCCGGGGTGACCTTGATGTTGCTGTAGCCGAAGGTGGTGTACGAGAGGCCGTAACCGAACGGATAAAGCGGCTTGGTGTGCTTCTTCTCGTAACCGCGGTAGCCCAGGAACAGGTCGTCCTTGTAGCTGGTTTCGGTCAGCGCGCCGCTGTTGTCGTAGTTCGGAAAGTCGGCGTACAGCGGGTTGTCTTCGATGTTGCGCTCGATGCTGATCGGCAGCTTGCCCGACGGGTTGACCTTGCCGAACAAAATCTCGCCCACTGCCTGGCCACCGTTCTGGCCAGGGAAGAAGGCATGCAGCGCGGCCGGCACGTTGTCGATCCAGTCGCTCATCTTCAGGCCGGTGCCGCCGTGCATGGCCACCACGGTGTTGCGGTTGACCTTGGCGATGCTGTTGATCAGCTCGTTCTGGTATTCAGGCAGGTCGAAGCCGTGGTCGAAACCTTCACCTTCGTATTCGTTGCTGTTGCCCACGGCGACCACGACCGCGTCGTACTTGGACAGGTCTTGTGGCGCGGCCAGGGACGCCCAGCTCATCTGCACGCCGACCATGCCGCCCATGGTGGAGAGGTAGCCGTCGCGGCGCGAGTATTCCAGCTTGATGTCGTAGGCCTTGCCCGCTTCCAGCTTGATCTTGCCCGACACGGGGATGGTCGGCGGGATGCTGTTGGTGGGCAAGTGCTCACCGTCGCCGTTGTTGATGATTTCCTGGCCGTTGACCCACAGGCGCACGGCGCCGTCGGCACGCACCTTGAACACCTGGTCGCCGCTGGTGGTCGGGGTGACCTGGCCGGTCCAGCGTACCGAGGTGTTGGACGTATCCCCATTGGTGGGCAGGTCGGTGTCGCTGGACCAGTCCATGTTCACGTGGGTGTCGGTGCGGGTGGCGGCAGGGTCGCCGGACCACGTGGCGTTGGTGAAGAACTCCGCGGTCAGGCCGGCCACGTTCTTGCCGGTGCTGCTGTCGGTGTGGCTCCAGGTGGACACGGTCGGGTCCAGGGACAGGCCGTCGATGAAGTCGACCTTGGCGTTCGGCGCAGTCTGGGCGATGCCCGACAGCTCGCTGATGTACTGGGTGGCCTCGACGTTGGCACTGCCAAAGCCGGTCGGCGGCGCGTACTTGGCCAGATTACCGACCACGGCGATTTTCTTGACTTTCTTGGCGTCCAGCGGCAGCACGTCGCCTTTGTTCTTCAGCAGCACGATGCCTTCACGGGCCACGTTCAGTGCCGTCTTGTTGCTGGTGGCGCTGTTCATGTTGTGCACGGTGGACGGGGTCTTGCTGTCGAACTTGAACAGGTAGATCTGGCGCAGGATGCGGCGCACCTTGTCGTCGATGGTGGCGGCGCTGAGCTGGCCGTTTTCCACGTACGGGGTCAGGGCGGTGGCGTTCATCTGGTAGCCCATCATGTCCAGGTCGGTGCCGGCGTTGGCCGCGGTGATCCCGGTGATGATGGCGTTGTAGTCACTCTGCACGAAGCCCTTGTAGCCCCATTCCTTTTTCAGGATTTCGCCGATCATGTGCTTGCTTTCGCAGGCGTAGTCGCCGTTCACCTTCTGGAACGAGCACATCATCATGGCCACGTTACCGTTCTTCGACGCCGATTCGAAGGTGGGCAGGGTCATCTCGCGCAGCACGCGCTCGGGGATGGTTTCGTTGAGGGTGAAACGGTTGGTCTCCTGGTCGTTGGCGGCGAAGTGCTTGGCTTCAGCCCACACGCCACGGGCCTGGATGCCGTTGATCACCGCAGGGCCCAGGCTGGCGCCCAGGAACGGATCTTCACCGGACAGGTATTCGAACGCACGGCCGCCGTAGGGGGTGCGGTACAGGTTCATGCCTGGGCCGGTCACGTACTGGTAGCCGCCGGTAGCGGCGTCATAGCCCAGGGCGCGGCCGAAGTCGATGGCGCGACGCGGGTTCCAGGTGGCGGCGATGTTCGGGCCGGCGGGGTAGACCACGCCCTGGTCATTGCCGTTGCTGGTGTAGCGAATGCCAGCGCCGCCGTCGGCACCGTAGATTTGCGGGATGCCGTACTGGGTCAGCGGCTTGACGTCCCAGCCACCGGTGCCGGCCAGGTAGTTGAGCTTTTCTTCCTGGGTCATTTTCGCCAGGGTCTGCTGCGCTGCCTTGTCGGCTCGTGCTTCACGCGCTTGCTGCTGGGCAGGGTCGGCGGCGTGTACCTGTGAAATGGCCAAGGCCAGCAGAGCCAGCGCCGATTGCGCGCCCAAGGTTCTACGTTTGTTCATGTGTTACTCCAACGGCCAGTGGTGTCCATATACGGCGGTGCCTGCCCGGGTGGGCTGAGCACTTTCTCCAGACAAAACGCGGCCATCGCCCTGATTGCCAAGTTGCAAAAAAGGGCGCTGTGCGGACCATGTTTTCAAACAAGTTAAATCAACTTGTCATGCTTTCTGTCTATATAGGAGGTGCCATTATTACGCTATCGTTTGTAGCCTGAATCAGCCCCGATAGCGGCGAAATTAAGACAATTGTTGTCGTCTCTTGTCAATCGAAAGGTTTTTTTCGTCGATTTTCGTGATTTTGTGTCCGGATGTGTGAACCATTGCAAAACCTACTGGTCGATGGGTTTAGCGATTTCGAGGGTGCTTGTCTCGGTTCGCTAGTTCTTCAAGCTGGCACTGTGCGCTATTGTCGCAGTTCAACTTTCAGTGATGGCTATTTGAACTTTCTTATTTTCCGCTCAATGGAGTTACTTGTTATGAAACTGTCTTTCGTGGCGGCCTGCGCAGCCCTGAGCCTGTCGTTCGCCGGCGCCACCTTCGCTGCAGATTCCACTGACGCGTCCACCGCCTCCGGCGCTTCCGACTCCACCGTCATGACCCAGAGCCACGACACCAAGGCCACCCAGAAACACAAGAACGAGTCGAAGAAAGGCGGCCGTCCGCTGAACACCACGGCGAAGAAAACCGCCAACTGACCCTCCGCGTTTCATCCGGCCGGGCATCGTCGCTGATGCCCTGGCCCCCAGATACAGTTGCCCACCGTGCCTGACACTTCCCCGACCCTTCCCGCCGCCCCCGACGATGCTCAGGTGTGCCAATGGCTGATGCGCCATTCCGGCCTCAAGGCCGTCGACCTGGAGCGTGCCCGCCGCCTGGCCGCCGAAGACGACGACAGCGAATTGCCAGCGTTGCTGACGCGGCTGGGGCTGGTGTCGGAGCTGGAACTGGCGCGGGCCTGGTCAGCCTTGCTCGCCGTGCCGTTGATGCTCGCCGAACAGGCGCCTGGCACGCTGGAACGCGTGCCGCCGCTCACTGAACGTTTCCTGCGCCACTACCGTGTGGTGCCGGTGGCCTGGGACGAACAGGGCGTCGAGCTGTTGGTGGCCCACCCCGGCAACCCGTACCCGTTCGAAGCCGTGGCCCACGCCTGTGCGGCGCCAGTGCGCCTGGCCATTGGCCCCGGCAACGAGATCGACAGCCTGATCGAGCGTTACTACGGTCAGGGGCGCTCGGCCATGGGCTCGCTGATCGAGACGCTGGACGAAGACAGCGGGGCGCTGGAAGACATCGAGCATTTGAAAGACCTGGCCAGCGAGGCCCCGGTCATCCGCCTGGTCAACCTGATCATGCAGCGGGCCGTGGAGCAGCGCGCATCGGACATTCATATCGAACCGTTCGAAAGCCAGCTCAAGGTGCGTTACCGCATCGACGGTGTGTTGCACGAAGCCGAGGCGCCGCCGTCCAGTTCCTCGGCGGCGGTGATCAGCCGGGTAAAGATCATGGCCCGCCTGGACATCGCCGAGCGCCGCTTGCCTCAGGACGGGCGCATCATGCTGCGCATCCAGGGCAAGGAGCTGGATCTGCGGGTGTCGACGGTGCCCACCAGCTTTGGCGAGTCCGTGGTGATGCGTTTGCTCGATCGCCAAACGGTGAGCTTCGATTTCCAGAGCCTGGGGTTCGATGGCGAGCGCCTGGAAGGCTTCCTCGATGTGCTGGAAAACCCCCACGGCATCCTGCTGGTGACCGGCCCCACTGGCTCGGGCAAGACCACCACCTTGTACACCGCGCTGTCGCGCCTCAACACGGCCGAACGCAAGATCATCACCGTGGAAGACCCGGTGGAGTATCAACTGGAAGGCATCAACCAGATTCAGGTGAAGCCGGCCATCGGCCTGGACTTCGCCGGGGCGCTGCGCTCCATCGTGCGCCAGGACCCGGACGTGATCATGATCGGCGAAATGCGCGACCTGGAAACCTGCCGCATCGCCATTCAATCGTCCCTGACCGGCCACCTGGTGCTTTCCACCCTGCACACCAACAGCGCCGCGGCGAGTATCACCCGCCTGCTGGACATGGGCGTGGAGAGCTACCTGATTGCCTCGACCGTGAAGGGCATTCTGGCCCAGCGCCTGGTGCGCCGCCTGGACCCGGCCACGCGCATCCCGTTCGAAGCGCCGGCCGAGCTGGTGGCCGAACATGGCCTGGACCGTTTCACCGACCAGCGCCCCATCCTGCTCTACAAACCCGCCGTGTCGGCGACCGGCAGTGGTTACTTCGGCCGTAGCGCCATCACCGAATTGCTCGTGATGAATGAAGAGCTGCGCAGCCTGCTGATGCGCCAGGCCGATGCTGCGACGCTGGAGCAGGCCGCCCGTCGCGGCGGGCTGCGCACACTGTATGAAGAAGGCCTGCGCCAGGCCGTGGCGGGCATCACCTCGCTGGAGGAGGTGCTGCGCGTAACGCGCGGCGAATAAGCCATGGCTCATTTCAAGTACCGCGCCCTGGATAACGATGGCGCCAGCCAGCAGGGCAGCATTGAAGCGCCCGACCAGCAGGGCGCCGTGGCGCTGTTGCAAAAACGTGGACTGCTGGTAGTGCAGGTCGATGCCTTGGGCGGACCTGGCCTGCGCCGGGCCCTGAACCGCGGCGCGTTGAATGGCGCGGCACTGGTCAGCTTCACCCAGCAACTGGCGACCCTGCTGGGCGCCGGCCAACCCCTGGAACGCTCGCTGGGCATCCTGCTCAAGCAGACCCAGGCGCCCAAGGCCCACGCCCTGATCGAGCGCATCCGCGAACAGGTGAAAGCCGGCAAGCCCTTGTCCCAGGCGCTGGAAGAGGAGGGCGGGCAGTTCTCCACCCTGTACATCAGCATGGTCCGTGCCGGCGAGGCCGGCGGCGCCCTGGAAAACACCCTGCGCCAGCTCAGCGATTACCTGGAGCGCAGCCAGACCCTGCGCGGCGAAGTGATCAACGCGCTGATCTACCCGGCCTTCCTGATCGTCGGCGTGCTGGGTTCCCTGGCCCTGCTGCTGGCTTACGTGGTGCCGCAGTTCGTGCCGATTTTCCGCGACCTGGGCGTGCCGATTCCGCTGATTACCCAGGTGATTCTGGCGCTGGGCGAGTTCCTCAGCGCCTGGGGCCTGATGGTGCTTGCCGGGTTCATCGTGGTCGTCTGGGGCACGGCGATCGCCCTGCGCGACCCGGCCCGGCGCCAGCGCAACGACCGGCGTCTGTTGCGCATCAAGGTCATCGGCCCGTTGCTGCAACGCATCGAAGCCGCCCGCCTGGCGCGCACCCTCGGCACCTTGCTCAGCAACGGCGTGGCGCTGTTGCAGGCGCTGCAGATCGTGCGCCAGGTGTGCAGCAACCGCGCCGTCGTCGCCCAGGTCGAACACGCCACCGAGTGGGTCAAGGGTGGCGGCACGTTGTCCAGTGCGTTCGGCCAGCAACCGCTGCTGCCGGAACTGGCGATCCAGATGATCGACGTCGGCGAACAGGCCGGCGAGCTGGACAGCATGCTGCTGAAAGTCGCCGAGGTGTTCGACGTCGAAGCCAAGCGCGGCATCGACCGCCTGCTCGCTGCTCTGGTGCCCAGCCTTACCGTGGTCATGGCCGTGATGGTCGCCGTGATCATGCTCGCCATCATGCTGCCGCTGATGAGCCTCACCAGTAACATTTAAAGGAACCAACCCCATGAAAACCATGAAGTCGGCCCGTCGCCAGGGCGGTTTTACCTTGCTGGAAATGCTCGCGGTGATCGTGCTGCTGGGCATCGTCGCCACCATCGTCGTGCGCCAGGTGGGCGGCAACGTCGACAAGGGCAAGTACGGCGCCGGCAAGGCGCAACTGGCCAGCCTGAGCATGAAGGTGGAAAGCTACGCGCTGGACGTGGGTTCGCCGCCGGCCAACCTCAACCAGTTGGTGACCAAGCCGAGCAACGGCGGCAACTGGGCCGGCCCGTACGCCAAGCCGTCGGACCTCAAAGACCCGTTCGGCCATGCCTTCGGCTACCGCTTTCCCGGTGAGCACGGCAGCTTCGACCTGATCTTCTATGGCCAGGACGGCCAACCCGGCGGCGACGGCTACAGCGCTGACCTGGGCAACTGGGAATAACGCTGATGCACAGGGCCCGGGGCTTCACGCTGCTGGAAATGCTGGTGGTGATCGTGCTGATCGGCGTGGCCGCGGGGTTGGTGGGCTATGGCCTGCAGCGCGGGTTGCACAGTGCCAGTGAGCGCAAGGCCGTGGTGCAGATCGTCGAAGCCCTGCGCGCTACCCGCGTGCGCGCCATCGTCACGGGGCAGCCGGCACGCACGCGCTTCGACCTTCAGCAGCGTGTGTTTGAAGCACCCGGCAAACCCGCAGCCGCATGGCCTGCGGACCTCAACCTGCAACTGCACACCGCTGCCGACCTGGGCGCTGCGTTTGAGTTCTACCCCGACGGCGGTGCCAGCGGCGGCCACCTGTTGCTCAATGACGGCGCCCGGCGCTGGCGCATCGATGTGTCCTGGCTGACCGGTACCGTGCAATTGCAGGCAGTGCGATGAAGCTGCAGCAGGGCTTCACGCTGCTGGAAATGCTCGCGGCGCTGACGGTACTTGCGCTGTGCAGCGCCGTGTTGCTGGTGGCCTTCGGGCAGGCCGCACGGTCGCTCAAGCAGGTGCAGGCCAGTGACCGTCTGAGTGCCGCGGCACGCTCGATTCTCGACGAAGAAGCTGACGGGCCATTGCAGCCCGGCAGCCGCGACGGCACCTGGGCGGGTGGCATCCGCTGGCACCTGGATATTCGCGGGTTGCCGGTGGCGGCGAACCGCTTGCGCCTGTTTCAGCTCGACGTGCGGGTGCGCGAAGGCCAGCGCCAGGCGCGCTTCGGTACCCTCAAGGTGCTCGGCCCGGAGGCGGCGCAATGAAGGCGCGGCAACGGGGTTTCACCTTGCTGGAAATACTGCTGGTATTGAGCCTGCTGGGGGTGCTGCTGGCGCTGGTGGCCGGGGCGATCCTGGGCGCCAACCGCGCCGTGGCCAAGGCGGAACATTACACCGAGCGCCTGGACGAGGTGCGCGCGGCTCAGGCCTTCTTGCGCTGCGCGGTTGGCCAGGCCTTGCCCCTGGACGATGGCCAGCAGCGGGTGTTCGTCGGCAGCGAGCAAGCCATGGCGTTCATGGCGCCCCTGTCCGCGAACCTGGGTGGGGGCATTTATTGGCACACCCTGAGCCTGCACGGCCAACGCCTGGAAGTGGCCATCACCCAGGGCGGTCAAGCCTGGGGCGAGCCCCAGGTGTTGCTGCACCAGGTGCGCGGGCTGCACTTGAGTTACCGCGGCTATTCACCCAAGGGGCAGTTGAGCGACTGGCTGTCCACCTGGCCATGGCCAGGGCGCTTGCCCCGCGCCGTGCGTATCGATGCGCAACTGGCCGGCCCGGTGCCGTGGACCGTCGAAAGCGTGACCCTGCGCCTGGACCTGTCGACGGTGGCCGGGCAATGACGCGACAGAAGGGCGTGGCGCTGTTGCTGGTGCTGTGGGTGCTGGCGCTGCTGAGTCTTCTGCTCGCCGGGCTCGCGGGCTGGGTGCAACTGGAAAGCCGCCAGGCCCTGTGGCAGCGCCAGCACACCGAAGCGCTGCTGGCCGCCGAGGCCGGAGTCAACCTGGCCGTGGTCAGCCTGACCGACCCGGCGCAGCAGCGTGCCTGGGCCGCCGATGGCCGTGCCCATGAACTGGCCTTCGAGCGCGCACGGGTGCAGGTCAGCGTGGTCAGCGAGCGCGGCAAACTCGACCTCAATGCCGCCAGCACGGCCGATGTGGTGCGCTTGCTGCAGGCCTGCGGCGGCGCGGTTCAGGCACGTGCGCTGGGGGCGGCCCTGGACCAGCGCCGGGGCAACGGCCAGCCGCCGTTGCGGGTGCTGGAAGAGCTGCGCCAGTTGCCGGGCATGAGCCAGGCGTTGTTCGCTTGCGCGGCCCCTCAGGTGACGCTGTGGAGTGGCCAGGAAAGCCCCGACCCGGCCCTCGCCACACCCTGGCTGCGGCGTGCCCTTGGCCTGCCCAGCCTGAACATCAGCGGCGCCGAGCCCGGCCCGATCCTGACCTTGACCAGCGTCGCACAGTTGCCCGGTGGCTTCAGCGCGGCACTGGTCGTGACCCTGTTACTCAACCCGTCCACGGAGGGGGCCCGACCGTATCGGGTCCTGCATTGGCAAGAATGAACCTGAACACGCTCTACGCCGATGGGCGCGCCGCGCTGCATCGCCGCTGGCACGCCAGCCCCGCCCAGCGCCTGTGGCAAGCCTGGCGCGATGAACTGCTGGGCGTGCTGCCCCCTGCCTGGCGCGCGCGGTTGTCGGGCAGCGCACCCTTGCAGGTGCTGCACTGGCCGCTGGAACAACCGGTCACTGACAGCGTGCCGCGGCTGCTGGTGCTGCCGCGCGGCGAGGTGCTGGTGCAGACCCTGAGCCTGCCCCTGGGGGCCGCCCGTGACCTGCAGACGGTGCTGGGTTTCGAGTTGGACAGGTACACCCCCTATCGGGCCGACCAGGTGCACTTCTGCGCCCAGGTGCTGGGGCAGGGCGGTACCAGCGTCAAGGTGCGTCTTGTGGTGATGGTGCGTGAGCGCCTGGAGCAGATTCTGGCAACCTGCGCCGGCATCAACCTGCACGGCATCGACGTCCGCGACGGCGAACGCCTGGGTGTCGACCTGCTGCCCGAGGCCCAGCGCCCGCGGCGGGCCCGCGGTGGGCGCTTCAATCAGGGCCTGCTGCTGGCCTGTGCCGCGTTGTTGCTGACGCTGATGGTGCTGTGGCTGCAATCGCGCGAAGCCCTGTTGATCGAGATGCAGGCGCAGGTGCACCAGCAACAGGCGCAGATCAGCCAATTGCAGCAAGTGCGCCAGACCCTGGCCAACACCCAGGGCGCGGCCCAGTACCTGATTGAGCGCAAGGCCGCGCAGCCGGCGCTGGCCAGTGTCATCGCCGACCTCAGCCACTGCCTGCCTGACGGCACCTGGCTTGAACAGTTGGAAATCAACGACAGCGGCGAAGTGGCGCTGTCCGGCCAGAGCACCCGTGCCAGTGCCCTGATCGGCCAGTTGAAGCAGTGCCACACCTTGGATGACCCACAGTTCCAGGGCGTCATACAGCCCGACAGCGACAGCGGCAAGGACCATTTCGCCTTGCGCGCGCACTTGCATCAGGAGGCTGCCCATGAAGCGCGCGCTGACTGAACGTGAACGCCGCGGCGCGGCCTTGATCGCCCTGGGTGTGGTGCTGGCCGGGTTGTATTGGCTGCTGGTGCAGAGCTGGTTCACCGGCCCATTGAGTGATATCGATGGGCAGATCCAGCAACTGCGTGAACAGCAGCAACGCTATGCCGGGCAATTGGCGCTGCGCCCGCTGCTGGATAAACAGTTGCAGCGTGCCCGCCAGGATCCGGCCAGCAGCACCAGCCTGCTGCCCGGCGATGACCCCAGCGCCGTAGCGGCCGACCTGATGCAGCGCATCGCCGACCTGATCAAGGCCAAGGCCACCCAGGGTGCCGGCTGCACCCTGACCCAGCGCATGCCCATCACCCCGGAGCAGGACAGCGCCCAGCCGTACCGCCAGGTGAAGGTCAGCCTGACGTTGGAGTGCGGTATCGAACCGTTGATGGCCCTGTTGCACACCCTGGAATTCCACCGGCCGTTCCTGTTCGTCGATGCCCTCAGCGTGCGTCGTGCCAGCAACGCGCCGGCCACCGGGGGTGCCGGGCGCCTGACCGTGCACCTGCTGGTGCGCGGCTACCTGCCCAAGGCCGCCGCCGCCCAGGAGGCCCCATGAAACTGACCGTGAGCCTGGTGCGTGCGGGGTTGTTGCTGGTTGTTGGCGGCCTTGCTTTGGCCACAGGGGCAGTGCTCAGTGGCGCCGGTCGCGACCCGGGTTGGTTGCCGCCAGCCGCGGCCCGGCCCCCGGTTGCCAGCAAGCACACCACGGCCCAGGCATTGCCCGTGGTTGAACTGAACAGCCTGGCAGACGCCTGGCAAAAACCCCTTTTCAGCACCGATCGCAGCCCCGATCAGACCGTCCAGGGGCCTGGCGCCGACCTGGCCGGCCTGGTGCTCACCGGGGTAATGATCAATGGCGACCTCAAGCTGGCCTTGCTGCGCGACGCCAGCGGCCACGGCCTGAAAGTCGCCGAAGGCCAGGCCTTGCCCAATGGCTGGACCTTGCAACAGCTTTCCCCCCTGGCGGCGCAGTTCGGCCGCCAGGGCCAAACCCGCAGCCTGCGCTTGCCGGCGCCGCGTCTCCCAGCCCCTTCACGCGCGGCCATGCTCACGCTGCCGCCGGTAACCGCACCATGAAATTGCTTGCCACTGGAGTCACCCCGTTGCGCACCCCTTTGCTTTGCCTGGCCACCGCCGTCGCCCTCGGCGGCTGTGCAACCTCGCCCAACCACCCCTTTGAAAATGACCCAGGCCTGATGCATGAGGCGCTCAACGGCACCGGCGACCAGCGTCAGCCCGTGGTCGATCAGGCGCCGGCCATGCCCGCCAGCAACAGCGGCCCGGTGGCGCCGCAACGGCAGCTCTTCAACGGCAGCCAGCGCTTCGTGCGCCCACCTGTGGCGGCAAGGGGCGCTAGCGAGGAGGGCGGTGGCGACATCGTGTTCAACTTCACCAACCAGCCCATCGAGGCGGTGATCAACACGGTGATGGGCGACCTGCTGCACGAGAACTACAGCATCGCCCAGGGCGTGACCGGTGACGTCAGCTTTTCCACGTCCAAGCCGGTGAACAAGAAAGAAGCGCTGTCGATTCTGGAAACCCTGCTGTCCTGGACCAACAACGCCATGATCCGCCAGGGCAACCGCTACGTGATCTTGCCAGCCGCCCAGGCCGTGGCCGGCAAGCTGGTGCCGGAAATGACCGTGTCGCAGCCGTCCGACGGCCTGTCGGCGCGGCTGTACCCGCTCAAGTACATCTCGGCCACCGAGATGCAGAAACTGCTCAAGCCGTTCGCCCGCGACAACGCCTTCCTGTTGGTGGACCCCTCGCGCAACGTGCTGAGCCTGGCCGGCACCCCGCAAGAGCTGGCCAACTACCAGGACACCATCGACACGTTCGATGTCGACTGGCTCAAGGGCATGTCCATCGGCGTCTACGGCCTGCAGCGCGCCTCGGTGGCCGAGTTGATGCCGCAACTGCAGAAAATGTTCGGCCCCGACAGCGGCATGCCACTGGCGGGCATGGTCAAGTTCCTGCCCAACGAACGCACCAACTCGGTGGTGGCCATCTCGGCCCAGCCTGAGTACCTGCGCGAAGTGGGCGACTGGATCAAGACCATCGACGAAGGGGGCGGCAACGAGCCGCAGATGTATGTGTACGACGTGCGCAACATGAAGGCCACCGACCTGGCCAAGTACCTGCGCCAGATCTACGGCAACGGCCAGATCAAGGACGACAGCGCGGCCAAGGTCGCCCCTGGCCTGCGCACCACGACCTTGTCATCGCTCAATGGCAGCAACAGTTCAGGGATCGGTTCAACCGGCACCTCGGGGCTGACCAGCACCGGGACCCAAGGGCTCAGTGGCGGCAATTCGCTGAACAACAACTCGATGCAGAACGGCGACGACGACAGCGACGGCGACGACCAGCAGGACGACAGCGCCGCCAGCGCCACGACCGGCGGCCAGCAGAAGAGCCTGGACGACAGCACCCGCATCACCGCGCAGAAAGCCAGCAACCAGTTGCTGGTGCGCACGCGGCCGGCGCAGTGGAAAGAGATCGAGTCGGCCATCAAGCGTCTCGACAACCCGCCCATGCAGGTGCAGATCGAAACACGCATTCTGGAAGTGAAGCTCAGCGGTGAACTGGACCTGGGGGTGCAGTGGTACCTGGGCAAGCTGGCCGGCAACTCTTCCAGCACCACGGTGGCCAACACCAGCGGCAGCCAAGGCGCATTGGGCGGTGGCGGGGCAGGGTTGGGGTCGACCGATTCGCTGTTCTACTCGTTCGTCAGCAGCAACCTGCAAGTGGCGCTGCATGCGCTGGAGACCACCGGCCGCACCCAGGTGCTGTCGGCGCCGTCGCTGGTGGTCATGAACAACCAGCAAGCGCAGATTCAAGTGGGCGACAACATTCCCATCAGCCAGACCACGGTCAATACCAGTACCTCCGACACCACCCTGAGCAGCGTCGAATACGTGCAGACCGGCGTAATCCTCGACGTCACCCCGCGTATCAACCCGGGTGGCCTGGTATACCTGGATGTGCAGCAGCAGGTCAGTGATGCGGACACCAGCAGTGAAACCACCACCCAGACCAACCCAAATATTTCTACCCGGTCGGTGTCGACCCAAGTGGCGGTGCAGAGTGGTCAGACCGTGTTGCTGGGCGGGTTGATCAAGCAGGACAACAGCGAAACCGCCTCCAGCGTGCCCTACCTGGGGCGCATCCCGGGCCTGCGCTGGTTGTTCGGCAGCACCACCAAGTCCAAGGACCGTACCGAGTTGCTGGTGCTGATCACGCCACGGGTGGTCACCAGCAACAGCCAGGCGCGGCAGGTGACCGATGACTATCGCCAGCAGATGCAACTGATCAAGCCTTGACCCCTGGGCGCTTGCTGGCTACGTCGTTACGGTGCTGCATGGGCCGCGCCGGCGGTACACGCGGTGTGCCTGACACTGCGCGGTGATCGTGACGCGGCCAGGTCCGCTGCTACGCGCTACAAGCAGGCTGCGGCGCGAGGCCGCTACACCTGTGGGATTTGCGGGGCGGTGTCGAGCATGCGGCGCACTTTGTTGACCAGCTCGGTGATCTGGAACGGCTTGATGACCATGTCCATGCCCTGGCCAAGGAAGTGCTGGCGGCTGACGGCGTTTTCGGCATAGCCGGTCATGAACAGCACCGGCAGTTCGGCACGGTGGTGGCGGGCGATGTCGGCCAGGTCGCGGCCGCTCATGTGCGGCAAGCCAACGTCGGTCAGCAGCAGGTCGATGCTGGGGTCGCTGTGCAGCAATTGCACGGCGTGGTGCACATCCTCGGCCTGGGTGCAGCGGTAGCCGCTGTCCACCAGCACTTCGGTGACGAACAGGCGCACCGCGGCCATGTCTTCCACCACCAGGATGTGTTCGCCATGGCCGTTGTGGGCCTGGGGCAGGGGCACGCTATCTTGCAGGTCGGCGTCCTGCCCGGCGGGCAGCAGCAAGGTGACTTCCGTGCCATGGCCGACCACGCTGCGAATGCGCACGTCACCGCCCGACTGGTGGGCGAAGCCGTAAATGGTCGACAACCCGAGGCCTGTACCCTGGCCCAGTGGCTTGGTGGTGAAGAAAGGGTCGAATACCTTGCCGATCACACCATGCTCGATGCCCACGCCGTCATCCTGCACGCTCAGTACCACGTAAGCGCCGTCGGCCAGTTTCAGGTCGCCGTGGGAGCGGGCAGCGAAGGTGCTCACGCGAACGTGGCCGCCGCTGGGCAGGGCGTCGCGGGCGTTGATGACCAGGTTCAATACCGCGCTTTCCAGCTGGATCGGATCGACCAGCGCGATGGCCGCCTTGCTGGTCAGGTCCAGCTCAAGCTGAATGTGCTCGCCGATGGTACGTCGCAGCAGGTCTTCCAGCGACAGGATATGTTCGTTGACGTCGGTGGCGCGGGTGTCCAGCGGTTGTTGGCGGGCGAAGGCCAGCAACCGGTGGGTCAGCGCCGCGGCACTGGTGGCCGAGCCCAGGGCCGCGTCGGTATAGCGCAGCACGGCATCGTTACGACCTTCGCTGATACGTTTCTTGATCAGCTCCAGGCCCGTGATGATGCCAGTGAGCAGGTTGTTGAAGTCGTGGGCGATGCCGCCGGTCAGTTTGCCCAGGGCGTCCATTTTCTGCGCTTGCAGCAACTGCGCTTCGGTACGGGCGCGCTCGGCCACTTCTTTGGCCAGCTGGTCGTTGGCGCTGTCCAGCTCCTGACGGTGCGAGCGCTCGCGCTGGCGGTGCTCGGTGACGTCCTCGACGAACACCAGGCTGTGCCCCGGGGTGCGGTAGGGGCTGATCTGCCACTCGGTCTCGCGCAGCTGCCCGTCGACGCGCATGTTCAGGGTGCCGCGCCAGCGCTCGCCGATGGCCAGGCGCAGGCGCAGTTCGTTCAGCACGTCGTCCTGGTCGGCGGCGAAGCAGTGCTGCAGCCGCTCGCTACCCAGGTTGTCCTGAATCAGGTCGGTGAAGGCCTGGTTGCATTCCACCACATCGAGGGTGGCGTCCATTACCGCGATGGGGGCGGCGATGTTGACGAAGATTTCCCGGAACCGCGCTTCGCTCTCGCGCAGCGCGTGTTCGGTGTCGCGCACCCGCAGCAACGTGCGCAGGGTGGCCAGCAGCACGTCCGGGTCCACGGGGTGAATCAGATAGGCATCGGCACCGTTGTCCAGGCCGGTGATGATGTCACCGGTCTGGATCGACGCCGCCGACACATGAATCACCGGCAGCAGCGCCGTGCGCGGGTCGGCGCGCAGCTGGCGGACGATGTCGAAGCCACTCATGTCCGGCAGGTTGACGTCCAGGATCAGTGCGTCGAAGCTCTGCGCGGCGATCAGCGCCAGCCCTTCGGTACCGGTGCCAGCCTCCTGCAAGCGGTAGCCATGCCGCTCCAGGCGCCGGCGCAGGGCATAGCGAGTGGCGCTGTTGTCATCGACGATCAGCAGGCTGGGTTCATCCTTCATCAGCAGTGTCCTGGGCCATGGCCAGCGGAATGATCACATAGAAGGTCGAGCCCACGCCCGGCTCGCTGGTAACCCCCACCTGGCCGCCCAGCAGCGCAGCGAAGCGCTTGCACAGCGACAGGCCCAGGCCGGTGCCGCGCAAGCGTTTCTGCAGCGGCGAGTCCACCTGGCTGAAGTCTTCGAACAGGGTGTCGTGGAGCTCGGGGGGGATACCGATGCCAGTGTCACTGACGGCGAAGCGTACCTCGCGTTCGTTCTCCAGGCTGGCCGAAATACGCACGTAGCCGCGCTGGGTAAACTTCAGCGAGTTGGAAATGAAGTTGCGCAGGATCTGCGCCAGCTTCTTGTCATCGCTGTACAGCCGCGGCAGGCCCACCGGCTCTTCGAAGATCAGGTCCACCTGGGACATGTCGACAATGGGCCGGAACATGCCGCGCAGCGCCGAGAACAGGTCGAACATGTCGAACCAGGCCGGCGAAATGCTGATGCGCCCGGCTTCGATCTTGGCCAGGTCCAGCAGGTCGTCGACCATGTCGCTGAGCTCGCGCGCTGCCCCGCTGACGAACGCCACCTGCTTGTGCTGCTCGGGGCTCAGCGGCCCGTCGAGCTCGTCGCTGAGCAGGCTGGCGATGCTCAGGATCGAGCCCAGCGGGGTGCGAAATTCATGGCTCATGTAGGACAGGAAGCGGCTCTTGAGGTCCGAGGCCTGGCGCAGTTCCTCGGCTTGGTTGTCCAGTTCGCCATACAGGGCCAGCACGCCCTGGTTGGTTTCTTCCAGTTCGACCCGCAGGGCCTGTGCTTCGCTTTCCAATTGGGCAATGCGCGCCTCGTAGGCGGCGTTGGAAAGGGTGGGAAGTTCAGGCATTGGGCAGCTCCAGGGTAATGACCAGCACGGTAACATCGTCGCGCCCGCGACAGAAGTCGCGGTGCAGCACCGTGGCGATCACCGCGGGGTGGCGGAAAATCAGGCCTGGGTACTCGCGCAGGTTCCAGCGCGATTGCAGGCCGTCGCTGTAGAGAATCAGGCACTGGCCGCTGACCTGAGCATAGTCGAAGCCCTGGGCCTTGCGGTATTGGCCGCCGACGATGCCCGGGTGCGAGGCCAGCCCGCGGCTGCGGTCGGCGGCCAGCAGGGTGGCGCCGATGTTGCCGATACCGACGAATTCCAGACGGTCGGCCCTGGCGTCGAACTGGGCCACCGCCACCGCGCCGCCGCGGCTGCCGTTCATGGCCTGGTGCATGTCCTCCATCAACCCCACGGGGTTGCTGAACGGCGCCAGGGCAAAGGCCCGGGTGCCAGCGCGGGCCGCATGTTCGGCGTCTTCGCCATGGCCCAGGCCGTCGATGACCACGGCGCTGATGCCCTGGTCGCTGACGTGCACCTGGAAGGCATCACCGCAGGCCGGGTCGTCGTGCAGCGAATGCTGGCTGACGCCAATGGCCAGGTCCGGGGCCTTGTCACCCCGGCGCCAGAAGCGCGCCAGCACCACGGCGCCGCGCTCGTCGGCGTACAGGTCGAACACCTGGGCCTGGCGGTCGATGGCACCCAGGCCGATGCCTTGGGTACCGCCGGTGGAAAATCCGTCGGCCAGGCAGGCGCTGCGGTCAAAGCCAGCGCCGCGGTCCACGGCGATGACCTCCACCCCGGCGCCGTCGGGCCGGGGCAGGGTGCGCAGGTGCAGTTCGCCATGGCCGGCGTGCTTGAGGATGTTGCTGCACAGCTCGGTGACCACCAGAGCCACCCGGCCGGCATCGGTTTCGTCGAAGCCCAGGCGTTCGGCCAGCTTCTGCGCCGTGCGCCGGGCATGGCCGATCTGGCTGCTGTCTTCCATCACCAGCACCTGGGTGAGGGCACTCGGGAACGTCATGTCCATCGCGTAATGGTCACCCGTGTGCCCGCGCCCGGTGCGGTGTCCAGCTCGAAGTCGTCCACCAGCCGGCGCGCCCCGGTCAGGCCCAGGCCCAGGCCGCCGCCCGAGGTCCAGCCATCGGTGAGGGCCAGCTTGATGTCGGGGATGCCGGGGCCTTCGTCGCGGAAGGTCAGGCGCAGGCCGGTGCGGCCGTTCTGCTCGACGATCTGCCAGTCCATGTCGCCACCGCCGCCATACACCATGGTGTTGCGCGCCAGCTCGCTGACTGCCGTCACCAGCTTGGTCAGGTCGATCAGGCGCATGCCACAGTCGGTGCACAGCTTGCGGGCGGTCTGGCGGGCCAGCACCACGTCCTGCTCGATGCGTACCGGTTGGGTGCCGCTGGAGAGGACGGTCATTGCGTAGCCACTCGGTCTTGCAGCAGTTTCATGCCGCGCTCGACATTGAGGGCGGTGCTGACGCCTGGCAACGTCAGGCCCAGCTCCACCAGGGTAATGGCCACGGCAGGCTGCATGCCGACCAGCACGGTCTCGGCGTCCATGATCCGTGACAGGCCCGAGATGGTGCCGATCATGCGGCCGATGAACGAATCGACGATGTCCAGGGCAGAGATATCGATCAACACACCGCGCGCCGAGGTGCGGCTGATGCGCTCGGACAGGTCGTCCTGCAAGGTCAGCGCCAGCTGGTCATGCATGTCGACCTGAATGGTGACGAGCAGGAAGCTGCCCATCTGCAGAATAGGGATGCGATCCATAGGCTCAGACCGCCTTGCCGACGGTCACGCCCAGGCGGCGCAGGGCCAGGGCCAGGGCGTCGGCCAGGTTGGCCTTGGTGACCACGCCCTGCAGGTCGAGGCCCAGGTGCACGATGGTCTGGGCGATCTGTGGGCGCACGCCGCTGATGATGCAGTCGGCACCCATCAGGCGGATGGCGGTCACGGTCTTGAGCAGGTGCTGGGCGACCAGGGTGTCCACGGTGGGCACGCCGGTGATGTCGATGATGGCGATTTCCGAACCGGTGTCGACGATGCGCTGCAGCAGCGACTCCATCACCACCTGGGTGCGCTGGGAGTCCAGGGTGCCGATCATTGGCAGGGCCAGCACGCCTTCCCACAGTTTGACCACCGGGGTGGACAGCTCCAGCAGTTCTTCCTGCTGACGCTTGATCACCGCTTCACGGGATTTCTGGAAGGTGCGGATGGTGTGCATACCCAACCCGTCCAGCAGCTCGGAGATTTCCCAGAGCTGGTCGGCCAAGGTCGCAGGGCTGGCTTCGAATTTACGTTGCAGCAGGCCGAACAACGGGCCCTTGAGGGAGAAGATGAACGCGGCGGTCTGCTGCGAGTCCTGGCCGGCCATGGCGCGGCTATGGGACAGCTTTTCGAGGAACTGGCGGGCGGGCTCCCAGTTGCTGCTGGCCAGG
Organism: Pseudomonas eucalypticola; assembly: GCF_013374995.1. Taxonomy (NCBI): domain Bacteria; kingdom Pseudomonadati; phylum Pseudomonadota; class Gammaproteobacteria; order Pseudomonadales; family Pseudomonadaceae; genus Pseudomonas; species Pseudomonas eucalypticola. The sequence continues at coordinate 4,204,591 of NZ_CP056030.1, read as the reverse complement.
TTCTTGGAATCACCGTTCTGCGAACCCTGGGTGACCAGGCCCAGGAATTCGCCGCACTGCTTGCGCACTTCGTCGTCCTTGAGGTTGCGGGTGGCACCGGTGTTTTCCAGATCCTTGAACCACTGGGCGACCAGATCGGCGTGCGCTTTGTTCAGGGCGTCCAGGGTACGTTGCTGCAGTGCTGCCATGTGCGTGTGCTCCTCGGTGTTTTCTACTCGGTGGGGCGCTTTCGCGCCGCACTGATTATTAGTCAAACAGTGACAATAGGGGGGGAAATTAGTTGTGCGGGTGAAACTTAATTTCTTGCGGCGCAGCGGGTCGCGCAGGGGGGTGTTCTGGAGTCTCGGTCGAATAGGCACATTACGCGCACGCCGCGGACTTGGCCGCGCCATGTCGCGTGGTGTATGCCTGACACCACGCGACCATGCGGCCTCAGCCCAGCGGCGGTGTGCGCGGAGGGACCTGGCGTTTGTTGCCAGTGGCTTCGAACGCCGACGCCAGGCGCAGCAGCGCCGAGTCGTCATAGGCACGGCCGGCGAACGTCAGGCCCACCGGCATGCCGATGTCGGCCATCACGCCCATGGGCACGGTGACCGTGGGCACACCCAGGTGGCGGATCGCAAGGTTGCCGTTGGCCACCCACACGCCATTGCTCCAGGCGATGTCCGCCGAGGCCGGGTTGACGTCGGCGTCGGCCGGGCCCACGTCGGCCACGGTGGGAAACAGCACGGCGTCGAGCTTCAGGGCGGTCATCCAGTCTTCCAGGTCGATGCGCCGGGTCTGTTCCAGGCCGCGCAGGCCGTCTGGCAACGTCGGGATCTGGTCCCACGGGGTGATGCCGCGCTCAGCCATGCGCACGTACTCGTCCATGCCGGCCGCCAGGTCGCCTTCACGGTTGGGCAAGGTGCCGGGGTCGTGGGGGAAAATCTTCGGACCGTCCACGTCCTTGAGACGGTTGAGGTGTGGGTCGCCATTGGCCTGCAGGAAGTCATCGAAGGCCCAGGCGCTCAGGTCCCATAGTTCATGGTGCATGAACTCGGGCGACACTAGCCCACGGGTGAACACCGTCGGCGCACCGGGGCGGTCGCCTTCGCAATTGGACACCAGGGGGAAGTCGACCTCCACCACCTCGGCGCCGGCGGCTTCCAGGGCTTGGCGTGCCTGCTGCCACAGGTCGATGACACTGGCGCGGGTATGGATGCGCTGGCCGGTGGGCCCGCCGATGCCGGGCGTTTCAGCGGTGCCGGCCTCGGGGTCAGCGTTGATGAACATGCGTGGCACGCCCAGGCGCTTGCCCGCCAACGCCGCCGGCTGCGCGGCCAGGGCCGGGTAGCTGGGCGGGCGCACCGAGCTGACGCTGGGAATAGGTACCCAGGGTTGCAGGCGCCAGAGGTCGCCGCGGGTGTCCGGGTCCTCGGCCACCACCACGTCCAGGACCTCCAGCAGGTCGGCCATGGTGCGGGCGTAGGGCACGACCACGTCCATGGTCGGCGTGAGCGGCCAGTTGCCGCGCACCGAGATCACCCCGCGTGAGGGCGTGTAGGCGCACAAGCCGTTGTTGGAAGCCGGGCCACGGCCGCTGGACCAGGTTTCCTCGGCCAGGCCGAAGGCGGCGAAGCTGGTGGCGGTGGCGGTGCCGGCGCCGTTGGAGGAGCCCGAGGCGAACGGCGCGGTCAGGTAACCCGCGTTATAGGGGCTTTCGGCGCGGCCATAAACGCCACGCTGCATGCCGCCATTGGCCATGGGCGGCATGTTGGTCTTGCCCAGGCAGATGGCGCCGGCGGCCCGCAGGCGCTCGATGGTGAAAGCGTCACGGTAGGCGACAAGATCCGCGAAGGCCGGGCTGCCTGAAGCGGCCGTCAGGCCCTTCACCAAGTAACTGTCCTTGGCGGTGTAGGGGATGCCGTCCAGCGGGCCGAGGGTTTCGCCACGGGCGCGGCGGGCGTCCGAAGCCTGGGCTTCGGCCAGCGCCTGGGGGTTGCGCACTACCACGGCATTGAGCTCGCCATCGTAGGTGTCGATGCGGGCCAGGTACGCCTGCACCAGTTCCACGGCGGTGGTCTGGCCTGATTCCAGGGCGGTTCGCAAGTGGGCGATGGACACTTCGGTGACCTCGATCATGCGGGCACCACTGGCAGGAAGGCGGGGATGTGGGTGTTCATAGACAATTCTCGTCGCTGGGGCGTGGGCCACAGGTTGGGTACAGACAACCTGAACGACTATTTAACACCATGTTGCTCCCCGGGGCACCGGGGGCGAGGCTCCAGCGGCGGTCTGGCAGGGTAGAGTGTCGCAAGTCTGTAAACCCGCCAGCCCGTCGCGATGTCGGGCAGCATCGTGCCGACGTCAGCCCTTGCGGCGCATCATCAACAGGGCGATGACCACGGCCACGGCTGCCAGTGCGGTGGCGATCACCCCCACCGAACCCACGCCATAATCACGAATGCCCACGCCACCGACGATGGCCCCCAGACCAATCCCGGCGTTGGCGGCCGAGATGTTCAGCGACGCCGCCAGTGCCTGGGCGCTGCCGCCGGCCTGCATGACCCGCACCTGGCACACCGGGAACAGTGCGGTGTAGCCGATGCCCCAGGCCACCAGCGCGGCCACCAGGCCCAGGTGGTTCGCTGCCAGGGGCACCACGGCCAGCATGCCTGCGCCCATCACCAGCAAGAACAGCACCATCGCCCCCAGCGGCCGCCGGTCCACCAGGCTGCCGCCCCACTGGTTGCCCAGCATGCCCACCGCGCCGAAGCCCATCAGCCACCACCCCACCTGGCTGGGGGGAATGCCGGCCAGGCGTTCGAGCAGGTCGGCCAGGTAGGTGTAGGCGGTAAACATGGCCGTGAACGCCACGACCGACAGCAGCACGTGCGCAAGGAAACGTGGCTGGCGCAGGATGGCAGTCTGCGGCGCTGCCTGGTCAGCCTTGGGCGAGGCGGGCAGGGTTGGCATGCGCCAGTGCATCAGCAGCGCGATCAGCAGCGACACGCCGGCCAATACCCAGAAGCTGCCGCGCCAGCCGATGCTATCGGCCGCCACGGTGCCCAGCGGCACACCGAACACCAGCGCCGCGGAAATACCCAGGTACACCTTCGACACGGCCTTGCCTTCATTGCCCGGCCCGGCCAATTGCCCGGCCGTTTCGCTGGCCGTGCCCCAGAATACCGGCAGCCCCAGGGCGGGTATGAAGCGGGCAACCGCCATCATCCAGATGTTGGTGGACAACGCCGCCAACACATTCGAGGCCGCGAATATCAGCAGGATCGCCGTGAACAGCTGCTTGCGTGGCACGTGGGCCAGACGTGCGGTCAGCACCGGTCCGAATAGCATCACCGTGAAGGCAAACAAGGTCACCACCTGGCCGGCCAGGGCGATGGAGATGTTCAGGTCGCGGGCCAGGGCGGGCAGCAGGCCGACGATGAGGAATTCGGTGGTCACGATGATGAACGCGGCCACCATCATGATCAGGATCGGTACCCCCGTGTGCGCAGTGGCAGGGGCGGTGGGCGTGGCGTGGGCCAGCGTGGGCGAGGACATGAACAGGGTGCTCCAATAATAGATGCGACTAGGCTATTGGAGAAATTCATGTTCATCTTTGGCATTTACGACTATCTGATCTGAATCAAATTCATCAATGAGGGTGCCGATGTATTCTTCTGAACGCCTCAAGGGCCTGGATGTGTTCGTCACCGTGGCGGACCTGGGCAGTTTCACCGCCGCCGCCGAGCGCCTGAACCTCACGGGTTCGGCAGTGAGCAAAAGCGTCGCGCGCCTTGAGGCGCGCCTGGGCACGCGGCTGTTCCAACGCACCACGCGGCGCCTGGCGTTGACCGAAGCCGGCCAGACCTTTTACCGCACCTGCGCCACCGTATTGTCGGACCTGGAAGAGGTGGAGGGCGTGCTGGCCCTGGAACAGACGGAGCCCCACGGCAAGGTGCGCATCGACCTGCCAGCGTCGTATGGGCGCCTGCATGTGCTGCCGCTGATTCTCAAGTTCGTCCGCCAGCACCCTCGCTTGCAGCCTCACGTTTCATTCTCCGACCGCTTTGTGGACCCGGTGCACGAAGGGATCGACATCGTCGTGCGCCTGGGGGGGTCGGATGCCTGGTCATCGGCCGTGGGCCACCGTTTCTTCGGCACCCAACGGCTGATCTTCTGTGCCTCGGCCCAGTACCTGCGCGAGCACGGCACGCCGCTGTCGGCGCCTGACCTGGAGCACCACCAATGCGTGGGCTACGGCCAGAACGACGGCATGGTCAACCCCTGGTATTTCAAGGGCAGCCAACCGGGGGACCTGGAGCGACGCATCATGCACCCCCACGTGGCGGTGGGCGATGGCGAAGGCGAGGTCATGGCGGTGCTCGCGGGCCTGGGTATCGCCCAGTTGCCTACCTGGCTGGCGCAGAAACACCTGGACAGCGGCGCGATGGTGGAAGTGCTGCCGCACTTGGCCACCGATGGCTTGCCCATGAACCTGGTATGGCTGAAAAGCCGCGAGAACCTGCCCAAGGTGCAGGCGCTGTTGTCGTACCTTGGCGAGCGGCTGACCCCCTGGGGCAGTCACGGTCATACTATTGGCGCCGGTTTGCCAGCGAAGATTTGAAGCCGCACAGGCGCCCAGAGCGGACATTTGACACCCTGCAATGCTCGTCATACGATGTCATACAAATCCACCGCCCTGCTGTCGAGTGGACCCATAAAAACAAAAACAGGAAGCCGCAGCATGACCATCGATATCGGGCCTGCGCCCCAGTCGCAGGCCGCCCCGTCCGCGTCACGCCCCCTCACCAGCCGTTACCGCTGGACCATCTGTGCGCTGTTGTTCGTCGCCATCGGCATCAACTACATCGACCGGCAGATGATCGGCATCCTCAAGCCTACCCTCACCGCCGACCTGAAATGGTCGGAGACCGACTACGCCACCATCGTGTTCTGGTTCCAGTGCGCCTATGCCATTGGTTTTCTGACATTCGGGCGCATCATCGACAAGGTCGGTGTGCGCATCGGTTATGCCCTGGCGTTCACCTTGTGGACCTTGGCCAGCATCGGCCACGGGCTGGTGCAGGGAGTGACGCAGTTCGCTCTGGCGCGCTTTGCCCTGGGCTTTGGCGAATCGGGCAGTTTTCCCGCCAGCCTGAAAGCCGTGTCGGAATGGTTTCCGCAGAAGGAACGGGCCCAGGCCACCGGGATCTTCAACGCCGGCACCGCCTTCGGCCCCATCGTGACCCCGCTGCTGGTGCCGGCCATCACGTTGGCCTGGGGCTGGCGCGCGGCGTTCATCTCCATTGGCGTGGTCACCGCGCTGTGGCTGATCGCCTGGATGCTGATGTATCGCAGCCCGCAACAGCACGAGAAGGTCAGTGCCAAGGAGCTGGCCTACATCCAGAGCGACACCGACCCATCGCTGCCGGTCGACGCTACACCGGCGAAATTCTCCTGGTTCAAGCTGCTGACCTTTCGCGAAACCTGGGCCTACGCGGCCGGCAAATTTCTCACCGACCCCATCTGGTGGCTGTACCTGTTCTGGCTGCCGGACTTCCTGGGCAAGACCTATGGCCTGGACCTGAAGTCCTTCGGCCCGCCGCTGATCGCGGTGTACCTGCTGGCTGACGTGGGGTCGGTACTGGGTGGCTGGGGTTCGTCCCGGCAGTTGAAGAACGGGCGGAGCGCCAACGCGGCGCGCAAGACCACCATGCTGCTCTGCGCGTTGGCGGTGATCCCTATTGTCACCGCCCAGTTCGTCTCAAGCCTGTGGTTGGTGGTGGCCATCATTGGCCTGGCGGCGGCTTCGCACCAGGCGTGGTCGGCCAACCTGATGACCTTGCCTTCCGACCTGTTCCCGAAACAGGCGGTGGCGTCGGTGATCGGTATCGGCGGCACGGCGGGCGCCATGGGCGGCATGCTGATGACCACCTACAACGGCTATATCCTGGACGTGTTCAAGTCCTACCAGCCGATTTTCATCGTGGCCGGCAGTGCCTACCTGGTGGCGATCGTGGTCATTCACCTGCTGACGCCGCGGCTCAAGCCGGTGGCGGCAGAGCGCCTGCTGCGAGGCTGAACGACTACCCCTGCCCGGTAAAACCGGGCAGGGGGCAGTGCGCTACCGTGATCAGGCCATCTCGGCCTTGAGCATGGCGATCTTGGTGTTGATGGTGTCCTGCGCTACCTGGGTCTTTTCCTTGGTCAGGTCGGCGACTTTCTTGTCCACGGCGGCCTGTTGATCAGGCGTCATGGCGTCATACTCGTCCTTGCTGACACCCGTCAGTTCCTGGCGCATTTTCTCGGCGTCGCTCTCGCTCATGTACTGCTGGAACTGATCGCTGGCCGAGCTGGCAGTGCTGCTGGTGCTGCCGGTCAAATCCGACGCGGCCACGGCCAGGCTCGCGGCATTGGCTTGCGAGTCCGATGCCGCCGCAGTCGTGGTCTGCACGCCGCTGTTGTCAGCGGCGGCCACCGCCGAGGCTACCGACGCCGTCGCGGCCTGGGCCTCGGTGGTGTCGTCAGTGGTGTTGGCGGTCGCAGCCTTGAGGTTGACCATCATCCTGGCAAAGGCTTCGTCGTAGCTCGAACTGTCGCTGCTGGTCTGCGCCGAATCGTCGGTGCTGCTGGACGTCGTCGCGGTCAGCGGCGTCGCCGAGGTGGCGACCGTGGTGTACTGGTCCTTGTCCGCGGCGGTCAACGTCGCCGCGGCAGGGGTTTTCACAGCGATGTGCTGTGTCGTGCTGTTGGTGATGAACATCCTTCACCTCCTGAGTGTGTCGGGTGGTGGTCACGTGCAGCAAGATGAGTGCCAAGGATGGGGGCATGGGGTTTGGGCCAGTGTTCACGGGGAGCAGCCGTTGCCGAGGCTGCGTACCCGGTCAAGAAAGCGGCAGAAGGTCGCCGCTTGACGCCAGTCTTTGCCGCATCAGGCCTGGCGCACGCGCCGGTAGGCTGGCGCGCTCGATGCCCACAGCGGATCATTACCCTTTTCGAAACAGTGATTTACCAAAGATGTAAGCAATTTAATCTTGCGTCGCCAGCGCTTTGGTATACCCTGCGCGACACTCTGCCGCACACGTTTGCGGCCGCTGGCTGGAAGCCACCCTCGACACCCATGGAAGACCTGCCCGGAGCCCCGAGCAGGTTTTTTTTGGCGTGCCTCTGAAACCGGTTTCAGTCCAGTAATAACAGCGCCCGGACCCCCGTGGCCACGCCTTGCCTGACCGAGAGAATACCCATGCAAGCCCCTGAACCTGATGCTTCCCAACCCTCCCCGTGGCACGCACCGCTCAAACGCCGCACGGTGCTGACCGCTTTTGCCGTGGCCGCCCTCCAGGCTGCCATGGCCAGCAGCCTGGGCTGGTCGCCGTTGGCCCAGGCCGCCGGCCCGCAGGTGGACGCGCACGGCTTTTTCCTGGTGTCCCAGGTGCTGACGGGCTACGACGACCTCGACCCGCTGATCGCCGGGCGCATCGCCCAGGCGTTGGTAGCCAGGCAGCCGACCATGGCTGCGTCCCTGGCCAACCTGAGCACGCTGGCCGCCGTGCCGGCCAACCGCGAGAGCGCCGAGGCGCTGTTGGCTGCCGCGCGGCAGATCAATGAAGCAGATGCCGCCCTGGCCCTGGTGGCGGCGTGGTTCAAGGGCACCGTCGGCCACGGCCAGGACGCGGTGCTGATTACTTACAAGGATGCGCTCATGTACCGCCCCGCCAGCGATGGATTGATCGTGCCCACCTATTGCGGCAATGGCCCGCTGTGGTGGACCGCCGCCATTCCCGATGCCAGTGCATCGATCTACGGCCCGAGGAGCGCAGCATGAGAAAGCCGGTATTTGACGCCAATGGCGACGTGACCGCTGACGTGGTCGTGGTGGGTTCCGGCGTGGCCGGGGCGTTGATCGCCAACCAGTTGGTGGCCGAGGGGCACTCGGTGCTGATTCTCGAAGCGGGCCTGCGCATTCAGCGCGCCCAGGCGGTGGAGAACTGGCGCAACATGCCGTTCGACAACCGCATCGGTTCGGACTTCCAGGGCCTGTACCCGCAAGCCGAACACGCACCCGCGCCGCTGTACTTTCCGAAGAACAACTACGTGGGGCTCAGCGGCCCCAGCGGCAGCAGCTTCCAGCAGGGTTACCTGCGCACCCTGGGCGGCACCACCTGGCACTGGGCTGCCTCGTGCTGGCGGCACTTGCCGGTGGACCTGCGCATGCAGTCCGAATACGGCGTGGGCCGTGACTGGCCGATCAGCTACGACGAACTGGAACCCTACTATTGCCGCGCCGAGCAAGCCATGGGCGTGGCCGGTCCCAGCGACCCGGACATGCAAAGCCCGCGCGAGCGCAGCCAGCCGTACCCCATGGACATGGTGCCGTGGGGCTACGGTGACAAGCGCTTCGCGGAAGTGGTCAATGCCCACGGCTACAAGCACATCCCCATTCCCCAGGGCCGTAGCACGCGTCCGTGGAAAGGCCGGCCGACCTGCTGTGGCAACAACAACTGCCAGCCTATCTGCCCGATCGGCGCCATGTACAACGCCATCCACACCGTGGAGGAAGCCGAGCGCAACGGTGCCTTGGCCCTGACCGAAGCGGTGGTCTACAAGATCGACACCGATGCAGGCAACCGGGTGACCGCGGTGCACTGGCTGAGCCCTGATGGCACGTCGCACAAGGCCAGCGGCAAGGTTTTCGCCCTGGCCTGCAACAGCCTGGAAACCCCGCGCCTGCTGTTGCTGGCGGCCAACGAGCGCAACCCCCACGGTATCGCCAACTCGTCCGACCAGGTGGGGCGCAACATGATGGACCACTCCGGCTTCCACTGTTCGTTCCTGGCCAACGAACCGCTGTGGATTGGCCGCGGCCCGGCCCAGAGCAGCTGCATCGTCGGCCCGCGTGATGGTGACTTCCGCGCCAAGTACTCGGCCAACAAGATGATCCTCAACAACATCACCCAGGTCGCCAAGGCCACCGAACAAGCCCTGGCCATGGGCCTGGTGGGCAAGGCGCTGGAGGCCGAGATCCGCCGTCGCTCCACCCACGGCGTCGACCTCTCCATCAGCCTGGAGCCGTTGCCGGACCCCAACAACCGCCTGACCCTGAGCGCCACCCGCAAGGACCCCCATGGCCTGGCGTGCCCGGATATCTACTACGACGTGGGCGACTACGTGCGCAAGGGCGCCGAGGCGGCCCATGCGCAGTTGGAGCACATTGGCAGCCTGTTCGGCGCCACCGAGTTGGTCATCACCACCAGCCTGAACGCCAACAACCACATCATGGGCGGCACCATCATGGGCAACGACCCGCGTGATTCGGTGGTCAACGGCGATTGCCGTACCCACGACCATGCCAACCTGTGGCTGCCCGGTGGCGGCGCCATGGCCTCGGCCAGCGTCGTCAATACCACCCTGACCATGGCGGCGCTGGCGATCAAGGCCGCCGACGACATGAGCAAAGCACTGGCGCGGGGTTGAGCACATGACCTTTACCTTCAAAGCCCACCTGCTGGTGGCGATGCTGGCGGTCGCGGGCCTGGCCCGTGCCCAGGACACCGTGCCGGCTCCGGCGGTGACGCCCGTTGGCGGCGTGCTGTCCCAGGAAGAGCAGGGCCGCCGGCTGGCGGTGGCGGCCGATTGCATGGCGTGCCATACGGTGCCTGACAGCGGCCAGTCCTTCGCCGGCGGCTATGCGATCAACTCGCCGTTCGGGTCGATCTATTCCACCAACATCACCCCGTCGAAAATCGCCGGCATCGGCCACTACACCGAGGCGCAGTTTGCCCACGCGGTGCGCGATGGCGTGCGCGCCGACGGCAGTTACCTGTATCCGGCGATGCCCTACACCTCGTACGTGCACATGAGTGACAGTGATGTGGCGGCGCTGTATGCCTACTTCATGCACGCGGTGGCGCCTATCGACACCCCGGCGCCGACCACGGCGCTGAACTTTCCCTTCAATATTCGCCTGTCCATGGCCGGCTGGAACCTGCTGTTCCTCGACAGCCGCACCACCCGGGCAGCGCCGTTGCCAACCCCGGAGCTGGTGCGCGGCGAATACCTGACCAACACCCTTGAACACTGTGGCGCTTGCCACACGCCGCGCAACCCGCTGATGGCGGAGATCAAGGACAAAGCCCTGTCCGGCGGCATGGTGGGGCCGTGGTACGCGCCCAATATCACCTCCGACAAGGTCAGCGGCATTGGTGGCTGGAGCGACGCGGAGCTGGTGCAGTACCTGCGCACCGGCCATGCCGAGGGCAAGAACCAGGCGGGCGGCGGCATGGCCGAGGCGGTGCAGAACAGCCTGCAATTCCTGCCGGATACCGACCTTCAGGCCATCGCGGCGTACCTCAAGAGCACCGCGTCTGTGCGCAGTGAAGGTGAGGTGCGCCCAGCGTACGAGTACGGCTCGGCCCATAGCGGTGAAGATCAGGTGCGCGGCATGGCGCCGTCCAATGCCCACGACAGCGTGCGTACTGGCGCCCAGCTGTACAGCGGCTACTGCGCCAGCTGCCACCAGCCGGGCGGGCAGGGCAGTGCCAACCAGGCCTACCCGTCGCTATTCCACAACACCGCCACCGGCATGGCCAATTCCGCCAACCTGGTGGCCGCCATCCTGTATGGCGTGGACCGCCAGGAAGCTGGGCATCATGTGCTGATGCCACGTTTCGACGAGGTCAGCTATGTGGCGCAGTTGAACGACCAGCAGATCGCCGACATCGCCAATTACGTGCTGCGCAACTTCGGCAACCCGTCCCATGCCGTCAGCGCCCATGATGTGATGATCGCTCGCCAAGGGGGCGAGAAACCATTGCTGGCGGTGGTGCAGCCGTACATCGTGCCGGCCATGGTGGTGGGTGGGGTGGCGGTGCTGGCGTTGCTGGGCTGGTGGCTGCGCCGCCGGCGCGTGCCCGGGTCGGCCTGACCGGCCCCCTTCGGTCCCGCCAACATCGTGCGATGCATGCCATCATGGCGGGACCCCGGCCAATGGAGCTTTCCCGTGGATTATTTCGCCGCACTGACTGCCTTCATCGAGGCCGCCGACGGCAACAACTTTTCCCGCGCCGCCGAGCGCCTGGGAATCAAGGCCTCGACGGTGTCGCGTTACGTGAAGGACCTGGAACAGGACCTGGGCATCGCCCTGTTCAACCGCTCGACCCGCACCCTGCACCTGACCGAAGGCGGGCAGACGTTTCTGCACCACGCCAGGCGGGTGCTGGCGGAACTGGAACAGGCGCGCGCCGCTACGGGCGCCTTGAACCAGCACCCGCGCGGCCTGCTCAAGGTCAGCGTGCCACCGGCCTTTTGCCGCCACCACGTACTGCCCTGGCTCGGGGATTTCCAGCGGCGCTACCCGGATATCCAGGTGGAGCTGGTGCTGGATGACGCGCGGGTGAACCTGATCGAGAGCGGCATGGACCTGGCGATCCGTCGCGGTACCTTGCCCGACTCCGGCCTCAAGGCACGCAAGCTGGCGAGTGAACAGTGGGTGCTGTGCGTGGGCACGGCCTTCGCTGCGGGGCATGCCGCGCCCGAGGCGCCACAACGCTTGGCGGACTACCCGGCGATCCTGGGCGCGCCAGCTGCCGACGAGGTGGTGTTCTGCCGTGAACACGCCCGTGTGACAGTGACCCTGCAGGGTGCGCTGCGCATCAATGACCTGGACGCCCGCCGGCTGGCCGTGGAGCAGGGCCTGGGCGTGGCGCTGTTGCCCTGCTGGTTGGCCGCTGACGGCCTGGGCAGTGGCCGCCTGCAACGCTGGCTGGCGGACTGGCAGGTGCCCTCGGGCGAAGCGGCGCTGTGGTTCGTCTACCCGCCCAAACGGATCGTTTCGTCCAAGGTGCGCAGCTTCATCGACTTCATGGTCGAACGCATCGGCACGCCGCCGTACTGGCTCAACTGAAGCGGATGTCCAGGGCGCGCAGGTGGGTTTGCAGCCCGGCGTCCTGAATGGGGATAAGAAACGCTTCGCGATCCGATTCGTTGTAGTGGGCATGCCAGTACCCGGGGGGCGTGACGAAGGCCAGGCCGGGGGCCCAGTCAACGCGAGTGGGGTTGCGGATCTGCCCGGCGTCGTCCAGTTCGGTGCCCACCAGGGTGTAACAGCCCTGGGGTGCATCGATGATGAAATCCAGGGCGATGGACTGGTGTCGGTGAGGTTTTTGCACCGAGCCTGGCGGCAGGATCCCGTACATGGCCCACAATACGTGGGTCACGGTGCGGGTCTGGGGGAAATGCCGGTTGCCCAGCAGGATGCTGATGCGGCTGCGGTCCTGGGCTCGCGGGTCGTCGGCAGCCTCGCGCAACTTGGCATTGGCGACTTCGGCGGGGTAGAGCGTGGCGCTGAAACGATCCTCGCTGGGCGTCACGCCCAGGTAGCGCAGCAGCGGTTCGTCGTGCACGTAATAGAAGCGGCTGTCGGCACTGGCGCTCAGCTCGGTGGCGTGCAGGCCGGGCAGTGCGATGAAGCAACCCTGGTACCAGTCCAATTGACTGTCCCCTTGGCGCAGGCTGCCGGCGCCCGCGATCACGTACACCACCTGTGAGGTGGCGTTGGGCGACAGGCGCAGGCGCTCGCCGGCATTCAAGCGAATGAAGTTGGCGCACAGCCCCGGGCCAGTGGCGGGCCCGGCGCAGCCCAGGTGTTCGCTGAGGTCCAGGGGCACCACCCGCGACGGGCCGTCGGCGCAGAGCGCGGCCGCGAAGCTGTGGTAAGGCACACGGCTGATCAGCTTGGCGCTGATGGGGTTGGCGGCCTTGCTGTATTCGAAGTATTCGGCGTCCACGGTCGTGGTGGGGGTGAAGGCACTGTTCATGGTCAGGCTCCTTTGTCGGTGGTGCAGCCACTATACGAAGGAGCGCGCGCGGCATTAATGCCCCGGTGGGCACAGCTGTTGTGTGCAAAGGGCACGCTAAAGGCCCAGCCCATGCCGAGGCTTGCGCGATCGACGCCATCGGACCGTGCCGTAACCGGTACTTTCGGGCTATACCCCGAGGTCACGTCAGCCGGCATAATGCCATCAACCGCTCAGGCCAGTCCCGTTTCTCCCAACCCCCCACGCCATAGCGCCCCACCACCCGCTCGAGACCCGTAAATGCAGTTCACCGACGCCTCCGATGCCATGTACCGCCTGCTTGTGCAGAGTGTCGTGGACTACGCGATCTACATGCTTTCCCCGCAAGGCATTGTCACGAACTGGAACCCCGGCGCCGAACGTGCGAAAGGCTACAAGGCCGCCGAGATCATCGGCCAGCATTTTTCGCTGTTCTATACCCCCCAGGACCGCGCCGCCGGGCTGCCGCTGCACAACCTGGAAACGGCCCGCCGAGAAGGGCGCTTCCAGGCCGAGGGGGTGCGCCAGCGCAAGGACGGCTCGCATTTCTGGACCAGTGTGGTCATTGATGCGGTGTACGATGACGACGGCCAGGTCATCGGTTTCGCCAAGGTGACCCGGGACATCACCGAGCGGCGCGACAAGGAACTGCAACTGCTGGAGGCCAATGTCCGTGCAGAGCAATACAGCGCCGAAATGGCGTCGTTGTCGCGGTTCCTGGATTCGGTGATATCCAACATTCCGGCCAGCGTTATCGTCAAGGACGTGCAGAGCCACAAGGTCCTGCTGGCCAACCATCAGGCCGAGGCGCTGTTCGTGCCTAATGGCGCCAGCATGGTGGGGCTGCGGATGAGCGAGGCGCTGGCGGCGGACACCGCCGCGTACATCGAACAGCAAATGGGCCAGGACCTGAACATCGGCGCCATCAAGACGGTGGAAACTCGGGTCAGCACTAACCGCGGCCCCCGCACGCTCAGAAGCCGCACGGTCCTCAACCAGGACCCCGGCACCGGCGCGGAGTATGTGCTGTTCGTGGCGGAAGACGTCACGGTGGAACTGGAGGCCAATGCCAGGATTCACCACATGGCGCACCATGACGCGCTTACCGGGTTGCCCAACCGCGTGTTGTTTCACCAGAAACTCAAGGATGCGCTGGTGCAGGCCCAGGGTTCGGGGCGGATGACTGCGACCCTGTGCCTGGACCTGGACGACTTCAAGAACGTCAACGACTCGCTTGGCCACGGTATCGGCGACAAGTTGCTGCGGGCATTGAGCAGCCGTCTGGAAATGGAGCTGCGCGAAGCCGACACCCTGGCCCGGCTGGGCGGCGACGAATACGCCGTGATCCTCCCGGAGCTGGAGACAGCGGAAGCCGCCGAACTGATGGCCCAGCGCCTGATTCAGGCCGTTCGCCCACCGTTCCTGATTGACGGGCATAGCTGCACGGTGGGGGTAAGCGTGGGTATCGCCTTGGCGCCACAGGACCACGACAAGCCCGAGCAACTGATGGGCTATGCCGACATGGCGTTGTATGAAGCCAAGCGCAACGGGCGCAACCGCTTCGAGCGCTTCAAGTTTCAACTCGACGAGGCAGCCCGTCACCGCCGCACCCTGGAGACTGACCTGCGCACGGCGCTGCACCTGGGGCACTTGCATTTGCACTATCAGCCCATCGTCACCCACGGCGGTGCCGAGGTCAGCGGGTATGAAGCACTGCTGCGTTGGCAGCACCCCACCAAGGGCACCATCATGCCCATGGACTTCATTCCCATGGCCGAAGAAACCGGTTTGATCCATGAAGTTGGTAACCGCGCCCTCAACCTGGCCTGCAAGGAAGCCGCCAGCTGGGGCACGCGCCAGACCGTGGCCGTGAACCTGTCGCCGGTGCAGTTCAAGAACCCGGGCCTGGTGGATGCCGTAGCGCTGGCGCTCAGTGACGCGGGTCTTGAGCCTGCACGGCTGGAGCTGGAGATTACCGAGTCGGTCTTGCTCGAGGACAACGAGAGTAACGTCGACACCCTGCGGGCGCTGAAGGCACTGGGGGTCGCCATTTCCCTGGATGACTTTGGCACAGGCTACTCGTCGCTGGGGTATTTGCGTTCGTTTCCGTTCGACCGGATCAAGATCGACATGTCGTTTGTGCGTGAAATGAAGAACAGCAAGGAGGCGCTGGCCATCATTCGGGCTATCACGGGCATGAGCAACAGCCTGTTGATCAAGACCACGGCCGAGGGGGTCGAGACCGCTGAGCAGATGCAGCAGCTGATCCAGGAAGGCTGTTCGCACTTCCAGGGGTACTATTTTGGCCGCCCGGTACCGGCCAGTAAGCGTTGCCAGGACCCGGGCGCCGCCTTTTACCTGTGAACAATCAGGTCACGGTGATTCAGGGGAGGGCATGTTCATGTGTTCACGCACCACGTTGATGCGTAGGGCGGTGTCTGCTGGTGGGGGAAGCGTGGCCGGCCACCGTTGGTGCGCGGCCGGATAGCCTTGCCCTAGGCGCCTCGGCATGCTGCGCCCGGGTGGAGGGGGAATTGGCCCGCAATTTGCTGTCTAATATCCCATCGACGCACCCGGCCTGCTCCGACAGGCTGAATATCTCCAACGATGCAGATATTCCTCGCAGGTGCCGACACCTCGCTTTGCCGACAACGTCGTCGGTGCTGAATCAGGCATGTCCCTGCCCGGTTCCATTCCCCATACTGGTCGTGTTCCGCCTGCGTGCGCCTGTTGCGCCACGCCCCGGCAGCGTTGACTGGTATGACGGAGACCCCCGATGCCCACATTCCCGCAACCCGCGACCCTGAAGGTCGGCCTGCTGTTTTCCAGCACCTGCATGACCGCCGCCGTGGAGGCCACCCAGGCCCAGGCGACGCTGCTGGCCATTGATGAAGTCAACGAACAGGGCGGCATCAACGGTGTGCCGCTTGAAGCCGTCAGCCTGCCCATCGGCACTACTCCGGAAAGCTATCGCCAGGCCGCCCTGGAGCTGTGTGACCGGCACGGTGTGCAGGTGCTGTTCGGCACGCACATGTCCAGTACCCGCAAGGCAGTGTTACCGGTGGTGGAGAGCCGCCGCCGGTTGCTGTTCTACCCAACCCTGTATGAAGGTTTCGAATATTCCCCTTTTGTCTACTACACCGGTGCTGCACCCAACCAGAATTCCCTGCAGCTGGCCCGCCATGCGTTGAAGCATTTCGGCCGCCGGGTGCTGTTCGTCGGCGTGCCCTATGTGTACCCGGTGGAGTCCAACCGCATCATGCGTGACTTGTTCGAGCAGGCGGGCGGTGAAGTGGTCGACGAAATCTACCTGCCGTTCGGCGCCGGTATCGACGCGTGCCGCAGCGTCATGGCAAGGGTGCGTGAAACCCGACCCGATGTGATCTACTCGACGGTGGTGGGCGGCGATATTCCCGCGTTGTATGGGGCGTACCACGAAGCCGGTTTCGACCCGGCGCAGCGGCCCATCATCAGCCTGTCCACCACCGAAGCGGAAGTGGCGATGATGCCCGCGCACGTCAGCGCCGGGCACATCTGCGCCGCGCCCTGGTTCGATACCGTGGACACTCCGCTGAGCCGCCGTTTCGTGAGCCGTTACCGCCATCGCTACGGCGCCGATGCACCGATCACCGCGGGGGCGGAGGCAGCGTACTTCCAGGTGCACCTGTACGCCCAGGCGGCCCGCAAGGCGGCGCCCAATGACCTTGATGCGTTGCGCGCGGCCCTGGCTGGCTCGACCTTCGAGGCGCCCCAGGGCCCGGTGCGCATCGACGCCGAGAACCACCACACCTGGCTGTGGCCACGGCTGGCACGCATTGATGCCAACGGCCGCTTCGAAATACTGGAACAGGCTGAGCAGCAGGAGCACCCCAGCCCGTACCTGATCGAACTGTTGCTCGACAGCAACGAGTGAGGCGGCCATGACCACTGCCAACCTGCTGAGTGAACTCAAGGGCCTGCGCGTGCTGGTGCTGCATCCGCAGGACGCCGAAGCGCAGATCGTGCTGGGCCACTTGCAACGCATCGGCTGCGAGGTGCAGCAACGATGGCCGGTGCCCGAGCGTCTGCCCCAGGGCGTCGACGTCGTGCTGCTGTCCATCGAACTGGACCAGCGCCCGGCCATCGAGCGCCTGGTGGACAACCTGGATGAACAGGCCCCGCCGATCATCGCCATCGTCGGCTATGAAAACCCCTCGATGCTGCAACTGGTGCTGCTCAGCCAGCCCGCGGCGGTGATCGAGCGGCCGCTGAGACCCTTCGGCCTGCTCACCCAGCTGCTGATCGCGCGCTCGTTCTGGCGCCGGCGCGTGGCCATGCTGGCGGAGATCCGCAAGCTGGAAATTCGCCAGTCCGCCGTGTCGCGCATCTCCATGGCCAAGACGCTGTTGATGGCCCGCCACGGTTTCAGCGAGCCCCAGGCCCACCAGCGCATCCAGCGTGACGCCATGGCCCAGCGCTGCAGCATGGACGTGGTCGCGCAGCAGATCATCGACAACGACAGCCCCGAACGCGCGCCTCCCTGATACCCCCGCGTCACCCCTTTGATTGACCCCACACACGCTATCGCGGCCAGCCGCGGTCCGGGCCTTCGCACGCCCGAAAAACGAGGTTTACCCCATGAGCAAATTGAAAGACTGGTTCCAGGGCCCCCAGGACATCACCGAAGCCGAAGCGGTGGAAGACTACGCGGTGGGCCGTGTGCCCAGCCGTTACCGCTGGCCCATCCCGGCGATCATCCTGGTGTTGCTGGGCAATTCCACCGCCATGTTCTGGTTCAGCCTGGGCGCCGACATGAGCTACCAGGTGGGCTGGCCGAAGATCCTCATTCCCATCCTGTACATGGTGGTGTTCGCCACCCTCATCGGCGCCTGCGTGATGAAACTGGCGGCCAAGGAAGGGCTGTCCCTGAGCCTGCTGACCCGAGGGCTGGGGTTTGGCTACATGGGCTCGGCGTTCACCTCGCTGATCTATGCGGTGAACTTCATTTTCTACTTCCTGTTCGAGGGCACCATTGTTTCCCATGCCATCGCCCATTATGCGGGGGTGGAGGTGGGCTCGCTGGCCGGCGTGGCGATTTTCGCCGGCATTGGCCTGGTGACCGTGCTGTTCGCCTGGAAGGGCATGTCGTCCATGCAGTTCCTGCAGACCTGGGGGGGGCCGATCTTCATCGCCCTGTTCGCCTTCTGCCTGTACCAGCTCACCCACAACTATGACGCCGTGGGCCCGGCCGGCTGGATGCCCCATAGCCAGGACAGCGCGACTGCGTTGTGGATGGTCATGAACATGGCCAACGGGCAGATCGTGTTCCAGGGCCTGATGGCCACCGATTACGGCCGTTTCGCCAAGCCGACCATCAGCCACAAGGGCACGGCCACCATCATGCTGGGCATGTTGCTGCCCATCGTCGCGGTGATGCTCAGTGGTGCCTACCTGGCGTATACCCTGATTCCACACATCACCCAGGGCGACGCCTTCGCCCAGGCCATGGACCCCGGCTTCATCTTCCCCACCGTGCTGGGCCTGATCGGGGTGATCTTCGCCATCGTCACGCAAATCCGCATCAACGTGATGAACCTCTACTCCGGCTCCATCGCCCTGTCCAACACCATGGACATGACCCTGAACTACCGCCCGGGCCGCCAGTGGTGGATGCTGGTGGTGTGGTTGGTGGGCGTGGTGTTCTACGTGTTCAACGTGCTGCAATACACCGGTACCTTCCTGGCCATCACCGGCATTCTCACCAACACCTGGGTGTTCATCATCCTCGCCGACTACCTGGTGTGCCGCAAAGTGCTGAACCTGGCCCCCAGTGATTTCGTCGAGTTCCGCCGCGAGCACCTGCGTTCCTGGAACCCCTGCGGCGTGTTCAGCCTGCTGATCGCCGTGGCCATCGGCGCGGCGGGCATCCTTGGCGCCTACCCCATGTACTACGCCTCCTTCATCGCCATGCTGGTGGGCCCGGTCCTGCACGTAGCGCTCAGCCTGCTAACCCGTGGCCGCTACTACTTCAGCAACTTTCCCCAGGACATGGCCACCCAGTGGCAACCGTCCCACACCTACAGCGGCCCGCAGCCGCTCACCCGTTCGACTGCCGCCTGAGGAAGCCAACCATGAATAACCTGCTCAATGTCGCTGCCGTGCAATTCGAACCCACCCTGTTCGAGAAATCGCGCAACCTGGACCGCCTCAGCGAATGGGTGGAGGAGGCCGCCCGCGCCGGCGCGCAACTGATCGTCACCCCGGAAATGGGCACCACCGGCTACTGCTGGCAGGACCGCGAAGAAGTAGCGCCCTATGTGGAAACCATCCCAGGCCCTACCACCGAACGCTTTGCCCGGCTGGCGCGGCAGTACGGATGCCACCTCGTCATCGGCATGCCCGAGGTCGACCCGGTGGACGACCTCTACTACAACACCGCCGTGCTGATCGGCCCCCAGGGCGTGGTGGGCAAGCACCGCAAGACCCACCCCTACATCAGCGAACCGAAATGGGCCGCGTCCGGTGACCTGGGCCACCAGGTGTTCGACACCCCCATTGGCCGCATCGCGCTGCTGATCTGCATGGACATCCACTTCCTGGAAACCGCCCGGCTGGCAGGCCTGGGCGGTGCGGACGTGATCTGCCACGTCAGCAACTGGCTGGCCGAGCGCACGCCGGCGCCGTATTGGATCAACCGGGCATTCGAAAACGGTTGCTACCTGGTGGAAAGCAACCGCTGGGGCCAGGAGCGCGGTGTGCAGTTCAGTGGTGGCACCTGTGTGATCGAGCCGGATGGTCACGTGCAGGGCATCCTCGATAAAGGCGACGGTTTGCTGTTTGGCAAGCTGGACCTGGCGCGCGTGCGTGATCGCCAGCCCACGGTCATGGCAGCGCGTCGGCCAGCGTTGTACAAGGAGCTGGCGCAGCCGGCCTACGCTTGGAACCCGCTGGATTTCTTCGGTCTGTACGGCCTGTCGCCGCGGGCCAAGGGCAAGGTGTCCGCTGTTGCAGTGGGGCAGTTCGCACCGGGCCGCGATACCGCGGCGAATCTGCGTGCCATCACCGAGCAGGCTCGGGCCGCCAAGGCCCAGGGTGCTGAGTTGGTCGTCTTTCCAGAGCTGTCGCTCAGTGGCGGTTATGTCGACCACACCAGCGCTCTGGCACTGGATGGCCACGAGGTCCGCGCGTTGCTGAACCTGGCCATAGAGCTGCGAGTCCACCTGGTAGCGGGCCTGGTGCTCGCCGAAGGGCAGGCACTGTACAACAGTGCCGTGGTGGTGGGGCCTGAAGGGGTGGTGGGTCATTACCACAAACTGCACCTGAGCGAGGGCGACAAGGCCTGGGCCACGCCCGGAACCGCGTGGAAAACCCTCGACCTGCCGCTGGGGCGGGTCGGCCTGCTGATTGGTGACGATTGCCTGGTACCCGAAGCAGGCAGGGTGCTGGCCCTGCGCGGCTGCGACCTGGTCGCCTGCCCGGCGGCGCTGTCGGCGCCCTTGCCGGGTGCCCATTCCGGCACGGCCATCGCCCATCCGGCGCCGATCCCCACGGGCGCGGACCCGTACCACTGGCACCTGGGCCGGGTGCGGGCCGGTGAAAACAACCTGTTCCTGGCTTTCGCCAACAGCCTCGACCCGGCGGTGGGAAGCTTTGGCGCCAGCGGCGTATTCGGCCCGGACACCTTCGCGTTTCCGCGCCAGGAGGTGATTGTCACCGGCGAGCGGGGCCATGCGGTGGCGCGGATGGACACCAGCAACCTGGACACGCCGTACCCCACCAGCGTGGTGCGACGCAAAGACCTGGTGCTGATGCGCCAGGCGCACCAGTACGGAGTGTTGTGGCAAGTAGCGCGTTGAGAACCGTCGGGTGCAGGGCTTCGGCCCTGCACCGGGTCAGCGAGGTGTTGGGCGAGTCTGCCAAACCAGCGCGCAGGACGGCATAATGTCATTCACATCAAAGGAATGACCCCATGATCACCTGCCACGTCAAATACATCATCGACCCCTATCAACTGCCAGCCTTCGAGCGCTATTCGCGCCGGTGGATCAGCTTGGTGGTACGCTTTGGGGGCCAGCACCATGGCTATTTCCTGCCGGCTGAGGGCGCCAACAACATCGCTTACTGTGTGTTCAGCTTTGCCAGCCTGGCGGACTACGAGCAGTATCGCCAGCAGGCGGCGCAGGACCCGGAATGCATACAGCTGGTGGAGGAAGCCACTGAGCTGAAATTCATCGTGAGCTATGAGCGAAGCTTCTTGCGCCCTGTACTTGAGTAGTCAAGCTACACGCGTGGGTCGCGGCCTGGCGGCCGCTGCAGGGTTGAGGGACGTCTGCCATTCAGGAACCTACCATGCCTTACCCCATCGAGAAAAAACTGGTCGTCGGCGTTGCCTCCAGCGCATTGTTCGACCTTGCCGTTTCCGACGACATCTACGAAAACCAGGGGGTGGAAGCATACCGTCAGCATCAGGAACAGAACATCGACGCGCCTTTTGCCAAAGGCGTGGCGTTTCCGTTCATTCGCCGCTTCCTGAGCATCAACAAGGCATTTCCCGAGCAGTTGCCGGTGGAAGTGGTGCTGTTATCACGCAACTCGCCTGAAACCGGCTTGCGGGTGTTCCGTTCCATCAACCACTACGGGCTGGATATCACCCGTGCCGCGTTCATGTCTGGCCGTTCGCCCTACGAATACATCCCGGCATTCAACGCGTCGCTGTTTCTCAGTGCCCACGAACCGGACGTGCAGCGCGCCATCGATGCCAGTTACCCGGCAGGCCTGGTGCTGCCCACGCGCATTGTCGATGACGAAATAGACACCGAGCTGCGCGTGGCTTTCGACTTCGACGGCGTGATCGCCGACGACGAAGCCGAAAGCGTGTACAAGCGGAACGACAACCTCGACGACTTCCAGGATTACGAGCGCGCGCACCAGGCCATCCCGCATCAGCCCGGGCCCTTGGCAGACCTGTTCCGCAAGCTGTCGCTGATCCGCACCCTGGAGGATGAAAAAATCGCCCAGTGCCCGGACTACCAGCGCATCCTGCGCATTGCCATCGTCACAGCCCGCAACGCGCCCTCCCACGAGCGGGTAGTGACCACCCTGAAAAACTGGGGCGTGTCGCCCGACGAGTCGTTTTTCCTCGGGGGGATGGAAAAGGCCAGGGTATTGTCCATTCTCAGGCCGCACATGTTCTTCGACGACCAGCGCAGCCACCTGCAGTCGCCCGCCGGTAATTTGCCGATGGTGCATGTACCGTTCGGGGTAGCCAACAAGGCTGTTGCGCCGCCGGCTTCGGATGAGGTGGCGGTTCCCGCGTCAGACGCGGGGGCAGGGCTGGCCTGATAGCTGAAGTGCGCTGAGGGCCCGCAAGGGTGAATGCGGTAGCGGGATTCCCTCTGTGGGACCGGGCGAAGCTCGGGAAGCAGGCGCTGCGTTCTTCCAGTCACACCGCGCAGTGCCGTTCCCGAGTATCTCCGACGGTGTCGGCTGCCTGCACCTCCAAGGTCTTGATCGCTTGGACCAGGGCCGGGAAGGTGGTGAGAACGCGTCCTTCGGGAACATCCCGATACGCTACTTTTGCCGACATTTGGGCGCTGGCCGGATTCACGGATACTCAATAATGGCTATGCAGCCGTCGAGATCGAGTTTCAGATTTCTCGTAACACAAATCTGAGCGGGAGTTGCTGACTGCTCGACTCAAAGAGGCTTAATCTCTCGGCCACTTTTGAAACCCTGTAACAACGGCCTAACGTTTGCCGGGCGGTGTTACCGGAGGTTGTCGATTGACAACCTTTGGCGGTGTGGCCACACTGGAGAGCAGATGATGAGCCGTTCCAGGCATTTGAAAAAAGAAGTGGAAGACGCGTTACGGTATGCCGAGTCTCGGGGATGGCGAATCCATGAAAGTGGGGGACATTGCTGGGGAAAGATTTATTGCCCTTACAACGACGCTGAGTGCCGGTGTGGCGAGTTTTGCATCGTCAGCGTGTGGTGCACGCCTAAAAACCCCACCAACCACGCCAGACAATTGATCCGGGTGGTAGACAACTGCACTGCGCGCTGCGATAGCGAGTCAGGTCCAGAGGGTGCCGATTCGGAGGGATAGAGATGGAATTTACATTCACGCTTAAGTATCAGCTTTCAACGCAGGCCGGGGGAGACGACGATATGTTGGAGCGCTTGGCCGTGGAAGGCTGCGACGACGCAATAGTCGGGCTCGGGCAACCCGGACGTTTGGCATTGGCGTTCATTCGTGAGGCATGCTCGGCGAACGAAGCTGTCGCTAGCGCTCTTGCGGCGGTCCGCCGTGCAGTACCGGGCGCTACTTTGATTGAGGCCACCCCGGATCTTGTGGGATTGACTGACATGGCCGAGGTCGTCGGAATGTCACGACAAGGGATGCGCAAGCTGGTTAGCGTTCATTCGATCAGCTTTCCCTCTCCTGTCCATGAGGGCAGGGCCTCAATCTGGCACCTTGCGGAAGTGCTGGCCTGGTTTCAGGGAAAGGGAGGGTATTCTGTTTCTCAGGGAATGCTTGAAGTCGCCCGCGTCGCCATGCAGGTGAATATCAGGAAGGAGCTCGATCGAATTTCTCCCGAATCCGTTGCACTTGCTACAGCGGGCTGACCCCCAGGGCAGCGATCAGCGACTCCACCGATGCCGGGGCGCCCTCCAGGCAAACGTCTGAGCGCAAGGTATCCCATGGCATCGCATCGTTCAGGCAATAGTCGCCAATGCAGGTCATGGAATGGCTCTGCGGGTCCAGCAAGCCCAGTGGCACCCACACGTACGGCAAGCCGCGCAAGGGATTGGGTACTGTCGTACCGCACTGCTTGCAGAAGTCATTGCGGTAGCCGCTGGGCTTCTGCCAACGGTTGATGTCGGCCTGCCCGGCCAGCCAGTGAAAGTTGGCGGCAGTGACGATGGTCGCACAGTTGTAACCGGTGCCGGTCTGTCGGCGGCACAGGGAGCAGTGGCATCGGTAGAAAAACAGCGGCGCGGTCTCAAGGGAAAATCTGACGCTGGCGCAAAGGCATTGTCCGGTGGGCATGTCCATATTCCTGGCGGGTTCCCGCCAATCATACTCCGGCAGGGGCGAAGGGGGGCGGCGCACTGAGTGATGCTATACCGCTGCGCCGAGAGAACGTCGCGCTGGAGCCGTGGGTGCACATCAAGCTTCCAGCGCCTGCCACCACAGTGCGTAGGGCGTGTTCATTATCCGTTTGCGATTGAAGTCCGGACTTCCATCGCTCCACCACGGCGCGCCACGCTCTCCCAGTGCGACCTTGGCCTCCTGTACCGCAGCGCGTGCGATACGCAAACCTGCCGAATCCTGGGCCGCCTTGGCAGCCCGCACCGCCCGCCGCGCGGCCATCAATTGCGTGACCAGCCCCGAGCGAGTCGCTTCATCCAACGCCGGGTTGGAGCACCGCCACAGTTGCCCTTTCACCACGAAATAACGTCCATCAGGCGTGGTGGGGTGGGCGCACGCCATGTCCTAGGCCGTCGCGTGGCGGGGCACCAGCGGCGTACGCTCACGGCGCACTGGCACAGGCACGGCGGGTGCATGCCGGCGGGCGATGCGCAGGATGCCCCACAACATGGCAAAGGCAATCGCCAACCAGGCGGCAATCATGCTGAAGATAGTCATCGATAGGCTCATTGGGCGCCTCCTTTGGGTTATCGTCGTCATGCTCTCCTAGTAACCGACCGCCGTCGTTGCCGGGGATTCAATCGGATTCCAATGTTGCCAGATGCGTTACTGCTCGTGCCTAACCCGCTGGCGCGAAAGACTGAACGCCTGCCGCCCTGGGGTTTCGAATCCAGTAGCGCCGCCATGGCGGGTCAAACCCGATCCGCCAGCGGCCCCCTGAATGCTGGAGTGTTGACCATGCAGTTGGAAACGTCATTCATCTTCGACCTCGACGGCACGCTGACCGACAGCGTCTACCAGAACGTGGCCGCCTGGAAGGAAGCGCTGGACGCTGAGAAGATCCCGTTGGCGATGTGGCGCATCCATCGCAAGATCGGCATGAGCGGTGGTTTGATGCTCAAGTCCCTGTGCCGCGAGACAGGCCTGCAGATCGATGACGCCCAGGCCAAGCGCCTGAGCGAACACCACGCCAAGGCCTACGAGCGGCTGCAGGGCCAGATCATTGCGCTGCCAGGTGCCGTCGAGTTGTTGCAGGCGTTGACCCAGGGTGGGTTCAAATGGTGCATCGCCACCAGCGGTGGCAGTGACACTGCCACCATCAACCTGAAGGCCCTGGGCCTGGCGCTGGACGAGGTGACGCTCATCACCCGTGATGAGGTGAAGTACGGCAAGCCGGACCCTGCGCTGTTTCTCGCGGCCGCTGAGCGGATGGGGGTGCCGATCGACCAGTGCCTGGTGGTGGGGGATGCGATCTGGGACATGCTCGCGGCCCGGCGCTGCAAGGCCACCGGGATTGGTGTGCTCTCGGGTGGCTATGACATCTCGGAGCTTGAGCGGGCGGGGGCGCTGCGGGTTTATGAAGATGCGCTGGATTTGCTGAACCGCCTGGAAGAGGTGGCGTCGCGGCCATAAGGCATGCCGCGCCGGGCCGGGTGAAGCGTGGGAGGGTTCATCGCGCATTGCCTGGACAATCACGCTGCCAGCCCCCCCTCGGGTCATGGGCTGTTCAAACGTCCTTGCTCGGCCGCCTGTGTCGGATCCTCGAGTTGCACCCACCCCAGCGGTTTGCCGGTGAAGAAGCCCTGTGTCCACACGTTGTCACGGTACGGTTTCAGTTGCATGAGGTCGCTGATGGTTTCCACGCCTTCAATGACCACCTCGGGCGCCAGGCGCTTGCAGATGTTGACCAGGCTGTGCAGCATTTCCTTGCCATCCAGGCTCAGGCGGGCGTTCTGCAGGTAGCGCTGGTCCAACTTGATGATGTCGAAGGGGATGCATTGTACCAGCGCGAATCCGCTGGCCCCGGTGCCGAAATCATCCAGCGCCAGGTGCGCGCCCAGTGCTTTCAGGCGGGAGAGGAAACGGGCGGTCAATGGTAGCGCGTCGGGTGCCACCGTTTCGGTCAGCTCCAGCACCAGGCGCTTGGCCAGCTTGGGTTGGTCGCTGAGGGCGGCCACTGTGCTCAGCCACCAGCTGTCGTTGACTGCGCTTTTAGCCGAGAGGTTGCAGCCTATTTTCACGGTAGGGTCGGCCTGCAACAACGCGATGGCTTTGCTGATTACGCAGTAATCCAGCAGGCGCACCAGCCCCAGCGTCTCCAAACTGGTGATGACGTCCGCCGGGCCCGCCTCCTGGCAACTTGACGGCGCGCCTATGCGTAACAAGGCTTCCCGGTAGCAGTCGGTGCGGGTGTCATGGGGTTGTTTGACCGGCTGGAAAGCCAGGCCCACGTGGCCGCCGCGCAGGGCCTGTACAAAGTCCAGAGCGATCTGCATATGGGCCTGGTAACTGGCACGCCATTGCTCGGTGTATTGCACGGCAGGTAGTGATGGGCACCATCCCAGGGTACTGGACTCGATGGTCAGCAGCGCGTCGGGGTGGCCGTCGTAGTCCACCGGGCCAACGGCCAGCGCCAGCAGGCAGGTGATGCCCAGGTGCTCGATGGGGCTGAAGGAGCATTGCACCAGAATGTCCTCGGCTAGGCGCAGTGTTTCACTGGCCGCAACCCTGAGCAGGCAATGGCCAGCTGACAGGTGCGTCACGTGTCCCCAGGCACCCAGCCGTTCGGCGAGCTGTTGCATGGCTGCGCACCCGACGTCTGGCCCGTAGGCGCAACGCAGGTGGAAATGGTTGATGATGGCCACGTGCAGATAAGCGTGATGGCGGTTCAGGGCCGATGGCCGGGAAGAGGGCAAATCGGGGTGTCTTTCGACAACGTACATGGGCGGCTCCTGGCGAAGCCCTGCGCCATGGCGTTCAAGGTGCAGGCACAGGGGGCGCGTTGACTGTGGCCGCCCTGCATGCCCTGCGTCTTGAATAAACGTCCGGGTTTGTAAAAACGTCCCCGCGCCGTCAGAGCCCCAGTTCACTCAACCCCGGGTGGTCATCGGGCCGGCGGCCCAATGGCCAGCGGTATTTGCGCTCGGCCTCGGTAATGGGCAGGTCATTGATGCACGCATAGCGACGTTGCATCAGGCCATTGGCGGCAAACTCCCAGTTCTCGTTGCCGTACGAGCGGAACCAGTTCCCCGAGTCGTCATGCCATTCGTAGGCATAGCGCACGGCGATACGGTTGTCGGTAAACGCCCACAGCTCCTTGATCAACCGGTAGTCCAATTCCTTGCGCCACTTGCGCTCCAGGAACTGCTGCGCCTGGGCGCGCCCTTCGATGAACTCGGCGCGGTTGCGCCAAGAGGTGTCTTCGGTATAGGCCAAGGCAACCTTGGCCGCGTCGCGGGTGTTCCAGCCGTCCTCGGCGGCACGGACTTTCTGGATGGCGGTTTCCCGGGTGAAGGGGGGCAGGGGTGGACGCTGTGTATCGGTCATGGCAAGGGCCTCGGCGGGCGGGCAGGGATCAACGGGGGAGTTGGTTGACCGCCCTGATGATGCCATCGTCAAGCGGGTTGTGTCAGCGGGTCTGACCGCTTGACGATGGCAGGCCCATACCGCCCGAGACCTTACAGCTCCTTCTTCATGTGCTTTTCAATCTGCTCCAGCGATTTACCACGGGTTTCCGGCAGGCACAGTGCCACGAACAGCAGTGAGCCCAGGTTGATGGCCGCGAATACGTAGAACGTAGGGTTGCCCAGGGAGCTGATGGCGATCGGGAACAGGAACGCGACGGTCGCGTTGAACAGCCACTGCATGGACACGGCCACGCCGGTCAGCAACCCGCGTACCTGCATGGGGAACAGTTCAGACATCAGCAGCCAATACACCGGCGCGATGCACATTTGCATGAACAGCAGGAACACCAGGATACAGGCCAGCGCGGCGTAACTCTGGGTGAGGTTCTGCGGCATGAACTGCAACACCGAACCTAGGCTGGCCTGGGCGAGAATGACGATGACCAGGCCAGTCATCAGCAACTTGCGGCGCCCGTAATGGGCGATGGCCCAGATGCCCAGCAAGGTGGCGATCACCGACACCACGCCGTTGCCAATGGTGGCGGTCAGCGCGGCGTTGGTGCCCATGCCGGTGTGCTTGAGGATGATGGGGGTGTAGTACATGAACGCGTTGACGCCAGTGAACTGGGCGGTGAAGCCCAGGCCCACGCCGATGAACAGCAATTTCACCACCCAGCGCTGGCGCAGCAACTCGCCCACGGGCACGCGTTTATGCGCCTGCTTGGCTTGGGTTTTCATCTCTTCGACTTCGCGGTGGGCCTCGGCGTGGCTGTCGCGCAGTTGTTCCAGGACATGCTGGGCGTCATCGAAGCGGCCCTTGGAGGCCAGCCAGCGTGGCGAGGCCGGCACGAAGAAAGTGCCAATCAGCAGAAACAGGCCTGGCACGGTGGCGATCGCCAGCATGTAGCGCCAGATGCCCGGGGTGTGCAGCAGCGCGGCGAGCACGGCGCTCAGCACGTAGGCCAGGAGCTGGCCGCTGACGATCATCAGTTCGTTGCGGCTGACCAGCCGTGCGCGTTTGGAAGGGCCGGCGATCTCGGCGATGAACACCGGTACGGTGGCGGAACCGCCGCCCACGGCGATGCCCAGCACGAAGCGGGCGGCGACCATGAACGCAATTGACGGGGCCACGGCGGTGCCCAGGGCGCCGACGATGAACAGTACTGCCAGTACGCGCAAGGTCAGGCGGCGGCCAAAGCGGTCGGACAGGTAACCGCTGGCCAAGGAACCGAAGGCCGCGCCCACGATCAGCGACGCGGTGATCAAGCCTTCGCTGACGGGGTTCAGGCCAAGGCCACCCTGATCGACCGGCAGGGTCATGAAGGGCAAGGCACCGGCGATGATGCCGGTGTCATAGCCGAAGGCGAGTGCGCCCATGGTGGCCACGAGTACCGAGATGAATATCAGGCGGCGAGCAGCGCTTTTCTGCTCGCTGACTTCACCTGCGGCGTAGGGCGTGGTGGTGGATGACATGCAGTGCAACCTCTCTGGAATCGGCGTTGTGCCAGTTTTACCGGCTTCGAGGTTAGGGCGATGGCGGCGCTGGGAGTTCCGTGCCTTGGTGTGGAAAGTGGCGTGTTGCCAGTTTGGGGGGGGTGACCGGGCGAAGCTCGGGAAAAGGGCACCGCGCAGGGCCTGGAGGTTCGCGTCGCCGGCTTCCCGAGCTGGCGCCCGGTCCCACAGGGTGGGCTGCGGGAGTGGGGTTTTTCACTGTGGGACCGGGCGAAGCTCGGGAAAAGGGCACCGCGCAGGGTCTGGAGGTTCGCGTCGCCGGCTTCCCGAGCTGGCGCCCGGTCCCACAGGGTAGGCCGCGGGAGTGGGTTTTTTCACTGTGGGACCGGGCGAAGCTCGGGAAAAGGGCACCGCGCACGGCCTGGAGGTGCGCGTCGCCGGCTTCCCGAGCTGGCGCCCGGCCCCACAGGGTGGGCTGCAGGAGTGGGCTTTTTCACTGTGGGACTGGGCGAAGCTCGGGAAAAGGGCACCGCGCACGGCCTGGAGGTTCGCGTCGCCGGCTTCCCGAGCTGGCGCCCGGTCCCACAGGGTGGGCCGCGGGAGTGGGGTTTTTCACTGTGGGACCGGGCGAAGCTCGGGAAAAGGGCACCGCGCACGGCCTGGAGGTTCGCGTCGCCGGCTTCCCGAGCTGGCGCCCGGCCCCACAGGGTGGGCTGCAGGAGTGGGCTTTTTCACTGTGGGACTGGGCGAAGCTCGGGAAAAGGGCACCGCGCACGGCCTGGAGGTTCGCGTCGCCGGCTTCCCGAGCTGGCGCCCGGTCCCACAGGGTGGGCCGCGGGAGTGGGGTTTTTCACTGTGGGACCGGGCGAAGCTCGGGAAAAGGGCACCGCGCACGGCCTGGAGGTTCGCGTCGCCGGCTTCCCGAGCTGGCGCCCGGTCCCACAGGGTGGGCTGCGGGAGTAGGGTTTTTCACTGTGGGACCGGGCGAAGCTCGGGAAAAGGGCACCGCGCACGGCCTGGAGGTGCGCGTCGCCGGCTTCCCGAGCTGGCGCCCGGTCCCACAGGGTGGGCTGCGGGAGTAGGGTTTTTCACTGTGGGACCGGGCGAAGCTCGGGAAAAGGGCACCGCGCAGGGTCTGGAGGTTCGCGTCGCCGGCTTCCCGAGCTGGCGCCCGGCCCCACAGGGTGGGCTGCGGGAGTGGGCTTTTTCACTGTGGGACCGGGCGAAGTTCGGGAAAAGGGCACCGCGCAGGATCTGGAGGTTCGCGTCGCCTGGTCCTACAGGGTGGGCGGTGTGGGAGGCTGGCCCAGCAGGCGGTCGGTCTCGGTCTTGACCACGCTGTAGCACTCGCAGCTCAACCCTTCGAGCCGTGTGCGGTCCAGGACGGTGATCTGCCCGCGGCTGTACTCGATGACGCCCAGGCGCTGCAGCTTTCCCGCCGCTTCGGTCACGCCTTCGCGGCGCACGCCCAGCATGTTGGCGATCAGTTCCTGGGTCATGGTCAGGCGGTTTCCCGGCAGCCGGTCCAACGACAGAAGCAACCAGCGGCACAGTTGCTGGTCGATGGAGTGGTGGCGGTTGCACAGGGCAGTCTGGGACATTTGGGTAATCAAGGCCTGGGTGTAGCGCAGCATCAACAGCAGCAGGTCGCCGTGGCGGTTGAATTCTTTCTTCAGGGTAGGCCCCGGCAGGCGCAAGGCGGCACCGGCGCTTTGCACCACGGCGCGGCTGGAGGTGCTTTCGCCCCCCATGAACAGAGCGATGCCGATCATGCCTTCGTTGCCGACCACGGCGATTTCCGCCGAAGCGCCGCTCTCGGTGACGTGCAATAACGAGACGATGGCGTCCACGGGAAAGTACACATGGCGAAGGGTGTCGCCCGGTTCATACAACACCTCGCCCAGCCCGAGGGTGAATACCTCCAGGTGCGGGGCCAGCCGCTGCAGGTCAGCGGCAGGCAGCGCGGCCAGCAGGCGGTTGTCGCGTGGCTCGGGCATGGCAGGGCACCCTGGCAACAGTGGAGGGTTCAGGGTACTCCTTTGTGCCCCCCGGCGGGTCATTCGTCGAAGGTCGGAGCCAGGGCCAGCGGCTGCGGGCAAGCCGAGCGGGCACGGCAGTCGACCTGAACCCAGTGCTCGGCGCCATCGTCGACCAGGGGCAGCGCGCCACTGCCCAGTGCCGTGCCATCCAGGGTCATCGTAGTCGTGGCAGCGCTGCCCGCCAGCACCTGGAAATGGTACAGCGCCGCGCCGAAGCGGTAGTGCAGGGTGAAGCCCGGCCAGCCTTCGGGCAGCAGCGGCTCCAGGCGCAGCAGCGTGCCGGTGCGCTGCACGCCCAGCAGCGACTCGACCAGCAACCGGTACATCCAGCCGGCCGAGCCGGTGTACCAGGTCCAGCCGCCACGCCCGGCATGGGGGGCGCAGCCATAGACATCGGCGGCCATGACGTAGGGCTCGACCTTGTAGACATCCAGGCGCGTCGCGTTGGCGGGGTTGATCAGGTTCAGCAGTTCCCAGGCCCGGGGCGCATCGCCCAGCTGTGCGAACGCCATGGCGGCCCACACGGCCGCATGGGTGTACTGCCCGCCGTTCTCGCGCACCCCGGGGACATAACCCTTGATGTAGCCGGGGTCCAGGTCACCGCCGTCGAACGCAGGGTCCAGCAGCAGCACCGCCCGGATGTCACGCTTGACCAGGTGCTCATCCAGAGATTGCATCGCCTGCACCTGGCGGCTCGCGGCCCCGGCCCCGGACAACACCGCCCAGCTTTGGGCGATGGAGTCGATACGGCATTGCGCATTGCCGGCCGCGCCCAGCACCTGGCCGTTGTCGAACCAGGCGCGGCGGTACCAGGCGCCATCCCAGGCGTTGAGTTCCAGGTGGTGCGCCAATGCCCCAGCGGTATCGCGGCAACGCTGGGCGAAGGCAGGGTCCCCGTGGCGGCGGGCGAGGACGGCGAACTGCTCCAGCAACCGGTAGCTGAAAAAGCCCAGCCACACGCTTTCCCCGGCCCCCAGGTGGCCGACGCGGTTCATGCCGTCGTTCCAATCGCCGCAGCCCATCAGCGGCAAGCCGTGTACGCCGCGCGGCAGGCTGTGCTCGATGGCCCGCACGCAGTGCTGATACAAGGACTCGCTCAGCGGCGCGCTGCCGGGCAGGTCGTAGTAGGACTCCTCGCCGGCCCCCAGGGCGCGGCCTTCCAGGTACCCGGCCGGGGCATCGAGCACGCCCAGGTCGGCGGTGACCTCCACGTAGCGACAGGTGGCTTCCACCAACCACAGGTAGTCATCCGAGCAACCGGTCCGCACGCCCCGGTTCAGGGGCGGGTGCCACCAATGCTGTACATCGCCTTCCACGTATTGGCGGCTGGCGCACAGCAACAGGTGCGCGCGCACCGCCTGCGGGTCGGCGTGCACCATCGCCATGCTGTCCTGCAATTGGTCGCGGTAGCCGATGGCGCCACCTGACTGGTAGTAGCCACTGCGGGCCTGGAACCGGCAGGCGATCACCTGGTACATCAGCCAGCCGTTGACCATGACGTCCACCGAGGCCACGCCGGTGTCGACCTGAATCGCGCCCAGCACCTCGCGCCAGTGCTCGCGCACCTTGAGCAGCTCGGCTGCCGCAGTGTGCCGGCCGCGGTAGCGCTGCACCAATTGGCTGGCGGCCTGGGTGGAACGTTCCGCGCCCAGGCGCAGCACCACTTCCTGGCTGCTGTCGGGTGCCAGTTCCACCTGGATCTGGAGCGCAGCGCAAGGGTCCAGGCCTGCGCCGCGGCGCCCGGACAGGCCGGCATGGCGCATGGCCGCGGGGGCCGCCAAGGTGCCGTTGCGGCCGATGAATTCAGTGCGGTCTGCGGTGACGCCGGCCTCAGGCGTATCGCAGTCGAAGAAGGCCACCCGCTCGCTGAACTCCACCGAGAAGGCATTGCGGGCGAACAGCGCGCCGCTGACCGGGTCGGATTCGGTCACCACGTGCATGGCCGAGCGCCCGCGCAGGTCGCCGAGCACCCATTCCACATAGCCAGTGACCGAGACCGAGCGTGGGCGGCCGGAGCGGTTGGTCAACAGCAGGCGCGAGAATTTCACCGGTGCGTCCAGTGCGACATACACCCACAGCTCGCTGTAGAGGCCATCTTCCTCATGCTCGAACACGCTGTAGCCGAAGCCGTGGCGGGTGCGGTAAGGGCCGATGCCGGGGCACGGCAGCGGCGTGGGCGACCAGCAGTGTCCGCTCTCCTCGTCGCGCAGGTAGAGGGCCTCGCCGCTGCGGTCGGTGACCGGGTCGTTGTGCCACGGCGTGAGACGAAATTCGTGGGCGTTTTCCGCCCAGGTGTAGGCGCTCCCGGCTTCCGACACCACGGTGCCCAGGTAGGGGTTGGCCAGCACGTTGGCCCACGGCGCAGGCGTGGGCGCATCGGCCGTGGTGGTGATCAGGTACTCGCTGCCGTCCAGGCTGAAGCCGCCGTATGCATTGCCCAGCAGCACCGGTACGGTGACCGGCCTCGCGGCCTGGGGCCGCGCACGCTCGCTGCGGTTGGCGGTGAAGGGGGCATGCACCGGTGATACCCGGCGCCGGTGCACTTGTTCGGCCAGGGTGCCCAACCCATCGCTGAGCATCAGCCGCGCCACCGACAGCACCAGCAGGCGGTCCTCGCTGGCCATCAGTTGCGCCGGGCGCACGAAGATGCCGCCCGGGCGGTCCAGCAGGCTGGCCTCGCTGCCGGAAGTAATCAGGCCCATGATGCCGTCCTGCAGTTGCTGGCGGTAGCCGGCCTGGTCCTCGTTCCAGATCACCAGGTCCACCGCCACGCCTTTCTGCCGCCAGTAGGCATGGGCCTGGATGGCCTGGCGCACCAGCTCGATATTGTCCAGGCTGTGAACCTGAAGCAGCACGATGGGCAGGTCACCGGAAATCGACTGGCCCCACAGGCCGGGCTGGTTGCGTCGGTTGGCGGCCAGCACGGTGCTGTCAGCGCGCATGGCAGCGTTGGCGTACAGCACGGACGAGGCCATCTGTTCAAACAGCCGGGCGTCGGCCAACGTGGCGTTGAGTTGGCGCAACAACACCTGGCTGTGGGTCCAGCACAGGTCGAAGACTCGGTCTGCCAAGTGGCGGTCGCGATACTTGTTGATCAGGTACAGACAGCCATCGCGGCTGTCGGCCATGCCTGTGACCAGGTCGATGGTTGCTTTCTGCTCCGGTTCCAGGGTGATGCGGCAGCGTATCGCGACCACCGGGTCGAGCACGGCGCCTGCGGTGCCCGACAGCCGTTCGCAGTGTGCATCCAGCACTGCTGGTGCATCCAGGGTACGTTGGCGGCCGATGAAACGGGCACGGTCGGTTTCGTAGGAGATCGCCTCGATGTCCACCCCATGGGCTGCCAACAGGTGACACAGCCAAGGCTGGGCTTCGCCACTGTCACGTGGCCGGCGGCTGCAGACGATGGCCTGCAACGCAGGCAGCAATTCAGTCTGCACGAAGAGTTTGCTGAAGGCCGGGTGCATGGCGTCACTGGCGGCGGGCGCAAGCACCACCTCGGCGTAGGTGGTGATTTCCAGGGTGCGCGCGCTGGTGCCGCGGTTGGTCAGGTGCAGGCGCCGCAGCTCGATGTCGTCTTCCGGTGACACGACGATTTCCAGGTGGCTGTCGACGCCCAGGTTGCGGGTGCGGAACTCTGCGCGCGAATCGCTGAAGATCGCTTCGTGGTGGTCGGTGTTGCTGAGCGTGGGTTGGTGGCTGGTGGACCAGAACGCGCCGCTGCGCACATCACGCAGGTAGCAGAACGTCCCCCAGTTGTCCTGGGTCACGTCCTCCTGCCAGCGGGTCACGGCCATGTCGTGACGCCGGCTGTAGCCACCCCCGGCGCTGGTGAGCATCACGTGGTAACGGCCGTTGGACAACAGTTGCACGGCGGGTCGTTTGTGGCCAGGTTCGACGAACAGGCGAACGCCGTTGTCCTGGGCCGGGCCGCTCTCACCCAGCACGGGAGAATGGGCGGTCTGCAGATAGGGGACCGTGGCGCGCGGTACGCGCTCCTGCAACAGCAGCAGGGCCGACTGCAAGGCCGGGTCGGCCTCGAAGCGCCGTTGCATGGGCTGGCCCAGCAGCAGGCTGGTGAGCGCCAGCAGGCTCATGCCCTGGTGGTGGGCCATGAACGACTGCACCACGGCGAAACGCTGGCCGCGCGGCAAGCGCGCTTCGGTGTAGTCCAGCGCTTCATACAGTCCGAACCGCCCGGCCAGGCCCTGACGGGCCAGCAGCTGCACATTGCGGCTGGCAGCAGGGGCGTCGACCATCAGCGCCAGCACGCTGGCATAGGGCGCGATGACGATGTCGTTGCTCAACCCCCGCTTGAGCCCCAGGCCTTGAACGCCGAAGGCGCGGTACTGGTAGTTCAGGTGCGCGTCGAGGCTGTAATAACCCGACTCCGATACCCCCCAGGGCACACCCAGGGCGTGGCCATGGCGGATCTGCACAGCCACTGCCGCGCGGCAGGTCTGGTCCAGCAGGCTGCCGGGGTAGTGGGGCATGACCAGCAAGGGCATCAGGTATTCGAACATCGAGCCGGTCCAGGACAGCAAGGTCGGCACGCCGGCGTTTTCCCCCAATAGCCGGCCCAGGGTGAACCAGGCGCGTTGCGGCACCTGGCCCTGGGCGATGGCGATAAAGTGGGTCAGGCGGGCTTCCGAGGCCAGCAGGTCATAGTAACCGCTGTCGCGGCGGTGTTCGTCGACGTTGTAACCGATCACGAACAGGTCGCGGTCGGTGTCATACAGCAGGCTGTAATCCATCACGGCCAAGTCATCCACCAGGGCCACCAGGCGCGCCACCGTGGCCAGGCGGGCCCGGGCGCTGGCTTGCACCCGGCTGACCTGCTGGTGGTGTTCGGGCGCCCAGTCCGTCAGGCTCAGGTGGGCCAGTTGGCGTAACGTGGCAGGCGGGGAAGGGGCGACGGCCAGGGTGGGCGGCAAGCCATAGCCTTGCAGGGCGTCGGTCCAATCGTCGCATTGGCGGGCCAGCGCCGCGCGCCAGTAACGGTCGTCATCGGTACTGCCGCCGTTGGCTCGGGCGCGGATGTCCGCAAGCAAGGTCAGCAGGGCGGCTGGGGTGATGGCGGTCTGCTCCAGCTGCGGGCGCAGTGGCTCCAGGTGGTCGTCGGTGAGGCAGTCGAGGGTGTCGCGCAGGCCAGCCAGCAGCGGCGGCCCGAACAGCGGGGCGTCCGCCAGTTGCACCAGGCCGCCGCGCAGGGTGAGCAGCAGCCCGGCCAGGTTACCGCTGTCCACGGTGGACACATAGCGGGGCGCCAACGGCGCGCGGGTGCGGGTGTCGTACCAGTTGTAGAAGTGCCGGCGGTGGCGTTCCAGCCCGGCCATGCTGTCCAGCGAGGCCGCCAGCCGCGCGAGCAGGCGGTCGGTGCTCAGGTAGCCGAAGTCGTGGGCGGCCAAGTGGGCGAGCAGGGCCATGCCCATGTTGGTGGGGGAGGTGCGGTGGGCGATGGCGGCCTTGGGCGCTTCCTGGACATTATCCGGCGGTAGCCAATTGTCCTCGGGGCCCACGTAGTGGTCGAAGAAACCCCAGGTCTTGCGGGCCAGCACCTTGAGCAGGCGCCACTCTTCGGCCGAAGGTGCGAACACCTTGGCGGCAGGGGCCGCGCTCAGCCACCAGGCCAGCCACGGCCCCAGGCACCAGGCCAGCAGCAGCGGTGCGCTGATCGCCAGGCGCTGCGGGTCGTTCAGCAACAAGGCCGCGCAGGCCAAGGCCAGGGCCGGACCGACCCACAATTGCCCATACAAGGCAGGTAGCGAACTGCGGGCCGTGCTGCGTTCCACCTCGCGGGAGGGCTGCCACTGCAGCAGCCGCAGGTGGCTGATGCCGATGCGCCACAGCGAGCGCAGCAGCGCGTCGACGCTGTAGTACATCTCGTGAGGCAACCACGCCAGGGTCAGCCCGGCGCGTGCCAGTTCGCGGCCCAGGTCGGCCAGCAGGGCGCGCAGGTAATGGCGGTAGGGGACGTCCTCGGCGGGCTGTAGCGCATCGGTGAGGGCCCGCAGCAGGGGTTGCACCACCATCAGCCCTACCACGGCCAGGGTCCAGGCCAGGGGCTGGCTGCTGGCGAACCAGCCCCAGGTGAACATCAGCCACAGGGCCAGGGGCTCAAGGCTGCGCCGCAGGTTGTCGAAGATTTTCCAGCGTGCCATCACGTTCAGCCGGTTGGCAGCCCAGGCGCCTCGGGGATCGCGCACCCAGGGCAAGGTCCAGGGCAGCAGTTGCCAGTCGCCGCGTATCCAGCGGTGGCGGCGCCGGGCATCGGCGCTGTAGCGCGACGGGTATTGCTCGTACAGTTGCACGTCGCTGAGCAGGCCCGCGCGGGCGTAGCAGCCTTCGATCAGGTCGTGGCTCAGAATGCGGTTGTCGGGCAGGCTGCCTTCCAGGGCATGGGTGAAGGCGTCCACCTCGTAGATGCCCTTGCCGATGAACGAGCCCTGGTGGAACAGGTCCTGATACACGTCGGAAACGGCCCGGGTGTAAGGGTCGACCCCGGCGTCACTGCCAAACAGCCGGGCATACAGCGAACGTGTGCCGTTGGGCAGGCTGATGCCCACCCGAGGTTGCAGCATGGCGTAGCCGGCGATGATCTGCTGGGTGCCGGCGGCGAACACGGGCCGGTTCAAGGGGTGCATCATGGCGGCCACGCACTGGCGGCCAACGTCGCGCGGCAGCAGCGTGTCCGTGTCCAGGGTGATCACATAGCGCACGCTTTGCAGGGGCGCCAGGTCGCCGACAATCAGCTGGAAGGCGGCCGTGGCGCCGCCGCGCAGTATTGCATTGAGCTCGTTGAGCTTGCCGCGCTTGCGCTCGTGGCCCATCCATACCCCTTCGCCGGGGTTCCACAGGCGGGGGCGGTGCAGCAGAAAGAAGCGGCCCGCGTCGTAGCGCTGGTTGAGGGTGCCGATGGCCGCTGCGGCATGGGCCAGCAATGCCGTATCACCGGCCTCATGGGCGTTGGCGGCATCGGAAAAATCGCTGAGCAGGGCGAAATACAGGTTGGCGTCGCGGTTGGCCAGGAAGCGCACTTCCAGGCTTTCCACCAGTTCGTCCACGTCGGCGCAACTGGCAAACAGGGTAGGCACCACCACCAGGGTGCGAGCGTCAGCGGGGATGCCGTGGGCGTAGTCCATTTTCGGCAGCGTCAACGGCGCCAGGCTGTGGTTGACCAGCCAGTTGATCAGGCTGATGGCCAGCCTGCTGGTCATGATCAGGCTGGCAATGGCCAGCCCTGCCATGGCTGCCAGGGCCGTGCCTTCGCGGTGCGCAGCCGCCAGCAGTGGCCAGGCGAACAGCCCGGTGAGAAAACCCACCGGCACCAGGTAGAACAGCAGCGGTGACTGCTGCAGCAGGCGTTTCCAGCGTTCGTTGTAGGGCACCCTGGCCCCCAGCCGTTGCTCCAGCAGGGGCAGGCCGGCGCCGATCAGGAAGTGCCCGACGTGCCGGGCCACATCGCTGCCCGCGCCTTGCGACGCCAGCCCGATGGCCGCCTGGGCCACCTGGATTTCCGTGTGCGCCGGGGCGCGGCGGGCCAGGCGCTCGACCACATGGCGGTAGCTGTCGCGGGTGCTGAAGTCCATGGCCGGGTACACCGCCGCCGGGTCCTGGACGAGCACCTCTTCCACCAGGCTCAAGGCTTCGACGAACTCGCGCCAGTCGGTCGCCGACAACAGCCGCAGGCTTCTGATGCTGTTGCCGATGGACACCTGGTCGGCGGCCTGTTGCTGCGCATCCAGCTGCACCTGGCGTTCGATGCTGGAGCCGCTTTCGGCGAGCATCTGCTCGATCCAGTTCAGCGGCAACGCCAGCGCCGCGCTCTGGCCTTGCAGGCGGCGAGTGAACTCGGCGACGAAGGCGCTGGTCATGGGCGGGGCCGAGCGGGCCATGTCAGCCACGGTCAGCACCACGTTCTTGATGTCTTTTTCGCAGGTCTCGATCAGGCGCTCGGCCCAGTCATCGGCCAGGTTGCGGTCATTGGCATTGGCCATGACCCGTGACGCCACGCGGCGCAGGTTTTCGATCAGCGCCAGGCGCAACATGATCGGCACCGCCCAGAGCTCACCCAGCGCCAGGGGGATCACGGTCTGGTAGGCGACAATGAAACGGCTCAGGCTTTTTTCGTCGACCCAGCCGTCACCATGGGAGATGGTTTCCAGGGCGATATCGTACACCCGGGGCAAGCCGGCGGACGGCCCCGAGGCCAGGCGCGGCAGTTCGCGGCTGTAGCCTTTGGGCAGGTGCGAACGGGCGGTGCGGATGTGGTCTTCCACCAGGAAAAAATTGTCCAGCAGCCATTCGGCGGCCGGTGTGGCCCGGCGCAGCGACAATTGCGCCTGCGCCAACGCCGCGCAGCTGCGCTTGAGCACAACCTCGTTGTCCACCAGCCGGCGCAGCAAAGCGTCGTGGCCACGCGAGGGGGTGAGCCGGTGCTGGCCGGCGAGGCTGATGCCATGGTTGGCCATTTGCTCGGCGCTGAACAGTTCGGCGCGCAGAAGAGGTTCGTATTCGAATCGGGGTTTGAAGAAACCATCGCTGCGCCACGCGCTGATGGCGAGGGAAAACAGCCGCTGTACGCCGGTCCTTATGCTCATACACTTTTCGGCCTGGGGCGCGGGCAGGCCCTGGCGCCGGGTGGGAGGGGGCGTCACTGGCCCAGGGCCGGGCGCCGCTCTTCAGCGTTGAGTGTGGGTGGGGAAGGGCTTGGCTGTCTGTGCGCTGGCGAACATATGAAGCGGCTCGACGCGCACCGAAAGCGGTGCACCTGACAGACCTCGCGCCGGCCTTCAGCGTTGGCCGCAAGGCCGCGTCGGCGGCGCATGCGGTGTCAGCTACAGAGGTCGGCGGGCACCAAGGCGCTTTTACAGCTCGGGCTCGGGTTGCCCGCCGGAGCCCAGGTCGGCGCCGGTAATCGGGTCGCTGGTGGGGTCGGACTGGGTGCGGTCGCTGAGCTGCGACAACAGCGCGGCGTCCTCTTCGTCCAATTGCACCGAGGCGCCGCCGTCACCGCCGTCCACGGCAGGTTCAGGGCTTTCCACGAATTCCCATTCTTCACCCTGGTTCCATGGGCCACGCATGTCGCCCTCGCCCTGGGAGAAGTTGAAGTACACCTGGGTGAACTCCGGCATGCCGGGCAGCTTGCCTTGGGGGAAGTTCGGCTGGATGGCGTGCAGGGCTTTTTCGAAGGACAACTGGTGGGCAATCTCACGGGTCATCAGAAAACCCAGCGCCTCTTTCACGCCAGGATCGTCCGTCACGTTCATCAGCCGCTCATACACGATCTTGGCCCGCGACTCGGCGGCGATATTGGAACGCAGGTCGGCGGTGGGCTCGCCGATGGTGTCGACGTAGGCCGCGGTCCAGGGCACTCCGGCGGAATTGGTCAGCGGTGCGCCGCAGCCATACAGCAGGGCGGTAATGTGCGAGTCGTTGCCCGCCCCGTTGATGGCGCGGTATAGCTCGCCTTCTTTATCCACACCTTCAGCCAGATGGCCTTTGGCGCCCTTGTTGAGCATGACGATGATCGAACCGACGATCTCAAGGTGGCTGAGCTCCTCGGTGGCGATGTCCAGCAGCATGTCTTTGCGGCCTGGATCATCCTCGGCCAGCGCTTGGGTGAAGTAGCGAGCGGCGGCCCCCAATTCACCCTGGGCGCCACCGAACTGCTCAAGCAGCAGGTTGGCGAGGCCAGGGTTGGGTTGGGCGACGCGTACGGTGTATTGCAGTCTTTTATTGTGCAGGAACATGGTCGGAACCTCTCAGGCCGGGTGAACCCGGGCCTCGCCGAAATGGCAAATACCCTGTTCACACTAAGTCCGAGTGGGCAAAGTTGCCGGGTATTACATTTATCTTGGCGCGACGAGACCGACGGGAACGATACCTGCCGTTACAGTTAATCCCTTTGGGCTGACTGTCGG
This sequence comes from Pseudomonas eucalypticola, assembly GCF_013374995.1. Lineage (NCBI taxonomy): Bacteria > Pseudomonadati > Pseudomonadota > Gammaproteobacteria > Pseudomonadales > Pseudomonadaceae > Pseudomonas > Pseudomonas eucalypticola. Next base: position 4,163,824 of record NZ_CP056030.1, on the reverse strand, counting down.
TCACGCCCGGCAGGGAAATCGGACTGGCGGTCGTTTTCCCATGGTTTCAGCAATAAGCAACGTGGGTGAATAGCGTCATTGATTGTGTTGCGCAGAGGGGCAAGGCGGGGGCGTATGGAACTCAGCGGAATACTGCCGACTCGGGGCAGCCGGTGGGTGCTGCCCGGCGCGGCGCCGGGCAGGGGCAGGGGTCAAGCGGCGGCGTCGTGGCGTGAACCTTTCTTGAACGCCGTCTGGGCAGCCTCCATCTGCTTGCCCATCTCGTCCAGCAGGGCTTTACCCAGCAACTTGCGGGCCTGTGGAAACATTTCCGACTCTTCCTCTTCGATATGGTGTTCGAGGAGCTCTTTCACGACTTTTACCCGTCCGGAAAACTCGGGCGTGGCGGGGTCGGTGTTCTTGAGGTCGGGCAGTACCAACGAGTCGACGGTGCGGTGCTCTTCCTTGGCCTCGTAGTACATCACGTCCTGCTCCTTGCTGCCGGCAGCCTTGAACGCCGGGTACAGGATCTCTTCTTCGAGCTGGGTGTGCAGCGTGATTTCCCTTTCCAGTTTTGCCAGCAGGTCAGTGCGCTTCTTCACGCCGCGCTCGGTGGACTCGCTCAGTTCATTGAGGATGGCCTTCACTCGCTCATGGTCAGCCTTCAGCAGGTCGATTGCATTCATTGTCACGTCCTCTCTCACGGGTGGCAGGCCAGACGCTTGGGTGGTCTGGCGCTGCAGGACTTGAGGTCGTGCATATCTCGTTCCACCCTTGTGCACATGCCAATACCCATGATTATCAACCTGTTACACGAGCACACAGGATGACGCTACCGTGCACAATGCATGATTGACGGTGCCAGGAAGTGCAGATAGCGGCGGTGGTATCATCACCACCCAATGAGGGCCGGCATGTCGCGGCCCTTCACTCAAAGGAAACAGCATGAAGCAACGTATCGTTGATGAGATCGCGCAACACCGCCGCGATGGCGAGAAGGTCGTGGAGTTACACCTGTGGTCCAAAGCGGCCGTGGACGCAGTGACACGGGCCAAGGAATACGCAGGTGAAGAGTTTGCGGGGGTGCCGGTGAAGATCCAGTTGCAGGATGTGCCGGGAATGGACTTTATCGTGATTGTTGAAGGCTGATCATGCCAGGGTAGTGGAGTGAGTCCTCACAACGCCTTCAGCAGCCGGCCCAGCGCTCCATGCTCCCACGTCGATAACAACGCCACCGGATCGGTGCCATACCGATCACCGCCCGCCAGTTGCCACCTGCGTCCATCGGCGCCCAGGCATTCGGTGCAGACGCCCACTTCATCGCCGGCCCAGTCGAGCGTCAGGCGCCAGCCTTCAATGGTGACCAGTACACGGTCGTCGCGTGGGGGCTCGTGAGCCGCGCTCATCGCCAGCCGCCCGAAGACGGCTTCCCTGAGCAGTTGCGCGACATCCCGTGCGGTGAGGGCGGGTGGTTCGATCGTCATGATGGCGTTCAGTGTCGGGGGCAGGGGCGACAGAATATCAGTGTTCAGCGCCGTTCATTTCGCCAGCGACCCTGAGGTTTCGTCCAGGTACGCATCGGCGATGCGCTTGAGGGTGCCGTCGTTGCGCAAATCCTCGATCACCCGTCGCAGGCGCTGCACAAGTGCTGCGTCACACACTCTGGAGCAGGCCAGGTACAGGTCGGTGTTCATCAGTGGCGGGCTCATCTGCAAGGGGCGATCAGACACACCGCGCCAGATGTAGCGGGTTTCCGGAACGCCGTTGAACCAGGCATCCACGCGGCCCAGCAACAGCAGTTGGGCGGGGTTCTCGCCGATCTTCACCGGGTAGATCTGGCCATCCGCGAAGCCCTCGTCGCGCAGTTTCTGCTCTTGGGCGCTGCCCATGCCCACGGCGATGCGCCGATAGGTTTTGCGCGCTTGCTCGAAGCTGTCCACGGGCGCCCCAAGGCTGAAGAACGCTCGGTCCATGCTCATGATGGGGGCGATCCAGGTGTAATGCGCTTCCCGATCCGGGGTGCGGGACAGGGGGATGATCAGGTGGTTGCTGCCGTCGCGCACGCTCAGCTGCGCCCGCGGCCAGGGTTGGAGGATCAGGTTCACGTCCACGCCTGCCAGCGCTGCCGCCTTGAGCGTGGCATCGCCGACGATGCCATGCCCGGTGGCCGGACCGGGCATGCTCAGGGGCGGGGCGTCGGGCAGGTACAGGTCGACCGGGTTGGCGGCGGCCGCCTGGCACGTGCCGCCGAGCACGGCCGTCAGCCACCCGGCGCAGAAGAGCAGCAGGGCGTGCGGGCCTGGGCGGCGGCGCGGTCGGCTCGGATGAATCATGGCAGTCACTCGAAGATACCGTGACACGTGTGTTTTTGGTTTCTGCCAGCATAGGTCGAAATTCGCCTGCGTCCATGTCAATGCGCCTAAGGTCTGTGTCAGGGCGTGCAGACCAAATGGCGGGTTTTTCTACGAAGCGCAGGGGCCGCTGGAAACCTTCCGGCCCAACGGTACTCTGAAGGCACACACAGATAGATATCATTTGGCTATCATCTACTTCACGCCCGTTTCAGGAACACGTTGTCATGAGCAGTTGGTCAGACCCCGAGAAGACCCGCCTCGCCGCCGTCCATGCCCTGCAATGGCTGGAAACCGCAGGCACGGAAAACTTCGACCGCCTGTGCCGGCTGGCGGCCGCGCATTTCCGTGTGCCCACGGTGTTGATCTCGCTGGTGGAAAAAGACCGTCAGTGGTTCGCCGGGCGGGTGGGTTTCGACCCCAGCCAGACGCCTATCGAGCAATCGTTCTGCCGCTACACCATCGCCCAACGAGGCGTGATGCAGGTGCCGGACGCCCGGCGCGACCCCCGTTTCGTCGATAACGCCCTGGTCACCGCCGCCGAGGGTATCTGCTTCTACGCCGGTGCGCCGTTGCGCAACCGCCAGGGCCTGGTGCTGGGCAGCCTGTGCCTGGTGGACAAAGCCTCGCGCGAGCTGGAACCCGAGGAGGTGGCGGCGCTCGAGGATTTCGCCGAGCTGGTCATGGTACAGATCGAGCAGCGCCAGTTGCTCAAGTACCGTGACGCCGTCAGCGGTCTGCCTAACGTGCATCAGATGTTGCTGGACACCCGCGAGCTGCCGCTGAGCCTCGACTGCGTGCGCCTGGTGGTGGTGATTCAGGTGCAGGACCTGCCCGTCACCCGGTCACTTGAAGACGTTGACAGCCTGGCGCTGCAGCAATGGCGTCGCGACGTCGCCGAGCGTTTGCGGCGGCGCCTGGAGGGGGTCGCTGAGCTGTATCACGTGGGCGAACGGGATTTTTGCCTGCAGTTGAGCTGTACCGCGCGCCGACACCAGGAGCTGTTTCGCGCGCTGCTGGTCCTGGTGACCGAGCCCTTTGGCGACCAGGTGCTGCGGGTGGGCCTGGCCACGTGCGATACCGGCAGCCAGACGGTGGTCAGCCTGATGGGCAAAGCCAGCCAGTCCCTGGCCATCGACGCCAACCGTCAACGGGCTTGGGCGGTGTATGACGAAGCACAGGACGGGGCCCAGCGCCGCGCCCTGGATCTGCTCAACGACTTCCCCCAGGCGCTGGCCAATGGTGATGTCTACCTGGATTACCAGCCGCGCTTCAGCCTGCAGGATGGTGCGGTGCTCAGCGCCGAGGCATTGATCCGCTGGTGCCATCCCAGGCTGGGGCGGCTGTCGCCGGCAGAGTTCATTCCGCTGCTCGAAGGTGCCGGGAAGATCAGCGCGGTCACCCGCTGGGTCGTGGACCGGGCGCTGGCGGACCTCAGCGGCTGGGCTGACCGCGATATTCGGTTGTCGCTCAACCTTTCACCCCAGGACTTCCAGGGGCTGGACATCGCCGCGGTGCTGGCCGATGGGTGCCGTCGGCACCGGATCGCCCCCCGCCGCCTGGAGGTAGAGATCACCGAGGGCGAATGGATCAGGGCGGACAAACGGGTCATCGCGCAGTTGACCGAGATCCGCGAGCTGGGCGTTGATGTCGCGATTGACGATTTTGGCACTGGCTACAGCAATTTCGCCTACCTGCATGAAATCCCCGCCAATATCCTGAAGCTGGACAAGTCACTGGTCACCGACCTTGAAACCAGCCCGCGCAACCGCGTCATCGCCCGCTCGGTGCTGCAATTGGCGGCCGAGCTGGGGTACCGCACGGTGGCCGAAGGCATCGAGACTTTTCGTTGCCTGAGCCTGCTGCGCGAGTACGGCTGCCAGGAAGCCCAAGGGTTTTTCCTCAGCCGGCCGCTGGGGGTGGAGCATTTCACCCGCCAGTGCGAAGACAATGCCTTGACCTTCAAGTTGGTTGGCTGAGCATTCAGTTGGCAGCTGAATGTCAAGTAAAACAACGTATCTGAAAATTAATATTAGCTTATGAGCTTTATGTATTTCTCTCATTAAGAGTTGGATCCTAAGATCATTCCACCCAACCACGGGATCACAGTCGGCGCCTCAGGGCGTCAAGGATAAAAAGAATGATCAAACGGATTGCCACTGATGAGCCAAACTGCCCGTGTGTTGTTTCGTCCTTTGCCCGCCGCCGGCCTGCTGCTGGCGGCCAGCGCCCTCAGCGTCCCGATCAAGGCAGAGGATGCCCTTGATACCGTGGTGGTCACCGGGGTGCGCGGTACCCAGCAGCGCACCCTGACCGACAGCCCGGTCCCCATCGATGTCTATACCAGCGAACAACTGACGGCCACCGGCAAGAGTGGCTTGAAGGAAATCCTGGCGCGCCTGATTCCCTCCATGAACGTGCCCACCTTCAACGGCGGCGGTACCGGTTTTCTGGTTCGCGGCATCAGCATGCGCGGCCTGGGAGGTGACCAGGTGCTGATCCTGGTCAACGGCAAGCGCCGCCACAACACGGCGATGATCAACAACAACGCCCGCGTCGGCAACGCTTCGGCCCCCGTGGACCTGGATCTCATCCCCACGGCCGCGGTCGAGCGTATCGAAGTGCTGCGCGATGGTGCTGCGGCGCAATACGGCTCCGACGCCATCGCCGGGGTGATCAACATCATTCTCAAGCGCGATGCACAGGGCGCCAGTTCCGACACGTCCCTCGGCCAGTACTACGATGGCGATGGCACCACCGGCCACCAGGCCGCCAATATTGGCAGCCCACTGGGCGACGGCGGCTTCTTCAACCTGTCGCTGGATGGCAAGGTGCAGGAGCCCTATATCCGCGATGCAGGGGCCACGGGCCAGCTGTATTTCAACCAGGCCGACGGCACCCCGGACCCGCGCGAAAGCAACCGTCATGGCTGGGGCAACGAATACGGTCTGGGCCGCGACCGCACGGCCAGCACCGCCTACAACCTGGAGCTGCCGTTGCAGGACGCTCTCAAGCTGTACTCGTTCTCCACCCTCAGCTACCGCAACAGCAACAAGGACCTGGGCCACCGCAAGCCCACCGACATCACCAGCCTGGCCGGCGTGGAGGGCGCGCCGTACGGCAATGGCGGCCAGGCCCGCCGGGAAATCGAGGAAGTGGACTACCAGGCCACTGCCGGGCTCAAGGGGTTGGTCAGCGGCTGGGACTGGGACCTGTCCAGCAGCTACGGTCGCGACCGCGCGCAGTTGTATACCGACAACAACCTGAACATCTCCAACGGGCCCGACTTCAGCCAGCAGCGCTTTCACCTGGGCAACGAGATCTTCGACCAGTGGACCAACAACCTGGATTTCACCCGCGCCCTGGACATCGGCTGGAGCAGCCCGCTGCAGACCTCGGTCGGCGTCGAATACCGCTGGGAGCAATTCACCCTGGAGGAGGGCGAGCCCAGCTCCTATAACCAGGGCAGCTACGTGATACCCACGGGCCCCTTCGCCGGCCGTGTGCCCGACCCGGGGTTGTTTTCCGTGGCTGGCACCAGCCCCGAGGACGCCGGGCGCGCCGACCGACACAGCACGGCAGGCTACCTGGACCTGGGCTTGAACCTGACCCCGAACTGGTACGTGGGGACCGCGGTGCGCCATGAAAGCTACAACCAGGGCATCGGTGAAACCACGAGTGGCAAGTTCACTACCCGCTACGAATTCCTCCCCGGTTATGCCGTGCGCGCTGCCGTCAGCAAGGGCTTTCGCGCGCCGTCCCTGGCCCAGGAAGAGTTTTCCACCACCAGCAGCATCACCCAGTTCGGTGCGGGCGGTGCCACCAGCGTGGTCCGCACCAAGCAGATGCGCCCCGACTCGGCGGAAGCCATCGCCCTGGGCGCCAAGGCACTGAAGCCGGAAACCTCCATGAGCTACAGTCTGGGCCTGACCGCCGAGCCTATGCCGCGGCTGCGCATGACCGCCGACTGGTACCTGATCGACATCGATGACCGCATCCTGCAGACCGGCGTACTCAGCGGCTCCGCCGTGTCCAGCATCCTGGTCGCCAATGGCTTGCCCGCCAACCTGGCCGGGCAGTACTACGCCAATGCCGCCGACACCCGCACCCAGGGCGTCGACGTGGTAGCCGAGTACACCCAGCCGCTGGAAGCCTACGGCGAGGCTAAATTCAGCCTAGCCTACAACCACAACAAGAACAGCATCCGCAGCCTGGCGGACAACCCTGCGCAACTGTCCAGCCTGGGCGCCGGCTACGTGCTGTTCGACCGCCAGCAACAGATTGACCTTACGCGCGCCACCCCCAAGGACAAGTGGATCGCCAACACCCGTTATCGGGTGGCGGCCTGGAACGTCAACTTGACCCTGACTCGCTACGGGCAGTACACCGAAGGCTCTAACTTGCCGGAGAACGACCGTACCTACAGCGCCAAGTGGATCACCGACCTGGACGTGGCCTATGACCTTACCGATCACGTCACCGTGGCGTTGGGGGCCAACAACCTGTTCGACGTGTACCCCGACAAGAAGGGCATTCGCACCTGGGCCGGTACCTATGAGTACGGCATGTTTTCTCCTTACGGCTTCGGCGGTGGTTTCTACTACGGCCGCGTGAGCGTGGCGTTTTGAACCGCGTCTGGCAGTGGGTGCTGCTGACCGGGCTGTTGCTGGCCGGGTCGGCCCAGGGCCAGGACGTACTGCGGGTGTGCAGCCAGAAAGACTCGCTGAAGATCTTGCTACAGGCAGCGGGTGAACTCGACGACCTGCCGTACCGCATCGAGTTTTCCTCATTCCCGGCCGCGCCGCCGATCGCCGAGGCGCTGGGCGCCGACGCCGCTGACGTAGGGGCGTTGGGGGATGCGCCGTTCATTTTCGCGGTGGCGGCCAAGGCGCCGATTCACACCGTGGCGGTGATCAAGCTGCAGGTGACCCCGACCATGGTCGCGGTGGTGGTCAAGCAGGATTCGCCGTTGCATCAGGTCGCCGACCTGGCCGGTAAGCGGATCGTCACCACCCGGGGTTCCATCGGCCATTTCCTGGCGCTGGCGGCCATGCGTCAGGCCGGGCTGCACAGCCGCGATGCGCAGTTCATTTTCCTGCCCCCAGGGGAGTCGCGGCTGCTGCTGGACAATGGTCGCGCCGACGCCTGGGCCACCTGGGACCCCTACACCAGCATGGTGCAGTTGCAGGACCATGCCCGCGTGCTCGCCAGCGGCGAGAAGCTGTTCGCCGGCAACGTGCTGATCGTCGCCAACGACAAGGCCATCGCCAGCAAGCAGGCGCTGATCGCCGACCTGCTGGCGCGCATCGACCGCGCCTACCAGTGGGCCAACCGCAATGTCGACGCCTACGCCGGCCAGCAATCGGCGCACACGGGGTTGCCGGCCGAGTTTCACCGGCTGTCCACGTTGGAATCCAAACCGCACCGCATCGCCATCGACGCGACGGTCGTCAGCCAGTTGCAGGCCGCAGCGGACCTGTACCTGGACGAACACATCATCAACCGGCGCGTCGACGCCCCGGCGTATTTCGACAACCGTTTTGACCACTGAGCCCGGCATTGGGGCTTGGTTCGACTGCCAAGGAGGAAGGTAAATGCTCGCTACCATCAGCGCCGATGCGCTTGCACCGCAACTGATCCAGGACCTGCTGGCGCACCGCGTCTATGGCATTCGCATTCCTGGCTTCGTCAGCCAGCCGAGCCTGGAGGCGGCCCGCGCGCAGCTGTTCGACCATCCGGAGCGCGGAGCCCTGGGCCATGCCCGGGAGTTCACCCGGTTGGGTATCGCCTATGCCGAGGTCAAGACCGACGAGGTACGCCAGGCCTACCACGAGGCTGCGCGGGCCAATATCCAGCGCGTGCGCAACGCGTTCAAACCCTATGTGTCGCCTATCGACGAGTTTCGCCTGCGCCTGGACGAAGCCTGGCCGCGGGGCGCGCACCTGCTGGATGTGGACGGCCAGAAATGCTTCACCGGCGTGTGTCGCTACCAGGAACCGGGCATCGACCTGTGCCCGCACATCGACAAGCTGGAGTGGAACCTGCCCGCGCACTTGCAGGTGAACCTGCAGGCGCAATTGTCGGTGAACATCTACCTGCAGGTACCCCAGCAGGGCGGCGAGCTGGAGGTATGGGACATCCGCCCCACGGCGCCCGAATACCTGGCCCTCAAGAGTGACCGCCATTACGGCATCGACCGCGACCGCCTGCGGCCCGCGGATTTCACCACCCGCCCGAGGACGGCGACCTGATCATCATCAACCCACGCTTCATCCACGCTGTACGCCCCGTGCACACGTCGCCGCGCATAACCCTGTCCAGCTTCATCGGTTATTTCGGCGAGCAATCCCCCTTGATCTTCTGGAGCTAGACCATGAGCAGCGCTACTTATAAAGCGGCCTTCGAGACGGACCTGACCCATGACTACCGGGGCAAGCACGCCCTGTTGCTGATCAGCGTCGGCCAGGACTACCACGAGGGTGGCAAGTTCGAAGCCACCATCGACCTGGTCAACCGCCAGGGCTTTGCCTCCTGCACCATTGCCGTGGCCGATATCCTGCAGCGCCATAACCTCAGCAATTACAGCTACGAGGAGGTGTACAAGGTCAGCGCCGCCTCGGGCGAGCAGTGGCTGGCACGCAACCAGGGGGCGATCAATCGCCTGGCCACGGTGACCAGGATTCTGCGCTGGGAGGAATGCTTGCTCGACCCCGGTTACCGGCCGCTGCTGGACCGGGTGCAGTTCGAGTACGAGAACAACCGCGATTACCGTGCCGAGGTCAACGGCACCATTGGCCTGTTCCTCGACCGCCTGCACAAGCGCGACCCCGAGGCTGACCTTGAAGAGGCACGGTTTCGCTGCCTGAACTACCTGATCGAGGAATGCCCGATCATCATGCCGCTGTGGGCGTCCCAGGGCATCGACTTCGTCGTCTACCCCCAGCCCATGACCCGCGCCATGGCGGCCACGCGGCAGTTGTTCGTCGAACCGCACCACCCGGCGCACGGCCACTGGCTGTCGTTGAAATTCAAGAAACGCGCTGCCGTGGTTGACCAGCCAGTGCCCGCAGTGAGCCGGCCGATCTGGGCCACTGCCGCGTTTGCCATTTGAATAGCGCTGAGGCGGCACGTCGCCCCGGCCTTGTCTGGAGTTAACCATGAGTCATTCAACAAACGGGCACCGCAAGTGGTGGGCGCTGGCGGGTGTGAGCATCGCCAGCTTCCTGGGGTGCGTGGACTTTACCATCGTCAACACCGCGTTGCCGGCGCTGCAAGCGCATTTGGACGTGTCGGTCGATACCTTGCAATGGGTGATCAATGCCTTCCTGCTGGCCATGTCCAGCTTCATGGTACTGGTGGGCCGCCTGGCCGACCTGCATGGCCGCAAGCGCGTGCTATCCCTGGGGCTGGTGGTGTTCGGGCTGGCTTCGCTGGTGGCGGGACTGGCGTCGGGGCCGTGGCTGCTGATCGGTGCGCGCGTGGCCCAGGGCCTGGCATGCGCGGTGCTGTACACGGCATCGGGGGCCATCGTCGCCCAGGCCTTCGCCCCACAGGAACAGGGCAAGGCGTTTGGCGTGCTGTTCGGTTTCAACGGCGTGGGCCTGGCCGTGGGGCCGGTGCTGGGCGGCGTGCTGACCCAGGCATTCGGCTGGCCGTGGATTTTCCTCATCAACGTGCCGTTCGTGCTGCTCAGCTTGGTGGTGATCGCCCTCAACGTCGACGAGTCCCGTGCCGATGAGCAGGACGCCCGGCTGGACTGGGCCGGTGCGGCCTTGCTGCTGATTGGCTTGCCCAGCCTGGTGCTGCTGATCGTGCAGGGCGGCACCTGGGGCTGGGGGTCGCCCCTGAGCCTTGGGCTGCTGGCCGTGGCGGTGGTGGTGCTGGGGCTGTTCGTGTGGGTGGAATTGCGTGTGGCTTCGCCGGTGATCAACCTGCACCTGTTCGTCAACCGGCGCTTTGTGGCGGCGGTGGCTGCCAGCTTCACCTTGGCGGTGTTTTACTGCGTGGCGTTTTTCGTCATGCCGTTGTACCTCACCCATGTGCGCGGTGCCGACACCCAGGCCAGCGGCCTGCTGCTATTGCCCACCACGCTGGGCGTGGCGCTGCTGTCGCCGTGGGTCGGCCGCCTGGTAGACCGCAAGGGCCCGGCGGTGCTGATCCAGACTGGGCTGCTGCTGTTCGCCGTATCGGCCTTGTTGCAGATCGCCTTCAGCGCCGAGACATCACTGGCGTATGTGCTGGCGGCGTTTGCCGTGATGGGCCTGGGCTGGGCGTGCCTGCTGGGACCTTCGACCGTGCTGGGGGTGAGTTCCGTGCCCGAGCAGTTCGGTTCAGTGGCGGTCGGGTCGCTGATGACCTTGCACAACGTAGGGGGTGGCCTGGGCCTGGCGTTGGGCGTCAGCCTGTTGCACCACTACACAGGCCCCGCCCAGGTGGCGGCGCCGGGGGCGTTGTTGCAGGGCTACCAGGCGGTGATGGTTGCCCTGGCGGTGGCCATGCTGCTGTCGTGGGTGGGGCAACGATGGTTGCTGCGGGCGGGGGCGCTGCGGGCTGCTTCGGTGTAGGGCTTGGGTGTTGGGCGATGGTGTTGTGTTGCTCTTCAGATCTAGCGCCGCCCGCGCGGCGCTTCCCGGGTAAACCCGGTCCCACATCTGTTTCGGGCCAGTTATGTCTGTGGCATCACTTGGTCCGCTTTGTAGGTTCACTGCAGATCTGTGTGAGTGCCAATAAGGCGGTCGCGGTGATCTCACAGGCAAAATTGGCCCGAAACAGATGTGGGACCGGCCTTGGCCGGGAAGCGCCGTGCGGACGGCGCTCGATCTCAAGAACCCCACAACACCATCGCCTGGCGCATGGACGCCCTGATGCAATCCCCAGCGAGGAATATCGAAGAACCTCCGATGGGCCTGTCTTCCACCCGGGTCGGGGCTGATAGGTGCATGGCTTGATTCTTCTAGCGCCCTTGAGACCGAGCGCCGCCCGCGCGGCGCTTCCCGGGTAAACCCGGTCCCACATCTGTTTCGGGCCAGTTATGCCTTTGAGATCACCTGGTCCGCTTTGTTGGTTCACTGCAGATCTGTGTGGGTGCCAACAAGGCGGTCGCGGTGATCTCACAGGCAAAATTGGCCCGAAACAGATGTGGGACCGGCCTTGGCCGGGAAGCGCCGCGCGGGCGGCGCTCGATCTCAAGAGCGCCACAACACCATCGCCTGTCGCATGGACGCCCTGATGCAATCCCCAGCGAGGAATATCGAAGAACCTCCGATGGGCCTGTCTTCCACCCGGGTCGGGGCTGATAGGTGCATGGCTTGATTCTTCTAGCGCCCTTGAGACCGAGCGCCGCCCGCGCGGCGCTTCCCGGGTAAACCCGGTCCCACATCTGTTTCGGGCCAGTTATGCCTTTGAGATCACCTGGTCCGCTTTGTTGGTTCACTGCAGATCTGTGTGGGTGCCAACAAGGCGGTCGCGGTGATCTCACAGGCAAAATTGGCCCGAAACAGATGTGGGACCGGCCTTGGCCGGGAAGCGCCGCGCGGGCGGCGCTCGATCTCAAGAACCCCACAACACCATCGCCTGGCGCATGGACGCCCTGATGCAATCCCCAGCGAGGAATATCGAAGAACCTCCGATGGGCCTGTCTTCCACCCGGGTCGGGGCTGATAGGTGCATGGCTTGATTCTTCTAGCGCCCTTGAGACCGAGCGCCGCCCGCGCGGCGCTTCCCGGGTAAACCCGGTCCCACATCTGTTTCGGGCCAGTTATGTCTGTGGCATCACTTGGTCCGCTTTGTAGGTTCACCGCAGATCTGTGTGGGTGCCAATAAGGCGGTCGCGGTGATCTCACAGGCAAAATTGGCCCGAAACAGATGTGGGACCGGCCTTGGCCGGGAAGCGCCGCGCGGGCGGCGCTCGATCTCAAGAACGCCACAACACCATCGCCTAGCGCATGGACGCCCTGATGCAATCCCCAGCGAGGAATATCGAAGAACCTCCGATGGGCCTGTCTTACACCCGGGTTGGGGCTGATAGGTGCATGGCTTGACTCTTCTGGCGCCCTTGCTCGCGAAGCGCTGCGCGGGCGGCGCTCGGTCTCAAGGGCGCCAGAACAATCAAGCCATGCACCCCCCCAAAAAAACCATTTCCGTTATAACTTAAGCACTTATTGCTCTTTAACCTTCACCCACACCCACTGATATATTACAAGGAATATCACGCCTTCCGAGGTTCTCTGCTTGCGCCGTCTAGCGTTATTTCTTGCCTTGCTATGTCTGGCCTCGTGCCAGGCCCCGGACGATAAGGCGCAACTGCAGACTCTGGTCATAGCCGTGCCCTCCGACCCGGTGGGGCTGGATCCGGCCACCAACAAGGCGGAACCGGTGGGCAGTGAAGTCATCCTCAACCTGTTCGATACTCTGCTGGCGTGGGCGCCGCCGGCGTTCGATCATTTGGAAGGCCGGCTGGCCAGCCAGTGGGCGCTGAGCGCCGATGGCCGTCAACTGAGCCTGACCCTGCGCCCCGGCGTGCGGTTTCAGGACGGCACGGCACTGGACGCACAGGCGGTGCAACAATCCCTGAACCGGGCCGCGCGGCTTAACCCGTTCCTGGCCGCCAGCTTCAGGGCCATCGAGCGTATCGAGGTGACCGGCCCGCTGGCCCTGCGCATTGACCTGGCTGAACCCATGCCCACCTTCGCGGCGCTGCTGGCCCAGCCCCAGGCGGCGGTCGTCAAGGTCGCCGGCCTGCGCCCCGGCCAGCAGCCCAGCGGTACCGGGGCCTTCCGGCTGCGCCGCTACAGCCCGGACAACGAGTTGATCCTGGAGCGTAACGACGACTATTTCCGCGGCCCTGCGCGCTTGCAGCGGCTCGTCTACCGAGTCATTCCCGATGCCTCCACCCGGCGCCTGGAATTGCGCTACGGCGGGGTCGATGTCAGCCCACCCATCAGCCAACTCGCTACCATTCCCACGGATGACATCCAGGCCTTCGCCGAAGACCACAAAGTGCAGGTCGTGCAGGCGCGCAGCCAGATCATCCGCCAACTGGACTTCAACAACGACAACCCTGACAGCCCCGTGCACGACCTGCGGGTGCGCCAGGCCATGGCCTGGGCGGTGGACTACGACGGCCTGGTCAACGGCATTCTCGGTGGTGTCGTGGAGCGTGTGTACGGGCCGCTGCCCACGGCCAGTTGGGCGTTCGACCCAGCCATGCAGGCCACGGCCTTTCACCATGACCCGGCCAAGGCCCGGCAACTGCTGGCCGAAGCGGGTTACCCGCCGGGCAGGCTGAAGTTGACCCTGTATGGTTTCCAGGGCGCGATGTGGACCAGCGTGGCCACCTTCCTGCAGGCCAACTTCGCTGAAGTGGGCATTGACGTGCGCATCGAGCAGAGCGAATTCTCGCTGTTGCGCGCCCGTCACGTGGCTGGTCATTTCGATATCGCGCTGGACGGTCGCCAGCCCTGGTACAACGACCCCGATGCCCATATTACCCAGGGCTATATGTCGAGCCTGGCGCGCTCGGCCATGACATTTCGCATGCCGCCCGACCCGGCGCTGGATGGCCTGATCGTGCAGGCCCGCAGCGTTGCCGACGCCAGCCTGCGCAAGCAACTGTACAGCCAGCTGCAGCAGCAGCTGATGGCGCGGGTGCCGGCAGTGTACCTGTTCAGCAACAACCTCATCCTGTTCAAGCGCCCCCAGGTGCAGGGCCTGGCGCTCAACAGCGCACCGCCGCTGGTTGAGTACTGGTCGGTGTACAAGGAGGGCCCCGCACCGTGAACAGTTTTCTCGGCCGTCGCCTGTTGACCGCCGTGCCAGTGCTGGTGCTGGTGTTGCTGATGATCTTCACCCTGGCCCGCAACCTGCCTGGCGACCCCGCGGTGGCGCTGCTGGGGCCCGATGCCAGCGAGCAGCAGATCAGCGCACTGCGCAGCCAGTTGCAGCTGGACCAGCCGCTGTACGTGCAATTCGGCGCCTACCTGGGGCGCCTGGCGCACGGTGACCTGGGCATGTCGTTGAAGACCGGGCAGCCCGTGCTGACCGAGGTCGCCCGGCGTCTACCGGCTACCCTGGAGTTGACCGTGCTGGCCACGCTGCTGGCGCTACTGGTGGGGATCCCCGTGGGGATGGTGGCCGCCATGCGGGTCGACAGCCTGCTGGACCAGGCCTTGCGCGTGCTGTCGTTGGCGGGCGTGTCGATGCCAGCCTTCGTGCTGGCGCTGATGCTGCAGACACTGTTCAGCATTCACTTGGGCTGGCTGCCCATTTCAGGGCGCACCAGCCCTTATTACATCACCGAGCCGGTCACCGGCCTGGCCACGCTCGACTTCCTTCTGGCTGGCCAGCCTGCCGCAGCCTGGGACGCCTGCCTGCACCTGCTGATGCCCACCCTGGTGCTGGGCTCGTTCCTGGCCGCGGTGGTGGCGCGCTATGTGCGCAACAGCCTGCTCGAAGCACTGGGCGAACCTTTCGTGCGTACCGCGCGGGCCAAGGGCCTGGGCGAATGGCGGGTGGTGGGCGTGCATGCCCTGCGCAACGCCTTGCTGCCGGCCATTACCGTCATAGGCCTGCATTTCGCCGACATGCTCGGCGGCGCCATCCTTACCGAGACCGTGTTCGCCTGGCCGGGGGTAGGGCGCTTCATGCTCGATGCCATTCATAACCGCGACTACCCGGTGCTGCAGGGCACCACCCTGGTGTTCGCGTTGCTGTACATGCTGGTGTCGTTGCTGGTCGACCTGCTTTACGGCGTGGCGGACCCGCGCTTGCGCCACAGGGGGCACTGATGCACGAACTGGTTTACTTCGCCCGCACCAACCGCCTGGCGGTCGTCGGGGCGCTGATGCTGCTGGCCATTCTCGTCGGCATCGCCGTGGTGCCGCTGTGGCTGGCCTATGGGCCCAATACCCTGGCGGTCAGCGAGCGCTTCGTCGCCCCCGACGCCCGGCACTGGCTGGGCACCGACCTGTTTGGCCGCGATGTGCTCAGCCGCTTGCTGTACGGCGGGCGCTATACCCTGGCGGTCGGCTGCGCGGTGGTGGCCCTGGCGTTCACCGTGGGCGCCACGTTCGGCACCCTGGCCGGCTACTGCGGTGGCTGGGTTGACGCGCTGATGATGCGCCTGGTGGATGCGCTGCTGTCGTTCCCTTCGCTGGTGCTGGCCATTGCCCTGGCCGCCTGCCTGGGCCCCAGCCTGGTCAATGCCATGCTGGCCGTGGCCATCAGCCTGGCCCCCGGTTTCGCCCGGGTGGCGCGCGGCCAGGCGCTGAGCATCAGTGCGCGGCCCTATGTGGACGCGGCGATCTCCATGGGCCTGCCTCACCCTCACATTCTCTGGCACTACGTGGTGCGCAATGGCCTGGGGCCGCTGTTGGTGCAGGCATCCCTGGCCGTGGGCAGCGCCATCCTGCAGACCGCCAGCCTCGGCTACCTGGGCCTGGGCGCCCAGGCACCGCAGGCCGAATGGGGGGCGGACCTGGCCGCCAACCTGCAATACCTCGACCGCTCGCCGTGGATCGCCCTGGCGCCGGGGCTGGCAATCCTGGCCACGGTGCTGGCTTTCAACCTGATCGGCGACGCCCTGGCCAGCTGGTCGAACCCCAAGACACGGAGTTCACGATGAGTGCACGTTCCGCCCCCGAGACCCTGACCATTGCCCTGGAAAAGGTCGATTTCTTCCCACCCCACCGTGTCACCGACGACACCAGCATCCTGACCCTGAAGAACCTGGTGATGGAGCCACTGTGCCGCTGGCAGAACGGGCAGGTGGCGCCCGGCCTGCTGGGCAGTTGGCAGGTATCGGCGGATGGCCGTCAGTGGCGTTTCAAGATTCGCCCAGGTGCGCGGTTTCACGACGGCGTGGCCTGCCGCGCCGAGCATATCCTGGCCTTCATCGAGGGTATCCTGCAGTCCACCGATACCTTCGGCATGCCATGGGCGTATGCCCGCTACCTGAGCGAGGTTCGGTTCAGCGCCTTGGGCGATACCACCCTGGGCATGCAGTGCGAGACGCCGGTGGCGGATATTCTGGAGATATTCTCGGAGTTCTTCATTTGCCGCTTCGATGAGCAGCAGGCACCGGTGCTGGGCACCGGGCCTTACCGGGTCACGGCGTTCACCGCCGGCCAGCAGGCATGCCTGCAACGGGTGGCCGCGGGCGAGGGGCCTCGGTATCTGGTACTGCGCGCCTGCGCCGACGCGCAGGCCCGCCATGAATGGCTGACCACAGGCGATGTGGACGTCGCCACCCACCTGGAACGCTGTGAGCGGCCCTTGGACTTCCGGGCGCCCTGGACCTGGCTGCGCCAGCTCAATACGCTGTCGGTGATGCAGTACCTGAACGCCGCGGACGGCTTGTTCCAGCACCCCCTGGCAAGGCTGGCGGTAAACCACGCGGTCAACGCGCAGGCGATCATCGATGATCTGTTCCAGGGCCTGGGCCAGCCGGCCGCCACGGTGGTCAGCCCCTGGCACAACGGCTTCGTCGAGGCCGGCATCGCGCCCATCAGCCATGACCCGGCCAAGGCCCGGGCCTTGCTCGACCAGGTGGGCGGCAACGCCGAGATCGTGTTGCGCAGCCCCGAATACATGCCGGAAAAAGCCCTGCAGATCACCGAACAGGTGCTGCACGCCTTGCAGGCCGTGGGCCTGCGCGGGCGCATCGAGGTTCAGACCGACCGCCCCGAGTACGCCCGTCAGATCGGCCGCAAGCAGATGGGCGACGTGGCTATCTTCGACTCCTCGCCCCACAGCACTTTCCGGGTGCTCAACGACAAGATTTCCAGCCAGGTGCGCGGCAGCTGGTGGCAGGGCTACCACGATCCGGCCCTCGAACCCCTGATCCTCAAGGCCAACCAGTGCCTGGATGCGCGGCTGCGTGCCCAGGCCTACGGCCAGTGCCTGCGCCGCCTGAACCACAACCCGCCGTGGCTGTACCTGTTCCACCCGGTGGTGGTGGCCGGGGTTCGCCCAGGCTTGGCTGGCCTGGCCCTGGGGGCCAAGGGCGACCTGCTGATTCATCCCTGACCAACCCTTCCCGCACACGAGTTGACGACCATGGCATCGCGTTACCCGATCACCTTTTTCTACTACGACGACCTTGCGCCCATCAGCCAGTTCTACGAGCAGGTGCTGGGCCTGGAGCTGGTGCTGGACCAGGGCGTGGCCCGCATCTACCGCCTGGGCGAGCACAGTTACTTCGGCATCGTCGACGGCCAGCGTGGCCACCTCAAGGCTCAACCCCGTAGCGCAGTATTGCTGACCCTGGTGGACGAGGACGTCGAAGGCTGGCACCAGCGCTTGCAGGCCAAGGGCGTGGCGGGGCTGTCGCCGATCCTGCGAGGGACGTACTGTGAGCATTTCTTCTTTGAGGACCCGGCTGGGTATGCCCTGGAGATCCAGCGCTTTCACAACCCGGCCGTGGCCGAGCTGTTCCGATGAACCTGGCTCAACGGCTGTGCCTGTGGCGCGCGCGCTGCCAGGCACGGGGCGCTGACGAGGCGCTTTACCGGGTGGCCGGGCAGCCGGTGGCGCTGGCCGACGGGTACGTACCGCTGCTGCTCGACTACACCCATGAGGACCGCGCGGCCAAGGGCTTGCGTGCGTTCGTCGCCGACCAGCAGAAGGGCCCGCCCGTGTACTTCAGCGCCGCGCAACTGGTGGACGAGGCGCCGCTGTTGCTGTTGCACGGCCCGGCCGGGAGTGGCAAGAGCACCCTTGCCCGGCATCTGCTCCGCCATCTGGCGAGGGATGAGGCGGTGTTGCCGGTGTACCACCAGGTCACTGCCCCCGTGACGCTGAGCAGCCTGCTGGCCGAGGAGGGTGGCCTGGCGCTGGCGGCCCTGGAGGCCGGGTACACCGTTACCTTGATCATCGACGGCGCAGAACATTGGCAAGCCGAGACGTTCTTCAACCAGGCAGCCCCTTATGTGATGGCTTTTCCGCGGCTGCGCATGCTGTTGCTGGGCCGCAGCGAGCCGTGCCGCGAGTGGGGGTTGGCGGCGCAGTGGCAACGGCACGGGTTGTTGCCATTGCAGGCCGAGCAGCGCCGGGCGTTCATCGCCCAGCGCTGGCCGGCCCTGGCCGAATCCTTCGCGGCCCGCGGCGACGCCCATCTGCTGTCGCGGCCGGCAGCGTTTGCCCTGGCGCTGGGGGTGGGCGACGCGCCTGGCGAACTGGCCCTGGCCGAACGTGGCGCCCGGGCCGCTGGCGATACCACTCTGCTGCGCAGCCGCTACGTTCAGGACCTGCTCTCGGTGGGGCGCTGGCGTGGGGCTGATGGCCCGGTGTTGGCCGCACACCTGCGCCGCGAACCACAGCGCTGGGCCGAGCCGCTGCTGTATCTGGCCCAGGAGCGGTTGAGGGCCGGTGTGCCGGTTGATGACCTGATCAGCGCCTTGCCTGCCGCCGGCGCGGCCGGGTTGTTGCTGGCCTGCGCCTTGCACCAGCAGGTGCCAGCACCCTCGGCAGCTGCGCGCCAGACGCTGCTGGCAGCGCTGCGGGTCATGGTTGAAACCGCTCGCGAGCCCCTGGCGTCGCGGGTCAGTGCTGCCCAATGGCTGGCGCGCTGGGGCGACCCACGCGACTTGCAGGCACTGGTCGAAGTGCCCGCGGGCACCCTGACCCTGGGCTCGCTGCGCCATGCCAACTCGGCCCCGGTGAGCCAGATGCCCATGGCCGCGTACAGGATCGGCCGCTCCCCGGTGTGCAACCGGGATTACCTGGCTTTTGTCGCCGCCACCGGCCGCCCCTGGCGCAGCGAGCAGGGCCGCTTGCCTGAGCGCGCCAATGCCCCGGCCGTCGACCTGACCTGGCATGACGCCATGGCCTACTGCGCCTGGTTGACGGCGCAGTGGCGGGCGCAAGGGCGTATCGCTGCCACCGACACGGTGTGCCTGCCCAGTGAGCCGCAGTGGGAATACGCGGCCCGCGGCCCGCAGCCCGAGTCGGTAGAGGCCGATGTCTATCCCTGGGCTGGCCCTTGGGCACCCGACCATGGCAATGGCGAAGAAGCGGCGCTCAACGATACTTGCGCGGTGGGGCTGTTCCCCGCTGGCCGTTCGCCGTGGGGCTGCGATGACTTGTGCGGGCAGGTCTGGGAATGGACTACCACGTTGTGGGGCGAGGACATGGCCACGCCCCGGTTTGCCTACCCTTACGCGGAAGATGGCCGCGAAGCCCCGGATGCCCCGGCCGAGGTGCGCCGGGTACTGCGCGGCGGCTGTTTCTCCAGCCCGGCGTGGAAGGCCTGCTGCACCTACCGTGGCAGCCTGGAACCTGAGGGTTACTGGCGTGGCAACGGTTTCCGCGTGGTGGTCAACGCCGGCTGATCACAGGTGGTGGCACGCCACGCTATGGGCCGGCGCTGCCTCGCGCAGTAGCGGGGCGGCTTCGGCGCAGCGGGCGGTGCGCCGTGGGCAGCGGTCGTGAAAGGCGCAGGCCTCCGGCCCGCTCGGTACCTGGGGCATCGCCACGACGGCGGTGGTCGGCGTTCCCCGCAGCCGGGGCACCGACTCCAGCAGCAAGCGGGTATAGGGGTGCAGGGGCGTGCGGTACAACGCCTCGCACGGGGCGCTCTCGACGATACGGCCGCGGTACATCACTGCGACCCGCTGGCTCATGTGCCGTACCACCGCCAGGTCGTGGGCGATGAACAGGTAGGCCAGGCCGTGGCGTTCCTTGAGGTCCTGCATGAGGTTGAGCACCTGGGCCTGTACCGACACATCCAGTGCCGACACGGGCTCATCGGCCACGATCACTCGCGGTTGCAGGGCCAGGGCGCGGGCAATGGCGATGCGTTGGCGCTGGCCACCGGAAAACTCATGGGGGTAGCGTAGCCCGTGGCTGCTGGCCAGGCCGACCTGCTGCAGCAACTCGGCCACCCGGTCGCGGCGATCGCTGGCGCTCAGGTGCGGAGCATGCACCTTGAGTGGTTCTTCCAGGGACTGGGCTACGGTATAGACCGGATTCAGCGAGCCGCCGGGGTCCTGGAACACCATCTGCAACTGCGGGCGCCAGGCGTTGAACTGTTTCAGTGGCAGGCCCAGCAGATCGACGCCGTCCAGGTGTACCTGGCCGCCATTGGCGGGTGTGAGGCGCATCACCAGTTTGCCGGTGGTGGATTTGCCACATCCTGACTCGCCCACCAGGCCCAGGGTCTCGCCGGCCCCCAGGTCGAAGTCCAGGCCGTCGACCACCCGGTGGTGCACGGGGGGCGCCAGCCAGCCACGGCTTGGGCGCGTGTAGTGTTTACGCAGGTTGCGGACCTGCAACAGGGGGGGATTGCTCATCAGGCGGACTCGGTCAAGGGGTGCCAGCAGCGCACCTGGCGCGTGGCCGTCAGCGCGGCCAGCGCCGGGCGTTCGGCCCGACAGCGGTCATCGGCGTGGCCGCAGCGCGCGGCGAAGGCGCAGCCCACCGGGCGCTGGTGCAGGTCGGGCACCTGCCCGGCCAGGCCCGGGAGGCGTGCGGGGCTGGCATCGATGTCGGGCATCGACGCCAGCAGGGCACGGGTGTAGGGGTGGGCCGGGCGTTCGAACAGCCGTTGCACCGGGCCCTGTTCAACCACTTGGCCCAGGTACATCACCAGGGCCCGGTCGGCATACTGGGCCACCACCCCCAGGTCATGGGTAATCAACAGCAACGCCATGGCCCGGCGCCGGCGCAGGCCGTCCAGCAGGTGCATGACCTGGCGCTGCACGGTCACGTCCAGGGCGGTGGTGGGCTCATCGGCGATCAGCAGGCGCGGGTTGCAACTGACGGCCATGGCAATCATTACCCGCTGGCACAGGCCGCCGGACAATTGGTGAGGGTAGGCCTTGAGGCAATCGGCGGGGTGGGGAATGCCCACCTCCGCGAGCAAGCGCAAAGCCTCCTGGTCGGCCTCCCGGGCATCCAGCGGCAGGTGCCGGCACAGGGTTTCGCGCAGTTGCCGGCCGATGCTAAGCACCGGGTTGAGGGCGCTCATGGGGTCCTGAAAAATCATCGCCAGGTCGCGACCGCGCACCTCGTCGAGCTGGCGACGGCGCAGTTGGCGCAAATCCTGGCCATTGAACAGGATCTGGCCCTGGCTCACCTGGCCGCTGCGGAGTGGGATCAGGCCCATCAGCGACAACGCAGTGGCGCTCTTGCCGCAGCCGGACTCACCCAGCAGCGCCACCACTTCGCCAGGGTACACGGCCAGGTCGACCCCGGCCACCACGGTGAGGGGACCGCGACGGCTGTGGAAGCAGGTGTGCAGGTCGCTGACCTGCAGCAACGGGGCAGGGGCGTTCATTCAGCGGCCCTGCAGGCTGGCCTGCAGGCGGTCCAGGCCCTCGGCGAGCAGGGCCCGCGGGCAGCCGAAATTCAGCCGCACGAAGCCAGCGCCGGCTGGGCCGAAGTCCCGGCCGTCACTGAGGGCAACCTTGGCCTGCTGCAGGAAGAACTGCTGCGGGTTACCCAGCTCCAGCGCCCGGCAATCGAGCCAGGCCAGGAAGGTGCCCTGGGGGCTGTGCAAGTGGATGCCGGGAAAGCACCGGGCCAGTTGTGCGACGAGGAAGTCACGGTTGCCTTGCAGGTAGGCATTGGCCTGTTGCAACCAGTCGCCGGCCTGGGCGTAGGCGGCCTGGGTGGCCACCAGGCCCAGCACGTTGACGCTGTCGACCATGCCTTGGCGGCTGGCGTTGAAGCGCTGGCGCAGCTCGGGGTCCTGGATGATCGCGAAGGCGGTCTTCAGCCCGGCAATGTTGTAGGCCTTGCTGGCTGACATCAGGGTGACCGTGCGCCGGGCGATCTGCGGCCCCAGGGCGGCGATGGGGGTATGCCGACGGCCGTCGAAGAGGATGTCGGCATGGATCTCGTCGCTGATCAGCACCAGGTCGTTGGCCACGCAGGCGTCGGCGATGGCGTGCAACTCAGCGCGCTCGAAGACCTTGCCCAGCGGGTTGTGCGGGTTGCTCAGCAGGAACGCGCCGGCGCCGCGGGTGGCGCTGGCCAGGCGCGCCGGGTCGACGCTACCGTCGGCTTCGAATGGCAGTTGCACCGGCGTCTGTTGCCAATACCCGGGGGACGACAGCAGCGGCTGATGGTTGGGGGTTTGCACCACCACCCCCGCGCCCGGAGCCACCAGGCCCTTGAGGGCCATGCTGATGCCGGGTTCGACGCCAGGCAGGAACACCAGGTCCTGGGCGTCGATGGTCCAGTCATAGGCCTGGGCCATGTGGCGAACCAGGGTCTGGCGCAGCTCGTCCTGGGCCACGCTGTAGCCCAGCAGCGGATGCTGCAGGCGTTCGCCCAGGGCCTGGACAATGGCTGGCGCCACGGCGAAGTCCATGTCGGCCAGCCACAGGGGCAGCACCTGCGGACCGTACTGCGCCCATTTGCGGCTACCGGTGTGGTAGCGGTCCCACAGGCGGTCAAAATCGTGAGTCATGCGGGCAATCTCGTCGGCGGGGGCGGCGGCTTGGCCACCACCCCCGGTGGGGTCAGAACGTGTAGTTCAGCTTGGTATAGTAGAACGCACCATTGGCGCCGTAGGGCGACAGGCCGGTGTCGTAGGGTAGCTCGTTGCGCAGGTACTGGTCGTTGCTGGATTTGACTTTGCTGGGGTACTGGTCGAACAGGTTGTCGGCTCCGGCGGTGAGGGTCCAGTTGCCCAGGCGGTAGCTGACCGACGCGTTGGTGATCCAGCGTGCGGCATAGCGCTGTGGCTCGATCCCGGCCGCGTAGGGGTAGGAGGAGGGCGAGCGGGTCACGGCGCCATAGCGAGTCTGGTTGACCATCACGCTCCAGCGGTCATAGCTCCAGTCGGCGGTCAGCGAGTACTTGGTGCGTGGTGTGGCGTCGGTCAGCAGGCTCTGGCTACCCGGCCCGAACAGCTGGGACGAGGGCGAGTACTGGCTGAGCACACTGTTGCTGTTGTTGATCGACAGCACCCGGGTCTTGTTGTAGTTGGCGCTGGCCGACAGGTTCAGCTTGCCGAATTCCTGCAGGTCGAAACGGTGGCTGCTGACCAGGTCGATGCCGCGGGTCTGGGTCTTGGCCGCGTTGACGAAGAACTGCGCGGCGGTCACCTGCTGGCCCGGCACGGTACCGTTGAAGTAGTCGGACAGGGCGGAACCGGTAGGCATCAGGATCTTGTCGGAATAGAGGATCTGGTTGTCGATGGTGATCTGGTAAGCGTCGACGGTCAGGTCCCAGTCCTGGGTCGGCGACCACACCAGGCCCAGGCTCAGGTTATTGGATTTCTCCGGCTTCAGGTCCTGTGCGCCCAGGGCGCGCGCGGCGGCGCTGTCCACCGCGTAGGTGCCCGACTGGGTCAACTGCTGGTTGACGATGCTGGTGTTGATGGACTGGTAATGCTGTTGAGCCAGGGACGGGGCGCGGAAACCATTGGACAGGGTGCCGCGCAGGGCCAGGGTATTGGTCAACTGGTAGCGCAGCGAGAGCTTGCCCGAAGAGGTGGAACCCACGCCTTCGTTGTAGTCCTCGTAACGCCCCGCCAGCCCTACGGACAGCTTGTCGGTGAGGTCGGTTTCCAGGTCCACGAAGGTGTTCAGGCTGTCGCGGCTCCAACTGCCGGTCTGGTCCGGGGTGGTACCGGTGCGGATCTGCGCACCAGCCGCCGAGCCGTTGAGCGCGTAATAGGACGACGGCTCGCCGGCCCCGATCTTGTAGCCCTCGCGGTGCACGCCGGCGCCCCAGGTGAAGGACAACGGGTTGGGCAGAAAGCCTAGCTTGAATTCCTTGCTCCATTCGGTGCCCACCTGGGCGTCGGTGGAGGTGTATTTACCCAGGTAGAAGTGGGTAGGGCTGTAGCCGTAACTGTTGTAGTAGGAAACGTTGAGGGTGTTCCAGGCGTTGAGTTTCACCTCGTTCTCGCCGTAGCTGGCGTAGGTTTTCCAGTCCCAGTCGGCGGCGTTGTGGCCCTTGAAGCCCAGGGTGGTCTGCAGGTCGTTGCTGGTCACCACCTGTTCGGGTAGATAGCCGTTGGGGTAGATGGCCTTGATGTTGCGGCTGTTGTTCTGGGTGCGGTAGTTACCGTAGGTGGTTTCTTCACGCTGGCCCAGAATCACGTTCCCGTAAGTGGTGATGTCCGGGGACAGCTGGTAATGGAAGTTCAGCGCGCCCTGGTAGTCGGTTTCCGGTGAATCGCCGCGGTTCTGGTAGGCATAGCCACCATCGGCCGCCGCGGTCTGGGCGTTCTGGTCGCCGAACTGGGCGCGGTTGGTGCCGTCGAGGTTCGCTGCATTGAACGAGAACCGTGCCCAGCCGGGGTGTTCGTCGGTGCCGATGTCCAGGCCGTAGCTGCCTGCCAGGCTGCGGTGGATACCGTCGCCTTCCTTGGTCTTGCCGAACTCGGCTTCGATACTGTTGGCGCCAGGGGTGGCACCGTGCTTGAGGATAATGTTGACCACCCCGGCGATGGCGTCGGAGCCGTACTGGGCCGAGGCGCCGTCGGTGAGCACCTCGATGTGGTCA
This sequence comes from Pseudomonas eucalypticola, assembly GCF_013374995.1. NCBI lineage: Bacteria > Pseudomonadati > Pseudomonadota > Gammaproteobacteria > Pseudomonadales > Pseudomonadaceae > Pseudomonas > Pseudomonas eucalypticola. The sequence continues at coordinate 4,139,036 of NZ_CP056030.1, read as the reverse complement.
ATGGCCGACGTCGGGATCGACGCCACGTCAACAGGCGCCGAGCCGCGGGCCAGGTCACTGTTGAGGTTGACGGTGGCGGAGGTGTGGTAACGCACCCCGTCCACCAGCACCACCACCTGGTTGGGCGACAGCCCGCGCAGGATGAACGGCCGCTGCAGGCCGGCGGCGCCCTGGTTGAAGCGCGGGAAGGTCACCGCGGGCAGCAGCGCGCTCAGGGCGCTGCCAATGTCCGAGTAGCCGCTGGACTGCAGCTCCTTGCTGGAAATGACCTGGATCGGTGCCAGGGACTCGGCCACGGTGCGGCCGGTCTGGCGGGTGCCGGTGACCACGACTTTCTGCAGTTGCGTGTCGGCGCTGCTGGTGCTGTCGTCACTGCTCGCCTGGGCGGCGAGTGCCGCGGCCGGGTTGTTGATGGCGCACAGCAGCAAGCCCAGTGTGGTGGTCCTGGAAAGACCGGAGCCGGTTGGCTTCATGAAGGTGTAACTCCCCTAAAGGTGCAACGGAACGTTTAAAAGCTCCCTTTTCCTGTGTAGGGTCATCTGGGCGCAGAAACCCGTCCCGCGTCGTGGTTGCCGCGCGGGTTGGGTGGTACAGCAAGGTTCAGCCCCTAGCCGGGCTGCGAGCCCTGTGCAACAGGTAGCTCGGGGTCGGCGCTCCAGGCCGACCAGGAACCGACGTACAGCGGTGCCTGAACACCGATGCAGGCCAGCGCAAGAATGGCGTGCGCGGCCGATACACCGGCGCCGCAGTACACCCCCGCCGGGCGCGTGCCATCCACGCCCAGGGCGAGGAAGCGGGCGCGCAGGGCGTCGTTGTCCAGGAACGTGCGGTCGGCCTGCAGCAGCTCGGCGGCCGGGAGGTTGAGCGCCCCGGGAATGTGCCCGCGCGGTGGCTGCCCGTCCACGCTGGGGCCGCCCTGGTAGTTGGGCGCGATGCGGGTGTCCAGCAGTACACCGTCGCGGGCCAGCAGGCGGCTTTGGGCGGCGGTCAGTTGCGCCAGGTGGCCGGCGCTGAGGGTGACATCGCCCCGGGCGGGTGCCGGCCCGGCAAGGTTTTCAGTGGACAGGCCGGCGGCCTGCCAGGCGTCGAAGCCACCATCGAGCAGGCGTACCCGAGTCAGCCCGGCCCAGCGCAGGGTCCACCAGGCGCGCGCCGCCTGCAGCCCACCATCGTGGTCATACACCACCACGGTGCTGCTGTGGCCAATGCCCCAGGCGCGCGCCTTCTGTTCCAGCTCGACGAGGGTGGGCAGAGGGCGCGAGCCCAGGCGTCCGCCACCGGGGGCAGCGAAGTCTTTGGCCAGGTCACTGTCCTGCGCCGTGGGGATGCGTTGACGCTCGGCGCGGGGCACCACGCTGTCGGTGTCCGCGCTGTGCACGGCGAGCACGATTGGCGGCTGGACGCTGGCCAGCTCGGCGGCCAGTTGCGCGGCGCTGATCAGTACGTGGTGGCGTGAAAGGGCGGTAGTGGTCATAGGGAGATGTCCGGGTATTCGGCGGCCATCAATGACTGCAGCAGGCCCTTGCGGGTGCTTTCAATGTGCTGGCTCATCACGGCGCGGGCCTGATCGGGGTCGCCCGAGCGCAGTACATCGAGCAGGTCGTTGTGCTCGCGGTTGGTCTCGGAATTGATGTCGCGGGCCTGGGCGCCCAGGTGGAAGAAGCGCTCGCCTTCCTCCAGGTGGCTGACCACCAGCGCATGCAGGCGCGGGTTGCCGGAAGCCTGGCTGATGGCCAGGTGAAACTCGCGGTTGGCGTCGACGAAATCTTCACGGCTCTTGTTTTCCTCCAGCCGGTAGGACGCATCGGCCAGGGTTTCCAGCGCGGCGAAATCGTCGGGTTTGAGATGGCGGGCGGCCAGCGCCGCGGCATCGCCTTCCAGCACCGCGCGAATGTGGAACAGGTCGTTGATGGCCTTGATGGTCACCGGAGCAATCCGGTAGCCCCGGCGCGGGTAGCTCTCCACCAGGCCTTCCAGGCACAGTCGCATCAGCGCCTCGCGAACAGGGGTCTTGCTCATCTCCAGGCGTTCGGACAGCTCTTGCTCAGACACTTCCAGCCCGGGCGGCATCTGGCAAGTGATGATCTGGCTGCGCAGTGCGGCGTACGCCTGCTCAGTCAGCGACTTGCCTGAGCGCGCGGTAACGGCCTGTTTGTCGAGGGGTGGGGTGGCGTGCCTGGCCATGAACAGATCCATTCCTGGTAGATATTTTTCGTAATATATCACGGAAAATATCTAAGGCACGGTGGGGCTTGGAACGTGTGGTTCTATGGTTAGATCGAGCTCAATGGCGAGGCTACCGGGGTTATCCCTGATCCGGCCGCAGACACCAGCGGACCTGGCCGCATCCCGAACGCGCAGGCCACCGACGCGGCACACACGCCCCAGTAGCGGCCGGGCCACTGTCACCCCTTGGCCGCCCCATCCTGCGCTGCCTGCAGCACGCGCAGCAGGTTGCCGCCCCAGATGTTGGCCAGGTCCTTCTCGCTATAGCCGGCGTCCAGCAGGCGCTGGCTGATCTTCGGCAACTGGCTGACGTCCTCCAGCCCCGTCACGCCACCACCGCCATCCCAGTCGGCACCAATGCCCACATGCTCCGGCCCCACCACCTGCAGAATGTGCAGCAGGTGCTTCATGAACACGTCCAGGTCCGCCTTGGGTTGCGGGTACTTCGTGTCGATCGCGTGGTAATCCTGGTATAGCGCATGGCTCTGCTCCGGGCTCAGCGCGGCCAGGTTGTGGAAGCGTGCGCCGAGGGCGGCCAGGGCCTTGTTGCGCTCCGGGTTGGGCTTGAGCGGTACCAGGTAGTCGCTGTAGGTATTGACCTGCACCACGCCGCCTTTGGCGGCGAGTTGGCGCAAGCGCCCGTCATCGAGGTTGCGCGGGTGCGGGTTGACCGCGCGGCTGCTGGAGTGCGAGGCAATGATGGGCGCGGTGGACTGCGCCAGTATCTGGTCGAACACCGCGTCGCTGGCATGGGACACGTCCAGCAGAATGCCGAGGCGGTTGGCCTCGGTCACCAGTTGCCGACCTTCAGGGCTCAGGCCTTTCCAGTGCGGCAGGGCGGTGGCCGAGTCGGCCAGTTCATTGTCGGCAAAGTGCACCAGGCCGAGCATGCGCAGGCCTTGGCGGTAGTAGGTGTTCAGCAGGGCCGGGTCGGCGGCCAGCGGCTCGGCGTTTTCCATGCTGATGAACACCACGCGCTTGCCCTGAGCGGCGATGCGCCGGGCGTCTTCGGGGGTGAGCGCGAGGGCGAAGGTGTCCGGGTTGCGGTCGATCATGTCGCGGATGCGTGTCAACGTCGCCAGCCCATAGGCGCTGGCGTACGCGCGGCCTTCATCGGTCAGCGGTTGCTGAGGCGTGTACACCGCGAAGAAGCCACCGTCCAGCCCGCCGTCGACCATGCGCGGCACGTCCACCTGGCTACCGTCCTGGCGGTAGTCATGGCGTTGGGTGATGTCCCAGCCGGGGCGGGTCAGGTCCAGGGGGGTATCCAGGTGGCTGTCCAGCACCAGTAAGCGCTGGTGCAAGGCCAGGGTGGCGGGGCTCACTACCGTGTCATCGGCGTGGGCCAGCCAGGGCAGCAAGGCCAGGGTCAGGGCGCAAAGGCGCAGGTGCATATCAGAACTCCATGCTCAGGGTGGTCTGGAAGGTGCGTGGCGAGCCGGGGCGGTACGACGCCGCGCCGTCGCTGGTGGTGTAGATGTAGCCCAGGTAGTCCTTGTCGAAGAGGTTGTCGAGGTTGAAGCGCAGCTTGACGTTCTTCAGCGGGCCGTAGTGCACTTGTTGGCCGCCCAGGTCCAGGTAGGCGCTGTACACGGTGTAGCCGGGCACCGATTCGGTGTTGGTGAAATTGCTGTAGCGCTCGCCGGTGAAACGCCCGGTGAAGTTCAGCAACGCCCAGGGCGCCAGCTCGTAGGTGACCCCGGCTTGAGCCATCCAGCGCGGGCTGTCGGGCACGTCGTTGCCGCGCAGGGACAGGCCCGCGGCATCGTTCTTGAACGTGGACTTGTTGTACGTGGCGCTGCCGTTGAACACCACCTTGCTGCCCAGCACCGGGGGTTTCCACTGGCCGCTCAGTTCACTGCCGTAGGCCACCACCTTGCCGACGTTCTGGTAGTAGGTTTCAACCTGGCTGCTGCCCGGCACCGGCGAGGCGAACGACTGCAGGCGGTTGTCAAAGTCGGTGCGGTACAGTGCCCACGCCGCGTTGAAGGTGGGGTGGTTGAGGCGGTAGCCCACTTCGTAGTTTTTCGAGCGCTCCGCCTCGGGCGCCGGTACCGATGGGCTGCCGGCCCGGTAGATGTCATCGGCGCCGCGGGGCAGGGCCATGTTTTCCGAGTACGAGGCAAACACCTGGCTGTCACCGGTGAGGTTGTAGACCAGGCCCACCTGCGGCAGGAACGCGTCGTTCCATTCGGTGCTCAGCCGGGGCTGGCGCTCGTTGATGTAGTCGCCGGCGTTGCGGTAGCCCTCGATGCGGTAGTCCAGGTTCAGGCTCTTGAACCCGTATTGAAGGCGCAGGCGTTCGTCCAGCAGGGACCAGGTGTCCTTCACATGGAACTGCAGCGAGTTGCGGGTGGACGTGAAGTCCCCCTGCAAGTGCACGGGCTCATCCAGCAGCGGCTCGCCGTCAGGGCTGCCATCCGTGAGGTTGTAGCGCGCCTGCTGGCGGTTGAACACGTCGGTCTCGGCCCACAGGCCGGTGTCGATTTCGTGCTGGCCGACGTTCCAGCGCAGGCCAGTCAACCCGCCGAAGCGGTGGCCGCTCAGGGACGACAGGCCGTATTGCACGCCATTGGGCTCATACAGCCCGGCGACATTGCTTTCGGCGTTGTGCAAGGCCAGTGAAGTGGCATAGGACTCGGGAGATACGCCGAAGCCTTTCTTGGCTTCGTAGTACAGGGTGGTGTAGTTCGTCAGGTCCGGGCTGATCTCGAAGGTACCGCCCAGGCTGGTCAGGGTATCGCGCCGCTGGTTCACCGCCTGCTTATAGTACTGGTTGTAGTTGGGGTTGCTGTAGCGCACCCCCGGCACGGTTTCGGCCAGGGTGGGTACACTGCCCAGGTAGGCGAAGTCGCGGCCCGAGCGCCCGAACGGGTCATTGGCGGTGCCGTGGTACTGGGCCAGGGTGATGGACGGCGAGTCGTAGTCGTAGAACGAGTTGTACACCGAACGCAGCCACACTTCGTTATGGTCGCCGAAGCGGTAGCGCACCTTGGCCTCGATGTGTTCGCGGTCGATGGTACCCGGCCCGCGCCACAGGTCGCCGTCGATTTTCGAACGGCTGACATACGCCGACAGGCCCTGGTACTCGCCGCTCTGCAGCTTGACGAAACTGCGCCGCAGGCTGTCGCTGCCCAGGGTATAGGAGACGTTGGCCCCGGGCGTGGGGGTGGGGTTGCTGGTCTGATAGTCCACGTACGGGCCCAGAGAGGCATAGCCCGCCTGGGACACGTCACCGGCCCCGGTGGAGGCGGTGACCCGCTCGGTGTTCTCGTTGTCGACGTAGCGGTAGATAGGGCTGCCGCCGAACTGGTCGGTACGCCCCAGGGGCACACCGTCGATGGAGAAGCCGATCTGCTGCAGGTTGAAGGCACGCACGAATACCGAGTTGCCGAATTCGTACAGGCCCAGGGCGTCGTTGACCTGCACGTTGAAGCCCGGCAGGTTCTCCAGCATCTTCAGCCCCGAGGTGCCGGCCGGCGCTGACAACAGCGCCTGGTGGGAAATGGCCAGGGTATTGCTGATCTTGTCTTCGCCGATGGCCGCGCTGGCCTCGGTGACGCGCGCGCCCACCACTTCCACCTTGTCCAGGCGGGGTTCGGTGGTGTTGTCGTCCGCGGCCCACGCGGGGTCGGCGAACAGACTGCCCAGCAACAGGCCGCCGAGCAGGCGAGGGGCCTGGCGGGTGGGCCACGGCAGGAATTTACGAGAGGGCAGGGTCATTGTCTGTCCTTGGCAATGGCTATAGGGGACAAGGCCTGGCGTGGCCTCGGGGAGCGAGCTCCTCGAGCACCTTGAGCAACGAGAGGGGAAAGTTTTCAGTGGTGTTCTAGATTGTTTCGTTTGCCCCTTAGAACATGTACATTTTTTTATAATCAAATAGCGTCATTATCAGGTTTTTTGTTCTTTTATCCCGCGCCTCGGGCTGGGGCAGACTGGCGGCACCTGCAGGACGCAGGTCAACCTCAACCCGGCAGGCCCACCACCTTCTCGTCCGTTGGCGTGTGCAGTCCATGAAGACGATGGACCTATGGATTCGAACGCAGTACTGAAGACCCGACTGATCGGGCAGATTTTCCAGCAACACTACGCCTGGCTGTGTACCCGGCTTGCCTACCGTACGGGCTGCAGCCACAGCGCCGAAGACCTGGCCGCGGAGACCTTTCTCAAGGTCTGGATGCTGCCCGACCCCGGCGCCATTCGCGAGCCGCGCGCCCTGCTGACCACCATCGCCCAGCGCCTGATGTACGAGCGCTGGCGCCGCCGCGATCAGGAAAAGGCTTGGCTGGACGAGGTGGGCGAAGGCCCTGAATGCCTGCAGGCCTCGCCCCAGGAGCACCTGATGCTGGTGGAAAGCCTGATCGCCATAGACCGCCGGCTCGACGGCCTGTCTGGGCAGGCCAAGGCGGTGTTCGTGCACAGCCAGCTGGAGGGCATGACCTATGCGCAGATCAGCCTGCACCTGGGCTTGTCCCTGGGGCGTATCCACCAACTGAAGACCCTGGCGCTGGGCTGTTTCAATTCGCCGGCGGCCTCTGTTGGTCCAGCGACCGTGGATCAGCAGCGTGGCCGCTGCGGCCGTGTCCAGCGGGGCGTGCTGGCGCATTGCAGGCCTGATGCTGCGCAGCGTATATGACGCGGCCAGGTCCGCTGCTACGGTTATTACTTTTTAGCATTAACAAATAATATTATATTCCTTTTGGTTTTTTTGCCGTGCTGCAAGACTTCCTGCCTCGGGCGCTTCGCCCAACTGCCCATACAGGAAGTCGACACTCCATGAAAAAACTGACTGCCCTTGCTGCACTGTCCCTGGCGTTGCTGTCCGGCATCGCCCATGCCGACCGCCTGGAAGACATCAAGAAAGCCGGTGTGTTGCGCGTAGCTGCCTTCGACAGCAACCCGCCCTTCGGCTTCGTCGATGCCAAGACCCACCAGATCGAAGGCCTGGACGTGGATTACGCCAAGGCCATCGCCGCCAAGCTGGGCGTCAAGCTGCAACTGCAATCCACCAACCCGGCCAACCGCGTGCCATTGCTGGTGTCGAACAAGGTCGACCTGGTGCTGGCCAACTTCACCATCACCCCTGAGCGTGCCCAGCAGGTCAACTTCAGTACCCCGTACTTTGCGTCGGGCCAGCAGTTCATCGTCAAGAAAGGCACCCTCACGTCCCAGGATCAGTTGAACACCTGGCGCGTGGGCGTCGACAAAGGCACCACCAACGAAGGCGTGCTGCGGGAGAAATTCCCCGGCGCCAAGGTGGTGGCCTATGACGACACCCCGTTCGCCTTCACCGCGCTGCGCAACGGCAACGTCCAGGCCATTACCCAGGACGGCCCCAAGCTGATCGGGCTGCTGGCCAACGTGCCGGACCGCGACAAGTACGAAGTACCGCCGTTCACCATTTCCAACGACCTGATTGGCGTGGGCCTGCCCAAGGGCGAGACGGCGCTGACCGATTTCGTCAACCAGACCCTGGTTGAGCTGGAGAAGGACGGCCAGGCGCAGAAGATCTACGACACTTGGTTCGGGCCGCAGACCAACACCCCGCTGGCGCGGCTGTTCAAGATCGGCGACAAGTCCTGAGTTGACCCCCGCGGTTCGTCAATTGGCCTGCGCACTTTGGTGCGCGGGCCTGTTTCTGCTTGATCTGGATAAGCACCCTCATGTTCGGTGAACTGCTCGCACCCCGTTATCTGCATTGGTTGTTCGATGGTTTTCTATTGACCCTGGGCCTGTCGTTGCTGGTGTGCGTGGTCGCCACGGGCCTGGGCGCATTGCTCTACCTGGCCCGTACTGCCCCGGCCCGCTGGCTGTCGACACCTGCCCGGCTGTATGTACTGGTGATTCGCAACACGCCGCTGCTGGTACAACTGTTTTTCTGGTATTTCGGCGTCACCGCCTTGTTGCCGGAAGCCTGGGTAAGCTGGCTCAACACCCCGCGCAGCCTGGCCCTGGGGGCGGTCAGCCTGGACTGGCCGTCGTTTGAGTTCATCGCCGGTTTCTGGGGCCTGACCCTGTACACCACGGCGTTCATCGCCGAGGAACTGCGCGCCGGTATCGACTCGGTACGCCAGGAACAACGCGCGGCGGGCCTGGCCCTGGGGCTGCGTCCCGCCCAGGTATGGCGCCACGTGATTCTGCCTCAAGGCCTGCGCACGGCGCTGGGGCCGTTGCTGGGCCAGTACATGAATGCAGTGAAAAACTCCTCCCTGACCATGGCCATCGGTCTGGCCGACCTGTCCTATGCGTCGCGCCAAGTGGAGACGGAAACCTTCAAGACCTTCCAGGCGTTCGGCTTCGCCACCTTGCTGTATGTGCTCAGCATCGCGGTGATCGAGGCCGTGGGGCAATTGATCCAGCACAGCCGCCACTACCGTCGCGGGGTCGCGTGAACCATGGACTTTTCGGTCATCATCGATAACCTCGGGTACTTCACCTGGGGCGCTTATCCCGACGGGCCCTTGGGTGGCGCCGCGTTGACGCTCTTGCTGAGCCTGTTATCAGGCATCGCCGCCGGGGTGCTGGGCCTGGCCTGGGGCATTGCCCTGGTGGTCAGCCGCGGCTGGCTGCGCTGGGTACTGGTGGGCGTGCTGGGCTTCCTGCGGGCCATCCCGGTACTGATGCTGATGTTCTGGGCCTACTTCCTGCTGCCCATCCTTTTCCACGTCGACGTCCCGGCCCTGGCCACCGTGGTATGTGCCCTGTCGCTGATCGGCGGTGCCTACCTGGCCCATGGCGTGGCGGCGGGCATCGGCAGCCTGCCTGCGGGCCAGTGGGCGGCGGCCAAGGCCCTGGGCCTGCGCCCAGGCCAGGTCTTGCGCCTGGTGATCTTGCCCCAGGCCCTGCCGATCATGTTGCCCTCGTTCCTCAACCAGTGGATCTCGCTGATCAAGGACACCTCGCTGGCCTATGTGATCGGCGTGGGTGAGTTGTCCTACGTGGCCACCCAGGTCAGCAACCGGGTCATGGTGCACCCGGTCCAGATCTTCCTGTTCGTGGCCCTGGTCTATTTCCTGTTTTGCAGCGCCCTGCAGGGGTTGGCCCATCGGCTGGCCCGGCGCGTTCCGTCGCGGAGTCACCGATGATCGAGTTTGAAAACGTCAGCAAGCACTACGGTACCTTCAAGGTGCTCGACGGTTGTACCACCCGGGTGGCCAAAGGCGAGGTCGTGGTGGTCTGTGGGCCGTCAGGCTCGGGCAAGTCCACCCTGATCAAGCTGGTCAACGGCCTGGAACCCTACGATGGCGGGCGCCTGACCGTGGCCGGTATCGACCCCGGCGCCCGGGGCACCGACCTGCCGGCCCTGCGGGCGCGGGTGGGCATGCTGTTCCAGCATTTCGAGCTGTTCCCGCACCTGTCGGTGCTGGCCAACCTCACCCTGGCCCAGGAGAAGGTGCTCAAGCGCTCGCCTGTCGATGCCCGCCAGCGTGCCCTGGCGTTGCTGGACCGGGTAGGGCTGGCGGCCCATGCCCACAAGTACCCGGCGCAGTTGTCTGGCGGCCAGCAGCAGCGAGTGGCGATTGCTCGCGCGCTGACCCTGGACCCGCTGTGCATGCTGTTCGACGAACCCACTTCGGCGCTGGACCCGGAGATGGTTCAAGAGGTGCTGGACGTCATGGTGGAACTGGCCCGCGACGGCATGACCATGCTGTGTGTGACCCACGAAATGGGCTTTGCACGCAAGGTGGCCGACCGCATTCTGTTCATGGACCAGGGACAGATTCTGGAAGACTGCAGCGCCGAGGCTTTCTTCGGTGACCTGGGCCAGCGTTCGCCGCGGGCGCAGGCGTTCCTGTCGCGCATCCTGGCGCATTGATTGGCTCGGGTGCCACGAGGCAGCGCGATAGCCATATGCCCTCACCTATGCAATAAAGTTATTTAAAATTTATACATTGTAGCCATATGCTATATGGCAATCGGACTGCCGACACACATCAAACAACGTCAAGGATGACCGCCACCGTTCGCCATACGGATCGCTCGTTCGGCCCTGGGTACTCGATGCCCCGGGTGAGGATCACAGGAGAGCGGTACATGCACAGGTTTCAACTCAATACCCTGACGGCGGCGCTGGTCTCAGCCAGTGTGCTGGGCGGTGGCTGGAGCGTCGCCAGCCTGGCCGACGGCGAGGCCAGCGACGGCAAGGACAGCACGCTGGACAGGGTCATCGTCACCGGTACCCGTGCCCAGGAACGCACCGCCAGCCAGTCGCTGTCGCCCATCGATGTGATTTCCGGTGACACCCTGCGCAGCAGCGGCTCCAGCGAGCTGGGCACGGTGCTGGCGCGGCTGATCCCGTCCATCAACTTCCCGCGCCCGAGCCTGGTGGACGGCGCCGAACTGGCGCGCCCGGCGCAGATGCGCGGGCTGTCGCCCGACCAGGTGCTGGTGCTGGTCAACGGCAAGCGCCGCCACACGGGGGCTTTCGTCAACCTGGGCGGGGCCGTGGGCCGTGGTTCGTCACCGGCCGATTTGAACGCCATTCCGATGTCGGCCATCGACCACATCGAAGTGCTGCGCGACGGCGCGTCGGCGCGCTACGGCTCCGACGCGATCGCCGGGGTGATCAACATCATCCTCAAGGACGCCAACCACGGTGGTTCGGTGTCGACCAAGTACGGCAGCTATAAAAAGGGCGACGGTATCCAACGCGAGGTGGACGGCAACGCCGGTTTCGCCCTGGGCGATCGTGGCTTCTTCAACCTGTCGGGGGAGGGCGACAACAACGATTACACCGACCGTGCCGGCGACGATTACCGCACCGCCAGCATCGGCTCCACCACCTATGGCCAGCACGTGTTCCGCCAGGGCGAGCCGGCCACCAAGGACGGCAAGCTGTTCTTCAACAGCGAGTTCGACCTCAACGACAATGCCCAGCTCTACAGCTTCGGCGGCTACAGCCACCGCACCGGCGAGACGGCGGCGTTCTACCGGGCCAGCAACGCGTCCAACAACCTGGCGGCGCTGTACCCCAACGGTTACCTGCCGCTGATCCGCGGCACCCTGGAAGACACGTCGCTGGTGGTGGGCGTGCGCGGCCAGTGGCTGGACGACTGGCATTACGACCTGTCGGCCAACTATGGGAAGAACAGCTACGAGATCAATACCCGGACCATCAACACCTCGCTGGGCCTGGCGACGCCCACCCACTTCTACAACGGCACCCTGGAGAACGACCAGAAGCAGCTAAGCCTGGACCTGTCGCGGGAATTTCGCCTGGGCTGGCTGGCCAACCCGGTGTCGCTGTCGGTGGGTACCGAGTACCTGGACCAGGACTACCAGATCAAGTCCGGCGACCCGGCTTCGTACTACCAGACCGGCAGCTCCGGCCTGGGCGGCTTCCGTGACACTGACGCGGGCAGCTACAACCGCCACAGCGTCGCCGAGTACCTGGACCTGGAGACCGACTTCACCGACAAGCTCAGTGGCTCGGCGGCGGTGCGCCGCGAGGACTACAGCGACTTCGGCGCCAACACCACGGGCGCCCTGTCGGCGCGCTACGCCTTCACCCCTCAGGTGGCGTTGCGCGGCAGTATCTCCACGGGCTTCCGCGCGCCGTCCCTGGCCCAGCAGAACTTCACCTACACCTCGTCGCAGTTGATCGGCAACACGGTGCAGGAAGCCGGTACCTTCCCGGCGAACAGCCAGGTGGCCAAGTTGCTGGGCGCCGAAGACCTGAAACCGGAGAAATCACGCAATTACAGCCTGGGCCTGGTGCTGCAACCCACCGACAACCTGACGGTGACGGCGGACGTGTACCGCATCGACATCGACGACCGCATCACGTTGTCGTCCAACCTGGTGCTCAACAACGCCGCCATCGCCTACCTGCAGGCCAATGGGGTAGGGAACATCAACTACACCAGCGCCCGTTACTTCACCAATGCGGTGGACACCAGCACCAACGGCATCGACCTGGTAGCGAACTACCGCTACCAGTTCGACAACGGTATTCGCTGGAACAGTACCCTGGGCTACAACTACAACCACACCAAAGTCACCGACGTCAAAGCCAACCCGGCGGTGCTCGATGCCTTGGGGGTGAACTTGCAACGCGTTGACCGCCGCGAGAAAAATGGCCTGCTAGGGGACACCACGCCCGAGCATAAATTGACCCTGGGCAACGACTTCAACTACGGCAATTGGGCCTTGCACAGTACCCTGGTGCGTTACGGCGAATACACCAGTTACCAGGCCGATGCCGTCAACGACCAGCACTTTCAGGCCGCGTGGGTATTGGACCTGGCGGTGGACTATCGCTACAAGAACTGGCTGTTTACCCTGGGCGGTGACAACGTGACCGATAAGTACCCGGCCAAACTCAGCGATTATTCCTCCAGCGGTGGCAACCTGGCGTACAGCACCTATTCACCCTTTGGCTACAGTGGCGCTTTCTATTACGCGAAAGTGGGGTATAGCTGGTAATACCAGACTTTCGGCCACCGCGCTGGCAAGCCGGCCCCCGCGAAGGGACCTGGCTCGCCAGCGTGATCCAGCGAAGCCGCCATTCAAGAATAAAAAGATTATCGACATTCCATTCATTCATGCCTGACGGATTTATTGCGCTGTCATCATTCCGCCATGGAATCACCTGGTGCATAAACATCGTTTGTCGGGCCTGCGAAAGTTAAGTGAGTATGGGGGCGTTGTTCGTTCAAGCCATGCCCCATAACAAAAAGCCTCATTACATTTTCGCTGCCGCCCGAAATCAATGAAAAGGAATAACTATGGCCCGTCCACGTCGCGAGCCGCGTGCGCTCAAACAGGGCCTGACGTCGCGTCAGGTGTCCATGATCTCCATTGCCGGCATCATCGGTGCCGGCCTGTTCATCGGTTCTTCCAACGCCATCGCCACCGCGGGGCCCGCCATCCTGGTCTCCTATGGCATCGCCGGCCTGCTGGTACTGCTGGTCATGCGCATGCTCGGTGAAATGGCCATCGCCAACCCCGACAGTGGTTCGTTTTCCACCTATGCCGGGCAGGCCATCGGGCCGTGGGCGGGGTTTACCATTGGCTGGCTGTACTGGTGGTTCTGGGTGCTGATCATTCCCGTGGAGGCCATCGCTGGCGCCGACATCCTGCATGCCTGGATGCCAGCGGTACCTTCCTGGTTGTTTGCGTTTCTGATCATGCTGGTGCTGTCCTGCACCAACCTGATCAGCGTGAAGCATTACGGTGAGTTCGAGTACTGGTTCGCCCTGGTCAAGGTGATCGCCATCGTCGCGTTCATTGCCGTCTGCCTGATGGGCATCAGCGGCCACTGGCCGTTGGCGCAAGTCTCGGGTGTCGACCAGTTGCTGGGCAACGGCGGGTTCATGCCCAATGGTTTTGGCGCCGTGCTGGGTGGGGTGCTGGTCACCATTTTCTCGTTCTTCGGCGCCGAGATCGTCACCATTGCCGCCGACGAAACCGCCGACCCCAAGGAAAAAATTCGCAAGGCCACCAACCTGGTGGTCTACCGCATCGCGATTTTCTATCTGTTCTCGATATTCTTCATCGTTTCACTGGTGGCCTGGAACGACCCTCGGTTGCTACAGGTAGGCTCGTTTCAACGCGCGCTGGAAATACTGAACGTACCGGGGGCCAAACTGATGGTCGACATCGTGGTGCTGGTGGCCGTCACCAGTTGCATGAACTCGGGGCTATACACCGCCTCGCGCATGCTTTACTCCCTGGGCGCTCGCGGCGAGGCACACGCCCTGGTCCGCCGAGTGTCGCGCAGTGGCGTGCCCACCGTGGCGGTGCTGGCCTCGACCCTGGCCGGTTTTGTCGGCTGTTTCGTCAACTATGCGGCCCCCGGCACGGTGTTCAGCTTCCTGTTGTCCACCACCGGCGCCATTGCCCTGCTGGTGTACCTGGTGATCGCGGTGTCGCAGTTGCGCATGCGCGGCATCCTCGAGGGGCGGGGCGAGCCCCTGGCCTTCAAGATGTGGCTGTTTCCGTGGCTGACCTGGTTCGTGATCGCGCTGATCAGTCTGGTGCTGGGCTACATGCTGATCAGCCCAGCGTACCGCTACGAAACCCTGATGACTGGCGGGGTGGCAGGGGCGATGCTGCTGATCGGGCTGTTGCGGCGCAAGCCTCGCGGCAAGGATTACGCACCACTCGTGCCGCAGGGCCATTGAGCTTCGCCGGGCGCGGCCGTGCGCCGCGCCCGCATGGCTGGAGCTGGAACGGTTTCCGTGGCATGGTACACGGCTGACATTGGCTAGCTATCTGGCCGTTGACCCACCACGCTGTACCGCACCTGCCTGGAAATCCCCCATGACCGACCCCATGGCGACTACGCCCAGCCCCCACGATTCGACGGGCCTGAAACGCAACCTGTCCAACCGCCACATTCAATTGATCGCCCTGGGCGGCGCCATCGGCACCGGCCTGTTCATGGGCTCGGGCAAGAGCATCAGCCTGGCCGGCCCCTCGATCATCTTCGTGTACATGATCATCGGCTTCATGCTGTTTTTCGTCATGCGCGCCATGGGTGAGTTGCTGCTGTCGAACTTGCAGTACAAGTCGTTCATCGATTTCGCCACGGACTACCTGGGGCCGTGGGCGGGCTTCTTCACCGGTTGGACCTACTGGTTCTGCTGGATCGTCACCGGCATCGCTGACGTGATCGCCGTGTCTTCCTACGCCCATTTCTGGTTTCCGGACCTGCCCCAGTGGGCGCCGGCGCTGGCATGCGTGGGCCTGTTGCTGTCGCTCAACCTGATTACCGTGAAGCTGTTCGGTGAGGTCGAGTTCTGGTTCGCCATGATCAAGCTGGTGGCGATTGCCTTGCTGGTGGCCACCGGGGTTTATCTGGTGGGCACGGCATCGCCTTCGCCCGACGGGCACGTGCCGTCCCTGGCCAACCTGTGGAATGACGACGGTCTGTTCCCCCACGGCTGGATGGGGTTCTTCGCCGGCTTCCAGATCTCCATCTTTGCCTTCGTCGGTCTGGAACTGGTAGGCACCACTGCGGCCGAAACCAGGGACCCGCGCCATACCCTGCCACGGGCGATCAATTCGATCCCGGTGCGCATCATTCTGTTCTATGTGCTGGCGCTGGTGACCATCATGGCGGTGACCCCATGGCGCGAAGTGGTGGCCGACAAGAGCCCCTTCGTCGAGCTGTTCCTGATAGCGGGCTTCCCGGCCGCGGCCGCGTGCCTGAACTTCGTGGTTCTGACGTCGGCGGCATCCTCGGCCAACAGCGGTATTTTCTCCACCAGCCGCATGCTGTTCGGCCTGGCGCTGGAGGGGGATGCGCCGCGCGCTTTCAAGCGCCTGTCCAAACGCTCGGTGCCGTCCAACGGCCTGCTGTTTTCCTGCCTGTGCCTGTTGTTCGGGGTGGTGGTGATCTACCTGGTGCCCAACCTGATGGAAGCCTTCACCCTGGTGACGACCTTGTCGGCGCTGCTGTTCATGTTCGTCTGGTCGATCATTCTGCTGTCGTACCTGGCCTATCGCAGGCAGCGTCCGGCGTTGCACGCCGCTTCGGAATACCGGATGCCGGGTGGGCGAGCGATGTGCTGGGTGGTGCTCGGGTTTTTCGTGGTGATCCTGGGTTTGCTGACCCTTAAGGATGACACCCGCCAGGCGCTGTGCGCGGCGCCGCTGTGGTTCGTGGTGCTGGCGCTGGCTTATCCGCTCGTGCGCCGGCGTGGGACGGTGGCCGTGGGGCAGTGAAGTAGAACGCCAGGCCTATAACCTGCGCAGGGCTTCGACCAGGCTATCGAGCTCGGCCTCGGTGTTGTAGGCGTGCACCGAAGCGCGCACCACGCTCTCCAGGCCGCGCTGTCGCATGTCCAGCCAGGTCGAGCTCGCACCCGACACCGAGACGTTGATGCGCCGGGGCAGCTGGGCCAGGGAGTGCTGGATGGCGGCAGGGGCGTGTCGTTCGCCGGTGAAGGTCACCAGCCCCGTCAACGGCTGGCCCACGTCCTGGCACTGGTAGCCGGGCAGGGTGTGCAGCGCCGCGCGCAAGTAGCCCGCCAGGTACTGAATGCGGGCCCACAAGGCCTCGATGCCCAGGTCCAGGGCATAGTCCACCGCGGCGCCAAAGCCCAGCCGGACCGCCAAGTTGCACTCCCAGCTTTCAAAGCGCCGTGCATCCCCGCGCATCTCGAAGGCGTCGGCGCTCACCAGGGTGGCCGCGTGCAGGTCCAGAAAGGTGGGTTCCAGGCGCTGACACAGGGCCTGTTCGATGTAGAGAAAACCGACCCCGCGCGGCCCGCGCAGGTACTTACGACTGGTGGCGGTGAGCATGTGACAGCCGATGGCGCGAACATCCAGCGGCACCTGCCCAGCGGCCTGGCAAGCGTCGAGCAAAAACAGCACACCGGCGGCGCGGCACAGGGCGCCGATGGCTTGTACTGGCTGCAGCACGCCGCCGTTGCTGGCGATCATCGGCAGCGACACCAGGGCCACGCGCGGGCCTTGCAAGCGCGCCCTCAGCGCGGCCAGGCAGACCTGCCCGTGCTCGTCGTTGGCCAGTACCTCGATCTGGATGCCCAGCCGTCGCTTGAGCTGCAGGTAAGGGATGTAGTTGCCGGCGTATTCACTGGCTGAGGTCAGCACCACATCGCCGGCCTTGAGGGGCAGGGCGTAGAACAGCATGTCCCAGGCGCGGGTGGCGTTGTCGACCAGGGCGATTTCTTCGGTGCACGCATTGAGCAGGCGTGCCACGGACCCGTACACCGCCGCGGTTTCGGCCTGGGCGGCGTCGGCGGCCTCGTAGCCACCCAGGCGGATCTCCCGTTGCTGGTGGCGTGCCATCGCCGCGCCCACGACCGAAGCCGACAAGGAGGCGCCAGCATTGTTGAGGTGAATGAGCGGGTCGCAGCCCGGGGTGTCGGCGCGCAAGCGGTTGATGTCGAGCATGGGGGCTCATCTGTGCGGGGGATGAGCGCCCACCTTAACAGTCAGGGTTGGCGCTCGGCCACCGTTGCCGTTACGTGCCTGGGAATGAACGCCACGCTCTGGTTATCGTGGGCTCGCAGTAGCCGCGCGCCGTTGTCCGGGCGGGTCAGCACCAGGTCATGGTCCTCGGCCAGGTAACGCAGGGGCAGGTCCTTCAGCGTTGGGTACTGGGTGAAGATCAGTGTGCGCGCCGGGTCCCAGGCCTGGCCGGTGCGCTTGGCCAGCCAGGCCATGAAGTCGGCACTGGTGCCCTGGCGGGGATAATCTTCGTCTTCGCCGATGTAGGTGAACGGCGCGCCCTGGTTTTGCACGTACAAGGGCAATTTGTTGTCCACCTCGATCATCACCAGATGCCATTGCTGCCAGGGCGCTTGCTGACTGGCGCGGGCCTGGACTTCGCGGCCGAACGCGATGATGCCACCGTTGCCATTGCTCCATGGGTAGGCGACGCCCACCAGCACTACCATCACCAGCGCGCTGGCGCCGATGCCTCGCTGCCAGCGGGGCACGTGGTGGGGATGGGTCGCCAGGTATTCCTTCAACCACGCAGCGCCCAGCAATTGCGCGAAGGGCACCAGTGGCAGCACGTAGTAGCTGCGGCGGCTGCCGCACGCAGTGAAAAACAGGAACATCAGGCCCAGCCCCATCACCAGCCAGCGCACGTTGATATCGGCGTGGCGCCAGTTGCGCAGGGCCAGCCACAAGGCGATGACCCAGCAAGGTGCCCAGGGCAGGGTATAGACCGGCAGGTACAGCACGTAGGTGTACACCGGGCCGAAGTTGTCGAACGGCTGGAAGAACCGCACCAGGTTTTCCCGTACCACCAGGGCCAGGCCACTCTCACCATAGGTTGGCTGACCGTACAGGTGCGATAGCAGAAACGGCAACATGTACAAGGCCCCGGCCAAGGCCATGGCCAGCGGCACGCGCCTGTTGAGGTGGGCTTTCCAGCGCCCTTCGCCGAGCAGATGTGGCAGCAGCATTAGAACCGGCAGGATGAAGCCGATCAGCCCCTTGAGCAGCGATGTCAGGGCCAGTATCAGGAAAAACGTCGCATAGCGGGAAAACCGGGTGTCCAGCGGCCCCCGCCAGTACCACCAGACCGCCGCCAGTACGCCGAACACCGTCAGGACGTCTGCAGTGGCCACTCGCGCCCACACCAGAAAGTAGAACGTGGTAGCCAGTAGCCAACCGGCGATCAACCCCGTGCCTCGGCGAAACAGGCGTTCGCCCAGCAGGTACACCAGCCAGATGCTCAGCCACGCCGCGATCACCGAAGGCAGGCGCAGCGACCAGTGCCCCAGGCCACCGAACAGGCTGGCGCAGAAGGTAATCAGCCAGTAGGAGGGCAAGGGCTTGTCGTAGTAGGCCGTGCCCTTGAGGTAGGGGTCGAAGTAGTCGCCGGTCTGCAGCATCTGCAAGGCAATGTTGGCCCAGCGGGTTTCCGCGCCCCACAGCTCGCGTTGGCCCAGCCCCAGCAGCAGGGCAACGGCGGAGAAGCCTAGAAGCAGGGCCAGAGCCCCGCGCTCAGAGCGCAGGAAACGAGGGACGGTATGCATGGTGAAGGTATCCGCGTGCCATTGTGCCGGCCGAAGGCGTGTCGGGGAGCCCGGCCACCGGTATTTCAGGCATAGCCTAGGGAGGCAGGCGTTGGCTTTGCGTCAGCGAAACGAGAAAAAAGCGTTACAGCATTTCGCGCAGATCGCTCGCGCCTTGACCAGGTTTTCACCGGTTTTTCACAGCGCTGCCGTACCCTGAAGTTCTTTGTGTTCAGGTACCGAGGCATGAAGTCGATACGCTGTTTCGCGCTGCTCCTGTTGATCACCGCGCTGCTGTTTTTCGCAGGCCTGGGCAATCACCCGCTGCAAGGTTCCACCGAGCCTCGGGTGGGCGGCATTGCCATGGAAATGTACCTGCACCGGGACTGGGTAACCCCACGTCTCAATGGCGAGCCTTTTCTGGAAAAGCCGCCGCTGAGCCTGTGGCTGGACAGCGCCGCCATGACCGTGTTCGGCCCCAGTGCCTGGGCGGTCAGGCTGGCCTCGGCGCTGGCCGGCCTGTTCAGCGTACTGCTGCTGTTCATCACGTTGCGCCGCCTGGACCGCCCCATGGCGGTGGCCACGGCGGCGGCATTGATGCTGGCCACCAGCGCCAGTTTCTGGAGTAACGTTCGCCAGGTGGGCGAAGATTCATTGCTGAGCCTGGGGGTGAGCCTGGCGCTGCTGGGTTTCTATCTGGCCAGCCGCCAGCGCTCTGCGGCCAGCGCGCTGATGTTCATCACCGGCATCGCCGTCGCCACCCTGAGCAAGGGCGTGTTGGGGTTGGCGCTGCCGGGGGTGGTGATCTTTGCCTGGCTGCTGGCCGAGACCCTGCGCGACCGGCGCTTGGCGCCGGGCCGCTGGCTGTGGCCGGCAGGCCTGACCCTGGTGGGGCTGGTGCCATTGTCGGTCTGGTTGGCCCTGCTGTACCAACAGGGCGGTGCCCAGGCACTCAACGACGTGCTGTGGGCCAACAGCGTCGGGCGCTTCAACGGCTCGTTCAGCGAAGCTGGGCATTTCGAGCCGTTCCATTACTACCTGGGCAAGCTGCCCGAGGCATTCCTGCCTTGGAACCTGTTGGTTTACCTGGGCCTGTGGCACTTTCGCAAACAATGGCGCGTGCAGCCTCACCTGATGTTTTTCAGCCTGTGGCTGCTGGCTCAGTTTGCCCTGCTGACGCTGGCGTCGAGCAAGCGCATGGTTTACCTGATGGCCCTGGCGCCGCCTGCGGCGGTCATCGCGGCTGAGTACGCCAACGTGCTGCTGGCCCGCTGGCAGGGTTGGCGCGCGGCGGCCACGGGACTGATGGCGGTGGTCGTGCTGGCGTACCTGGCGGCGGTGTGGGTGATTCCCCAGGCGGACCAGGCGGAGTCATTCCTGCCACTGACCGAGCGCATACGCGCTTTGCAGGCGCAGGGGCATACCGTGGCGCTGGCCACCCCCAGCGAGCGGCTGGCCGGGGCAGGGGTGTTTTACAGCCGCAGTTTGCTACCCGCTCTGCCCACTGAAGAGGCGCTGACACACTTCCTGGCGCAGCAGGAGGGCAATGTGGCCGTGATGGAGCGCCAGGATGAGCCGGGGAACGGCCTGGTGGTCATGGAGAAGCTCGCGGTGGGTACGCGTGTGTATTATTTCCTGCAAGGCCGCGTGGGCACCGACCGCTCACGTCAGCATTGAGGACTTGAACAGTCGCCGCCGGTCGATGCTCTTGCCTGAAAGCATGAACTGGCCCATTCCCTGGTAGTGCAAGGTCTCGGGCTGTGCCGGACGTTCGGCGACGTGGGCCTTGAGCACTTCGAAGATGAACAGGTTGTAGCCTTCGATCATCGCATCGTCATGCAACCGGCATTCGAAATTGGCGTGGCATTGCTCGATCATGGGCGCCTGCACGCTGCTGGCCGTGGCCGGCGTGAGGCCAAAGTGCTCGAACTTGTCGACCTCGGTGCCGCGGCAATTGCCGATGCCCACCACCACATCGACCATGCTCGCGTCAGGCAGGTTGATCACGCATTCGCCGCTGTTGCGTACCAGGTCGAACGAGTGGTTGGCGCTAGAGATCACGCAGCCGATCAGCGACGGGGTGAACTCCATCACCATATGCCAGCCCAGGGTCATGATGTTGTGCTGGCCTTGCCACTGGGATGACAACAATACGATGGGGCCGGGTTCCAGGAAGTGTCGAACGTTGGACACCGGAAAGGAGTGCTTGGTCTTGGGCATTGCCGCCTCCGCGCGTTGAGCTCACTTCATTGGTGGCTGTCACGCACGGAAAATTCCCTCATGGCGCCGGCAACTGGTCGATCAGTGCGTGCAGGGGCACGGGCCGGCCGAACAGGTAGCCTTGCAGGAACTCCACGCGGCGTTCCACCAGGTAGTCGCGCTGCACCGTGTCTTCCACCCCTTCGGCGACGATGCCAAGGTCCAGTTTGCCCGACAGCTCGATGATGCTGTCGACGATGTGGCCTGACAGCGCGTCCTTGCCGATGGTGGCGATGAAACTCTGATCGATCTTCAGGAAGTCCACCTTGAACTCGCGCAGGTACGCCAGGCTGGAATGGCCGGTGCCGAAGTCGTCGATGGCGATCATGACCCCCAGGTTGTGCAAGGCCTCGAACAACTGGTGGGTGATAGGCGTGGGGCGGATCAATTCGCGTTCGGTCAACTCCAGCACCAGGGTGACCCGGCCAGGGGCGAAGCCGGCGAGGAAGTCCCGGCAGTCGTCCAGCAGCGCCAGATCCTGGCAGTGCTCGGCGGTGATGTTGATGCCCACGTGGAAGTCGTCTTCCAGGCGTTCTGCGTGGGCGCGAAGGTCATTGGCGGCCTGGCGCATCAGGTGTCGGGTCATGGGCACGATGAGGCCTGAATGCTCGGCGAAGGGGATGAACAGGTCCGGCCGGACCAGCCCTTCGCGAGGGTGCTGCCAGCGCATCAGTACTTCCACGCCGGCCCACCGGCCCGTGATGCCGCGCACCACGGGCTGGTAGTAGGGGATGAATTCATTGGCATCCAGGGCCCGCGCCAGTTCCGCGCGGGGAGAATGGGCGCGGCGCAACAGCCAGCGGCACACGCCGCCAGCCACCAGGGCAAGGAAGACCACCAGGGCCAGCAGCAGCGGATGGCTAGCCACCCACTGCCAGGTAGCACCGGCCGGGTACCCGGTGCTGACGCTCAGTGGGTAGCGGCTGGAGGCCAGCTGCGTCGGCGCCACGGCGAACGCCGGTGACGGCGCGTCATGCACGCTGCCATTGGGCGCCAGCCAGCTGTTGCCCACCTGCAGCAGCACCGGCTGATCGCGGCCGATCATGCGCAGGGCGTTGGCCAGGTGGTAGCCGTCCAGGGTGGCCAGGGCGGTCTGTTCATCCTGGGCGGCGCGGTACACCAACAGGGCCTGGCCAGGGGTGACCGGGTTGCCGTCCATCAGCCACAGGCGGCCATCCGCGTAATCGCCGGGGTTGATCGGCTCGCTGATATCGCCGAACAGCGAGCTGCAATACAGGTGGTCGTCCAATCCCAGGTTGGTGGAGCGCACGAAAGGCCGGCGCGTGACCTGCTCGCGCAGCGCCAGGGTCACCTCGGCGCAGGGCTGGCCGGCCAGGGGCGCAAGCTCATTGGCCGCAGCGGCGACGTTGTCCAGCATCAGGTCGAACTGGGCGAGCGCCTGGTTGGCGGTGTTGCTGGCACTGGCCTCCAGGTCGCGTTCGGCCTGCCAGTACAGGATGCCAACGCCCAGTACCAGCGGCAGGGCCCCCGCAAGCCACGGGGCGAGCAGGCGAAGGGGGCGGCGTGGGCGGGGGGAGTCGGGGAAAAACGGCATCGTGCGGGCGGGGTCCGGTGAATAATGCCAAGGAGCATAGACGGTCTGGGCGGCGATGGTGGAACGATCTTCGCTCGGTGGCACAACGCGCATGGGGTGAGGTCACAGGCACAGCGGGCCTGCCCTCACCGTGTCCGCCTGCCGGGCCGTTCACCACCGCATCCGAACCCCCACATCGCCGATCAGCCCAT
Organism: Pseudomonas eucalypticola; assembly: GCF_013374995.1. Classification (NCBI taxonomy): domain Bacteria; kingdom Pseudomonadati; phylum Pseudomonadota; class Gammaproteobacteria; order Pseudomonadales; family Pseudomonadaceae; genus Pseudomonas; species Pseudomonas eucalypticola. The sequence continues at coordinate 4,116,363 of NZ_CP056030.1, read as the reverse complement.
TCAGGTCATTCTCGTCACTGGGGCTGCTGTAGTCGGCCGTCACGAACAGGCTCACCGTGGGTGTCATGCGCGCCACCAGGCCCAGGCCGACGGCGACGGCGGTGGGGTTGCGGCTGCTGTTGATCTTGTCCACCTGGGCCAGGGCAATGGGGCTGTCGTTGCTGAAACTGTAGGTCAGGCTGGTGCGCAGGAAGGGCTCGACGGCGGTGTTGCCTACCTGGTAGTGCCCAGCCAGACGAGCCCCCAGACGACCGCTCCAGCCAGGCTGGGCATCGCCGCTGGGCAACCGGGGGCCCTGCTCGCCGAGGCCCGGTAGCCACTGCTGATTGATCAACTGTGCCTGGGGTTCGAACGACCAATTCTCCCCCAGCACGAACGCCACGGTGCCGCCCAAGGCCACAGCGCTGGCGCGGGCATTGTCGGGGCGGCCGCTGTCCTGTACCTGGGAACTGACCGACCAGGCGATGCCCATGCTGCGGGCAAAGACGGTGAACTGGCCAACCGGATCGGCGCCATGGGTGGCGTCAGGGAGGGCGAAGGCACGGTTACCCAGGACCAGTGGGCCCAGGGGGTCATCAGTCGCTTCGGCGGCAATGGCCTGGGCGGGGGCGCTGAGCAAAAGCGAGGCGCAGGCGGCGTAGAGCAGGGGGTGACGGTGGGTGTTCATGGCGCGCTCCGGGTGTGGGTCTGGCAAGGGAGCACGCCATGTGCGTCGCAGCGAAGGCGGCCGAAGCCAGCGGCCCAGCTCTTGCCCAAGCGCTGAAAGACGCGGGCCAGAGGGGTGGGTCGGTGTTTTCTTGTTGTGTGTTGTGTTACCTGAAGCTAAGGAGATGCGTGCCCGGGCGTCAAGAAACCGGAACGCTGTGCAAGGCGCCGTTTACACCTTGCAAGTGATTGAAAAAGCGCTGCAATTGCACGCGGTAAGCAGCTGCGCATCTATCCAGGGATAGGGCTATTCCAAAACATTCCCTACAGATGCACTTCCACGGTCAATGGCAGGTGGTCGGACAGATGGGTCCAGGGTTTGTTGCCCAGGATAGTGGGGGCGTGGCTGGTAGCGTTGCGCAGGTACACGCGGTCCAGGCGCAGCAGGGGAAAGCGCGCGGGGTAGGTTCGGGCCAGGCTGCCGTTATGGTGCTCGAAGGCCTCGTGCAGGTCACGGGCGCGGGTCAGGGTGGTGTTGCCGCGCAATTGCCAGTCGTTGAAGTCGCCGGCGATGATCACCGGGGCGTCGTCGGCCAGGGAGTCGAGCAACTGGCGCAGCAAGCCCAGTTGCTGCTGGCGGTGGCTTTCCAGCAACGACAGGTGCACGCAGATCGCGTGTACCTCCTCGTGGCCGGGCACCTGCAGCACGCAGTGCAACAGCCCGCGGCGCTCGGGGCCGGTGATGGACACGTCGAGGTTGCGGTAATGCAGGATCGGGTACTTGGACAGCAAGGCATTGCCGTGGTGGCCATCAGGGTAGACCGCGTTGCGGCCGTAGGCGAAGTCGCTCCACATGCTGTCGGCCAGAAATTCGTACTGGGACATGGCCGGCCAATTGTGGTGGCGCTCGGCGTGGCGGTCGTGCTCGCCCAGTACTTCCTGCAGGAAAACCAGGTCGGCGCCGGTGCTGCGCACCGCTTCGCGCAGCTCAGGGAGGATGAAGCGGCGGTTGAAGGCGGTGAAGCCTTTGTGGGTATTGACGGTCAGAATACGCATGCGGTGCACCGCCACGGGGTGCTCGGGGGGATGCTGGCGGCTGGCCTGGCCGGGGGCTTTGGCGGTCACGGTTGCTCCTTGGTTGAAAGGGCGCTTACTGGTTGGGACCGGCGGTGCTGTAGGTCGGTTCCCCGGGATACGAGCGTGGTTTGGCCGGCGCAAGCGTCGGCGGCACATGCGGTGCGGCTGATGCTACGCGGTGTTCATGACGCGGCCAGGTCCGCTGGTCAGCGCAGGCCTTCGTGCTGGGCTACCGAGCGCGGGTCGCGGCCCCACAATTGCAGGATGAAATCGGCTTCACGGTGTTCCAGCAACGAGGCCATTCCCAAGCCGTCGCCCAAGTGCTGGTGCACGGCGTCGCCGTTCAGGCTGCAGCCCTGGATGGGCGCACGCCAGTGGCAGGCCAGTACCTGGCCGTCGTCGCTGAGGCTGGCACGGCATGCCTCGATCAGCCTTGCCAGGTCGGCGGCGTCCAGGTAGTAGCCCAGTTCATTGATCACCACCAGGTCGAACGGCCCTACGGGCCATTGGCCGGGCAAGCGGCCTTGTTCGACGCTGGCATGGGGAACGCTGGCCAGTTTTTCCCGGGTCAGCGCCACGGCGCGCTCGGCGGTGTCATAACACAATAGCCGTCGGCACCGCTGGGCGAGCACTGCACTGGTCTCGCCATTGGCGCAGCCAGGCTCGAAGATGGACTGGTACTCGGGCCGCGGCAGGCTTGCGAGTAACAGGGCCCGCTTGCGCTGTTCATACCAGCGCTGGCGCATGGCCCAAGGGTCGTCATTGTTGGCAAACAGGCGGTCGAACTCGGTATCGGCGACACTCATAACAACACCACTTCGTAAGGTTGCATCAAGCGCTCAAGCACCGTGGCAGACAATACCGGGTCCAGCCCGGCCTGAGGGTCGCCTTGCAGTTGGCTGGTGAAGGCCTGCGCCGCGTGACGCTTGCGGGCCAGCATCTCTGCACTCAGGGGGACCTTGCGGGCTCGTTGCCACGGGACCCGGGTATCACCAGGGGTCGCCCAGTGCCAAGTCCAGATCGGCAGTTCATGCACGGTGGCCCCTACCACCTCGGCGGCGGCGCGGCTGGCGTGGCCCACGGCTTCGTGGTCGCAGTGGCCGTCGTGGCTCCAGGTGGCGAAGACCACATCGCTGGGCAACAGGTGGCTTTCCAGGAACGCCTGCAACCTGGCCTGGCCGGCAGGCACCTGGCTGTCGGCCAGGCCGACCCGCAGCCACGGCAGTTCCCCGGGCTGGAAGCCCAGGCGCCGCAACGCCTCGGCGCTTTCCCGCGGCCGCTCGGCAGCCAGCCGCTCCGCCGGCCATTGCCGGGAGCCGGGGTGGCTGGCGGTACCGTCGGTCACGGATATCAACTGTACGGGCCGGCCCAGGGCGAGCAGGTGTTGCAGCAGCCCGCCACACCCCAGCACCTCGTCGTCAGGGTGGGGCGCGACGATCACCGCGCGGCTGCCCGCCGGTACCAGGCGGTCAACCTCGCAGAACGGCAGCCTGGCCAAGAGCGGGCAGGCCTGCCAGGCCTCAGGCGCTGTGCCTTGGCCGACAATCGGGTTGGCTTTCATAGGTTCAACTCGCTGATGCTCGCCTGGCTGGCCAGGGCGCCCAGTTGCGCCAGGTCGCGCTCGGCGTGGCTCTGGCGCAGGAACACCGGCAGGTCGGCGGCCAGGCGTGCGAAGTGGGCGTCCAGGCAGTAGGGCCCCGCGCCCAGGGCATGGCCGACATGAATGAGGGTTTGCTCGCAGGCGTGCTCGGCCACGGCGCGCACGCGCCGGGCCAGGTATTCACAGGATTCGTCGGGGGCCGCGTCCACGCTGGCAGCGGTCTGGCGCAGCACGGTACGCAGGGCGAACAGGGCGCTGTCGACGGCACCCAGGTGCGCCCGTGCGTGGGGTTCGTCACGGGGGTAGGCTTGCAGGCGCTGGGCCAGCTGCTGCGCCGCGCCATACCAGCACGCGGCAATGCCGATGGCGCCCTGCCAGAAGCCCGGACGTTCCAGGTACTCGCCCGGGCCACCCACGCGCGTGCCTTCGGCGTCGTCGAACTGCACCTGAATGCTGGCGGTGGCCCCCATGCCCACCGCCTGCCAGCCTTCATTGACCACGGTGACGCCGGGCTGACGCAACGCCACGGCCACCAGTTGCTGCTGGCCATGCTCGTCCCAGGCGGTGAGCAGCGCATGGCTGAGCTGGCCGGCGCCGGAACACCAGGCCTTGCGGCCGTTCAACACGTAGCGGTCACCGTCGCGCTTGACGGTGACCCGCGCGTTGGGCGGTTCGGCCGCCCAGGTGCCCCAGGTACTGCCCACGGCCACCTTGGGGGCGGCCAGTTCAGCCATGATCGCCAGGGCGTCCGTATGCCCTTCGTAGAATTTGCACAGCCCCAGGTCCTGGCCAGCCACCACGGCCAGGCAGCGCCAACGCTCCAGGGTGCGGCCGCTGCCGGGCAGTGCCAGGCGGTCGAGACCGTCGGCCACCAGCGCCTGCAAGGCTTGGTGCAGCGCCGCAGCGTCTGGGTAGCCAGCCGCCGGGCGTTGCAGGGTCGCCGTCAGCACGCGGTTCATTCTTCCACTTCCCGGTGCAGCTCGAACAGCAACAGCGAACGGCCGGTCACCAGGAAATCACTGCCGAAGGGCAGCGGTTCGTGGTCGCGCAGCTCGGGGCGGTTGGTGTCCACCAGGCACGTCCAGTACTCGCCCTCGGGTACTTCGGGCAGGATGAAATTGACCACGTCGTGGTGGGCGTTGACGATCAGCAGCAAGGTCGCATCGGCGCCCGGCTTGCGGATGCCGCTGGTCTGGGCCCGGCCATCGAGCAGCATGCCCAGGCAGCGACCGTTGCCGTCCTGCCATTGCTCGGTGGTCATCTCGCTGGCATCGGGCGCCAGCCAGGTGACGTCCTTGACGCCGATGTCTTCGTTGTAGGTGCCTACCAGGAAGCGGTTGCGGCGCAGGATGGGGTAGGAATTGCGCAGCCGGATCAGGCGCCGCACGAAGCGCAGCAGGCCTTTGCCATCTTCGTCCAGGTCCCAGTTGACCCAACCGATCTCACTGTCCTGGCAGTAGGCGTTGTTGTTGCCGTTCTGGGTGCGGGCGAACTCGTCCCCGGCGACGATCATGGGCGTACCCTGGGAGAACAGCAACGTGGCCATGAAGTTGCGCATCTGGCGCAGGCGCAGTTCGACGATTTCGCGGTCGTCGGTGGGGCCTTCGACGCCGTGGTTCCAGGACAGGTTGTTGTTGCTGCCGTCCTGGTTGTTCTCGTCGTTGTCTTCGTTGTGCTTATCGTTGTACGACACCAGGTCACGCAGGGTGAAACCGTCGTGGGCGGTGATGAAGTTCACCGAGGTGTACGGGCGCCGGCCGCGCTGGTTGAACAGCTCACCCGAACCGGTCAGGCGCCCGGCGAAATCGGCCAGCTGGCCGTCGTCGCCTTTCCAGAACGCCCGGGCGGTATCGCGGAAGCGGTCGTTCCATTCCGCCCACCCCGGGGCGAAGCCGCCCACCTGGTAACCGCCCGGGCCGCAGTCCCAGGGTTCGGCGATCAGTTTGACCTGGCGCAGTACCGGGTCCTGGCGGCAGGCGACGAGGAAGCTGTGGCGCTCGTCGAAGCCCTCGTGGTAACGGCCCAGGATGGTCGCCAGGTCGAAGCGGAAGCCGTCCACGTGCATCTCCGTGGCCCAGTAGCGCAGCGAGTCGGTGACCATTTGCAGCACGCAAGGGTGGCTGAGGTCCAGGGTGTTGCCGGTGCCGGAGTCGTTGATATAGAACCGCTTGTTGTCAGGCATCAGCCGGTAGTAACTGGCGTTGTCGATACCACGCATGGACAGGGTAGGGCCCTGCTCGTTGCCTTCGGCCGTGTGGTTGTAGACCACGTCCAGGATCACTTCCAGGCCGGCGTCGTGCAGGTGCGCGACCATTTCCTTGAACTCGGCGATCTTGCCGTTGGCCAGGTAGCGCGGGTGCGGGGCGAAGAAGGTGATGGTGTTGTAGCCCCAGTAGTTGTTCAGGCCTTTTTGCAGCAGGTGCTGGTCGTTGACGAAACCGTGGATGGGCAGCAGCTCGATGGAGGTGACCCCCAGCTTGCGGATGTGCTCCACCACCTCCGGCACCATCAGCCCGGCGAAGGTGCCGCGTTGATCTTCCGGGACCGCCGGGTGGCGCATACTGATGCCGCGTACGTGGGTTTCGTAGAAGATGGTCTTGTCCCACGGCACGTTGACCCGCTGGTCGCGGCCCCAGGTGTAGGCGGGGTCGATGACGCGGCACTTGGGCACGAAGGGCGCGCTGTCGCGCTCGTCGAAGCTGAGGTCTCCGTCGGGGTGGCCGATGGTGTAGCCGAACAGCGCCTCGGACCACTTCAACTGGCCAACCATCTGCTTGGCGTAAGGGTCGATCAGCAATTTGTTGTGGTTGAAACGGTGGCCGTTCTCAGGGTCGTAGGGGCCATACACGCGGTAGCCGTAGGTCAGCCCGGGGTGGGCGTCGGGCAGGTAGCCGTGGAAAATCTCGTCGGTGTACTCGGGCAGCTCGATGCGTTCGAGCTCAGTTTCGCCGGTGGAGTCGAACAGGCACAGCTCCACCTTGGTGGCGTTGGCCGAAAACAGCGCGAAATTGACCCCTAGCCCGTCCCAGGTGGCCCCAAGCGGAAAGGGCAGGCCTTCGCGGATACGGGTTGGATCGGTGCCGGGGGCGGGGGTGAACTTCTTTTGACGGCTCATGGCGATGTCCTTTGCACTGCGAATTCAGGGCGATAGCGGGCCGTGCCGGCCTGATGCCGGGAAGGCGGGTGGTTAAAAGCGAGTGACGGCGCACGAGTACTCCGGGCAGCCCTGGCAGGCTGGCCGGAGTACCGGGAGCGTTGCCGGGATCAGCTGGCCGGGGGTTTTTTCGCGCTGGAGCGCGGTTTCTTCTCAGCAGCCGCTTTCACTGGGGCAGCGGCGGGTTTGGGTTTCGGGGCAGCGGCGGCCTTGGTGGCGGCGGGTTTCGCCGCGGCGGCTGGCTTGGCACTGCCGTCGGCGCTATTGGCTGCTGGCTTGGCCTTGTCGGCGGTGCTGACAGTGGCCTTGGGCTTGGCCGCAGCCTTGGCCTTGCCAGGTTTGGTGGGCGCCAGGGCTTCGGCTTCGGCCAGCTTGCGGGCCATCTCCCAGTGGCGCTCTTCATGGCCCTCGGGTTTGCCTTCCGATTCCCAGATCTGGTAGGCGAATTCGCGTATACGTTTGTCGTCGGCACTCATTTCAACGCTCCTGATCACAAGTCACTTTGTACTAAGAGATTGACGGGAAAATCCTTCAGGGCGGCATCGAGCCGCAGTTCCTTATTGGCTGTGACTGCCACGTCTGAAAAAAGTCCCTTAAATGTAGGCAGAGTGTAGTTAGAAGGTAGCACGATGCGGGTGTCTCCCCACTTGGGTGCCTCGATGAGCGGGCTGCTGGCCTCCCCCAACAGGTCGCTGGCCAGCCGTGGCACGATGACGATGGCCAGTTCATCGTCGTGGATGCGGGCGAAAGCCACCACCCGTTCGGCCTGTTCACCCAGCACCTGCAGGGGCTGATACGTGCCGCGGGCAAACAGCGCCATGTGCTCGGCACGGCACTTCAGGGTACGGGCGATCAGTTGCTGCTTGATGTGCCCGTCCTGCCAGCGTGCCAGCAACTCCACCGGGCTGGCGGGTGTGGCCAGCGCCTGCTCACGAGCAGCGTAGTCGACGGGGCGGCGGTTGTCTGGGTCGACCAGGCTCAAGTCCCAGAATTCAGCACCCTGGTACAGGTCGGGAATGCCGGGCACGGTCATGCGCAGCAGGGTCTGCACCAGGCTGTTGAGGGCGCCGGCCACGCTCAGGCGTTGCACCGCCGCTACCAGGGAGGCGCGCAGCTGCTGGTATTGAGGGTCCAGCAACAGGCGTTGCAGGTAGGCTTTGCAGGCGTGTTCGTAGGGCTCGTTGGGCGCGCTCCAGCTGCTGGCGAGCTTGGCTTCGCGCAGGGCCTTCTGCTGCCATTGGAACAGCCGCTCGGCGTAAGCCTCAAGGCCCTGGGCGTCATCGCTGGCCAGGCCCAGGGGCCAACTGCCCAGCAGCGCCTGGAACAGGATCAGTTCGTCGCCGGGGCTGGGGGCAACGTTGTCCCCTACCTGGCTGCGCAGCGGCTCGGCAAGCGCCTGCCAGTGGTTCACCCGGCCCGGGTACCAACTGCTGCGTTCACTGAGCACAGCCAGACGTGCACGGGTGTCTTCGCCGCGCTTGTGATCGTGGGTGGCGGTGGCCAGCAGGTTGTCGGGGAAGTGCGCCAGACGCTCTTCGCAGGCCCGGTGAAAGACCTCGGGCGGGGCGCTGAAATGCTCGGCATCGAAGCCGACGTCGTTGCGCGACAGCAGCACCGCGCTGCGGTAGAAAGCGGTGTCTTCCACGGCCTTGGCGGCGGTAGGTGAGGTCAGTTGCTGGAAGCGTACGCAAGCATGGCGCAGCAGCTTGCGTGGGCGCCCGGGCGGCAGGTCACGCCAGGGTTCGCCGCCCAGCCAGCGGGCGAGGTAGTCGAGCACCGGCCAGTCGGCTTCGCCGAGGGTGCCGCGGGCGCCTTCCAGGGCTTGCTGGAAGTAGCCTTCGTCCTCGGCCGGGCGTCCGCAGGCGCTGATGTAGGTACGGTAAACAGGGAAGTGCACCACCAGCGCCTGCAGGGCCCGGCGAATGGCGCCGAGGGTCAGGTCACGGCTCATCAGGTCGCCACGGGCCACCTGCAGCAGGGCCTGGGCAACGGATTCGAAGTCCCCGGCCAGGCTGCCGTTGATCACCAGTTGGCGGGCGGCCAGCGCTTCTTCCTCAAATACCGCCGGGCGGCCACTGACACTGCTCCACAGTTCGGCCAAGGGCTCGGCGCCGGTGGGGTCGTGTTGCAGGCGCGACACCTGGTTCATGAACTCGTAACCGGTGGTGCCGTCCACCTGCCAGTCGCGGTGCAGTTGCTCATCGGCGCCCAGGATCTTCTCCACGTAGATGGGGAAATGGGCCACCGCGGCGTTGGCCGGACGCTTGTCAAGCAGCCGCTCGACTCGACGGCGCAGCTTGCGGCAGTAACCGCGCGGGTCGGCCAGGCCGTCCACGTGGTCGATGCGCAGGCCATCGATCAAGCCTTGCTCGATCAACTCGAAAATCTTGGCGTGGGTGGCCTCGAACACGGCGGCACGCTCCACGCGCAGGCCGCCCAGTTCGTTGACGTCGAAGAAGCGCCGCCAGTTGATATCGTCCCCGGCGGTACGCCAGCTGGCCAGGCGGTAATGCTGTTTCTCCAGCAAGCGGTGCAAGCGTTCGAAGCCTGGCGCCGTGGTGCTGTCGAAGCGCTGCAACAGGGCGTCCAGGGCCGGTGTGTGGCTCTGGCTGATGGCGGCCAGTTCAGCGCGCAGTTCCACCGCTTTGTCATAGGCGTGGGGGTCGTGCTCCAGTGCGCCGAAGCGCCCGCCCAGCTTGCTCAGCACCGGGTCATCGGAGGGGCTGAGGATGTCGGCGTAGTCGGGGGGCGATACGGGGAAACGGTGCTCGTAGTGCTCGATGAACAAACGCCCTTCGCCGGCGTCCAGGCGCAGCGGAATCTCCCCGGCCGACAGGCAGGCACCGTAGTCATTGCCCAGGAATGGCAACAGAAGCTGGCCTTCGAGCAGTGGGTCGGGGGAGTGCCATTGAATGTCGAAGAACTCCGAGTAGGGGCTGCGCCGGCCCCATTCCAGCAGGTCCAGCCACCAGGGGTTGTGCCCACCGCCCACCGCCATGTGGTTGGAGACAATGTCCAGCACCAGGCCCATGTCGTGTTCGCGCAGGGTTTTGACCAACCGGCGCAGGGCAGGCTCGCCGCCCAGTTCCGGGTTGATGCGCGTGGGGTCGACCACATCGTAACCGTGCATGGAACCGGGGCGGGCCTTGAGAATGGGCGAGGCATACAGGTGGCTGATGCCCAGTTGCTTGAAGTACGGCACCCGGGCAGCGGCATCGTCCAGGGTGAAGTCTTTGTGAAACTGCAGCCGCAGGCTGCCGGTCATGGCCTTCATCGATCACGCTCATTGGCTTGTTGGCGGGCGCAGGCCAGGAGTTCCAGGCGCCGCGCGGCGTCTTCATCGTCCAGCAGGGTCTGGCTGTCGCCGTTGAAGCGGCGGCGCCAGTTGGGGTGGCTGTCGGTGGTGCCGGGCAGGTTGGGTTGCTCTTCCACACCCAGGGCGTCTTCCAGCGGCAGCAGCACCAGGGGCGCGCGCGTGTGGCCCAGGAAGCGCACACAGGCGTCGATGACCTGGTCGGTCTCGCTGCCGGCTTCGACGAAATTCTGGCTGTCGTGGGCCAGCGCCTGGCGCAGCCCACGGCGTTCATGCTCACGGGTTTCGCGCCATTGCTGCTCGGTGTGCGCGTCGATCAGGCTGAGTTTGTGGTTCCAGTCGATGTCACGGGCTTTCCACCAGCCGTGCAGGGTAGGCAAGTCATGGGTGGTGCTGGTGGCCAGGGCGTTGTCAGGCCAATGCAGCACGGGGTGGAACTGCCCGGTGTGCGCTTGTTCGAACAGCAGCACGCGCATGCCCAGCATGTGCCGTGCGGCGAGTTTTTCCCGCAGGCCGTCAGGCACGGTGCCCAGGTCCTCGCCCAGGACGATGGCCTTGTGGCGGTGGGACTCGAGGGTCAGCAAGCGCAGCAGGTCGTCGATGGGGTAATGCAGGTAGGCGCCTTCGCTGGGCGGCGAGTCCATGGGAATGACCCACAGCCGTTGCAAGCCCATCACGTGGTCGATACGCAGGCCGCCGGCGTGGGCGAAATTGGCCCGCAGCATTTCGATGAAGGCACGAAAGCCGTTGCGCACCAGCCCTTCAGGGGAAAACGCGGAGATGCCCCAGCCTTGCCCGGCGCGGTTGAGGATGTCGGGCGGGGCGCCGACGGTGAGGTCGGCCAGCAATTCGTCCTGGCGACTCCAGGCCTGGCTGCCAGCGCCGTCGGCGCCCACGGCCAGGTCGGCAATCAGGCCGATGCGCATGCCACTGCCCTTGGCCGCGTGGTGCGCGCGTTCCAGGCTGCGGGCCACCAGCCATTGGCAGAAGGCGTAGAAGCTCACTTCATCGGCGTGCTCGCGGGCGAACTCGGCGATGGTCGGGTGGCGGGGGTCGTGCCACTGCGCCGGCCACTGGCGCCAGTCCTGGCTGGCACCACGGGCAGCACAGTCGGCTTGCAAGGCCTCGAAGCGGCAATGGTTTTCCAGGGCTTCGCCGCCAGCGTGGCGGAAACTGGCGAAATCGGCGGTCAGCGGATGGTCGCCGTGGCGAAAACCATTGTACAGCGAGCGCAGCAGGCGGAACTTGGCGTCGGCCGCCGCAGGCCAGTCCACCAGCGGCAGCTTTTCCAGCTGCTCCAGGGTGGCGCCCAGGTCAGCGTCATCAAGCGCCACGCGCAGGGCGCGTTCGCCGAGGATGGCGCCGGGGGCGGCATACAGCACGTTGAGAAACAGCCGGCTGGAGGGTGAGTAGGGGCTGTAGCGGTGGGCGTCACTGCTGAACATGGCGTGCATGGGGCTGATGGCCAGGGCATCGCAGCCGCGCTCGCCGGCGCTGCGGGCGAAGGCTTCCAGCGCCTGGGTGTCGCCAAAACCACCGTCGCCGCTGCGTCGCAGGCTGTACAGTTGGGCGCTCAACCCCCAGGCGCGCGGGGCGGCTTCGCCGAGGGCGTCGGCCACGCTGTAGCAACGTGCGGGGGCCACCGCCAGGGTGAATTGCTGGCCTTCGATGCGCACGTCCTGGTAGCCCACCGGTACCAGGCCCGGCAGGGCGCCACGGGCATCCAGGCGTAGGTCGAGCACGGCGCTGTTTTCAAGGTGCACTTGCAGGGGCGTATGGGGCGCGAAATAGTGGCCCAGGTCCAGGGGCTGGCCGTGGTCGACGGTCAGCAGCGGCGGCAGGTGGGTGTCGCGGCGGACCTGGTCCAGGTCCTTGAGGCTGGCTTCTACCGCATCGGCGTCGTCGGCAGGGTGGCCGAGCCCGGCCAGTACTTTGCGCAACACGGGGTCGGCCACGGTTTGTGGCCGTCCATTGGCATCCGTCCACTGCACGGCAAGGCCGGCTTGTTCCGCCAGTTGCCGCAGGCGTTCGTCACTCATGCATCATCTCCGGCAGGGGTCAGGCTGACCAAGGCGCTAAAAGGGGGCTGCGAATCAACGGGGCTGTCGGCCGGCGCCAGGCGGCTGTCGAACAGCCGGTGACGCGGGTGCGGTAGGCGGGTCGAGACCGGGCTATCGCTGAGGTTGAGGTCGATGCGCAACACGCTGCCATCGTTCAACTGCCAACGGGCGTACAGGGCCCCTGATGCCAACACCTCGGCGCCCAGCGAACGGCTGCCGGACAGGTGTTCGGTGAGGTGCTGGTGGCGCAGGCTCAGCAGGGTGCGGTACAGGGTGGGCCAAGGGGCGTCGTCGGCGGCCACACTGGGGCGTGAGGCGCTGAAAGTGGTTTCGGCGTTCGGGTCGGGAATGCGTTCGCGCTGTTCGGCATCGGCGAAGACGGCGAAGTGCTTGAACTCGGCACGCCGGCCTTCACGCACGGCTTCAGCCAGCTCGCCGTGGTGGCTGGTGAAAAACAGGAAAGGTTCCTCGGCGCCGCTTTCGTCGCCCATGAACAGCAGCGGGGTCATGGGGCTCAGCAGCAACAAGGTGGTGGCGGCGCGCAACGCTTCAGGGCTGCACAGCCGAGTCAGGCGTTCGCCGAAGGCACGATTGCCGATCTGGTCATGGTTCTGCAGAAACAGCACAAAGGCATTGGGCGGCAGGTGCGCGCTAGGCTCACCCCGCGGCTCGCCGTGGCGGTTGCGTTCGCCCTGGTAGATGAAGCCTTCACTCAGGCAACGGGCGAGCTTGGCAGTGGGTTGCTCGGCGAAGTCGCTGTAGTAGGCTTCGGTCTCGCCGGTCAGCAGCACGTGCAAGGCGTTGTGGCCATCGTCGTTCCACTGGGCGTCGAAGCCTTCTTCCAGCAGGTGGGCCTGGTTGAGCTCGTTTTCCAGGTTGAGCCAGACGTGCCGCGGGCTGTCCACCTGCTGACGAATGCGGGCAGCCATCTGCTTGAGAAAGCCGGGGTCTTCGATGGCGTGCACGGCGTCGAAGCGCAGGCCATCGAAGCGGTACTCCAGCAGCCACATCAGGGCGTTGTCGATGAAGAAGTCGCGTACCTGCGGGCGGCGGAAATCGATGGCATCACCCCAGGGCGTGGTCTGGTCGTGGCGGAAAAAACCCTTGGCATAGCGCCCCAGGTAATTGCCGTCCGGCCCGAAGTGGTTGTACACCACGTCGAGGATCACCATCAGGCCGTGGCCATGGGCGCAGTCGATCAGGTGCTTGAGTTGTTCCGGGGTGCCGTAGGACGACTGCGGGGCGTAGGGCAGCACCCCGTCATAGCCCCAGTTGCGATCGCCCGGGAATTGCGCGATGGGCATCAGTTCGATGGCGGTCACGCCCAGGTCGGCCAGGCGCCCTAGGTGTTTCTCCACCGCAGCGAAGCCGCCGAGCACGCCCACGTGCAGTTCATGAATCACCGCTTCGTGCCAGGGGCGCCCCTGCCAATCGGGAAATTGCCATGGGTAGGTGTTGGGGTCGACCACCAGGCTTGGGCCGTGGACGTCGCCTTGCTGGGCGCGCGACGCAGGGTCGGGCACCAGCAGTTCGCCGTCGATGAGGTAGCGGTACGGGGTACCGGGGGGGCAGGGCGTGTTGATCACGAACCAGCCGTCGTCCTGGCTCAGCATGGGTAGGGACTGGCCATCGCCCAGCTCGACGCTGACGGCGAATGCGTCAGGCGCCCAGAGGGCGAAGCGGGTCAACCCCGAGTCCAGCAGATGTGCACCATGTGACCAGGTTTCAGGTGTCGGTAGCGGCATCGGTGAAACCTCTTCCGTTTAGTGGCTACCTGATACGGCCACCGATTTGTGCACGAGTTCCTCGTAAAGTTTGGCGTAGGGTTCGACCGCCTGGCTCCAATTGAACGGCTGGGTCATGGACAGGCAGCGCATGGCGTTCAGCAGTTCGGGTTTGCTGTACACGTAGAAGGCCCGGCGCAGGGCTTCTTCATAGCTGGCCACGGTGGATTCATTGAACAGAAAGCCGGTGACGCCGTCTTCGATGGTGTCGGCCAGGCCGCCGGTGTTGCGGGCCACGGGCAATGAGCCGTAGCGCTGCGCGTACATCTGGCTCAGGCCGCATGGCTCATAGCGCGACGGCATCAGCAGGAAGTCGCTGCCAGCGAACATGCGCCGTGCGTCGGTTTCGTTAAAGCCGATGCGCACGCTGATACGGCCGGGGAAACGGGCCGCCAGTTCGCGCATGGCCTGTTCTTCTTCGGGCTCGCCACGGCCAATGATCGCAATCTGGCCGCCATTGTTGACGATGAACTCGGCCACGCCCTGGGTCAGGTCCAGGCCTTTCTGGTAGACCAGGCGCGACACCACGGCGAACAGCGGGCCATCGGAGTCGTCCAGTTCGAATAGCTGGCGTACATGGTCGGCGTTGACCTTCTTGCCTTCCCAGTCATTGAGGCTGAACGGGCACACCAGGTGCGCGTCGGTAGCCGAATCCCAGCTGTCGTCAATACCGTTGGGAATGCCGCCCAGCAAGCCTTGGTAGGCTTTGCTGCTGAGGAACCCGTCCAGGCCGCAGCCGAACTCGGGGGTGGTGATCTCTTCGGCGTAGGTGGCGCTGACCGTGGTGATATGGCTCGAATACGCCATGCCGGCCTTGAGGAACGACAGTTTGCCGTAGAACTCCATGCCTTCCTGTTGCAGCGCATGTTCCGGCACGCCCAGTTCCGGGCAGCAAGCGCGGCTGACCACGCCCTGGTAGGCCAGGTTGTGGATGGTGAACAGGGTCGGGGTGCTCAGGCCGCGCCAGTGCATGTAGGCCGGGGCCATGCCGGCCGGCCAGTCATGGGCGTGAACCAGGTCGGGCTTCCAGTGCACCATGCCCAGGCCGGCGGCGATGTCGGCGGCGGCCAGGCCCAGGCGGGCGAAACGGATGTGGTTGTCGGGCCAGTCACGGCCATTGTTGGCGCCGTAGGGGGTGCCATCGCGCTCATAGAGCTCGGGGCAGATCAGTACGTAGATGACCAGGCCGTCCTTGAGGTCCATGCGCCCGATCTTGCAGGGCGGCAACGCAGCGTGGCCGCCCAGTTCGCCGACGATGTGGATCGGGTTGTCACTGTTGAGTACTTGCGGGTAGCCGGGAATCAGCACCCTGACATCGTGCAGCGGGCTCATGGCCCGGGGCAGCGCCTGTGACACGTCGCCCAGCCCACCGGTCTTGACCAGATCGGCGATCTCGGACGTTACGAACAGCACTTTCTGGCGGTTGGGGTTACCGCGTGCTTCGGCGTGATGGATCTTGCCTGTCGAAGCGATCTGCGCCAGTTGTGTCGGCTCGCTTTCCTGCTTGTTAAAACGCTCTCCATGGGTTTCGACAGCGGCACTGATCATCGTTCTCTCCCGTGCATTAATGCAATGTGGCAAGCACCTGTTTTGTGATCCAGCGCCCCACGGTCAAGCGCGCAAGCGCAACGCTTACCGGCGATCCTGCCGGTGGCGAATTGACGGAGTGGGGTGGTTTGGCCGCGGAGACGAACAGCATTTCCATGGCCTACCTTTAACCTGACCTGCCGCGATTTCAGAAGTTTCGACTTTTTGCGAACGAAGATTCCGAGCGGTGTGCGGGCTGAGTTTTGAGTGTAGGAAATATTTGCGACCCTGTGGTCATGGTGCGACTGACGGATGGTAATGCCCTACGCTGGCGGTCGGGCATGGGTTGGCAAAGGCTTTGTTTTCAAGGGGTTGGGCGGGCTGCTGTTTAGAGAGAGATTTCTAGAAGTGTGCGCATTGGGCGCCGATCCCGGGATATCTCCCCTGTGGGACCGGGCGAAGCTCGGGAAGGCCGCGCCGCGATTGACCTGCTGCACTGCGGCGTCTAGTTCCCGAGCTGGCGCCCGGTCTCACAGCGTCAGCTGCTATAGAGGGACGCTGTTCAATGCGCAGCTTCAGGCATCAGCGAGGAATGATGGCTTGCGATCAGCCATTGCTGGCCGTCCCAGCGGTAATTGAAGCTGTAGCGAGCCTGGACGGTCTCGCCGGTGGTGGCGAAGGTGAATTCGTAGATGCCGGCGTCCAGTGCGCTGTCGCACGCAGCCTGTGACGTGCGGCTGACGATGCGGCCCGAGGGTTTGTTGGCCAGAAAGTGCTGAAAGTAGTCCAGGCGTTCGTCGTGGGTCATGCGTACGCGGTTGGACAAGGTGGGCAGCAGCACGGCATCGGCGCCGTAGGTGGCGGCCACTTGGGCGGGCTCGCCCGTCAAGAGGGCGGCGTTCCAGCGGTCGAACAGGCTGGCGACATCCGGTTTCGCGGGACACTGGGGGGTGGCATGGGCTGCGAATGGCAGGGCCAGCAGGGCAAGCAACGTGATTCCTTTCACGGTCGAACTCCAGCGACGGCGCGCCGCGGCATGCGGCACGCTCAGGGCTGGCAATCTAGCGCCAATCCGGTATCAGGTGTTCTTCGCAAAGGTTACAGCGTGTGCCGACAGGCCAAGGCCTGCCGGCGGGCGGGGACAGGGGAGGGTCAGGCGATCTGCGCCTGGGCGCCACCGGCGATACCGGTGTCCTGCTGGGACTGCAAGAGCATCAGGGTCAAATGGGCGACCTTCTTCTGCAACTGGTCGCGTTCTTCTTTCAATTCGCGCAGTTCGTCGCGGCGTACCGTGACATAGAGGGTTTGGGGGCGTGTTGCTGGCAGTAAAGTTCCCATTGCTCACCTCGCAAATGGCATGTCTCACAGTGAGGATAGCCGACCTTGAGCGTTTGTCAGTCGGGGCTGTTCCTCTGTCGGCGCGGATTCTGATTTCTTTTTCTGGTGAAGGGAACTTTTTTATTTTTCATGGTCGACGTGTCTTTTTCTCCATGTGGCGGCAAGTGCCCGTCAGCGTTGAAGAACGCTTGATGACAGCCCCCCAGGTAAAAAAAAGCCACCGACGAACGGCGAAAGTCGAAACTAACTGTAGCAACCCTGTACTAAGCTTTGAGACCATTAGCGCTTTGAAGGTGTGACACACCTATTTACGCATCAGTGGAGCACCGGCATGCAATTGGGAATCGTGGGACTGGGCCGCATGGGCGGCAATATTTCGAGAAGACTGATGCGCGGAGGCCACCAGACCGTGGTCTGGGATCGCGATCAGTCTTCCGTGGCAAAACTGGGTGAAGAAGGGGCCGTGAAGGCTGCCGACCTCGCTGACCTGGTGCGTCAGATGGACGCACCTCGCGCGGTATGGGTCATGCTGCCCGCCGGCGCGCCAACCGAGGACACCATCCAGCAACTGGCCGACCTGCTGGAGCCGGACGATGTGATCATCGACGGCGGCAACACCTTCTACAAGGATGACATCCGTCGCGCCAAGGCGCTCGCTGAGCGCCAGATCCACTACGTCGACGTCGGTACGTCCGGTGGCGTGTGGGGCCTGGACCGCGGCTTCTGCATGATGATTGGTGGCGAAGCCAAGATCTTCGAGCGCCTGGACCCGCTGTTTGCCTGCCTGGCTCCTGGCGTGGGTGACATTCCGCGCACCAAGGGTCGCGAAGGCGAGCACAACAATGCCGAAAACGGCTACATCCACGCAGGCCCGGCCGGTTCCGGCCACTTCGTGAAGATGATCCACAACGGTATCGAATACGGCATGATGCAGGCCTTCGCCGAAGGCTTCGACATTCTGAAGACCAAGAACAGCACCGCGCTGCCGGAAGACCAGCGCTTTGACCTGAACCTGGCCGAGATCGCCGAAGTATGGCGCCGCGGCAGCGTGGTCTCCTCCTGGCTGCTGGACCTGACCGCCGACGCGCTGGTCGGTGACCCGGCGCTGGATGGTTACTCGGGTTCGGTGTCCGACAGCGGTGAAGGTCGCTGGACCATTGACGCTGCAGTGGAGCAGGCCGTACCGGTACCGGTGCTGGCAGGTTCGCTGTTCGCACGTTTCCGTTCCCGCCAGGAAAGCACCTACGGCGACAAGTTGCTGTCGGCGATGCGCTTTGGTTTCGGCGGCCATATCGAGGTTCCTAAATGACACGGGCAAAGTCCAAGGTAGACGCAGCACCCCCCACCACGCTGTTTCTCTTTGGCGCCCATGGCGACCTGGTCAAGCGCCTGCTCATGCCGGCGCTGTACAACCTGAGTCGCGACGGTCTGCTGGACAATGGCCTGCACATCGTCGGTGTCGACCACAACGAGGTCAGCGATGCTGACTTCGCTGCCAAGCTGCACGATTTCATCATCGAGCAGGCGCGCAGCAAGCACCCGGAGGGGGCCGACCAGGCCCTCGACCCGGCCTTGTGGGCTAAATTGGCCAAGCGCATCAGCTACATCAGTGGCGATTTCCTCGACGATGGCACCTACCAGGCGATTGGCGAGCGCATCGCCGCCAACCGCACCGGCAATGCCGTGTTCTACCTGGCCACCTCGCCGCGCTTCTTCAGTGAAGTGGCGCAGCGCCTGGGCCAGGCCGGGTTGCTCCAGGAGCAGCCCGATGCCTTCCGCCGCGTGGTGATCGAAAAACCCTTCGGCTCCGACCTGCCCACCGCCGAGGCACTCAACGCCTGCCTGTTGAGTGTCATGAATGAAAAGCAGATCTACCGAATCGATCACTACCTGGGCAAGGAAACCGTCCAGAACATCCTCATCAGCCGCTTTTCCAACGGCATTTTCGAGGCGTTCTGGAACAATCACTACATTGACCACGTGCAGATCACCGCGGCGGAAACCGTGGGTGTGGAAACACGGGGCAATTTCTATGACAGCACCGGCGCCCTGCGCGACATGGTGCCCAACCACCTGTTCCAGTTGCTGGCCATGGTTGCCATGGAGCCGCCGGCTGCCTTTGGTGCCGACGCCGTGCGCGGCGAGAAGGCCAAGGTGGTGGGGGCCATCCGCCCCTGGTCCAAGGCCGATGCCCTGAAGAATTCGGTGCGTGGCCAGTATACGGCCGGCGAGGGCGACAAGCCCGGCTACCGCCAGGAGCCCAAGGTCGACCCTGACAGCCGTACCGAAACCTTCGTGGCGCTCAAGGTGATGATCGACAACTGGCGGTGGGTGGGCGTGCCGTTCTACCTGCGCACCGGCAAGCGCATGAGTGTACGCGACACCGAGATCGCCATCTGCTTCAAGCAGGCGCCCTACGCGCAGTTTCGCGACACCGAAGTCGAGCGGCTGCAGCCCAACTACCTGCGTATCCAGATCCAGCCCAACGAGGGCATGTGGTTCGACCTGATGGCCAAGCGTCCGGGCCCGGCCCTGGTGATGGAGAACGTCGAGCTGGGCTTTGCCTACAAGGACTTCTTCCAGATGCAGCCGTCGACCGGCTATGAAACGCTGATCTATGACTGCCTGACGGGCGATCAGACGCTGTTCCAGCGCGCCGACAACATCGAGAACGGCTGGCGTGCGGTACAGCCTTTCCTGGATGCCTGGCGCGACGGTGGCAAGATCGACCACTACGCCGCGGGCGAAGACGGTCCCGAGTCGGCGGACGAATTGCTCGCCCGCGACGGTCGCGCGTGGCACAGCCTGGGATGAGTGAGCGTCCGGACGACTTCATCCGCCTGGTGCTCAGCGACATGGACGGCACGCTGTTGCTGCCCGACCACAGCATCGGCCCACGCGTGCTCGACGCCGTAGGGCAATTGCGCGAGGCCGGGGTGGCGTTTAGCCTGGCCAGTGCTCGACCGCCCCGGGCAATGCTGGATATCGTCCGCACGTTGGGTATCGATGTGCCATTTGCCGCTTTCAATGGCGGTACCCTGGCCCGGCCCGATGGTAGTGTGCTGGAGCGCCACAGTGTCGACCGGCGTGCCGTAGACACCAGCCTGGCGCTGTTCGCTCGCCATCCGGTGGCCATCTGGCTGTTCGCCGATGACCAATGGCTGCTGACCAGTCCCGATGCGCAATTCCTTCAAAAGGAGATCGACGCGCTGGGCTACAGCTATGTGCAGGTGGAAGACTTCACGCCCTACCTGGACCGTGTCGACAAGATTGTCGCGACCTGCGGCGACTTCGAGTTGCTGGCAAGGCTGGAACATGAACTGGGCGGCCTGATCGAAGGCCAGGCCCTGGCGGCCCGTTCTCAATCCTATTACCTCGACGTCACCGCGCTGCTGGCCAACAAAGGCGACGCCCTGGCTTCACTGGCCGGGCACCTGGACATTCCCCTGGATCAGACCGCCGTGCTGGGTGACGGCGGCAACGACGTGGCGATGTTCAAACGCGCCGGGCTTTCGGTGGCCATGGGCCAGGCGGACGACGCGGTCAAGGCTCATGCCGACCACGTCACCGCCAGCAACCGCGAACAGGGCGTGGCGGACGCTATCCGCGACCTGATTTTGCCGAGGGCACCGCACACCCCCTGAATTCCCCCGCACAAGGTTGACCCCACCATGGCCGCATTGATTGAAGACTATGCCTTGCTCGGCAATTGCAGAACTGCCGCGCTGGTCGACAAACAGGGCTCGCTGGACTGGTTGTGTTTTCCCCGTTTCGACGCCCCGGCGTGTTTCGCCGCGTTGCTGGGCGATGAACACAACGGCCGCTGGCGACTGCAACCGGTGGCGCCGGCTGAAACCAGCCGGTGTTACCGTGACGGTACGCTGATTCTCGAAACCACCTTCACCACGGCCACGGGCGAGGCCTTGCTGATCGATTTCATGCCACCGGGCGAGCACAGCAGCGTGGTGCGTATCGTCGAGGGGGTGAGCGGCAGCGTCGAATTCGACATGGAGCTGGTCATCCGCTTCGATTACGGCAGCAGTGTGCCGTGGGTGGAGCAGGCTCATTCCCAAGTGCTCACAGCCGTGGCCGGCCCGGAAATGCTGGTGCTGCATAGCGCCGCGCCGCTGGAGGCGGTGGACCATGCCACGGGCAGCCGTTTCACCGTGGCCCCGGGCGAGCGCCGGGTGTTCGTGCTGACCTATCAAGACTCCAACCTCGCGGTGCGCGAGGCCTTCGATGGCGAGGAGGCCTTGGCGGAGACCGAAACGTTCTGGCGGGCCTTTTCCGATCGGTGCCCCGATGTAGGCCCCTACACCGCGCAGGTCAAACGTTCGCTGATCGTGCTCAAGGCGCTGACGTATGAGCCCACTGGCGGCATCGTTGCTGCCGTCACCACTTCATTGCCGGAGTTTCTGGGTGGCGAACGTAACTGGGATTACCGCTATTGCTGGCTGCGCGACGCCACCATGACGTTGCTGGCGTTCATGAACCTGGGCTACTTCGAAGAGGCCAGCGCTTGGCGCGAATGGCTGATGCGTTCGGTGGCCGGCAACCCGGAGCAGATGCAGATCATGTACGGCCTGGGTGGCGAGCGGCGCCTGCCCGAACAGACCTTGCCGTGGCTCAGTGGCTACGAACACTCCCAGCCCGTGCGCATCGGCAATGCCGCCGCGACTCAATTGCAGCTCGATGTCTACGGTGAAGTGGCCGATGCCATGACCCAGGCCATTCGCGGCGGCCTGCCGCGCCACCCGCGCAGCCGGGCGATCTTCCGGGTGATCATGCCGTACCTGGAAAGCATCTGGCAGCGGCCCGACGAAGGCCTGTGGGAGATCCGCGGCGAGCCGCGGCACTTCGTGCACTCCAAGGTAATGGCCTGGGTGGCGTTCGACCGCTCGGCGAAACTGCTGGCCAGTGACGGGGGGGATCCTGAGCGGGCCGAGCACGCTCGGGCGGTGGCCGACCAGATCCACGCTGACGTGTGTGCCCGCGGCGTTGATCCCCAGCATGGGTGTTTCGTGCAGTCCTATGGTTCGTCGCAGACCGATGCCAGCCTCTTGCAGATCGCACTCACCGGTTTCCTGCCTGCCGACGACCCGCGCTTTCTCGCCACCCTGGCCAACATCGAGCATCGCCTGATGCGTGACGGCCTGTTGCTGCGTTATGACACCGAGACCGGCTGCGACGGTCTGGACCCCGGGGAGGGTACCTTCCTGGTGTGCTCGTTCTGGCTGGCTGACGTCTACGCCATGCTAGGGCGCATGGACGACGCGCAGGCGCTGTTCGGCCGGTTGAGCGCGCTGTGCAACGATGTCGGCCTGCTGGCCGAGCAATACGACCCGCGCGGCGGCCGCATGCTGGGCAACTTCCCCCAGGCGTTCAGCCACATCGGCATCATCAACACCGCCCTCAACCTGCACCGCGCCCAGTGCCCGGCCCAGGATCGCGCCAAAAGCGGTTGATCGACCTGGGGACCGACCTGATAGACCGCGCCGGCTGCTTCCCGAGCTGGCGCCCGGTCCCACAGGGTTGGCTGCGGTGTGGGTGGTTTCCCTGGGTTTGCCTGCACGCAGCAGGGCAAATTGGCCAAGTTCGGGTAATTGGTTTTCCCGGCGCCGCGCCTTGGTATAGTCCTGCCATTGCCCCTTTCAACAAAAAGGATTTGCCATGACCGACTACCAGGCCTTCCACGTCGAACTCAACGATCACATCGCCCACGTGCAGATCAACCGACCCGACAAGGTCAATGCCATGAACGCGGCGTTCTGGCGCGAGATCGTGGAAATCTTCCAGTGGGTGGATGATACCGAAGCGGTGCGCGTGGTGGTGCTCAGCGGCGCCGGCAAGCATTTTTCGGCGGGCATCGACCTGGGCCTGCTCGCCTCGGTCGCCAGCGAACTGGGCAAGGACACCGGCCGCAACGCCCGCGCCCTGCGGCGCAAGATCCTCGACATGCAGGCCTCGTTCAACGCCGTCGACCACTGCCGCAAGCCTGTACTGGCCGCGGTGCAGGGCTATTGCATTGGTGGTGCCATCGACCTGATCGCCGCCTGCGACATGCGCTATGCCGCCGCCGATGCGCATTTTTCCATCAAGGAGGTGGACATGGGCATGGCCGCCGACGTCGGTACACTGCAACGTTTGCCACGTATCATCGGCGATGGCATCCTGAGGGAACTGGCCTACACCGGGCGCAAGGTCGACGCCGAGGAAGCGCGCAGCATTGGCCTGGTCAACCGCGTTTACCCTGACGCCGCCAGCCTGCTGGAAGGCGTGTTCAGCATCGCCCGGGAGATCGCCGCCAAGTCACCGATCGCGGTGAGCGGCACCAAGACCATGATCGGCTACATGCGCGACCACAGCATCGCCGACGGCCTGGAATACATCGCCACCTGGAACGCGGCGATGCTGCAAAGCACCGACTTGCGCGTGGCCATGGCCGCGAGCATGAGCAAACAGACACCGCAGTTCGACGACTGATATCACACAAGGAGCCCCTGATGTCTCAACGCTGGACCACCGCAGTACTGGATACCAGCCAGCCCGGGGGCTGGGCCGTGGCCCGCTGCGCCCAGGGCTTCGCGTTCGACGCCAATGGCGTGCTGTTTCCCCGTGAATGGCTGAAAAAGCAGAACCTGGACGTACTGGCCGAGCACGGCATCGGCCATTTCGACGGCGAGCCGGTGTACTTGCTGGAACTGCATGGCGCCGCCGATTGGGAAGGGGTGCAGTGGCAAGGCCTGCGCCAGTTCATGATGCAGGGCGATTTCGACACCTACAAGATGCTCGCCTACGCCGCCCAGATTGGCACCTGGGCTCGCGAGCACCGGTTCTGCGGCAGCTGCGGCCAGGCCATGACGCAAATCCATTGGGAGCGGGCCATGTACTGCCAGGCCTGCGACCTGCGCAGCTACCCGCGTATCTCGCCGAGCATGATCGTGCTGATCACCCGCGGCGATGAGATTCTGCTGGCCCGTTCACCGCGCTTCGTCACCGGTGTCTACAGCACCCTGGCAGGCTTCGCCGAACCGGGCGAGTCGGCGGAAGACTGCGTGCGCCGCGAAGTGATGGAGGAGGTGCAGGTCACGGTCCGCAACATCCGCTACATGGGCAGCCAGTGCTGGCCGTTCCCACACTCGATGATGCTGGGCTTCCATGCCGAGTATGACAGCGGCGACATCGTGCCCCAGGCGGACGAAATCGAGGATGCGCAGTGGTTCAATGTGCACGACCTGCCGCCGTTGCCGGCGTCGCGGTCGATCGCCCGCTACCTCATCGACCACTACGTGGCCGAGCGCCTGGGCTTGCCTGCGCCGGTTCTCCCGGGCTGACACCCGTTCCAGCGGGGGGGGCAGCGTCAGGCGAACCAGTGCTGCCAGGCCAGGCGCACGGTAAGCCCCAGTACCACGGTAATGAACACCGGGCGAATGAACTTCGCCCCACCGCTGATGGCACTGCGGGCGCCGAAGAAGGCTCCTACCATCAGGCAGGTGCCCATGCTCAGGCCGATCAGCCAGTCCACGCTGCCGTTGATGATGAACACCGCCAGCGCCGCCGCGTTGCTGACGAAGTTCATGCTGCGTGCCACGCCGCTGGCCCGTACCAGGTCGATGGGGTACATCAGCATCGAGGTCACGGTCCAGAACGCCCCGGTGCCGGGCCCGGCCACGCCGTCATAAAAGCCCAGTGCAAGGCCTTGGGGAATCTGCCGTTTCTGCTTGATCACCGCATGGCTGTCCACCGGCCCCTTGGGCGTACCGCCGAACAGCAGGTAGATGCCACAGGCGAAGACGATCACCGGCAGCATCTTGTTCAACCATTCCGAGGGCATGTAGTGGGCGGCCACGGCGCCGATCAGCGACCCTACCAAGGTGAAGATCAGTGCCGGCCACCATTCGCGCGGGTGGAACAGTTTGCGGCGAATGAACGTGAAGCTGGCGGTTGCCGAGCCGAAGGTGGAACTGAGCTTGTTGGTGCCCAGCACCAGATGCGGTGGCAGGCCGGCGGTCAACAGCGCCGGGGTGGTCAGCAGTCCACCGCCGCCAGCGATGGCATCGATGAAACCGGCGACGAAGGCGACAATGGCGAGAATGAGCAGGGTAGTGGGGTCGGTGCTGAGTTCGAAGGGCATTGGGTAGATCATTGTTTTTGGCGGGGCGAGCATTTTAGCCCCTTGGGGCGTAAAAAGCTCGCTGGCACGCCAGCGCGCTCCCGGCTCAGGACAGGAAACCACCATCCACGTTCAACGCCACGCCCGTGGTGTAGCTGGACGCATCACTGGCCAGGTACAGCACGGTACCGGCCATTTCGCTAGGGGCGGCGACGCGTTTGAGTGGGATCTGCGCCAGGGCGGTGTTGAGGATGGCGTCGTTCTTGACCAGCGCCGAGGCGAACTTGGTGTCGGTCAGGCCCGGCAGCAGGGCGTTGCAGCGGATGCCGAACTGCGCGCACTCCTTGGCGAACACCTTGGTCATGTTGATCACCGCCGCCTTGGTCACCGAATAGATGCCCTGGAAGATCCCCGGCGAAATGCCGTTGATGGACGCGACGTTGATGATGCTGCCACCGCCGTGCTCGCGCATCAGCTTGCCCGCTTCCACCGACATGAAGAAGTAGCCGCGGATGTTCACGTCCACGGTCTTCTGGAAGGCGCCGAGGTCGGTGTCCAGCACGTTGCAGAATTGCGGGTTGGTGGCAGCGTTGTTGACCAGGATGTCCAAGCGCCCGAACTGCTCGCGGATGGCGGCGAACACCTGCTGGATCTGCTCCATCTCGCCAATATGGCAGGCGATGGCGGTGGCCTTGCCACCCTCGGCGATGATGGCATCGGCCACTTGCTGGCAACCGTCCAGCTTGCGGCTGGAGACGATCACATGGGCGCCCTGCTGGGCCAGCAGTTTGGCGATGGCTTCGCCGATGCCGCGGCTGGCGCCGGAAACGAAGGCGATCTTGCCGTCGAGGTCGAACAATTGCGTCTTGGACATCTCGGTTTCCTTACAGGGTGGAGTGCTTGATGACGTTCAGGCTCATCTGTTCCAGCAGTGTGTTCATGTGAATGAACGGGGCAAAGCGCTTGTCCTGGGTCTGGCCGTGGAAGAAGCGGTAGTAGATCTGCTGCACGATGCCGGCCAGGCGGAACAGGCCATAGGTGTAATAGAAATCGAAGTTGTCCACCTGGATGCCGGCCCGTTCGGCGTAATAGTCGACGAATTCGCGGCGCGTCAGCATGCCGGGTGCGTTGCTGGGCTGGCGGCGCATCAGTTGCACCGGCGCCGGGTCATCGGCCTGTATCCAGTAGGCCAGGGTGTTGCCCAGGTCCATCAGCGGGTCACCCAGGGTGGTCAGCTCCCAGTCCAGCACGCCGATGATCTGCATCGGGTCCTGGGCGTCGAGGATGACATTGTCGAAGCGGTAGTCGTTGTGCACGATGGCAGGCGTGGGGTGGTCCGCTGGCTGCTTGTCTGCCAGCCATGCCTTGACACTGTCCCAGGCCGGCGCGTCCGGGGTGCGGGCCTTGTCGTAGCGGTCGCTCCAGCCACTGATCTGGCGCGCCACGTAGCCTTCGGGCTTACCCAGGTCGGCCAGGCCGCAGGCGGCGTAATCCACCTGGTGCAGGTCGGCGAACTTGTCGATGAAGTTGTGGCACAGGGCGCGGGTCTTCTGCGGGTCGAGGCCCAATTCAGCGGGAATGTCCGAGCGCAGGATGATGCCTTTGACCCGCTCCATCACGTAGAACTCGGCACCGATCACCGATTCGTCGGTGCAGTGCGCGTAGGCCTTGGGGCAGTAGGGGAACCCGGCGTTGAGCTGGTTGAGGATGCGGTATTCGCGGCCCATGTCATGGGCCGACTTGGCCTTGTGCCCGAAGGGCGGGCGGCGCAGGACGAATTCCTGTTCGGGGTAGGTGACCAGGTAGGTCAGGTTCGAAGCGCCGCCGGGGAACTGGCTGATGCTTGGCGTGCCGGTGAGGCCGGGGATGTGCGCCTTGAGGTACGGGTCGATACGCGCGGCATCGAGCTCTTCACCGCTGCGCACGGCGGTGGACTGGTCGGTAAGCGCCATGGTTATCCCTTTTGCTTATTCTGGATGCGTCAGATCATTGAACAATCTAATGCGCGGCAGGGCAGGGGACAAGTGCGAGGGGGTGTTATTGGCGGGGGTGTTGCAGGGCGATCAATACAGCCGATGTAGCCGCTGCCCTCGGCAGCGGCTACAGGCACAACCTTAGTTCAGACCCAGCTTGCCACGCAGGGTGGACAGGTCTTCAGCCAGGGTGTTGACCGGGCCGATGAGGGCCTTGCGGTCAGCGTCCTTGACCTTGTCATAGGTCTCGTAGCCGCCGTCCTTGGTCTTGTACTTGGCCAGGATCTTGTCCACGGTGCCGAAGTTCTTTTCAACCTTGGTCACGAAGGCCGCGTCTTTCTTCTGCACTTGCGGCTTGAACAGTTCGAAGATTTTCTTCGCGCCGTCAACGTTGCCCTGGAAGTCATACAGGTCGGTGTGGCTGTAACGGTCTTCCTCACCGCTGACCTTGGTGGCCGCCACTTCTTCCATCAGTGCGGCCGCGCCGCCTACCACTTTCTCCGGCGGGAAGGTCAGGCCGGCCACGCGGGTCTGCAGGTCCTTCACGTCGTTGTTCAGCTTGTCAGCCAGGGCTTCCAGGCCTTTGGTGGTCTTTTCCGAGTACAGGCTGTATTCCAGGCGGTGGAAGCCGGTGAAGTCCTCGGCGGTCACGCCTTTCTCGTGGTCGTCGACGCGGGAGTCGATCGAGGCGTCCAGGTCGCTGAACAGTTCGGCGATCGGCTCGATGGCTTCATAGTGAACGCGGGTCGGGGCATACAGCTTTTTGGCTGTTTCCAGGTCGCCCTTCTTGATGGCATCGGTGAACTTCTGGGTTTCGCTGCCCAGCTTGTCCAGCTCTTCGGTCACGTAGATCTTGTAGTCGGAGATCGGCTGGACCAGGTCCAGGGCCGAGTTGTCGGCGGCGAAGGCCGAGACCGGAGCGTGCAGCAAACCAAGGGACAGCAGCAAAGCGAGTGGCGACTTCTTCATGAAAGGATCCCCGATGTTGTCAAAGACTTAAGCGTTTTTGGTGTTGGAAGCTTGCAGCAATGAACGACCGATGAAGTCCTGGTCGTTTTTTACCCCCGGCAGGGTGAAGAAATAACCGCCGCCCATGGGCTTGAGGTACTCCTCCAGCGGCTCGCCGTTAAGGCGGGTCTGCACGGTGATGAAACCTTTCTCCAGGTTGGCCTGGTAGCAGATGAACAGCAGGCCCATGTCCAGCTGGCCGTTCTTGTTCACGCCATTGGAGTAGTTGAACGGGCGGCGCAGGATCAGGTTGGCCTGGGACTCGGGCGTGCGCGGGTTGGCCAGGCGAATGTGCGAGTCCAGCCGGGTGAGCTTGCCTTCCGGGTCTTTGTGGTAGTCCGGTACGTCATGCTCGGTGGCACCATCGAACGGCGCACCGGTGATCTTCTTGCGGCCGAAGATGCTTTCCTGCTCTTGCAGGGGGGTACGGTCCCAGCGCTCGACGAAGTTGCGGATCAGGCGCACGGCCTGGTAGCTGCCGTTGGCGGCCCAGGCCGGCTCTTCGCTGCCCGGTTGCACCCAGACGATGGCGTCCATGGCCTTGTTGTCGTTGGAGTCCGGGTTGGCCGAGCCGTCGCGGAAACCAAGGAAGTTGCGCGCGCTTTCGGCCGCCTCGCTGGGCTTCTTCGGCGCCTGGGCCGGCACGGTGCCTTCCTGTTTCCAGCGCACCAGCAGCAGGTCCGGCATGTTCTTGACGATGTCACGCAGGGCGTGAATGTTGGTGTCCGGGGTGTTGGAGCAGAACTGCAGCGTCAGGTCGCCGTGGCACAGGGCTGGCTCCAGGGCGTCGTTGGGAAAACCGACCATCTGGATCAGGTGCTTGGGCTTGGCGTGTTCCAGGCCGAAACGCTCGTCGAACAGCGAGGCGCCTACCGACACGGTGATGGTCAGGTTGTCCGGGGTGACGACCGGGCCGAGGATGCCGGAGTCCACGGGTGGCAGTTTCGGGTCGATTTCCTGCACTTCGCCGCCGGTCATCAGGAACTTGATGCGCTGGTCCAGCAGCTTGAACAGGCGCTCCAGATCCTTGCGGTCAGCCGCTAGCACGTCGAAGGCCACCATCATGCCGGCCGCCGGGCGCGGCGTGACGATGCCGCTCTGGTGCACGCCGTGGTAGTCGTGGCGGTCCTGGGTCTTGTCGCTTTTCGGCGCTTCAGCCACCTGGGCCTCGGCAGCCGCCATGGCCGGGCAGCTCAGGGCGCCGCCAGCCAGGGCGACGCCGGCGGCGCCCATGCCCATCAATACACGGCGCCGCTGGGCGTCGACAGGGGTGTTGCTGTTTTTCGAGTCGCTCATGTGTGTCTGTCGTCTGTGTTACAGGGCCGAGAGGCCCAGGGCGGGATCGATTCCATCGAGTGCATCGGCCAGTGCCTTGGCCTTGTCGGCGATCTGCTTGCGCTGATCCGGACCGACCTTGTCGTACGCGCGGTAGGCGTCGCCGTCGCGCAGGCTGTCGAGCTGGGTACCCAGGTCGTTCAGCGCCGCGTCGATTTTCGGCAGCAAGTCGGCCGCCGATTTGGCCAACAATGGCCGCAGCAGGTCGACCACTTTGCGCGCGCCCGCCAGGTTGGCGGCGAAACCGCTCAGGTCGGTGTGGCTGTAACGCTCTTCTTCGCCGTTGGTGCGTACCTCGGCCAGGCTGCGGATGTTGCGGGCCACGATGCTGACCAGCTGCTCAGGCGGCAGGTTCTGCGCCAGCAGTTGGGTTTTCAACGCAGCGACGTCGGTGGCCAGCTTCTGCGCCACGGGGGCCAGGCCGTCCAGGCTCGACTGCTGGAACAGGCCGTATTCCAGGCGGTGGAAGCCGCCGAAGCCTGGGTCCTGCTCGCGTTTCTCGTAGTAGTCGGCGCGGGCGTTGATGGCGTTGTCCAGCTCTGAATAACGCTGGGCCGCAGCCGCCAGGCTCTGGTAAGCGCTGCGTGCCGGCACATAAGCGGCACGGGCGGCGGCCAGGTCGCCTGCGGCGATGGCCTGGTTCAAGGCATCGACCCCACGCACCAAGGCGCTGCCTTGCAGGCTCAGGTACACGCGGTATTCGGACAGTGGGCCGATGAAGGCCACCATGGCCGGGCGGGCCTTGGCGTTGGCTTCGGACTCGGCGGTAGGGGTGACCGTGAGGGTGCCACGCGGGTTGCTGAGCAGGCCGCAGGTAATGGCGTAGTCGCCGGGCGCCAGGTTGGCGTTGATCACCTGGCTCATGCCCGGGGTGATGTTCTCGCGCTCCTCGACCACCAGCACGCCGTCGAGAATCTCCCACTCCACCGCGCGCTCGGATTTGTTGACGATGCGGAAGCTCGCATGCCCGGCCGGGATGGTCAGGGCGTTGGGCTCACAGCTGTGCGGGTGGATGTTGACGACGATTTCATCGTGGTTGGCCTGGCGCTTGGACGAGGCTACCTGAGAGGCGTAGTAGAACAGTGCACCGGCGGCGAGCATCACCACCACGGAGCCGGCCACGGCCACGCGCAGCACGCGTGGCGACAGGCCTGGGGCTTGATTGGACATTGACGGAAGAAGCCTTAGGAGTGAGTAGCGGGAGCCGGCTTGCGCCCGACGGGGGCGCTGGCGGGCAGGAAGAACATGACCAGGGCGAACACCAGGTACAGCAGGTAAGCGCCCAGGGTGCTGATGGTCGGGGCGTCCTGGTAGCCGAACATGCCAGCCAGTACCGAGCCAACCGGGCCGTCCATCGGCAGCGTAGCGCTGACATCGAAGACCACATCCTGCAGCGAGTTCCAGATACCGGCTTCATGCAGCGCCTGTACCGAGTTGGCCAGAATGCCAGCGGCCACCACCAGGATGAACAGGCCGGTCCAGCGGAAGAACAGCGACAGGTTCAGGCGCATGCTGCCGGTGTAGATACCGAAACCCACGGCTACCGCCAGAATCAGGCCCAGCAGGGCGCCCAGTGGCGCACCGGCGCCTTCGCTCTGCTGGAACACGGCCAGCAGGAAGAACACGGTCTCCAGGCCTTCGCGGGCCACGGCGAAGAACACCATGGCGACCAGGGCAATGACCTGGTGGTTGGAGTTGGCCAGGGCGCGGTCCATGGACTCGTGCAGCGAGTGCTTGATGGAGCGTGCCACTTTGCGCATCCAGAACACCATGGAGCTGAGGATGACCACGGCCACCAGGCCTACCAGGCCTTCGAACAGTTCCTGTTGTTTCTGCGGGAATTCGGCGCTCATGAGCTCCAGGCCACCGCCCACCAGCAGGGCGATGGCGGCTGCCAGGAACACGCCGATCCACACGGCAGGCATCCACTGGCCGCGGCCGGTCTGTTTCAAGTAACTGGCAATGATGCCAACGATGAGCGCGGCTTCAATCCCTTCGCGCAGCATGATCAAGAATGGAACCAGCACTTCGCACCACAATCTTAAGAAGGATGCTAACTTGTAACATAATGAGACTCATTATTGAACTGCGCGCCCCCCTTTTTGCGAGGGTTTCGCGCAAATTTAATGAGAAATTCTGGCAATAGGCCTGCAGGGTCAGCTAGCACTGGCAGGGGGGAGGGTTGGCTGCCGGCAAAAAAAGACCCCGGGCATGCACCCGGGGTCTTTTTTGTTACAGAAAGTGTATCAGCCTGGAAACAGTTCGCTCAGCTTCATGGCCAGCATCATGTCGCCTTCCGCGCGCAGCTTGCCGCCCATGAACGCCTGCATGCCGTCGGTTTCGCCGCTGACGATGCCTTTCAGGGTTTCTTCGTCCATGACCAGGGTGACCTGGGCGTCCGGGTTCTCGCCTTGCTGCAGTTCGCAGGTCTTGTCCTTGATGATCAGGGAGAAATGCTTGGTCTCATCAATGCGAAAACCGAAGACCAGGTCCAGACCGGCAGCGGCGGAGGGGTCGAATTTGGCCTTCATGGCTTCTACGGCGGTGTCTAGGGTGCTCATGGTTCGATCCTTTCTTTGAAGGGCTAGCGACAGGGGTGAGGCAGGGGGGCGCTCATCGATAGGTGATGAACTCCGGCGCCTTCAGCAGTTGCAGGTGAGTGTGACTGTTGAAGGAGGCCAGGGTTACCTCGCGGCCACGGAATTTCAGCTGGCTGAGCGAGGTGTTGACGATCTGCCAGTTCAGCTCGAAGGCCTGGGCGGCAGAGATTCCGGTAATCAGGTGCAGCAGGGCGGTAATGGTGCCGCCGGACGTGAACACGGCGATGTTGGCGCCACTGGCGGCCTGGTCCAGCAGACGGTGCAACCCCGCTTCGACCCGGGCAACGAAGGC
Source organism: Pseudomonas eucalypticola (assembly GCF_013374995.1). NCBI lineage: Bacteria > Pseudomonadati > Pseudomonadota > Gammaproteobacteria > Pseudomonadales > Pseudomonadaceae > Pseudomonas > Pseudomonas eucalypticola. The sequence goes on along the minus strand of NZ_CP056030.1, from coordinate 4,084,544 downwards.
GGCCCAGCTTTCGGTGTCGGGGGTGGGGTGCTGGCCACCGTGCCAGCGACCGATCAACAGCGCGAACAGGCGCTGGAACTCGCTGCGGTTGTGGGCCGCATTGCGCAGGGTGTGCAGCGCTTCGGGCTCGTGGGGCAGCAGGTCGGGCAACATGGCGCGGATCACCGCTTCGGCATCGAACTCGTTGAAGGCCGCATCGGTGTCCACGCACAGGTGACTGGCGCCCATGGCTTCCAGCGCCAGCTGCGCGGTGGCCTGCTGGCGTCGCAAGCTGCCGGCCAGGCAACGGTCCAGCGTCAGGCCAAGGTCAGCCAGATGCGCGCCCAGTACCTGGGCCTGGCGCATGCCCAGCGGCGACAACACGTCGTAGTCGTCGGCACCGAAACTGGCCTGGCCATGTCGAATCAGATAGATGCTGCCCACGTCCGCGTCGTCCGGGTACGTTGAAGGTGCCTTGGAGGTTATGGAGGTTGCGCAGGGCTGTCAATGAAAAAACATACGCTTGTTTGAATTGGGCGGCGGGGACCGTGGAAGCAGAACTTCCATACGGTTCCAAGCAGGAAAAACAAGGCGGTCCAGGCAAAGGCACAGACATGACTGGCCCGAAACAGATGTGGGACCGGCCTTGGCCGGGAAGCGCCGCGCGGGCGGCGCGCGGTCGCAAGGGCGCCAGAGAAACCCAGGCATGCACTGGTGGCGTTAATGCAGTCCCCACACGAAAAAACAAGGCGGTCCAGGCAATGGCACAGGCATAACTGGCCCGAAACAGCTGTGGGAGCGGCGGGGGCGCCGAGCCCTTGGCCGGGAAGCGCCGCGCGGGCGGCGCGCGGTCGCAAGGGCGCCACAAAACTATCGATTAGTGCTCGGTGGCCATGATGAAATCTCCAGCGGGGTCCCAAAAAGCCTGTCATGAAACCGCATCATGGCTTTCAGGTGCATGGCTCGGGCTTTTCCAGTGCCCTTGAGACCGTGCGCCGCCCGCGCGGCGCTTCCCGGGCAAGCCCGGTCCCACATCTGTTTCGGGCCAGTTATGCCTGCGCCATTGCCTGGTCCGCCTTGTTTGTCTGGCTTGAGATTGGGTCAAGTCCGCCAGGTGCATGGCTCAAGGTTTCTGGCGCCCTCGATACCGTGCGCCGCCCGCGCGGCGCTTCGCGAATGTCCGCCAGATTATCTGCGCCCCCAACTGTTAGACACCCACCAGATCCTCCCCGTAGAATGAGGCTTTGAAGCCTTTGAGGTACCCCCCGTGGAGTTTCTCTCCGAGTACGCGAGTTTTCTGGCCAAGACCGTCACCCTGGTGCTGGCGATCATCGTGGTGTTGACCGCCATCGCCGCGCAGCGTGGCAAGGGCCGGCGCAAGGCTGCCGGGCAGTTGCAGGTCAGCAAGCTGAACGATTTCTACAAAGGTTTGCGCGAGCGCCTGGAATCCACGCTGCTGGACAAGGACCAGCTCAAGGCGTTGCGCAAGCAGGAAGCCAAGGCCGAGAAAAAGAAAACCAGGAAAAAGACCGAGGCCAAGCCCCGGGTGTTCGTGCTGGACTTCGATGGCGACATCAAGGCCTCGGCCACCGAAAGCCTGCGCCATGAGATCACCGCGCTGCTGACCCTGGCCACGGCCAAGGATGAAGTGGTGCTGCGCCTGGAAAGCGGCGGCGGCATGGTGCACAGCTATGGCCTGGCCAGCTCGCAACTGGCGCGCATTCGGCAGGCCGGCGTACCCTTGACCGTGTGCATCGACAAGGTCGCGGCAAGCGGCGGCTACATGATGGCGTGCATCGGTGAGAAAATCATCAGCGCACCCTTTGCCGTGCTCGGCTCCATCGGCGTGGTGGCGCAATTGCCCAACGTCAACAAGCTGCTGAAAAAGCATGACATCGACTTCGAAGTGCTGACCGCCGGTGAGTACAAGCGCACCCTCACCGTGTTCGGCGAGAACACCGAGAAGGGCCGCGAGAAGTTCCAGGAAGACCTGGACGTAACCCATCAGCTGTTCAAGAACTTCGTGGCCCGCTATCGCCCGCAATTGGCCATCGACCAGGTGGCCACCGGCGAAGTCTGGCTCGGCATTGCGGCGCTGGAAAACCAATTGGTGGACGAACTCAAGACCAGCGACGAATACCTGGCCGAGCGGGCTGCCCAGGCCGAGGTGTTCCACCTGCACTACGCCGAGCGCAAGAGCCTGCAAGAGCGTGTCGGCCTGGCTGCCGCCGGGGGCGCCGAGCACGTGGCGGCGCGTCTGTGGAGCAAACTGGGGCAGCAACGCTTCTGGTAACACGCGGCCACTGGGCGAGCGTGCCGCCCAGCAATATCTACCGCCTTGCCCGACGGTCGGAATGGTTTCCTGAGGCCTCAACTCGCCTCAGGATAACCTTTCCATGCCTACCGACTCAAAAGCCGCACCCGCGCCCCTGGCCCACCAGGAGCTGATTAAGCAAAGCCTGCCTGCCTGGCTGACGAGTGCCTCGCCGGCCCTGCGCAAGGCTTACCAGGCCAGCGCCACCACCAGCCTCTATTCCATGCTCGCCGCCCAGGCGCGGCTGGCCCGTCTGCAGTCGCCTACCGAGTTCGCCCGGCCCTTGCTGCAGGCCGAGCTGGCACGGTTGTACCCCGATGTGCCCGCCGATGTGGACAAGCACGTGCTGGTACGCACCACCTACACCCCTGGTCTGAAACTGGACGGCGGCGTGGTGAGCGGTGAATTGCATGCCACCCAGCAGACCCTGCTGGAGGCAGCCCTGGTCAACTTCGAGCCCCACGAAACCGAACGCATGGAACCATCGCCAGGTTACGCGGTGATCCTGCCCGAGGGTGAGCACCGCTTCGACCTCGATGCTGATGACGCGCGCCTCTACCGGTACCGGCGCGACAAGGTCCTGCCTATCAGCGCCGAGGCCTTCGCGGCCCTGTGCCGCTCGCTCGATCTGGGGGCGCGTTACGAAGAGCACCTGATAGAAGCCCTCAACCCCGCCAGGCTTAGCGCGAGCGTGCCAGACAACGCGGCCGATGCGGTCACCACCGACCTGCTGTACGCCCTGCGCGACGAGTTGAACGTGCAAGCCCACATCGCCCGCATGAAGGGTGATGTGGACGAAGACGCCTACCCGATGCTCCTGGCCCTCAGCGGGCCCGAGCCAGAGAAGGCGCGCTGGGCGGGCGAGCCCGTGGTCTTCTGCCAGGTGACCCTGCTCGATGCCTTGGGGCGCCTGCCTTATTCGTTGCTCGGCATGGCGGTGATTCGCTGCCCTGGTACCGGCGCCTGCGTGGTGTATATGCCGGGCGAGCCGGACCATGTCTTCAAGCAATACGCCAGCGTCGAAGCCTACGCCACCGCCTTGAGGGCCCGATTGCGAGACCGTGGCTATCAGGATTATCTGCGCCGCTTCGTGCTGCGCCGGGATCAGGTGCCGTTCTTTGAACGCCTCAACGATGTACTCAAGCCCAAGCCCGTGTTCGGTGGCATGCGCCAACCGGACCCCGATGCCAACCTCGACCTGAAGGCCACCGAGCACGACACCTCGCTGTTGCGCTTGCTGCACCAGCACCGGCTGTCCAAGGCCTCCATCGATGGGCGCATGGCCGTGGTGCCGACTGCCATCAAGAACCGCCAGGAGCGTGAGGCGCGCCTTGCCTACTACCTGGGGCTGGAAATGGATGCCCTGACCCTGGCCTCGTTTTTCGTGCCCGGCGTCGGGGAATTGATGGCGGTGGTCGGCGGCGTACAGCTGATCGAAGAGGTGTGCATCGGCGTTTCCGAGTGGCACCACCACCAACGAAGTGAAGCCGTGGGGCATTTCATTGCCGTGGCGGAAAACCTGGCGGCGGTGGCGGCGACAGCGGGTGCCGGGCATGTGCTGAAAAATTCGGTATTCGTCCAGGAACTGGTCGTGGTCAACGAGGGAGGCACGAGCCGTTTGTGGCATCCAGACCTGGCGCCCTATGAAAGCCCCGTGGTATTACCCGAAGGCGCCATCGCCAACGCACGCGGCCAATATGAAGTGCAGGGCCGCACCTACGTGCGCATCGATGGGCGTGTGCACGAACAGGTGCGCGACCCGGCCACCGGCCGATGGGAGGTGGTGCACCCGGTCGATAAAGGCCGCTACCGACCGCCGCTGCGGGACAACGGTGCCGGTACCTGGCGCCATGAACATGAGTCGGCACTGAACTGGAACAGGGCGACGTTGCTGCGCCGCCTGGGCCCGGTCACCGAGGGCCTGGACGATGCGGCGCTGGAGCAGGCGCGCCTGGCCAGTGGTACCTCGGAGGGGGCACTGCGTGACCGCCTGTTCAATGACCGCAAGCCGCCGGCGACACTGGGCGAGAGCTTGCGTCGTTTCCAGGTAGACCAGCAGGTCGATACCCTGATTGGCCGCATCCGAGAGCAGGTACCCATCCCTGCGGCCGACAGCTACCCTGCGCCTTTGCTGGTGAACCTGCCCGGTTGGCCGGCCGACGTCGGGGTGCGGCTCATGGCCGAAGCGGCCCCGGGTACCCTGTACGAGGCCGTGGCGGGTGAAACGACCGAAGCGGTGACCATTACCCGCGAGGAACTGGAAGCGGGGCGCCTGGCCGAGCGTGTGGTGGCTCAGCTGGACACCTCGCGCCTGGAGCAACTGTTCGGCGACAGCGTCGCCAACAACGCCCCCGCGCGTACCGACGTCTTGAGCCAGCGGCTGGCCGATGAGGCGCAGCGTGAGCGCGCCGCCATCTTCGACAGCCTGGACCAGGCCCGCCAACCCCAGCCGGACGCAGCGGCCCGAGCGCTGCAGCAGTCCTTCACGCAATTGAACACCAGCCTTGCCCAGGCCGTCGTCGACCAGGCCACCGACGCTGAACGCGCGCTGTTGCTGCGCACCGGGCAGCCGCCCGTGGCAATGGCCGAAGCCGCGCGCCTGGCCATTCGCCAAGGACGGTTGGGTTGCGCCATCGACGGCTTTTACCGGCCACAGTTGCTCGGTGACGACAGTGCCCGTCTCGGCGTGCGTGGTTTGTCATGGCTGGAGGGCTGGACCGGCAAGGTACGCCTGGAATTGCGCGACGGCAGCCGCCGAGGCGAACTCCTGGTGAGCGTGGGCGAAGCGGCCGACGCCGAACGTAAATTCATCGTTCGTCGCCGCGATGGCTACCAGGCCATGGACGAGCAGGGGGAGTTGCTCGGCGGCGAACAGGACTTGTTCAGTGCCATTCTGCAGGCCTTGCCTGACAGCGAACGCGATGCCCTGGGGCTGCAGATCAGCGATCGTGACAGGCTCTTGCAGCGCCTGACCGCTGCCGTGCAGCAGGACCGAGATCGCGCCAGCCGCACGCTCGGCCAGATAGTGGAGCAGGCATGGATGCGCCCTTGGCAGCCCCGGGTCGAACACCTCGAATACCAAGGAATGCCGGGGGACGCTCGTACCCCTCACGAACGCCTGCGCGCGTTGTACCCCCACATTCCAGAACTGGAATGGGCCGAGTTGAAGGCCGACTGGCGGGCGAGGAACGTGAACCTGGACATGCACGCGCAAAAACTGGAGCAGGAATACCGGGTGCTGGACCGTTCGCTAAGCGACTGGGTGCGGCAACCTTCCTCCCGCACCCGTGAGGACGGCCAACCGGTGGCGGAAGAGAGCCGGCGGCAAGTCGCCGAGCGCATCCGCGAAGCCTGGCGACGCGAGACGCGGCATCCATCTCCTTTGAATCTGGTCCCGAGCCTGACCCTGGACCTGCGTGGCATGGAAATCGGCGAGTTGCCGGTGTTGACCGCGGATTTCAGCCATATCGACACGTTGCTGCTCAATGACATGGACATTGCGCAGGGCGCTGAGAGCGCCGCCCTGGACTTCTTCCTTCAGCGTTTCCCGAGGGTGCGGGCCATCAGACTGTCTGACAACCGCCTGAGCAGTGTGCCGGCGGCGCTGGCCACGGCCAGGGAGCTGGTGTTTCTCGACCTGGAGGGCAACCGCATCGACGAAGCGTCAGGCGGCCTGAGCCCGCTGCAGAATGCGCCGAGGCTGCAGCAACTGTTGCTGGACGGCAACAGCCTGACCCTGGACGCCGCCTCCCTCGAGGTACTGGCCAGCTGTTCGCAACTGCGCGAGCTGGGCGTGGAAAACAACGCGGTGCGGCTGGACGCCGCCGGGTTCCAGCGCCTGGCCCGCCTGCGCCGCCTGGACTACCTGCGCCTGGCCAGCAACCAGATCACCCTGACCCCGGAAAGTGTTACCGCGTTGGCGAACCTGGGTGGGCTGCGCGAGCTCGACCTGCGCAACAACCCGCTGGAGCTAGCGCCCCAGGTCAGTGGCATGCTGCGCCTGCAGTTGTTGAACCTGCGCAGCACCGGCATCAGCCAATGGCCACAAGGCCTGACCGAGTTGATGTTCGACCCGGGCGCGCGGTTGCAGGCCGTTGACCTGGCCAACAACGCCATCGTCGAGGTGCCGACCTTGACCAACAGTCATTTCGTCGAGCAGTACCGAGCCGAGCAGGGTGGTGAGTTGGATGAGGAATATTCGTTCTCCATCGCCAATAACCCCTTGTCGGAGGCGTCGCGCGAGCGCCTGCGCGCCGCGCGTTTGGCACCCGGCATCGACGGCGCTGGGCTGGTGGTCAACGAAGACGCGCCGCTGGCCGGCGAGCGCAACAGCGAACGCTGGTTGCAGGGCTGCCCAGAGCCGCTGCTGACCCGTATCCGTGCGCTGGAGCAGGAGCCTGAGGCCGGCCAATTGTTCTACGTGATGCGCCGGCTGATCGAGACCCGGGAATTCCGCCTGCGTGGCCAAGCCGTGCTGGAGGAAATGTGGGAGGTGCTACGGGTGCTGGTGCACCCGACAGCAGAGGAGCAATCTCTGGGCTTGATAGAACTCCGCGACCAGTTGTTCGAGCTGGGCGAACAGGCCGAAGCCACCTGCGGTGATGGCATTGCCCTGCTGCTGCAGCGCTGCAAGACCTTGGTCAAGGTGTGGAAAGCCGCCGCGCAGGCAGCGGCCAGCGGCGATGCGATGCCGTTTGCACTGCTGGACACCTCGCGGGCCCTGTACCGCCAGGCGTTGCTGGAGTCGGTGGCTGACCAGATCTACATGGCGCGCGTGGGTCGCCGCCAGCTCATGGCCCGTGAGGGGGAAATAGTGCCGCCCTTGCACCTGGGGGACGACATCAGCGACGTCACGCTGCGGGCAGGAGTGCCCGACCGTGCGGAAATCATCCTCAAGCTGAAGATCGCGTTGGCCACGCGCCTGAACCTGCAGGAAACGTACGGCGGCATGCTTTATGAGGCCTATGTCAGTGACCGCGTGGTGGATGCCGTCGAACGTGAGGTGCTGGCGCGCGAGCGTGCCGGGGGGGAGGCGGGGCTCAAAGCGTGGTTGGTGCAACAGCAGTACTGGTCACGTTACCTGCAAAAACTGAATCCACAGCCATTCGATCAGTTGCTCACGTGGCGGGCGGCAGTGTTCGACTACATCGAAGCGCTCGAGGCACCCGAGGGAAGCCCGCCCGACGGCCTGCTTGCCGACCTGCAGGCGCAGTTGCCTGGGCGCCTGACCGTCGTGAATGGTGTGCTCCAGCCGCTGGTGCTGACGGAGGGCGAACGTTCTCGACTGATGAACTGGCTGGGTGACCAATACCACCAGCGCCATGCCCAGTTGATTTTGCGACTGACCGTGCTGTCCGCCCAAGGCTGACCGCGTCCCTTCACTTTCTACGAGGCGCGTGCCAATGGGCGCGCGCCTTGCGTGCAGGAGCACACCATGCTCACTACTTCATACTCTGTTGCCGCCTACCCCGAGGCGCAGCACACCGGCTTGTTGGCCGATAACTTGCCGGGCTGGCTACGCCAGGCTTCACCCGCGCTCAGCCAGGCCTATTGGCACTGGGCAGCGGCCAGCTTGCGCAGCAGCGCTGCGGTGCAGGCGTTGCTGGGCCGGGTCCAGGCGCCCCATGCTTTCGCCGAAGACCACTTGGTCAAGGCGCTGGCGCAGCGCTTCAACCGCACCGTGGCGGTGCGTGAAAGCGAATTGGTCTGGTTGCACCACACGCCCGGTCTGCCCAACCTGACGGATCGCCAGCGCACTCAAGTCACACGGCACAATCTGTTGCAGGCGGCCATGGCCAACTTTGCTCCGCAACACCTGCAGGCCACCGGTTTTGGCGTTGGCTCGGTGATCCTCCCCAAGGGCCGCTTCAACGAGCGTGGGCCCTTGTGGCCACCCCATGCCTACGATGAGGCGGACCGCCTGGGGATCGAACCGGTGGCGTTCGCCCGTGCATGTCGCGAGCTGGACCTGGGCGCGGCCTACCAGCAGCATTTGCTCGATACCCTGGGGCCCGCGGTCCCGGATGCCACCAACGAGGAGCAAACCTGGCGGGTCCGTACCCTTGAACAGCACTTGCATGCCGAATTGCAGGTGAACGCCCGCGCCGCTCACCTGCGCGGGCAATTGAGCGACGACGCCTTGCAGTGCCTGATCGGCACGGCGCAGGCCACCTGGGCGGGGCGGCCGGTGGAGTGGGGGCGCCTGCGAATCCTGGTCACCCGGCACCATGACGGCTTTGCCTTGCAACCGATGCTGGTGTTGCGCCAGGCAGGCGCAGCACCCGCCCGCTGCCTGGTCTACTGCGCCGGGGAGGGGCCAATGGCACTGCGCGAATATACGGATTGGCCAGCCCTGTGCGAGGACTGGCGTCAGGGCTTGCTCGACGCCCAGGCGTGCGCGCGGCTGGAGCGCTACGTCGGCCACGGCCAGCAGGCTGAATTCGCCCGTCGCCTGTTGGACACCCTGCGCCCCAGTGGCTGGTTTGGCGGCGACCGTGCCGTCGACCCGGCGGCCGACCTGGGCCTGCGCTGGACCGCCAGCAGTGGGCCGGTGGCGCAGCAGCTGCGCCGGCAATGGCTGGAAAAAAGCCTGGGCGATGGTGCGACCTGGGTGGTGCCAACGGCCGAACAAGACCGCCAGGCCCATGCCGCGCTGATGGCACGGTTGGAGGCCACCGGCATGGACCTGGCCACGCTGGCTGCCCTGTTCGTGCCAGGCCTGGGCCTGGCGATGGCTGCCGTGGGCGCGGTGCAACTGCTGCGCGAGACCTACCTGGGGGTGGACGACTGGCGCCACGGGCAGCGCGACGAAGCCCTGGGGCACTTCGCCAGTGTGGCCTGCAACCTGGGTTTCATGGCCGTGACGGCGGGCGCCGAGCGGCTGGGGCAACCCTCGGCGTTCGTCGAAGGCATGCTGCCGGTGGTGACGCCGGCAGGTGAGCAGCGGTTGATCGCCCTTGACCTGCAGGCCCTGGCGGTTGCCGAGGGTCCCCCTCCAGGCACGCCCATCAATGCCAAGGGGCATTATGTTCACGCGGGCCAGGCATACCTGCGCCTGGACGGGCGCTGGTACCTGCACGCCAGCGAACAAGGGGCGGACTGGATACGCCCGTCGCAAGCGGGTGTGGACTGGAAAGTCGCCGTACGCCACAACGGCCAGGGTGGCTGGCGTGGCGCGCACGAAGACCCCGGCCACTGGAGCAACGAACAATTGATGCGGCGTTTCGGCCCTGCGTTGGAACCTATCGATACCCCGGTGCTGGAGGGCCTGCGCCAGGCCATCGGCCTGAGCCGTGAACAGCTGGTGCGCCTACACTTGGACAACCGGCCGCTGCCCTGTGAAGCTCAGGCAGGGCTGGAATACCTGGGACTGGCCCCAGCCCGCCAGCCGGGCAGCATGGGCGGCCGCAGCCTGGGGCAGCAGTTCAGCGGGTTACCTGCCGCCAGCGCCGAGGCCATCGCTGCTGGGGCCCGGCGCGGTGAGCGCCGTGTTCTGGGCGCAGGCCGTGTGCCCTTGCGCCTGGCCGAACAGGCTCACTTGGCGCAGCGTGAAGCGCGGCTGAACGAAGCGTTGCTGGATCTATGGCGCGCCACCCCCGGCAGCCGCGTCGCTAACCGCTTGCTGGAGGCCGGTGCCCGGCGTATGCCAGGCTGGCCTGCCGACCTGAAGCTAACGCCCGATGAGGTCCCGGCTGACACGGACATCGCCGAGCAGCTGTGGCAACGACTGTCACCGGCGCAGCAGGATGCGACAGGTTGCAGCGACCACGCCGACCTGCGTCGCCAGGTGTTCGAGCGCCTGGCCGCAGACCGTGGCCTGGCCGCCCAGGCCATTGGCCAGGCGCGCGTGCTGCCCTGGCTGCGGCCACCTGTGCGCCAAGCCAACGGCCTGCTCGGCTACCCCTTGAGCGGGCGTGGGGGCCAGGGCATCCGCGGCCGCCTGCGGCTGCTGTACCCAACGCTCGATGAGCTGCACCTTGAGGAGCTGGAAGCAGGCCTGGGGGACCACCCTCATCGCAACATGCTGCGCCTGGAGGCCGAATTCGGCCGGCTGACCGCGACCCTTGAGCAGTGGCGCCGGGCGTTGGTGGACGTTGCCGATGACGTCGACGGTGCCCGCCTGCAGGACCGCGTCAGCGCCGTCGACATGATTCGCTGCGCCTGGCAGCGCGACACGCACCGGGCAGAGGGGCCGGAATGGGAAGGCATGGGCTATGTGCTGGACCTCAGTGACCTGGAGCTGGGCGACCTGCCCGCGCTGGACGCCGACTTCAGCCATATCGACTTGCTGCTGCTCGATAACGTGGGGCTGCAGGCAGACCCATCGCCGTTTCTGCAAGCCTTCACGCATCTGCGTGCGCTGGAGCTCAGGGCCAATCAACTGACCGCCGTGCCCGCGGCGGTCGCTCAACTGCCGTGGCTGGGCAGGCTGCACCTGGACCACAACCTGTTGCAGGCGAGCGACACCCTGTTCGCACCCCTGACAGGCTTGCAGCACCTGCGGTATCTGGCGCTCAGCGACAACCCCATGACCCTGTCCCCCGCGGCCATGCAGGACCTGGGTGGGTTGGGGAGCCTGCGTCAGCTCTATCTGGATAATGTTGCCCAGGGGCTTAGCGCGGCCGACGTCGGTCAGTTGGCGCGGCTGACGCAATTGCGTCTGCTCAGCCTGCGCGACAACGGCGCGCTGATCGACCGCCAGGGCGTGTTGGCGCTGGGACAGTTACCCCACCTGGAAACCCTGCGCCTGGCGGCCAACAGCGTGGCGCCAGGCGTCACGTTCGACGGTTTCGCGGCCCTGCGCGAACTGGACCTGGAGGGCTGTGAACTGGAGCAGTGGCCCGAGGGATTGTCGGCACTCATGAACCGCGCACCCTTGCGCCTGGAATGGGTGTCGTTGCTGGATAACCCCTTGGTGGAACTGCCGCCCTTGGCGCACCTGATGTTCTTTCGTGCGCCCCGGGCCCTGGGCATGCAACCGCTGGACATCGACCAGGGCGAACTGAGCAACGGCGCCCTGCAGCGCCTGCTGGATGCCGGCATCGAGCCGCACCTCGAAGAGCCAGTCGTAGCCGCAGGCGTGCCGCCGGTTCACTGGCGCCAAGGCCTGGATGCGGAGTTGGCCAATACGTTGCGTGAGTTGCAGGCGTTACCCGCAGCCGGGGATTTTCTCCTGGCGCTCGACCGTCTCGCCAGTTCGCCCACCACGTTACCCGGGCGGTTGGCCGCGCGCCTGCGCATCCACAGCCTGTTGCGCGCAATCAGCGTGCCCGCCGATGCGGTCGCCGACGCGGGGCTTACCCACCTGCGCGAGATGCTGTTCGCCGTGGCCGACGATGCCCTCAATACCTGCGGCGATGGTATTACGCTGGTGTTCAACCGCTGGGAAACCCATGTGCTGTTCTACCAGGCCAGCACCGCGGTGCAGGAGGGGCCGCAGGCCATGGCGCCGGTAGTGGCCATGGCGCGCGGGATCATGCAGGGCGAATTGCTCGATGAGCGCACCATGGCAGTGGTGCGCCGGCGGCAGGCGCGGCGGGCAGTGCTGTTCCCCCAGGCGGGCGGGCGCCTGGTGTTCGAGTGGGAAGTCGAGGCGTTGACCCCCGACCAGGCTGCGGCAGCACCCGCGCTGGACCCGTTGGATGACCTTGCCGACCGCGAGCTAATGGCCTCGCCCGACGAAGCGGAATTGCGTTTGCTACTGCGGCACACGCTGGCCATGCGCCTGGGGCTGCCCTTGCTGCCGGCGCCCATGCTGTACGGTGAGTTGGCCTCCGAGCAGATGATGCTGCGCATGGCGGCGTGGGTGGAACAACAGGCCACGCCCCAGCGTCTGGAGGACTGGCTGGTGAACGAGCCAGCCTGGCGCGACCTGCTGCGCAGGCGCTCACCGGCGCCCTTCGAGCGGTTGCAGGCCCATTGGTACAGCGGCCAGGAATACCTGTTCGAATTAAGCCGCCCGCAACCGGATATCCAACCCTTGGCTGCGGATGTGCTCGCGGCGATCCGCGGCGAGCCAGTGGCGGGTCATGAGCCGGTGACGCCGGACCTGCAGTTGAGCGAAGCGGATCAGGAAGCAGCCCGCCAACGCCTGGGCGCGGCCGAGCGAGCAGCGTTCGATGCCCTGGTACGGACCATGACGCGCGAGTTCCTGTAAGGGATCGTGTCGTTTGGCTGGCAGGGGCAAGCCGTGTTTGGGCGCGCGTAGCTGGCCAGCAGAAAAGGCCACGCGGTCTACCGATAGACCGCGTGGCCCTGTTGCAAACCGCCCTCACCCATGAGCGAGGGCGGTGCAGTATTCAGCGACGACGGAACAGCGGCAGCGGTTCGTCAGTGGCGGCCTGGTAGGTCACCGAGAAGTCCTTGAGGCTTTCCAGCGCTTCGTACGGGTCTTTGTCAGCGCGCAGGGCGAAGGCATCGAAACCGCAACGGTGCAGGTAGAACAACTGGTCGCGCAGCACATCACCAATGGCCCGAAGTTCGCCTTTGAACTGGTAGCGGTCACGCAGCAGGCGCGCATTGGAGTAATTGCGCCCATCGGTGAACGCCGGGAAGTTCAGGGCGATGACCTGGAACTTGTCGACGTCGGCGCCGATTTCCTCGGCTTCCTCGTCGCTGTCCAGCCACACGCCCAGGCCGCCGTCGCGGGCTTGCAGGGCATGGCCGTGCTCGCGCCACAGGGCCAGCGGCACGATCAGGTCGTCGCAGTTGCTGATGCCGTCCAGGGTCGCGTCCTTGGGCAGCAGGTGCCAGGTTTCGTCGACCACTGCGTTGTTCTTAATGATTCGCTGCATAGACGCGCTCCTTGAAGGGCTCGATACCGATACGCTGGTAGGTGTCGATGAAACGTTCATCTTCGGTGCGTTGTTCCACGTACACGTCGATCAGCTTGCTGATCACGTCAGGCATGGCTTCCTGGGCGAAGGAGGGGCCCAGGATCTTGCCCAGGCTGGCGTCGCGGCTGGCGCTGCCACCCAGGGACACCTGGTAGAACTCTTCGCCTTTCTTGTCCACGCCCAGGATGCCGATGTGGCCCACGTGGTGGTGGCCACAGGCGTTCATGCAGCCGGAAATGTTCAGGTCCAGCTCGCCGATGTCGAACAGATAGTCCAGGTCGTCGAAGCGGCGCTGGATGGATTCGGCGATCGGGATCGACTTGGCGTTGGCCAGGGAGCAGAAATCACCGCCCGGGCAGCAGATGATGTCGGTGAGCAGGCCGATGTTCGGCGTGGCGAAACCACCTTCGCGCAGTTCCAGCCACAAGGCATGCAGGCGGCTCTGCTCGACGTCGGCCAGGATGATGTTCTGCTCGTGGGACGTGCGCAGCTGGCCAAAGCTGTAGCGGTCGGCCAGGTCGGCGACGGCGTCCAGTTGCTTGTCGGTCAGGTCGCCCGGGGCAACGCCCGTGGGCTTGAGCGACAGGGTCACTGCCACGTAGCCCGGCTTCTTGTGGGCCAGGGTGTTGCGCGTGCGCCAGCGGGCGAAGCCCGGGTGCTCGGCGTCCAGGGCGCTCAGCTCGGCGCTGAAGTCCGGCAGGGCCTTGTAGTCCGGGTCGACGAAGTGCTTGGCCACGCGGTGCAGCTCGGCTTCGGTCAGCGTGGTGCTGCCGCCGCGCAGGTGTTCCATCTCGGCATCGACCTTCTGGGCGAACACCTCAGGGGTGAGGGCCTTGACCAGGATCTTGATGCGCGCCTTGTACTTGTTGTCCCGACGGCCATAGCGGTTGTACACCCGCAGGATGGCGTCCAGGTAGCTGAGCAGGTCTTGCCACGGCAGAAATTCGTTGATGAACGAGCCCACCACCGGGGTACGGCCCAGGCCGCCACCCACCAGCACGCGGAAGCCCAGCTCACCAGCAGCGTTGTGCACCGGCTCCAGGCCGATGTCATGCACTTCGATGGCGGCGCGGTCGGTGCTGGCACCGTTCACGGCGATCTTGAACTTGCGCGGCAGGTAGGCGAACTCGGGGTGGAAGGTGGTCCACTGACGCACGATTTCGCACCAGGGGCGCGGGTCGATCACTTCATCGGCAGCAACACCGGCGAACTGGTCGGTGGTCACGTTGCGCAGGCAGTTGCCGCTGGTCTGGATGGCGTGCATCTGCACCGTGGCCAGTTCGGCCAGGATGTCAGGAATATCTTCGACCGCCGGCCAGTTGAACTGCACGTTCTGGCGAGTACTGATGTGGGCATAGCCCTTGTCGTAGTCGCGGGCGATCTTGGCCATCATGCGCGTCTGGCGCGAGGTCAACTGGCCGTATGGCACGGCCACCCGCAGCATGGGCGCGAAGCGTTGGATGTAGAGGCCATTCTGCAGGCGCAGCGGGCGGAACTCTTCTTCGCTGAGCTCCCCGGCCAGGTAGCGTCGGGTCTGGTCACGGAACTGCTTGACGCGGTCCTCGATGATCCGTTGATCGTACTCGTCGTAAACGTACATAGGTGTCCTGTTCTCAGGCTGCTTACAGCATTTCGCGCGCACGGCCGCGCACTCCCAGCGGAGCCGACGAAAGATACCAGTTTCGGGTTATGCGCAAAAGTGATGTTTGAATATAAGGAAAGATCAAAAAGTACTAACCTTAGTACTTTAGTCTCAAGTCCTTACTTGCCGTGGGGGCAAGGCTGAACTTAACTGCGAAGGCGTCCTGATAAAAATCATAAAGAGGCGACCGCACCATGAGCAACCCCGTGAAAAGCCGCAAACCCGACAGCAGCGTCGATGCCTGGGCGATCCTGTTCCTCATTATCCTGGTAGTGTCAGCCGCGGTGTTCTGGGTCAGCCACCAGTAGGGGCTTACACCCCGGCCAGGTGTACCACCAGTTTCACCAGTGCAAACAGCCCTAGTGCAAACACCACCGTGCACACGATGCCCAGCGAAATGAAATGCGCTGGTTTGCCGTGGGTAAAGTCGCGTTCGCGGTTCTTCTGGCTCTGCACGCCGAAAGCGGCAGCAATGATGCTGTGCAGCATTTGCCAGAGGGTAGGGGGCTTGGTCGTGGGCATGGTGGCGACTCCTTGCCCGACAGTGTAGCCCCCTTCCACAGGGGTTACGCGTCGTAGCCCAGGTTCGGCGCCAGCCAGCGCTCGCTCACGGTCAGGTCCTGCCGCTTGCGCTGGCTGTAGGACTGCACTTGGTCCTTGTCCACCTTGCCCACGGCGAAGTACTGCGCCTGTGGGTGGGCGAAGTACCAGCCGCTCACGGCCGCGGCCGGGAACATGGCGAAGTGCTCGGTCAGGGTCACGCCGCTCTGGCCGTTGTGGTCCAGCAGTTCGAACAGGGTGCCTTTCTCGGTGTGGTCAGGGCAGGCCGGGTAACCCGGGGCAGGGCGGATGCCCTTGTACTGCTCCTTGATCAGCGCTTCGTTGTCCAGCACCTCTTCGGGGTCGTAGCCCCAATGCTCTTTGCGCACCTGCTGGTGCAGCCATTCGGCGCAGGCCTCGGCCAGGCGGTCGGCCAGGGCCTTGACCATGATCGAGTTGTAGTCGTCGCCCTTGTCCTGATAGGCCTTGGCCACTTCCTCGGCGCCGATGCCGGCCGTGGTGATGAAACCGCCCACGTAGTCGGTCACGCCGCTGTCCTTGGGTGCGACGAAGTCGGCCAGGCTGAAGTTCGGCTTGCCGTCGGGCTTGATGGTCTGCTGGCGCAGGTGGTGCAAGCGCGCCAGCGGGCGACCGTCGTCGGCATACACTTCGATATCGTCGTGGTCGACCTGGTTGGCAGGCCAGAAACCGAACACCGCGCGGGCGCTGATCAGCTTTTCATCAATCAGCTTGCGCAGCATTTCCTTGGCGTCCTCGTACAGCGCCGTGGCGGCTTCACCCACCACTTCGTCGGTGAGGATGCGCGGGAATTTGCCGGCCAGGTCCCAGGAAATGAAGAACGGTGTCCAGTCGATGTACTCGGCCAGCACGTTCAGATCGATGTCGTCCAGTACCTTGGCACCGGTAAAGGTCGGCTTCACGGGCTGGTAACTCGCCCAGTCGAATGTCGCCTTCGCCGCGATCGACTGCTCATAGGTCAGGCGTTCGGTACGGGCGCTGCGGTTGGCGGTGCGCTCGCGCACTTCCACGTAGTCCTGGCGAGTGCGCTCGACGAAGCCCGGTTTCAGTTCCTTGGACAGCAACTGGGTGGCCACGCCCACGGCGCGCGAGGCATCGGTGACGTACACCACGGCATCGTTGCTGTACTTGGGCTCGATCTTCACGGCCGTGTGGGCCTTGGAGGTGGTGGCGCCGCCGATCATCAGCGGCAGGTGGAAGCCCTGGCGCTGCATCTCGCGGGCCACATGGACCATTTCGTCCAGCGACGGCGTGATCAGCCCGGACAGGCCGATGATGTCGCAGCGTTCTTCCTTGGCCACCTGCAGGATTTTTTCCGCCGGCACCATCACGCCCAGGTCGACGATGTCATAGCCGTTGCACCCCAGCACTACGCCGACGATGTTCTTGCCAATGTCGTGCACGTCGCCCTTCACCGTGGCCATCAGGATCTTGCCCTTGGCTTCCGGCTTGTCACCCTTTTCGGCTTCGATGAAGGGGATCAGGTGCGCCACGGCCTGCTTCATCACCCGCGCGGACTTCACCACCTGCGGCAGGAACATCTTGCCCGAGCCGAACAGGTCGCCGACGATGTTCATGCCCGACATCAGTGGGCCTTCGATCACCTCGATAGGGCGCTTGAACGACTGGCGCGATTCTTCGGTGTCTTCGACGATGTGGGTGGTGATGCCCTTGACCAGGGCGTGCTCCAGGCGCTTGTTCACTTCCCAGCTACGCCACTCCTCGGTCTCGGCTTCCTTGACGCTGCCGTCGCCCTTGTACTTGTCGGCGATGGCCAGCAACGCATCGGTGCCTTCGGGAGTGCGGTTGAGCACCACGTCTTCCACGGCGTCGCGCAGCTCTTGCGGGATCTGGTCGTAGATCTCCAGCTGGCCGGCGTTGACGATACCCATGGTCAGGCCATTGCGGATCGCATACAGGAGGAACACCGAGTGAATGGCCTCGCGCACCGGGTTGTTGCCGCGGAACGAGAACGACACGTTGGACACGCCGCCGCTGCTCAGGGCGTAGGGCAGTTCGTCACGAATGAAGGCGCAGGCATTGATGAAATCGACCGCGTAGTTGTTGTGTTCCTCGATACCGGTGGCCACGGCGAAGATGTTCGGGTCGAAGATGATGTCTTCCGGCGGGAAGCCCACCACGTCCACCAGAATGTCGTAGCTGCGCTTGCAGATTTCCTTCTTGCGCGCCTCGGTGTCGGCCTGGCCGGCTTCGTCGAAGGCCATCACCACCACGGCGGCGCCGTAGCGCTTGCACAGTTTGGCATGGTGAATGAAGGCCTCTTCGCCTTCTTTCATGCTGATGGAGTTGACGATGCCCTTGCCCTGGATGCACTTGAGGCCGGCTTCGATCACTTCCCACTTGGAGGAGTCGATCATGATCGGCACGCGGGAAATATCCGGCTCGCCGGCGATCAGGTTGAGGAAGGTGACCATGGCCTTCTTCGAGTCCAGCATGCCCTCGTCCATGTTGATGTCGATCACCTGGGCGCCGGCTTCGACCTGTTGCAAGGCCACTTCCAGCGCTTCGGTGTAGTTCTCTTCGCGGATCAGGCGGGCGAACTTGGCGGAGCCGGTGATGTTGGTGCGTTCGCCGACGTTGACGAACAGTGAGCTGCGGTCAATGGTGAACGGCTCCAGGCCCGACAGGCGGCAGGCCTTGGGAATGTCTGGAATGGCCCGCGGCGGGTACTTGGCCACAGCCTCGGCGATGGCCTGGATGTGGCCAGGGGTGGTGCCGCAGCAACCGCCGATGATGTTCAGGAAACCGCTGGCGGCGAACTCCTCGACCACCACGGCCATTTCGGCCGGGGTTTCGTCGTATTCACCGAAGGCGTTGGGCAGGCCGGCGTTGGGGTGGGCGGACACGTGGGTGCCGGCCTTGGTCGCGAGCTCTTCCAGGTAGGGGCGCAGGTCCTTGGCGCCCAGGGCGCAGTTCAAACCTACGGAAATGGGCTTGGCGTGGGCCACCGAGTTCCAGAAGGCCTCGGTGGTCTGGCCCGACAGGGTGCGACCGGAGGCGTCGGTGATGGTGCCGGAGATCATGATCGGCAGTTCGAAGCCGATTTTCTCGAACACGCCCTGCACGGCGAAGATCGCCGCCTTGGCGTTGAGGGTGTCGAAGATGGTCTCGATCAGGATCAGGTCGGCGCCGCCCTCGATCAGGCCTTCAGTGGCCTCGGTATAGTTTTCCACCAGTTCGTCGAAGGTGACGTTGCGGTAGCCCGGGTCATTGACGTCCGGGGAAATGGAGCAGGTACGGCTGGTAGGGCCCAGCACGCCGGCGACGAAGCGCGGCTTGTCCGGCGTTTCCAGGGTCTTGGCGTCGGCCACCTGGCGCGCCACCCGGGCACCTTCCACGTTCAGTTCGTACACCAGCGACTCCATGCCGTAGTCGGCCTGGGACACCTGGGTGGCGTTGAAGGTGTTGGTTTCCAGAATGTCGGCGCCGGCGTCCAGGTACGCCTTCTCGATGGCGGCGATGATGTCCGGTCGGCTGAGCAGCAGCAGGTCGTTGTTGCCCTTGACGTCGCTTGGCCAGTCGGCGAAGCGCGTGCCACGATAGTCGGATTCCTCCAGACGGTAGCTCTGGATCATAGTGCCCATGCCGCCATCGAGAATCAGGATGCGCTCTTTGAGGGCTTGCTGAAGTGCTTGGAGACGAGCGCTGCGGTCAGACATTGGGCTACCTGTCAGGACAAAGACAAAAATGAAGAGGCGAAATAATACCAAACCTGCGCGCTTTTAAACGCTTCTGTCTTTTACATGAATTTCGTTCATGTTTGAGGCGCCCCACCACAGGTAGAATCGGTACCACGGTGACCGAGTCGCCCGATCCAACTTCACAATCAGGACCCCGCCACATGGTGCACCGCTTCCTTGCCGCCGCAGTCATTCTGCTTGCTAGCCTGACTGCTCACGCGCAGGACCCCGCCGCCAGCCCGGCGATTTCCTATACCCGTGACATACAGCCGATCCTCACCGAAAAATGCGTGGCCTGCCATGCCTGCAACGATGCCGCCTGCCAGCTCAACCTGGGCAGCGCCGAGGGGGCGACCCGCGGCGCCAGCAAGGTGCCGGTGTACCAGGGCGACCGCAGCACCGCCGTCACCCCCACGCGCATCTTCTACGACGCCAGCGGCCCCGAGGCCTGGCGCCGCAAGGGTTTCTACTCGGTGCTCGACGCCCAGGGCAGCCAGGCGGCGCTGATGGCGCGCATGCTGGAGCTGGGCCACGACAACCCATTGCCGCCCAACAGCAAACTGCCCGACAACATCGTGCTGGGGCTGAACCGCACCAACATGTGCCCAATGCCCGGGGAATTCGACGCCTACGCCGCCGCCCACAAGCATGAAGGCATGCCGCTGGCCGTGACCGGCCTGACCGATGCCCAGTACGCCACCGTCAAGCGCTGGATCGCCGCCGGCGCCCCGGTGGACCAGCAAGCGATCCAGGCCAGCCCCAAGGAAGCGGCGCAGATCGCCGAGTGGGAAGCGCTGCTCAACCGCCCGGGCTCCACGGAGGCGCTGGTGGCCCGCTGGCTGTACGAGCATCTGTTCCTGGCGCACATCTATTTCACCGGCGGTGAGCCGGGCCACTTCTTCCAGTGGGTGCGTTCGCGCACACCCAGTGGCCAGCCCATCGACCTGATCGCCACCCGGCGCCCCGACGATGACCCAGGCTCGGTGTTCTATTACCGCCTGATGGCGGTGCAGGGCGTGATCGTGCACAAGACCCACATCACCTACCCCATGGGGCCGGCCAAGCTGGCGCGGGTCAAGCAACTGTTCTACAGCGGTGACTGGCATGCCACGGCGTTGCCCGGCTACGGGCCGCGCCACCGTGCCAACCCGTTCGAGACCTTCCAGGCAATCCCCGCGGTAGCCCGTTACCAGTTCATGCTGGATAACGCCGAGTATTTCGTGCGTACCTTTATCCGCGGGCCGGTGTGCCGCGGGCAGATCGCCACCGACGTGATCCGCGACCACTTCTGGGCGCTGTTCCAGGAACCGGCCCGTGATCGCTACGTCACCGACGCCGCGTACCGGGCCAAGGCCACGCCGCTGCTGGAGATGCCTGGCCAGGACGACAACGTCGGCAGCATCCTGTCGCTGTGGCTGGCCTACCGTGACAAGCGCAATGCCTACGAAGACCTGCGGCGTGACGCCTACGCCGACATGCCGCCGCCCAGCTGGGCCACCCTGTGGGCCGGCAACGATAATGCGCTGCTGACCATCTTCCGTCATTTCGACAGCGCCTCGGTGAACAAAGGCCTGATCGGCGACGTACCGACCACGATGTGGCTGTTCGACTACCCGCTGCTGGAGCGCACCTATTACCAGCTGGCGGTGAACTTCGACGTTTATGGCAACGTGGCGCACCAGGCGCAGACGCGCCTGTACTTCGACCTGATTCGCAACGGCGCCGAAATCAATTTCCTGCGCCTGATGCCGGCGGACAAGCGCGGCAAGCTGCTCGACAGCTGGTACCAGAACAGCGGCAAAGTGAAGATGTGGCTGGACTACCAGAAAATCGACACCAGCACGCCCAGCGGCATGCAGCTCAACGAGCATGACCCCAAGCGGGATTTCGGCCTCAAGCTGATTCAGCGCGCCGGCACGCTTAACGCCAGCCCCGACCCGATCAACCGCTGCACGGGTGCCTATTGCTCGCGCACCGGCATCAGCGAGGAGTTCAAGAACGTCGAGCAGTCCCTGAGCCGCCTGGTATCGCGCCCGGCCGCAGGGCTGAAGGTCATCGACCGCTTGCCAGAGGCCACCATGCTGCGCATACCCGGCAAGAGCGGGCGCATGGTCTACAGCCTGCTGCGCAACCGCGCGCACACCAACGTGGCGTTCCTGCTGGGCGAGGCCTACCGCTACGTACCGGGGCTGGACAGCCTGACCCTGTGGCCCGGTGTGCTCAGCAGCTACCCCAACTTCATGTTCAACGTACCGGCCGACCAGGTGCCGGCCTTTGTCGACGCCCTGGAACAGTCCCGGGACCAGGCCAGCTTCGACAAGATCGTCGAGCGCTGGGGCGTGCGCCGCACCAACCCGCAATTCTGGGATTTCTTCCATGACCTGAGCACCTACATTCAGGAGACCGAGCCCCAGGAGGCAGGGGTGCTGGACATGAATCGGTACGAGAATCTGTAGAACGGTGTTGCCCGTTTCACGAGCTTTGCCCGGTCCCACAGGGTTCAACGTGGGGCTGGGACCAAGCGCTCGGAGGGCACCGCTGGTCAATCAGGCTGACCTTTGCCCCTTTTTTGTAGTCGGACCTAGTGAGCGTGCACCGAAAGGGCGCACAGTCCGGTGACAAAAAAGGCGGTAAACATGCTGATTTCGCTTCAAGCCCTCCGGGCCCTGGCAGCCTGGACGGTTGTCTGCCATCACTTCATGCAAATCTTCTTCGACTTCCATGCCAGCGGGCCGATCGGTCAATTCTTCGTTGATCGCGGTGCCGTCGGCGTCGACATTTTCTTCGTCATCAGCGGCCTGGTGATTTACCTGTCCACCCAGGACAAGGACATGCCCGCCGGGCGATTCCTGCTCAACCGGGCCATCCGTATCATCCCGGCCTACTGGTTCTACACCGTGCTCATGGGTTTGATGATCGTCGCCCTGGGCCAGCAAATGCCTCACCAGGTGGTGGACCTGCCGCATTTCATCCTGTCGTTGCTGTTCATTCCCTCCGAGAACCCCGGTGGCTATGGCCTGTACCCCACGTTGAACGTAGGTTGGACCCTGAACTACGAAATGTTCTTCTACCTGATGTTCTCGCTGGTGTTCGTGGTGCCGCAGCGTCTGCGCCCGCTGGTGGTGGCCGCGGCCTTGTTCGCCGTGTGCGAGATGGTCAGCACGTACGGGGTACTCAGCCGCTTCTACGCCAACAACATCATTTACGAGTTCCTGCTGGGCATCGCCATCGGCTGGGCCTACCGCCGCGGCTGGGTCGCCCAGGGGTTGTGGATGCCACTGATGCTGATCGCCGTCTCGCTGGTGGCCATCTACAATCTGCCGGCCAGTGACCGCTTGCTCAACTGGGGCGTGCCCAGCGCCATCATCGTGGTGTCCTGCGTGGCCATGGAGCCGTGGTTCAAGGGCAATCGCCTGCTCAAGACCCTGGGCGACTGTTCCTACTCGGTGTACCTGATCCATGTGCTAGTGCTGTACACCGGCTGGTTCGCCAGCGAGCGCCTGAACATCAACCCTTACCTGGTCTTCGCCATCTGCGTGCCGGTGATCGCCCTGATGTCCTGGGCCAGCTACATCTGGATCGAGACCCGCCTGTACCGCCGCATGAAGGCCTGGGCCGAGGCCCGCCTGGCGCCGGTACCGAGCCGCTCCATAACCTGACAAAAATACTGGGACTTTGTGCCGCGCCCGGTTTGGCGTAAACTGCGGGCAAGTCTGTGAGGAACTTACATGAGCGCCATAACGATTACCGACGCGGCACACGATTACCTGGCCGATCTGCTGGAAAAGCAGAACACCCCGGGTATCGGCATTCGAATTTTCATCACCCAGCCGGGCACTACCTACGCTGAAACCTGCATTGCCTACTGCAAGCCAGGCGAGGAAAAACCGGAAGACAGCGCCATCGGCCTGAAGAGTTTCACTGCCTACCTGGACGCGGTCAGCGTGCCGTTCCTGGAAGACGCGGTGGTCGACTACGCCACCGACCGCATGGGTGGCCAGCTGACCATCAAGGCCCCGAACGCCAAGGTGCCGATGGTCAACGAAGACAGCCCGATCAACGAGCGCATCAACTACTACCTGCAAACCGAGATCAACCCGGGGCTGGCCAGCCACGGCGGTCAGGTAACCCTGATCGAAGTGGTCGAGGACGGCGTGGCCGTGCTGCAGTTCGGTGGCGGTTGCCAGGGCTGCGGCCAGGCTGACGTGACCCTGAAGGAAGGCATCGAGCGCACCTTGCTCGAGCGTATCCCCGAACTCAAGGGCGTGCGCGATGTGACCGACCACTCGCAGAAAGAAAACGCCTACTACTAAGGCGTGCGCTGCGACACTGAAAAACGGCGCCCCGTGAGCGCCGTTTTTTATTGCCGAACTGAAGACCTGCCACTGGGTCACTCAAGACTCCAGGTTGCTCAGGAACCTGTACAGGTTGGCGGCCTCGGGGGAGAGCCTGGCGGCATCGGCCACGCCCACATACAGGGTTCGGGAGGCCCAGCTGCCTTCCAGGGGGATGGCGCGCAACTTGGACACCAGCAGTTCCGGGTGCACCGAGCCTAGCGGCAGGATGCCGATGCCCAGGCCGGCATTGATCATGCGGCAGATGCCGTCGAAGCTGCTGACCTGGATGCGCACCTTGAGCAGTTTGCCGGTGCGTGCTGCTGCATCGGTGATGCGGCGAAGCAGCGAGCTGCCCTGATTCAGCGCCACATAGTCGTAGTCCAGGGTGTCGGCCAGGGTCACGCTGGGCTGCTGCGCCAATGGATGGACTTGAGGTACCAGCACTACCAGCCGGTCACGTCGGTAGGGCTTGATCTCCAGGTGAGGGGCGGGGACATTGTCGGCGAAGATGCCGATGTCGGCCTGGCCGTCTTCCACGGCCTGGACGGTCATCTCGCTGAGCGCTTCCTCCATGCCGATGCGCACGTGCGGGTTCGCCCCCAGGAAAGTCGTGAGGTCCTCAGGCAGGAATTGGATGACCGCCGAGGTATTGGCGAACAGCCTGACGTGGCCCCGCACGCCGTTGGCATAGTCGCTGGCGTCATACGCCATGCGCTGCGCGCTTTCCAGGATATGACGGGCATGCTCTGCCAGCCCACGCCCGGCAGCGGTCAGCTGCAGGCCGCGAGCCAGACGCACGAACAGCGTGCACCCGGTCACTCGTTCCAGTTCCGACAAACGCTTGCTGGCGGCGGAAACGGTCATGTGCGCGCTGTCGGCGGCGCGGGTCAGGTTCTGGTGGTCGGCCGCCAGCACCAGGAGGCGCAGCGATTGCAGGTCGAGTGGGTACAGGTTCATCAAGGAGTGGCCTAGCGTTTCCGTTTGCTCAAGGGTAGTGGAAATTTTGTGAATTCTCACTGGCCTGGTTTGGGGGGATGATTCAACCGTCGCCTCCAACAAGAACGGAAAACGTCATGAGCTTACCTTTGGACGGTATCAAGGTGGTTGAGATGGGCCAGCTGATCGCAGGCCCGTTCGCCGCGAAAATCCTGGCCGAATTCGGCGCCGAGGTCATCAAGATCGAACCGCCGGTCACCGGTGACCCGCTGCGCAAATGGCGCATGCTGCATGAGGGCACTTCCGTGTGGTGGGCCGCCCAGTCGCGCAATAAGCAGTCGGTTACCCTTGACCTGCACCAGGCCGAAGCCCGCGAGGTGGTCAAGCGCCTGGTGCAGGAGGCCGACATCCTCATCGAGAACTTTCGCCCCGGTACCCTGGAAAAGTGGGGCCTGGGGTGGGACGAGCTGTCTGCCCTCAACCCCGGTCTGGTGATGTTGCGAGTATCGGGTTACGGCCAGTCTGGGCCGTACAAGGACCTGCCGGGCTTCGGCGTGATCGGCGAGGCCATGGGCGGGCTGCGACACTTGTCCGGCGAGCCGGGGCGTACCCCTGTTCGCGTGGGCGTGTCGATCGGCGACTCGCTGTCGGCCCTGCATGGCGTCATTGGTGTGCTGCTGGCGCTGCGTCACCGCGAGCAGAACGACGGGGCAGGGCAGCAAATCGACGTGGCCCTGTACGAGTCGGTGTTCAACATGATGGAAAGCCTGATCCCCGAGTACTCGGTGTTCGGTGCGGTGCGCGAACCGGCAGGCAGCAGCTTGCCCGGTATCGCCCCGACCAACGCTTACCGCTGCCAGGACGGCAAGTACGCGTTGATCGCCGGCAACGGCGACAGCATCTACCGCCGCCTGATGGAGAAAATCGACCGCCTGGATTTGGCCGATGATCCGGAGCTTGCCCAGAACGATGGTCGTGTTCGCCATGTGGCACGGATCGACGCCGCTATTTCCACCTGGACTGCCGAGCGCTCGCTGGACGAGGTGCTGGCGGCCCTCAAGGACGCCAACATCCCCTCGGGCAGGATCTATGACGCGGCGGACATCGCCGGTGACCCGCACTACCAGGCCCGGGACATGTTGATCCCCAGCACCCTGGACGACGGGACCGCTGTCACCCTGCCGGGGATCGTGCCCAAGCTGCTAGGCACGCCGGGGCGTATCAAATCCCGCGCCCCTGCCTTGGGCGAGCACACCGATGCAGTGCTCGACGGCATCGGCATCGACGCGAGCACCCGGGAAACCTGGCGCCGCCGCGGCCTCATCTGATACAGGAGTAGCCTCAATGAAACGCCTGTTCATGCAGGAAGTCGCCACCCGTGACGGCTTCCAGAACGAAAAGACCTTCATCGACACCGGGGACAAGATTGCCCTCATCAACGCGCTGAGCCTGTGCGGCTACGCCAAGATCGAAGTCACGTCCTTTACCTCGCCCAAAGCCATTCCTGCGCTGCGCGATGCCGAAGCCGTGATGGCCGGCATCCACCGTCAGCCGGGTGTCGAGTACACCGTGCTGGTGCCGAACGTGCGCGGGGCCGAGCGGGCATTGGGCTGTGGCATCGACGAAGCCAACCTGGTGATGTCGGTCAGTGAGCCGCACAACCGCTCCAACCTGCGCATGACCCGCGAACAGTCCTTCGCCCAGCTCAAGGAAGTGGTCGGCGTCATCGGCCAGGGGCCTGTGGCGATCAATGTGTCGCTGTCTACCGTGTTCGGCTGCCCCATGCAGGGCGACGTGCCCGCGGGTGAAGTGCTCAACTGGGTCGAGCGTTTCGCCGACCTGGGCGTGCGCGGCATCACCCTGTGCGACACCACCGGCATGGCCTTCCCCTCGCAGGTCGAAGCACTGTCGCGGCAGGTGCGCGAACGCTTCCCGCACCTGCAGACCACGCTGCATTTCCACAACACCCGTGGCATGGCCTTGGCCAACACCCTGGCGGCCCTGCAGGCCGGCGTTGACCGTTTCGACGCTTCGCTGGGCGGCCTGGGCGGTTGCCCTTACGCGCCGGGTGCCAGCGGCAACGTGTGCATGGAAGACCTGGTGCACATGCTCGACCTGATGGGCTACGACACCGGCATGGACCTGGCGCGCGTGCTGGCCGCCTCGGCCACACTGCCTGGCCTGATCGGCCATGACACCCCCAGCGCGATCCTCAAGGCCGGGCGACGGCTGGACCTGCACCCGATTCCTGAACATGTGCACACCTTGAGCAAGCAGGTGGCCAACCCCGAACTGGAGCGTACCCGATGATCGACCACCTCGACCACCTTGTGCTGACCACCATCGACCTGGAGGCCTGCAAGGACTTCTACGTGCGCGTGCTGGGCATGCGCGACGAGACCTTCGGCAACGGCCGGTTCGCCTTCCGGTTCGGCAATCAGAAAATCAATGTGCACGTACGCGGTCATGAGTTCGAGCCCAAGGCTCACTTGCCTGTGCCAGGGGCTCTGGACCTGTGCTTCATCGCCACGCACAGCCTTGCGCAGGTGATTGCCCATCTGGAAGCGCAGCGCTGGCCCATCGTCGAAGGACCGGTGCAGCGCACCGGTGCCACGGGCCCGATTCGTTCGGTGTACGTGCGTGACCCGGACCTGAACCTGATCGAGATTTCCGAGCCACTGGACCTCAACCAAACCGCTCCGCATAATGCTGCGGGCTGACGCCCAGCGTCTTTTGAAAACTGCGCCGCAAACTCTCCGGGTGCCCATACCCGCACAACCGCGCCACGCTCTGTACCGACGCTTGCCCCCCCTGCAGCAGGGCCCGGGCCGACGCCAGGCGCACCTGTTCGACGTAGCGCGCGGGGGTGGTGCCCAGTTCCGCGGTAAACACCCGGTACAAGGTGCGCGGCGCCATGCACGCCCGTTCGGCCAGCGCCTGCAGGGACAAGTCGTCGCCCAGGTGCGCGGGTATCCATTCCAGCAGCGCCGCCAGCCGCGGTGCGCGGCTGGCTTCGGGCGACAGGTGCGGGCTGAACTGCGCCTGGTCGCCCGGGCGCTTGAGGAACATCACCAATCGCCGCGCCACCGCCAGGGCCAGGGTGCGGCCCAGGTCGTCCTCCAGCAGCGCCAGTGCCAGGTCGATACCGGCGGTGACGCCGGCGGAGGTGAACAGGTGCGGGGCACCCGGTTGGTAGGTATGCAGCCGTTCGCCCTGGACCTGAATGCGGGGAAAGGCCCGCAGCGCTTCGACATCGGCCCAATGAGTGGTGGCCGCGTGGCCGTCGAGCAGGCCGGCATGGGCCAGGATCAGCGCACCGGAACAGACCGAACCCAGGCGTCGCACCCGCGGTTCCGCGTCGCGCAGCCACTGCAGCAGCGGTTGATTGCCGAACTGGGCTTGCTCACCTTGGCCCCCGGGCACCAGCAAGGTGTCAAAGATACCCGGGTCGGTGGCGTGAAAGGCGTGTTCGGCGTGCAAGGCAAAACCGGCCGAGGTCACCACCGGGCCGGTGCTTTCGGCCAGCAGGTGCAAGGTGTAGGCGGATGGCAGGCCCAGGCGCGCCCGCTCTTCGTTCGCCGAGGCGAACACCTGCAGGGGGCCGGTGACGTCCAGGCTCATGACCCCGGGGTAGATCAGGCAGGCGATGTGGCGCATGGTTCGTATCACTGTCGGTACAGGTGTGCATGCCCGGCGCGGTACAGCGCCGACTCGCCAAAGGCGTCGGTGTCCAGCACCCGCCCGACCAGGATCAACGCCGTGCGCCGGAACCCCTTGGCTGCCACCCTGGCTTCGATGTCCGCCAAGGTGCCTACCACCCAATCCTGATCCGGCCAACTGGCCTTGTGAATCACGGCGATCGGGCAATCCTCACCATAATGCGGCAACAGCTCGCCGACAATCCTCGCCAGGTGCTGCACACCCAGGTGAATGGCCATGGTCGCCCCATGCCGCGCCAGGTCGTGCAGGGCTTCGCCCTCAGGCATCGGTGATTTGTCGGCGTAACGGGTGAGGATCACCGTTTGCGATACCCCAGGCAACGTCAGCTCCGCGCCCAGCAGCGCCGCGCAGGCGGCCGTGGCGGTCACCCCGGGGATGATCTCGAAGGCAATGCCGCGCTCGCGCAGGCAGCGGATCTGTTCGCCGATGGCGCCATACAGGCTGGGGTCGCCGGAGTGAACGCGTGCTACGTCCTGGCCTCGCGCGTCGGCGGCGGCGAGGAGTTCGATGATCTGTTCCAGGTGCAGCTCGGCGCTGTTCACCACCTGCTCGGCGCGGTGGCCTTCCAGGACGGCGGTGGGCACCAGGGAGCCGGCGTAGAGGATCACCGGGCATTGGCGAATCAGCCGCTGGCCCTTGACGGTGATCAGTTCCGGGTCGCCGGGGCCGGCGCCGATGAAGTAGACGGTCATGGGGAAATCCTGAGTGAAACGGCCACGGCGTGAATGACATTCAGGTGGCGCACGCTATATAAAGCCCGATTATCCGGGATTTTTGCCCGGCTGCGCCAATGCCAGGGTCGCCTGGGCGTTTTTTTGTCGCGTGACCCGCAGCGTGGCGCCTTTGCCCGCCATGGCCAGCGCGGTGCTTTCGGCCACGCCGTGGCAGCCCGTGTGGGCGAACGCCAGCGCGGAGCGATGGGTCAGTTGGCCTTCGAAGGCCGCCAGTTGCTCTGCGCTGAATACCACCAGCGTCAGCCCCAATTCGCTGGCCAGTTGCAGCAGGCCGGGTTCGTCGGCCTTGAGGTCGATGCTGCCGATGCCGGCCAGGTCGGCGCGGGTCAGGCCGTGGCGGGCGAGGGTGGTGTCAAGCAGGGCAGCCAGGGCGCTGGCGGGGCAATGGCGTTGGCAGCCGAGGCCGGCGAAAAGGGAGGGCATGCTGGGTCCTGGAGTTTGGCTCAGGTTGCTTGATGATTGTGGGGTGTTTTGAGGTGCATGTCTTGGGTTTATTGCGTTCTCAAGACCGAGCGCCGCCCGCGCGGCGCTTCCCGGGCAAGCCCGGTCCCACATCTGTTTCGGGCCAGTTATGCCTGTGGCATCACCTGGTCGGCTTTGTTGGTTCACTGCAGATCTGTGTTGATGCCAACAAGGGCGGCCAAGGTGGCCTCACAGACAAGATTGGCCCTAAATACCTGTGGGACCGGGCTTGCCCGGGAAGCGCCGCGCGGGCGGCGCTCGGTCTGAAGGGCGCCAGAAAAACCAAGGCAGGCACCTGCCCACCCCACCGCCCACTCACCCCCAACCGATTGACCTTCCCCCCCACACTGCGTAGCCTTGCACCTTCGAGGTTCTCCGCCCAGCGGAGCCAAGATGGGAATGCGGTTGAAGCCGCAGCTGCCCCCGCAACTGTAAGCGGTGTGCGCCCTGGCGATACCACTGCGCTGCACGCGCGGGAAGGTGCCAGGGCCGAGCCTGAGGGCCGACGCCGCAAGCCAGGAGACCTGCCTCGACACAGACTTCCACTTCAACCGGGCGGGGTGATCCGGTGGCGAATGCACCCGCGTGCCTGGCACCCGCGGTTCTCGTCCCATATGCCCGCCATCCTGCCAAGGGCATCCGATGAAAACACTGGCCAAGCTTCCCGTCACTATCGTTACCGGCTTCCTCGGCTCGGGCAAGACCACCTTGCTGCGCCACATGCTGGACAACGCCCAGGGCCGTCGCATCGCGGTCATCGTCAACGAATTCGGTGAGCTGGGCATCGACGGCGAAATCCTCAAGCAGTGCACCATCGGCTGCACCGAGGAAGAGGCCACGGGCCGCGTTTACGAGTTGGCCAACGGCTGCCTGTGCTGCACCGTGCAGGAAGAATTCTTCCCGGTGATGCGTGAACTGGTGGCGCGCCGCGGCGACCTTGACCACATTCTCATCGAAACCAGTGGCCTGGCCCTGCCCAAGCCCCTGGTGCAAGCGTTCCAGTGGCCGGAAATCCGCAGTGCCTGCACCGTCGACGCAGTGATCACCGTGGTCGACAGTCCAGCCGTGGCCGCCGGCACCTTCGCCGCCTTCCCGGACCAGGTCGACGCCCAGCGCAAACTGGACCCCAACCTGGACCACGAGTCGCCCCTGCACGAGCTGTTCGCCGACCAACTGGCCAGCGCCGACCTGGTCATCCTCAACAAGGCCGACCTGATCGAACCCGAGGCCCTGGCCGCCGTGCGCCGTGAAGTTGCCGAAGAGCTGCCACCAGCGGTCAAGGTCATCGAGGCGAGCAGCGGCCGTTTGCCGCTGGACGTGCTGCTGGGCCTGGGCGCCGAGTCGGAAGAGCACATCGACGGCCGTTTGACCCACCACGACCACCATCACGACGACGAAGACCACGACGACCACGATCACGATGCCTTCGACTCGATCTCCATCGAGCTGCCGCAGGCTGAAGAAGCGCGCCTGCTCGACGCCCTGACCACCCTGGTGGTCAAGCACGGCATCCTGCGCGTCAAGGGCTTCGCGGCGATTCCCGGCAAGCCGATGCGCCTGCTGATCCAGGGCGTGGGCACCCGGTTCGACAAGCACTTTGACCGCGCCTGGGGCGCCGAAGAAGCGCGTACCACGCGCCTGGTGCTGATCGGCCAGGAACTGGACGCCGCGCTGCTGGAAAGCCAGCTGCGCGCCGCGCTGAACGGTTAAGCCATGCACCTGCTGAGAACCCAGCCCGGCGGTTTCGTGCCGGACGACAGTATCGCCGACCTGGGCCAGACACCGGCCGAGCTGGTGATTCTCTGCAGCGGTGACTCCCACCTGGCGCTGCTGGCCGAAGCGGCCCTGCAGCTGCCGGACGATTTCCCGACCTTGCGCCTGGCCAACCCCATGCAGGTGCAGAACCATGCCTCGGTCGACCTCTACGTCGACCAGGTGCTGCGCCACGCCAAGGTCATTCTGATTTCCCTGCACGGCGGTATCGGCTACTGGCGCTATGGCGTCGAGCAACTGGTGGCCCTGGCCGAACGCGGCGTGCAGTTGATCCTGGTGCCAGGTGACGATCGCCCGGACCCGGCGCTCAGCGACCTGAGCACTGTGGACCGCGAGGCAGCCGAGCGCCTGTGGCACTTCCTGCGCCAGGGCGGCATGGGCAACGCGTTGTCGCTGTTCAACTGCCTGGCCAGCCAATTTCTGGGGCGCGCCTACCCCTGGGAAGAACCCCGGGCCTTACCGCGCACCGCCATTTACCACCCCGCCTGGCACGACGCGACTCTGGCGCACTGGCAGGCCGACTGGGTACCGGGGCAGCCTGCCGTACCGTTGATCTTCTACCGCTCGCATCTGCAGGCAGCCAACACCGGCTTTGTCGACGTGTTCTGCCAGCGCCTGCAGGCGGCGGGCCTCAATCCTTTGCCCATCGCCGTGGCCAGCCTCAAGGAGGCCGGCTGCCTGGCCCAGGTCGAGGACTGGCTCGATGCGGTCGATGCGGCGGTGATCCTCAACACCACCGGCTTCGCCCAGTCCAATCCCGAAGCCCCGCACCTGCGGCCGTTTCGCCGTGACATCCCGGTGATCCAGGCGATCTGCGCCCAGGACAACCAGCCTGGCTGGGAAGCCAGCGAGCAGGGCCTGGGCGCCCGCGACCTGGCCATGCACATCGCCCTGCCAGAGCTGGACGGGCGCATCATCAGCCGGCCCATCTGCTTCAAGGACCTGGCCTGGCGCAGCGAGCGCAGCCAGTCGGACGTGGTCTGCTATCGCCCCCATGCCGAACGCATGGACTTCGTCGCCGAACTGGCGCGGCGCTGGAGCGAGCTGGCGCGCTTGCCCAACGGCCAGAAGCGCATCGCGCTGATCCTGGCCAACTACCCGACCCGCGACGGTCGCATCGGAAACGGCGTGGGCCTGGATACCCCGGCGGCCGCGCTGAATATTCTCGCCGCCCTGCTACAGCAGGGTTACCCGGTGCAGGACCTGCCCGCCAATGGCACGGCCCTGATCCAGGCGCTGCTGGGCGGCGTCAGCAACGACCTGGAAAGCCTGGACCTGCGCCCCTGCGCCCAAAGCATGGCCATGGATGACTACCTGGCCGCTTTCGCCCGGTTGCCCGAGGCCAACCAGCAGGCGGTGCGCGAGCGCTGGGGCGAACCCGCTGCCGACCCGATGTGCCGCAGTGGCCGCATGATGGTCGCCGGCCTGCGCTTTGGCCTGACCTTCGTGGGTATCCAGCCCGCCCGTGGTTACCACCTGGACCCCAGCGCCGTGTACCACGACCCCGACCTGGTGCCGCCCCATGGCTACCTGGCCTTCTACTTCTGGCTGCGCCACGCCTACGGCGCCGACGCCGTGGTGCACGTGGGCAAGCACGGCAACCTGGAGTGGCTGCCAGGCAAGGGCGTGGGCCTGTCTGCGGAGTGCTGGCCTGACGCGCTGCTGGGGCCGATGCCCAACGTCTATCCTTTCATCGTCAATGACCCAGGGGAGGGCGCGCAGGCCAAGCGCCGTACCCAGGCGGTGATCATCGACCACCTGATGCCGCCGCTGACCCGCGCCGAAACCTATGGGCCGCTGCGCGACCTGGAGCGCCTGGCCGACGAATACTACGACGCCCAGTTACTGGACCCGCGCCGGGCCCGCGAGCTGCAACGCGAGATCCTGGGCCTGGTGCGCGACGCGCAGATCGACCGCGAACTGCAACTGGACGCTGGGTGGGACAGCGACGCCGACGCCGCCCTGTGGCTGCCGCGCCTGGACACCTACCTGTGTGACCTGAAGGAATCACAGATTCGCGACGGCCTGCACATCTTCGGCGAATCGCCCCAGGGGCGGCTGCGGATCGACACCCTCGCGTCGCTGCTGCGCATCCCCCGAGGTGACGGCCGTGGCGCCCATGCCAGTTTGATTCGTGCCCTGGCCCGCGCGCTGGAACTGGGTTTCGACCCATTGGACTGCGACCTCGGCGATCCGTGGGAAGGTGCTCGGCCAGCCTGCCTGCAGGCCATGGGCGATGACAGCTGGCGCACCGCCGGGGACACCCGTGAGCGCCTGGAACTGTTCGCCGCACAGTTGATCGAGCAAGCCTTGGCCACCCCGGCGCGAACGGCATGGCCCGAAGTGGACCTGATTCTCGAGGGCCTGCGTGAAACCGTGGCCCCGCGCCTGGACGCCTGCGGCCCAGCCGAGATCGGTGGGCTGCTCGCCGCCCTGGCGGGGCGCTTCGTGCCTGCCGGTGCCAGCGGCGCGCCCAGCCGGGGGCGCCTGGACGTGCTGCCCACGGGGCGCAACTTCTTTTCCGTGGACGTGCGCAACCTGCCCACCACCACCGCCTGGCGCATCGGCTTTGCCTCGGCGAACCTGATCCTGGAGCGCCACCTGCAAGACCACGGTGACCATTTACGCCAATTGGGGCTGTCGGTGTGGGGCACGGCGACCATGCGCACGGGCGGCGATGACATCGCCCAGGCCATGGCCCTGATGGGCGTGCGCCCGGTGTGGGCCACCGGCAGCCAGCGGGTGGACGATTTCGAGATCTTGCCGCTGAGCCTGCTGGACCGCCCCCGAGTGGACGTGACGCTGCGTGTGTCCGGGTTCTTTCGCGATGCCTTCGCCAACCTGCTGCGCCTGTTCGATGCCGCGGTGCAGGCGGTGGCGGCCCTGGACGAACCCGACGACCTCAACCCGCTGGCGGCCAAGGTCCGCGCCGAGCAGGCCGCCTTGCTGGACCAGGGCATCGACGCCGAGCAGGCGCGCCGCGAGGCAGGCTGGCGCATCTTCGGCGCCAAGCCCGGTAGCTACGGGGCCGGCGTGCAAGGCGCCATCGATGGGCGCTTGTGGCAAACCCGCGATGACCTCGCCGAGGCCTACTTGAACTGGGGTGGCTACGCCTATGGCGCCGCCGATGAAGGCACCCCGGCCAGAGGGCGTTTCGCCCAGCGCCTGAGCCAGGTGCAGGCGGTGGTGCAGAACCAGGATAACCGCGAGCACGACCTGCTCGACTCCAATGACTACTACCAGTTCCAGGGCGGCATGCTTGCCGCCGCCGAGACCCTGGGCGGCAAGGCCACCGCCAGCTACCACGGTGACCATAGCCAGCCGGACGTGCCACGCATCCGTACCCTCAAAGAGGAACTCAACCGGGTGGTGCGGGCGCGGGCAGTGAACCCCAAATGGATCGACGGCGCCAAGCGCCACGGTTATAAAGGGGCGTTCGAACTGGCTGCGACGGTGGACAACCTGTTCGCCTTCGACGCCACCACCCACTTGATCGACGACCACCAGTACGCCTTGCTCACCGAGGCCTACGTGCTGGATGCCGACACCCGAGGTTTCATGCAGCAGCACAACCCCCACGCCTTGCGCGACATCACCGAACGCTTGCTGGAGGCCCAGCAACGCGGCCTGTGGGCTGAGCCGGGTGAGTACCGCGAGGCCCTGGAAACGCTGCTGATGGATATGGAAGAAGACACCTGATGCGCGATATTCCCCATTTCCCCCTGGCTGCCGTGGTGGGCGCCGATGCGCTGAAACTCGCGCTGTGCCTGAGCGCCATCGACCCCCGGATCGGCGGTGTGCTGATCGAAGGCCCGCGGGGCATGGCCAAGAGCACCCTGGCCCGCGGCCTGGCCGATCTGCTGGCCAGCGGTCAATTCGTCACCTTGCCCCTGGGCGCGACCGAAGAGCGCCTGGTAGGCACCCTGGACCTGGACGCCGCGCTGGGCGAGGGGCGGGCACAATTTTCCCCCGGGGTGCTGGCCAAGGCCGACGGTGGCGTGCTGTACGTGGATGAGGTGAACCTGCTGCCCGACCATCTGGTCGACCTGCTGCTGGACGTGGCCGCCAGCGGCGTCAACCGGGTGGAGCGCGATGGCATTTCCCACCGCCACGCCGCGCGCTTCGTGCTGATTGGCACCATGAACCCAGAAGAGGGCGAACTGCGCCCGCAGTTGCTCGACCGTTTCGGCCTCAACGTGGCACTGGACAGCCAGTCGCCACCCCAGGAACGTAGTCAGATCATTCGCCGCCGCTTGGCGTTCGACGCCGACCCCCATGGGTTTTGCGCTGAATGGGCCGGCCGCCAGGACGCGTTGCGCCAGCGCTGCCAGATGGCTCGGGACGTGCTGGAGGAAGTCCCGCTGGACGACGAGGCGCTGGCCGTCATCACGCAACGTTGTTTTGCCGCCGGCGTGGACGGGCTGCGCGCCGACCTGGTGTGGTTGCGCGCAGCAAGGGCCCATGCGGCTTGGCGTGGCGCGCTGGCCATCGAGGCGCAGGACATCGATGCGGTGGCCGAATTCGCCCTGCGCCATCGCCGTCGTCAGCCGCCCGAAGCGCCCGACAGCGCGCAACCGCCTGCGTCCGGTGGCGATGCCGGGCAGCACAGCAGTGCCCAGGGCCAGTGGGGCAGCCTGCCGCCCCAGGCCACGCCCATGGGCCAGCGGCGTGAGGTCCCGAGCTGGCCAAAAAAGCCCTGAGCACCCGCCAGCGCCCCGTGGCGGGTGCGCGACCCAAGGGCGGCGGGCAGCAAGGTCGGCGTGGTCGCGCCCGGGCCGCCAGCAACGGTACGGTAGATTGGGCGGCGACCCTGTTACAGGGCCGGCCACGCCTGGCGTCCGACCTGCGCTGGCGCCAGCGCCGGGGCAGTGCCGCCGAGTTGTGGCTGGTGGTGGTGGATGCCTCGGCGTCCACGCGCCGGCGTCAGGCCCTGGCTGACGCCAAAGGCCTTCTGGCCGAACTCTTCGATCAAGCCTACCGCCAGCGCGCGCGCCTGGCCTTGTTGACCGCCAGTGGCGAGCAGCCCCACTGGCAGCGCCATGGGTTGAAGGCGTCGCAAGGCTTGCAGCCCTGGTTGCAGGCGCTGGGGGCGGGTGGCGGCACGCCGTTGCTGGCGGCGCTGCAGCAGGCCGGCGAGTGGCTGGCCAGGCGAGCCAAGGCGTTTCCCCATGAAGTCCGCCGGTGCCTGATCGTGACCGATGGGCGGATCAAGCGCGCGCACGCCATCGCGCCGCTGCCATGTCCGGCGCTGCTGGTGGATATCGAACGAGGGGCCATCCGCCTGGGCCGCGCTCGGGACCTGGCCGACGAGCTAGGCGCGGATTATCAACATATAGACAGTGTGCCAGGCACTTTATAGCGTACAGTCAGCAAGTCCTGCGCGTGAATGGACAGGTTAAGGCAACCGGGGTTAATTAATACTGATGACTGCCCAAGTTGCCACTTCCTGCCATTGCCGGTGCTCTTTATTGTGCTGGCATGCTCCAGGGTTGCAGCGCATAACCACCCTGGGCGAGTTCGGCGCGTACTTCTTCCAGCAAGTGTTGCCACTGCGCCGGGTCCGAGTAAGTGCTGCTCGGTACTTGCTTGCGGCCAATGCTGTTGCGGGTGCGGTCTACCACGGTCAGGCTCAGTTCGCCGTTGCCATCCTGCGGGGCCCAGGCCACGCACTGGAAGGGTTCGAAGGCGTGGCCGGCAATCAGAAGTGCTTCGTTGACACGCAGCGGGGCGTTCATGGTTTTCAGTCTCTCTCGTGTGCCCGGAAAAGGTTCAAAGGCCGCCGGTGAGTCACGCCGGTAGTGCCCATGTCTGTTTGTACTGATGCTGCCAACCGGGCAACAAGTCACACGCGGGCAGAAAAATAGGCAACGTTTTTTACCGGTTTTTTTCAACGTTCGGTTAGACGTTGAAAAGCAAGTGAAATTCCCCCGCGCGGTGAAAAGCCGCAGGTCGTTTGCAGACCAACGGTCCTAGGCAGCGTCAAGTTAATTGCTACTGTTACAGACGCGAGCGCCAACTGTCTGTTTCTAATAACTTTTATACTTCTGGCGCCAAGGAACCGGTCATGCTCGAGATGGCAACCACACGACGCCTGTTAATTGTCGACCCCTGCGAGGACTGTCACCAGTTGCTGCCTGGTTTGCGCACCGTGGGCTGGGAGGTGGACAGCTGCGGGCTTGACGAAGCCGGTGACCGCCCGTGCGATGTGGGCCTGTTACGGCTCCAGCCGTTTCACCTGGAGCGGCCCGAAGCCGTCAAGGACCTGATCAGCCGCAGCAACACCGAGTGGATCGCGGTACTCAACCAGGACGTGCTGCGCCTGCAGAACGTCGGTGACTTCGTTTGTGAATGGTTCTTCGACTTTCATACGCTACCGTTCGACGTGTCCCGGGTGCAGGTCACCCTCGGGCGGGCGTTTGGCATGGCGCGGCTGCGCGGGCAGGGCGCTGTGCACGTCAACCAGCCGGAACATGAACTGCTGGGCGACAGCCGGCCCATCCGTGACCTGCGCAAGCTGCTCAGCAAGCTCGCGCCCACTGAATCGCCCGTGCTCATTCGCGGGGAAAGCGGCACGGGCAAGGAATTGGTAGCGCGCACCCTGCACCGCCAATCCCAGCGCCACGCCAAGCCGTTCGTGGCGATCAATTGCGGGGCAATCCCTGAGCACCTGATCCAGTCCGAGCTGTTCGGCCATGAGAAAGGCGCGTTCACCGGCGCGCACCAGCGCAAGATCGGGCGGATAGAAGCGGCCCATGGGGGGACCCTGTTCCTGGATGAAATCGGCGACCTGCCCCTCGAACTGCAAGCCAACCTGTTGCGCTTCCTGCAGGAAAAGCACATCGAGCGGGTGGGCGGTAGCCAGCCGATCGCCGTCGATGTACGGGTGCTGGCCGCCACCCATGTCAATCTGGAGTCGGCCATCGGCGCCGGGCGGTTCCGCGAAGACCTGTATTACCGTCTCAATGTGCTGCAGGTGGTGACGGCGCCATTGCGCGAGCGTCACGGTGACCTGTCGATGCTGGCCAACCATTTCGCCCACTTCTACAGCCAGGAAACCGGGCGCCGGCCGCGCAGCTTCAGTGAGGATGCATTGATTGCCATGGGCAAGCACGATTGGCCGGGCAACGTGCGCGAACTGGCGAACCGGGTGCGCCGCGGTCTGGTGCTGGCCGAAGGGCGGCAGATAGAGGCCGCGGACCTCGGGCTGATGAGCCAGGCGGCCACCGTGGTGCCCATGGGCACTCTGGAAGACTACAAGCACCGCGCCGAGCGCCAGGCCCTGTGCGACGTGCTCAACCGCCACGCGGACAACCTCAGCATCGCCGCCAAGGTACTGGGCATCTCGCGCCCTACCTTCTACCGGTTATTGCACAAACACCAGATCCGCTGACCGGTAGCAGCGGACCTGGCCGCGTCGGCGGCGCCTGCGGTCTGCCTGATGCTACGCGGCGGCTGGGACGCGGCCAGGTCCGCTGCTACAGCGGTTGGCGTAAAGTAGGGTTGGCTGCGTCGGCGGTGCCGCGAAGTTCCTGTGCTAGGATGAAACCGGTTTCAGATTGCGCTGAACAGCCGGAGATATTCATGCCCCTTATTCGACGTGACGTCGCCAAGCTGGCCCTGTTGGCTGTGCTTGGCCCAGCAGGCTCACTGATGACCCGAGCCCAGGCGACCCCCGCCGTGAAGACCTTGATGTTTCCCACCGCCCATGACTGGGTGCCCAACAATCCGCGCCTGCCCGTTCTGATCTACCCGCAGGCCATTGCCGTGCAGGGCAGCGACCCTGCCGCCTTGTTCGAGCGCACCTTCAGCGCCAACGGCTGGCCCCCGCAGTGGCGCTACGGTGTGTTCGACTACCACCACTACCACACCCAGGGGCACGAAGTGCTAGGGGTGTTCAGTGGCCAGGCGCGGTTGATGCTGGGTGGCCCCGGCGGTGAGGAGGTGCAGGTGAGCGCGGGCGATGTCCTGTTACTGCCTGCCGGGACTGGCCACCGCAACCTGGGCTCCAGCACTGACTTCCAGGTAGTGGGCGCCTACCCGCCGGGCCAGCAGGGCAACATCTGCCGACAGGCGCCGACCCCGGCGCAGCGGTCTGCCATTGCCGCGCTGCCATTCCCCGACCAGGACCCGGTGCAAGGCGCCCACGGCGCAGTGGCCCAATACTGGGTGCCAAACCGCGCCTAGACGTCGCGCTCGGCCGTGTCCAGCAACCAGTGGCGGAAGGCATCCAGCGCCGGCAGCGCCTGGTTGCGCGGCGGGTACACCAGGTAATAGCCCCGTGCGCTGGCGTAGGGCAGGGTGGGGCAGGTCAGTTCGCCGCTGGCCAGTTCGTCGGCGATCAGGATGCGTGGCACCAGGCCGATGCCAATGTCCGCGCGTACCGCCTGCACCAGGTGCGAGGTGAGCTCGAAACTGGGCCCCAGGCGCATGGTCTGGTGAGGCAGGCCATGGTGCGTGAACCACTCGCCCCAGGCGTTGGCGTTGTTGGCGACACTGAGCAGCACCTGCTGGCTGATGTCCACGGGGCTCCACTGCGCCCGCGTGGCCTCCAATGTCGGCGATAGGATCACCATCAGTTCCTCGGCGTGCAGCCGGTGGCAGATCAGTCCGGGCAGTTCGCCCGTGGCCACCACGATGGCGGCGTCGATGCCACTGGTGGCGAAGTCCACCGGTTCGATGCGCGAATTGATGTGCACCAGCACGTCGGGGTGGTGGCGGTAGAATCCATGCAGGCGCGGCAGCAGCCATTTCGAGCCGAAAGTGGGCAGGGTCGCCAGGCGCAGGCTGCCCGCGCCGGCCTGGTGGGCCATGGCGTGTAACGTGGCACTGCGCACGCGGCCCAGTGCCTCGGCAATCTCGCGCTGATACAGGCGGCCGACGTCGGTGAGTTTTACTGCGCGGCCCTCGCGGCGGAACAGCGTAACCCCCAATTGCTGTTCCAGGGCTTGCACCTGGCGGGTCACGGCGCTCTGGGTCAGGGACAGTTCGGTGGCCGCGCGGGTGTAGCTTTCATGGCGTGCGGCGGCCTCGAACGCCAGGAGCACGGACATGGAGGGCGTGAGGTTGCGGTAATTCATTCGTAAAAGTCATTAAAGGTGGCGGCAATATCGGTTTGTGCCTGGCGCCGAAGTCCGGGAACATGGGCATCATCCACTACCTGGGCGGCTGTTGACCATAGGCGCCCTGGCCGTATTCATGATTTGCCTGACATAAAACGAGGCCATCCCCCGATGATCGCCCACCTGACCGGCACCGCCCCGGCCACCCTGTACCCTGATTTCCTCGACGCCCTGCGCAGCGCCGGTTTCCGCGGCCAGATGAGCACCGACTATGGCACGCGCACGGTGCTGGCCACCGACAACTCCATCTACCAGCGCCTGCCCCAGGCCGCGGTGTTCCCGCTGGACGCCGACGACGTGGCGCGCGTCGCCGCGTTGATGGCCGAACCACGCTTCCAGGCGGTCAAGCTGACGCCGCGCGGCGGCGGCACCGGCACCAACGGCCAGTCGCTGACCGACGGTATCGTCGTCGACCTGTCGCGGCACATGAACGGTATTCTCGAAATCAACGTCGAGGAACGCTGGGTGCGGGTGCAGGCCGGTGTGGTCAAGGACCAGCTCAACAAGGCCCTCAAGCCCCATGGCCTGTTCTTCGCCCCGGAACTGTCCACCTCCAACCGCGCCACCGTGGGCGGCATGATCAACACCGACGCCAGCGGCCAGGGCAGTTGCACCTACGGCAAGACCCGCGACCACGTGCTGGAATTGCACAGCGTGCTGCTGGGCGGCCAGCGCCTGCATAGCCTGCCGTTGAACGAGGCCGAGCTGGCTCAGGCCTGTGCGCAACCGGGCCGGGCCGGCGAAGTCTACCGGGTGGCCCGCACCATCGAAGAAACCCAGGGTGAGCTGATCGAGCGCACCTTCCCCAAGCTCAACCGCTGCCTGACAGGCTACGACCTGGCGCACCTGCGCGACGAGCAGGGGCGCTTCAACCTCAACAGCGTGCTGTGCGGGGCCGAAGGCTCGCTGGGTTATGTGGTGGAAGCCAAGCTCAACGTGTTGCCGATCCCAACCTACCAGGTGGTGGTCAACGTCCGTTACAGCAGCTTCATGGACGCCCTGCGCGATGCCAATGCCCTCCTGGCGCACAAGCCATTGTCCATCGAGACCGTGGACTCCAAGGTGCTGCTGCTGGCCATGAAGGACATCGTCTGGCATGCCGTGGCCGAGTATTTCCCCCAGGACCCGGGTCGCCCGACCCTGGGGATCAACCTGGTGGAATTCGCCGGTGACGACCCGGCCGAGGTCAACGCCCGGGTGGCGGCGTTCGTGGAGCACCTGCAGGCCGACACCAGCATTGAACGCCTGGGCCACACCCTGGCCGAAGGCGCCGCAGCGGTGAACCGCGTGTACACCATGCGCAAGCGCTCGGTGGGCCTGCTGGGCAACGTCGAAGGCGAGGTGCGCCCGCAGCCGTTCGTGGAAGACACCGCGGTACCGCCTGAGCAACTGGCGGACTATATCGCTGACTTCCGCGCGCTGCTCGACAGCCATGGCCTGGCCTATGGCATGTTCGGCCATGTGGACGCCGGCGTGCTGCACGTGCGCCCGGCGCTGGACATGAAAGACCCGGCCCATGCCGCACTGGTCAAGCCGATCTCCGATGCGGTGGCGGCGCTGACCCAACGCTACGGCGGCCTGCTCTGGGGCGAGCACGGCAAAGGCCTGCGCTCGGAGTACGTGCCAGCCTACTTCGGTGAGCTGTACCCGACGCTGCAAGCGCTCAAGGGCGCTTTCGACCCACACAACCAGCTCAACCCCGGCAAGATCTGCACCCCGCCCGACAGCGCCGAAGGGCTGATCAAGGTCAACGAAGCACCGATGCGCGGCGACTACGACCGCCAGATCGACGAGCGCGTGTGGCAGAGCTTCGGCAGCGCCGTGCACTGCAACGGCAACGGTGCCTGCTACAACTTCGACCCCGACGACGCCATGTGCCCGTCGTGGAAAGCCACCCGCGAGCGCCAGCATTCGCCCAAGGGCCGGGCCTCGCTGATCCGTGAATGGCTGCGCTTGCAAGGCGCGGCGAATGTCGACGTGCTGGCCGCCGCCCGTGGCAAGGCCGCCTGGGCCAAGGGCCTGCCGAGCCGTCTGCGCAACAACCTGGCGCGCCGCCGCGGGCAGCAGGACTTTTCCCATGAGGTCTATGACGCCATGGCCGGTTGCCTGGCATGCAAGTCGTGCGCGGGGCAGTGCCCGGTCAAGGTCAACGTGCCGGAATTCCGTTCGCGGTTCCTGGAGCTGTACCACGGCCGCTATCAGCGCCCGCTGCGTGACTACCTGATCGGTTCGCTGGAATTTACCCTGCCGTACCTGGCCCACGCCCCGGGCCTTTACAACGCGGTGATGGGCAGCCGGCTGGTCGGGCGCCTGCTGGAAGGGCAGGCCGGCATGGTCGACAGCCCGCTGCTCAGCCGCTACAACCTGCAGGCGACTCTGACCCGCTGCAAGGTACAAGTCGCCAGCCTGCCGGCCCTGCGCGAGCTGACCCCGGCCCAGCGCGAGCGCAGCGTGGTGCTGGTGCAGGATGCCTTCACCCGCTATTTCGAGACACCGCTGCTGGCCTCGTTCATCGAACTGGCCCACCGCTTGGGGTTCCGCGTATTCCTGGCACCCTACAGCGCCAACGGCAAGCCACTGCATGTGCAGGGCTTCCTGGGCGCCTTTGCCAAGGCTGCGATCCGCAACGCCACCCAGCTCAAGGCGCTCGCCGACTGCGGCGTGGCCCTGGTGGGGCTGGACCCTGCCATGACCCTGGTGTACCGCCAGGAATACCTCAAGGTGCCGGGGCTGGAAGCCTGCCCGAAGGTGGCCCTGCCCCAGGAGTGGCTGATGGATGTGCTGCCCGAACACGCCGCCCGTGGCACGGGCAGCTTCCGGCTGATGGCCCACTGCACCGAAAAGACCAATGTGCCCGCCAGTACCCGGCAGTGGGAGCAGGTGTTCGGGCGCCTGGGCTTGAACCTGGTCACCGAGGCCACCGGCTGCTGCGGCATGTCCGGTACCTATGGCCACGAGGCGCGCAACCAGGCCACTTCGCGCACCATCTTCGACCAGTCCTGGGCCGGCAAGTTGGCCAAGGACGGCGAAGCCCTGGCCACCGGCTACTCGTGCCGCAGCCAGGTCAAGCGCATGGCCGACAAACAGCTGCGTCATCCGCTGGAAGTGGTGTTGCAGCAGCTGCTCGGCTGATACGGCGCGGCCCCCTGCGAGGCAGGGGGCTGCATGCCAGCGTCTCTACAGGTGGGTCAAGCCGGTCAGCGTATCGGCGATTTTCTTGGTGCGCTGGGAGGTCCCTTCGGTCATGCGGCTGGAGTTTTCCAGGTCGCCCAGCAACTGCTTGAGCGTACCCACGGCGCTCGACTGCTCCTCGATCTGCGAAGCGACCTTCTGGATCTCCCCCGACAAGGCGTCGATGTCCACGCCAATCTCCCCGGCGTTCTTGCGGGTGATTTCGGCCAATTTGCGTACTTCATCCGCCACAACGGCGAAACCGCGACCGGTTTCGCCGGCCCGGGCTGCCTCGATGGCAGCGTTCAGGGCCAGCAGGTTGGTCTGCCCGGCGATCTGCTGGATGACCTGCACCACCGACTGGATGCGCAGGCTCGACTGCGCCAGGTCGCGGGCGCTGCCCACCACTTCATCGGCGTGGTCGGACAGCCCGGTGACGGTGTTGCCGGCCTGGGCGGTGACGCTGTTCTGGTGGTCGATGGTGCTGGTCAGGTCGTCCATGGACAGGTGCAGTTCACCGGAGTAATGCTGCAACTGCCGGGCGATTTCCGCCTGCTGTTCGGTGGCCTGGGACAGCACCGAGCCCAAGTCGGCCAGGCCGCTGAACACCGGCTGCACACTGGCATCCAGGCCCTGGGTGTCCAGGTCGCTGGTGTACTGGTGGGCCTTGAAGGCCTCGATCTGCTTGACCACCACGCGGTTCAGCCCAGCCAGTTTCTGGATCTGTCGACGCAGGAAGAACGCCTTGAATTCGCCATAGTGGCTGGCGAAGCGGTCGATGTAGTCATCGCTGAAGGTCGCGCCCTTGGCCACCTTGAAAAAGAAGATGGCGGTCAGCGTCTGGTTCAGGTTCAGGCCCAGGATTTCGCCAAAGGTCGAGAAACCCGCCACGGGCACGTCACCGAACACCCCGGTCATTTCCCCCAGTTTGCCGGCGTTGTTGGCACGGCGCAGGATGCAGTCGTTGAGCAACCCCACAACCGGTTGGCCGCCTTTGCCTTGCAAGAAGCGCTGGAAGTCCCGTTGGGTGGCGTCACGCAGCGATGTGCGCTTGACCATCACCAGC
Source organism: Pseudomonas eucalypticola (assembly GCF_013374995.1). NCBI lineage: Bacteria > Pseudomonadati > Pseudomonadota > Gammaproteobacteria > Pseudomonadales > Pseudomonadaceae > Pseudomonas > Pseudomonas eucalypticola. The sequence goes on along the minus strand of NZ_CP056030.1, from coordinate 4,040,176 downwards.
TCCTCGCCGGGGGCCACGTCGCAAAACAGGTGGATGGTTTCGCGGGCGTAGTCGATGCGAGCGATGGAGCGCACGAACAGTTCCTCGCCCACACGAATGGCAAAGGAATATTCGGCCAGGTACTTCTCCAGCTGGTTGGGCGCGCACTTGAAGGCGTCACACAGCGCCGCGACCATGGTCTTGATGTTGCCGGCGGCGTCGAACACCTGGTGGATGTAGCGTTCCTCCAGCGACGCCGTCAGTACACTGAACGAGAGCGGCGTGGGTTCGAAGTTCTGGCTTTTGAACACGCCGAAGCGGACGTTCGGCGCGCACTTGAGAAAGACGATCTGGGCGTGGTTCTGGTAGCTGCGCTGGCCGTCGTGCAACAGGGTTTTCTGGAAGTCGTCCTTGCCACCGGCTGAGCCGCCGACGAACAGGCACGGGAAGCGGCCGGACTCGTATAAGGCCTCCATGAAGAAGGATTCGGACGCCGACAAGCCGTCGAACAGTACGTACGCGAGGGTGTCGCGGCTGTCCAGGGCCATGTTGACCCGCGTGCGCTTGAGCTCGCCGACCAGCCTGTCGATGCGGTCGCGCATGCCCAGGCGCTTGCCGTTGCCGCGTATGTCTTCGCTGAGCAGCGGTACGCTGACCATTTCGGCGCCGGCGATCAGGCTGGCGTCGAACAGTTGCAGCACGATCCGGTCCCAGTGACCCTGCGCCGCGCAATACAGGCTTTCACTGGCACTGCTGAGTTCGCCCGCGGTGGTGCACAGGCTCAAGGTGGCCTGCGGAAAGCGCTGCCGCAACTGGCGCGCCACGGCGTCCAGGTCCAGGTGCGGCGAAACGAAGCCAGCAATGAACGTCGGGCTCAGGTGGATGGCCTGCAGGTCGCTCGCCAGGTTGCTGAAGGTACTCACCACGCTGGCGGTCCCGGCTGCGGCCGATGCAGCTTGACGGAGGAAGCGGAAGGGGTTCATCGGGTCGGGACCTATAGGCGGCAGAGAAAAGGGGGAACAACAGGTGCGTGCCTCGTCCACTGCATCGACCTGGCAGACCGGGACTTGATAGGACCGGTACGAAGGTATGACAAGCGGCTGGCTGAATCGATTCACCTAGTTGCTTATGATGACGCTAGCGCAGGCGCGGTCACGGATCGAAATCGGTGATAAAGCCAGGCGTTCCTGGCCAGGCGCGAGTGGCAGCAACAGCGGCGCTGGTCGCGTTGGCAACGCATGGGGTGTGCCTGATGGTGCGTGGCGTCGTGACGCGGCCAGGTCCGCTGCTACAGTGGGAGTCTTTTCGTTGCCACGTCAACCGGCGCGACCACGGCATAGTTGTACCCCGGGCCCGACCAGTAATCAGCCTGCAGGCCCCCCTCGCGACGCGAACCACGGGGCAGCAGTTTGTTGCCCGGACCCGGCGGGCGGATGTAGAAGGTGACCCGGGCCCCCCGGTCGTCCTGGTACAACACCATGGCCGCAGGGCCCTGGTCGGTGCTCAGCAGCCTTGCCCCCACCGCCTTGAATCCGGCGCGTTCGAGGTCGGGCAGGCGCGCGGCATCCCGGAAGTACCGGTCCAGCCAGGGCTGCACGCTGTTGCCAGCGCCGACCTTGAAGTCGGCGGGCAACACGTCCTTTTCGGCAAACAACCGATACGCCTGCAAGGCGTCGGTCATGGGCGCTACGCCGGGGCGCGCCTGCCAGCCACCCACGGCGCCCAGGGCCACTGCCAGCACCAGTGCGGCGGCGCGGCCCAGGTATTGCTGGTAACGGTGGCGGCGGCGCTGGCGCACGGCGCTGGGGTCAAGCGCCGGGTTGTCGGGCAAGGGCGAAGCCCCCAGCACCGAACGCAGCAGCCGGGCGTCTTTCTGCCAGCCCTTCACCTGAGCGGCCACCTCGGGATGGCTGGCCAGCCAGGTCTCCAGGCGTTGGCGGTCGGCCGGGCTCAGGCGCAGGTCGACATAGGCGTGCAGGTCGTGTTCGGTCGGGGGCAGGGTGATCATTTCAATATCCGCAGGGCAGGGCGTTGAATCTCGCCTTCATGAAGCAGGCGCAGGGCTTGGCGGGCGCGGGACAGCCGCGACATGACGGTGCCCAAGGGCACTTGCAACACCTGGGCAGCTTCCTTGTAGCTCAGGCCCTCCACGCCCACGGCATGCAGCAAGGCGCGTTGCTCGTCGTTCAGCCGGTCGAAGGCTTGCAAGGCCGATTGGGCCAGGACGGTGCGTTCGACGGAGGGCTGGTCGTCGTCGCGGCCGGTGAAAAACTCCAGCAACCGGGCATAGCGCCGGGCGCGGCGGTGGCTGTCGATGAACTGGCGGTAGAGGATCTGGAACAGCCAGGCGCGCAGTTCGCCCTCGGCGTTTTTCTCGGCGCGCCGGCTCAAGGCCTTTTCCAGGCAGCCCTGCACCAAATCGTCGGCACTGCTCGGCTCGCGGGTGAGGGACAAGGCGAAGCGCCGCAGGCGTGGCAACAAGGTGCGCAGTTGGTCATCGAAGTCGTTCATGGCGGCGGTCACAAGGGGCCTGGTGTCTAGATTAGCAAGACGAATGACGGCGCGTTTTATTCCACGGCACCTACGCTGAATTTATTCGCCAGGGGCTGGGAATAAACCGTGCCGGCCTTCGTCTCATAGCACCCCACCGATCTGGAGTCGCTCATGCTCGATCCATCGCCCCCACCCTTGACCCCGCTCGCCACGGCCCTGCGCCTGGTGGGCATCGCCGCCGTGGTCGCCGTCGGCGTAGCCGCCTTCGCCTACGTCAGTGGCCGCCTGGACCCGCAGCGCCTGCAACCGCGGGACATGGTCAACGCCTTGCAGACCAATAATGGCGTGCACCCCGGCTACCGACGCAACCACGCCAAGGGTGTGTGCGTGATCGGCTATTTCGAGAGCAACGGGCAGTTGCAGAGCCTGTCTTCCAGTGGCGTCTTCGCCCAGGCCCGCACACCCGTGGTTGGCCGGTTCGCCTTGCCCAGTGGCAACCCCTATGCCCCGGACACCAGTGTGCCGCTGCGCAGCCTGGCGTTACGCTTCAACCTTGCCAACGGCCAGCAATGGCGCACCGGCATGAACAGCATGCCGGTATTCCCGGTAGGCACCCCGCAGGCGTTTTACGCCATGCTCCAGGCTGGCACGCCGGACCCGGCCACCGGCAAGCCCAAGCCCGACGCCATGCCAGCGTTCTTCGCCGCGCACCCCGAGACTGGGCCGTTCCTGGCGTGGGTCAAGGGGGCCAAACCGTCGGCCAGCTATGCCACCGAAACCTACAACAGCATCAACGCCTTCTACCTGACCAACACCGATGGGCAGCGCCAGGCCGTGCGGTGGGCCGTGGTGCCCGAGGCCACCGATTCGGCCCCGGCCGGTGCCGATGCCGGTGCAGACTTCCTGCAGGCGGACCTGGCCCAGCGCCTGGCCGGTGGCCCGCTGCGCTGGACCCTGCGCATGACCCTGGCCGACCCCGGCGACCCCGTGGACGACGCCAGCAAAGCCTGGCCCGCCGGGCGCAAGACGGTGGATGCCGGTACCCTGGTGCTTGAGCGCATGCAACCGCAGATCACTGGCCAGTGCCGCGACGTCAACTACGACCCCACCATTCTGCCCAGTGGCATCGAGGCCTCCAACGATCCGTTGCTGGCCGCGCGCTCGGCGGCGTACGCCAGCTCGTACCTGCGCCGGACCTCGGAAGTCGACCAGCTCAGCGCCAACGCACCGGCCGGGGGAACCAAGCCATGAAAGCACGCCCTGAACACTTCGCCCCGGCCGCCCGGGTGTTGCACTGGACCATGGCCGTGCTGCTGATCGCCATGCTGTTCATTGGCGCGGGCATGGTCAGCACCGTGTCCGAACGCCACGAATGGTTGCTGCACCTGCACAAGCCCCTGGGCATCGCCATTCTGGCACTGGTGATCGTGCGCTTGCTGGTGCGCTGGTTCACTCGCCAGCCGCCCTTGCCAGCCGACTTGCCTGCCATCCAGAAACTGGCGGCCAAGCTGTCCCACTGGTTGCTGTATGCCTTGATGTTCATCCTGCCGCTGGTGGGCTGGGCCATGATCTCGGCGGCGGGCGACCCGGTGATGCTGGGCGCCTCGGTGCAGTTGCCGGCCATCCTGCCGGCCGAGCCCCATACGTTCGCGCTGTTGCGCAAGGCCCATGGGTTTCTCGCGTACCTGTTGTTCCTGACCGTGCTGGTGCACTTGGCGGCGGCGCTGTATCACGGCTGGATTCGGCGCGATGGGGTGTTGCAGAGCATGACATCGGGGGAAAAGCCGCACGCCTGACGCGCTGGCGAGCGGCGCAGCCCCCTCGGGGGCTGTCCCCTTCTGCGATGGCAGCCTGGTCTCAGCGCAGCTCGCCAACCATCTTCGCCACCACGCTCAACACATCCTTGCCCAATTGCGCCGACCGTTTCCCCGACCATCCGGTTGACGTATCCGGGTTGTCATCATGGTCCTTGAACGGCATCTCCAATGTCAGCGACAGGCAATCGAATTTCGCCCCCACCGCATTGCACGCCAGGGTCAGGTTGGCCTCGCCTGGTGCGCTGCGCGGGTAGCCATGCACTTGCTGGAAGTCCCTGGTCTGCGCACAGAGCAGATCCCGGAAGCGTTGCTCCAGGCCGGCGATGCGCGGGGTGTAGTCCGGGTTGCCTTCGCAGGCGGCGGTGAAGACGTGGGGGATTTCCTCGTCGCCGTGCACGTCGATGAACAGGTCGACGCCATGTTTCTGCATCTGCTGCAGGGCGAAAAACACCTCCGGGCTGAATTCGGCGCTGGCGTCCTGCCAGGCACGGTTGAGGTCCTTGCCCATGGCGTTGGTGCGCAGGTGGCCATGGAACGAGCCGTCGGGGTTCATGTGCGGGATCAGGTACAGGTCGGCCTCTGCCAGTAGCGCCTGCAGCTCGGCATCGTCGTGCTGGAGGCGTTCGATCACCCCTTCCATGAACCATTCGGCCATGTGCTCGCCGGGGTGTTGCTGGGCAATGATCCAGATGCATTGCTTGCCGGCCGCGCCGTCGCCCTTGCGCAGCAGCGGCAGGTCGCGGCCTTCGGCGCTTTTGCCCACGGCCAACAGTTGCAGGCCGGCATGGGTGACCGCTTCGTTGATCAGCCACTCGTGGCGTTCACGGCTGTAGGGTTCGAAATAGGCAAACCAGGCTTGAGGCTGCTCGGGCTCGAAGTTGAAATTCAGGGCTTGGCCATCGAACTCGCTCGGTACCCGGAACCAGTTTTTCTGGTCGTAGGACGCCACGGCGTGGTAGCCGGACCAGGCGTTGCGATAGGACGATTGCCCGGCGTTGGTCAGGCTGAAGCCATGGGGTTGGCCGGGCACCAGGCCGTCGACCTTGAAGTGAAACCACTGGAAATGATCGCTGCGGGTGTCGGGGCGGATCGCCAGGCGCACCTGGCGAGCATCGCTGGCGTCAAGCACCTGGATGTTGCCGCTGTCGAAGTCGGCGCTGACAGTGAGGGTGGCCGTGGCCATGGTCGCTTCCTTGTAGAGTCGTGTACCCGCCGTACTCTACACCCCTGGCGGCCAGCCGTCAGATCCAGCCGGCCAGGCCGCCTACCAGCAGTGCGCCGAGCAGCGCCAATGCCCAGCCGGTGGCCCCGGCGTGGCGCCGGCGGTGCTGATGCCAGCCACTGCGGCCCAGGTAGCGGGCGGCCGGCAGCAGTTGGCGCCAGCGCAGTTCGGTACCGTGAAAAGCTTGCAGGTGGCTGGCATCGGCGTCCAGCCAGCGGCGGAAGTCGATGCGCTCGCTGGCGGTGGTCTGGGGGTTCTGCAGTTTCACGTACCAGGCGCTGGCGGCCTGGCTGCCGGTTTCGCTGCGGCAGTGCTCCAGCACCTGCAACATGGCTTTCTCCACCTGCGCGACGCTGGTGTCCAGGCGTTCGGCGATGGCCGGGTAGGGCAGGTCGTCCAGGCGGCTGAGCAGGAACACCTGTTGCACCCGGCGCGACAATTTCTTGAGGCGCAAGTACAAGGCGTCGTGGCCCTTGTCGATGGGTTCGTGCTGGAAAAGGTTATGCAAAGGCGAGAGCAGTTGGGTCATCGAAACGTCCTCCTGGCCGCCAAGGGCCTGGTCGATAGCGGGCTGCGCGGGCATCCTTGAAGGGGGCGTCTTCCCTGACGCTGCCGCAGCTTAGTGTTCTTGAGAGTGATTCTCAAGTGCTGAATTACTTTTTCTCAGGCTAAACCGCTGATTTGCTAGCCAATAATTAGCGATAGACGCTTCCTTCCGGTGATAGACCTTTGCTATCATGCGCGCCATCGAATTCAAGCGACACCCGTCTTCATTAGCCTGAAGAAACCAAAAAAAAGACCCGGCAAAAAGCCGGGTCAAAAACCGTGATTAGCCTGATGAGGAGATAATTCGAAAGTCCGACCTAAGGCCTTTCGGATTACCCAACCGATCTCGCGATCAGTTGGCTCAATAATAATCGTTATCATTTGCAGGTCAAGTGATTTCGTATCGCCTGTGCAGAAAATTTTTCTGCTCAGTCCAGCGGCAATTCCGTCGTACGCTTTACTTCGCTCATGGCGATGTTCGAATGCGCCTCCTGCACATGCGGCTTCTGCAACAGATGGTCGCGCAGGAAACGTTCATAGGCCGCGATGTCCTGGGCCACCACCTTGAGCATGTAATCCATCCCGCCCGCCATGGTGTAGCACTCCAGCACCTCCGGGTAGCCGGTGATCGCTTCCTCGAATTCCGCCAGGTACCGCCGGCCATGCCCGGACAGCTTGACGTTGACGAACACCGTCATGCTCAAGCCCAGTTTGCGTGGGTTTAGCAGGGCGACCTTGCGTTCGATCAGGCCTTCCTCCTGCATGCGGTGAATGCGCCGCCAGCACGGCGACTGCGACAGTTCTACGCGCTCGGCGATATCGGCGGCGGACAGGTCGGCGTCGTGCTGGATCAGGCGCAGGATGCGCCGGTCGATGGCGCTCAGCTTCGGCTGCATGATCAATTCCCTTTTCTTGTTTTTAGCGAAACGTTCATGCGCCATCACAGCATAAATGCGCTTGTTCAGGAAGCCATTCCGTGTGGCGTGGCCCGCTCGCGCCGCAGGGTCCCCTCCCATTTGGCGATTACCAACGGCGCCAAGGCGTTGCCCAGTACGTTCAAGGCGGTGATAGGCATGTCCATCAGCCGGTAAACGCCAGCGATCAGCGCCACGCCCTCTACTGGCAGGCCCGCAGTCGTCAGGGTGGCGGTGAGAATCACGAACATGAACCCTGGAACCCCGGCCGCGCCCTTGGAGGTCAGCACCATGATCAGCACCAGCATCGCCTGGTCGGCCAGGCTCAGGTCGATGTTGTACACCTGGGCGATGAACAGGGTGCCCAGCCCTGCGAACAGCGATGCGCCGTCGAGGTTGAACGAGTAGCCCAGCGGGATCACCAGGCTGGTAATGGGCCGAGGGGCTCCATAGGCGTGCATCTTGGTCATCAGTTGCGGCATCACCGTGGCGGAACTGGCGCTGCTGAAGGCCAGGATCAGTTCATCCTTGATCGTCGCGATCAGGTGAAACAGGTTGACTCCCACCGCCCGTGCAATGCTCCCCAACACCACCAGGGCGAAGACGATCACGGCCAGGTAGGTGATGGCGATCAACTTCGCCAACGGCAGCAGTGATGCCATGCCGAAACTGGACACGGTCACCGCGATGAGCCCGAAGATGCCGATGGGTGAGTAGCGCATGACCATGGCGGTGAGCTTGAACATGGTGTCCGCCACGGTCTGGAATACCCGCAGCAGCGGCGCTTTCTGCTCGTCTTTGAGGCTGGCCAGGGCCGCGCCGAACAGGATCGCGAAGAACAGCACTGAGAGCAGCTTCGTTTCCGCCATGGCGCTGACGATGTTGTCCGGAATGATCCCCAGCAATACCTGGCCCATCCCCTGGCTACCGGCGTGAGTGGGCGCGGTCGAGACGGTGGCAGGCGCTGGCAGCGCCAGGTCGGCGCCGGCGCCGGGCTGCATGACATTGCCCAGCACCAGGCCAAATACGATCGCCACGCCGGTGACCAGAAAAAAGTATACAAGGCTGCGCGCCCCCATGCGCCCCAGCGACCGGCCCCCAGTGCCGGCGATGCCCACCACCATGCAGGTGAAAACCAGGGGTACGATGATCATTTTCATCAACTTGATGAATGCATCGCCGGCCGGTCGAAGGATCTGCTCGACGATCCAGTGTTGCTGTTCGGGGAAGTGTTTCAGCAAGGCGCCGGTCATGATGCCCAAGGCCAGGCCGATCATGATCTGCGTGATCAAACTCATTTTCTTGTTGTTATTCATTGTCTGTTCCAGTGGGGTAACGCAATCAGGCGGCGAAGACGCCGGACATGTCCTTGAAACCTTTTATTTCAATGGGGTTGCCGCTGGGATCGAGGAAAAACATCGTGCGCTGTTCGCCTGGCTCGCCGGCAAAGCGCACCACCGGGGGAATCTCGAAGGCCAGGCCGTGTTGCTCCAGCCGTTGCGCCAGCGCCAGCCAGCGCTCCAGGGGCAGGATCACGCCAATGTGCGGCATCAGCACCAGGTGCTCGCCGACCTTGCCGGTGCGGGTGGTCTTGAACGGCTCGCCCAGGTGCAGCGAAACCTGGTGGCCAAAGAAGTCGAAGTCGACCCAGGTGTCGGTGCTGCGCCCTTCGGCGCAGCCCAGCACGTCGCGGTAGAAGGTCCGCGCCTGGTCCAGGTCGCGGACATGATAGGCAATATGAAAGGGGGTACTCATTGCAAAGGCTCCCATGCTAGGTTCCGCCCCAGATTATGAGGCCTGGCCTTTCAAGTAAACGCAGCAACGCTTGCGCTCAGCACAAGGAAAAGTGATGGATACCCGGTACCTCGAAAGCCTGATATCGGTACTGGACAGCGGGTCTATCGCCGCTGCGGCCAGGGCCGGCAACCTCACGGCGGCGGCGCTCAGCCTGCGTGTCCAGGCATTGGAGAAGCAGTTGGGCTGCACACTGCTGGACCGCAGCGCGCATTCAGTCAAGCCTACGCCGGCCTGTACCCGGCTCGCGCCGCAAATGCGCGCCATCGTGCGGCAGGCCAGCGCATTGCGCGAAGACGTGGAGGTCGACGGCCTGGCCGGGGATTTTCGCCTGGGGGCCATTTCCACAGCGCTGACAGGGTTGCTGCCAGGGGTGCTGGAAGGCCTGGGCAATCACGCACCAAGGCTGCGCTTGCGCATCACGCCGGGGGACTCGAGGCTATTGTTCGACCAACTGATGGCCGACGAACTCGACGCTGCCATTCTGGTGCAGCCACCGTTCCCGGTCGCCAAGCACATTCGCTGCGCGGTCCTGCGCAGCGAACCGCTGATGTTCCTGTCCAGGCACGTGACCCAACCGCACGAGGTCCCGGAACAATTGCGTACCCAGCCGTACCTGCGCTATGACGCCTGTTCCTGGGGTGGTCAGATCGCCCAGCGTTACCTGGACGACCTGGGCATCGAGCCCCGCGTCAGTTGCGACCTGGATGCCCTGGAAACCATCAGCATTCTCGTGGGGTGCGGGCAGGGGGTCGCGCTGGTGCCCCAGTGGGGCGGACTGCAGACCGGCGCCTGCCAAGCCTTGCCCGTGGACCCGGGCGAGCGGTTTGCTCGGCAGGTGGTATTGGCCTATTCGGCACCGGGTCGCAAGCCTGCCGTCATCCCGCTGCTCAAGCGGCTGGCCGGACCCGGGGCGCGCCCCTGATCGCCCTGCATGAATGGACCGCTCAGGACGGCGATAGCGAAAAAATCATGCACAACGCGAGCGGAATCGCCGTTATTTAGGAAGAAAAACCCGCACTCCCGCAGGCATATTTTTAGCCACTGACTGATGAGTCATGGCCACCCATAAAAATAACAGGAGTGCCGCATGTCCCTAGCCGACGTCCGCCTGGACGACAAGTATCGCCTCGCCACCGGGCACCTGTACCTGACCGGTACCCAGGCCCTGACCCGCCTGCCCATGTTGCAGAAACAGCGTGACGAAGCCCGCGGGCTGAACACTGCGGGGTTCATTTCCGGTTACCGGGGCTCGCCCTTGGGCAACCTGGACAAGAGCCTGTGGGAAGCCCGCGATTACCTGCAGACCCACGCCATTCATTTTCAGCCCGGCATCAACGAAGAGTTGGGCGCCACCGCGGTGTGGGGCAGCCAGCAGGTCAACCTGTTTCCCCACGGCAAATACGATGGCGTGTTCGCCTTGTGGTACGGCAAGGGCCCGGGGGTGGACCGCTGCGGCGATGTGTTCAAGCACGGCAACTCGGCTGGCGTCGCACCCCAGGGCGGGGTGCTGTTGCTGGCCGGTGACGACCATGGCTGCAAGTCGTCCACCATTGCCCACCAGAGCGAACACGCGTTCATGGCGGCGATGATTCCGGTGCTCAACCCGTGCAACGTCCAGGAAATCCTCGACTACGGCATTATCGGCTGGGAGCTGTCGCGCTACAGCGGGTGCTGGGTGGCCATGAAGACCATCGCCGAAAACGTCGACTCGTCGGCAGTGGTGGAGGTTGACCCGCTGCGGGTGCAGACCTGCATCCCCGAAGACTTCGAACTGCCCGAAGGCGGCCTGCATATTCGCTGGCCCGACCCTCCGCTGGCTCAGGAGGCGCGCCTCAACATCTACAAGATCTACGCCGCGCGCGCCTTTGCCAGGGCCAACCAGTTGAACAAGGTGGTACTCGACTCGGCTCAGCCACGCCTTGGCATCGTCACCACGGGCAAGTCCTATCTGGATGTGCGCCAGGCATTGGAAGAGCTCGGCCTGGATGAAACCTTGTGCGCAGCGGTCGGTATCCGCCTGCTGAAGGTTGGCATGAGTTGGCCGCTGGAACCGATGTCGGTGCACGATTTCGCTCAAGGCCTGGACGAGATCCTGGTGGTGGAGGAAAAGCGCAGCGTCATCGAAGACCAGCTCACTGGCCAGTTGTACAACTGGCCAGTGGACAAACGCCCTCGGGTGGTCGGTGAGTTCGACGAGCAGGGCCGTTCGTTGCTGCCCAACCTCGGCGAACTGACCCCAGCCATGATCGCCCGAGTGATTGCCAAGCGCCTGGCGCCTATCTACAGCAGCCCGCAGATCGAAGCGCGGCTGCGCTTTTTGCAGGAAAAGGAACAGGCGTTGCAGGCGCCGTTGCACACGGTTCAGCGTACCCCGCATTTCTGTTCCGGTTGCCCGCACAACAGTTCCACCAAGGTGCCTGAAGGCAGCCGCGCCCTGGCGGGTATCGGCTGCCACTACATGACCATCTGGATGGACCGCGAAACCGAGACCTTCACCCAGATGGGCGGCGAGGGCGTGACCTGGATCGGCCAGGCACCTTTCACCGAGACCGCCCACGTGTTCCAGAACCTGGGCGATGGCACCTATTTCCATTCCGGCCACCTGGCGGTACGGGCGGCGGTGGCGGCCAAGGTCAACATCACCTACAAGATTCTCTACAACGACGCGGTGGCCATGACCGGTGGCCAGCCCATTGACGGCATCCTGCGGGTCGATCAGCTCAGCCGCCAGGTATTCGACGAGGGCGTGCAGCGCATTGCCCTGGTCAGCGACGAACCGGACAAATACCCCACTCGCGCCGGTTTTGCGCCCATTACCACTTTCCATCACCGCCGCGACCTGGATGCGGTGATGCGCGAGCTGCGCGAGTTCAAGGGCGTGTCGGTGATCATCTACGACCAGACCTGTGCCACCGAGAAGCGCCGCCGGCGCAAGCGCGGTAGCATGCCCGACCTGAACAAGCGGGCGCTGATCAACCCGGCGGTGTGCGAGGGGTGTGGAGATTGCGGCGTGAAGTCCGGGTGCCTGTCGGTGCTGCCGCTGGAAACGCCCCAGGGCCGCAAGCGCGAGATCGACCAGAACGCCTGCAACAAGGATTTCAGCTGCGTGGAGGGCTTCTGCCCCAGCTTCGTCACTGTGCATGGCGGGCAGTTGCGCACGCCGCGACTGCCCAGCCGCGAGCAGGCGTTCAGCGCTTTGCCCGAGCCGGTGCTGCCGCGGCTGGACAGGCCGTTCAATATCCTCCTGCCCGGTGTGGGGGGGACTGGCGTAACGACGGTAGGCGCCCTGCTGGGCCTGGCGGCCAACCTGGAAGGCAAGGGCTGCAGCGTGCTGGACCAGGCCGGCCTGGCGCAGAAGTTCGGCCCGGTGGTGACCCATATCCGCATCGCGGCCCACCAGGATGATCTGTTTGCCGTGCGTATCGCTGCGGGCGATGCCGATCTGCTGCTGGGCTGTGACCTGCTGGTGGCCTCCGGTCCGGACGCCCTGGCCAAGCTGAGCCTGAGCAAGTCCCACGCGGTGGTCAACAGCCAGCAGACGCCGACAGCGGCGTTCACCCGTGACCCGGACGCGCAGTTTCCGGCGGCCGCCATGGGCCAGGCGATCACCGACGCGGTGGGCGCCGACAAGACCCATTTTGTCGACGCCACCCGCCTGGCCGTGGGCCTGTTGGGCGATACCATCGCCAGCAACCTGTTCATGCTCGGCCATGCCTACCAGCTGGGCTTGATTCCGGTTACCGCCGAAGCCATCAACAAGGCCATTGAACTCAATGGCGTGGCCGTGAGCCTGAACCAGCAGGCGTTCCTGTGGGGACGTCGTGCGGCCCATGACCTGGGCGCGGTGAACGCTGTGCTGGAACCGACCCGCGCCGTGCCGGCCGAGCTGGAGCTGTCCCTGGACCAACGCCTGGCGGCCAACGCCGAGACGTTGCGCCACTACCAGAGCAAGGCGTACGCCCAAGGCTACCTGGCGTGGGTGCAACGGGTACGCGACGCCGAAGCTCGCTTGCTGCCGGGGCAGCCGCAGGCCCTCACCGAAGCCGTGGCGCGGTACGTGTTCAAGCTGTTGGCCTACAAGGACGAATACGAAGTGGCGCGGTTGTACAGCAATGGTGAATTCGTGCGTCAGGTGCAAGCGCAGTTCGAGGGAGATTACCGCCTCGAATTTCACCTGGCGCCGTCCTGGCTGGGCGGCCAGCACAAGCGCCGTTTCGGCCCGTGGATGCTGAAGGCGTTCGGTTTGCTCGCGCCTTTCAAGTTCCTGCGTGGCAGTGCGTTCGACCCGTTTGGCTACAGCCAGGAGCGTCGGCAGGAGCGGGCGCTCATCGACGCCTATCGTGCCGACATTGACCTGATCCTGGCCCACCTCACTCCTGCCAATCGCCACACGGCCTTGAGCCTGGCGCGCTTGCCCGAACAGATTCGCGGGTATGGGCATGTGAAGGACAAGGCCGTGGTAGCGGCCGAGCAGGAAGCACAGCGGTTGCGCCAGTGCCTGCGCGACGGTGAGCCGGCGGTGGTCAAGCTCTACGAGGCCGCCGCCTGACCGCGGCGCGGCCTTCCCGAGCTTCGCCCGGTCCCACAGGGGAAACACCCACTGCGCATCGAATGAACTGACCCCTCAAAAGTTGAACACCCACATCCAACTTTTTGAGGTCAGTTCAGGGAAAACACTCATACCGCAGCCAACCCTGTGGGACCGGGCGCCAGCTCGGGAAGCAGGCGCTGCGGTGTATCCGCCAGACCGCGGCGTGGCCTTCCCGAGCTTCGCCCGGTCCCACAGGGGAAACAACCACTGCGCAGCGAACCTGAGCTGACCCCCAAAAAGTTGGATACCCACATCCACCTTTTTGAGGTCAGTTCAGGGAAAACACTCATACCGCAGCCAACCCTGTGGGACCGGGCGCCAGCTCGGGAAGCAGGCGCTGCGGTGTATCCGCCAGACCGCGGCGTGGCCTTCCCGAGCTTCGCCCGGTCCCACAGGGGAAACACCTGCTCTCGCCGGATGGCTGGCTCCAGGTCTCGCCCGGAGGGGGCGATCAAGCCCCCCGTTGCGCATCGCAGCGGTAGAAGATGGTCTTGTCCTCCTGCGCTTTGTTCAACCCTTGCGCCCGTGCGTTGCATTGCTGCGCACGGGCGTCGTCGTTGAGGAATTTAGGCGCCATCCACACAAACTGCGGGGGCATGCAGTTGTCATGGGCTGCCGTGGTGCACACCACCGCGTTGAGAAAGAAAGCCGGAAGGTTCATCGCTCACTCCGTGTGAATAGAAAAACAGCGCCGGTCATCGACGCCCTGTCCCTGTCTGAGCCCGAAACGCCCAGCAGGTTCGCCGTTTTCGTGTAGCACAGGGTACCCCCGTGGTTACCAACCCGACATCAGGTCGCACCCACTCTCCATCGTGAATGCACAATTATCCATTAATGTCGTTAGCTAGCTATCTATTTGCTCGCAAACGAGGACCTTCCATGAAACTCAAGCCTTGCGTGACCACTGTGGTCGCTGCGGCGGCCCTGGCCTGCCTGCTCAGCGGCTGCAATAAAGAGGCGGCTGCACCCGCCCAGCAGACGCCCGAGGTCGGCGTGGTGACCCTGCACCCGCAACCCTACGCCCTGACCAGCGAAGTCCCTGGCCGGGTCACCGCCTTCCGGGTCGCCGAAGTGCGCCCGCAGGTGGACGGCGTCATTCTCAAGCGTCTGTTCAAGGAAGGTACCGACGTCAAGGCCGGCGAGCAGCTGTACCAGATCGACCCCTCGGTGTACGAAGCCACCCTGGCCAGCGCCAAGGCCAGCCTGGCCTCCGCCAAGTCCCTGGCCGACCGTTACAAGCAATTGATCGCTGAACAGGCGGTCAGCCGCCAGGAGTACGACAACGCCCGGTCCACCGAGCTGCAAGACCAGGCCGCGCTGATGACGGCGCAAATCAACATGCGCTACACCAAGGTGCTGGCGCCCATCGATGGCCGCATCGGCCGCTCCAGCGTGACCGAAGGGGCGCTGGTCACCAGCGCCCAGACCACCGCCATGGCCACCATCCAGCAACTGGACCCCATCTACGTGGACGTCACCGAGTCCTCGGCCAACCTGCTGAAGCTGCGCAAGGCCCTGGCCAGCGGCCAGTTGCAGAAAGCCGGCGACAACGGCGCCAAGGTCAAGCTGACCCTGGAAGACGGCAGTGCCTTCAACCAGGATGGCACCCTGGAATTCTCGGAAGTGTCGGTGGACGAAAGCACCGGCTCCGTGACCCTGCGTGCCAAGTTCCCCAACCCCGACCACACCCTGTTGCCCGGCATGTTCGTGCACGCGCAACTGCAGGCCGGTATCGCCAGTACCGCCATCCTGGCGCCCCAGCAGGGCGTGACCCACGACCTCAAGGGCACCCCCACCGCGCTGGTGGTCAATGCCGACAACAAGGTCGAGCTGCGTGAACTGAAAGCCAGCCGCACCGTGGGTACCGACTGGCTGATCGAAGACGGCCTGCACGACGGCGACCGCGTCATCACCGAAGGCCTGCAGTACGTCAAGCCCGGCGAAACCGTGAAGGTCAGCGCCGCCAGCAATGTCGCGCCTGCCGCCAACGCCCAGGCCAGCGTCGCGGCGAAAGGGGAGTAACCGATGTCCAAGTTCTTTATCGACCGGCCCATCTTCGCCTGGGTGGTTGCCCTGGTGATCATGCTGGTTGGCGCGCTGTCGATCCTCAACCTGCCCGTCAACCAGTACCCCAGCATCGCGCCGCCCGCCATCGACATCACCGTGACCTACCCGGGCGCTTCGGCGCAGACCGTGCAGGACACCGTGGTGCAGGTGATCGAACAGCAGCTCAACGGTATCGACAACCTGCGCTACATTTCCTCGGACAGCAATTCCGACGGTTCGATGACCATCGAGGCGACCTTCAACCAGGGCACCAACCCGGACATGGCCCAGGTGCAGGTGCAGAACAAGCTCAACCTGGCGACGCCGCTGTTGCCACAGGAAGTGCAGAACCAGGGCATCCGCGTGACCAAGGGGGTGAAGAACTTCCTGATGGTGATCGGCCTGGTGTCCGACGATGGCAGCATGACCAAGGACGACCTGGCCAACTACATCGTCTCCAACATGCAGGACCCCATCTCGCGCACCAGCGGCGTGGGTGATTTCCAGGTGTTCGGCGCCCAGTACGCCATGCGCATCTGGCTGGACCCGGCCAAGCTCAACAAGTACCAGTTGACCCCGGCTGATGTGTCCACCGCCATTACCAACCAGAACGTGCAGGTGTCCTCCGGCCAGTTCGGCGGCCTGCCGTCGGTGGCGCACCAGGAGCTGAACGCCACCATCATCGGCAAGACCCGCCTGCAAACCGCCGAGCAGTTCAAGAAGATCCTGCTGAAGGTCAACACCGATGGCTCCCAGGTGCGCATCGGCGACGTGGCCGATGTGGGCCTTGGCGGCGAAAACTACAGCATCAGCTCCGAGTACAACGGCAAGCCGGCCTCGGGCATGGCCATCAAATTGGCCACTGGCGCGAACGCCCTGGACACCGCCAAGGCCATCCGCGAAACCGTCAACCAACTGGAACCCTTCTTCCCGCCAGGTGTGAAGGTGGTGTACCCCTATGACACCACGCCGGTGATCACCGGCTCCATCCATGGCGTGATCGAAACCCTGGTGGAAGCGATCATCCTGGTGTTCCTGGTGATGCTGCTGTTCCTGCAGAACATTCGTGCCACGCTGATCACCACCATGGCCGTGCCTGTGGTGCTGCTGGGCACCTTCGGTATCCTCGCCGCCGCCGGTTTCAGCATCAATACCCTGACCATGTTCGGCATGGTCCTGGCCATCGGTCTGTTGGTGGACGACGCCATCGTGGTGGTGGAAAACGTCGAGCGGGTGATGAGTGAAGAGGGCCTGTCCCCCAAGGAGGCCACCAAGAAGTCCATGGGCCAGATCCAGGGGGCGCTGGTGGGCATCGCCATGGTGCTCTCAGCGGTGCTGCTGCCCATGGCGTTCTTCGGTGGCTCAACCGGGGTGATCTACCGCCAGTTCTCCATCACCATCGTCTCGGCCATGGCCCTGTCGGTACTGGTGGCACTGGTGTTCACCCCGGCGCTGTGCGCCACGATTCTCAAGCCTGTGGCCAAAGGGCAGCACGGCAAGACCACCGGTTTCTTCGGCTGGTTCAACCGTACGTTCGACAGCGGCGTGCACCGCTACGAGCGCAGCGTCAGCCGCATTCTGCGCAACAAGGTGCCGTACCTGCTGGCCTACGCCTTGATCGTGGTGGGCATGATCTGGCTGTTCACGCGCATCCCGTCTTCGTTCCTGCCGGAAGAAGACCAGGGCGTGCTGTTCACCCAGGTGCAGACGCCACCCGGTACCCCGGCCCAGCGCACCCAGCAGGTCATCGACCGCATGCGTGACTACATGCTGACCAAGGAAACCGGCGCCGTGCGCTCGGTGTTCACCGTCACGGGCTTCAACTTCGCCGGCCGCAGCCAGAACTCGGGCATGGGCTTCGTCATGCTCAAGCCGTGGGATGAGCGCAACGCCGACAACAGCATTTCGGCCCTGGCCGCCCGCGCCCAGAAGCATTTCCTCGGTTTCCGCGACGCCATGGTGTTTGCCTTCGCGCCGCCCGCGGTGATGGAACTGGGTAACGCCAGCGGTTTCGACGTGTACCTGCAGGACCGTTCCGGCGTGGGCCACGCCAAGTTGATGGAAGCGCGCAACAAGTTCCTCGCTGCCGCCGCCAAGAGCCCGATCCTGGCGCAAGTGCGCCCCAATGGCCTAGACGACGAACCGCAGTACCAGTTGATCCTCGACGACGAACGCACCGAGGCGCTGGGCGTGACGGTTGCCGACGTCAACGACACCCTGTCGTATGCCTTCGGTGGCAGCTACGTGAACGACTTCATCGACCGGGGCCGGGTGAAGAAGGTGTACATCCAGGGCAAGGCCGACTCGCGCATGAACCCTGAAGACCTGAACAAGTGGTACGTGCGCAACAGCGCCGGCACCATGGTGCCGTTCTCGGCCTTCGCCAGTGGCAAGTGGATCTACGGCTCGCCGAAGCTGTCGCGTTTCAACGGTGTGTCGGCGGTGGAAATCCTCGGTGCCCCGGCCCCCGGCCACAGTACCGGCGAGGCCATGGCCGAAGTCGAGCGCATTGCCGCGACGCTGCCCACCGGCGTCGGCTATGCCTGGACCGGGTTGTCGTACGAAGAGAAGTTGTCCGGTTCCCAGGCGCCCGCGCTGTATGCCATTTCCATGCTGATGGTGTTCCTGTGCCTGGCAGCCCTGTATGAAAGCTGGTCAATTCCCATCGCGGTGATGCTGGTCGTGCCCCTGGGGATCATCGGTGCCTTGCTGGCCACCACGTTGCGCGGCCTGTCCAACGACGTGTACTTCCAGGTGGGCCTGTTGACCACCATCGGCCTGGCGGCGAAGAACGCCATTCTGATCGTCGAGTTCGCCAAGGAACTTCACGAGCAGGGGCGCAGCTACACCGAAGCGGCCATCGAGGCCTGCCGGTTGCGCCTGCGGCCGATCATCATGACCTCGCTGGCGTTCATCTTGGGCGTGGTGCCGCTGGCCATTTCCCACGGTGCCGGTGCCGGCAGCCAGCACGCCATCGGCACGGGCGTGATCGGCGGCATGCTCACCGCTACCACACTGGCCGTTTTCTGGGTGCCGTTGTTCTTCGTCTCGGTGTCGTCGCTGTTTGGCGACAAACGCAAGGCGAAAGACCAGCCCGCACCTGCCCTTGAAGAGGAGTCCGCACAATGACCCGTCCCCTGACGTTTCTGGCACTGGCGGCCTTCATGCTCGGTGGCTGTTCGCTGATCCCGCACTACGATCGCCCGGCAGCCCCCGTGGCCGCGCAGTTCCCCCAAGGGCCGGCGTACGCGCCGGCCCAGGAGGCGGCCGCCCAGGCCGCCGCCGAGCAGGGCTGGCGCCAGGTTTTCCATGACCCGGCCTTGCAGGCGGTGATCCACACCGCCCTGGACAACAACCGCGACCTGCGCGTGGCCGCCTTGAATGTCGAGGCCTACCGCGCCCAGTACCGCATCCAGCGGGCTGACCTGTTCCCGGCGGTGACCGCCGGTGGCACGGCCGAACGCACGCGCACGCCGGCTGACCTGAGCACCACCGGCAAGACTGCGGTGGGTGGCGAATACACCGCCACCCTGGGCGTCAGTGCCTATGAACTGGACCTGTGGGGCCGGGTGCGCAGCCTGAGCAAGGAGGCGCTGCAAACCTACCTGGCCAGCGACGAAGGCCGGCGCTCCACGCAGATCAGCCTGGTGGCCAGTGTGGCCAACGCCTGGTTTACCCTGGAGTCGGACAAGGAGCTGCTGAAGCTGACCCAGGACACCCTGCAAGCCTATGAGCAAAGCTACAAGCTCACTGCTCACAGCGGCGAAGTGGGCGTCTCGACGGCGCTGGACGTGAGCCAGGCGCGCATCTCGGTGGAAACCGCCAAGGTCAGCCTGGCCAAGTATCAGCGCGCCGTGGCCCAGGACATGGACAACCTGGTGTTGCTGCTGGGCACGCACCTGCCCGATAACCTGCCGGCGGCGCAACCGCTGGCGGCGGGGCTGGTGGCCGAAGTACCGGCTGGCTTGCCGTCGGACCTGCTGCAACGGCGGCCGGACATCCTCGAGGCCGAACATACCCTCAAGGCGGCCAACGCCAACATCGGCGCGGCCCGCGCGGCGTTTTTCCCCAGCATCACCCTGACCGCCAGTGCCGGCAGTGAAAGCGCCGACATGGGGCACCTGTTCAAGGGCGGGCAGGGCACCTGGACGTTTGCGCCGAGCATCAACCTCCCGATCTTCAACGCCGGCAGCCTGAAAGCCAGCCTCGACTACGCGAAAATCGAGAAAGACGTGGACGTGGCCAGCTACGAGAAAGCCATCCAGACCGGTTTCCAGGAAGTCGCCGATGGCCTCGCCGCACGGCAGACCTACAAACAGCAGTTGCAGGCCCAGACCGACCTGGTGCAGGCCAACCAGGACTATTACCGCCTGGCCGAGCGCCGCTACCGCACCGGCATCGACAGCAACCTGACGTTCCTGGACGCCCAGCGCTCCCTGTTCAGTGCCCAGCAGTCGGCCATCACCGACCGGTTGTCGCAACTGACCGCCGAAGTGAACCTGTACAAGGCGCTCGGGGGAGGGTGGAAGGAATGACCGATGCCGCGTAGCAGCGGACCTGGCCGCGTCAAGCACGCCGCGTGGCCTCAGGCATACCGCCTGTACCGCCAACGCGGCCAGGTCCGCTGCTACGCGGCTTTGCTCAGGCCAGCGCAGCGATGACGTCGTGAAAATCCGGGCGTGCCAGCACGTCCGGCTGCACGCAGGCGTGCTGCAACGCCTGCCACTGCGGTTGTACCTCGTCACATCGCTCCAGCAGTTCTCCCAACCAGATGCCAAACGCTCGCACTTCGATGCGCTGCAACGCCGCAGCCGTCTGGCTGCCATCCTGCGGGTAGAACGACGCCGCGCCGAAGTCGCCCAGCAGGCACTGGCCTTGGGCGGTGTACAGCGTGTTGTGCGCGTACAGGTCGCCATGGTTGATGCCGTGGTGATGCAGGTGTGCGGCCACCGCTGCCATACCCCGCGCCATGGCCAGCAAGGCATCGGCGCTGAATCGGGTGTCGGCGGGGTACACATCGCGGCTGCACGTGTCGAAGCTGGGCAGCGCCGCCAGGTTGCCAAATTCCGGCCCCACCAGTTCCATGACCAGCCCCGCCACGCCCTGGGGGTGACCTTTGAGCTTGCCTTCGACACGGATCAGGTTGGGGTGCAGGCCGGCGGCGATGCAGGCGTTCATTTCATTGAGCGGGGTGCCGTCGCTGGTCATGTCGCCCTTGTAGAGCTTCACCGCCACCGGTGTGTCCCCTCGCCACACGGCCTGGCTGATGATGCCGGAAGCCCCTTCGCCCAGTTTCTGCTCCATTTGCAGTTCAGCCCAGGCCACATCGGCGCTGATGCCGTCCTCGTCGTGGGGCGTGGTGTAGTCAGCGCTCATGGGGTTGCCGGCCCAGGCCAGCCACGCCAGGCTGGGCAGCGTGAGCAGCCAGTCGGGTAGCGCGGCCAGGCGGTTGGCCGACAGGCGTAGCAACTCCAGCTTCTGCAGCTTGGTCATGCTGGCAGGCAGTTGGGTCAGGCGGTTGCCGGCCAGCATGAATTTCTGCATCAGCTGGCAGTCGCCGATTTCGTCCGGCAGGGCTTCGATGCAGTTGTCGGTGAGGATCAGCCAGCGCAGCTTCGGCCCCAGGGCGGCCGCTGGCACCTGGCGGATCCGGTTGGACTTGAACCCCACCATGCTCAGGTTTTCACAGCGGCCAATGCACGCCGGCAGTTCGGTGAACTGGTTGCTGGAGCAGAACAGGATCTTCAGCCGGGTGAGCCGATGCAGGTCCTGGGGCAGGCTGCTCAAGGCATTGCCCGTCAGGTTCAGCACCTCCAGGGTATCGGCCAGGTCGAAGATCTCGCGGGGAAACTCGGTCAGGCCACAGGCCAGGTCCAGACGGGTGCTGCCGGCCAGTTGGCCAGCCTTCAGGCGTGCAAGGGTATCCATAGGGCTCGTCTTGAAAATTCGCGATGCCCATCATAGCGGCCATACTCTGATTTCGCCCTTCATAAAAACAATCCAGGGTAGGATTCATGACCTATCAGCACGACTATCAACGCTCCCTCGCCGACCCCGTCGGCTTCTGGGCCGAGCAGGCGCGGCAAGTGGCCTGGTTCCGAGCCCCCACCCAAGTCCTCTGTGAACGCGCCGACGGCACCCACCAGTGGTTCGCCGACGGGCGCCTGAATACCAGCTTTCTGGCCCTGGACCACCAGGTTGAGCAGGGCCGTGGCGAACAGACCGCCCTGGCCTACGATTCCCCCGTCAGCGGTAGCCAGCAACGATTCAGCTTCCGCCAGCTGCGTAACGAGGTGGCACGGCTGGCCGGCTGGATGCGCGCGCTGGGCGTCGGCAAGGGTGACACGGTGCTGCTGTACCTGCCGATGATTCCCCAGGCGGCCATGGCCATGCTCGCCTGCGCTCGCCTGGGGGCGGTGCACTCCGTGGTGTTTGGTGGGTTTGCCGCCCATGAGCTGGCCGTCCGCATCGATGATGCCCAGCCCGCGCTCATACTCACCGCCAGTTGCGGCCTGGAATTCGACCGAGTGGTCGCCTACAAGCCACTGCTGGACAAAGCCCTGGAGCTGGCCCGGCACCGGCCCCGCCACATCGCCGTGTGGCAGCGCCCGCAACTGGCGGCCAGCCTGGTGCCCGGCCGGGACCTGGACTGGCAGCGCGAGGTGCAGGATGCCCAACCCGCCGCGCCGGTGGAACTGGCCAGCGGCGACCCGCTGTACATCATGTACACCTCAGGCACCACGGGCCGGCCCAAAGGCATTGTGCGTGACAATGGCGGCCACGCCGTGGCCCTGCGCTTTGCCCTGGACAAGGTGTATGGCATGGCCGCCGGGGACGTGTGGTGGGGCATCTCTGACGTCGGCTGGGTGGTGGGCCATTCCCTGATCGTCTATGGCCCCCTGATGGCCGGCTGCACCAGCGTGTTCTACGAGGGCAAGCCGGTGCGCACCCCGGACGCGGGCAGTTACTGGCGCATCATCGAGCAGTACCGGGTTAACGCGCTGTTCTGCGCGCCCACGGCCATGCGCGCTATCCGCAAGGAAGACCCGGAAGGCCGGTTGCTGTCTCGCCATGACCTGGGCTCCCTGCGCCGCCTGTACCTGGCCGGCGAAAAACTGGACTCCAGCACCCATGCCTGGCTGGAGTCGGTGACCGGCAAACCGGTGCACGACCACTGGTGGCAGACCGAAACCGGTTGGCCAGTCACCGCCCCGTGCGCACACCTCGACGGCTCCGGTGCCCGCACCGGTTCCAGCAACCGCGCCGTGCCCGGCTACGCGGTACGGGTCATGGACGAGCAGGGCCATGTGCAGGCACCGGGGCAGCAAGGCGACATTGTCATCGCCCTGCCATTGCCGCCCGGTTGTTGCCAAACCCTGTGGCGCGACCATGAACGCTATCTGCAGGCCTACCTGGCCGCCTACCCGGGCCATTACCACACCGGTGACGGCGGTTATCTGGATGAGGACGGTTTTGTCTACATCATGGGGCGCACCGATGACGTCATCAACGTCGCCGGCCACCGCCTGTCCACGGGGGAAATGGAAGATGTGGTGGCGCTGCACCCGCAGGTGGCCGAGTGCGCGGTGTTCGGCGTGCGTGACGAGATAAAGGGCCAGGTGCCCCTCGCCCTGGTGGTGCTCAAGGATGGCGCGCCCCTCGAAACCCGGCAACTGCAGGCCGAGTTGGTGGCCCGGGTGCGTGAGCAGATTGGCGCCTTGGCCTGTTTCCACCGGGTCAGGGTGGTCAAGCGCCTGCCCAAGACCCGCTCCGGCAAGATCCTGCGCGCGGTGCTGCGCAAGCTGGCCGATGGCGAGGCGTTCGCGCCGCCGTCAACCCTGGATGACCCGGCCATCCTGCAAGAGATCGCCGCGGTGCTGGCCGCAGGTTGAAGCATGCTCTCAGCGTGCCTGATCGCTGACGGACAGGGTAAAACCTTCCTCGGCCGAAGGCATGCTGAAGTAGCGGCTGATCAACTCGAACTGCTCGTCGCTGGCGGCGAACTCGTGGTCGCCAGCGGCATTGCGTTCACGCAGGCGCGCTTTGCACACCTGATCCGGCACATCGAGCACGTGCAGCACATGGGCTGCGCCGCTGGCTTCGAACAGGCTGCGCATCCACTGACGGTTGGCCGGGGTGTTGGCGGGGAAGTCGAGTACCACGTTCACGCCCACGTGCAGCAAGGCCTGTACATGGGGGCCGATGGCGTCGCGCAGCAGGGCGGCGCAGCGCACGTAGTCGGCCACGCTGTGCAATTGCTCCTTGTACAGGCGGGCGAGCCACAGGTCCTCGCTCAGGCGCACGGTGTTCGGTGCTTCGGCCAGCGTAGCCGCCAGGGTTGACTTGCCGGAAGCGATCTTGCCGCAAAGCAGGTGCAGGGTTGCCATGCTGGGTCATCCTTGATGGGTCAATGCATGCGCTTCAGGGGTGATTCTGTTTCAGCTGCCCCAACCGGCTGCGGGTACGTGCCAGGTCAATGGCCTGGCCCGCCAGGCTCTCGGCCAGGGGCCGCTCGCTGATCAGCATCAAGCGCTTGTCCTGATCGTAAAGCACATCGATAAGGTTGATAAAGCGCTGCTGCACGGCAATCGAGCAGTCATCGAGCAACGGCAGGTGGTCGATGATCCAGGTGTCGAACCGCCCGCTGAGGTCCAGGTAGTCCATCACCGCAGTGGGCTGTTCGCAGATGTCGTCGAAATCAAAGCGGATGGTGCGCTCATGGCTCATGCGTGCGCGGAGCTGGCGTTTGCCCACGGCGAGGGGGAAGGGCGGCAGGTCGGCCGGTGGCAGGTCCAGGGCGCGGCGTTGCTCGGGGGTACCCGGCCACACGTAGTGGCCCTGGGTGAAACGCTGCTCGCTGGCGGCGCTGGGCAGCGCCCGGTAATCCTGGGCGCCGCCCACTTCCATCACCTGCATCTGCGCGTTCATCAGGCGAATCACCGGCAGGAAGCGCTCGTGGTACAGCGGGTTGGGCAACAGGCCTTCGGGCGCATAGTTGGAGGTCACCACCAGGAAGATGCCGCGGGCGTCCAGGGCCTTGAACAACCGGGTCAGCAGCATGGCGTCGCCGATGTCATGCACGTGGAATTCGTCGAAGCACAGCACCCGGCAATCGCCCAGCAGCTCGTCCAGCGTGGTCTCCAGCGCATCGGCCTGTTCACGGTGACGGAACATGCCTTCGTGCAGCCGCGCGAAGAAGTCGTGAAAGTGCAAACGGCGCTTGCGGGTGATGGGCATGGCCTGGAAAAAGCCATCCAGCAGCCAGCTTTTTCCGCGCCCCACGGCGCCGTACAGGTAGAGGCTGCGGGGCAAGGCGGCGTCTTCCTGCAGCAACGGCTCGACCCGTTCGGCCATGCTGTCGATGACCTGCTGCTGGCCATGGCTGAGGGTGAAACCCTGCTCGCGGGCTTTGTGCTGGAAGTACTCGGTGATATGCACCCCGCGGCCCAGGTGGCGACGGCCCAAGGCCTTGCCCAGGCGGGACTTGAACCAGGATTTCTTTGGCGGTAACGCGGCCAAGGGGCTTTCCTCGTGACAGAACGAAAGGCCCACGGCGGGCCGTGGCGGGTATTTAAGCAAATGAGGCGAAGGCGGGCTAGCCGTGGCGGGGAAGGGGTGGGCGATAGTCGGACTGGGGGCCGTGGAGGTGCGGGCTGGCACTGTACGCGCCGGTGCGACAGCCCGCAGGTCAAAGCCCGCAGCGGCGGGCTGGCCGTAATCCTGTGGGACTCAGCCCGCTTGCAGGGCGTTGGCGATAGCCTGGTTGAACGCCGGCAAGTCGTCGGGGGTGCGGGACGTGATCAGCGTCCAGCCATTGGCCGGGCATTCCTTGACCGCTTCATCGACCCAGCCCGCTGCCTTGGCGTTCAGCAGGTCGATGCGCACGCTGGGGTAGGACGTCAGGGTCTTGCCTTCGATCACCCCTGCGTCGATCAGCGCCCACGGGCCGTGGCAGATGGCAGCGATGGTCTTGCCGGCGTTGACGAATTCGTTGATCAGGCGCTGGGCGTCGCGGTCCTGGCGCAGGGTGTCGGCATTGACGGTACCACCGGGAATCACCAGGGCTTGATAATCATCGCCCTTGAGTTCCGCCAGAGTGTGCTGCGATTCGACCGTGCGGTCTTTCTCGGTGTCGTGCAGGAACGTCTGCACCGTACCGCCCTTGATCGAACCATGGGTCACCTGTGCACCGAACCCTTTCAACGCTTCCAGCGGCTTGACCAGCTCATCGCGCTCCACGCCGGTGTTGGAGGTAATGACCAGTACTTTCTTGCCTTGCAGTGATGTGCTCATGGGGTACTCCTCGGATTGAACCCGGCAGGCGCCGCGGTGCAGCGCCTGCGCTGTTTACGAATGGATCAGGGCCAGCGCCTCACCGCGCGACAACGGCCGCTTCATGCGCTGCGACAGCATCGCCAGCAACGCCCGGTGCCCGCAGGCGACCACCGACTCCACCTGTTCATCGACGCACAACAGGGCGACGAAGTTCATCCCGTCTGCATCGCCTGTCAGCTCTATCGCGTTCCAGGCCCGCCCATGGCCCAGCACTTCGAGGGTCTTGCCATGTTGCAGGCTCCAGAAGAACGGCACGTCGCTGTATTCGCGCTGCGCACCGAGCATGTTCTCGGCGGCCAGGCAGGCCTGTTGCTGCGCGACCCGCCAGTGTTCGATGCGCAGCGGGTGCCCGGCCAGGGGAAAGTTGACCATGTCACCCACCGCCCACAAGCCTGGCGCGGCACGCAGGCCACTGTCGACGATCAGCGAATGGTCGTCGCCCAGTGGCAGGCCCTGGGCCAGGTGCGTGGCGGGTGTTACCCCGGTGCCAAACAGCACCAGGTCGGCCGCCAGACGTTCGCCGTTGGTCAGCATTACCGCCTCGACTCGCTCGTGGCCCTCCAGGCTCGCCGGTTCGGTGGCGGTGTGAAACACCACGCCGTTCTGTTCGTGCAAGCGGCGCAGGGCGCGGCTGACCGGGTGACCCACTTGCCGGGCCAGCGGCGTTTCGTGACGGCTGACTACCTGCACCTCCAGGCCCAGTTGGCGCAATGCCGACGCCGCTTCCAAGCCAATGAAGCTGTCGCCGATGATCACCGCCCGGCGGCTGTTCCTTGCCTGCTCAAGCACGCGCGCGGCATCGTCGCGCGAGCGCAGCACGAAACTGCCAGGCAGTTGCGCACCGGGTATGGCCGGGCGTTGGGGGACACCACCGGTGGCCAGCAGCGCGGCGTCGTAGGTCAGTTGCTGGCCGTCCGCCAGAGTGATGTGTTTGTTCACGGCGTCCAGGCCGCTGACGTTGCCCCGCACGCGTCGCAGGTTTGGCCAGGCCAGTACCTCATCATCCAGCAGCGCCGGCACCTGGGCCGGGGTTTGCTGCCCGGCGATGACAAATTTGCTCAAGGCAGTCCGGTCGTAGGCCGGGTCCGCTTCCGGGTCGATCCACAGCAATTGCCCGGCAAAACCCTGGCGATGCAGGCTGGCCACCGCCGCCGAGCCCGCCGCGCCGGCACCGACCACGATGAAGGTGCGCCCGGCGCCCTGGGGGGCTGGCAGGGGGGCATGGGCCGGCTGGTCATCCACCCATAGATAGTCACCGCGTACTTGCGCGGGGTAGCGCTTGAGGCTGGCCAGGGCAGGGGGCTCGGTGACCTCACCGTCATTCAAGGCAAACGCGGCCTTGTGCCAGGGGCAGATCAAGCGGTCCTCGCAGATGGCGCCTTCTTCCAGCGGTGCCCCGGCATGGGGGCAGCCGGCCTGGTACGCACGCACCTGGCCATTGTGGCGCAGCACAATCAGCGTCTGATCACCGGCTTTCACGCGCAGGGCGCGGTCCTCTTCCAGTTGGTCCACATGGGCTACGGCATGTTCGGTCATGGGGCTGTCCTCAGGCGCTCGGTTCTGACCGTGTGGACCGGGCCAGCGGCGTCGCGGCTGCATCGAGCCGACGGGCGGGGGCGTTGCTGTCCATCCGAATGGATGCGCCTGCCGCTGGTCAGCGCGGCCTGCCGGTGCGTGGAACGCCTCCCCCCTGATGGCTGACTGATATCGGGTGGGCCGGCGAAATGTTCGCCTGCTCGCGTTACCGCTGGCCGCTCCAGACCGTGCTGGAGCGCGATGACCTAACTGAGGTGCCGCCATGACCGCTCTTGTGTTCCAAGCCGATTTTGAACAGATACCCGAGGATGAGGCGCAGACCAGCGCCGAGCTGGTGGAAGCCATGCACAGCATCCTGGAGACGACCCAGGCCGATTATGGCCACCCGGTTCGCAGCGTGCACGCCAAGGCCCATGGCTTGCTGGAAGGTACCCTTGAGGTACTGGACCCGTTGCCGGCGGAGTTGGCCCAGGGCGCGTTTGCCCGGCCGGGCAGCTACAAGGTGTACCTGCGCCTGTCCACCAACCCGGGTGACATTCTCGATGACCGCGTTTCTACACCGCGCGGGTTGGCGGTGAAGATCGTCGGTGTGGAAGGGGAACGTCTACCGGGCAGCGAAGGGGACACCACCCAGGACTTCGTGATGCAGAACTCCACCGCGTTCACCGCTGCCACCCCCAAGGATTTCCTGCGCACCCTCAAGCTGCTGGCCAAGACCACCGACAAGATGCCGGGGCTCAAGCGGGCCTTGTCCGCCGCGTTGCGCGGCATCGAGACCACGGTGGAGGCCATGGGCGGCGAAAGCGGCACCCTCAAGAGCCTGGGCGGCCACCCCAAGACCCACCCGCTGGGCGAAACCTTCAACACCGTGGTGCCGGTGCTGTACGGACCCTACTACGGCAAGATCAGTGTGGTGCCGGTCGCCGCGGCGCTGCGTGCGCTCACCGACCAGCCGGTGGACCTGGATGACAAACCGGATGGCCTGCGCGAAGCGGTGCAAGCGTATTTCGCCGAGCACGACGGGGTATGGGAAGTGCGCGTGCAGTTGGCGACCAGCCTGGAAAAGATGCCCATCGAAGACGCGTCCAAGCAGTGGCCAGAAGAAGAGAGCCCTTACGTGACCGTGGCGCGCATCCATGTGCCCCGCCAGGCCTCTTGGACGCCTGAACGCATTCAGGCCATCGACACTGCCATGGCGTTCAGCCCTTGGCATGGGTTGGCGGCCCACCGCCCACTGGGGGGCATCATGCGTGTGCGCAAACCGGCCTATGAACATTCGGCGGGCTTTCGCGCCGAGCATTCCGGCTGCCCCATCCACGAACCTCGCTGAGGCTTCCAGCGCCGCCAGCGGCTACCCGGCCCTGGCGTTCCAGAAATAGCGCCGTGGGGGGAACGAATTCATCGCCGGCTGCCCTAAGTTTTTTTGCAACCTGGCGGGGGCGGGTGAGATGGCGTGGCTATTGATGGTGGCGGTGGCCTGTGGTTTGGCCGGTAGCGTGGTGTGGGCCGCGGGGGCGGCCCAGCAGCAACAGCGCCGGGCGCTGGGCCTGGGGCCGGCAGGCGAGGGCGTGGCGATCTGCGGCGAAACGCTGCTGGCCATGACCCTGTTGCTGCTGGCGGTGCATTTTTGCAGCTGACGGTCAGTGGTCCAGCGCCTTGGCCGCCTCGACCCCTTTGGCAGTCAGTTTCACCGGGTAGGTCACAGCGGGCAGGTGGTCATCGATACTGACCGTGCCGTGGTGAATATAGCCTTCGTCCTGCAGGTGCTTGAGCATGCCGGCCACCGCTTTTTCACCGGTGAAGTTGTCCAGCACTTCCTTGCCCAGGCCTTGTGGGTGGGCGTGCAGCAGGCGGGTCAGTACTTCCTTTTCCAACGGTTTATTGCTCATGAATACCTCGAGCCTTGAGTGCGGGCACGCAGGATTGCGCGACATCCGTACAAGTGGGACAGGCGTGGCGGGCAGGGATTCAAACGGGTTTCATCGGTGGCGCAACTCCCGTCGCAGGCTGCGCTCCAATGAACACCCCCCCCAGCGCCGAGGTGCATCATGACGTCCGACCCGCTCGACCGCTCCAGCAACCCCCTGGCCCCCGACCCCGTGCCGCCACGCCCTGGCGACGAGGATCTGCGGCCGCTGCCTTTGGACAAGGACCCGGAGCTGGACCCCGACAAAGTCCGTACCGAGACCGGCGATGATGATATGAGCCCTGACGATCCCCGTTGAGCCTTGCCGCACCACGGTGCTAGGCTGCCAAGCCACCTTGCCTGGAGCCTCGCGCCGTGACCCTTGCGACCCTGTTGCTGTTCTTGCCCGCCTGTTTCGCACTGAACATGGCCCCAGGGCCTAACAACCTGCTGTCGCTGCACAACGCCAGCCGCTACGGTTTCACCATGTCCTGCCTGGCCGGGCTCGGTCGGCTGCTGGCATTCGCCGGCATGATCGCCCTGGCGGCCATGGGGCTGGCCGTGGTGCTGCACGCCAGCGCGGCAGCGTTCCTGGTGGTGAAGGTCGCCGGGGCGCTTTACCTGTTCTACCTGGCCGTGCAGTTGTGGCGCGCACCGGTCACCCCGCAGGCGTCAGATGGCTCAGGTGGCCGAGGCCTGCTGAAGCTGGCGGTACAGGAATTCTGCGCGGCGGCAGGCAACCCGAAAGCTATCCTGATTTTCACGGCCTTCCTGCCCCAGTTCGTGACCGTTGACGCCCCGACCCCCGTGGCCGTGCAGTTCTTCTGGCTGGGCCTGATGTTCCTGGTGCTGGAGTGGCTGGCCATCGCCCTTTATGCGTGGCTGGGCAGCCACCTGCAGCGCTGGTTCAGCCAGGAGCGGCCGCGCCGGTTGTTCAACCGCGCCAGCGCGGTATTGCTCGGTTTCGCTGGGGCAGGGCTGCTGGCGGCGCGCCGCTGAGGCGCCTACCAGCTCAAGGGTAACCCCAGTGGCTGCCGGCGCTCATGCTGATGTTGCCGCCGATGCGTCCGCCCGACAGCACAATGGTGTCCCGGCCCAGGCCGGTCACCAGGTTGCCCTGAAGGGGGGCCCCGGTCATCAAGCAGATGGTGCACCCCGATCAATGGGGTGGTTCGGCGCCCAGCCGCCCCCACATCCGTGCCGTCAGTCGCTGGCGATTGTCGTAGCCTTGCCAGGGGTCGAGCGCAAGGGTATCCAGGCGCTCCAGAATGTTGCCGGCGTGCCAGTGCCGGGCACTGGTCAATGCCGGGACTTCATCGCGCGCCACAGGTGTGGACACCGGCAAACCTGGGCGGGCACGCAGCGAGTAGGCCGCGGCCATGCAGCCATCGCGCTGGTTGCGCAGGTAGTCGACGAAGATTCGCCCTGCCCGCGACCGCGGGCCCTGGGCCGCCGTGAAACGCTCGGGCATCTGGGTCATCAGGTAGTGGGAAATGGCTTTGGCAAAGGCCCGTACCTCATCCCAGCCAGCATGACGCGCCAGGGGGACGATCACATGCATGCCCTTGCCGCCACTGGTTTTCACGTAGCCGCGCAGGCCCAGGTCGTCCAGCAGTGCCAAGGTTTGCGTGGTGCCCTCCAGCACGGCATGCCAGGGCACGGTCACATCGGGGTCCAGGTCCAGCACCAGGCGGTCGGGGCTATCGAGGCGCTGGCTGCTGGCGCCCCAGGTGTGGAATTCCACCGCACCGCGCTGCACCGCTTCGATCACGCCCGGCAGCCGATCAATTTGCATCAGGCGCCCGTGCCCGGTATCCAACGACGGCGCGAGCAAGTTGATGTGGGGCACGGCCAGGTGCTCGGTATGGCGTTGCAGGAACAGGTCGCCTTCCACCCCGTGTGGCGCCCGCATCAGGGCCACGGGGCGGGCCTTGAGCTGGGGCAGCAGCCAGGCGCCCAAGCGCTGGTAGAGGGTGGCCAGTTGCAGGCGGCTGGTCTGGCTGTCACGGTCGATGATGCGTTCGGGCTCGTGCAGCGAAACGCCGGCGACCGATTCGCGGTGGCCATCGCTGAAATCGTGGCTGGGTTCATCGGTGTGCCGTGCCTGGGTCTCGGTCAACGGGGCAGCGTGGCGCTGGTCGATGTGGCAGTCCAGCTTGATCCAGTCCAGGTTGCGCTGGCCGTCCTGGTAGAGGCTGCCACGGCGTTTGCCAATGACACCCTCATGGTTGAGCGCGCAGACCCCCTCCAGAATATCCGGGGTCGTGGCGGTGAAACTTTCGGAGAAACGCAGCAGGCTGTGCCGGCGAGTGCCCAGCAAACGCTTGAGCTGGGCGCGACGGGTTTCCAGCGGTTGCTCGCGCAGGTCGCGGCCCTCATGGAAGGGCAGGTCGAACAGGTAATATTGCAAGTCCTGGCACTGGCCCGCTTCGAAGGCCTGTTGCAAGGCGCTGTAGTCAGCCACGCCATGGGCGTCGGCCTTGACCAGCTTGCCGTCCAGCCAACTTTCTTTGAGGTTCAATGCGGCAATGGCCTGGGCCTGGCGGGGCAATTCGGCGGTCCAGTCAGCGCCTTCGCGATTGAACAGGCGCACTTGGCCGTCGCTGATTCGGCTCATCAGGCGGTAGCCATCGTGTTTGATTTCAAATAACCAGTCGCCCTCCGGGGGCTGCTCGACCCGCGTGGCGCGCTGGGGCGCCAGGCTGGTCGGCAGGGGGGCTGGCTCTGAGGGGGGCTCGGCAGCGGTGCTGCGGCGTTCTTCGCTCGACGGCTTGGCCATGGTGATTTTCCTGAAGATACGACGGGAAATCCTCACAGCAGATGACCCTGCTCAAGGGCGCAAAGTTTCAGTGCGCGGCCAGAGTGCAATTTGCAGGATGGCCGCCCCGAGAACGGGCAAATTGCATGATGGCTATAAGCCTGTGTCGAGCTAACTTCTTGATTTCTCGAACAGGGAATTGCTAGCGCAGCGGGCACGAAAACTGCTGTGGAAGAGGTCAGGACCCAGACCACCAGACCGGTGGTTCAGCGCGCAATCAAATAGCCATCTAGGCTGTCCGAACGATCGCTGTATCAATCACGGATGCTACCAACAAGAAATGGAGCGTTACCATGCTGTCGACCCTCGAACTGCGCAATATCATCGAATCAAGCTTTCTACCCATGCGCTGCCAATGCACGGTGGCCCAGGACAAGTCCCTGACGATCAAGGTGTTCGATCAGGCGCACGAGGGATCGGACTTCACCGTGACCGGCATCCAGGCCCAGCAGTTGAACAGCAGCCGAGCCATTTCCAACCTCATTGCCGGCGTGCGTGCGGACCTGAAGGGCCAGCACCTGAATGAAGTCAGGCGGGTCGGCGAGCGCTTCTGACCACCTGCCTGCGCCCACGCAACGGCGGCCTGGGAAGGCCGCCGTTTGTGTTTCAGCGCGATGCCTGCACCTGCCGCAGGCTGGCACGTTCGCCGTTGCCCACGCTGATGAAACCAAGGCCCAGGGCCAGTTCGGCAAACACCGAGACCAGGATGCCGGGTCCCGCGTGGCCACTGAGCCAGTCGTACATGCCCAGCAGGGCAAGGGCCAGGCAGCCGACCATGAAACCACGCACCAGGGCGGCACGGGCCGGCGAGGGCGGGCAGTTACGCACACTGAAGAACATCACCCCCACCCCCAGCAGCAATGCGGCGAGCCGCCGCCCCATCAGGGCTGACACTTCACTGTGGGGTATGTCCCAGAAGGCCAGTAGCCGGTCGGCACCCATTCCCCAGATCAGCGCCAGGGCGAAACAGAGGAAGGCACAAAAGAACGCAAGTCGACGGAATGTCAGGGGCATTTCGGATCCTTGAAAAAGTGGTGCATCCAGCGGAGAGGTGCATATTAGCGCGGTCGCTAGCCTTTGGGCATGTGAATTTGGTATCGGGTTTTCAATGCTCGCCTGCCTGGGTTTCCTGCCCGGTGGCTTCCAGCCAGGGCGTGTTCCTTCGATGCGAAGGCCTCAATCGCGGAAGAATACTTGCACCAGGTGGTAACCAAATTTGCTCTTGATGGGGCCGTGCACGGTCCGCAGCGGCTTCTTGAAAATCACCTGGTCGATGGCGCCCACCATCTGCCCGGGGCGTACCTCCCCCAGATCGCCGCCGCGCTTGCCCGACGGACAGGTGGAGTACTTCTTTGCCAGCACATCGAATGCCTCACCCTTGGCGATGCGCTGTTTGAGTTGTTCGGCCTCTTCAGCCGTCTTGACCAGAATGTGACGAGCTTGAGCTTTCATGACGCGGCCCCTGTACGGTGGTAAAAAGCGCGGGATTATGCCGCAAATCCGCCGTCCGGGGCGGGTTGATTGATCATTTCGCGAATCTTGTTCGCCAGGAGGTCGATGGAGAATGGCTTGGTGACCATGTCCATGCCTTCGGCCAGGAACGTATGGCGCTCGGCGGCCTTCTCGGCGTAGCCGGTCATGAACAGCACCTTGAGCCGGGGGCGGTGCTGGCGGGCTATTTCAGCCAGTTGGCGACCGTTGAGCCCCGGCAGCCCCACGTCGGTTACCAGCAGGTCGATGCGCAGGCTCGACTCCAGCAACGGCAGGGCGGTCTTGGCATCGGCGGCGGGAAGGGCGTGGTAGCCGAGTTCATCGAGCACGTTGAGCACCAGCATGCGCACGGCCGGATCATCCTCCACCACCATCACGCTCTCGCCCTGTTTGGCCAGCGGCGCACCCTGGGGCGCCAGTACCGGGGGCCGGCTTTCGGGTTGTTCGTTGTGGCGCGGCAGGTACAGGTGCACGCAGGTACCCTGGCCCGGTTCGCTGTCGAGGCTGACATGGCCGCCCGATTGCTGGGCAAACCCGTAGATCATCGACAGGCCCAGGCCGGTGCCCTGGCCAATGGGCTTGGTGGTGAAAAACGGGTCGAACGCCTTGGCCCGGATGGCAGGCGTCATCCCCGCACCGTTGTCGCAGACACTCAGGCGTACGTAATCGCCGGGTTTGATGGTCTCAGCGCCGTCGGGGCGGGTGCCGAGGGTGCAATTACTGGTCTCGATGCGAATTTCGCCGCCCTCGGGCATGGCGTCACGGGCGTTGATCACCAGGTTCAACAGCGCGTTTTCCAGTTGGTTGGCGTCGGTGTTCACCGGCCAGGTGTCGCTGGCCAGGCGTATTTTCAGTTCGATGTGCTCGCCCTTGGTGCGGCTGAACAGTTCTTCCAGCGAGTGCACCAGATGGTTGGGGTCCAGGCGCTTGCGGTCCAGCGACTGGCGTCGGGAGAACGCCAGCAGCCGGTGGGTGAGGGCGGCGGCGCGGTGGGCGGAACTGACCGCGGCTTCGATGAAGCGACCGATGTCGTGGCTGCGCCCGGCACTGATATAGCGCTGGATCAGGTCCAGGCTGCCGATGATACCGGTGAGCATGTTGTTGAAGTCATGGGCAATGCCGCCGGTCAGTTGCCCTACCGCTTCCATTTTCTGCGCGTGGCGCAGGGCATCCTCAGCCCGTTCGCGTTCCTGCATCTCGGTCTGCAGGCGGCGGTTGGCTTCGGCCAGCGCCTCGGTACGCTCGGCCACCCGCTCCTCAAGGGTCTCGTTGAGGCGCAGCAGGGTTTTTTCCGCCGCCCGGCGCTCGGTGATATCGATGGACGCGCCGACGAAGCGGATGGGCCGGCCATGGTGGTCGTTGTGGCTGCGCCCGCGGGCGAACACCCAGCGCACTTCGCCGTCCGGGCGCAGCAGGCGGTACTCGTTGGCGTATTCGCCATCGCTGTGCACGCAGGCGTTGATGCTGCGGGCTACCTTGCCCCGGTCGTCGGGGTGCACGGCCTTGAGGTATTCACCGATGGGCATCTTGCCCGCCAGGTTGGGGTCGACGCCGTGCAGGCGGGCAAACCTGGCATCAGCCTGGAACAGGTCCTCGCGGATGTCCCAATCCCAGGTGCCCACGCCGTTGGTGGCTTCCAGGGCCAATTGCAGCCGCTCTTCGGTGTCCAGCTGGGCCTTGGCGCTGGCCTCGGAACGGCGTTGCAACTCGGCGGTGACACGGCGCCGCTCGTTGGCCTCGATGGCGGTCACCAGAATGCCGGCCACCACACCGTTTTCGTCGCGGATGGGGCTGTAGGTCAGGTCCAGCCAGACTTCGGCGGTGCCATCGTCACGGGGCAGGGTGAAGCCCTGTTCGATGTAAGTGCGCACCTCTCCTTGCAGCACGGCCTGGTAGATAGGGTCGGTGAAGTCCTTGAGCTGTGGCCAGATCAGGTCCACCGGCTGGCCGAAGGCGCGGGGGTGGTTGCTGCCCACCAGGTGGGCGAAGCCGTCATTGTACAGCTGGCACAGTTGCGGGCCCCACAACAGCAGCATGGGCATGGGCGAATGGCTGACGATGTCCACTGCCGTGCGCAGGCTTTGCGGCCATTGGTCAGGTGCCGGCAACGGGCTGTCACCGAAGGGCAGTTGGTCGATCAGTTCGGCGATGCTGCCGCCGACAGGGGTACCGCTCATTTGGCTGATCCTTTGATTTGCATGGCGGGCTGTTCTACCGCCAAGCTATAGCTTACTTTCCTATCAACGCCCTGTGGACCCACGCATATGGAAATCCAAGCCCTGCTTAAAATCCTCGCCAGCCAGGACGGGTCGGATCTGTACCTCTCCACCGGGGCGCCGCCGTGCGCGAAATTCAATGGCGTGCTCAAGCCGCTGTCAGCCGAGGCGTTGAAACCCGGCGAAGTGGCGGCCATCGCCGCCGATATCATGGACAGCGAGCAGCGCATCGATTTCGAGCGTGACCTGGAAATGAACCTGGCCCTGTCACTGTCGGGGGTGGGCCGGTTCCGTATCAATATTTTCAAGCAGCGCAATGAAGTGTCCCTGGTGGCACGCAACATCAAGCTCGACATTCCCCGTTTCGAAGACCTCAAGCTGCCGCCGGTGCTGCTGGAGACCATCATGCAGAAGCGCGGGCTGGTGCTGTTCGTCGGCGCCACTGGCTCTGGCAAGTCCACGTCCCTGGCGGCCTTGATCGATTACCGTAACCGCAACAGCAGTGGCCACATCATCACCATTGAAGACCCGGTGGAGTATGTGCACCGGCACAAGAAGTCGATCATCAACCAGCGCGAGGTGGGTGTCGACACCCGCA
The DNA here is from genome assembly GCF_013374995.1 of Pseudomonas eucalypticola. Classification (NCBI taxonomy): domain Bacteria; kingdom Pseudomonadati; phylum Pseudomonadota; class Gammaproteobacteria; order Pseudomonadales; family Pseudomonadaceae; genus Pseudomonas; species Pseudomonas eucalypticola. The sequence continues at coordinate 4,003,871 of NZ_CP056030.1, read as the reverse complement.
GCTTCCAGGCGGCGTTGAAAAATACCTTGCGACAGGCGCCGGATGTCATCCTGATCGGCGAGATTCGCGACCGCGAGACCATGGAGCATGCATTGGCGTTCGCCGATACCGGCCATCTGGCCATTTCCACCTTGCACGCCAACAACGCCAACCAGGCGTTGGACCGCATCATCAACTTTTTCCCCGAAGACCGTCGTCCACAGTTGCTCAATGACTTGGGCAACAACCTGGTGGCTTTCGTTTCCCAGCGCCTGGTCAAGACCGTGGACGGCAAGCGGCGTGCGGCAGTGGAGGTGATGCTGGGCACGGCGACCATTCGCGACCTGATTCACCGTGGCGAATTTGGCGAACTCAAGGGCATCATGGAAAAATCGGTGAACCTGGGCATGAAGACCTTCGACCAGGCGCTCTATGAGCTGGCGCTGGAGGGGGCCATCGATGAAGAGGAAGCGCTGAAGAACGCCGACTCGCAGAACAACCTGCGCCTGCGCCTGAAGCTGCACCAGGAAAAGGGCTTCGACCCCAGCACCCCACCGCCACCGCCGACGCCCGTACAGGACATCGACAGCGCCGACTGGAACCTGGTAGACGACGAGAAGCCGTAGCAGCGGACCTGGCCGCGTCGAAGCCAGATGCGGTGTGCCTGACATTGCGCGACGCCCGTGACGCGGCCAGGTCCGCTGCTACGGCGCGTACGGGTTGGCCGCGTCTGGACGCCGCGCAGTAGCAGGCGACGGCGCGGTGTCAGCGCCTGAATCACTGCGCCAGCCAGCCGCCATCCATGTTCCATGCGGCGCCGCGCACCTGGCTGCCGCCTTCGCCGCACAGAAACAACACCAACTCACCCAGTTGCTCGGGCGTGACGAATTCCAGCGACGGCTGCTTCTCCGCCAGCAGGTCCTGGCGCGCCTGCTGCGGGTCGACGCCCTTGGCGGCGCGGTCGTCGATCTGTTGCTGCACCAGGGGCGTCAGCACCCACCCCGGGCAGATGGCGTTGCAGGTGACGCCGGTTTTCGCCGTTTCCAGGCCCACCACCTTGGTCAGCCCTATCACCCCATGCTTGGCCGCCACGTACGCCGCCTTGCCGGTGGAGCCCACCAGCCCATGCACCGAAGCGATGTTGACGATGCGGCCCCAGTCGCGCTGGCGCATGCCCGGCAGGGCCAGGCGGGTGGCGTGAAACACGGCCGAGAGGTTGATGGCGATGATCGCGTCCCAACGCTCCACCGGGAAGTCCTCGACAGCGGCCACGTGCTGGATACCAGCATTGTTGACCAGAATGTCGACGCCGCCGAATTCGGCCGCGGCGTAGGCGAACATCGCCTCTATCTCGCTGGGGTGGCTGACGTTGGCGCCATGGTGGCCGACCTTCACGCCATGGCGGGCGAAGTCGGCGAGCAGCGCCTGGGCGTCACCGAAGCCGTTGAGAATCACATTGGCCCCCGCGGCGGCCAGGCCATGGGCAATGCCCAGGCCGATGCCGCTGGTGGAGCCGGTGATCAGTGCCGTCTTGCCGTTCAGGGTCATGGGCGTGCCTCCAGGTCAGGTCTGCTCGGGCTGCACATGGGCGGCCAGCAGCAGTTCGCGGGTGTAAGGGTGTTGCGGCGCTTCGAACAGGTCATGGCTGGGGCCACGTTCCACCACCTGGCCGTCCTTGACCACGATGACGTCATGGGCCAGGGCCTTGATCACCGCCAGGTCGTGGCTGATGAACAGGTAGGTCAGCCCATGGTCGTCCTGCAGTTGGCGCAGCAGCGCCACGATCTGTTTCTGCACCGTGCGGTCCAGGGCCGACGTTGGCTCGTCCAGCAGGATCAGGTCGGGCTTGAGCACCAGGGCGCGGGCGATGGCGATACGCTGGCGCTGGCCACCGGAAAACTCATGGGGGTAGCGGTGCCGGCTGGCCGGGTCCAGGCCGACCTCCTCGAGCACGCGGATCACCCGTTGCTCGCGGTCCTGGGCGTCGCATGGCACGTGTACTTCCAGGCCTTCGCTGATGATCTGCTGCACCGACATCCGCGGGCTGAGGCTGCCGAACGGGTCCTGGAAGACCACCTGCATGCGCTTTCGCCACGGCAGCATCTGCTTGGGGCTGAGCCCGGACAGCGCGTGGCCATCGAAGGCAATGGCGCCTTCGGAGTCGAGCAGGCGCAGGATCGCCTGGCCCAGGGTCGACTTGCCCGAGCCCGACTCGCCGACGATGCCCAGGGTCTTGCCCTTTTGCAGGCTCAGGCTGATGCCGTCCACCGCCTTGATGTACTGGGGCTTGCGCAACAGGCCGCCGCCGGTGGCGTACCACACCTTGAGGTCGTCGACCTGCAACAGGCTGGGCCGTTCGTGGCGGGGCAAGGGCTCGCCGGCCGGCTCTGCGTTCATCAGCACGCAGCTGTAGGGGTGTTGCGGGCGGCAGAACAGGGTTTCGGTATCGGCCTGTTCAACGATTTCGCCGGCGCGCATCACGCACACGCGCTGGGCGATACTGCGCACCAGGTTGAGGTCGTGGCTGATCAGCAGCAACGACATGCCCAGGCGCTGCTGCAACGACTTGAGCAGGTGCAGGATGCGCCGCTGCACCGTCACGTCCAGCGCCGTGGTGGGTTCGTCGGCGATCAGCAGGTCGGGTTCGCAAGCCAGGGCCATGGCGATCATCACCCGTTGCCGTTGGCCACCGGAGAGCTGATGCGGGTAGGCCTTCAGGCGTTTCTCCGGGTGCTGCAGCGCCACCAGCCGCAGCAGTTCCAGGGTGCGCGCCTGGGCGGCCTTGCCGGTCAGGCCGCGATGCACCAGCAGGGTTTCGCCGATCTGTTTTTCCACCGTGTGCAACGGGTTGAGCGACGTCATCGGCTCCTGAAAGATCATCGCCACGCGGTTGCCACGGATCTCGCGCAGGGTCGCCGCCGGGGCGCCCAGCAATTCAGTGCCACGGTAACGAATGCTGCCCTGGCTGTGGGTGCCGATGGTGGGCAGCAGTTGCAGGATCGAGTGGGCGGTCACCGACTTGCCCGAACCCGATTCGCCGACCAGGGCCAGGCATTCACCCACGGGGATGTCCAGGTTGAGGTCCTTCACCGCTACGTGGCCGTTGAACTCGACCCGCAGGTGACGTATTTCGATCAGGTGTTCGCTCATGCTGGCCTCAAGCGCGGGGGTCGAAGGCATCGCGCAATGCCTCGCCGATGAACACCAGCAACGACAGCACCAGTGCCAAGGTGAAGAAAGCCGTGAACCCCAGCCACGGCGCCTGCAGGTTTTCCTTGCCCTGGGCGATCAGTTCGCCCAGCGAGGCGCTGCCCGCTGGCATGCCGAAGCCCAGGAAGTCCAGGGCAGTCAAGGTGGAGATGGCGCCCGTGAGGATGAACGGCAAGTAGCTCAGGGTAGCGTTCATGGCATTGGGCAGGATATGCCGGCGGATGATCTTGCCGTCATTCAGGCCCAGGGCGCGGGCGGCCTTCACGTACTCCAGGTTGCGGCCGCGCAAGAATTCGGCGCGCACCACGTCCACCAGGGAGAGCCAGGAGAACAGTGCCATGATCCCCAGCAACCACCAGAAGTTCGGCTCCACGAAGCCCGACAGGATGATCAGCAGGTACAGCACCGGCAGCCCCGACCACACTTCCAGCAGGCGTTGGCCGAACAGGTCGACCCAGCCGCCGTAATAGCCCTGCAGCGCCCCGGCGACGATGCCGATCAACGAGCTGATCAAGGTCAGCGCCAGGGCGAACAGAATGGATACCCGCGCACCGTAGATCACCCGCGCCAGCACATCGCGGCCCTGGTCATCGGTGCCCAGCCAGTTGCTGGCGGTGGGCGGGCTGGGGGCCGGTTGGGTGAGGTCATAGTTGGGTGTGTCGGCACTGAACGGGATGGGGGCGAAATACATGCGCCCGCCGCCCTCGCTGATCAGTGTGCGCACATAGTCACTGCGGTAGTCGGGCTGGAACGGCAGCAGGCCACCGAACTCGGTCTCGGTGTAGCGCTTGAACGCGGGGAAGTACCACTGGCCGTGGTAGCTGACGGCCAGGGGTTTGTCGTTGGCGATCAGTTCGCCACCCAGGCTCAGGGCGAACAGCGCCAGGAACAGCCACAGCGACCACCAGCCTCGGCGGTTCTGGCGAAAGCGCTGCAAGCGCCGACGGGACACCGGTGACAGATGCTTCATCAGGCAGTCCTCGCGGCGAAGTCGATGCGCGGGTCCACCAGGGTGTAGCACAGGTCGCCCACCAGCTTTATCAGCAGGCCGAACAGGGTGAAGATGAACAGGGTGCCGAACACCACCGGGTAATCCCGGGCCACGGCGGCCTCATAGCTCAGGCGGCCGAGGCCGTCGAGGGAGAAGATCACCTCGATCAGCAAGGAACCGGCGAAGAACACGCTGATGAACGCCTGGGGCAGGCCGGCCACCACCAGCAGGATAGCGTTGCGAAACACGTGGCCGTACAGCACTCGCCGCTCACTGACGCCCTTGGCGCGCGCGGTCACCACGTACTGGCGGGTGATTTCGTTGAGGAACGAGTTCTTGGTCAGGATGGTGAGGGTGGCGAAGCCGCCGATCACCAGCGACAGTACCGGCAGCACCAGGTGCCAGAAGTAGTCGGCCACCTTGCCCAGGGGCGACAGCTGGGCGAAGTTTTCCGAGACCAGGCCGCGCACCGGGAACCAGTTCAGCTCGGTGCCGCCGGCGAACAGCACGATCAGCAGCATCGCGAACAGGAAGGCGGGCATGGCGTAGCCGATGACGATGGCGGTGCTGGTCCAGATATCGAAATGGCTACCGTGGTGCACCGCCTTGCGAATGCCCAGGGGGATGGACACCAGGTAGGTGATCAGCGTGGCCCAGAAGCCCAGCGACAGGGTCACCGGCATCTTGTCCAGGATCAGGTCGGTGACCTTGGCGCCACGGAAAAAGCTGTTGCCAAAGTCCAGGGTGGCGTAGTTTTTCAGCATCAGCCACAGGCGCTCGTGGGCCGGTTTATCGAAACCGTACTGGCGCTCGATGTCCTTGATCAGCTTGGGGTCCAGGCCGCGGCTGGCCCGCGAAGCGCCCTGGACCGAATCGCCACCACTGCCACCCACCGCGCCGCCGCCCAGGCCCTGCAGGCGGGCGATGGCCTGTTCCACGGGGCCGCCGGGGGCCGCCTGGACGATGACGAAATTGACCAGCAGGATAATCACCAGGGTCGGCACGATCAGCAGCAGGCGCCGCAGGGCATAGGCCAGCATCAATGGGCCTCCTTGGCGCGCAGGTCGGCCATCTGGGTATTGGTGAGCGGTGTGGGGCTGACCTGCCACCAGGTTTCAGGGGCCTCGTCGTTGGGCGCCGGGTGCGCGGGAATGCCAAAGCGGTTCCACCACACCGTTGAGGTGCCTGGCGGGTAATAGTTGGGAATCCAGTAGTAGTTCCACTGCAGCACCCGGTCCAGGGCGTGGGCGTATTCAGTCATGTCGGCCTTGGTGCGGGCGCTGACCAGGCCCTTGATCAGGCTGTCCACGGCAGGGTCCTTGAGCACCATGTAGTTGTTGGAACCACTGTCGGTGGCACTGGCCGAACCAAAATAGTTGTACAGCTCCATGCCCGGCGAGGCGGACACCGGGTAGCCGGTGATGATCATGTCGTAGTCGCGGGCCATCAGGCGGTTGATGTACTGGGAAGGGTCGATGCGGCGGATCTGCAGGTCGATGCCGATCTGCGCCAGGGTGCGCTTCCAGGGCAGAATGAGTTTCTCCAGGCCGGCCTGGCCGTTAAGGAAGGTGAAACTCAGGGGCTCGCCCGCGGCGTTCACCAGGCGGTCACCCTCCGGGCGCCAGCCAGCGTCCTTCAGCAGGGCCAGGGCCTGCAGCTGCTTGTCGCGGATGAACCCCGTGCCGTCGGTTCGCGGGGCTTCGAAGGCCGGGCCGAACACTTCGTCGGGCACCTTGCCGCGCAGGGGTTCGAGGATCTTCAGCTCCGCGGCATCCGGCGGCTGCCGGGCCGCCAGCGGGCTGTTGGCGAAGAAACTCTGCTGGCGGATATACAGGCTGCGCATCAGCTGGCGGTTGGTCCATTCGAAGTCCCACAGCAGGGCCAGGGCCTGGCGCACGCGACGGTCCTGGAACACCGGCCGTTGCAGGTTGAACACGAAACCCTGGGCTGCTTGCAGGCTTTGCGGGGCCAGGTGCGCGCGTTGCAGGCGACCGTCGTCCAGGGGCGGGCTGTTGTACTTGATGGTGTAGGCGGTGGCGGAGAATTCGCGGTTGTAGTCATAGGCGCCGCCCATCAGCACCTGGCGGGCGACTTCGGTATCGCCGAAGAACTCCACGCCGAACTGGTCGAAGTTGTACAGGCCGCGGGTCACGGGCAGGTCTCTGGCCCACCAGTTCCGGTCCCGCTGGAAGGTGATGCTGCGGCCGTTGTCCATTTTGCCCACGGTATAGGGGCCACTGCCGGGCGCCGCGTCGAAGCCACCGCCAGCGGCGAAGTCATGGTCTTTCCACCAGTGCTCGGGCAGCACCGGCAGCGAGGCCAGGTCCAGGGGCAGGCTGCGGTTGTCGGTGCTGCTGAAATCGAAGCGCACTTGCCGCGGGCCTTCCACCACTACCTGTTTCACGTCGGCGAACTGGGTGCGAAAGCGCAGGCTGCCCTGGGTCATGAACAGGTTGAAGGTGAACTTCACGTCGTCGGCGGTAATGGCGACGCCGTCGCTGAAGGTGGCCTTGGGGTTGAGGTAAAAGCGCAGGGACAGATGATCGTCGGCCAGTTCCATTTTCTGCGCGATCAGGCCATACACGGTGTAGGGTTCGTCCAGGGAGCGTAGCGCCAGCGGCGAATACAGCAAGCCGTCGACCTGGCTGACCCCCGTGCCCTTGTCTATATAAGGCAGCAAGTGGTCGAACTGGCCGATTTCCACCGCCGAGCGTCGCAGGCTGCCACCCTTGGGCGCCGCCGGGTTGACGTAGTCGAAATGGTCAAACGTGGCAGGGTACTTCGGCGGTTCGCCGTAAACTGTCAGGGCATGTTGCGCGGCCGCGACAGCGCTGGTGGGCAACAGCCAGTAGGCGGTCAGGAACAGAAGGGCGAAAACCGAGCGCATTGTCTGCCTTGTTGAAAGGGTGGGGTTGCAGGCGCATACAACCCTACCACCAACTGCGGCGCCGTTCACAAACAAAAAGGCCTGCGCGAGCGCAGGCCTTCTGTTGGTCGGGCAGGATCAGTCCTGGCGGCTGGTCACTTCCAGCAGGTGGTAGCCGAACTGGGTCTTGACCGGGCCTTGCACCACGTTGATCGGGGCGCTGAACACCACGGTGTCGAACTCCTTGACCATCTGGCCAGGGCCGAACGAACCCAGGTCGCCGCCTTGGCGGCTCGACGGGCAGCTGGAGTTGGCCTTGGCGACTTCAGCGAAGTCGGCGCCGCCTTCGATTTGTGCTTTCAGTTCGTTGCACTTGGCTTCCGAGGACACCAGGATGTGACGGGCAGTGGCTTTGGCCATGGGAAAGTACTCCAGAAAAACAGAAAGAAAGCAGCCTAACGCAAAATCGGCGTGGCGTCGCGTGCTTCAACCGGCAACCGTGACAGCGGACCGGCCGCGTCCCATACACCGCGCAGCAGCCGGCACGCCGCCGACACCGTCGACGCGCCCCGGGCCACTGCTGCAGCCATGGGTAGCCGGACTGTCAACCGCGCAGCGCGAACGCCGCGTCGCGCAACAGCGCTTCGGTATCCTCCCAGCCCAGGCAACCATCGGTCACCGATACCCCGTACCGCATGCCCGGGCCGATGGCCTGGCTGCCTTCGAACAGGTGGCTTTCCAGCATGGCCGCCACCAGTGAACGGTCCCCCAGCAGCCGCTGCTGCAACACGTCATTGAACACCTTGGGCTGGTTCAGCGGGTTCTTGCCGCTGTTGGCGTGGCTGCAATCGACCATGATGCGCGCCGAGACGCCGGCCTTGCCCAGTGCCTGGTGTACCTGGGCGACGCTGTCATGGTCGTAGTTGGGGCCGCGATGGCCGCCGCGCAGTACCAGGTGGGTGTCGGGGTTGCCAGCGGTTTCGATGATGGCCGGGTGGCCCTCGGCGGACACGCCGAAGTGGCGGTGCGGGTGGGCGGCGCTGCGCATGGCGTCACAGGCGATGGCCACGCCGCCGTCGGTGCCGTTCTTGAAACCTACCGGCATCTTCAGGCCGCTGGCCATTTCCCGGTGGATCTGCGATTCAGTGGTACGCGCCCCCACCGCGACCCAGCTCAGCAGGTCGTCCAGGTAGCCGGCCGCCATGGGCTGCAGCAATTCGGTGGCCAGGGGCAGGCCCATGTGCAGCATTTCCAGCATCAGTTGGCGGGACAGTTTCAGGCCGCCGACCATGTCGTCGCTACCGTCCATGCGGGGGTCGTAGGCCAGGCCTTTCCAACCCACGGTGGTGCGGGGCTTTTCCACGTAGGCGCGCATGACCAGCAGCAGTTGGTCCTGCACGTCGGTGGCCAGGGTCGCCAGGCGTTCAGCGTACTCCAGGGCAGAATCGGGGTCGTGCAGCGAGCAGGGGCCGACCACTACCAGCAGGCGTGGGTCACGGCCTTCGAGAATGGCGCGGATCGCGTTGCGATGGCCGCTGACCTGTTGGTTGAGTTCGCGGGCCAGGGGCAGTTGCTGCTTGAGTTCGACGGTGCTGGGCAAGCGCTGAAGGGCCGGCGCATTCGCGGCAGGGGCCAGGGGCAGGGCCTGGGCAGCGGTGGTGGCAAGGGGCAGGGCACTGATTGAGATGTTCATGAAGTATTTTCCCTGGGTTGGCGGCGCACCCTGTGCGCACGCGCAACCCTATCGCGATGTTCGACTATTGGTATGTGTTAGCGCATGGCCACCCAGGCACGACCGGTCGGAGGCGGCAAGCTGTCCCGAACGGAGGGTGGTAAATCGCCAGGCGGTGCAATAGTCGTAGCGGTAATAGGTGGCGTAGTTCATGGGGTCGATCCTCTGTGGCAAATGGCAAAAAGGGAAAACAGGTGGCGAAAAAAACAAAACCCCCGGTCGGGAGGCCGACCGGGGGTTTTGGAGTTTCTCAAACCGGGCGACCTTGGGTTCTGGCCGCCGGATAAGGGTATCAGGCGCGCCAGTGGCTAAACCAATACCCATAGTAATAATCTGCAACGACGGCAGCCGAACGCACAGCCGCAACCGCTACCGAGCGACGTGCGCTGGCAGTGTGCTGAGCCTGAGTGTGAAGGGCGTTGGACATGGATGTCTCCGTCAAGATGCGCCGAGCTTACTGCAGCGATTGCGCACTGTTCAAGTGTTATCTGCGGTTTTATGCCGCGGCCCTGTGAGTGATCGCTGTCAGGTTTGTGGCATCATTCATTTCATCATTTCGAGATCAGGACATCTCATGACCGCCCTGTGCATCGCCGCCGCCCAGACCTGCGCCATTGCCGGCGACCTGGCCGCCAATATCGCCCGCCACCTGCAGTTCATGGACCGTGCCGCGCACCATGGCGTGCAATGTCTGCTGTTCCCGGAGCTGTCGCTGACCGGTTACGAGCCCACCCTGGCGGCCGCGCTGGCGCAACCCGCCGCTACGCCGCTGCTGCAGCCGCTGCGCGATCGGGCGCGAACACTGGGCATGACGACGGTGGTCGGCTTGCCGTTGCGCGAATCCACCCAAACGGAAGTGCGGATAGGCGCGCTGGTACTGCACGCCAATGGCGACCAGACGGTCTATACCAAGCAACACCTGCACGGCGGTGAAGAGGTTTTTTTCGCCGCCGGCATCGGCGGTGCGCCCCTGCACCTGGGGGGCGAGCACATCGCCCTGGCGGTGTGCGCCGACTTCACTCGCCCCGAGCACGCGCGCCTGGCCCGTGAGGCGGGGGCCACTGTGTATGCCGCCAGCGTGCTCATAGGTGAGGCGGGCTACCCGGCCGACAGTCACATCCTTCAGGGCTATGCCCGCACCCATGGCATGGCCGTGCTGCTGGCCAACCACGGGGGGCCCACCGGCGGCTGGCAGGCGGCTGGACGCAGCGCGCTGTGGGATGCCCAGGGGCGCTTGGTGGTGGCGGTCAACGGGGCCGGTGAACAGCTGCTGGTAGCGCGGCGCACGGGCGAGGGCTGGCAGGCTCGGGTCGAAGGCCTGGTGGCCGAGGGAGGGGCGGATGCGGCTTGAATTGCGTGCCGCCACCGAGGGCGACCTGGATTTTTCCCGCAACCTGACGCGCCAGGCCATGCTGCCTTATTACGGCCGTTACAGCTTGTTGTGGCAAGAGGAGGCGTTCAACCAGGCGTGGCTGTGGCGGGACAATTTCATCATCCTGGCCGACGGCATTGCCCAGGGGTACTTCAGCCTCAGCATTGACCGGCAGGCGCTGTTCATCCGTGAACTGCACCTGCTGCCCGAGGCGCGCAACCGGGGTATCGGTGGCTGGGCACTGGACCGCATCATGGACCTGGCCCGCGAAAGGCGCCTGCCACGGGTGCGGCTGATGGTGTTCCAGTCCAACCCGGCACGCCACCTGTACGTGCGCAAGGGCTTTGCCGAAGTCGGTGAAGACGAGTGCTTCTGGCGCATGGAGCGCCTCAGCGCCGACTGATCGGCCGTGCGGTCAGCCTGTGGTGTAGTCGGGCACTATTCCTTCCTTCATCCCCAACAAGACGGCCACCTTGTGCGATTCCCCGCGGCGGCCTTTCTTGCGTCCCGACAGCACCTGGTAGGTGGTGGCGGGGTCCACGCCGTGTTCCCTGGCAAATTCTTGTACTGATTTTCCCTGCTGGTCGAGCCAGGCCCTGGCTTGTGCGGCAGTCCGTATACCGTGCATAGTTCAAGTCCGTTTTATTTGGTGTAATTGTGGTTAAAAATATCACCCGTATGGGTGATTAATAAGGGATTATACATTCAAATGACTGGAATCGGTTCGCGTTTACGGGAAGAACGGGACAGGCTCGGCCTGACTCAAAAAGAGTTCGGCGATATCGGCGGCGTCGAGCCCAACGCCCAGGGCAAGTATGAGAGTGGCGAGCGCACGCCCAAGGCCAATTACCTGGCCAAGGTCGCGACGCAGGGCGTGGATGTGCTGTATGTGCTGACCGGGGTGCGCACGCCGATACCCGCCGATCGCCTCAGTCAGGCCGAGGAGCATGTTCTGGGGCATTATCGTGTGCTGCCGCGGGAGGGCCAGGATGCCATCCGCCAGATGGCCAACAGCCTGGCCGAGATGGCAGCCAACTATTCCGCCCGGCCGCGACGAGGTTCGCCGCGCGCCAAATGATGGCAACGGACGCATGGCGTCATGTGCATGACGCTTTGCGCTAGGTTCCGGATCCGATTTTTTGCTAAGGTGGCTAACAATTCCTTCAAAGCCCAAGAACGAGGTGTCTGCTTGATTAGGGCCTAGTTGTCGATGATCATGATCTGGTACGTACAGGCATCACTCGGATGTTGGCCGACATCGACGGGCTGCAGGTCATCGGCCAGGCGGAATCGGGTGAAGACGCCCTGAAATTCACCAGCGACCTCAAGCCAGACGTGGTGCTCATGGACGTCAAGATGCCCGGCATCGGCGGCCTTGAGGCGACCCGCAAGTTGCTCAGCAGGCACCCGGACATCAAGGTGGTGGCCGTGACTGTCTGTGAGGAAGACCCGTTCCCCACCCGGTTGCTCCAGGCCGGTGCCGCTGGCTACCTGACCAAGGGGGCGGGGCTCGATGAAATGGTCCAGGCCATTCGCCTGGTGTTCGCCGGCCAGCGCTACATCAGCCCGCAGATCGCCCAGCAGCTGGCGCTCAAGTCGTTCCAGCCGCAGACCACGAACTCGCCGTTCGACCTGTTGTCCGAACGTGAGATCCAGATCGCGCTGATGATCGTCAACTGCCAGAAAGTGCAGATCATCTCCGACAAGCTATGCCTTTCACCCAAAACGGTGAATACTTACCGCTACCGCATCTTTGAAAAGTTGTCGATCGCCAGTGACGTCGAACTCACCTTGCTGGCCGTGCGACACGGTATGGTCGACGCCAGCCTTTGAACATGGAAACCCCCTTCGAACCTTCTGCCTTCCTGTCCACCTGCAGCGCCCGCCCGGGTGTCTACCGCATGTTCGACAGCGAGGCACGCCTGCTTTACGTCGGCAAGGCCAAGAACCTCAAGAAACGCCTGGCCAGCTATTTTCGCAAGACCGGCCTGGCGCCCAAGACCGCTGCGCTGGTCGGGCGAATCGCCCAGGTGGAAACCACCATCACCGGCAACGAAACCGAAGCGCTGCTGCTGGAGCAGACGCTCATCAAGGAATGGCGGCCGCCGTACAACATCCTGCTGCGCGACGACAAATCCTACCCCTACGTGTTCCTGTCCGACGGTGCGTTCCCACGGCTGAGCATTCATCGTGGGGCGAAGAAGGCCAAGGGCAAGTATTTCGGGCCGTACCCCAGTGCCGGCGCCATTCGCGAAAGCCTGAGCCTGCTGCAGAAGACGTTCTTCGTGCGCCAGTGCGAGGACAGCTACTACAGGAACCGCACCCGCCCGTGCCTGCAATACCAGATCAAGCGCTGCAAGGCGCCGTGCGTGGGCCTGGTGGAGCCGCAGGAATATGCCGAGGACGTGCGTCACTCCATCATGTTCCTGGAGGGGCGCAGCCACCAGCTCACCGATGAACTGTCGGCGAGCATGGAAAAAGCCGCCATGGGCCTGGATTTCGAGAACGCTGCGCTGTTGCGTGACCAGATCGCCTTGCTGCGCCGGGTGCAGGACCAGCAGAACATGGAAGGCGGCAGCGGCGATGTGGACGTGGTCGCCGCGTTCGTCAACCCGGGCGGCGCTTGCGTGCACCTGATCAGCGTGCGGGGCGGGCGGGTGCTGGGCAGCAAGAATTTCTTTCCCCAGGTGGGTATCGAGGAAGAGGTTGCCGAGGTCATGTCGGCGTTCCTGGCCCAGTATTACCTCACCAGCAGCGAGCGCGACCTGCCGGCGGAACTGATCGTCAACGTGGTGCCGGAGGATGTCGAGGCCCTGGTGGCCGCCATCGACACCCTGCGCGGCCGCGAGTTGAGCGTCAGCCACCGGGTGCGCGGTACCCGGGCACGCTGGCAACAACTGGCCGTCACCAATGCCGAGCAAGCCCTGGCTGCGCGGCTGGCCAACCGCCAACATGTGGCGGCGCGGTTCGAGGCCCTGGCCGATGTGCTCAACCTGGACGAGCCGCCTCAACGCCTGGAATGCTACGACATCAGTCACTCCAGCGGCGAGGCCACCGTGGCGTCCTGCGTGGTGTTCGGCCCCGAGGGGCCGATCAAGTCGGACTATCGCCGCTACAACATCGAGGGCGTCACCGCCGGCGACGACTACGCGGCCATGCACCAGGCCCTGACGCGGCGCTTCAGCCGTATCAAGGACGGCGAGGGCAAGCTGCCCGACGTGCTGCTGGTGGACGGCGGCAAGGGCCAGTTGAACATGGCCCGCGACGTGCTCCAGGAACTGGCGATCCCCGACCTGATCCTGCTGGGCGTGGCCAAGGGCACCACCCGCAAGGCCGGTTTCGAGACCCTGTACCTCAATGACGTGGCCCATGAGTTCACCCTCAAGGGCGATTCCCCCGCGTTGCACCTGATCCAGCAGATCCGCGACGAAGCTCACCGCTTTGCCATCACCGGCCACCGCGCCCGGCGTGGAAAAACCCGTCGCACCTCCACCCTGGAAGGGGTGGCGGGGGTAGGGCCCAAGCGTCGTCGTGATTTATTGAAACATTTTGGTGGCCTGCAAGAGCTGTCTCGTGCAAGCATCGACGAAATCGCCAAAGCCCCGGGGATCAGCAAAAAGCTCGCAGAGTCGATTTATGCGAACCTGCACAGCGAGTAGAATGCCCCACTCACCCAGCCGCCAGTTGTGCCGATGAATATCCCGAACCTGCTTACCGTTCTGCGCGTCCTGCTCATTCCGTTTTTCATCCTGCTGTTCTACCTCCCCTATACGTGGAGCTATGCGGCGGCCAGCACGGTCTTCGCCATCGCCGCAGCCACCGACTGGCTGGACGGCTATTTGGCCCGGCGCCTGGAGCAGAGCACACCCTTCGGCGCCTTCCTGGACCCGGTGGCCGACAAGCTGATGGTAGCCGTGGCCCTGGTGCTGCTGGTGCAGGAGCACCATAACGTCTGGCTGACCCTGCCTGCGGCAGTGATCATCGGCCGGGAAATCGTCGTCTCTGCCTTGCGCGAGTGGATGGCCGAAATCGGTGCGCGTGCCCATGTGGCCGTGTCCAGCATGGGCAAGTGGAAAACCGCGGCGCAAATGCTCGCCCTGGTGATCCTGCTGGGCAACCCCGCGCAGATCGACGCCTGGGTGCTGCTGGGCTACACCTTGCTGATGGTCGCGGCTGGCCTGACGCTGTGGTCCATGGCCCACTACCTGCGTGCCGCCTGGCCGCACCTGAACAGCCAAACTGAAAATAAATAAAACTTTTTTGAATCAAGGGGTTGACGGCGATTTTTAAATCGCTAGAATGGCGCCCATCAACACGACGCGGGAATAGCTCAGTTGGTAGAGCACGACCTTGCCAAGGTCGGGGTCGCGAGTTCGAGTCTCGTTTCCCGCTCCAGTTTTTATGTGGAGCAGCGGTTGTAAGTTGCTGTACATTTGAGGCCGAGTAGCAAAGTGGTTATGCTCCGGATTGCAAATCCGTCTACGCCGGTTCGATTCCGACCTCGGCCTCCATTATAACGAAGCCCTGTAGATCACTGATCTACAGGGCTTTTTTATTTCCAGGCAATGAAATATTTTGTCTGGGAAAGTGCCTGAACGTTGTTGCTTGTTCAGGGACGGGTGTATATATTCATCGGCTCGCTGTTGGTGCGCTAAAACGGTTTAAACGTTATTAGGGTTCCGTATGAAGGCGGGGCAGGGGTGTAAGATCCCTCGCACTCAGGCTGTATCGCGCTACCGCCCGGATGGCGAAATTGGTAGACGCATGGGACTTAAAATCCCCCGTTCGTAAGGACGTGCCGGTTCGACCCCGGCTCCGGGCACCAAACAAATCAAGGGCTTGCCAGACGTTACCGTCGGCAGGCCCTTTTTGTTTTTTCCGCTACGCGCAAGTCCCCCCCGCGCCGTGATAAATTCTGAACCAGCGCCCTCTGTTCTGTGCCTAACGCCTGCCAGTCCCAATCATGTGGGCTGAGGAGAGTCGGCCATGTACAGAGTGACGTCAGAGCAACAAAAAGTGGCGATGCTGGCCATCATTCAGCAGCTCAAGGCCCAGGGCATCGACCTGGGCACAGTGGCCGAGGCCGCCAAGCTGGGGATACTGGGCAGCCCGGAGCTGTGTACGCACCCGGCTCAATTCCGCGTGCAGTGTGCCTCGGCGGTCGATGAACTGATTGCCGCCGCGCTGGGCGCAGGCCCTGAGGAGCATCGCGAGCGCTAGCGGCGTCAGTGGGTGCCAGGGAATTGATTCACGTCATGAGGCCATGGCCATTTCCCGGCTACCCTCTTTGTAGTAAAAATAACGTTCCCCTGCCGCCTGTCGCGCGGAACCTTGCGTTTCAAGGACTGAAACCATGACCTCACCCAGAATCCTGGCCAGCACGCTGTTTCTCGCTACCGCGGTGGTAGCGCTATCTGGCCACGCCGCCACGTTGGAACGCCCTTCGACAAACGAGGGCTACCATGAGATTTCCATTTTCGACATTCCCTTCAAGGACCAGGACCGCCTGGAAGACGCCATGACCAGCGCCCATTTGCTGCGGGCCAGCACTGGGCCGGCGGCGGGGCCTTCGGCTGAAGAACGGGCACAGATCGAGCGCAGGCTGCGTGAGCGGCGCAAGCCCAGTACTTATGTCGAAACCGTCGACAATGCCAGCATGGTGTCGCGCCTGGTGCAGGTGCAGCGTGAGCGCCCGGCGCGCAAGCTGGCGAGCCCGCAGGGCATGTACGACGCGCCACGACTGAGCCAGACGCGTCAATGCGAAGTGCAGGTGTCCTACCGAATGGGGGTGTACACTGAGAACGGGCTCAATGGCTTGCGCCGTTACCTGCATTGCCCCGACGGTGATCTGCTGTTGCAGGACATGGTGCTCAAGGGGGTGGCGGTGACGACCATCAAGGAACTGGCCAATGTCGACCTGGCCGGGCACCGGGGCATGATGTACGGCATGCGTGATGCCAGCGGCAACAGCTACACACGGCTGACCTGGGTGTCCAACAACACCCACCACCTGGCAGACAAGGCTGGCACCACGCCCCAGGTGCGCAACTGGCTGCTGGGTTACGGCAGGGAACTGGTCGCGCAGGGGCGCTGAGGCGCCAAGCCGCCGTGCATCTGGCCCCGCCCGAGCTTCGTCTGGTCCTGCAGGGGCTACTTCGCCATCGCCGGCTACCGGCCTGGTGCCATGTAAAAGCCACTTTTTTTGCAGTTGCAGCGATAGAATTTGATATCGTGCTGTCTGAGTCGTGAGTGTCTGTTTAACAACAAGCGGATGACCACGATACGTGCCCGTTCCAGCGCAGAGAACGGGGCACGCACAAGGAGATCTTCTTTGACATCCGGCGACATTTCAGCGGCTTTGGCTCAGGCCACCGCCAATTGCGCGAAAGAGCCCATTCATTTGCCTGGCAGCATTCAGCCCCACGGTTTCATGCTGGTTCTGGACCCCGACAGTCTGGCGGTGCTGCAGGCCAGTGAGAACATTCACCGCTGGCTTGGCGAGGCGGCGCTACAGTGGCTGGGGCGACGCCTGCCGGAGCTGCTGCTGGGCGGCGATCAGGTGGCGCGGCTGTTGGCCGAGCGCACCAGCGACGAACACAAGCCCATGCATGTGGCGGATGTGCGCTTCGCCGTAGGCAACTATCAGGGCCCGCCCATCGCGCTGATGGTGCACCGTTTCGACGGTGTGCTGATTGCCGAGTTCGAGCCCGCCAGCGATGTGCTGACCGCCTACGCCAACCTTTACCCTTTGGTGCGTACCTTCATCGGCCAACTGCAAGGTGCCGAAAGCATTGAACAGGTCTGCGCCCAGGCGGTGGCAGAGGTGAAGCGCATCACAGGCTTCGGCCGCGTCAAGGCTTACCGCTTCGACGAAGCCGGTGATGGCCTGGTATTGGCCGAACTGGCCGACCCGGGTTACCCCAGCTACCTGGGCCTGTGCTTTCCTGCGGCAGACATTCCGCCCCAGGCGCGCGCACTGTACTGCGCCAACCGCATCCGTGTGATCGAGGATGCCAACTACGTGCCCGCGGCTCTGGTGCCCGCTCTCAACCCCTTGACCGAGCGGCCGCTAGACCTTAGTCACGCGGCGTTGCGCAGCGTCTCGCCGGTTCATCTGCAATACATGCGCAACATGCGCACCTTGGCGTCCATGTCGATTTCCATTGTGGTCGGTGGGCGGCTGTGGGGCTTGATCTCCTGTCACCATGCCGAACCCAAGGCGGTGCGGTTCCAGAGCCGCACGGCGTGCGAGCTGCTGGGCAGCGTGCTGTCGTTGCAAATCGAGTCGATGGAGTTGCACGTGCGCAATCAGCGCTTGCTGGGCGTGCGCCAGCAGATCGTGCAACTGCTGTCGGCCATGGCCGACCGTGACAGCGTGCGTGACGGTGCGTTGGCCCTGAGCGATACCTTGCTCGGCTTTGCCCGTGCCCAGGGCGCGGCGATCATTACCGCCTCCAGCTGCGACCTGGTCGGCCAGACCCCCGATGAAGCCCAGGTGCAGGCCCTGACCGAATGGCTGGCCGAGCGCGGTGGCCATGAAGTCTTTCACAGCGACAATGTAGGCCGCGATATTCCGTCGTTGCCTGGCCTGGCTGCCCAGGTGGGTGGCGTGCTGGCCGTGGCCATCTCGGAAATCCACTCCCACTACCTGATCTGGTTCAAGCCCGAGCAGGCCCGCAGTGTGAACTGGGCGGGCAAGCCGGAAAAAAGCATCAGTGACAGCGGCGCGCTCAACCCACGCCACAGTTTCGACAGCTGGCAGGAAACCGTCAAAGGCTATTCCAGCCCTTGGGACCCGTTGGAAATCGAAGGGGTGGCCGAGCTGCGCACCGCGGTGCTCGGCATCGTGTTGCGCAAGGCCGAGGAGCTGGCGCAGCTGGCGGGCGAACTCAAGCGCTCCAACAAGGAGCTCGAAGCTTTCTCCTACAGCGTGTCTCACGACCTGCGGGCACCGTTGCGGCATATTGCCGGCTATGCCGAGCTATTGGGCGACTTCGAGGGCGAGAAGCTATCGGAGCGTGGCCAACGCTTCCTCGACCACATCGGCGAGTCGGCGCGATTCGCCGGCAGCCTGGTGGACAACCTGCTGAGCTTCTCGCAGATGGGCCGTTCCGCCCTGCGCTTGTCCGATGTCGACCTGGGCGCGCTGGTGGACGCCATCCGTCAGGAAATGATCCCTGACTACGAAGGCCGCGATGTGCAGTGGCACGTCCAGGCGCTGCCCCGGGTGCTGGCCGATGCCGCGTTCCTGCATCTTGCCCTGCGCAACCTGATTTCCAATGCCCTCAAATACAGTCGGGACAGCGACCCTGCGGTGATCGAGATAGGCGCCACTGAGCAAAATGGCGAAACCGTGGTCTATGTTCGTGACAACGGCGTCGGCTTTGACATGCAGTACGTGGACAAGCTGTTCGGCGTGTTTCAACGCTTGCATCGCATGGAAGAATTCGAAGGTACCGGCATTGGCTTGGCCAGCGTCCGGCGTATCATTGAACGCCATGACGGCCGTGTGTGGGCCCAGGGTGCCCTGGGCGAAGGGGCGACCTTCAGTTTCGCCTTGCCCCACCACCCGGCCCGCAATTCCGCATGATTTTACCGAGGCTATCGATGCTCAAACCCATCCTGCTGGTGGAAGACAACCCACGAGACCTGGAACTCACGCTGCTTGCGCTCGAGCGCAGCCAGCTGGCCAACGAAGTGATCGTCATGCGTGACGGCGCCGAGGCCCTGGATTACCTGCTGCGCCGCAACGCCCACGCCCAACGGCTGGAGGGCAACCCGGCGGTCTTGCTGCTGGACCTCAAACTACCCAAGGTCGATGGCCTGGAGGTGCTCAAGGCGGTGCGCGAGTCGCCGGAGCTGCGCAGTATTCCCACCGTCATGCTGACCTCGTCACGTGAAGAGCCCGACCTGATGCGCGCCTATGAACTGGGTGTCAACGCGTACGTGGTCAAACCCGTGGAGTTCAAGGAGTTCGTCGCGGCGATTTCCGACCTCGGGGTATTCTGGGCGGTGCTCAACGAGCCACCGCCTGGTTCGCTGCGCCTGCAACGTCGCCCTACCTGAGAACGGGCCAATTGAACGAGATCGATACCTGCGTATGCTGTCAAAGCCCCTGCAACTACTGCTGATCGAAGACAGCCCGCGTGACGCCGAACTGTGCCTGCTGACACTGGAGCGGGCTGGCCTGGTGATCGAGTCGACCCTGGTATTCAACCACCAGGGCGCCGAACAGGTGCTGCGCACCCAGACGTTCGACCTGATTCTCTGCGACTTCCTGCTGCCGGGTTCTTCGGGGGCCCAGGTGCTGCAACGCGCCCGGGAAATTGCCCCGCAGACCCCTTTCATTTTCCTCTCCGGAGTGTACGGCGAAGAAAACGCCGTGGAGATGATGCGCCTGGGCGCGATCGACTACGTGCTCAAGCAGAACCTGACCCTGCTGCCCAAGGCGGTCAAGCGAGCGCTGGCGGAAGTGCATGAGCGCCGTGAGCGTGTACGCGCCGAACAGACTCTGCAGCAGATGGAAGTGCGCGCGCACCTGGCGATCGACGCGGCGCGTATGGGGGTCTGGGACTTCACGCCGCACACTGATCAATTGGTATGGGACGAGCGCTGCCGGGCCCTGTACGGGATAGGCCCGGACGTGGGGGTCGACCTCGAGTATTTCCTGGCCCGCTGCCACTCCGACGACCGCGCACGGGTGGAGGAGGCCATGGCCCAAGCCATGTCGCCGGAGGGCAACGGCACCTACCAGGTGGAATACCGGGCGGTGATGCCCGATGGCGGCGAGCGGTGGCTGGCCATCAGCGGCCGTGCGTTTTTCGAAGGCGTGGTGTGCGTGCGGGTCACCGGCGTCATTCAGGACGTCAGCGAGCAGAAGCAGGCCACCGAAGCCTTGCAGCGGCTCAACGAGTTGCTGGGCGACCGGGTGGAAAAGCGCACCCGCGAGCGCGACCGTACCTGGGAGCTGTCCCGGGAATTGCTGGCAGTGATGCGCTTCGACATGTCGCCCATCGCCCTCAACCCCGCCTGGGAGGATACGTTGGGCTGGTCCCGGCAAACCCTGGGGCAGATGCAGCTATGGGAACTGGTGCACCCCAATGATATCGGCGCCACGGTGCGCGAAACCGAGAACATCGCCAGTGGCAATGTTTCCACCCGTTTCGTCAACCGCATGCGCCATGCCGACGGTGACTACCGCTGGCTGTCGTGGACCATCGTGCCCGACGATGGCCTGATGTATGCCGCGGTGCGCGACATCACCGGCGAACGCGCGGTGGTGGATGAGTTGGCCGCCACCAATGAACAGCTGCGCCAGCAGATTAAAGAGCGCGAACGCATCGAGGCCACGCTGCAGCAAATGCAGCGCCTGGAAGCCGTGGGGCAGCTCACGGCCGGCGTGGCCCACGACTTCAACAACCTGCTGACGGTGATCCTCACCAGCACCACCTTCCTGGCGCGCGACGTGGAGCGCGGTGTGATGGAAAAGGTGCAGAGCCGCCTGCACAACATTCGCGAAGCCGGTGAGCGGGGGGCCAAGCTCACCGCGCAGCTGCTGGCGTTTTCCCGTCGCCAGCGGCTGGAACCCATCCCGGTCAACCTCAACGACACAGTGTTCGGCATGTTCGAGCTGCTGCAGCGCAC
Source organism: Pseudomonas eucalypticola (assembly GCF_013374995.1). Lineage (NCBI taxonomy): Bacteria > Pseudomonadati > Pseudomonadota > Gammaproteobacteria > Pseudomonadales > Pseudomonadaceae > Pseudomonas > Pseudomonas eucalypticola. The sequence continues at coordinate 3,983,077 of NZ_CP056030.1, read as the reverse complement.
CCTGGGTGGCAGTATCTGGATCCAGACCCATACCGATGACGCCCTGTGGAGCGCGCTGGTCGACCCCACCCAGACCGAGATGATCATCCTCAACCTGGCCATCAACGCCCGCGATGCGATGCCCAACGGCGGTACCCTGCGTCTGGCCACCCGCAACGCCGTGGTCGAGCGCCCTGCGCAGCACCCACAGGATCCGGAGCCCGGGGCCTACGTCGTGCTGTCCATCGGCGATACAGGCAGTGGCATGAGCGAGGCGGTGCTGGCCAAGGCCTTCGAGCCGTTCTTTACCACCAAGGACATCGGCAAAGGTTCCGGCCTGGGACTGGCTCAGGTCTTCGGCTTCGCCAAGCAGTCCGGGGGCGGGGTTGGCATCACCACGGCCGCTGGGCAGGGCACCACGGTGGACGTCTACTTGCCGAGTCTCAACGCCATTGCCCTGCGCTCGACGCCCGTGCCCGTACGTCGCGAGCCGGTGCAAGGTGGCAACCGTACGGTACTGCTGGTGGACGATGACCATCAGGTGCGCGCGGTCACCGCGCAGTTGCTCGACCGACTGGGGTACAACGTGCTGGAAGCGGCCAGTGGCCAGGCAGCGCTGGACGTGTTGAGCGAAGAGGTGGACGTGCTGCTGACCGACTATGCCATGCCGGGCATGAACGGCGCGCAACTGGCCCAGGTGGCGCGTGGCGTCCACCCTCATCTGCCCGTAGTGTTCATCACGGGGTATGCGGACCTGGAGGGCCTGCGCGGGCATGAGCCGCTGGTGGTGCAGAAGCCCTTTCGGGATGATGAACTGGCCGAGAAACTGGAGCACGCACTGGCGGCGCAGTCCAACCTGGAAGGTTCGCAACCGCTGCCCTGACAGGCATCAGCCGCTGGTGAGTGAGGGCGGGCTCAAGCGTGCGACTGGGCCAGCGGCCCAGGCGGCAAGGCGGGAACGCGGAGACCTTAGTGGTTGTGGTCTTCTTTTTCGGGGGCAGGGCTGCCAGCCTGAATGCGTTTGTAGATCTCTTCGCGGTGTACCTGTACTTCTTTCGGCGCATCGATACCGATGCGAACCTGCATCCCCTTGACGCCAAGGATGGTGATCTTGATGTCGTCGTTGATGACGATGGTCTCGCCTACTTTACGGGTGAGTATCAGCATGTGCTGCTCCTTGCTGGGTCAGTGAGTCCACTTTTGACTTTCGGGTCGGGATTGAGACGCACGGGACCGGATTAAATTCCCCGAACTTGCCTTGATCCGGTCTTTTCAGAATAGGAAACAATTAAGTATCAGGATGTGATGGTTGCCATTATGGCTGTTTCCGCGCGTTTGCGCCTGCCTGTAATGAAAAACTTCATCGCCGCTAAAGAAAAACTCATGGAAGGGGGAAGCCAGGCGATGTTCATTCGGTCCCAGCGGGATGCGCCGCGCGTGCGGCGCATGGTTTCAAGGGCGCGGGTAAACCAACGCCCTGGCCTCCACCTGCTCAAGGCTGCCAATACGTTCGTTGCCCACTCAACTTCCTGTCCAGAAAGCTCGCCGCGCTGATCAGCGCCAGGTGCGACAGCGCCTGGGGGGTGTTGCCCAGGTGGCAGCCCTGGCGGTCGAACTCTTCGGCGTATAGCCCCAGCGGGTTGGCGTAGCGCAACAGTTGTTCGAATTCCAGATGCGCTTCTTCTACACGGCCCGCCCGGGCCAGGCATTCCACGTACCAGAAGCTGCACGCGGTAAACGCGCCTTCCTCGCCGTCCAGGCCGTCGTCGGCCTCCCGGTAGCGGTATACCATGCCGTCGCGCACCAGGTCGCGCTCGATCGCGGCCAGGGTGGCCAGCCAGCGCGGGTCGCTGGCGCCCACGAAGCGCACCAGCGGCATCAACAGCAATGCACCGTCCACTTCGCGGCTGCCCAGGTGCTGGACGAAGTGCCCGGCTTCGTCGTCCCAGAAGTGGGTCCAGATGTCGTCGTGGATAGCCTGGCGTACTTCGTCCCAGCGCGCGAAGGGCGCGGGCAAAGAGCGTTTGTTGGCCAAGCGCAGGGCGCGGTCGAGGGCCACCCAGCACATCAGTCGCGAGTGCAGGAAATGCTGTTCGTTGCCACGCATCTCCCAGATGCCCACGTCCTTGTGGTGCCAGCGCTCGCAGACTTTATCCACCAGGGCCTGGACGTTGCGCCAGCCCTCGTGGGAAATGGCCTCGCCGTACTTGTTGGCCAGGTACACGGCGTCCAGCAACTCGCCGTAGATATCCAGCTGGTTTTGCGTATAGGCGCCGTTGCCGACGCGCACCGGGGTGGCGCCGCCATGGCCGGCCAAGTGCGACAGCTCCTCTTCCGGCAACTCCTGGCGGCCGTCAAGGGCGTACATCAGGCGCAGGTCCACGCGCTCCTGGCAGCAGTCGCTGACGCGCTCGCGTACCCAGCGAACATAAGCATTGGCTTCCTCGCTGAAGCCCAGGCGCATGAAGGCATAGACGGTGAACGATGCGTCGCGGATCCAGGTGTAGCGGTAATCCCAGTTGCGGCCGCCACCGGCCTGCTCCGGCAGCCCGAACGTGGGCGCGGCGATGATGCCGCCGTGCTTGCGCGAGGTGAGCAGCTTGAGCGCCAAGGCGGAACGGTGCACCATTTCCCGCCAGCGTCCCTGGTAATGGGACTGGCCCAGCCAGTCCCGCCAGTACTTGAGGGTGTGCTCGAAGCAGCGCTGGCTCTGGCCCGCGCGTACCAGTGGGTCGTCCTCGGCGCCCAGGATGAACTCAGCGCACTGGCCTTCGGCCAGGGTAAAGTCGGCCACGGCGCAGCCGTGCTCATCGATGTGCAGCGTGTGGCACGAGGCCAGGCGCAGGCTGGGCTGCCCTTGGGCATCAAAGCACACCTGCTCGCCATCCAGGCGCGGCTGGGTGGCGGCACGGTTGTAATCGTGGCGCACCCGGCACCGCATGCGCACCTGCGCCTGGCCATTGACCGCGCGAATGCGCCGAACCAGCCGAGGCATGTCGTCAGGGCTCTCGCCAATGGGCATCAGGTCGGTGACCTCGACCACCGAACCGGTATCGATCCAGCGGGTTTGCAGAATGTTGCTGTCTGGCAGGTAGATCTGCTGCCGACGGGCATGCGGTAGTACCGGTGCCAGCTCGAACACACCGGCTTCGGGGGTATCGAGCAGAGCAGTGAAGATGGACGGGCTGTCGAAGTCCGGCCAGCAGAAAAAGTCCACCGCCCCGGTATCGGCCACCAGGGCAGCACTGCGCATGTCGCCGATGATGCCGTGGGCTTCGATCGGGCTTTGGGTACTGCTTCGTGCGTGTTCAGCCATTGTCTTTGAATCCTGGGTAAAGGCTCATGCCGCCGTCGATGAACAGGGTGGTGCCGTGGATATAGTCAGAAGCATCGGAAGCCAGCCACACCACCGCATTGGCGATGTCCTGGACCTCGCCCAGGCGGCCTTGGGGAATCAGCTCCAGCAGGCGCTGGCCTTTTTCGCCTTGTGTGGTGTCCTGGTTGATGGCGGTCTTGATCGCGCCGGGGGCGATGGCGTTGACGCGGATACCCTGGCCACCGACCTCCTGGGCAATGCTGCGCATCAGCAAGTCAATGGCGCCCTTGGACGCGGCATAGTTGGCGTGCCCGGCCCAGGGAATCAGCTGGTGCACCGAACTCATGTGGATGATCTTGCCCTGTGCGCGGGAAACCCACGGGCGCGGCCCCTGTTTGATGAATTGGCGCAGCGCCGCGCGGGCGCACAGGAACTGGCCCGTGAGGTTGACCTGCAGCACCTGGTTCCAGTCGGCCAGGGTCATGTCCACCGTGGCGGCGTCCTTCTGCAGGCCGGAATTGGCCAGCAAAATATCCAGGGCACCGAAGGTTTCCACCGTGCGCGCAAACAGCGCCTCAACCTGGTCTTCCTGGGACACATCGGCCTGCAGGGCCAGGGCCTTGCCGCCGTTTTCGCGAATGCGCTCGGCCAGTGCCTCGGCCGGTTCGGCATGGCGGTTGTAGTTGACCACCACGGCGGCGCCGGCCTCGGCCAGCGCCTCGGCCGCGCCGGCTCCCAGGCCGGAACTGGCGCCGGTGACGAGCGCCACCTGGTGTTGAAGGGATATCTGCATGGCCAGCCTCTGGGCAATGAGTGTGCACAGTCGACTGGCCCAGGCGGGCAAGAGTTCAGCCGGCGTCAGGTGCTGGCCAGTACGGCCGCCAGGTAGGGCGCCGTGCGGCTGGCGCGGGCCTTGGCGACTTTTTCCGGGCGCCCGCAGGCCACCACGCTGCCGCCCTTGTCGCCAGCCCCCGGGCCCATGTCGATGACCCAGTCGCACTGGGCGACCACGCGCATGTCGTGCTCCACCACGATCACCGTGTTGCCGGCGTCCACCAGGCCGTTGAGCTGGGCCAGCAGCCGGTCCACGTCACAGGGGTGCAGCCCCGTGGTGGGTTCGTCGAGCACGTACAGCGTGGCGCCGCGCTGGCCACGTTGCAGTTCGGTGGCCAGCTTGATGCGCTGGGCCTCGCCGCCGGACAGCTCCGTGGCGGGCTGGCCCAGGCGCAGGTAGCCCAGGCCGATATCGCGCAGCACCGCCAGGGCGCGCAGCACGGGGGGCTGTTGGGCGAATACCTCGCAGGCCTGGTCCACGGTCAGTTGCAGCACCTGGGCGATGTTCAGCCCCAGGCATTCCACCTCCAGGGTCTGCGGGCTGTAGCGCTGGCCGTGGCAGGTGGGGCAGGGGGCGTAGACGCTGGGCATGAACAGTAGCTCGACGCTGACAAAGCCCTCGCCTTCGCATTGCGGGCAACGGCCCTTGGCGACGTTGAAGGAAAATTGCCCGGCATCGAAGCCGCGCTCACGGGCCGCGGGCGTGGCCGCGAAGAGTTTGCGCACCTGGTCGAACAGCCCGGTGTAAGTCGCCAGGTTCGAACGCGGCGTACGGCCGATGGGTTTCTGGTCCACCTTCACCAGCCGCTGAATGGCCCCCATGCCGCTGACGATGTGCCCGGACTCGGTCACCGGCGCGGCGTCTTCCAAGGGGTTATCGGGGCTGTCGTCTTCGTCGGCCAACGGATGCCCCAGGGCTTCGGCCACCAGTTCCAGCAGCGCCTGGCTGACCAGGCTGGATTTGCCCGAGCCACTGACCCCGGTTACCGCGGTGAATGCGTGCAGGGGGAAGTCCACGGCCAGGCGCTGCAGGTTGTTGCGCGTCACGTCCGCCAGCTTCAGCCAGTCCACGGGCTTGCGCCGCGGGTGGGGCAACGGGTGGGCGTCGCCATACAGGTGCAGGCGCGTCTGCGATGCTTCGATGTCGGCCAGGCCATGGGGTGGTCCGCTGAACAGCACGGTGCCGCCGTGCTCGCCCGCCGCCGGGCCAACGTCCACCAGCCAATCGGCGCGGCGCATGGTTTCCAGGTCGTGCTCCACCACGAACAAGGTGTTGCCGGCGGCCTTGAGCCGCTGCAAGGCGTCGAACAGGGCTTCGCCATCGGCAGGGTGCAGGCCGGCGGACGGCTCGTCCAGCACATAGATCACCCCGAACAGCTGCGAGTTGAGCTGGGTGGCCAGGCGCAGGCGTTGCAGTTCGCCGGACGACAGCGTGGGGGTGCTGCGTTCCAGGGCCAAATACCCCAGGCCCAGGTCGGTGAGCGTGTGAAGGCGTTGCAGCAGGTCGTGGGCCAGGCGCTGGGCGGCCAGGTGCTTTTCCACCGACAGGCCGTTGGGGTCTCCGTGGGTAGCCAGGGGGGCCAGCACCTCGGTCAGGCGTGCCAAGGGCATTTGCGAGAATTCGCCGATGTCCAGGCCGGCGAACGTCACTTGCAGCGCTTGCTGTTTCAGGCGCTTGCCTTCGCACAACGGGCACAGGGTGCCGCGCATGAACTGGCTGACGCGCTTTTTCATCAGCGCGCTCTGGGAGTGGGTGAACGTATGCAGCACGTAACGCCGTGCCCCGGTGAAGGTGCCCTGGTAACTGGGCTCCAGCTTGCGTTTCAGGGCCTGGCGGGTTTCGGCCGGGGTCAGGCCGGCGTACACCGGCACCGTCGGCTGCTCTTCGGTGTACAGAATCCAGTCGCGCTGTTCCTGGGGCAGGTCGCGCCAGGGAATGTCCACGTCATAGCCCAGGGTCACCAGAATGTCGCGCAAGTTCTGGCCTTGCCAGGCCGTGGGCCAGGCCGCCACGGCGCGCTCGCGAATGGTCAGCGAGTCATCCGGCACCATGGTCTGTTCATTCACTTCGTACACGCGGCCAAGGCCGTGGCACTCGGGGCAGGCGCCCTGGGGGGTGTTGGGGGAGAAGTCTTCGGCATACAGGATGCTCATGCCGGCCGGGTAGTGGCCGGCGCGCGAGTACAGCATGCGCACCAGGCTGCCCAGGGTTGTAACGCTGCCCACCGACGAGCGCGTGCTGGGCGTACCACGTTGCTGCTGCAGCGCCACGGCCGGCGGCAGGCCATCGATGCGGTCGACATCGGGCACGCCCACCTGGTCGATCAAGCGGCGGGCATAGGGTGCCACTGACTCGAAGTAGCGGCGCTGCGCTTCGGCGTACAAGGTGCCGAAGGCCAGCGATGACTTGCCTGAGCCTGACACCCCGGTGAACACCACCAGGGCGTCGCGGGGAATGTCGACGTCGACGTTCTTGAGGTTGTGCTCGCGGGCACCGCGTACTTGCACGTAGCCGGACTGGCCGATCGGTTTCATGGAGCACTGCACCTGTAATGGCTATGGGCGTCTTATAACCGACAAAGGTAGCCCATCGCCGTTCCCTCCATCACGCCGGGGCGGCCTGAAGGTCCAGCAAGCGCTGCAGAAATGTCGCCAGCGCCACCTCTTCCAGGCGCAAACCCTTGCGCTTGCGTGGTTTGGGCAGCTTCGCCAGTTCCCCCAGCACGTAGCGCTCCAGCACCGCCGGGTGAATGTAGCAGCGCCGGCACACGGCCGGGGTGTTGCCCAAGGTACGCGCCACTGCCTTGACCATTTCGACGATCTGGCGTTTGGCCTCCGGTTCCGGCTGCCAGTGCAGTTCGCGCAGCATGGCCAAGGCCAGTGCGCTGCCGGCCCAGGTGCGGTAGTCCTTGGCGGTGAAGTCCGCACCGGTCATGTCTTGCAGGTAGGCATTGACGTCCGATGAGGTGACCGTGTGGCGCTCACCCTGGTCGTCCAGGTACTGGAACAGATGCTGCCCTGGCAATTCCAGGCAGCGCTTGACGATCCGCGCCACGCGCCGGTCTTTGACCGACACCCGGTGCTCCACGCCGCTCTTGCCGCGGAAATGAAACTCGATGGCGCTGCCCTTCACCGCCACATGGCGGTTGCGCAGGGTGGTCAGGCCGTAGGACTTGTTGTCGCGGGCATATTGGCTGTTACCGACGCGGATCAAGGTGGTGTCCAACAGGTAGATCACCGTGGCCATGACCTTGTTGCGGTCCAGGCCGGGCAGTGCCAGGTGGCTTTCCAGTTGCTTGCGCAGCTTGGGCAGCGCATTGCCGAACGCCACCATGCGCGCGTACTTGTTTTCGTCGCGCACCTCGCGCCAGCGCACGTGGTAGCGGTACTGCTTGCGCCCGCGGGCATCGCGGCCGGTGGCCTGCAGGTGGCCGCGCGGGTCGGCGCATATCCACACGTCGGTGTAGGCGGGCGGCACCGCCAAGGCGTTGATGCGCTTGATGACCGCGGGGTCTTCGATAAGCGCGCCCTTGGCGGTGAAATAGACGAAGTGGTCGCCTTCGCGTTCGCGGCGGATGCCGGGCTGGCTGTCATCCACATAGTGCAGGTCCGGCGGTAACTCGGGCTGTTCGGACAGGGCGGCAAGGTCGGCCATGGTATCGGTTTTTCCCTCGGGGTTCCCGGTAATAGACCACGGCGGTTGGCGGAGGTGCGAAGCCGGTGGAGGGTTTCGGTATTTGGGAAATTTCCGAGTTTCATTCGGAATCGTCCGGCTTTTTCCTACAGCCTATGGCGCCAATACTGCGGCATTACGGGCAGCGGGGTGTTTGCATCGCCGCTGCTCGACCGTCTGCCAAGCGAGGATGCCATGTACAGAGCAATGATTGTCGACGACCACCCGTTCATCCGTGCCAGCGTGCGTTTGCTGCTGGAAAAGATGAAGGTCAAGGTAGTGGCAGAGACCGACAATGGCGCCGATGCGGTGCAGATGGTGCGCGACTACGGCGCCCAGTTGGTCATTCTCGACATAGGCATGCCCAAGATGGACGGCCTGGAGGTCATCCAGCGGATCAAGGCGCTGGAGTTGCCCGTCAAGATCCTGGTGCTGACGTCCCAGGCGCCCGACTACTTTTCCTTGCGCTGCATGAAGGTGGGCGCCGCGGGCTACGTGTGCAAGTCCGACAACCTCACCGAGTTGGTCAAGGCCGTGCAGGCGGTCACCTCTGGCTACACCTACTTTCCCGACGTGGCCCTGAGCTCGGTACACCGTGGTGATTGCCTGGACACCGAGGCCCAATGCATCGCCCGCCTTACCGACCGCGAGTTGCTGATACTGCAACAACTGGCCCGCGGCTACAGCAACAAGGCCATCGGCGACGCCATGCTGCTGAGCAACAAGACCGTCAGCACCTACAAGGCGCGGCTGATCGAGAAACTGCGGGTGCAGTCCCTGGTCGACCTGGCGGACCTGGCCAGGCGGCATGCCTTGATCTAAGGGCGGCACCATGTTCACACGGATGTTTTGCTGGTTCTGGCTGTTGTGCGCGCCCGCGGCCCTGGCCGCCCCCCAGGCGCCCGTGCTGTACGGCCGGTCCACCCTGCCGCCGGGGCAGGTGGAGCGCCTGGAGCTGACCGACGATGACCGCCGCTGGCTGTGGCAGCGGCGGGTACTGCGCCTGGGGGTCAGCCAGCCGGAATACGCGCCCTTCGATATCCTGGGCACTGGCCAAGAGTACGAGGGCATCACCGCCGACTATGCCGGGCTGGTGGCCAGCCTGCTCAACCTCAGCGTCGAAGTGGTGCGCTACCCCAGCCGCGCCGAAGCCCTGGCGGCGGTGCGCGACGGCTCGATCGATGTGCTGGGCACCTCCAATGTGTTCGAGGCCGCCACCGCCAACCTGATGCTGTCCCAGGCTTATGCCCAGGATGAGTCCGTGCTGGCCAGCCGCAGCGATGACCGCACCGCGCTGTTCGGCGGCCTGGATAACCGGCGCCTGGCGATGCAGGAGTTCTACTTGCCCCAGGCCGTGGTCCAGGATCTGTACCCCGGCGCGCGCATCCAGCTGTATTCCTCCTCCGTGGCGGCGCTGGGGGCCGTGGCGTTCGGCCAGGCCGATGTGTTTCTGGGCAACGCCCTGGGCGCTTACTACCAGGTGTACAAAGGGCAACTCAATGGCTTGTACCTCAGCCACCTGCCGCAAGTGCAGAGCAACTACTTCGGCTTCGCCTTCTCGGCGCGCAACAGCCGCCTGCTGACCCTGGTGAACGCTGCCCTGCAGGCCATTCCCGACCACGAGCGGCTGGCCATTCTGGGGCGCTGGAGCGTGGGCGGGGTGACCATCGGGCAACGGCACGCCCTGGCCCTGAGTGAAGCCGAGCAGCGCTGGCTGGCCAATGCCGGGACCCTGAAAGTATTGATAGACCCCCAGTTCCTGCCCCTCAGTTACCTGGACAGCCAAGGCCGTTACCGCGGGATCAGCGCCCAGGTGCTGGAGGTGATCGGGCAAATGACCGGCCTGGAGTTCGAAGTGCAGACGGGCAAGTCACTGGCCGAAATGATCAACCGCGTGCAGCGCGGCGACGCCGACCTGCTGGCGGCGTTGCCACCCAGTCCGGCCAGGGAGCAGCAGTTGAGTTTCACCCGGGCCTACATGAGCAGTCCGCGGGTGCTGGTGACCCGGGATGGCGAAATAGCGCCGCACTCCCTGGAGCAGATGGATGGCAAGCGCCTGGCGGTGATCCATGGCAGTTTCCTGTTCGATGTGCTGCGCGAGCAATACCCCGGCGTCATTCCGGTGCCGGCCCCCAGTGCCGACCATGCGCTGTCCATGGTCGCCAACGGCGCGGCGGACGCGGCAATGCTCACGTTGATCGGGGCGCGCTACCGCATCTTCCGCCAGTACGCGGGGCGCCTGCACATCAATGCCACGCTGCCGGTGCGCCCCGCGAGCGTGGCGTTCGCCACCTCGCACCATGCCCCGGAGCTGCTGTCGATCCTGAACAAGGCACTGCTGGCCATCCCGCCCCAGGAGTTCAACGACCTGGCGGCGCGCTGGCGCGGGGAGGTGGTGCTGGAGGAAAGCTTCTGGAGCCGCCACCGCTGGCACATCGTGCAATTGAGCATCATGGTGGTGGTGCTGCTGGGCCTGGGGTTGGGCTGGATCACCCAGCTGCGGCGGCAGGTACGCCGCCGGGTCAAGGCGGAAGTGGCCTTGACCGACCAGTTGGAGTTCATGCGCGTGATGATCGATGGCACCCCGCACCCCATTTACGTGCGCGACCCGAAAGGCTATCTGTTGACCTGCAACGCCAGTTACCTGGAAGCCTTGCAGGTGCAGCTCGACGACGTGGTCGGCAAGCCCGTCGGCCAGACCATTGCCTTTACCTTCGAGGAGGCCGAGTCCTATCAGCAGGCGTACCTGCAAGCGATGAAGGACAACGTCAAGGTAGTCGCCGACCGCCAGGTACGCCTGCACAACGGTGAGCTCATGACCATCTACCATTGGGCGCTGCCCTACACCACCACCGACGGCGCCATCGCCGGGCTGATTGGCGGCTGGATCGACATCACCGAGCGCCAACGGCTATTGCTGGCCTATCAGCAGGCCAAGGAGCAGGCCGAAGCCGCCAACCGCGCCAAGACAGTGTTTCTGGCCACCATGAGCCATGAAATCCGCACGCCCATGAACGCCATCACGGGCATGCTCGAACTGGCGCTGAAGAAATCAGAACAGGGCGTGTTCGACCACCTGTCCATCGAAGTGGCCGCCAGCGCCGCCAACAGTCTGTTGGCACTGATTGGCGACATTCTCGACATTACCCGCATCGAAACCGGCCACCTGACGCTGGAACCAAAACCCACCGACCTGATGGGGCATGTCGAAGCCGTGGTCCGCCTGTTCGAAGTGCAGGCCCGGCACAAGCGCCTGCGCCTGGTGCTCGATGTCGAAGGGCAGGCCGGCTCCCTGGTGTTGCTGGACCCACTGCGGTTCAAGCAGATTGTGTCCAACCTGCTGAGCAACGCGGTGAAGTTCACCCACGAAGGCGAAGTGCGGGTGGCGGTGCACCTGCGTCCCGGCGACGCGGGGCTCTGGGTGAAACTGACCGTCAGCGACACGGGGGTGGGCATTCCCCCCGACGAAGTCGCGCAATTGGGCAGCGCCTTCACCCAGGCCAGCAACCATCAGCAATCGGCGCGTGAGGGCTGCGGCCTGGGCCTGAACATCAGCCGCACCTTGTGCACCATGATGGGCGGGCACCTGGCCCTGCAGAGCACGCTGGGGCAGGGAACCCAGGCGGGGTTTGAACTGACCCTGGGGTGGGCGACGGCCAGGCAGGCGGATGCCTTGGACGTGCCCGTTGCCAGCCGTTCGCTGAACGTACTGGTGGTCGACGACTACCGCGCCAACCGAATCCTGTTGCAGCAGCAACTGACTTACCTGGGCCACCGGGTCACCTTGGCCGAGGATGGCAACACTGGCCTGCTGAGCTGGCTGCGCGGTGACTTCGACCTGGTCATGAGCGATTGCAACATGCCCGGCCTGGACGGCTACCAACTGGTCCAGGCCATCCGGCTGCACGAGCAGCGCAGCGGGGGAGCCCGGTGCAAGGTGTTGGGTTTTACCGCCAATGCCGTGCCTCAGGAGCGCGCCCGCTGCCTGGCCGCTGGCATGGACGGCTGCCTGTTCAAGCCCTTGAGCCTTACCGCGCTGGCACAGGCGCTGGAGCCGTCCGGCAGCGAACAGGCGCCGACGCCCGACCCAGGGCGTGGTGGGCATGACCTGGGGGCACTGCAAGAGCTGACCGGTGCCGACACCCAGGCATTGAAGCAACTGCTCGACGGCCTGACGGATTGCTGCCGCCAGGACCTGCTGACCCTGGACGCGCTCGACCTGGACGGGGATCGCCAAGCCATTGCCGACCTTGCGCATCGGATCAAGGGGGGCGCGCGCATCATTCGCGCCGCGCACGTGGTCGACGCCTGTGATCAGGTGGAACAGGCGTGCTCGAGCCCGGGGGAACCGCTGGTGGCACTGGTTGCCGCGCTGCGCACAGCGCTGAATGACCTGACCGCGCGCCTGGAAAGCGGCGGTCAGGTCTGAGAGAACGCGTGGGGCCGGTACGGCGGGCGCCCACGGCGGGAATTACTTGTTGTACTTGTCCAGGCGGCTCTTGACCCGGTCAGTGATGGCCAGGCATTCCTTCACGTTGCCTTTGTCGCGGGCCGCACTTGCACTCTCGATGTCCTTGGTCACCAGTTCCTTGACCTTGGGATCGGTGGTGCCGGCGCTATTGACCCGGTCCTGCAAGCGCTGAATGTTGGCATTGCACGTATCATCGTCCGCCGCGCTGGCCTGGAAGCTCAGCGCCCCCGCCAGTACTAACAGCCCACAGCCTAGCAATCGCTTCATGGATGACGTCCTCGATCAGTTGGATGAACCATCTCATTGCACAGCACAAGCCAGTGTAGTCGGCTTATAACTACGACAGAGGCGGCTATCGCTTGGTTCAGCACAATTCGCACAAGGCGTGAAGCGGGTCCGGGTGGAAAGCAATTGATTAATAGATATAATCATTAATTGTGTTACCCACGTGCCCCACAACCACAACAAGAGATGCACGCCATGCCTTTGCTTCCCGCTGCTTCCCAGCGCGCGGTTATGACCGTTGCGCTGTGCTTCGCCGTTGCCTTGCTTGAAGGCTTCGACCTGCAATCCACCGGCACTGCCGCCCCGTTCATGGCCAAGGCCCTGGGCCTGAACACCGAGCAACTGGGCTGGGTGTTCAGCGCCGGGCTGATGGGGCTTTTGCCCGGCGCCTTCCTGGGCGGCTGGCTGGCCGACCGCGCCGGGCGCAAGCCCGTGTTGCTGGCCGCCGTGATGCTGTTTGGCGCCTTCACCTGGTTCACCGCCCACGCGCTGAGCTTTCCCAGCCTGTTGCTGGCCCGATTGCTCACCGGCCTGGGCCTGGGGGCGGCGCTGCCAATCATTATTGCCGTGGCCAGTGAAGCGGCCGCGCCCCATTGGCGCAGCACCGCGGTGAGCCTGACCTACTGCGGCGTTCCCCTGGGCGGCGCCCTGGCGGCCGTGATCAGCCTGGCCGGGGTAGGGGACGACTGGCGCCTGGTGTTTCAGGTCGGCGGTGTGGCACCCCTGGCCATTGCTGCGGGGCTGCTGGCCTGGCTACCTGCCGGCCCGCTTGCGGCCCCCGCACGGCACGCCGCGGGGGCATCGGTCGCCCGCCTGTTCAGCGAAGGGCGCGGGCGCCGCACACTGCTCCTGTGGCTGGCGTGCTTCTTCACCCTCACCGTGCTGTACATGCTGCTCAACTGGCTGCCTTCGCTGCTGATGGCCCAGGGGTATAGCCGTGCTGACGCGGGTTACATTCAAGTGCTGTTCAACTTGGGTGGGGCAGCGGGTTCGTTCCTGACCGGCCGCCTGATGGACCGCAACCGCACGGCACTGGCCGTGACCGTCGCCTACCTGGGCATGCTGCTGTCGCTGGCCGGCCTGGGCCTGGCCAGCACGTTCGTGGCCATGGCCGTGGCCGGGCTCGCGGCCGGTTACTGCTGCATTGGCGGGCAGTTGGTGCTGTATGCGCTGGCGCCACGGCTCTACCCGGCGGACATGCGCGGCACCGGCACCGGGGCATGTGTGGCAGTGGGGCGGCTGGGGTCCATGGCCGGGCCGTTGGCCGCAGGCCACGTGCTGGCCGCGGGGGTGGGGTAGGCGGCGTGCTGCTGGCCGCCGCGCCGGGGTTGGTGGTCGCGGCGCTGGCAACGCTGGCGCTGGCAAGCGGCCAGCGGGCGCCGGTGAGTGCTTCACTGCAAAAATATAGTTAATAAGATAAACCATTAATTGACGTAACCATTTTGCCGCGCTACCGTCTGGTCATTCGCAACGCACAAATCAAAGAACAAGAGGTGTGAGATGAGCCGTTACCAAAATCGCTGGCAAACCGTCACCGTCGACGTCGAAGACGGTATCGCCTGGGTCACCTTGAACCGTCCGGAAAAACGCAATGCCATGAGCCCGACCCTGAACCGGGAAATGCGCGATGTACTGGAAACGGTCGAGCAGGACGCCGATGCCCGGGTACTGGTGCTCACCGGCGCTGGCAGTGCCTGGACCGCCGGGATGGACCTCAAGGAATACTTCCGCGAAGTGGATGCCGGCCCGGAAATCCTGCAGGAGCGTATCCGCCGCGATGCCTCGGAATGGCAATGGAAGCTGTTGCGCCTGTACAGCAAGCCGACCATCGCCATGGTCAACGGCTGGTGCTTTGGTGGCGGTTTCAGCCCACTGGTGGCCTGTGACCTGGCCATCTGCGCCGACGAGGCGACCTTCGGCCTGTCGGAGATCAACTGGGGCATCCCGCCGGGCAACCTGGTCAGCAAGGCCATGGCCGACACCGTGGGCCACCGCCAGTCGCTGTACTACATCATGACCGGCAAGACGTTCGACGGCGCCAAGGCCGCGCAAATGGGTCTGGTGAACAAGAGCGTGCCGCTGGCCCAGTTGCGTGAAGAAGTGATACTGCTGGCCCGCGACCTGCTGGACAAGAACCCGGTGGTACTGCGCGCGGCGAAGAATGGCTTCAAGCGCTGCCGCGAGCTGACCTGGGAGCAAAGCGAGGACTACCTGTACGCCAAACTCGACCAGGCGCAGCTGCGCGACCCCGAGCACGGCCGCGAGCAGGGGTTGAAACAGTTCCTGGACGACAAGAGCATCAAGCCGGGGTTGCAGGCTTACAAGCGCTGATCGAGCATCCCGTTGCCGGGCGCCCGAGTGGCGCCCGGCACCCCATGCGCAACCCTTGACGATCATTCCCGACAACCATAACAACGAGGAATGCACCATGTTCGAAGTCCCTCTGCTGATCGCCGGCAAGGCCGTCGGCGCCCGTGATGGCCGCACCTTCGAGCGTCGTTGCCCGATGACCGGCCAGGTGGTGTCCATCGCCGCCGCGGCCAGCCTGGAAGACGCCGACGCCGCAGTCGACGCCGCCCAGGCCGCGTTTCCCGCCTGGGCGGCACTGGGCCCCGGCGAGCGCCGCGACCGCCTGCTGCGCGCCGCCGACAACCTGCTGGCGCGCAGCACCGAGTTCGTGGCCATGGCCAGCGAAACCGGAGCGATGGCCAACTGGTATGGCTTCAATGTGCAACTGGCCGCCAATATCCTGCGGGAAGCCGCCGCCTTGACCACCCAGGTGCACGGCCAGGTGATCCCCTCCGATGTGCCTGGCAGCTTCGCCATGGCATTGCGCCAACCGTGCGGGGTCATCCTCAGCATCGCCCCCTGGAACGCCCCGGTCATTCTCGCCACCCGCGCCATCGCCATGCCGCTGGCCTGCGGCAATACCGTGGTGCTCAAGTCTTCGGAACTGAGCCCGGCCGTGCACCGCCTGATCGGCCAGGTGCTGGAAGACGCCGGCCTGGGTGCTGGCGTGGTGAACATCATCAGCAACGCGCCGGCCGACGCCGCGGCCATCGTCGAGCGCCTGATCGCCCACCCGGCGGTGCGCCGGGTCAACTTCACCGGTTCCACCCATGTGGGCCGCATCATCGGCCAGGTCGCGGCCCGCCACCTCAAGCCTGCGCTGCTGGAACTGGGTGGCAAGGCGCCGTTCCTGGTGCTGGCCGACGCCGACCTGGACGCAGCCGTCGAGGCCGCGGCCTTCGGTGCGTATTTCAACCAGGGGCAGATTTGCATGTCCACCGAGCGCCTGATCGTCGACGCCGAGGTGGCCGACGATTTCGTCGCTCGCCTGGCGCGCAAGGTCGCGGGCTTGCGTGCTGGCGATCCTGCCGACAGTCGCTCGGTGCTGGGGGCATTGGTGGACCCGTCCGCTGCCGTGCGTATTCAAGGGCTGGTGGACGATGCCGTGGGGCAGGGTGCCCGGCGGGTCTGCGGGGGCACTCCCCAGGGCAGTGTGATGCAGCCGGTGTTGCTCGACCATGTCACCCCGGCCATGCGCCTGTATGCCGAGGAGTCGTTCGGCCCGGTCGCCGTGGTACTGCGCGGTGACGGCGACGAGGCCTTGCTGGCCTTGGCCAACGACTCGGCGTTCGGCCTGTCGGCGGCCATCTTCAGCCGCGACACCCGCCGCGCCCTGGCGCTGGCCCAGCGCCTGGAGTCAGGCATCTGCCACATCAACGGCCCTACCGTGCACGACGAGGCCCACATGCCGTTCGGCGGCGTCAAGGCCAGTGGCTACGGCAGCTTCGGCGCCACCGCGGCCATCGAGCAGTTCACCCAACTGCGCTGGGTAACCTTGCAGAACGGCCCGCGGCATTACCCTATCTAGGCGAGGTTGGCGCTGGCGTGCCAGCAAGCGCTTGATTCACTGCTTCAACAAAAACAACAGGCAGAGGGATATCACGTGAACCGTTCAATGGAGGCGCCCTGGCGCGCCGTGAACATCGGCCACCCGCAGGTGCAGGTCGATGAAGTGCAGGGCGTGCTGCACATGCGTGCGCTCGAACCGCTGCAGGCTCACCCGCATCGCCTGATGGAGCGCCTGCAGCACTGGGCCCGGCTGCGTCCGCAGCAAACCTTTGTGGCCCGGCGCGGCGCCGATGGGCAGTGGCAGCGCATCAGCTATGCGCAGATGCTGGCGCGTACCCGGGTCATCGCCGAACACCTGCTGGGGTTCGACCTCAGCGCCGAGCGGCCGTTGGTGATTCTCTCCGGCAACGACCTGGAACACCTGCAACTGAACTGCGCGGCGCTCTATGCCGGGGTGCCGTATTGCCCGGTGTCGCCGGCCTACTCGCTGGTATCACGCGACTACGGCAAGCTGCGCCACATCATCGACACCCTGACCCCTGGGCTGGTCTATGCCGCCGATGCCAGCTATGGCGCGGCTATCGCCGCCGTGTTGCCGGCCCATCTGCCCGTGGTGCTGGGCGACGGCCGGTTACCAGGGCGTCCGAGCCTGGCCTTCGCCGATCTGCTGGCAGGAACGGGCGGTGCCCGGGCAGACGCCGCGTTCAGCGCGTTGACCGCCGACAGCATCGCCAAATTCCTGTTCACGTCCGGTTCCACCAAACTGCCCAAGGGCGTGATCACCACCCAGGGCATGCTCTGCGCCAATCAGCAAATGTTGCTGCAGACCTTCCCCGAATTCGCCGACGAGCCGCCGGTGCTGGTGGACTGGCTGCCGTGGAACCACACGTTTGGTGGCAGCCACAACGTCGGTATCGTCCTGTACAACGGCGGCAGCCTGTACATCGACGATGGCAAGCCGACCCCCGCATTGTTCGGCGAGACCTTGCGCAACCTTGCCGAGATTTCGCCCACTGCCTACCTCACGGTGCCCAAGGGCTGGGAAGAGTTGGTCAGCCGCCTGGAAGCGGACGCCGGCCTGCGGGAAACCTTCTTCGCCCGCATGAAGCTGTTTTTCTTCGCTGGCGCCGGCTTGTCCCAGGCCGTGTGGGACCGGCTCGACAAGGTATCGGTGGCGCACTGTGGCGAGCGTATCCGCATGATGGCCGGGCTGGGCATGACCGAGACGTCGCCTTCGTGCACCTTCACCACCGGCCCGCTCTCGGTTGCCGGCTACGTCGGCCTGCCGGCCCCCGGCTGCGAGGTCAAGCTGGTGCCGCGCGACGGCAAGCTGGAAGTGCGCTTCCGTGGCCCCCACGTAATGCCTGGCTACTGGCGCTCGCCGCAACAGACCCGTGAAGCCTTCGACGAGCAGGGCTTCTATTGTTCGGGCGATGCGGTGAGGCTGGCTGACCCGCGCAACCCGCAGTTGGGGCTGATGTTCGACGGGCGCATCGCTGAAGACTTCAAGTTGTCGTCTGGGGTGTTCGTCAGCGTCGGGCCCTTGCGCACACGGGTCATTCTCGAGGGCGCGCCGTATGTGCACGACGTCGTGGTGGTGGGGCCGGATCGCGAGCGCCTGGGGCTGCTGGTGTTTCCACGGCTGGACGAGTGTCGTCAGCTCAGTGGCCTTGGCCACGACGCCTCGGTTGCCCAGGTGGTGGCTGCAGCGCCTGTGCAGGACTGGCTGGCCGGCCTGCTTGCCCACTTGAACGCCGACGCCACCGGCAGCGCCAGCCGCCTGGACTGGGCGGCCCTGGCTGAGGACCCGCCCTCCATCGACCGGGGTGAAATCACCGACAAGGGCTCGATCAACCAGCGTCTGGTCTTGCAGGGCCGCGCGACGCTGATCGACGATCTCTACGCTGGCAAGGCACCCCGGGTGCTCGCGTCCGGCACGGCGGGGTAGGGGCAGGGGCGCCCAGCCCCACAGCGGTTCAGATCACCGAACCGGAGGTAGTGGCCTTCAGGTGCTTCCTGCCGTCCACGGCTCCGGCCACGGTCAGGGCGTCCGCTTCGACTTCGGTGATGGGCACGCGGTGGCCGTTGAGTTCAGCGATGGACATGCGCAATTGCTCGTCGGTGCTGATCCGGATCTGGGCGGCAGGCCCTTCATAGCGAACGTCCTGCTCGATCAGCGTGCAGCGTTGAGTCTTGGCATCAATTTCCACGGGCATGACTCCTCTCCCTATTGTTATGGGTGTACGGACGTTAGACCGCACCCGGCCCATTAGCGCCGTTCGGCCTGATCGACGGTCAGCCGATTTAAAGGTTCTTCACGGAATCCGGGAAAGTTGGAGATGCCAGGACATGCACCCTCGTCTGCCTTGTTTGTGCAGGACACTGCGGGGCGTTCGTGACGCGGCCAGGTCCGCTGCTACGTGGGTGCATGGTGCGCGGCGCTGGGGCGAAAAAATTCATGACTATCGGGTCACGCTTATTCCCACCCCATCTATGCTCTGTAGTCGCTATCGCGAAAAAAACCTTACAGCTGTGCCGGCGGTTCCTGGCTGGGCGGGTCGCCCACGGTTGGCGGCACGGTGGGCTTGACCGGCAGCTCGTCGGGTTCGGTCTCGGGGTCAGGCGGCGGCAGGGTGGGGTCGTCGATGTTGGGGTCCGGGGTTTCGGCGGGAATCGGGATATTCATGGGGTTCCTCCCAGGTTCGTGGGGCTGTCAGGGATCTGGACACCAGGTTTTCGCCGATGACTCCCGGGCATCATTGCCGATGAACTTTCAGCACCCCCATGGCTCGGAACTTAATGCATGCGTCGGCAGCGTTGGCCGGCCTTTTCTGGTAATGGATGAGCGTCCTTGGGGCGTGTAGGAGATGCTCGATGACCGCGGATCAACCCTTCGAAACCGGCCAGGCGGCCGAGCAAACCAACGAGCAGGCACTGAGCCTGTCCCAGGCCTTGCTGCTGCCTCGGATCGTGATCGAAAACACCCGGCCCGCCATTGATGGCGGCCAGTTCGCGGTCAAGGCCGTGACCGGACAAAGCCTGACCGTGGACAGCAAAGTGTTCGCCGATGGCCACGACAAGCTGGCCGTGGTGCTGCGCTGGCGCGCGCTGGGCAGTAGCCAGTGGCACAGCTCGGCCATGAAGGACTTGGGCAACGACAGCTGGCAAGGCCAGTTCAGCGTCAGTGAGGTGGGCCGCCATGTGTTCACCATCGAGGCGTGGATCGACCTCTTCGCCACCTACCGCTACGAGCTGGAAAAGAAATACGCCGCAGGCGTGCCCATCGGCCTGGAGCTGGAAGAGGGCCGCCGCCACTTGGTGCAGAGCGCCGAAAAAAGCGAAGAGACCCTGCGCCGCCAGCTGATGCACCTGCACGATGAGTTCCAGGGCCTGGATCAGGACGGCAAGGTGGCGCTGTTGCTGCAAAAGGACACGGCCGCACTGATGAGCCTGGCCGACCCGCGTGCCTACCTGAGCAAGAGCCATGAATTCCCCGTTGAGGTGGAACGTGAGCGGGCCCAGTTCGCCAGCTGGTATGAACTGTTCCCCCGTTCGATCACCGACGACCCGGCCCGCCACGGCACCTTCAATGACGTGCACAGCCGCCTGCCGATGATCCGCGACATGGGCTTCGACGTGCTGTATTTCCCGCCCATTCACCCCATCGGTCGCAAGCACCGCAAGGGCCGCAACAACTCGCTGGAGGCCGGCCCCGAGGATCCGGGCAGCCCGTATGCCATCGGCAGCGCCGATGGCGGCCACGAAGCCATTCACCCGCAACTGGGCAGCCGTGAAGATTTCCGCAACCTGGTGGCGGCCGCCGCCGAGCACGGCTTGGAAATCGCCCTGGACTTCGCCATCCAGTGCTCCCAGGACCACCCTTGGCTGGTGGAGCACCCGGGCTGGTTCAGCTGGCGCCCGGACGGCACCATCCGCTACGCGGAAAACCCACCGAAGAAATACCAGGATATCGTCAACGTCGATTTCTACGCCGCCGACGCCATTCCCGGTTTATGGTTGGCGCTGCGCGATGTGGTCGTGGGCTGGGTGGAAGAGGGCGTCAAGATTTTCCGCGTCGACAACCCCCACACCAAGCCGCTGCCGTTTTGGCAATGGCTGATCGAAGACGTGCGCCGGGAACACCCTGATGTCATGTTCCTCGCCGAGGCATTCACCAAACCGGCAATGATGGCGCGCCTGGGCAAGGTCGGCTATTCCCAGAGCTACACCTACTTCACCTGGCGCAACACCAAGGCTGAACTCACCGAGTACTTTACCCAGCTCAACCAGCCGCCGTGGTCCGACTGCTACCGGCCGAACTTCTTCGTCAACACCCCCGACATCAACCCCTTTTTCCTGCACGATTCCGGCCGCGCCGGCTTCCTCATCCGCGCGGCCCTGGCCACCATGGGTTCAGGGTTGTGGGGCATGTATTCGGGCTTCGAGTTGTGCGAAGCGGCGCCTATCCCGGGCAAGGAAGAATACCTGGACTCGGAGAAATACGAGATCCGCCCGCGGGACTATACCCAGCCGGGCAATATCATCGCCGAAATCGCCCAGCTCAACCGCATCCGCCGCCAGAACCCGGCCTTGCAAACCCACCTGGGCCTGGCGTTCTTCCAGTGCTGGAATGACAACATCCTGTATTTCGGCAAGCGCACCGCCGACCGACGCAATTACATCCTGATCGCCGTCAGCCTCGACCCGCACAACGTTCAGGAAGCCCATTTCGAGCTGCCATTGTGGGAGCTGGGCCTGGATGACAGCGCGGCCACCCAGGGCGAAGACCTGATGACCGGCCACCGCTGGACCTGGTACGGCAAAACCCAGTGGATGCGCATCGACCCCGGCTACCAGCCATTCGGCATCTGGCGCATCAGCGCGGCGCTCTGAAAAGGACTGACCCATGGCGAAGAAACCCCGCACCGCGGCCTTTATCAACGACCCGTTGTGGTACAAGGACGCGGTGATCTACCAGGTACACGTCAAGTCGTTTTTCGATTCGAACAATGATGGTATCGGCGATTTTCCAGGCCTGATCGACAAGCTCGACTACATTGCCGAACTGGGCGTCAACACCATCTGGCTGTTGCCGTTCTACCCGTCGCCGCGCCGCGATGATG
Organism: Pseudomonas eucalypticola; assembly: GCF_013374995.1. Taxonomy (NCBI): domain Bacteria; kingdom Pseudomonadati; phylum Pseudomonadota; class Gammaproteobacteria; order Pseudomonadales; family Pseudomonadaceae; genus Pseudomonas; species Pseudomonas eucalypticola. The sequence goes on along the minus strand of NZ_CP056030.1, from coordinate 3,961,538 downwards.
GCTATGACATCGCCGAATACAAGGCGGTGAGCCCCGACTACGGCACCATGGCCGACGCGCGGCGGTTCATCACCGAAGCCCACAAGCGCGGCCTGCGGGTGATCACCGAACTGGTCATCAACCACACCTCGGACCAGCACCCCTGGTTCCAGCGTGCCCGCCGGGCCAAGCCCGGGTCGCGCGCGCGGGATTTCTACGTGTGGTCCGACACCGACCAGAAGTACGACGGCACGCGAATCATCTTCCTGGACACGGAAAAGTCCAACTGGACCTGGGACCCGGTGGCCGGGCAGTACTTCTGGCATCGTTTCTACTCCCACCAGCCTGACCTGAATTTCGACAACCCCCAGGTGATGAAGGCGGTGCTGGGGGTCATGCGCTATTGGCTGGACATGGGCATCGACGGCCTGCGCCTGGACGCCATCCCCTACCTGATCGAGCGCGATGGCACGAACAACGAGAACCTGCCCGAAACCCACCAGGTGCTCAAGCAGATCCGTGCCGAGATCGACGCCAACTACCCCGACCGCATGCTGCTGGCCGAGGCCAACCAATGGCCGGAAGACACCCAGTTGTATTTCGGTGATGTATTCGGCGACAACGGCGATGAGTGCCACATGGCGTTCCACTTCCCGCTGATGCCGCGCATGTACATGGCCCTGGCCCAGGAAGACCGTTTCCCCATTACCGATATTCTGCGCCAGACCCCGGAGATCCCCGCGAACTGCCAGTGGGCGATTTTCCTGCGCAACCACGATGAGTTGACCTTGGAAATGGTCACCGACCGCGAGCGCGATTACCTGTGGAACTACTACGCCGCCGACCGCCGTGCGCGCATCAACCTGGGCATTCGTCGGCGCCTGGCGCCGTTGCTGGAGCGCGACCGTCGGCGCATCGAGTTGCTCAACAGCCTGCTGCTGTCCATGCCGGGTACACCGACCCTGTATTACGGTGACGAAATCGGCATGGGCGACAACATTTACCTGGGCGACCGCGATGGCGTCCGCACCCCCATGCAGTGGTCCATCGACCGCAACGGCGGTTTTTCTCGCGCCGACCCCGCCAGCCTGGTGCTGCCGCCGATCATGGACCCGCTCTACGGTTACCAGTCGGTGAACGTCGAGACCCAATCCAATGACCCTCACTCACTGCTCAACTGGACCCGGCGCCTGCTGGCCGTGCGCAAGCAACAGAAAGCGTTTGGCCGCGGCAGCCTGAAGATGCTGTCGCCCAGCAATCGGCGCATCCTGGCCTATATTCGCGAGTACACCAGCCCCGACGGCAAGAATGAACTGGTGCTGTGCGTGGCCAACGTTTCGCGCGCCGCTCAGGCCGCCGAGCTGGACCTTTCCCAGTACGCCGGCATGGTGCCGGTGGAAATGCTGGGGGGCAGTGCGTTCCCGCCCATCGGCCAACTGAACTTTTTGCTGACCTTGCCGCCCTATGGTTTCTACTGGTTTCTGCTGGCCACCGCAGCGCAGATGCCCAGCTGGCACGTTGAGCCGGCCCAGCCGCTGCCCGACTTCCTCACCCTGGTGTTGAAAAAACGTATGGAAGAGCTCCTGGAAGAACCGTCGCGCAGCAGCCTGGAAACCCAGGCCCTGCCGCAATACCTGCCCAAACGCCGCTGGTTCGCCGGCAAGGACACTGCCATCGATCAGGTACGGATTGCCTACGGCGTTCGCTTCGGCACGCCCACCAGCCCGGTGCTGCTCAGTGAAATCGAGGTGCGCAGCGGCGGTCAGGTCAGCCGCTACCAGTTCCCGTTCGGCCTGCTGGGTGAAGACCAGCCCAGCAGTGCCTTGCCCCATCAGTTGGCCTTGTCACGGGTGCGACGCAACCGCCAGGTGGGGTTGATCACCGATGCCTTCGTTTTGGAGAGTTTCATTCGCGCCGTGGTGCAGGGCTTCAAGGCCGGCACCGTGCTCACCTGCGAGGAGGGCAAGATTCACTTCGCTGCCACCCCCGAACTGGCACGTCTGAACCTGGCCGCCGAGCCTGAAGTGCGCTACCTGTCCGCCGAGCAGTCCAACAGCTCGGTAGTGGTGGGGGGCAGCATGGTGCTGAAGATGATCCGCCGGGTCAGTGGCGGCGTTCACCCGGAACTGGAAATGGGTGCCTACCTCACGGCCGCCGGCTTCGCCAATATCTCGCCGCTGCTGGGGTCGGTCAGCCGCGTCGATGACCATGGCGTGCCACACCTGTTAATGATCGCCCAGGGTTACCTGAACAACCAGGGCGACGCCTGGGCCTGGACCCAGAATAACCTGGAGCGGGCCATTCGCGACGAGCTGCAACTGGGCCACTCCGATCAGGAACAGCACTACAACGCGCTGGGCGAGCTGGCTGACTTCGCCGGCTTGCTGGGCCAACGCCTGGGCGAGATGCACCAGGTCCTGGCTGCGCCTACCGATAATCCCGACTTCAAGGCCAGCCCCAGCGGCAAGAAGGATGCCCAGGGCTGGAGCAGCAGTGTCAGCGCCCAGCTGGAGCGCGCCTTGCAATTGCTGGAGCAGCATTACCACGAGTTGGCCGAGGAAGACCGCGGTTTGGTCGACGACCTGCTCAAGCAGCGCACGTCGCTGCTCAGCCACATCGACCAGCTCAGCCAGCAAGCGGTGGGCGGGCTGATCATGCGCGTGCATGGCGACCTGCACCTGGGCCAGGTGCTGGTGGTGCAGGGCGATGCCTACATCATCGACTTTGAAGGCGAGCCGGCACGGCCGCTGGAAGAGCGCCGGGCCAAGTACAGCCCCTACAAGGACGTCAGCGGCGTGCTGCGCTCTTTCGACTACGCTGCCGCCATGGCCATGCGCAACGCCCAGGGTGTGGATGACCGCCCCGAAGCCGAGCAGGCCCGCCAGCGCGTGGGTAAACGTTATTTGCACGAAGCCCGCCATGCGTTCATCGAGGCCTATGGCCTGGCCACGGCCAGCCTGGCCCATGCCTGGCAGGACGCCGATGGTGAACGCGCGGCACTGGAGCTGTTCAGCCTGGAGAAGGCTTGCTACGAAATCGCATACGAAGCCGAGAATCGCCCGAGCTGGCTGGCCGTGCCTTTGCATGGGCTGTTCGGGTTACTGAGTACCAGGGGAGAGTAGTAAATGAACGCGCACAAGGAACAGGGCAAGGTCGGGGCTTTCCCGCCGAAGGCGGACATTGAGGCGCTGATCCGCGCCGACCACCGCGACCCGTTTTCGGTACTGGGCCCGCACGCCGATGGGGCGGGTGGGCAATATATTCGTGCGTACCTGCCCACGGCGCTCAGCGTGCAGGTGCTGGACAAAGACACCCAGCAAGAGCGCGGCTCCCTGGAACAGGGCGAGGTGCCGGGGCTGTTCGTCGGCCAATTCCCCGACCAGCGCCCGTACCTGCTGAAGGTGCAATGGGCCGGTGGCGAGCAGATCAGCGAAGACCCCTACAGCTTTGGTGAGCTGCTGGGTGAGATGGACCTGTACCTGTTCGCCGAAGGCAACCACCGTGACCTCAGCAGCGCCTTGGGCGCCCAGTGCGTGAACGTCGACGGGGTGCCCGGCGTGCGCTTTTCCGTGTGGGCGCCAAATGCGCGGCGGGTGTCGGTGGTGGGGGACTTCAACATCTGGGACGGCCGCCGCCACCCCATGCGCCTGCGCCACCCATCAGGCGTGTGGGAGATCTTCGTGCCGCGTCTGCAACCGGGCGAGACCTACAAGTACGAAGTGCTCAGCCACGACGGTGTCCTGCCGCTCAAGGCCGACCCCGTTGCCCTGCGCACCGAACTGCCGCCGTCCACCGCGTCCAAGGTGGCCCAGCCGCTCAGCCATGCCTGGGGCGACGAGGCCTGGATGCAGGCACGCGGCGAACACCACGGGTTGAACAAGCCGTTGTCGATCTACGAACTGCACGCCGGTTCCTGGCAATGCGAGATCAACGAAGAAGGCGAGGTGCGCAACTATAATTGGCACGAACTGGCCGACCGCCTGGTGCCTTATGTACAGCAACTGGGCTTCACCCACATCGAACTCATGCCGATCATGGAACACCCGTTCGGTGGTTCGTGGGGTTATCAGCCGCTGTCGCAGTTCGCGCCCTCGGCGCGTTATGGCAGCCCGGATGATTTCGCCGCCTTCATCGACCGTTGCCACCAGGGCGGCATTGGCGTGATCCTGGACTGGGTGCCGGCGCATTTCCCCACCGATACCCACGGCCTGGCCCGTTTCGACGGCACCGCCCTGTATGAATACGACAACCCGCTGGAAGGCTTCCACCAGGATTGGGATACGCTGATCTACAATCTGGGCCGCACCGAAGTGCACGGCTTCATGCTGGCCTCGGCGCTGCACTGGCTCAAGCATTTCCACGTCGACGGGCTGCGCGTGGATGCGGTGGCCTCGATGTTGTACCGCGACTATTCGCGCAAGGCGGGCGAATGGATTCCCAACCGCTACGGTGGCCGCGAGAACCTGGAAGCCATCGATTTCCTGCGTCACCTCAACGATGTGGTGGCCCTGGAGGCGCCGGGTGCGCTGGTCATCGCCGAGGAATCCACCGCCTGGCCGGGCGTCAGCCAACCCACCCAGCAGGGCGGCCTGGGCTTTGCCTACAAATGGAACATGGGCTGGATGCACGACACGCTTCACTACATCCAGAACGACCCGATCCACCGCACCCATCACCACAACGAGTTGAGTTTCGGGTTGATCTACGCCTATTCCGAACGCTTCATCTTGCCCATCTCCCACGACGAGGTGGTGCACGGCAAGCACTCGCTGATCGACAAGATGCCCGGCGACCGCTGGCAGAAATTCGCCAACCTGCGTGCCTACCTGACGTTCATGTGGGCGCACCCCGGCAAGAAACTGTTGTTCATGGGCTGCGAGTTCGGCCAATGGCGCGAGTGGAACCATGACAGCGAACTGGACTGGTACCTGCTCAAGCAGTCCGACCACCTGGGCGTGCAGAAGCTGGTGGGCGACCTCAACCGTCTGTACCGCGAAGCGCCCGCGCTGCATGACCAGGACTGCGTGCCCCAAGGCTTCCAGTGGTTGATTGGCGATGACGCGGCCAACAGCGTGTTCGCCTGGTTGCGCTGGAGCAAGGCAGGCGAGCCGCTGCTGGTGGTGGCCAACTTCACGCCAGTCCCGCGCGAAGGGTATCGCGTTGGCGTGCCCTTCGCCGAGCGCTGGGAAGAGGTGCTCAACAGTGACGCTGAGATCTACGCCGGTTCCAACTACGGCAACGGTGGCGCGGTGGCGACCGAACCGGTGCATAGCCATGGCCAGCCGCTCTCGCTGTCACTGAACCTGCCACCGCTGGCAGTACTCATCTTGCGGCCTGTGCAGTAGCTCGGGTCCGCTGTTAGCCGTCGAATCGCAACGGGGCTGCGGGCTGTTTCAACGCCTGCGGGTCCCGGTAGCGGCTGGCGAAGTGGTTGCCCGGCAGCTTCGCCTGGCCTGCGCCGAACAGCCGCTCGCGCAAGGTTTCCCCCGGCTCGTACGCGTGTCGGTAACGTCCGCGCCTGCGCAATTCCGGTACCACCAGTTCGATGAAATCGCGCGCTGTCTCGAAGGACATGAATTGGCGCAGGTTGATACCGTCGATGCCATCCTCATCCAGCCACTGTTCAATGCGGTCGGCGACCACTTGTGGCGTGCCTGCCACGAAAAAGTACCCCTGGTCCAGGCTGCCCATCCGGTCCAGGGCCTGGCCTACGGTTTCGTCCGGTGGAAAGTAGTCGAGAAACAGTGAGGCGAGTCTCTCTCGGCGGATGATGTTGGCCACCACCTCCTCGCGAGGGTAGGCCAGGAGGTCCACCGGCAGTTGGAAATGGGCCATGGACCCCTCGACGCTCAGGAGTTGCCCGTACGCGTGCAGTTTTTGCGCCACTTCCTCGTCGGTGCGCCCGGTGATGATCGAGGCCATGACCACAAATTTGATGCTATCTGGCTCGCGGCCATGGGCAACAGCCTTGTCGCGCATGGTCTGGATGTTGCGGCGGATGGTCTCGTGGCTCTTGCCGCCGGTGAACACCACCTCGGCATGGCGGCCGGCGAACTCGATACCCGCCGGCGAACCGGTGGCCTGGAACAGCACCGGCGTGCGCTGGCGCGACGGCTGGCACAAGTGCGGGCCGGCCACCTTGTAGTAGTCGCCCACATGGTCGATATAGCGCACCTTGGTCGGGTCTGTGTAGACCCGGTTCTCCCGGTCCTGGACCACCGCGTCGTCGTCCCAGCTGCCTTCCCACAGTTTGTACAGCACATCCAGGTATTCGTCGGCGATCTCGTAGCGCTGGTCATGGCGCACCTCGTCGTCATGGCCAAAGTTGCGCGCGGCGTTGGGCAGGTAGGAGGTGACGATGTTCCAGCCCACGCGCCCTTTGGTCAGGTGGTCCAGGGTGCTCATGCGCCGGGCAAAGGCGAAGGGCGGTTCGTAGGTGGTGGAGAAGGTCACCCCGAACCCCAGGTGGCGTGTGACCGCGGCCATGGCCGGGATCACCAGCATGGGGTCGTTGCTGGGGATTTGCATGCCTTCGCGCAGCGCCGTTTCGGGCCCGTTGCGGAACACATCGTAAGTACCGATCACATCGGCAAGGAAGACCGCATCGAAGCCGCCGGCTTCCAGCAGTTGTGCCAGTTCCGTCCAGTAGTCCAGGTCATTGAAACGGTGGCGGTTGTTGTCCGGGTGCACCCACAGGCCATGGGTGATGTGGCTGACGCAGTTCATTTCGAACAGGTTGACGTGCAGTTTTTTCAGGGTCATGGAAACAGTCCGGTGGTCAGAAGCGGTAGGACACGCCCGTGGTGACGCCAAAGCCGTCACCCACGTAGAAATTGTCCGAGTCCACGCCCTTGAGGTCGTAAGAGGTCTTGGAGGCGGTCACGTAGTGCTTGTCGGTCAGGTTGCGGGCGTCCAGGAATACGCTCCAGCGCTTGCTCGGCGCTTCGTAGCCGACCTTGGCGCCGAAAATGGTGTACTCCGGGGCTTTCACGGTGTTGGCGAAGTCCACGTAGTAGCTGGAGGCATGGTTGAGGTTGACCTCGCCATACCAGCCGCTGGGGTGCTGGTACTGCAGGGCACTCTGGTAAACCTGGCGTGGCAGACCCGGCAGTTGGTTGCCGCCGAAGGTGGCGTCGTGGCGGAAGTAGAAGTCGTTGACCGTGTAGGCTTGGCGCCACTTCACCGTGCTGCCGTTCCGGCCTGTCCACAGCAGCGTGCTCAGGCCTGCCTCGACGCCCTGGTGAATGGTGGGTGAGGCGTTGGTGTTGGAGACGATCTCGTTGGAGGTGGCGGTGGCATCGGCGATCACCGCTGACAGCAACTCGCCCTGCACCCACGAACGGTACACCGTGAAGCTGCCGTCGAAGATATCCTGGCTGCCGCGAACCCCCAGTTCCACCGTGTTGGCTTTCTGCGCATGCAGCGGCTGCACGTAGGGGTTGCTGACCGGCCCCGAGGAGTAGTACCAGGTCACCGGTGGGTCTATGGAGCGGCTGACGTTACCGAACAGTTGCACGTCCGGGGTCAGCGCATAGCGAATGCCGATCCGCGGGGCCAGGTTCCAGTCGTTGTAGTTGACCTCGCTGGGGAACTCGCTGGTATTGGCGTTGGTGGCATAGGTCACGCGCACATCGCGCTGGGTGTTGGCCAGCGACAACCCCGTGGTCAGCCAGGTACGGTCGGTCAGTTGCAGGTCGTTGCCTAGGGAGAACACGGTGTCTCGCGAGCCAGTGAAGTTGTTCTTCTGCACCAGCGCCCAGGTATCGGGATTGCGCACCCGCTCGTTGCCAGGCATCAGCACGGTGCTGCTGAAGCTCAGGGTGGTGTTGCTCGGCAGGCCGAACAGCGTGTCGCCCTTGCGCAGGTATCGCAGCGAGGTGGACAGGTCGGTGGAGTCCCATTGGCCAGGGTTGGCGTAGTAGTGCAGGCCGTCGGTCAAGGTGTAATGGTGGTAGCCCAGGCCCACCTCCAGCTTGGAGTTGTCGTCGAAGGTATAGGTGGTGGTGCTGCCCAGCAGGGTGGTGCCGGGCTTCTTGCGCACCCAGCGGTAATTGTTGGCGGTGGGGTCGTGCTTGATCTGGTATTTGGTCAGGGTGCTGGCGTTGGTGTTGTCTTCGTCGCGGTAGCGGAAGGTGAAGCGCGTTTCCAGTTTGTCGTTGAAGAGGTGGCCGAAGTTGCCCACCACGTCATTGCCGTGGTTGGCCGAGTCGTCCTGGTAGCCCTTGCGTTCGTTGTGCAGGATCGACAGGTAGTAATCACTGTCGCCGACCACGCCGCCGGTGCTCAGCTGTTCTTTCCTGTAGCCGAAGCTGCCGCCTTCCAGGCGTACGTAGTTCCCCGGCGAGGTGTAGCCTGTGTGGGTCACCATGTTGATGGCGCCACCCAGGGTAAGGGCGCTGTATTCGAAGGCATTGGCGCCCGACAGCACTTCGGTGTGGTCGACGGCGGCCATGTCCAGCAGGTCTTCCTGGGTACCCCCGGGGCCGGTCACGGGGATGCCGTCATACAGGTACTTGATGCCCAGCGCGTACCCGCCGTAGAAGGCGTTGATGCCCGACCCGCGAATCGACACCTTGGCCGCGCTCTGGCCACTGGTGGCCTGGGCATAGACGCCCGGCTGGAACGCCAGGACGTCTTCGGCAGTGGCGGCGCGGCCCTTTTCCACTTCCTTGTTGTCCACCACATGGGTGGCGCCGGCCACCTGGTTGAGGCGTTCCCTATCGGCCTGGGTGTCGGTCTGGGCGTGGCCGGTGACGACGACGGTGTCGAGGCTGGTGTCGGTGGCAGCCTGGACGTTGTTGAGCAACGCCAGCCCAGTGCTGACGGCCATGGCCAGGGAAAGTGTGCGTGCGTGAGGCCTGCGGGCGCTAGGGCGAGCCCGGTCATTCGTGTTCAATATCAATACCCCTGAGAGTCCAATGTCTGTGAGGAGCATCTATGTGAATAGTCTGGCTCTGGCAGGTCAGGAGCAAAAGCCGTACCACCTGTGCCAGAGCGGTTTTTCGCGGGTTTCACGGGCTGGTACTGGAGGTTGTGCGGCCAGTTTGTCCAACCACTGTTGGCCGCCCAACAGTGGTCTGCCGGCGGGATTGGTTCACCCGGCGCACAACTGTTGTCCGGGCAGGCGGGCTAATACTCGGCAAAGGCCTTGGTGATAATCCGGCCTTCCTGCTCAGAGGCGTCTGATAATGTCGAAACTGCGAATGGCCGAACTGATGCTGCTGATGGTGGCGTTGATCTGGGGTACCAGCTATGGCGTGGCCAAGAGCGCGCTGGTGTTCTACCCGGTACTGGGGTTTCTCAGCGTGCGCTTTCTGTTGACGTTTGTGCTGTTGCTGCCCTGGTTGCGCGGGCACGTGCGGGCGGCGTTGAAGCCGGGGGTGATGATGGGGAGCATCCTGCTGTCGATCTTCCTGGCGGAGACCTACGGCGTGGCGATGACCACGGCCAGTAACGCCGCTTTTCTGATCAGCCTGTGCGTGGTGCTCACGCCCTTGGTGGAATGGGCGATGTTTGGCCAGCGGCCCAGGGGTGAGACTTTCGGCTATGCGGGCCTGTCGTTGCTGGGGGCGCTGATGCTGACCGGGGCCCGTGATGTGGTGTTGAACCCGGGCGACTGGCTGATTCTGCTGGCGGCGTTGCTGCGCGCGCTGATGGTGTGCACCACGCGCAAGTTGCAACTGGGCACCCAGGTGCCGGCGCTGGCGCTGACGGCGGTGCAGGTCGGCGTGGTGGGCTTCGGCACCCTGGCTATCCTGCTGGTGACGACCGGTGGTGTGCCGGCCTTGCCGCTCCACCTGGCGTTCTGGAGTCAGACGGTTTACCTGGTGCTGTTCTGCACGCTGTTTGCGTTCTTCGCCCAGAACTTCGCCCTGCGCCACACCAGCCCGAGCCGTACGTCACTGCTGATGGGAGCCGAACCGTTGTTTGGCGCGTGCTTCGCGGTGATGTGGCTGGGTGAGCAATTGACGCTGGTCTCGTGGTGCGGCGGGGCGCTGATCGTGCTGGCCTCCTGGCTGGGCACCCGCCCTCCGAAAGTAGCCAAGGTGGCAGCGCCTGCCTGACCCCCGCATACCGCCGACCCGGCCAGGTCCGCCGTTACACGGACCAGCGTAGCAGCGGACCCGGCCGCGTCACTCGCACCGCGCCGCTTCAGGTACACCGCGTGCACCGCCAACGCGGCCAGGTCCGCTGCTACCTGGACCGGCGTACACGGACCGGCGTAGCAGCGGACCCGGCCGCGTCACTCGCACCGCGCAGCTTCAGGTACACCGCATGCACCGCCGACGCGGCCAGGTCCGCTGCTACAGGGGCGTCTGGCAGGCTTCGTCCACCAGTTCGATCCAGTGCCGCACCGGTGTGCGCCCGGCGCCGTCCAGGTGGGTCTGGCAGCCGATGTTGGCGGTGACGATGACATCCGGCTTGCCGGTTTCCAGGGCATTGAGGCGGTGGTCGCGCAGTTGTTTCGACAGGGTCGGCTGGGTGATTGAGTAGGTGCCCGCCGAACCACAACACAGATGCCCGTCGGGCACGGCACTGAGAGTAAAGCCCAGCCGCGCCAGCACGCCCTCCACCGCGCCACCCAGCTTCTGGGCATGCTGCAGTGTGCACGGACAGTGAAACGCCAGGCGCTGGTCGCTGTGCACGGCCAGCCCTTCAAGGGGCGCTTCGCGCAGCACTTCTACCAGATCTTTGGCCAGGGCGCTGACCCGCTGCGCCTTGGCGCCATAGTGCGGGTCGTCCTTGAGCAGTGCGCCGTATTCCTTGATGAATGCGCCGCAGCCGCTGGCCGTCTGCACGATGGCTTCGGCCCCGGCCTCGATGGCCGGCCACCAGGCGTCGATATTGCGCCGCGCCCTGTCCAGGCCCGTGCCCTGGGCATTCATGTGATAGTCCACGGCACCACAGCACCCTGCCTGGGGCGTCGCCACCAGGCTGATGCCGAGGCGGTCGAGTACCCGCGCGGCAGCGGCGTTGGTGTTGGGCGAGAAGCCCGGTTGCACGCAGCCTTCCAGGACCAGCATGCGCCGTGCATGCCGCGGTGCCGGGCGTTCCCCGGCAGCGCGCGGCTGGCGCGGCAGTTTGGCCTGCAGGCTACCGGGCAACAGCGGGCGCAGCCGTTGCCCAGCCTGGGTCAGGGCGCTAAACAATCCCGCGTGCGGCACCACGGCCCGCAGGGTGCCACGCAGCAGCCGGCTGCCCAGGGAGCGGGGTACCTGCTGTTCCAGGTAGTCGCGGCCAATGTCCAGCAAAGTATGGTATTGCACGCCCGAAGGGCAGGTGCTCTCGCAGTTGCGGCAACTCAGGCAGCGGTCCAGGTGGGTCTGGGTGGCGGCGGTGATGGGCGCGCCTTCGAGCATTTCCTTCATCAGGTAGATGCGCCCGCGGGGGCCATCCAGCTCATCGCCCAACAGTTGATAGGTAGGGCAGGTGGCGTTGCAGAAACCACAGTGCACGCAACTGCGCAGGACTTTCTCCGCTTCGGCGGCGCGTGGCAATAGCCGGGCCTGATCGCTGAGGTGGGTTTGCATGGTCAGAGCTCCGGGTACAGGCGGCCAGGGTTGAACAGGCCGTGGGGGTCGAGGCGTGCCTTGAGCTGGCGCTGATAGCGCAGCAACGCCGGGGCCAGCGGCTGGAAGGGACAATCCAGCACCCCGGGCGTAAAGCAGGTGGCATGGCCGCCCAGGGCGCTGACCCGGGCGCGGAGGTGATCGGCCTCGACGTCGGATTTCAGCCAGCGCTGGGCGCCGCCCCAGTCCAGCAACTGCTCACCGGGCAGGTCCAGCAGGTCTACGTTGAAGGGTAGCGACAGGCGCCACAGGGGGCGCGGATCGGCGAAGAAGGGCAAGCGATGCTCGCGCAGGTCGCGCCAGAACCCGGCATCGGCGCTGCGGCAGCCCAAGCGGTCGCTGGCCGCGGCGACGTTGGCTTCACCGCCCTCCAGGCGCAGGTGCAGCACCTGGCCGTCATGGCACGCGCCGCTGATGGGCAATGCCTGCTGGCCCCATTCGGTCAGGCGCTGCAAGGCGTCTGCAGGGCCGATGTCCAGCACCAGGCTGGCGCTGCAGCGTGGTTTGGGCAGGACTTTCAGCGATACGTCGGTGATCAGCCCCAGGCTGCCGAAGCTACCGGCCAGGAGCCGTGACAGGTCATAGCCGGCAACATTTTTCATCACCTCGCCACCAAAGCGCAGGTGCTGGCCCAACCCCGTGATGACCCGCGTGCCGAGGACGAAATCGCGTACCGCGCCGCTCCAGGGCCGTCGTGGCCCGGCCAGGCCGGCGGCGACCATGCCGCCCACGGTGGCCCTGCCGTTGAAGTCCGGTGGCTCGCACGGCAATGCTTGCCCTGCCTCGTCCAGGGTGGCCAGCAACTCGCTTACCGGCGTGCCGGCTCGCACCGTCACCACCAGTTCCGTAGGGTCATAGCTGACGATACCGCGCCAGGCCCGGGTATCCAGCGGCGTGCCAGCGGTGGGCCGGCCCAAAAAGGCCTTGGTGTCACCGCCATGAAGGCGCAGCGGTGTTTTACTGGCGATGGCCTGGTGCACGCCATCGAGCAACGTGTCCAGGCTCATCAGAAACGCTCCAGTTCAGGGAAGGGTACCTGGCCGTGGTGAATGTGCATGGCGCCGAACTCGGCGCAGCGGTGCAGGGTGGGGATGTTCTTGCCGGGGTTGAGCAGGCCGCCGGGGTCGAAGGCGGCCTTCACGGCGTGGAACAGGGTCAGTTCCTCGGCGTTGAACTGGCTGCACATCTGGTTGATTTTCTCGCGGCCCACGCCATGTTCGCCGGTGATGCTGCCGCCCACCGCCACGCACATCTCCAGGATCTTGCCGCCCAGGGCCTCGGCCCGCTCCAGCTCGCCGGGCAGGTTGGCGTCGAACAGGATCAACGGGTGCATGTTGCCGTCCCCGGCATGGAACACATTGGCCACCCGCAATTGGTATTCCGCCGACAGCGCGGCGATGCCCTTGAGTACTGCGGCCAGCTCCCGGCGCGGGATGGTGCCGTCCATGCAGTAGTAGTCCGGTGACAGCCGCCCCACGGCCGGAAAGGCATTCTTGCGCCCGGCCCAGAAGCGCACGCGCTCGGCCTCGTCGCGGGCCTGACGGACCTCGGTGGCCCCGGCGGCGTCGAGGATCTGCCGCACACGCTCGCAGTCTTCATGCACATCCGCTTCGACGCCGTCCAGTTCGCACAGCAAAATGGCCTCGGCGTCTACCGGGTAGCCCGCGTGGATGAAGTCTTCGGCGGCGCGAATGGCCAGGTTGTCCATCATCTCAAGGCCACCGGGAATGATCCCCGCGGCGATGATGTTGGCCACCGCCTGGCCGGCTTTTTCCACCGAGTCGAAGGCCGCCAGCAGCACCTTGGCCACGTGCGGGCGGGGGAGCAGCCTGACGGTGACTTCGGTCACCACCCCCAGCAGGCCTTCGGAACCGGTGAACAACGCCAGCAGGTCGAACCCCGGGCTGTCGAGGGCGTCACTGCCCAGGGTCAACGGCTCGCCGTCGACCGTCAGGACCTGAAGCTTGACCAGGTTGTGCACGGTCAAGCCATACTTGAGGCAGTGCACGCCGCCGGCGTTTTCGGCGACGTTGCCGCCGATGGAGCAGGCGATCTGCGACGACGGGTCAGGGGCGTAATACAGGCCATGGGGGGCCGCCGCCTGGGAGATGGCCAGGTTGCGCACCCCTGGCTGTACACGGGCGGTACGGGCGCAGGGGTCGATGTCGAGGATCTGATTGAACCGTGCCATCACCAGCAGCACGCCCTGGGCCAGCGGCAACGCGCCGCCGGACAAGCCAGTACCCGCGCCACGGGGCACCACGGGCACCTGGCGCTGGTGGCAGATACGCAACAGCGTCTGAACTTCCTCCAGATGGCGGGGCAGTGCCACCAGCAGCGGCGTGGTGCGGTAGGCGGACAGCCCATCGCACTCATAGGGCTTGAGGTCCTCGGCGCGGTACAGCAGGTCAAGGGCCGGGAGTGCCGTGGTCAGGGCATTGATCAAGCCCTGCTTGTCGACCGCGGGCAGGGCGCCGTCCAGCCGATCGTCGTGGAGAATGTTCATGGCCAGGCTTCTTGTTTTTAGGGTTGCCTTGATACTTAGACCGTCTGCAGCCTGGCGTCCAGTCGGCGCTTTCTAATATTCACCCATGCCAACACCGATACCACCCACCCTGCTCACTCACCTGCAACGACGTCTGGTACAACTCGGACAGCCGCTCGCTGGTCAGCACCTGCGCCTTGGGCCCATCGGCGATCACTTGCCCCTGCTGGATCAGCACCACGCGCTCGATCTCGGGAATGATTTCATCGATGTGGTGGGTGGTGATGATCATGGCGCGGTCATCGTGGCAGAAGTCGCGCATCAGGCTCAGCAGGCTCATGCTGGCGCCCATGTCCAGGCCGGCGGTGGGTTCGTCGAGGATCAGCGCGCGGGGATTGTGCACGAGGGCGCGGGCCAGCAGCAGGCGGCGTTTCTGGCCGGTGGACAAGCGCTGGAACATGCGCTGCTCATCGATCTGCATGCCCAGCTGGCCCAGCAGTTCGCGGGCGCGGGCGGTCTGCTCGGCGTCGGGGCGCAGGTGGGCGTGGGTGCCCATGGCGCCGAAGAAGCCGGAGATCACCACGTCCAGGGCCGACGTGTAGGGGGTGTAGTCTTCCTGCATGTCCTGGGACACGAAGCCGATCTTGGCGCGCAGGTCCCACAGGTTGAAGGTTTCATGGCCGAACAGGCGCAAATAGCTGCCGGGCCGCTCCACTGGGTAGAGCTCGCGGTTGATCAGCTTCAGCAGGGTACTTTTGCCGGCACCGTTGGGGCCGAGGATAGCGACCCGCTCGTTGTAGCCGATGTGCAGCGACAGCTGGTCGAAGACACGGTTTTCCTGCTGGAAGGCGGTAACCTGGTTCAACTCGATCATGGTGGCCCTTAGTGCGTGTTCAAGGTGGCCGACATTGAAGCAATCAGCCACCGCGATTGCAATCGGCCCGCATCCCCGGCCTACCGGTAACCTTGCGCCTGAATGTCGAACAGTTCGGCGTAGCGGCCGCCGCCTGCGATCAGTTGCTCGTGGTTGCCCTGTTCGGCAATGCGGCCCTGGTCCAGCACGATGATATGGTCGGCGCTGCGCACGCTGGAAAAACGGTGGGAGATCAGCAGAGTCATGCGGCCCTTGGCGTACTCGCGGAAATGCTCGAATACTGCCGCTTCGGCGCCCGCGTCCAGGGCAGCGGTGGGTTCGTCGAGGATGAGGATGTCGGCATCACGGCGCATGTAGGCCCGCGACAGAGCCACTTTCTGCCATTGGCCACCAGACAGTTCCTGGCCGCCCACGAACCAGCGGCCCAGTTGCGTGCCATAACCCTCGCTCAGGCGCTCGATGAACTCGGCCGCGATACCTTGCGCCGCCGCCTCGGACCAGCGCTCGCGGTCATCGAAAGCCGTGACGTCACCCACGCCGAGGTTCTCGCCAACGGTCATCTGGTAGCGGATGTAGTCCTGGAAAATGACCCCGATGCGCTGGTGCAGGGCCTGCTCGTCCCAGTCCTGCAGGTCGCTGCCATCGAGCAGGATGCGGCCCTGGCCGGGCGTGTACAGGCGCGTCAGCAGCTTGATCAAGGTGGTCTTGCCCGAACCGTTTTCGCCCACCAGGGCCAGGCTTTTGCCCGGTGCCAGGTGCAAGTCGATGGCACTGAGGGTGTCCCGGGACGCGTCCGGGTAGCGAAAGCCCAGGTTTTCGCAGCGCAGCCCGTCACCCGGCCGGACGCCTGCCGTGAGGTGGCCCCGGGGTTGCACACCCTCATGCGCCAGGTATTCGTAAAGGTCGGACAGGTACAGGCCATCTTCGTACAGCCCGGCAATGGCCGCGAGGCTGGCGGTGATAGCACTCTGGCCCTGCTTGAACAGCACCAGGTACATGGTCATCTGGCCCAGGGTCGTACGGCCCTGGACAGTGTCCAGCACCACCCAGGCATAGGCCAGGTAGAACGCGGCCGTGCCCAGCAGCCCCAGGGCGAAGCCCCAGCCGTCGCGGCGCAGGGTCAGGCGGCGGTCTTCGGCATACAGGCGGCTGAAATTGTCACGGTAGCGTTGCAGCAGCAACGGTGCCAGGCCGAACAGCTTGACCTCCTTGGCATGGGCTTCCTGGGACAGCAGCGCTTCCAGGTAGCCCTGCTGGCGGGTCTCGGGCGCGCGGCGCTTGAACAGGCGGAAAGCGTCCCCGGAAAAATGCGCCTCGGCAAAAAACACCGGCAGGGCGCCCAGCACCAGGATGGCCAGGGCCCAGGGCGAGAAATGCACCAGCAGCACCGCAAAGCTGATCAGCGAGATGAGGTTCTGCACCAGCCCCAGGCCCTTGGTCACCAGCCCCAGGGGGCGGGTGGACGCGTCGCGGCGCACCCGCACCAGCTTGTCGTAGAACGCCGAGTCCTCGAATTGCAGCATGGACAGGGTCTGGGCTTTTTCCAGGATCAGCAGGTTGACCTTCTGGCCCAGTTGCACCCGCAACAATGCCTGTTGCACCGACAAGCCCCGTTGGGCCGCGGCCAGCAAGGCCAGCACCCCGGCTTCGGCCAGCACGTAGCGCAGCACTGGCCACACCGGCGCCTGGGCGCCGCTGGCGTGCACTTGCATGGCCTGCACCACCGCATCGACGATGCGTTGGCCGATCCACGCAGCCAAGGCCGGCAGTACACCAGCGGCCAGGGTAGCCACGATCAGGCCGATGAACAGCAGGCGCGAGGTGCCCCATACCAATGTCACGGCACGCCCTGCCTGGACGCTGAAGGTGCTGAGGCGGTTGAACAAAGGCATGGTCGGGCGTTGTCCGGGGCGGGTGGCTGGCCATTGTGCCAGTTCAAGCGTCCATTCAGCCAATCCTTGCTGGCACCTGGCTTGCGTGAAGCGCTCACCTGATCCGCGGCGGCGTGCCTGGCAACCCGTTAGACCCGGGCGAAGCTCGGGAAGAGGGCTGCCAGATCGGCCGCGTTGCCTGCGGATGCTTCAAGTACTACGCGTCACGCCGCAGATAGGGCGTGGGCTCCAACTCCCACTCAGCCTCCCAACCCTGCAGATACCCCAGGTGCCCCGCGAACTCTTCGGCAAACACATGCGCCACGATACGCGAAGCCAGCCGCTCGGCTGCTGCGCTGATCGCCGGTATATCCGAAGCCAACGCGCCGAAGCTCAAGCTCGCGGCGTGGTTTAGCAGGTGCACGCGGTTGAGCGGGCCGGGGGCTGCATTGCGCTCCTGCAACTCGAAACCATCTCCCAGCCACGGGTACAACCCCAGGTGGGACCGTCGCCCGACACGTGCCGGTTCAAAGCGATCGCGCCACAGGGCGACGCGCTCGGCCACCTCGGCGAACAGTG
Source organism: Pseudomonas eucalypticola (assembly GCF_013374995.1). Taxonomy (NCBI): domain Bacteria; kingdom Pseudomonadati; phylum Pseudomonadota; class Gammaproteobacteria; order Pseudomonadales; family Pseudomonadaceae; genus Pseudomonas; species Pseudomonas eucalypticola. Next base: position 3,944,180 of record NZ_CP056030.1, on the reverse strand, counting down.
GGGCATGGGCCAGGTCCACGCGAAAACCGGTACCCACGATCAGGAAGTCGGCATGGTCGGTGTGCTCGGCCAGTTGCAAGCGCACCTGGCCGTCGGCTTCACGCACGTCCTGCAAGCGGGACGCCAAGTGCAAGGTGAAGCGCTTTCCTCCCGCCGCCAGGGTGCGCAACACGGTTTCGTGGGGCGGCGGCGGCGGGGTATCGTCGAGGTAGCTGGCCAGCGCCCATTGCTGTTCGGGCGCAAGGCTGTGCCAGCCCTCGACGAAGCCCGGGTAGGTGGACGCTCGTGCCTTGTTGATCTGCGGGAGCCAGGCCCTACGGGCGTACATTGTCACCTGGGCCGCGCCATGTTCCAGGGCCGTGGCCGCGTTGTCCCAGGCCGATGACCCCGCGCCGATCACCGCCACCCGCCGCCCCGCCAGCGCGGTGAAGTCCACCGGGTCGCAGGTGTGGGCCGCCAGGCGCGGGAACAGCCGCGCATCGATGAAGGCCGGTATGCTCGGCCCGCCGGCCCCGGCGCGGCCGTTGGCGATGACCAGGCGCCGTGCCCGCACCTGGTCGCCATCGGCGCGTTTGAGCGTGACGCCCTTGGCGTCGACGGCAAAGGTGCTGATGGCCGTGTCATGCTCAATTGGCAAGTCGAACGCTTCGGCGATCCAGTTCAGGTAGTCCTGCCAGGTGCCGTTGGGGATCTTGTACAACTGCTCCCAGGCCTGCGCGCCATGCACCGCCTCATACCAGGCGCGAAAGGTCAGGGCGCGAATGCCCAGTGCCAACCCAGGTAATTCCTTGGGCGAGCGCAGGGTAGGCATGCGCGCGTAGGTGGTCCAGGGACCGCTGTGGCCTCTGGGGCTGTCATCGAACAGGCGAAGGTTGTCGATGCCCTTGAGCCGCAGTGCCACGGCGGCCGCAATGCCGAACATGCCGGCGCCGATGATCGCCACCTCGGCGATGTCGCTGCTGCCCGCCGGGGTGCCCAGGCTGGGCCACGGGTTGGCCGGCAGGCGCAGGTAGGCCAGTTCTTCATGCAGGCGCTGGGTGGCCAGGGCGTTGGTGGCGCGTTGAGTGTTCAATGGGTATGACCTCCGAGATAAGCCTGGACGATGCGCGGGTCCGCCGCCACCTGCTGCGCTGGGCCTTCCAGGGTAATGCGGCCGTTGTCCAGCACCGCGGCATGATCCGCCACCCGCAGGGCAGCGCGGGCATTCTGTTCCACCAGTAGCACGGTAAGACCGTTGGCGCGGATCCGCTCCACCAACTGGAAGATTTCACTGACCACCCGAGGGGCCAGTCCCAGCGAGGGCTCATCCATCAACAGCAAGCGCGGCCTGCGCATCAGCGCACGGCCAATGCACAGCATCTGCTGTTCACCGCCCGACAGCGAACCGGCCAGTTGTTCCAGGCGCTGGCCCAGCACTGGGAAAAGCCCGAGTACGTAGTCCAACTCGGCCAGACCCTGGGGGCCGCCGCCGATGATGAGGTTCTCGCGCACCGTCATGGTGGAAAAGATCTGCCGGCCTTCCGGGGTCTGCAGTACACCCCGGGCGACGATAGCGTGGCTAGGCAGGCCGGCGATGTTTTCACCACCTAGCAGAATGCGCCCGCTGCTAGGCTTGTAGATGCCGGAGATAGCACGCATGAGCGTGGTCTTGCCCGCGCCGTTGGCGCCCAGCACGGCAATGATGCTGCGCTCCGGCACAGCCAGGTCGATGCCATGCAGAATGTCGTGGGTTCCCAGGTTGATGCGCAGCGCCTGGATATCGAGAATGTTCATGGCTCATCCGCCCCCAGGTAGGATTCCAGTACAGCGGCGTCGCTGCGGATCGCGGCGGGCTGGCCGTCGGCGATCTTGCGACCCGAGGCCAGCACCATGATGCGTTCGCAGATCGACATCACCAGGTTCATGTCGTGTTCCACCAGCATCACGCTCAGCCCGTCGGCGTTGAGTTGGCGAATGAAGGCCGCCAGTTGCGCGGTTTCGGTGTCATTGAGGCCGGCGGCCGGCTCATCGAGCACCAGCAAGCGCGGCTGCATGGCCAGTGCCCGGGCGATTTCCAGGTACTTTCGCTGGCCGTAGGACAGGTTGGCGGCCAACTGGTCGGCCAGGTGCGCCAGGCCCACCCGTTCCAGTGCCTGCCAACTGCGCTCGGAAATCTGCCGGGCGCGCTGGCGGTCGCCCAGCAGCGTTGCCCTCAAGCCATGACCGATAACACCGGTGGCGGCCACCGACGTGTTGTCGAATACGGTCATGTTGGGAAACACCCGCAGGTTCTGAAACGTGCGCGACAGCCCCAGGCGCGCGACCTTGTGCGGCGCCTGGCGCGTGATGTCATGGCCATTGAAATGCACCGTGCCGGCGCTGGCGGGCACGAAGCCGGTCAACAGGTTGAACAGGGTGGTCTTGCCGGCGCCGTTGGGCCCGATCAGCCCCACCAGTTCGCCCTCGGCGACATGGCCGGACACCTGGTCCACGGCCGTCAGGCCGCCGAAACGGCGGGTGAGGTCGTTGAATTCGAGCAGTTTCATTTCCATCCCACCTTTTTGCCACCTTCGGTTTTCCAGGCCCCCCCCAGCGCCCCGCGCGCCAGTGATAGCGCCGATACCTCACCGCATAGCCCCTTGGGCAGGAAGACGATGGAAAGGAACATGACGACGCCGACGATGATGTTGCGCAGGTCGCCGAAGCCGCGCAGGGCCTCGGGCAGCAGCACCAGCAACACCGCACCCAGCAGGGCGCCGGGCAGGCTGCCCAGGCCGCCGACTACCACCATCGCCAGCACCAGGATGGTTTCGGAAAACCGGAAGTCGTTGGGTGACACGTACCCGGTGGTATAGGCCCACAACGCCCCGGCGATGCCAGCGAAGAAGGCGGCCACCGTAAACACCTGGATCTTGAGCCGCACGGTGTCGATGGCCATGGCGGCGGCGCACTGGTCATCCTCGCGCAGCGCACGCAGGGCATTGCCGTAGTAGGAATGGCTAAGCCGGTGAATCACCGCCACCGACAATGTCACCGTGGTGGCGACCACGAAGTAGATACCGTTATTGCCGGTGATCTCCAGGCCGAACAGGTCCATGGGTGAGAACAGTGTGACGCCGTTGGGGCCGCCGGTCACAGGGACCCAGTTCATCAGCACCAGGTAGATCATCTGGCCGATGGCCAGGGTGGCTACGGCGAAGTAGATGCTGACCAGGCGCATGGTGGGCAGGGCCACCAGCAGGGCGATCAGCGCTGACCCCAGGCCCGCCAGGGGCAGGGCCAGCCAAAACGGCACGTGCCAGGTCACCCCGGCCAGCGCCGCGACATAGGCGCCCACCCCGTAGAATGCTGCCTGGCCCAGGTGCAACAGGCCGGCGACGCCCGACACCAGATGCAGGGAGGCCGCCAGCAGGGCGAATATCAGGACCAGGCAGGCCAATTGGTAGCCATAGCCGCCGCCATGCAGGTACAGTCCGGCCGGCACCAGGCCGAACACCAGCAACAGCAAGGCCATGAGGGGCCAGCGGGAAAAAAGACGGTCAGACACGCTCGCGCCCTCCGCCAAACAGGCCGCGGGGGAAGAACACCAGCGTTACGATCAGGAACAGGTACGGCACCATGTCGGCCCAGGCCGAGGGCATGAAGGTGGTCGCCATGCTTTCTGCCACGCCCAGGATCAACGCACAGGCCACGGCACCGGGAATCGACACCAGCCCGCCCATGACCATGGCCACGAACGCCTTGATGCCGGGTGCGAAACCCATGGAGGGATACACCGAGCCGTAGTACAGGCTGACCAGCAGGCCCGCCACCGCGCCCATCAGGGAGCCCAGCACGAAGGTGGAGACGATGGTGCGGTCGATATTGATGCCGCTGTACTTGGCGCCCAGCGGGTTGTTGGACACGGCGCGAATGGCCAGGCCCATGCGGGTTTTCTTCAACAGCAGTTGCAGGCCCACCAGCAGCACGGCCGATACCCCGAAGATCACGATGTCACCGCTGACGATGGTGATACCTGCGAAAACGATAGGGGTATTGAGCAGGTAATGGGCAGGCACCGGTTGCATTTGCGAACCCATGGCCAGTTCCAGGCCCTCGCGTACGATGATCGATATTGCCAGCGATGACATCAGGGTCGATTCGCGCATGGCTCGCGATTTCAGTGAAGCCTCGTCGGCGAACCGACGCAACGGCTTGAACGCCACGCGTTCCAGGCCCAGGCCAGCCAGCGCACCCACCACCGCCACCAGCAGGATGATCGCGGCGAGCGGAGGGGAGGAGGCGCCAATCAAAAACAGCCCGGCCACAGCGCCGACGGTATAGACCTCGGAATGGGCGAAGTTGACCGCGTTGAGCACCCCGAAAATCAGCGTGAAACCAATAGCCACCAAGGCATAGATCATCCCTTGGGATAAACCGATGACCAGTTGCTGTAGATAATATGAATCAATCACCAAGACCGCCTTCAACAGCCAAGGTAGTTCAAGCCGTCAGAGGCAGCCCGGACGACTTGAAGAACCGTTTATTTAACCGGGCAGGCAACGTTGAAGTTGGCATGCCCTATTCATTCAGTTGGCCAGTGGGGCGAAGTGGTCATCGACCACTTGTACTTTGACCAAGGACTTTTGCGGTTCACGATCAGGCCCGAACGTTGTGGTGCCTGTTACGCCGGGAAAGTCCCTGGTCTGCGCCAATGCATCACGTACTTTTTCTCGGGTGGGCGCCGGGTACGCATGGGCGACGGCATCGAGCATGATGCGCGTGGCATCGTAGGCCTGGGCCGGGAATTGCCCCGGTTCCTCGCCATTGCGGGCCTGCTTCCATTCGCTGACGAAGTGGCGCACGTTATCGCTGTCCACCGTGGGCACGAAGGTGGAACTGACACGGAAACCCTCGGCGTCCTTGCCGGCCAGCCTCAGCAGTTGCTCGCTGTAGGCCGCGGAGCTGGCGAACACCGGCGCGGTCACGCCCAGCTGGTGCAGTTGCTTGAGGAACTGCGCGGCGTCCTCATAGAAGATCGCACCATAGATGGCGTCCGGGTGCTCACGGTCGAGCTTGGTGATCAATGAACGAAAATCTGGAATACCGCGGTTGAAGTACTCGGAGAACACCACCTGCGTACCATTGGCCTGGGCCTTCTTCTCGAAGGCCTGCACCGCGGATTGGCCCCAGTCGGTCTGCTCACCGATCACTGCGACCTTTTTATAGCCTTGGCTGGCCATCCAGTCGGCGTTGAACGGGCCCTCCTGGTTTTCGGTGATGATGTTGCGGAACTGCCACTTCGAAATCTTCGTGTAGTCGGGGTGCGATGCCGTCTGCGACAACTGTGGCACGCCGGCGCGTGCGTACACCTGGGCCGACGCCATGGAGACGGTAGAGGTGAAATCCCCCAGCACCCCGACAATGCTCGGGTCATCGGAGAACTTGCGCGCGATGGACACGGCCTCCTTGGCGTCGGAGCGCGAATCCTGGAAATCGATCTCCACGGGCACCGGCAAGCGGCCAGAGGCGTTGAACTCCTTGAGGGCGATCTGCGCCGCCACCTTGAAGTCCTGGCCATACTGAGCGGTGTTACCGGTCAAGGGCAACTGGTAGCCGATGCGAATGGGTGCCTCGACGGCCTGGGCCACGGCGCTTAACCCGCCGCTGGCGAGTGCGAGACTCAGAAGTGCCTGTTTGAATAGCATGATGTGTATCCCCAAACCCAAGTTTCGATGGTCGCGCGGGTGCCTTCCAGGCGGTGCTGGAATAAAGCGTTATGCGCGCGGTGTAAATTGAACAGGCAAGACGCTGATGGTCAGTATCAGCGCGCGAGTATGTAAGACATGCGAGCGGTTTAATGCAATGCCAAAGCAGGGGAGAAGCAGTACTTTGGTAGTAGAAAACAGGTCGATGGAACATAGAAAGTTCGCGGTGCTATTCCATCAGCACAGGGCGTCTGCGGGGCGGGAGAATACCCAGGGTTGTTATGCTTATCTAATATCTTTTAATTGTTTTATATGTCGTTGAGGAATAAGGGTTCTCGAGTTCATCGCTGTTCCACGCCGGCCCCCGGGTTCACGCATTTCTATAGCAGGGCTGAAATTCGTTTCATGGTGATTCATTGGCGCTGCGCCACCCGCCGTCGCCACTATGGCGCCATTGCCCTGAACCTTGTGAGGACCACCCATGAACACAAAAGCACTGACGCTTTTACCTATCCTGGGCCTGACAGCCCTGCTGTCGGCCTGCGCCGCCAGCCTGCCCAAACCCGACCCCCACGACGCCTGGGTGGGCCTGCAGGAAGAGGCGCGCAACAGCATGCTGGCGGAAAAACTCGACGGCAAGCCGCTGCCCGATGGCCGCTACTTTCAGGTTCCGCCCGGCAAGCACCGCCTGCAAGTGATGGTGTACGCGGCCAACAGTGTCTACGTGGACGACCGCACCTGCCACGCCAGCTTGACCTACCCGCGCTTCAAGCCCGATGAGCACTACCAGTTGCAGGAGTCCAGCCTGGGGGTGGCCATGCACGTGGATCTGGTCAACGATCATGGCAAGCACGTGGCCCGCACCGACCAGTTCGACTGCAACGGCGGCTGACCTCCACTTATCGCCTGGGCGCCTGGTCAGCGCCCGTTTGGCGGGCACCCGGCGGCCTGATGCGGCAAAATACGCAATCTGCCCTTTCGTCATGCGGTGAGAGAAGGCACAATTCGCGTCCTTTTTTGCCTGGCCTTGCCGGAGGCTCGACATGATCCAGACACCGTACTACCTCATCGACAAACAAAAGCTTGTGCGCAACATGGAGAAGATCGCCTACGTGCGCGAGCACTCCGGCGCCAAGGCCCTGCTGGCACTCAAGTGCTTCGCCACCTGGTCGGTGTTCGACCTGATGCAGCAGTACATGGATGGCACTACCTCGTCGTCGCTCTACGAGCTCAAGCTCGGCCGGCAGAAATTCGCCGGCGAGACCCATGCCTACAGCGTGGCCTGGGCCGACGACGAAATCGAGGAAATGCTCGAGAACTGCGACAAGATCATCTTCAACTCCATCGGTCAGTTGCAGCGCTTCGCCGAAGCCAGCCAGGGCAAGGTGCGCGGCCTGCGCGTCAACCCGCAAGTCAGCAGCTCCGACTACCTGCTGGCCGACCCGGCCCGCCCGTTCAGCCGCCTGGGCGAATGGGACCCGGTGAAGGTTGAAGCGGTGATCGAGCAGATCTCCGGCTTCATGTTCCACAACAACTGCGAGAACGGCGACTTCGGCCTGTTCGACCAGATGCTGGGCACCATCGAGGAACGTTTCGGCCACCTGCTGCACAAGGTGCAATGGGTGAGCCTGGGCGGCGGCATTCACTTCACCGGTGAAGGCTATGCCCTGGACGCGTTCTGCGCACGCTTGAAGGCGTTCTCCGAGAAGTACGGCGTGCAGGTCTACCTGGAACCCGGCGAGGCGGCCATCACCCAGAGCGCGTCGCTGGAAGTCACCGTGCTGGACACCCTGTACAACGGCAAGCACCTGGCCGTGGTCGACAGCTCCATCGAAGCGCACATGCTCGACCTGCTGATCTACCGTCTCAACGCCAAGCTGGCTCCCAGCAGCGGCGAGCATACCTACATGGTCTGCGGCAAATCCTGCCTGGCGGGCGACATCTTCGGCGAATATCAATTCGAGCGCCCGCTGGCCATTGGTGACCGCCTGTCGTTCGTGGATGCCGCCGGCTACACCATGGTGAAGAAAAACTGGTTCAACGGCCTGAAAATGCCGTCCATCGTAGTGAAACAACTCGACGGTACCGTCGAAGTTGTTCGCGAGTTTGGTTTTGACGATTACCTGTCCAGCCTGTCCTGAGCTGGCGGTTGAAGGAGAAGTAAAGAAATTGAAGAAGAACGTACTTATCATTGGTGCAGGAGGTGTCGCCAAGGTGGTGGCCCACAAGTGCGCGCAGCACAACGACGAACTCGGTCGTATTGCCATCGCGTCGCGCAACATCTCCAAATGCCAGGCCATCATCGACAGCGTCAAGGCCAAGGGTAGCCTCAAGCAACCCGCCGATATCCAGGCCTTCGCGCTGAACGCGCTGGATGTCGAAGCCACCAAGGCGTTGATCCGCGAGACCGAATCGCAGATCGTCATCAACGTCGGCTCCGCTTTCCTCAACATGTCGGTGCTGCGTGCCTGCATCGATACCGGTGTCGCCTACCTGGACACCGCCATTCACGAAGAACCGGGCAAGATCTGCGAGACCCCGCCCTGGTACGGCAACTACGAGTGGAAGCACCTCGAGGAATGCCAGCAGAAGAACATCACCGCGATTCTGGGCGTCGGTTTCGACCCGGGCGTGGTCAATGCCTACGCCGCACTGGCGCAGCAACAGTATTTCGACCGCATTGATTCGATCGACATTCTCGACGTCAATGCCGGTTCCCATGGCAAGTATTTCGCCACCAATTTCGACCCGGAAATCAATTTCCGCGAGTTCACCGGGCAGGTGTGGAGCTGGCAGAACAGCCAGTGGACCAGCAACACCATGTTCGAAGTCAAGCGCACCGATGATCTGCCGGTAGTGGGTTCGCAGAACCTGTACCTGACCGGTCACGACGAAGTGCACTCGATCTCCAAGAACCTGAACGTGCCCAACGTGCGTTTCTGGATGAGCTTCGGCGAGCACTACATCAACGTGTTCACGGTGCTGAAAAACCTGGGCCTGCTCTCCGAGCAGCCGGTGAAGACGGCCGAAGGCCTGGAAGTGGTGCCGTTGAAAGTGGTCAAGGCCGTGCTGCCCGACCCTTCGTCGCTGGCGCCGGGCTACACCGGCAAGACCTGCATTGGTGACCTGGTCAAGGGCACCAAGGATGGCCAGCCACGCGAGCTGTTCATCTACAACGTGGCCGACCACGAAGAAGCCTACGCCGAAACCGACAGCCAGGGCATTTCCTACACCGCCGGCGTGCCCCCCGTCGCGGCTGCCTTGCTGGTGGCCCGTGGCGAGTGGGACGTGCAGCGCATGGCCAACGTCGAGGAACTGCCAGCCGAGCCGTTCCTCAAGGCGCTGGACGTGATGGGCTTGCCGACCCGCATCAAGGACGAACAGGGCGACCGCCCCTGGGATCAGAACGCCTGATCTGTCGCACCGCCTGATGTAACACGGGGTGCGCCTGCAAGGGGCGCATCCCGTCATGCTGGTTCGTCACAGCCTCCCGCTTGGCGACAGACCGTCGCCGCTATGCAAGAATGAACGCTCCACGTTGTTTGCCATGGCCAAGCCGCTGCCGTGCACGCCGCGTCCTCGATTCTGCATGTTCCCTTGCACAAGGCATCGCCATGAGCGCCGACTCCCCGCATCATCCCGCTGTTGACGACCCGGAACTGCGTTCGCTGTCCTTTCCGGTCGTGGGCATTGGTTCGTCGGCTGGCGGCCTGCAGGCAGTCAAGCAGTTCTTCAAGCACATGCCCAGCGACAGCGGCATGGCTTTCGTGGTGATTTTTCACTTGTCTCCCGAACACCAGAGCGTCGCCGACAAGCTCATCCAGGAAGCCACCACCATGCCGGTCCTGCAAGTGACCCGGCCGGTGGCGATCCAGAGCAACAACGTCTACGTGATTTCCCCTGGGCACAGCCTGGGCATGGAGAAGGGCCAGCTGCAGGTCGGGCCGGCGCTCAAGCGCGATGGCCTGCCGGTGACCATCGACCTGTTCTTCCGCGACCTGGCCCGCGTGCACCAGGCCCGGGCCGTGGGCGTGGTGCTGTCGGGCACCGGTTCCGACGGCGCGCTGGGCCTGGCCCGCATCAAGGAGGAGGGCGGCGTGACGCTGGCCCAGACCCCCGAGGACGCCGAGTTCAGCGCCATGCCCCAGGCGGCGATCGCTACCCATATGGTCGACATGGTCATGCCGGTGGCGGATATGCCGCGCAAGTTGGTGCAGCTATGGCACAACTCCCGGCATATCCACCTGCCCACCGCCAGCGACCCCGAATTGACTGCCTTTCGCCCAGTGGCCGAGCGCGATGCAGCGGCCGCCGAGCAGGCGCTGCAGGACATCCTCAGCCAGTTGCGCAGCGCTACCGGCCATGACTTCAAGCATTACAAACGCGCCACCGTGCTGCGCCGCATCGAGCGGCGCATGCAGGTGTGCCTGCAGCCAGACCTCCTCTCCTATCTCGGCGTGCTGCACGACCGCCCCGAGGAAACCCGGGCGCTGCTGGGCGATATGCTGATCGGTGTCACCAACTTCTTCCGCGACCGCGAAGCCTTCGAGGCCCTGGAACGTACCGTGCTGCCGCACTTGCTCGAGGACGCCCAGGCCAAGGGCGAGGACCATGAGATCCGCGTCTGGTCGGCCGGCTGCTCGACCGGAGAGGAGCCCTACAGCCTGGCCATGTTGCTGATCGAGCAGCTGCAGCGCCACGATAACAAGACGCGGCTGCAGATATTCGCCACCGACATCGATGAGCGGGCGATCAAGGCCGGGCGGGCGGGGCTGTATTCCCCCGCGATCGCCACCGACGTGCCCAGCACTCGGTTGCGGCAATTCTTTCACAAGGAAGAGGCCAACTATCGCGTGCGCAAAGAGGTGCGCGAAAAGGTCCTGTTCGCCAAGCACAGCCTGCTCTGCGACCCACCGTTTTCGCAGATCGACCTGATCGTGTGCCGTAACCTGTTGATCTACCTGGACCGGGAGGTGCAACGCGAGATTCTGCAGATGTTTCACTTCGCCCTGCGCCCTGGGGGCACGCTGTTCCTGGGCTCGTCGGAGTCGGCCGATGCCTGTGGTGACCTGTTCACGGCGGTGGACAAACGCCAGCGCATTTTTCGTGCACGCACCGGCACGGCGGCGAGCCGCCGTGCCCCGACCGTCCCCCGCGGCGGGTACGTGCGCAACGAACGGGTGCTGGAAGCTCCCAAGAGTGAAAGCCCCCGGCGCCTGGCGTTGGCCGACATTCATCAGCGTGCCCTCGCCCGTACCGCACCGCCCAGCCTGATCGTCGACACCAATGCCGATATTCTGCACATGACCGCCGAGGCAGGCCGCTACCTGCGCCACGCCGGGGGCGAAGTCTCGCGCAACCTGTTGGCCCTCATCGACCCGGACCTGCGGGTTGAAGTGCGCACCGCGCTGTTTCAAGTGCAGCAGACCAACAGCCTGGTGCGCTCGCGCCGGGTGGTCGTTCAAGGGAATGACCAGCGCTTGCAGGTGCTGATCACCGCCGCGCCCTACAAGGACGCCGAAACCGAGGGCGACTACGTGCTGGTGATGTTCGAGGAGGCCCCCTTGCCCCCTGGCCATGAGGAGGGGGACAGCCAGGTGCAGACCGAAAACCAGGTGGTGCACAACCTGGAGCGGGAGCTGCAGCGCACCAAGCTGCAATTGCAGGAGACCATCGAGCAGTCCGAGGTGTCCAGCGAAGAGCTCAAGGCCTCCAACGAGGAAATGCAGGCCATCAACGAGGAACTGCGCTCGGCAACCGAAGAACTGGAGACCAGCAAGGAAGAGCTGCAGTCGATGAACGAGGAGTTGCTGACGGTCAACTACGAGCTCAAGACCAAGGTCGAGGAAACCGACAAGGTCAATGACTACCTCACCAACCTGATCGCTTCCACCGACATTGCCACGGTGTTCGTCGACCGCAGCATGCGCATCAAATGGTTCACCCCGCGCGCCACCGAGATTTTCAGCATGCTGCCGGTGGACACCGGTCGTTCGCTGTTCGACATCACCCACCGGCTCGACTATGAAGACCTGCCCGCCGACGCCGCCAGCGTGTTCGAAAGCCTGACCATCATTGAGCGCGAAGTGCGCAGCAGCGACAACCGTTGGTACATCGCGCGCTTGCTGCCCTACCGTTCCAGCGAAAACCATATCGACGGCACGGTATTGACCTTCATCGACATCACCAAGCGTCGCGCCGCCGAGCAGTACCTGCGCCTGAGCGAAGAGCGCTTGCGGTTGGTGGCTGAAAGCACCCATGACTACGCCATCATCATCCAGGACGAGCATGGCATCATCAGCCATTGGAACACCGGCGCCCAACTGATGTTCGGCTACAGCAAGGACGAGGCTCAGGAGCGCTTTTTCGACTTCCTGTTCACCCCCCAGGACCGCGCTGCGGGTGTGCCGGCCGCCGAGCTGCTCAAGGCCCGGCATGAAGGCCGCGTCGAGGACGAGCGCTGGTACCAGCGCAAGGATGGCAGCCAGTTCTACTGCAGCAGCGAGACCACGGTGCTGGAAGGCGAGAACTTCAGGGGGGCAGTGAAGATCGCCCGCGACCTGACCGAACACAAGCAATTGCACGACCAGCAGTCCCGTGGCCTGGCTCAGGCGCTCACCAGCAGTGATTTGAAGGACGAGTTTTTCGCGGTGATGTCCCATGAACTCAAGCACCCGCTCAACCTCATCCAGCTCAATGCCGACCTCCTGTACCGGTTGCCCCTGACGCGTGAACTGCCCTTGGCGGACAAGGCGGTGCACACCATCCAGGAAGCTGTGCGCAGCCAGGCACGGATCATCGATGACCTGCTCGACGTGGCCAGGGTGCGCACCGGCAAACTCAAGCTGGAGCGCATGCAGGTGGACCTGCGCAAGGTGCTGCAGGACATCCACGCGGTGGTGGCGCATGCGCCGGGGCAGTGCGACGTGCATTTGCAGCAGGCAACCGACTCGCCGCCGCTGATCCTGGACGCCGACCCGGTGCGTGTCGAGCAGGTGGTATGGAACCTGGTGAACAATGCCATCAAGTTCACCCCGGCCAGTGGCCGTGTGCAACTGCACGCCAGCCGCGACGGCGACTTGGCGCGCCTGGATGTCATCGATAACGGCCATGGCCTGGCGCCGCAAGACCTGGACCGGGTGTTCGAGCTGTTCGGCCAGGCGGCCCACCAGCATGCCTCCTACCAGCGCGATGGGCTGGGTATCGGCCTGTCGCTGGTGCGCCAGTTGGCCGAGGCCCATGGCGGACGGGTGCAGGTGCAGTCCGCGGGTATCGGCCATGGCTGCACTTTCAGCGTCTGGCTGCCGCTGCATTGCGACAAACCCGCTCAATTGTCCGTGGCGGCCACGCCGACGGCGCAGTTGGCGACGGTGCGCGTGCTGCTGGTGGATGATTCCCCCGAGGTGCTGTCGACCCTCCAGGCGTTGCTGGAAATGGAGGGGGGCCAGGTGCAGGCGTTCACCGACCCGCTCCAGGCCCTGACCGCTGCCGGGCATGCCACCTATGACGTCATCGTCTCCGACCTGGGCATGCCTGGCATGAATGGTCATCAGTTACTCAAGGCGATCCGCGAGACCACACGCAACGCCGCCACCCCGGCCATCGCCCTCACGGGCATGGGGCCGGGTCAGCCACAGGCCGGGGGCGCCGACTTCGTCGAGCAGATCGGTAAGCCGGTGCCCTACATCGAATTGATCGAGGCCATCCTGAGGGTTACCGCCTGACCCGTCCTAGGCCACGTGGTGGCGCTTGAGGCGGTCAAAGGTCGCGGCATCGGTGAGTGCGCTCATTTTGCGCCCATCCTTGAGCGCCAGGATGAAGGTGACCTGGGCATCGCCCCCCACGGCCTCCACGCTATCGATCGCCTCCACGGGCAGGTTCAGCCCGGGCCAGGGCGTCAGAGGCGTGCGCAGGTTGAGAAACCCGTCCTGGTAATGGGCTTCGCCTTGCAGAAAGTCGCCGGCGAGCAGTTTGACATTGGCCATGGGTGAATCCTCCTTGAGCAGCAACGAGATGTGCTGTTGTCCTTGTACCTCGAACCTCGGCCGCTGCCATTGATCTGTAGCAAGGGCGCCGGTGGTATCTCCCACAGGTTTAGCAGATGTTGCGCGTTGGTGCTGTGCGTTACCGCGCTTCTTGGGTAGAGTTGCGCTTTCCCGGCCAGCCGAACCTCACCATGTCCCAGACCGCTTCGCCTGTTGGTGCCACGCTCCACTTCATCTCCCATGGGGGCGAGCAGGGCCAGCGCCTGCGTACATTCGATTGGCATGGCTCCGCCCTGGGCGCGCCTGAGCACTGGCCACAGCCGCTGCGTTGGGCCGTTGCCCTGTGCCTGGACTGCACCGTGCCCAGTGCCATCTTCTGGTCCCGTGACGGCCTGCTCCTGTACAACGACGCCTGGCTGCCGCTGGTGGCCGACCAGCATCCCTGGGCGCTGGGGCGGCCAGCCCGGGATGTGTGGCCGGCCTTCTGGGAAATCCTGGGTCCGCAGTTGGCCCAGGTGTTCGAGACCGGGCAGGGGGTGTCGGTCTACGAGCAGCTGCTGCCGATCCTGCGCGACGGGCAACGTACCGACACGTGGTGGAACTACAGCCTCACGCCCCTGCGCGACGAGCAGGGCACGGTAGTGGGCATTCTCAACCAGGGCCGCGACGTCACCGACCGCGTGCAGGCCGAAAATGCCCTGGAGCAGGAAACCCGCACCCTGGGTATCCTGCGCGCGCTGAATTCCACCTTTGCCAGCGACCTCAACCTGGAGCGTATCGTCCAGGCACTCACCGATGCCGGTACCGACCTGGTCGAGGCCGCGTTCGGCGCCTATTTCCACAACGTGTTGGACGAAACCGGCGAATACCTGAAGCTGTACACCTTGTCCGGCGCCGAGCGCGCGACGTTCGAGAAGCTGGGGCACCCGCGCGCCACCGCGATTTTCTCCCCCACCTTCCTGAACGAAGGGGTGGTGCGCTCCGAGGACATTCTCGCCGACCCACGCTATGGGCTGTCGGAGCCCCACCGGGGCATGCCCAAGGGGCATTTGCCGGTGCGCAGCTACCTGGCCATTTCCGTGGTATCGCGCACTGGCAAGGTACTGGGTGGGTTGTTCTTCGGCCACCCGCAGCCAGGGCGTTTCACCGCTCGCCATGAACGCTTGATGGTTTCCCTGGCGGCCAATGCCGCCATCGCCATCGACAATGCCCAGTTGTTCCGCCAGGTGCAGCAGGCCAATGAACACCTCGAAGAGCGCGTGGCCCAGCGCACTCAGGAATTGGTCCATACCCACGAGGCCCTGCGTCAATCGCAGAAGATGGAAGCGCTGGGGCAATTGACCGGCGGCATTGCCCACGACTTCAATAACCTGCTGGCGGGCATCCTGGGCAGTGCCGAACTGCTGGAACGCAGGCTGGGGCAGGAGCAGCCTGCCAGCGTTGGCAAACTGATCGCCGCGATACACGTTTCCGCCAAGCGTGCCGCGGCCCTGACCCAGCGCCTGCTGGCGTTTTCCCGCCGCCAGACCCTGGACCCCAAGCCCACCGCCATCAATGTACTCGTCGATGGCATGGAGGACCTGATCACCCGCGCAGTGGGGCCGGCCATCGCGGTGAACCTGCAAATCGATCCGGCCGTGGGCATGGCCAAGATCGACGCGGCGCAGCTGGAAAGTTCGTTGTTGAACCTGGCCATCAACGCCCGCGACGCCATGCCCGACGGTGGCCAGCTGACGATCACCACGCAGATGGTCGAGCTCGACGCCTTCGCCGCCAGCCGCCTGGAATTGCCGGCTGGGGAATACGTGGCGGTCACCGTGTCCGATACCGGTACCGGCATTGCGGCCGCGGACATCAAGCGCATCTTCGATCCATTTTTCACCACCAAACCCATCGGCCAGGGCACTGGCCTGGGGCTGTCCATGGTGCACGGCTTCGTGCGCCAGTCAGGCGGGCAGGTCGAGGTGATTTCCGAAGAAGGCGCCGGTAGCCGGTTCCGCCTGCTGCTGCCCCGTTTCGTCGGCCAGGTGCAGCCGCACAGTGAGCCGTGCGAATCACCTGTGGTGCTGCGCGCCCCCGAGAATGCGCGGGTGCTGGTGGTGGACGATGAAGCCACTGTGCGCCTGCCTGTGATCGATGCGCTGCGGGCCGCGGGCTACCAGGTGCTGGAAGCTGAAGACGGTCCATCGGCCCTGCGTGTGCTGGAAAGCGGCGAGGTGATCGACTTGCTGGTGACCGACGTCGGCCTGCCCGGTGGCCTTAATGGCCGGCAAGTCGCCGATGCCGCGCGCCAGCGCCTGGAGGCGCTGCGGGTATTGTTCATCACGGGCTATGCGGAAAGCATGGTGCTGGGTGAAGGCTTCAGCACGGGCTTGACCCAGGTACTCACCAAGCCTTTCCAACTGGTGGACCTGGAAAGCAAGGTCGCGCAGATGCTGGGCAAAGCCCAGGGCTGACGCAACCTCGCGGCCACTGCTACCCGGTGTGGCGGGGCGCCAGGGCCAGGGCCGAATGGCGGCGGGCGGTCAGGATGCCCAGCAACGAGATGATCAGCGCCAGGCTCATGGTGGTGGTCACCTCCGCTCGGTGTTCCGGCGTCACCAGCATCACCCCCAGCGCAGCGATGATGAAAACGATGATGGCGTAGGTCAGCCAGGGGAACAGCCACATCCTGAAGTGCAGTTGCACGTTGCTGCGCACCAGCATCCGGCGCATGCGCAACTGCGACACGGCGATCACCAGGTACACCAGCAGGGCAATCACGCCGCTGCTGGCCAGCAGGAACTGGAACAGCCCGGCCGGGGCGAATTCGCTGATCACGGTGATGGCGGCGCCGATCACGGTGCTGGCGATGACCGCCGCCCGGGGTACCCCGCCCGCCGAGGTTACCTTGACCTGGCGCGGGGCCTCGTCGCGGCGGCCCAGGGAATAGAGCATGCGCGAGGCGATGTAGATCGAGGAGTTCATGCAACTGGCCACCGCCACCAGCACCACCATGTCCATCAGCAGCTTGGCATGGGGGATGTTCATCAGTTCCAGGGCGCGCTGGTAGGAGCCCAGTTGCGCCAACTGCGGGTCATCCCACGGCACGATGGAAATGATCACGGCGATCGACAGCAAGTAGAAAATGCCAATGCGCCAGATCACCGAACGGGTGGCCTTGGCAATGTTGCGTGCCGGGCTGCTGGACTCGGCGGCGGCGATCGTCACGGCCTCGGTGCCGATGAAACTGAACATCACGGTGATGAAAGCCCCGACCACCGCGGACATACCGTTGGGGGCGAAGCCACCGTGTTCGGTCATCAGGCGGCTGAGCCCGCTCACCTGGCGGTCGGGCAGCCAGCCCATGAGCGCTGCGGCGCCCAGGCCGATGAAGGCGATGATGGCTGCTACTTTGATCAGCGCGAACCAGAATTCGAACTCGCCATACTTGGCCACGCTGAACAGGTTGGTGATGGCCAGCAGCACCACCGAGAGCAACGCGAACACCCAGCCATCGATGGCCGGGAACCATTCGTTCAGTACTTGCCCGGCGGCCAGTGCCTCGATGGGAATCACCAGCACCCAGAACCACCAGTACAGCCAGCCGATGGTGAAGCCTGCCCAGGGACCGATGGCCTGGTCGGCGTAGGTGGAGAACGAACCGGTGTCGGGGTTGGCCACAGCCATTTCGCCAAGCATGCGCATCACCAGCACCACCAGCAGGCCGGAGAGGGCGTAGGCGATGAGGGTGGCAGGGCCGGCGGCGGCAATGGCGTGGCCGGAGCCGACGAACAGGCCGGCACCGATGATGCCAGCGATCGACAACATGGTGACGTGGCGGGGTTTGAAGCCTTGCGACAGTTGGCTGTTCGGCTGGCTTGTCATTGTTCTACGGTCCCTGTATGGCGACGCGAAAGCGCAGGCTCACTTTACGGAGGCAGGCCGAGGGTCGGTTATGCACGAGCGGCGCCGCTGATTCCAATCACGACACGCTGCCCTGTCGGCAGACGCGCCAAAATGGTACATTCCCGGCCCATGACACTTGCCCGTACCCACCGCTCGCTGATCGCCTGGATGCTGTTTGCCTTCATCCTGTGCAATGGCCTGGCCTGCAGCCTTTGCCACGGGCAGATGCTGGGTGCGTTTTCCCAGCCGACCCAGGTCGAGCACGCGATGGCCCACGCCGACATGCCCGGCATGGACGACATGGGCAAGATGAACATGGCGCCCACCGCCCTCAAGAGCATGGACAATGCCTGCTCGTTCGCGGCCACGGTGGCCCTGGCGCTGATCTTCTTCATCACCCTGGGCTGGCTGATTCGCCGCGTGCGCGCGGCCCTGGCGCCGTCCCTCGGGCAACGGCGGCCACCGCCACGCTACCTGATTCCCGCCCTTCAGCCACAAGCCCCTTGAGCCTTCGGACGCGATCGTTTTTCCGACTTCCTTGAGTACCGGGCCGGCGCGCTGGCGCGCGGCTGCCCCTTGTGGTGAATGTATGTCTGAACCTGTTGTGAAAACGGCGCCTGGGGCGCCGGGGCCGTTGCTTGCCCTGTTGAAACGCTTGCACTTCTACGTCGGCCTGCTGGTGGGGCCCTTCCTGCTGGTGGCTGCCCTGAGCGGGGTGCTGTATGCCCTGACTCCGCAGTTGGAGAACCAGCTGTATGACCAGGCGCTGCACACGGCCAGCCGCGGGCCTGCATTATCGCTGGCGACCCAGGTGGCAGCGGCGCAGGCCGCCGTCGGGCCGACGGCACGGGTGGCGGCACTGCGCCCGGCGCCCAACGAGGGTGACACTACCCGCGTCATGTTCAACCAGCCTGGCCTGGGGGCTTCGGCCAACCGGGCCATCTTCATCGACCCGGTGACCGCGCAGGTACGCGGTGATTTACCGGTGTACGGCACCAGCGGCGTGCTGCCGTTGCGTACGTGGATCGACCAGTTTCACCGTGGGCTGTTGTTGGGGGAGGTGGGCCGCCTGTACAGTGAGCTGGCCGCGTCCTGGTTGTGGGTGGCCGCCCTGGGCGGCGTGGCGCTGTGGGTGGCCCAGCGGCGGCGCAAGGCCAGCGCGCTGCGGCGCTGGCATGCCACTACCGGATTGTGGTTGCTGGTGGGCCTGCTGTTCTTCTCGGCCACAGGGTTGACCTGGTCGCAATGGGCCGGTGGCAACATAGGCGTACTGCGTGGCTGGTGGGGCTGGTCGACGCCCAGCGTGAGCACCGAACTGGGCCAGCCGATGACGATGAACATGCCCATGGATGAACACGCCCAGCATCACGGCATGAAAATGGCCGCGCTGCCGGTGCTCACCGACCTGGCACTGTTCGACCAGGTGCTGGCCAGTGCCCGCGCCGCCGATATTCGTTCGCCGAAGGTCGAAATTGCCCCGCCTGCGGCGGCCGGCAAGGCCTGGACCGTGACCGAGATCGACCGGCGCTGGCCCACTCACGTGGATGCCGCGGCGATCGACCCGGGTTCCTTGAAGGTGGTGAGCACGGTACGGTTTGCCGACTACCCGCTGGCGGCCAAGCTGACTCGCTGGGGCATCGACGCTCACATGGGCGCGCTGTTCGGAGTGGCCAACCAGGTGGTGCTGGTGGTCTTCGCCAGCGGCCTGGCGGTGATGGTGGTGTGGGGGTATGTGCTGTGGTGGCGTCGCCGGCCCATTCTGGTCATCGGCAAGACCCGCCCCCAGGGTCTGGTGGCCGCCTGCCGCGCCCTCAGCCCGGCACAGCGCATCGGCGTGCTGGCCGTGGCCATCGCGCTGGGGTTAGCCTTGCCAGTGCTGGGCGGGAGCCTGGTGCTGTTCGTCGCCTGGGATGCCCTGGCCGGGCGCACTCGCAGCCAGTGGGCGCCGATCGAAGAGCGTTACTGATGGCGATGCCTGAGGGGGCGCGGCGTCCGTGACGCGGCCAGGTCCGCTGCTACCCGTGTACGCAGTAAAGTAAGGCGCGGCCAGCGCCTTGCATTTCTGTAAGACCATGGTCCCTGTCGCCTCCGGGGGATTCCGAGGTTACCATCACCCTGTTCAGAGTTCGGAAACCCCCAATGCTTTTCATTGTCATGCTGGGTGGCAAACACCCCCGCGCCCGTATCGAGGTGCACGACGTCGCTTTCGCCGTCGCCGATACCCTCCAGGCGACTTACCCGCAACTGCGCCAGGCCTGGTTTGGCAGCCAGGCGGGCCTGCACATCGATTCGTGGATGAAGGTCGACGGCGTGGAAGGCTGGAAAGTCGAGCTCAGCCCCCTGGCCCCGGCGCCCGGCGCACCGCGGTTGTACTTCATCAACCTGGGCGGCTATGAAGACCAATCCTTTGGCGAGGCCCACCAGTACCTGCTGGTCGTGGCCCACGACCCCAACGAAGCGAAGGCCAAGGGCAAGCGCCAGATGCTGGCCCACTGGCAGAAAGGCCATACCGACGCATTGATGGACGTGGATGATTGCCTGGCCATCGACCTGGTGGGTGGGCGCTACGTTCACCTCGTCGAAGCGCCGCATCAGGGCGTGGTACAGCACAACGACTACATCGTGCTACCGGCCTGACCCAGGCTCCCGTCCCCCATAGGCACGCCGCGAGGAACACCCTGTGGGACCGGGCGAAGCCCGGGAAGGGCGCGCTGCGTTGTAGCTGGTGCAGCCCGTCGTCTGCTTCCCGAGCTGGCGCCCGGTCCCACAGGGTTGGCGGCAGGTTCAGCGTTTACCGCTGTGGGACCGGGCGAAGCTCGGGAAGGGCGCGCCGCGGTGTGGCTGATGCAGCGCTTCGTCTGCTTCACAGGGTTGGCGGCGGGTTCAGCGTTCGCCGCTGTGGGACCGGGCGAAGGGAGCAGGCTGGCTAAAACCGGTTCAGGCGGTAAGGCAACGGCGCGGGTTGGCCCGCCGCCATTGCGGCTACCCGTTGCGCCGTCACCGCCGCCTGGGTCAGTCCCAGGTGCTGGTGCCCGAAGGCGAGCAGCACGCGACCATCGTTCAGGCTGTCGATCACCGGCAACGAGTCCGGTAGGGACGGGCGAAACCCCATCCATGGCGTGGCCGCTTCGGTATCGAGGTCCTGCTTGAACAACCCCCGGCTCAACCGGTGCAGTTGCTCGGCCCGCCCCGGAGTAGGCGGGCGTTGCAGGCCCGCGAACTCGACGGTGCCTGCCAGCCGCAGGCCATCGGCCATGGGCGTCATGATGAACCTGCGCTCCAGCGAGGTAACCGCGAACGGCAGGCGGCCATGCTCACGGGGCAGCATCAGGTGGTAGCCGCGCTCGGTGTCCAATGGCACGTGCTTGCCGGTCAGCGCCCGAGTCAGGGGCGCCGAGTGGGCACCACAGGCGATCAAGACCCGCCGCGCGTGCACATGCCTCGGCTGGCTGGCCAACACCACACCCGCGTCATTGAAGTGCGCGCTGTCGACCTGCTGTTGGACAAAGCGAACACCCTGGGCCTTGGCCGCGTTCACCAGTTCGCCCACCAGCCGGTAGGGGTCGAGGAAATGCCCGGTTTCAGGAAAGAACAACCCGCCTTGCAGGTGTTCGCTCAGCTGCGGCGCAGCATCGCGCACGGCCTGGCTCTGCCAGCATTCCACCGGTACCTGCTGCTCGCGCATGCGCGCTTGCAGCGCCTGAAGGGCAGGCAGCGACGCCGGGTGCTCGAACACCAGCAACGAACCGTCATGGCGCAGCAGGTGCGGGCGGTCGATGGATTGCAGCAGCCGCTGCCATGCGCCCAGGCTACCTTCGTTGAGCGCGCGCAGGCCGGCTACCGTGCGGTGGTAGGGGGCCGCGCGCAGGTTGAGCAGCAGCCGGGTGAACCACGGAAGCGCCCGGGGCAGGTAGCGCCAG
Source organism: Pseudomonas eucalypticola (assembly GCF_013374995.1). Taxonomy (NCBI): domain Bacteria; kingdom Pseudomonadati; phylum Pseudomonadota; class Gammaproteobacteria; order Pseudomonadales; family Pseudomonadaceae; genus Pseudomonas; species Pseudomonas eucalypticola. The sequence goes on along the minus strand of NZ_CP056030.1, from coordinate 3,922,721 downwards.
TCAAGGCGCAGCGGGCCCAGCGGGTCCAGCAGCATCTTGGGCAGGCGCATCAGGATGGACGCGTCGGCAATGGGGAACACCTGTTCGGTCGCCAGGTGTCCGGCGTTGCCGTAGGAGGCGCCCAAGCCCGGACCCTGGCCATCGAGCACCAGTACCTGGTGGCCTTGGCGAGCCAGGGCCAGGGCGCTGGCAACGCCGATGATACCGGCGCCGATCACGGCGATCTCGGTGGTCAATGGCCCCTGAGGGGCGGAAAAACCGGTGGTCTGCATGATCAGGCTTCCCGTTGACCGTCAATCAGGCGGCGCAACCCCAGCGGGTTGTCCTGGGCCAGGGCGTCAGGCAGCAGCCCAGGCGGAAAGTCCTGATAACACACCGGGCGTAGGAAGCGCAGGATGGCCGCGGTGCCCACTGACGTGGTGCGCGCATCGGACGTGGCCGGGAAAGGACCGCCGTGAACCATGGCATCGCAGACTTCCACGCCGGTTGGCCAACCGTTGACCAGCAGGCGCCCGGCCTTGCGTTCCAGGCTCGGCAATAACGCGCGGGCGGCCGCCAGGTCGGCGTCGTCCAGGTGCAGGGTGAGGGTCAGTTGGCCTTCCAGGCGTTCGATGACGGCAAGGCGCTCGCCATCATCGGCACATTGCACCACCACGGCCGCAGCGCCGAAGATTTCCGCGTGCAGCGCCGGGTCGGCGAGGAAGTCCCGCGCGGTGACGAGGAACACCTGCGCCTGGCCTTGATGAGGTCCGGTCGCCGCGGTACCCACCGCCACCTGCTGCGCCTGTGGATGGGCGCTCAGTGTTGCGATGCCCGCGCGGTAGGCCTGGAATATGCCGGGGGTTAGCATGGTCTGCGCCGGGCTGTCCTTCAGGTACTGGCCAACCGCGCCGAGGAACTGATCCAGGTCCGCACCCTGCTGGGCAATGACGAGGCCAGGGTTGGTACAGAATTGCCCGGCCCCCAGCGTCAGTGAAGCGACGAAACCCTGGGCCAGTGTGCCTGCCCGAGCGTGCAGCGCTGCGGGGAACAACAGCACGGGGTTGATGGCGCTCATTTCCGCGTACACCGGGATAGGTTCCGCGCGGCCTTGGGCCGCCGCCATCAAGGCCATGCCACCACTGCGCGATCCGGTGAAGCCCACTGCCTTGATGCGCGGGTCGGTGACCAGGGCGATGCCCACTTCATGGCCCGTGCCGTACAACAGCGAGAACACCCCCTCCGGCAACCCGCACTGCTTCACGGCCCGGGCCACCGCCTGGGCCACCAGTTCGCTGGTGCCGGGGTGCGCGCTGTGCGCCTTGACCACGACCGGGCAGCCGGCGGCCAGGGCCGAAGCGCTGTCGCCGCCTGCCACGGAGAACGCCAGGGGGAAGTTGCTGGCGCCAAACACCGCGACCGGCCCCAGGGCGACCTGTTGCTGGCGCAGGTCGGCGCGGGGCAGGGGGGTACGCGCGGGCTGCGCCGGGTCGATGCGCACGTCCAGCCATTCGCCCGCGCGCACCACCCGGGCGAACGTACGCAGTTGCTGGCAGGTACGGCCACGTTCGCCCAGCAGGCGCGCGCGGGGCAGGCCGGTTTCGGCCACCGCGCGGTCGATCAGGGTGTCGCCCACGGCTTCGATTTCGCTGGCGATGGTTTCCAGCAATAGCGCGCGGGTAACCAGCGCCAGGTTCCGATAGGGGTCCAGTGCGGCCTGGGCCAAGGCGCACGCCCGGGCCACGTGATCGCTTGTGCCGCCCAGGTAAGCCGGTTCCAGCATCTGGCCGGTGCTTGGGTCGATGGCGTGGATGGCCGTGCCGCTACCGGCCACGGCCTGCTGGCCGATCAGCATCTTGCCTGTCAGTGTCATGGGGTGTCCTTGGAGGAAAAGGGCTGGCCGGGGGGCCGGCCAGCAGGGGGGCTCACGCCAGGTGGTGTTCGGCCGACCAGGTGGCGTACCACTGGCGGAACAGCGCGTACTGGGTTTCAGCGTAGCGGCGCTGGGCCGCGCTGAGCACGTCGGTTTCGTTGAAGTGCAGGGTGTATTCGCGGTCGCCGTTGAGCACCATCAGGTGCTTGTAGTACAGCACCAGGTCGCAGCCTTCGTCGAAGGACGACAGCACCGCCAGCGCCGCCTCCAGTTCACGCGCCAGGCGCCGGGCCTTGGCGTCGCCCTTGGCCGCTTGCTTGCTCAGGGCCACCAATTGCAGCACCTCGCGGGGCAGGGCGTTGCCGATGCCGGTGATGGCGCCAGTGGCGTTGCAATTGACGAAACCGTGCACCACCTGGGTGTCGACGCCCACCATCAGGGTGACGTCATCGTCCTGGGAGGTGATGTTCTCCGCTGCATAACGCAGGTCGGCGGCGCCGCCGAATTCCTTGAAACCGATAAGGTTGGGGTGTTCGCGGCGCAGTTCGAAGAACAGGTCGGCACGGGTGGCGAATCCATAATAGGGGCTGTTGTAGATCACCGCGGGCAGCGTTGGCGCGGCTTGCAGAATGGCCGCGAAGTGGGCCTTCTGTGCCGCCGGCGAAGCGCCCCGGGACAGCACGCGCGGAATCACCATCAGGCCATGGGCACCGACCTTGGCGGCGTGAGCCGCGTGGGCCACCGCTTCACGGGTGTTCACCGCGCCGGTGCCGACGATGGTGGGTACGCCGGCGGCTACCAGGCGGGCCACGCCTTCCTGGCGCTGAGCCCCGGTCAGCAGTGGCCAGTCGCCCATGGAGCCGCAATACACCACGGCGCTCATGCCAATGTCGATCAGTTCCAGGCCCTTGGCCACCAACGCATCGAAGTCAGGGGTGCGCGCGTCGGTGCAAGGGGTCATCAGGGCCGGCATGCAACCGGTGAAAATGTTGTCGCTCATGGTGATTCCTTCCCGTATTCAGTCAGGTCGAGGGTGTGAAGAAAAAACGCCGGGGCTCAGATGCCCCAGGCAAAGGGGTCCTGTTCGTCGATCAGCAACGTGCTGTCGGCGGTCATGTAGGCGCGGCCGGTGATCGAGGGGCGAATGCGCTCGCCTTCCCATTCGAAGCGGCCTTCGAACTGGCTGCCGGTGATGCTCGCCTGCACCCAGGGCTGACCCGCGGCCAGCTTGCCGTCGGCGGCCAGGCAGGCCAGCTTGGCGCTGGTGCCGGTGCCGCAGGGGGACCGGTCGTAGGCCTTGCCAGGGCACATGACGAAATTGCGGCTGTCGGCCGTCTCATCGGCGGCGAACAGTTCGACGTGGTCGATCAGGCCGCCGTCTTCGCCGTGAATGCCTTGGGCTTGCAGCGCCTTGAGGATGGCCCAGGTGAAGGTGGTGAGGCGTTCTACATTGCCCAGGCGGATATCCTGGTCATGCTCGGCCACCAGGAAAAACCAGTTGCCGCCCCAGGCGATGTCACCGTGCACCTGGCCAAAGCCGGGCACGTCCACCGGCACGCGCTGGCGGTAGCGGTAGGCCGGCACGTTGCGCACGGTCACGGCGCCGTCGTCGTGCAGGGTGGCACTGACCTGGCCCACCGGGGTGTCGATCTGGTGTTCACCAGGGCCGATCAGCCCCAGGTGTTGCAGTGAGGCCACCAGGCCGATGGTGCCGTGGCCGCACATGTTCAGGTAGCCACTGTTGTTGAAGAAGATCACCCCGCAGGTAGCGCCTGGCGACACCGGCGGGCAATACAGGGCGCCCACCAGCACATCGTTGCCCCGCGGTTCCAGCAGGCAGGCGCGGCGCCAGTCGTCGTGGTGCTCGCGCAGGTAGTCGCGCTGCTCGGCCAGGGTGCTGCCCGCCAGGGGGGGGAAGCCTTTCATCACCAGGCGAGTGGGCTCGCCGCCGGTATGGGAGTCAATGACATGGACCTGTTTCATGAGGCTTTCCAGTTCGAGTAGGTGGGTGTGGCGGTGACGAGGGCGTCAGCGCTTTCGCTTTCGGACTCGTCCGCCTCAAGGCGTACCAGGTGCTTGGGCACACCGGTGGCGGCGCCCCAGTAGTAGATGGCCAATGCGCAGGCCGCCACGACCAGGGTGTCATACGGGTGCGCCAACACGCCGGTGCCACCGAAACTGCCCAGGTATGACAGTAGAATGGTCACGGCATAGAAACCGATCAGCCAGGCCGAGGAGCGCACTTGTTGGCCGATGTTCAGATGGTCGGTGGGCACCAGGCGGTGGCACAGCAGGTACACCACGAACATCAGGATCTGCAGGCCCAGCAACCAGGACACGGTGGCCCAGCCCGACCAGTAGACGATCAGCGCGGCGATGATGAATGACACCGGGCCCAGCACCGCGAAGCCTTTGACCCGGAACGGCCGTGGCATGCCCGGGGCATTGCGGCGCAGGGCGGCCACTGAAATCGGTGCAATGGCGTAGCTGAGTACCAGGGCGGCGGAGACCACGTTGATCAGCGCTTCCCAAGAGGGGAACGGCAAGGTCCAGAACAGCGACAAACCGAAGGTCAGCCACAGCGCCGGGCGTGGAATGCCGGACTTTTCGTCAATGCGGGTAAATACCTTGAAGAAGGTACCGGCGCGGGCCCAGCCATAGATCACCCGGGGTGTGGCATTCATGTAGATGTTGCCGCAGCCGCTGGGCGAGATCATCGCGTCGGCCACCACCAGGTACGCCAGCCAGCCGACGCCCAGGGCCAGGGCGATATCGCGGTAGGGCAGGGAGAAGGCCTTGCTGATGCCGCTCCAGCCGTCGGCGAGCATTGCGGTGGGCACCCCGCCCAGGAACGCCAGTTGCAACAGTACGTAGATGGCGGTGGACAGCAGCACCGAGAGAATCAGCGCGATGGGAATGGTGCGCTGCGGGTTTTTCACTTCACTGGCCACCGAGATGATCGGCGTCAACCCCAGGTAGGCGAAGATGATGCCGCCGGCAGACACCGCCATCTCGATCCCCGACAGCCCGAAAGGCGCGAAGCCGTGCACGGTCAGGTTCTCGGGTTTGAAGAAGGTGAACAGCACGCCGATCACCAGCAACGGCACGATGAACTTGAACAGGCTGATGAAGTTGTTGGCCTTGGCGAAGGTCTTCACGCTGTAGTAATTGAGCAGGAAGAACAGTACCAGCAGGGCGAACTGCAGCAGCCAACCGGCCAGGGTCGGGTTGCTGCTGCCGGCCTGGGTCAGGGACGGGAACCAGGCCGCGGCATATTGGCGGGCCGCGACCACTTCGATGGCCACCAGGCTGGAGAAGGCGATGATCGTGATGAAGCCCATCAGGTAACCCATCAACGGGCCGTGGGAATACACCGGGTAACGCACCACGCCACCGGCGCGGGGCAGGGCGGCGCCCAATTCGCAGTAGACGATGCCCAGCAGCAGAACCGCGAAGCCACCCAGCAGCCACGAGAAAATGCCTGCGGGGCCGGCGATGGTGGACACATGGCTGGCCGCGAACAGCCAGCCGGAGCCGAAAATGGCGCCCAGGCCTATGAAGGTAAGGTCTGTGAGGGAGAGTTGTTTCTTGAACTTGCCTGAACCTGACATAGCGTCGCCTTTTTGTGTGTTATTGATCGGCAGTGATGTCGCTTGTAGCCCAGCGGGCATTTGTTGTTGGAAGTGCGGCTACAGTGAACCGATCGGCCCGTGCCGGCTTGATGCTTTTCGTCATGGGCGATGACGAAATCGGCACAATGGTAGTGTCGTGCCTGGCTGGACACGCACGCCCTGGGTGGGGCAAGCTGCGGCCACCCTACGGCGGGAGAGCCCCCTGATGGACCACAATGCCCTGGCGTTCCTGTGCGCTGACGCTCAATCCCAGCGGCCGGAAAACCTGCAGCAGATGCTCATCGGCGTGGCGCCGCTGCTGCCCATGCTCGACGTGATTCCCAACGCGGTGATCTTCATCAAGGACGTTCAGGCGCGCTATGCCATGGCCAACCACACGCTGGTGCAGCGCTGCGGTTTCAAGCGCTTGCAACCGTTGCTGGGCAAGACCAGTGCCGAGGTGTTTCCGGCGCAGCTGGGGCCGGGCTACACCGAACAGGACCGGCGGGTATTGGAAGAAGGGCGGGTGTTGCAGGACCAGTTGGAGATGCACCTGTACGGCAGCCGCGAACCGGGGTGGTGCCTGACCCACAAACAGCCCATCTACAACCGCCGCGATGAGATCATTGGCCTGGCGGGCATTTCCGTGGACCTGCAAACGGCCAGCGATAGCCATCCGGCCTACCAGCGCCTGGCGGCGGTGGACGACTACATCCGTGCGCATTTCCACCGCAACGTGACCATGGGCGAGCTGACCCGTATCGCCGGTATTTCCGTGGCGCAACTGGAGCGCTACTGCAAGCGCGTGTTCCACCTCACGCCCCGGCAGATGATTCACAAAGTGCGCCTGGAGCACGCCCACCGCTTGCTGCACACCGACCTGCCGATCACCGATATCGCCCTGCAGTGCGGCTATACCGACCACAGCGCCTTTACCCGCCAGTTCAAGACCCTGACCGGCTTTACCCCGCGCCAATACCGCCAGGCCACCGGCCTTGCGCAACAGCACGACCTTGGGGACCTGACGCCAGATCGGTAAGCAGGCGATGCGCGGTATGCGCCTTCCCGCGCTTATAGCCAATACCGCCACCTCGCTGCTTTTTGGTGATTGGACGCCACGCTCACCACACGGCAATGTTAGCGCTACCAATCACCATGAGCCCCCGCAATGAGCGTCAAGCACCTGCTTTGCCTGTGTTCCCTTTTGCTGCCCTGCAGCGCGTTTGCCTTCTATGGCGATGCCCGCCCCGATGCCCCGGACCTGGCGGCCACGGGTACCTACAGTGTCGGTGTGCGCACCGAACAACTAGTGCACCACGACCAGTTGGACATCCTCGCGACCCCGCCCGGCCAGCACCACGATCGCGCGCTGCGTGTGGAATTGTGGTACCCGGCCAGCCTCAGGCCCGGTCAACAACCTGGTACCACCTACACCGACGTCCTCGGCGCCGGCGCCAATGATCCCAAACGCCCCAACACACCGTTCCAGTTCGCTGGTCGAGCGGTGCGTGATGCTGTCCCTGATCCGGAGGGCCGCTACCCGCTGGTGATTCTGTCCCACGGTTACCCCGGCTCACGGCTGCAGATGAGCTACCTCACCGAGCACTTGGCCTCGCGCGGCTACGTCGTGGCCGCCATCGACCACACCGATTCGACTCGCGCCGACAAGGCCGGTTTCGCCAGCACCTTGCTCAACCGCCCGCTAGATGACCTGTTCGTGCTCGACCAGGTGGCGACCTGGGCCCGGCCCAACAGCGGCCACTGGCTGGCCGGCAAAGTGGATGTGGACCACAGTGCTCTGATCGGTTATTCGATGGGCGGCTACGGCGCCTTGCTGGTGGGCGGCGCGGGCTTGAGTCAGGTGGCCGTGAACTTCGTGCCCGGTGGGGCATTGCAGCGCCTGCAAGCTGGCAACCCCGAGTACGCCAAGCTGCATGACCCTCGCATCAAGGCGCTGATCGCCTTTGCTCCCTGGGGCGGGCGCCAGGGCTTTTTCGACGCCAAGGGCCTGGCCGGGCTGACCCTGCCGACCCTGTTCGTGGTTGGCGACCAGGACGATATCGCCGGCTACAGCGATGGCGTGCGGCGCCTGGCCGAAGGGGCGGTAAATGCCGATCGCTACCTGCTGGTGTACCAGAATGCTCGCCACAACGTGGCGCCCAACCCGCCACCGCCGGCCGCCAGCGCCAACCCCGAGGACTTCTCGGCCTACAGCGAACCCGCCTGGGACAGCACCCGCCTGAACAACCTCAACCAGCATTTCGTCACTGCGTTCCTCGACCAGCAACTCAAGGGTCAGGACCGCAGCAACTACCTCACGTTGGTGCCCAGGGCCATTGATGGCCAATGGAAGGTCGACGCCCAGGGCAAGCCCCTGCTGGGCCACACCTACTGGGCCGGGTTCAGGAACCGCAGCGCGGTGGGCATGGAGTTCTACCATTGGCCAGCCGCGGGAAAGTGACACGGCTGGCCGATCAGGTGTATGGGCGGCCGAACGGCGCGGCGCCCTTGACGCTGGACCTGTACCGGCCAGCCGACCATCGCCCCCGGCACCCGTTGCTGGTGTTTGTCCATGGCGGCGGCTGGGAAGCGGGCGATGCGCGCAGCAACGTCGCGTTCACCGACTTCCCCGCGCAGCTGCAAGCCTTGGCGGGTCAGGGGTATGTGGTAGCGTCGGTGAACTACCGGCTCAGCGGCCAGGCCCCGTACCCGGCAGCGGTAGCTGACATTCAAGCGGCGCTGGCCTGGTTGCACGCCCACGCCGGACCGTTGGCCATCGACCCTCAACGTACAGGGTTGTGGGGCGTGTCGGCGGGAGCGCACCTGGCCGCACTGGCAGCCTTGACGGCGCGGCCAGAGCAGCGGGTGCAGGCCCTGGTGGCCTGGTACGGCGCCTTTGACTTAGAGACGCTGGCGGCATTCCCTCCGGCCACCGCCGACGCGGCGCGGCGCTGGCTGGGCTGCACCACGGGCACGTGTGCTCACGCGTTGCCCGCCAGCCCGGTCAGGTACCTGAGCGGGCCGTTGCCACCGACCTTGCTGCTTCACGGGGATCAGGACACGGTCATCCCCGTCGCCCAGTCACAGGGCATGCATCAGGCCCTGAGACGGGCGGGCGGCGATAGCACGCTGATCGTCATCCCAGGCGTGGGCCACAGCTTCGCCAGTCCCGACCTCGCCCGCCGCCAAGCTGCGATCGAGCAGGCCATGCACGCCAGCGAAGCGTTCTGGCACCGGGTGCTTCAACCGGCCGGCTGAGGCCGGGGCAGGGCGGGTGTGCCGGGCAATGCCAGGCCCAGCACACCGAGCAGGGGCAGCGCCGCGCACAGGCGGAACATCGCCACCATGCCCACCTGGTCGGCCAGTTGCCCCAACCCGGCCGCGGCCACGCCACTGACCCCGAAGGTCAAGCCGAAAAACAACCCCGCGACCAGCCCGGTTCGGCCCGGCAGCAGGTCCTGGGCCATGACCAGGATAGCGGCGAAGGCCGAGGCCAGGACCAGGCCGATGAGCACCGCCAGCACCAGGGTCCACGGCAGGCTGACGTAGGGCAGCAGCAAGGTAAACGGGCAGGCGCCGAGGATCGACATCACCACCACCGGCTTGCGCCCGATGCGGTCCCCCAGCGGGCCGCCGATCAACGTGCCGGCGGCGATGGCGGCCAGGAACACGAACAGCTGCACCTGCGCCTGGGCGGTGGACAGCTGGAAACGCTCGATCAGGAAGAATGTGTAGTAGTTGGCCATGGCCGCCAGGTACACGTACTTCGATAGCACCAGCACGGCCAGCAAGGCCAGAGGCCGGCGCACGTCGGCGGTCAACGGGGTCGGGCGCTGGCGCGGTGCCGCTGGCCCCACGGCATTCGGCACTGCTGTCACCAGCCAGGCCAGCAGGCCGGCGCCAGCCAGACCCAGGCCCAGCAGCCAGAGGGCGCCCCGAGCCAAGGGCATCGACAGCAACGCCGCCAGCAGCAGGGGGCCCAGGGCCGAGCCGATGTTGCCGCCCAACTGGAACAGCGACTGCGCCAGCCCCGGCCGCCCGGCCGCCAGTTGCCGTGCCAGCCTCGAGCCCTGGGGGTGAAACAGCGAGGAGCCCAGCCCGACCACCGCGGCGGCGGCCAACAGGCCCTGGAAGCCCTCGGCCATTCCCAGCAGGCCCATGCCCGCGGCCATGCACAGCATTGACAGCGGCAACAGCCGCGGCAGCTCGAAGCGGTCGACCAGCGCACCCACCAACGGCTGGCACAGCGAGCCGCAGGCATGGAAAGCCAGGGTCACCAGGCCGATCTGCGCGTAAGTGAGGTGCAAGTCGAGTTTGAGGCGTGGGTACAGCGAGGGCAGCACGGCCTGGAACAGGTCGTTGAACACATGGGCGCCGGCCAGCAGCAACAGCAGGGGCAGGGTGGTGCGCGAGGTACGGGTCATGGCAGGTCCGGCAGGCATGCGCGCCCCGTGGCCGGGACGCTGGGGCCGGTCAGTAGACCCCGGTTGCCCGCTGCATGGCCAATGCATATTCATCAATGTTTTTTTGCGTGCCGCGAATAATCGCTGGCGCCCGCCAGCCGCCTGACTTATGCCAAATCAACGGGTTGCATGCGTTTTTCGGTATTTAGCCTTCACCCGTCCATCGTGGTTTAACGGCGCCGTGCCCCCCACCCCCACGGAGCTTGCATGTACCGACCCCTGTTCACCGCGCTCACCCTCAGCCTGTGCTGCGCCCATGCTTCGGCGCACACCCTGTTGCGCGTGGCCGTCCCGGATATCGGCGCAGGCACCACGCCTGCCGGTGGTGGTCTGGTGGACGTGATCCACAATCAGCACCTGCTGGAGCAGGCCTTCGCGGCGGACGGGGTCGAGGTTAAGTGGCTGTTCTTCAAAGGCGCCGGGCCGCTGATCAATGAGTCCATCGCCAGCGGCCAGGTGGACATGGCCTACCTGGGCGACCTGGCCAGCATCGTGGGCAAGGCCAACGGCCTGGACACCCGCATCGTCGCCGTCGCCGCCCGGGGTGTCAGCCACTACCTGGCGGTGCCGCCGGACTCGCCGGTCAAGAACCTGGCAGACCTCCGGGGCAAGACCGTGGGATTGTTCCGTGGCACTGCAGCGCAGTTGTCCTTCATCCAAGCGCTGAACACCGCGGGCATGACGGAAAAGGATGTGCGGGTCGTCAACCTCGACTTCGTCGCCGCCAGTGCCGCCCTGGCCGCCCGCCAGATCGACGCCACCTGGGGCGGCGCCAACGTCCTCGCCCTGCGAGACAAGGGCCTGGCCGCCGTGCCCCTGTCCACCCGCAGCCTGGGCGGTGCCGGGGAATTGGCCGGCCTGGTGCTGGTGACCGGGGCCCTGGCCCAGGCCCACCCGGACTGGCCCGCGCGCATTGCCCAGGTGCAGCGCCAGGCTGCCGACTGGGCCGCCGCCCCAGAGCACCGCGACGCCTACCTGCGGTTGCAGGCGGACCAGGCGGCTTACCCCGAGGCCATCCTGCGCGCCGACCTTGAAGGCGCGGCGCCCTTGTCGGTGCTGCTCTCACCCACCCCTGACCCAGCGTTCATCGCCCGTTTGCAGCAAGCGGTGGAGGTCGCGCTGAAGGCGCGATTGATCCGCCGTGATGTCCAGGTCCGCGACTGGCTGGCCACCCCTCCACCGGGCGTACCTGCGCAGACCGCCGCCGCTCACTGAACCGAACCGCCCCACGATTGCACGGACACCCCATGAAGCACTTTGCCCTGAACCCCTGTACCTCGCTGCTGGCGTTGATGATCGGCAGCGCCAGTACTGGCGCCTTCGCCGACGAGACCCGCCCGGCCGCCTCCAGTACCGAGCCGCAACTGCAGACCGTCAAGGTCGAAGCCGCGCGCGCTGTCGATGCCCAGCAACCGCCAGCCTCCACCCAGACCCTGAGCGGTGAAACCCTGCAGCAGCAGCGCATCGACCGTCTGCAAGACTTGCAGCAACTGGCCTCGGGCCTGGATGTGGCCACGGTCAACGCGTACGACACTCGCATCACGATTCGCGGTGTGGGTGACGGCGGCGGCAGCGAGATCAACATCGGCATGCCCAGCAGCGTCGGGCTGTTCCTCGACAACGTGTACCTCAGTCGCCCCGGCATGCTCTCCAACGACCTGGTGGACATTGACAGCGCCAGCGTGCTCAGTGGCCCCCAGGGCACGCTCAAGGGCTATAACACCACCGGTGGCGCCATCGACATCCATAGCCGCCCACCCACCTTCACCCCCGAAGGCTCGGTGCGCCAGTCGGTAGGCAGCCATGGCTACACCCAGACCCAGGCCATGCTCTCCGGGCCCCTGGGCGACGGCTGGGCCGGGCGCATCAACCTGTCCCACACCGAGCGCGGTGGCACGGTGGAAAACATCACCAACGGTCATGAACTGGGCGGCAGCATCCAGGACGGCTTTCGCGGCCAACTGCTGTACAAGCCCGATGATGATTTCAGCCTGCGCTTGATCGCCGACTACAACAAGGCCAGCAGTGACCCGGTGCTGGTGCTGGACGCCACCCATGCCATCAATGGCGTCGACACCTACCGCAACCGCGCGGCGCTGCTGGGCGCGGACGTGGTCAGCGGTGGGCGCAAGGTTGCCCTGGACGATGAAAGCAGTGCCAAGGTTGCCCAGGGCGGCGTTTCCGCCGAGGCCAACTGGCGGCTGGGCGAGGGCTACAACCTGCGTTCGGTGACCTCGTACCGTTACTTCGGCTTCAAGCCCAAGACCGCTGACAACCTGGACGTGCCGCTGTATTCGGACAGCGGCGGCGATGTACGCGACCGCGTCTGGTCCCAGGATTTCCGCCTGGACTCCCCCCGTGGCGAGTTCTTCGACTACGCGTTGGGCGCCGCCTATTTCGGCGAGAACCTGGACACCTATGCCCACGACCATTACGCGGCGTATTACCCGACGATCTACTACGCCAGCACCACCAATACCAACAAATTGGTGCAGCGCTGGGGCGAGCTGAATGAGGAAGTGTTCTCCACCTGGGCTCAGGGCACCTGGCACGTGACCGACGCGTTGGACATCACCGCCGGCGCCCGAGAAACCTACGAGAAGAAATCCGGCTCGTTCCGCCGGGTCAACAAGAACGACTTCGACTCCGGCGACCTTAACCAGTACAGCCGCCTGCCAGCAGCCATGGTCAACTTCAGCTACCAGTTGCAGCCGAACCTGCAGACCTACCTGACGGTGGCCTACGGGCAGAAGTCCGGTGGCCTGAATATTTCCTCTGGCGCGGCCACCAAGGCCGGCACCGACAGTCTGTTCATCGACCCGGAAACCACCAAGGGCGCCGAACTGGGCTTCAAGGGCCATTGGCTGGACAGCCGGGTGAACCTGGACACGGCGCTGTTCTGGTCGCAGATCTCTAAATTCCAGACCACCGCCTACGATCTGGACAGCCAGAGCAGCTACCTGATCAACGCCGGCACCCTGCGTTCGCGGGGCGTGCAGACTACCTTGAACCTCAAGCCCCTTTCGGGCTGGAGTATCGACTTCAATGCCACGCTGCTGGACAACAAGTACCTGGACTTCAAGAACGCCACCTGCCCACCGGAAGTGACCCTGGCGGCGAACGCCCCGGCCACCTGTGACCAGAGCGGCAACCGCGTATTCCGCTCGCCGAAGCTGACCTACACCCTCGCCAGCCGCTACGAGTGGCAGGCCCTGGACGGCCTGGATGCCTTCGTGGCCGGTCGCTGGGCCTACCGCACCTGGGCCTATGGCACGGTGGACGATTCGGCTTTCACCCGCATTCCCGGCTATGGCCTGCTGGCGCTCTCCACCGGGTTGGGCGGCAAGTACGGTGAGGGGCACTGGAGCACTTCACTGTGGGTGAACAACGCCCTTAACAAACGCTACTACCAGTCGCTCAATACCGGCGACTACGGCACGGCCTTCGGCGTGCTGGGTGACCCGCGCACGGTGGGCGTCACCCTCGGTTATGACTTCTAGGGGCGCGAAGCAATGGACTCGATGATGTTCAACCGCCGCAGCTTCATGCGCGGCAGTGCACTACTGGCTGGCGGCGTTCCCTTTATCGGCAGCGCCCAGGCGGCCACGCCAGCGGCCGGGCCGTTGCGCACGGCCTTGGGCTGGCTGGGCGGCAACGTCCCGGGCAGTTTCGCCGGGGTCACCTGGGGCACGCCGTGGCCTCAGGGCCTGGTACCGGCCAGCAGCGGTTTCGAGCTGCGCGGGGATGGCCAGGTGACGCCCGTGCAGAGCTGGCCGCTGGCCTATTGGCCGGATGGCAGCCTGAAGTGGAGCGCCCATGCCCTGGGCCCTCAGCCACAGGTGGCAACCCGCTATGAACTCAGCCCATTGGTGGCGCCGCCGGCCGCCGGCGCAAGCCTGGTGACGGCGCACGCGGACCACCTGGTGCTGGACACTGGCGTGCTGCGCTGCGACATTCCCCGCCAGGGCAATGTGCTGCTAGCCCGTGTCAGCCGCCAGGGTCAGCCGACCCTGCAAGGCGGCCACCTGCTGCTGCACGTCCAAGGCGACCCCGACCAGCCGGGTACCCGGCTCGAGCAATACCGCAGCCAGATCGACACTGTGGAGGTCGAACAGCAGGGCCCGGTGCGTGCGGTCATCACCTTGCGCGGCAGCCACCAACTGAGCCAGGGCACGCGGCGCCTGCTGCCCTTTACCCTGCGCCTGTACGCTTACGCCAACAGCGATCGCTTGCGCCTGGTGCACTCGTTCGTGTTCGACGCTGACGAGCATCAGGACTTCATCAAGGGCATCGCCCTGCGCTTCGATACCCCGCAGACCGCGGCACTGCACGACCGTCATGTACGCTTCGTGGCGGCCAATGGCGGTGTGTTCGCCGAAGCGGTACGCGGCCTCACCGGCCTGCGTCGCGACCCCGGTGAAGCGGTACGGCGTGCGCAGATCGAAGGGCGGGCGACGCCGCCGGTGGCGCAGTTCGCCCCTGAGGTTGCCCAACGCCTGCAGTACATCCCGGCGTTCGGCAGTTACCGCCTGCTGCAGGCCCACCCGGACGGCTACCAGATCACCAAACGCACCGCCCAGGGCCATGGCTGGCTCAACAGCGCTACCGGCGAGCGCGCGGCCGGGGTAGGTTACCTGGGGTCGCCCGGTGGCGGCGTGGTGTTCGGCGTGCGCAATTTCTGGCAAAGCTATCCGGCGCAACTGGATATCGACGACGCCCATACCGACCTGGCCCAGGTGACGCTGTGGCTATGGGCCGCCCAAGCCGCGCCCATGGACTTGCGGTTCTACCATGACGGGATGGGCGAAACCGACTTCACCCGCCAGCGCGAAGCGCTGGACATCACTTACGAGGACTACGAGCCTGGGTTCGGCACACCCTTGGGTGTGGCGCGCACCAGCGAGATCGAACTGCAGTGTGTTGCCGCCACGCCCAGCAACGCGCAACTGGTGGACATTGCCCGGCGTATTCAGGACCCACCCCTGCTGGTGGCCGACCCCACCCGTTTGCACCGTGCCGGGGTGTTCGGCCCTGACTGGGCACCCGCAGACCCCCATGCCTCGGCCACCCGCGGCCTTGAGGCGCAACTGGCGTTCTATTTCGACTTCTACCGCGACGAAGTGGAGCAGCGTCGCTGGTACGGTTTCTGGGACTACGGCGACGTCATGCACACCTACGACGAAGACCGCCATGTGTGGCGTTACGACGTGGGTGGCTACGCCTGGGACAACTCCGAACTGAGCACCGACCTGTGGCTGTGGTACTACTTTCTGCGCACCGGGCGCCATGACGTGTTCCGCATGGCCGAAGCCATGACGCGCCACACCGGTGAAGTGGACGTGCACCACATCGGCCGCTTCGCCCCGCTGGGCTCGCGGCACAATGTGCAGCACTGGGGCGACAGTGCCAAGCAGTTGCGGATCTCCACGGTGGCCAACCGTCGGTTCCTGTATTACCTGACGGCCGACGAGCGGGTGGGTGAGTTGATGCACGCCCAGGTCGAAGCCTTGCGCACCCTGCGCGAGGTGGTGCCAGGGCGCAAGGTGGGCCAGCAGCGCGATGCCCGCGACGGCTACGCCAGCATTGCCTTCGGCACTGACTGGGGCGCCATCGCGGCGGCCTGGCTCACCGAATGGGAGCGTACCGGCGACCCGGCGCTGGCCCGTCGCCTGCGCAACAGCATGGACAGCATCGCCGCCCAGCCCCATGGGTTTTTCACCGGTGTCGGCGAGATGGAACTGGACAGTGGCCGCTTCGATATCGACACCAGCGGCAAGCTGACCGTATCGCACCTGTCGGCCGTGTTCGGTTTGGCGGAGATCTGCAGCGAGCTCTTGCAGGTACTGCCTTCGGCACGGTTCGAAAGCGCCTGGCTGGATTACTGCAGGTTGTACAACGCGCCTGCCGAGCAGGTGCGCCATGCCTTGGGCAAGCCGCTGGGCAACCTCAACCTCGCCCAGGGCCACGCGCGCCTGACCGCATTCGCCGGCTGGCGGCTGAACGACCGCAGCCTGCAACGCCGCGCCTGGCAAGAGTTCGCCGCCGGCTCCGGAGGTATCCCGCGGCCCAACCGCGAACTGCACCGGGTGCTGGTACCGGCTTACGTGCGGGACCTCAACGAGCCTGGGCCGGTGTCCATCATCGATGAGCGCGCGGGGACCTCGGCGGGCGCCAACCTGTCCACCAACGCCGTCGCCCAATGGGGGCTGACGGCCATGGCCTTGCTGGCGCTGGCCGGCCCCCCCATTTCCCATGCGCAGTGAAGCTGGAGTGTTTTACATGGAAGGCAGTACCCCGGGCTCCGTGATTGTCCAGGACCGTTTTCAACAGTTCGATATGCGCCGTTGGCGGGTGGAGGCCGAATGCCCCGATGACTCCACGGTGACGGTGCAGCGCGGCGGGCTGGTCATGGACACCAGCGCCGGCATGACCCTGTGGCTGACCCAGCGGCTGGCCGGTGCCTACCGCATCGCGTTTCGCCGACAGGTGCTGGTGGAAGGGAAGGCCAACGACAGGCTGTCGGACTTCAACTGCTTCTGGGCCGCCCACGAGATGAATGGAAGCGGGTTGTCCGTGCGCGACGGCGTGCTGGAAAGCTATGACTCGCTGGCCACCTGGTACGTGGGCATGGGCGGCAACGGCAATACCACCACGCGCTTTCGCCGCTACGACGGCAGTGTGCGCCGGCCATTGCTGGGCGAATGGCTGGATGAAGGGCACCTGCTCAAGGCGGGGCACGCTTATCAGGTCGTGATCGAAGTCACCGCTGACGGCACCGGCTTCAGTGTCGACGGTGAACGGGTGTTCCACCAGGCGCTGGCAGGCTTGCCTGCGCCGGGTTACTTCGGTTTCCGCTCGGTGTGGTCCCGCCAGCGGATCACGGACTTCAGTGTGCAAGCCCTGTAAGTACATCCCGCAGCCGGTCGCTGCCATCGCTTGGCAGCGGCGGCAGGCCGGCTTCCACGGCCTGCATGGCCCGGTCAGCTTCCAGGAAGGCTTCGATCAGCGTCTGCGCCAGGTAAGACAGCTTGTAGCCAGCGCGGCTGACGATGCCGTAGTGGGTGTAGAACTCCGCTGCCTGCGGGTCCAGCCCACGCACCTTGAGCAGTTTGAGGCCCTGCTGCAGATAAGGGTTGCTGCGGCTGACGTTGGTGGTGCCTATGGCATCGGAATGCTGGATCACGGCCACCAGGCTATAGCCATTGTCGCACTCGATGCTGGTCTGGAAGTCAGGTCGGCCGCTGAGTTCCACCAGCGCTTTGCGCAGGTTGGGCGGGCGCACGGTGCCGGCCAGGGGGTAGCTGAAGAGTTGCTCCACGCTGACCTCATCGAACTGCGCCAGCGGGTGGCCGCTGCGGCAGCAAAACCCCCAGCGGTGGGGGCTGAGCAGTTGCACCCGGTAGTCGGGGTCGAATTCGAAATGGCGGGCGTCGGCGACGAAGAACTCGCATTCCTCGGCCAGCAACCGTTGCCCCAGCGCCTGCCAGTTGTCCACGTGGAAGCGCAGGCGCACCTTCGGCAGCTGGCGGGTGAAGTGGCCGATGGCCTGGGGCATCAGCCAGGCAGCCGGCGCAGGGCCGCAGCCGAACGACAGCTCACCGGCCTCGCGCTCGTTGAACTGGCGCACTTCATTGATCAGGTTGTGGGCGTTGCCCACCAGCAGCCGCGCGTGCTCCAGCACGATCAGGCCTTTCTTGCTGGGTTCCAGGTTACGGTTGCGATCGATCAGCCGTGCGCCGAAGCTTTGTTCCAGCGCCTGGATACTGCGGCTGAAGGCCGACTGGGAGATATTGACCGACTGGGCGGCGAGGCCGAAGTTGCGAAATTCGACCAGGGCAATGAAGTGGCGAAGCTGGCGCAGATCCAGGTGCATGGTGACACGGGTTCCAGAGGCCGAGAGGGCGGTTACTGTGCCCGTTTCCCGGCGCCGGGGGAAAGAACCAAAAAACCGCGCACCGGCGGTTTTGGCATAAGTGCGCGGCCCGGCGTAGCAGCGGACTCGTCTTCGCCGGAGGTGCAGATCAACAAATCAGAAGGAGACAGGGATTGGTCAACCGAAGTATGCTTTCCATGGACTCGCCCTCGCTGTCGTTGGCTGTTTAGACTGCCACCGTGGCGCATTGACGCCTTGGCTTGGGCGAGTCCATTGAATTACACGGACCCGGCGCGGCATCAGCCCTACCGCCCGCACCGCCGACGCGGCCAGGTCCGCTGCTACGCGGACTTGGGCCGCGTCCCGAACGCCGCGCAACATCAGGCCCACCACCCGCACCGCCGACGCGTACGGAGTAGCAGCGGACCCGGCCGCGTCCCGAACGCCGCGCAACATCAGGCCCACCGCCCGCACCGCCGACGCGTACGGAGTAGCAGCGGACCCGGCCGCGTCCCAAACGCCGCGCAACATCAGGCCCACCGCCCGCACCGCCGACGCGTACGGGGTAGCAGCGGACCCGGCCGCGTCCCAAACGCCGCGCAACATCAGGCCACCGCGTGCCCCGTCGACAGGGGGAAGAGCTAGAACAATTTGGCCAGCCGCAGGTTCAGGCGGGCCTTTTCCTTGAAGCCTTGCTCTACCTCGAGGTCTCGCCCGGCTTCGACTTGCATCTGCAGCGACGCGGTGAGCATGTGGGTAACCATCACCCGCGCATAAGTGGTGTCGGTGGTGTCATCCTGGTCCACGCCCGCGACCGACGTCTTGCCGCCCTGTATCCGCCCACCTCCCGCTGCCACCTGCGTGGCGGGCGAAAGGTTGTAGCGCAGGTAGGCCTGGTATTCGTAGCGCGCCTGCTGCTTCAACGTCACGCCGCCGCTGGTGTAGTCGTGGTTGGGCCCGAACCAGGACACGTCCGCCGCCGTGTCCAGCGCCCACTGTGCATCGAAGTGGTGAATGTAGGCGCCCTGCAGCAGCACCCGCCAGCGGTTCTCACCCAGGTTCAGGGCATCATCGCGATCGTAGCTGCCGGTGGGCACATAGACGTAGGGCGCCAGCGACACAATGTCCTTGTTCGCAGTGTTCAGCCGCCACTTCACCGGCGCGCCCAGGATCAGGTCGCCGGTGCCAGTGGTCTGGCCCAGCGCGCTGGCGTCGCCACTGGCGTGAAGGTGACCGTACGGCAGAATGGCCTGGGGTTCGACCACCAAGTCGTCGGCCAGGCCGATGGAGTGGATGTAGCGCAGCAGGCTAACGTCGGTCTTGAGCCGGAAGTTGTCCGAGACCTTGTGGCCTTGCTGGTAGAAGTCGCTGTTGTCGGCGTGTTGGAAGTACAGCAGCAGCGCACTGGCGCCCACGGGCAACGGCTCGTAGTCGCCGGCGGTGATTTCCAGGGCCTGGGCGTTGCTGGCGCCGCAGGCCAGGGCCAGCAGGCCCAGGTGGCGGGGGGCGCGGGTGAACAGGTTCATGGTCGAACTCCTGGCGTGACAAGGCCTGCGCTGGCCGGGCCAGCGCAACCGGGTAAATGAGTGAGCGGTGCGGTCAGCGCGAGAGCAGGCCGCTGCCGGGGTGGCAATTGACGTATTCGAAAAACTGCGCGCTGGCCGGTATGACCGCCACTTCGTGATACAGCCGCAGCTGAATCTGGAAGTTGAGGGTTTGCACGTAGTTCATGAACCCGCCGAAGATCGCCACATGCGTGGGGTGGGTCTTGGCCCAGCGTTCCAGGTGGGCGAGATCATCGAACCAGGCCAGGCCAAAGCTTTTATCGATGGGCAGCCCGCTGCGGTCCACCGCCTGCATGAACCTGCAACTCAGGCAGCCTATGTCGCCGCCCTGGTCGCGCAGGAAGGTCATGCCGGTTTCCAGCACCGGGCGCACATCATTCAAATACAGCCGACGCTCCTCGCCACGGGTGTCGCTCCAGTCCTGGCCGGAGCGGATCAGGCACAGGTTGTCGCGGCCCGGCAGGCGTACCCGTTTGCCGTGGGGCGGCGGCACGCTGGCCGGCGCACGCCCCGGCAGTGGATCGACCTGGGCAATGGGCAAGCGATCGCGGGCGCTGCCCCAGTAGCCATGTTCCAGAATCGGCGCGCTGACGTGGCTGGCCAGATGGCCGATGCCTTCGGCGCGGTCCGGGGACGAAAACACCGTCTCGAAACGCTCGGCGGTAGGGCACACCACTTCCATGAACCAGCCCAGCGGGCCGCGCTCGCGGGCTTCGTGTTGCCACCAGGCGGTAAACCCGCAGGTCTGCTGCCAGCGGGCGAAGGCCTGGACGTCAGCCCAGTAGGCGATGGCGATACCGGTATGGAAGCCCTGGGCGTCCACACATTCGGCCCCATCCCAGAACAGCGGGCCGTCGGCCATGGAAAACCGCTCGGTGATCGGCGCCAGGTCGCTGAGGGCGATGCCATCACGGCCTTGCACGCCGAAACAGGCCATCACCACCTGGCCGGTCAAGGGGCTGAAGCGCGACGACCAAGCCGGGAAGGGCGGCTGATAGTGGGCAGGCGTGGTGGCCGGGCACTGACGTTGCTGACGCAGGTGGTCGGGGATCGCTGATTCCATCTCACGCCTCCTGTGCGCCGGTGGGGGCGTCGTTGGCTGGCTCCAGGGTGTCGAACGCTGGCGGGCGGAAGTCCACCACGCAGGGATTGGCCGTGCGGTTGAGCATCAGCCGGGTGACATCGGGACGCGAGTAGTGCCCGGCAGGGTCGGCGGCCACCTTGGCGTAGATCAGCGCCGCGGGGTCCAGGGTGGCGTACAGCAGGCCTTCTTCATCCTCGGCCAGCGGTGTCGCCAGCTCGCTGCCATCGGGGCCAAAGATTCGCGCATGGCCACCCCCGGGTTGCAGCAGCTGGCGCTTGGCGTCGGTGTCGCACAGCGACTCGATCATCTGCGGCGACACCAGGGCACAAGGGGCGAGCACAAAGCACTGGCCTTCAGCGGCGTACACCCGTGAGGCCGCGATGTTCACCTCCGGGCCCAGGGCTGCCGTCGCGTGGCGGTACAGGCTGAAACTCGGCCAGGCCCCTACGTGAATCTGCTCGTTCTGGGCGTACAGGGCGTATTTGGACAGCGGTTGCAGGTGCTCCCAGCAGCACAGGGCCCCCAGCGTGCCCAGCGTGGTGTCGAAGGTGCGCAGCGAACTGCCGTCGCTCTCACCGAACAGGGTGCGTTCTACATGAGTGGCCTTGAGCTTGCGGCGCACCCCCACGGTTTGCCCTTGGTCATCGATGATCCACTGGCCGATGTACAAGCTGGCATTGGCCCGTTCGCTGTAGCCCAGGACCACATGGATGCCGTGTTCGCGGGCCGCGTCGCTGATGCGCCGGGCCTCGGCGCTGTCGAGTACCAGCGATTGCTCGTGGTAGCGGTGCACCAACGGCAGGTACGCGGCCGGTGCGTCGAGCCACAGGAACCACGGGTAGCCCGGAATCCAGGTTTCCGGAAAGGCGATCAGCGCCGCACCCTCGGCGGCGGCCTGGGCTATCAGGGCAATGGTCTTGTCTACCGTGGCGTGTAGGTCCAGGAACACAGGGGCAGCTTGCACACAGGCGACTTTTATCGGTTTTTGCATGGTGAGGCTCTCGGCTGTTTCGGTTGAGCACAGCCTAGGGCCCCCCGGTGGCGAGGCAGTAGGCCCCGCGGGAACTGAAAATTGACTGCCCCGGCACCCGCTCGTCTGACGGAGCAGGAATTGCATCAAAACCGCCCGTATCGAGGTTGATCGAGGTTGTTGACCATGAGTATTCAGTTCACGACGGACAGCGTGGCGCCCCGGGAGCGCCTGGCCTACTGGCAGGAAGTGGTGTGCGACACCTTTGTGCCGCTGGAGTGTCGGCTGGGTTCGCCGGAGGCGTTCGAGGGCCATTTGCAGGCTGTACGGCTGGGCGAATTGTCGCTGGTGGAGGTGCGCGCACAGGCGCAAACCGTTGTGCGAGACCGCCGCGCCATCGCCCATGGCGATGCCGAGTACGTGCTGCTCAGCCTGGCCCGTGAAGGCCGGGCAGGGGTGGAGCAGGAAGGGCGTGAAGCGTGCCTGCAGGTGGGTGATTTTGCGATCTACGATACGCGCCGGCCTTATCGGCTGCACTTCGATGGGGCGTTTCGCCAGACCGTGGTGCAGATCCCGCGCGCCAGCTTGCAGCGGCGGTTGGGTAACCTTGAGTACCTGACGGCCCTGCCCATGTCACGAAACCACCCACTGCAGCGCCTGGCAGCCGACTTCCTGCTGGGCCTGGGTGCCCTGGAAGACCAGCTGCCGAGCGCCCAGCAGGTGTGCCTGGGCGAGCAGGGCCTGGACCTGTTGGCCATGGCCCTGTTCCAGCGGGGCCAGGAGCAAGGCGCGGTGGCCGGCAGTGCACGCTGCACGGCGTTGCTGTTGCGCATCAAGGACTACGTGAAGGCCCACCTGGGCGACGCGGAGCTGAACGTGGCTGCGGTCAGCGCCTGCTTCGGCGTCACCCCGCGCTACGTCAATCGCCTGTTTCAGCAAGAGCAGACCTCCTTTGGCCGTTACCTGCTGCTCAGCCGTCTACAACGCTGCGCCCGTGACCTGCGCGACCCGGCACTGGCAGCCCGGCAGATCAGTGAAATCGCCTACCGCTGGGGGTTCGTCGACATGGCGCATTTCAGCCGCGCGTTCCGCACACGTTTCGAGACAACGCCGCGCGAATACCGTCGCGGTTGAGGCAGGGCGGGCGTGTGGAGGGCGCCGTTTGGGAAACTTTCCGGGCGCGGTAGGGGTCAAGCCTTGCATCGGCCCGGGCTTTTTCCGCATTCCCTCGCCCGGCGCAACCAGAGGCTGACTGCATGACTTCGACCCCTGCGCTCAACACCCTGACCGGCCATAACGGCCTGATCGCCATCGACAAGATCGGCAACAAGGTCCTGTTCCTCGACCCCGTCACCTACCGGCCGCTGCGGGCCCTCGAAGGTTTTACGCCGCGTGTCCATGAGCTGGCCATTTCCCCGGACCGGCGCATGGCCTATGTGCCTATTTACGGCGATGGCAAGCATGGCGACAACCCTCACCCAGGCCATGAGCTGGCGGTCATCGACCTGCACACCCGCAGCCACGCGCGCACCCTGAGTGTCGCCCCGTTCAAGGCGCCGCACTGCTTGCGGTGGGGGCCCCAGGGCCAGCTCTACTGCCTGTGTGAAAACAGCGGTGTGGTGCTGGAGATGGACGCCGAGAGCGGGCGCATTCTGCACGCCATCAAAACCGGCTCCAGCAATGCCCACCGCATGGAGCTGCTGCCCGACGGTTCGAAGCTCTACACCGAGAATGAGGAAGACGCGTTCGTGTCGGTGATCGACCTGCGGGCCCGTCGCCGAATCAAGGACATTGACGTGCAAGGCCCCCTGGATGGCATTGGCCTGTCACCGGATGGCCGCACCCTGGTGCTGGTGTCCGACGCCTCGGCGCAGCTCTTCATCGTCGATACCGACACCGACCGGGTGACCCGCACCATTGATCTGCAGGGCTTTCGCAAGCCTGCGCAAATCGCTCGCTTCAGCCCCGATGGCCGCTATCTGGTCGTTACCAGCCACGAAGAGCCACTGGCCGCGGTGCTGCCGGCCAGCCTGGAGGCGCAGCAGGTGGTGCGTTTGCAGAAAGGCCCGATGGACATGGCGTTCCACGAAGATGGCCACACGGTGCTGATCGCCAACCATGATGCGGGCTCCATCAGTGTGGTGGACCTGGCGTCGGCGCAGGTGGTACGAACCCTGGCCTGTGGCAAAGGGGTGGAGACGCTGTCGTTCTACTGAAAAACAGGCATTAAGGTAGAGCAAACCAGCATTGGCCCGGGAGCACAATGTGTGGGTACCCTGCCAGCATCCTTGTTTGCACATGACCAGGCCCAGGGAGGCACGCCATGATGATCTACGATGTGTTCGGCAAGTTACTGGGGGTACGCAAGGCGGGCGAACATTGGCAGGTGTTCCGCGTGGATACCGGCGAAGGCAAGCATTCGCGGATGCACGAGGTGGTGATTCCCGACTTCGTCACCGAAGGCGAGATCGCCGCTTGGCTGGACGATATCTACCACGAGTCCGCGCGGGGGCCGCACCGGGAGGTGAAGCGCTTGCAATAGCCCTCGCCTGAAACAGCGGCGGGCCCTTCACCCGGGCTCTGTCATGAGACCGGGTGAAGGGCCCGCCGGCCGAACGTTTCGAACGGTCAGAAATAGTACGGGAATTTCAGGCTGAAGGTGAAGTCCGGGGCATCGTCGGTGATGCCGATGGACAGGTTGGGCACGATGGTCAGCGAGTCGCTGGCGGCGATGGTCATGCCGATGTTGAAGTAGCCGGCGTTGGCGTCGCTGGCCGGCACGCCCTGCCAGTCGCCACCGTCCTGCTTGATTTTGCTGCGCCGCTGAATGAGGTCGGTCAGCGAGAACGACATGCTCATCTTCTCGTTGAGGGCGAAGGCCACGCCCGCGCCGATCTGGAAGCTGTCGCCCAGGTCTACCTTGCCGCCGATGGAGCTGCCCACGTTGGGGTCGATGTCGTCGAAGGTGTTCTCGAAGTTGTGGGTGTAGGCAAAGCTGCCGAACAGCACCGCCGGGTCGAAACTCTTGATCAGCGATATGCCAGGGGTTATGGACCACACCCCGTTGCCGGTGGGCAGGGTTTCAGGCACGGCCAGGTTGTCGTTGGTGCTCGACCGAATCAACTTGATACCGTAGGGATCCTTGCCGGTAGGCGCCTTGACCCGCAGGCTGACCACGGCGTCGGGCCGGTAGGGGCCTTCGTCCATGAATTTGTAGGCCACGCCCGCATTGATGTCGCCGATGGTCGGGTCGCGGCTGACCGACTCCTGGGAAATCTTGGTGCTGTCGCCCCCCACGCCGCCGGACTGGTACTCCGAGTCGCGATAAATGACCGGCACGTTGAGGTCGAACTGCCAACGGTTGTTGATGTTGTAGCGCCCGGTCACGTCCAGGGTCCAGGTGTCGGCCTTGATGCGGTCGACGTTGAGGTCGCCGAGGAAAATCGAGTCCAGCGCCAGGAAACCGTTGAGCACCAACTGGCGGGTGTCGTAGTGCGAATAGGTGATGCCGGTCTCCAGGCTGAACTTGCCGCCGCCGAAGAACCCGGTGTTCTCGTCATACAGGTTGTTGACGCTCTGGGCCGGGGCCTGGTCGTCCTTGAGCGACTGCCCGTAGGACGCCCCGCCCGCCGCCCCGCCACTGGCCTGGGCGGCGCTGGTGCCCGGGGCGCCGGTGGCGAGGGTCTGGGCCTTGCTGGGCTCGGCCGGGGATTTGCTCAACCGTTTGGGCGGCGGCGCGGCGGGGGCTTCTTCCACCTGCCGGACCCGTTGCTCCAAGACCATCAAGGCTTGCTGCTGTTGATCGTAACGCTGTTTGAGTTGCGCCAGCTCCTGTTTCAGTTCCTCGACCTGGGGGTCGGGGGCGGCCTGCACGAGCGTCGCTGGAAGTAGCGCGCTCAAGCAGACCACAGCGTTGAACGAAAGCGATCGTTGCATGGTGAGCCGTCCCTTGTGACTGCATTTATTTTGAGACGAAGCGTAGTCCAGTTTTTCCCTCCAGGGGGTTCAGTAGCCCATGTTGCGCAGCCCCTTGAGCTGGCTCAGGCCGGCGTCGATGGAACCGGAGGCGGGCAACTTGTTGCCCAGCACCACGTTGAGCTGGGTCAGGTTGGTGACCTGGTTGGTGCTGCCGGTCAGTGCGGTCAATTGCGAAAGCCCGCCCTGGCCCAGGGACTGCAGGGTAGTGCCCTGGTTGTTGTTGGCCTGGATCGACAATTGCACGCCATTGCCGTTGCTGGCCACGGTGAGGCTGCCCGCGCCATTGCTGCCGGTGATGGAGCTGCCCGGGGCCAGCACCTGGCCCTGTGGCGCCGTAACGGCAGGGGCCTGGCTGGCCTGGGTCACGCTGAGGTCGACGTTGTTGTAGGCCGTGTTGTTGTCGCCGGCGGCGCGCACCGACTGGGTCACGCCCTGGGTGGCGGTGAGCCCCGCGCCACCGGTGATCACGCCTTGGCCGGGGTTCTGTGCCAGGTTGGCGGTGCCGGTCCCTTTCTGGTTGACCATCTGCACGTAGAATTGCGGCTTGATGGTGCTGGCCTGTACTTGCAGATTGGCGTTGGCACCAATGATGTCGCCGTTGGCGTTCTGCCAGGTGGTGGACATCACCACGCCGAAGCTGATGATGCGGCCGGGCATGACGAAGCGGCCCCGCAATGTCGACAGTTCGGCGTCCTTGACCTCTATCGGTTGGAATGCCGGGCTGGCGTGCACCGGCACACTGGCGGTCAGGCACAGGGCCAACAGCCATTGCTGAGTATTCATCGGATGCTCCTGGGGCTTCGTGCCCCTTTTTTATTTAGAAAAAATCACTCTGGATGAAGCCGAAGTCCATGAGATCCGCGTCTTGCACGGGCTTGAACTGATCCAGCTGGCCCTTGGCGGTCAATGGCAGGGGGGGCGCGAGCAAGGCATTGGTCTTGTCGTAACCCTGGCCAATGACGGCGAAAATGATGCCGTTCCAGCCTTTTTCAAAGTCTTGGCGGGTGTAGCGCTTGTGCCCTAGCACGGGGTCACCCACGTAGACCCAGTCGCGCTGCACGCGCTGCATCACGACAAAATGCTTGTAGCCACGAATGTCCATCAGGACCACCACCGGGATGGTGATCTTGTCCAGGCTGTCGGCGGGTATGCGGTAACCACGGGCACGCATGCCGATGCTTTCCACGTACTTCTTCATGTCCAGCATCGAGAAGCCCTGCACCTTGACGGTGTCCTGGTCGGAATGGGCGAGCATGCCTTCGATGACCGTTTTCTCGTCGACGTCCAGCCAATACGCTTGGCGCAGCACCGTCGCCAGTGCGGCGGCGCCGCAACTGAAGTCGGTTTTCTGTTCGACCAGATCGGAAAAGTGCCGCTCACGCATACTCTGCACGGGCTTGTAGATCACCGTGCCTCCGGGCAACGCCGGTACGGACATGTGGGCGCCCCAGGCAGGGCCGGCCAACAGCAGCAGTAACGGGAGGAGGGCAGGAACGCGCATGGTCGAGTCGCCTTGCTGGGGGGGGTGAAAAAGGGCCCCCAGGCGGGGGCCCTCAAGGCCGTCCGGGTTACATGCAGGCTTTGCAGCCGGCAGCGATGGACAGCGAGTTGCTTTGTTGGTTGCCGACGCCTGCGGACACGTTGGCACCGACGTTACCCGACACGTTGTTGAGCGAGTTGGAGACCGAGGCGCTGTTGTTCACAGGGTTGGCCCAGCCAGTAGGGGTCAGCACTTGATACGACGCTACGCCGTTGAGCTCGACACTGCCGCTTTCCTTGAAGGCCAGTGGTTGACTGGAGCTCTGGTGACCACCGCGGTTGTCCTGGCCGCTGTGGGAGTCGTTCCCGCCGACGGTGCCGGTACCCGTGCCCTTGTAGGAACCGGTGGCGTGGTAGGTCGCGTACAGGGTGTCTTTGCTGTAGGTGCGGTCGGCGACGTTGCCCACGGTGTTGCCGCTGGAGGTCTGGTCGGCCGAGGCGCTGGCGCCGGCTACGCGGCCGCCGGACACGGCAATGGCCAGGTTGTTTTTCTGTTGGTTGTAGTCGCCTGAGGTGACGTTGATGCCGATGTTGCCCGAACTGCCGTTGGCGGTGCCGGTCAGGCTGGTCTTGGCGGTGGTGGAGTAGTTGGCCACGGTGTTGCTGGTGTTGGACTGGGTGGCCGTGGTTTGTGCATAGGCGCTGCCGAAGATGAAGCTTTCGTCGGCGGTGGCGATCGCGGCGGCGTTGTCTTGTTGGTTGGCGTCACCGCCAGCCACGTTCACGCCCAGGTTGCCGTTGGAGTTGGCGGCCGAGGAGTCGATGGTGGCCGAGTTCTTGGTGCCCTCGTTGAGCACCGCGTTGCCAGAGCTGTGCTGGGCGTCGGACACCACGGCAGCCGCGCCGGCGGTCAGTTGAATCTGAAGCATGGGATCGGGTTGCTGTTGATGTCCACCATGGTGAGGGTCACCGTGACCGCCCTGGTTGCGATCGTCGCCGGCGTGAGCGGCGACAGCCATGACGGCAGCGAGGGCGAATACAAGAGGCTTGAGTGCCAGTGCAGGTTTCATGGTGTTTCTCCGTGCTTATTTTAGTTAAGTGTTGTTTCTATTTAGGAGGGTCAATCAGCGACCCTTACGCTCAGGGTGTTGCCCATGCGGTTCCCCACCCCGGCGCTCTGGTTCAGCTGGATCAGCCCGCGGCTACCGGTGAAGGCCTGGTCATCGGTGTTGACCTGGCGGTTGCCGAGCGGGGAGCCTGCTGAGTCGGAGCCTTTCGCCAGCGCCACGTTCTGTTGGGACAGGGCGCTGTCGTCAATGCTGAGCGGCTGAGTGCTGGTGGTCAGGCGCATGGCATTGGCTTGTTGGTTGGTGGCCCCGGCGGACTGGTTGATGCCCAGTGCGCCGCTGCCGTTGGTGAATGAGTTGCCCTGGATCGAGGCACGCGCGTTCATGGCCGGGTTGACCGTGGCGCTGGACACTTGCCTGATCTGGGTGGTGGCGCTGACCTGGCCGCCGCTGGCGATGGCGCGGGCATTGGCCTGCTGTTGCAGGTCGCCGGCGGCCTGGTTGAGGTTCAGGTTGCCGACGTAGCCTTGGGCAGTGCTGTCCATGACGGCAGTGTTGACCACTGGCACGTTGCTGTCGGCAAAGGCGTTGCAACTGGTCAGCAGGGCAAGGGCGAGCAGGGCGCGCTTCATGTCATTGGCCCCCGCTGAGCATGCGCAGGGGCGCCAGGCCCTGAGTCAGGGCCGAATTGACCGTGTTGGAGATACCGTTGCCCGACCCGCCACCGTGGCCCGCGGCCATGCCCGGCAGTGGGGCGCTGGCGGTGCTGCTCAGGCCGCGCAGGTTGCCATCGGGCATCAACAGGCGGTTGATGCTGTTGCCGCTGCTGATGCCGGCGATATCGCCATCGCTGAGCTCGGTATTGACGGCCCCGGTCACCACTTTCGAGACGTTGGTATTGACCGTCAGGGGGTTGGGGTCTGGGCGCATGGTGGGGTGGTAGGCCACGCGAGGCTGCACCAGACGCTGAAGCACGATGGTGCCATCGCCGGCCGCCTGGGCAGTCAGGCTGTAGCAGCACCCCATCAGCAGCAGGCAAGCAATGCCTGTATGAGTTGTCCCGTTCATGGCCATCCCTCTTGTTGTTTTCGCCGGCCTTGTTGGCGTTGCGAAGGACAGAGCAGGGCGTGTGCCAGTTTTCATCGCGCCATGTGAATCAAGGGGTTAACACCCTGTGGCGTTGAAGGCGGGCGGCGACTGTAACAGCGCTGAGACAGCAAAAGCGTACTGCCGGATACGAACAGTGGCCAGTGGCCGGCCCGCACGTGGATCCCGGTGTAACGCTGCATTAACAGCGTTGGTCACGATCCCGACGTGGGGCGTAGTGGCGAGGGTTTGAGCGGGGTGCAGTGTTTCAGAAATGGACAGTCGGCGTGCTCGGGGCCAGCAGCGCGTGCACGGCGTCGATCGCGCTGGTACCGCGGCAGGCCCAATCGCCGTGCAGTATTTTCGTGGGTTTGCCGTGGGTCTCCAGCCAGTCCCGGGCCTGGCGGAAAAATGCCTGGCGGTCAGCCAGCTGCGGTTGGCAGCGCTGGCCATCCCCTTGCCACGGCACGCCGTCGGGCGACAGCAACAGGTGCAGGTCGTAGTGGCGCTCCAGCAGGGCCGCTTCGATCCAGGCCGGACAGTCGCCGAACAGCGTGCGGCTCCATAGCAGGTTGCTCAACAGGTGGGTGTCCAACAGCAACAAGCCGGGGCGTTGGGCCCGTGCCGTGTCTTCCCAGGCCAATTGCCCGCGGGCGATGGCGGATATGTCCGCATAGCACGTGTCACGGTTGTGGGTATCAATGAAATGGCGGACGTATTCGCCCACGATCACGCCGCCGAACCGGGCGTGCAGGGCGTGGGCCAGGGCACTTTTGCCGCTGGATTCGGGGCCGGTCAACACCACGATTTTCATGGCTGCGGGGGGCTTGCGGGCAGGGCGATGGGGAACATTATCGAATTCCGTGGGACAAACGAGGCGATTGTAACCGGCCATGGGAGTGGCCGGCGCTTTGCATGCCCGGTGATACACGAAAATGGCGGGATTTCATCGTATTGTCAGGGGGCGGTGCCAGACTGGTCTGATAGCATTTCGCCGCCCCTCTGGTCATTTCGTTTCGAATCGTTGATTTCACAAAGTTTTCACGGTTTGCAACCGATCTTTGGCGCGCCTTGCTGTGATCGTGGTGAACACGACTATAAAGAAAACAGGAGCCTGCCTATGAGCAGCGCTTCACTTGGGGGAATTTGATGGATGTTTGGACCGCCTTTCAGGCACTGATTCTGGGAATTGTCGAGGGGCTGACGGAGTTCCTGCCCATTTCCAGCACCGGCCACCAGATTATCGTGGCCGATTTGCTCGATTTTGGCGGGGAGCGGGCGATGGCCTTCAACATCATCATTCAGTTGGGGGCGATCCTGGCGGTGGTGTGGGAGTTTCGTCGCAAGATACTCGAGATCGTCACCGGGTTGCCTACGCGGCCCCAGGCGCGGCGTTTTACCGCCAACCTGGTGATCGCCTTCCTGCCCGCCGTGGTGCTGGGGGTGATTTTCGCCGACCTGATCCATGAGTACCTGTTCAACCCCATTACCGTGGCCGTGGCCCTGGTAGCGGGCGGGATCATCATGCTCTGGGCCGAGGAACGCGAGCATGTGGTGCGCATCGAGCACGTAGATGACATGCGCTGGCCCGATGCACTGAAAATCGGTTTTGCCCAGTGCCTGGCGATGATTCCGGGCACCTCCCGTTCCGGGTCCACCATCATCGGCGGCCTGGTGTTCGGCCTGTCGCGCAAGGCGGCTACCGAGTTCTCGTTCTTCCTGGCCATGCCGACCATGGTAGGCGCCGCAGTGTACTCGGGGTTCAAATACCGGCACCTGTTCCAGGCCAGTGACCTGCCGGTGTTCGCCCTGGGCTTCGTCACGGCGTTCGTGTTTGCCATGATCGCCGTCAAGGGCCTGCTGAAGTTCATCGCCAACCACACCTACGACCTGTTTGCCTGGTACCGCATCGGGTTCGGCATGCTGATCCTGGCGACCTGGTGGTTTGGCTGGATCGACTGGGACCATGTCCAGCCGTAGCGCTGGCGCCGCCAGGGCGTCGGCTGGTCAGCGCGGGCCAGGGGTGCGCTACCTCAAGCTCAAGCTGGCGGTGTGGGTGTTGCTGTGCGCATTGCCGATGGCCGGCGTGGTGCTGCAGTTCATGCGCGGCGGCCGGCCGGTGGTGCTGCTGGTGTACGTACTGCTCAGCCTGATCGCGGCAGGTTTGTACTGGCGCGACAAGCATCAGGCCCGCACCGAGGGCCGGCGCACGCCGGAAAAGGTGCTGCACCTGGTGGAACTGCTGGGCGGATGGCCCGGGGCGCTGGTGGCCCAGCAGCTGTTTCGGCACAAGACCCGCAAGGTCAGCTACCAGGTGGTGTTCTGGCTGATCGTGCTGGTGCATCAGGCCGCGTGGGCCTACCTCTTCAGCCGGCACGCGTTGTAGGCAGGCGCCCACAGGAGTGGCCTGCGGTGCTGGGCTTGCGCTGTGGGACCGGGCGAAGCTCGGGAAGGGTACACCGTGGTCTGCCTGCCGCACCGCGTGGTCGGCTTCCCGGCCCTACAGGTCCAGCAGCATCCCCACCTGCGCCTTCTTCGGTAACCGTCGCACCACCAGTTGATGTGACCGGCGCAGCAAGTCCTGTACTTCCTCATCGCCTACCGGCAACGGCAACGCCAGGCTGACCCAGCCAGCCCGCGCGAGGTACGGCGCCGGGCGGATGCCCGGACGGTCGACGTAACCCAGGAACAGGTCCTTGTCGACCTTCAGGGACAGGCTGTCACCGGCCAGGCCAAACACCGCGAACATCTTGGTGTGCGCGACGGACAACACGCGGATGCCGCCCCACTTGTAATCCTCCCGGGCACCCGGCAGGCCCAGGCAGAAATCGGCCAGTTGCTGTTCATTCATCATATGTAGCGTTCTCCGCATTCTTCCAGGCTTTTGACCAGGTGGTCGATCCAGGCGCGCACGGCCGGCAGCACGCCGCGCCGGTGCGGGTACACCGCTTGCAGCCAACCATTGCTCAAAGACCAGTCAGGCAGCAACTGCACCAGTTCACCGCTGGCCAGTTCCGCCTCACAGTGCATGATCGGCAGCAGGGTAAAGCCCAGCCCGGCGATGGCGGTGGCCTTGCGCACCACGAAATCCTCAATGCCCAGGCGTGCTTCCAGCACCAGGTCGCGCTTGTTGCCCTGCTCGTCCAACAGGCGCAGGTGGACCATGCGGTCTGCCTCCAGGGCACCCAGCACGGGCAGGGCCACCAGGTCGTCGGGGCTGGCGATGGTGTTTCCCGCCAGCAGCGCAGGGCTGGCCACCAGCACCGTGCGCGCCTCGCGCAGGCGGCGGGTGACCAGGCCCGGGTCTTCATCACCCGGCTCGCGCACGCGCAGCGCCACGTCGATGCCTTCGGTGATCAGGTCCACGCGACGGTTGAGCAGCACCATGTCCAACTGCACATGGGGGTAGTCGCGCAGGAAGCTGCTGATGACCTTGGGCAGGAACTCGTGGGCCAGGCCCACTGGGCACGACACGCGCAGGCGGCCGCGCGGTTCGCTGGACAGGCTGGCGACCACCTCGTCCGCCATTTCCGCTTCCAGCAACATGGCCTGGCAATGGCGCAAATAACGTTCACCCACGCTGGTGAGCTTCAGTTGCCGGGTTGTACGTTGCAGCAGGCGGGCCCCAAGGCGGTCTTCCAGTTCGGCGATACGTCGGGACAAACGCGACTTGGGCACCCCCAACTGGCGGCCGGCCGCAGCGAAGCCTTGGGCTTCCACCACCTTGGCAAAATAATAGAGGTCATTGAGGTCCTGCATGGCCGCGCTCTTATCGTCTCATGAGTGGGACAATCTAACGCAAACGCGCCGACTAATCATCCATTCCATATCCCGGTAGGATGATCCCCATTCCAGCTGCCCCGGCGGCCTCTTTCAATAGGAGACACTCCATGAAACTGTTGCACATCGATTCCAGCATCCTCGGCGACAATTCGGCTTCCCGTCAGCTGAGCCAGGCCGTGGTTCAATCCTTCGCCGGCGCCGACGTGACCTACCGTGACCTGGCCGCTGACGCCCTGACTCACTTCTCCTCGGCCACCCTGGCGGGCGGCGAAGTGGAAGCCAAGCTGTCGGCCGACACCTTGAGCGAATTCCTGGCCGCCGACGTCGTGGTGATCGGCGCGCCGATGTACAACTTCTCGATCCCGACCCAACTGAAAGCCTGGATCGACCGTATCTGCGTCGCCGGCACCACGTTCCGCTACACCGAAGCTGGCCCTGAAGGCCTGTGCGGTGGCAAGAAAGTGGTGATCGTTTCCACCTCCGGCGGTATCCACGCTGGCCAGCCAAGCGGCGTGGCCCACGAAGAGTTCCTGAAAGTGCTGCTGGGCTTCATCGGCATCACCGACATCGAAATCGTCCGTGCCGAAGGCCTGGCCTACGGTGAAGAAGTCCGCGCCAAGGCGCTGGCCGGCGCCCAGGCTAAGATCGATTCGAAACTGTTCGCAGCCTGATAGCACAAAATAAGCTGAACTCGCGCCGCCCGGGGCTGCTCCAAGCAGTCACGGGCGGCGTTTTTTATCTGTCATGAAAAGTTGGCCCGGGTTATGCTTATGCAACACTGATTAACCTTTCACTCGGTGGGCGCGTGTACAGGACGTACACTGAGTGCACTGCAACAGCAGCGAAAGGTTCCTATTCAGGCGGGTGGCAAAGGTGGGCATCCCCATGATGCGTCTTTGTGCAAATATTCTCATGTGCATGGCCCTTGGCCTGATTTCAGTGCAAGCCTGGGCAGCGCCGCCTGCTCACTGGAGCGTGGGCTTCCATCGCCTGACCTTTCTCGACCCGTTGGATCACCAGCCCATGCAGGCGCTGGCGTTCTACCCGTCGAACCAGCGCGAACAGGTGACCCGGATCGAGAACTACAAGGTCGAGGCCACCGAAGACGCGCGCATCGCCATGGGCCGCTACCCGATGCTGATGCTGTCCCACGGCAATGCCGGCACCCCCCTGGCGCTCCATGACCTGATCACTTCGCTGACCCGCAAGGGCTTTGTGGTGGTGGCGGTCTACCACCCGGGTGACAACTGGAAGGACCATAGCCGGCTGGGCGCCGTAAGCAACCTGTACGGCCGCCCACTGCAGATCTCCCAAGCCATCACCTCGGCGTTGGCCGAGCCGATGCTCTCGCCCTTCATCGACCCCGCGCAGATCGGGGTGATCGGTTACTCAGCCGGCGGCGAAACGGCGCTGATTCTCTCGGGCGCACGTCCGAACCTGGACCGCCTGCGCAAGTACTGCGCCGAATTCCCCCATGACGCCGACGCCTGCCAGACCCATGGCGAGCTGCTGGTGGACCGCGATGACCTGCACCCGGCCGCCGACGCACGCGTCAAGGCGTTGCTGCTGATGGCCCCCTTGGGCCTGATGTTCAACCGCGAGACCTTGTCACAAGTGCACGTGCCGACGCTGATCTACAGCGGTGACAGCGACAAGCTGCTGGCCCTGGACAAAAACGCCGCTGCCCTGGCGCGCAAACTGCCTATGGTTTCGGACTACAAACTGTTGGCCGGCGCTGGACACTTCGTGTTCATGGCCCCTTGCGACGATGAGCAAAAGGCTGCCATGCCGGGCCTGTGCAACGACGCCGACGGCGTCAACCGCGAAGACATCCACCGCGACCTGGTGCGCCAGGCCGGGCATTTCTTCAGCCAGACCCTCAGCGAGCCGAGCCACGCTGGCATGCAGACGGCAGATCAATGACCGGCGCGTCGGGCATGGCGCGCGAGCAGCAGCACCAGGCCCAGCCCGCTGACGGCCAGTAACGCGGCAAAGCAGAATATCCAGCGGTAGCCCAGGTGCAGGGCGATGGCACCCATCAATGGGCCCGCCAATGCCAGGGCCAGGTCAAAGAATACGGCGAAGGCGCTCAACCCCGCCCCGCGGCTGGCGCTGGGCACCTGGCTGATGGCGAGCACGCCCAGCGCCGGGTACACCAGCGACAGGCCGAAACCTGCCAAGCTGGCGCCCAGCAACGTAAAGGCCGTGGAGGGCGCCAGCCAGACCAGTGCCAGGCCCAGGGCTTCGGTGGCCATGCAAGCGAGTGCCACGGTGAAGCCGCCCAGGCGGTTGATGGCGTTGATGAACAGCAGTCGCGCGACAATGAAGCTCACCCCGAACGCCGTCAGGCAAAAGGCCGCCCCATTCCAGCCGCGGTCCAGGTAGTACAGGGTGATGAAGGTGGTCAGGGTGCCATAGCCGATGGAGGCCAGCGTCAGGCTCACTCCGTAGGGGGCAACCCTGCCGAACGCCGCCCAGAACGGCAGGCGTTCCCCGCGCATCAAGGGCGCGGAGGTCTTGCGACGAATGCACAGCAGCGCGACGCCGGCCAACGCCATCAACGCCGCTCCCAGCGCATTGAACCCGCCCAGTTGCACCATCCCCACGCCCATGGGTGCCGCCAGCGCGACCGCGCCATAGGACGCGATGCCACTCCAGGAAATGACCCGCGCCGTATGTTCGGCCCCCACTTCATTGATGCCCCACGCGTTGGTGGCGACGCCGACCAGCCCCTGGGCGGCCCCCAGCAACAGCCGCGCGATGACCAGCACGCTCAGGCTGAGTACCGGCTCGCCGTGCAGCAGCGTGGCCGCCAGGGTCAGCGCACCACTGCCGCCGACCCCGATCAACCCCAGCACCACCGTGCGCTTGGTGCCCAAGCCATCGGCGGCGCGCCCGGCCAGTGGGCGGCTGAGCAGCGTCGCCAGGTACTGCGCACCGATGACCAGGCCGGCGACCACGGCGCTGAAGCCCAGCTGATCATGGACATAGCCTGGCAGCACGGCGATCGGCAGGCCGATGCAGAAGAAGGCGATGAAGGTATAGAAAACGATCGAGACGATCTTCAGGGTGACGCTGGAAGCGCGGGGGGTGGGCGGCTGTTGGGCGGCGGTCATGACGGCTCGTTCGCGGGCGGGCGGTGGCGGAGTCAGGTCATCATGGCGGGGCGGGGCGGAAAATGAAAGGCGAGGCTGGCTGTGGCATGACCGATGCCGGGCGGCGCTGGCGGCCGCCCGCACGTTGGTTGTTAGAACGCCACGCCCTGGCTACGCAGGTAGTCGTCGTAGGTGCCGCTGAAGTCGACGACGCCGCTGTCGCTCAGCTCGATGATGCGGGTCGCCAGGGAGGATACGAACTCACGGTCGTGGCTGACGAAGATCAGCGTGCCCGGGTAGTTTTCCAGCGCGAGGTTCAGCGCTTCGATGGACTCCATGTCCAGGTGGTTGGTGGGTTCGTCCATGATCAGCACGTTTGGCTTCTGCAGGGTCAGCTTGCCGAACAGCATGCGGCCTTGCTCACCACCGGAGATCACTTTCACCGATTTCTGGATCTCGTCGTTGGAGAACAGCATGCGGCCCAGGGTGCCACGAATCATCTGCTCGCCTTGGGTCCACTGGCCCATCCAGTCGAACAAGGTGACATCGTCTTCGAAGTCGTGGGCGTGGTCCTGGGCGTAGTAGCCCAGCTCCGCGCTTTCGGTCCACTTCACCGCACCGGCGTCGGGCGCCAGCTCGCCCACCAGGGTGCGCAGCAGGGTAGTCTTGCCGATACCGTTCGGCCCGATGATCGCCACGCGCTCGCCGGCTTCCACGGTAAAGCTGAAGTTCTTGAACAGGGTCTTGCCGTCGAAGCCCTTGGACACCTGCTCCAGGGTCACCGCCTGGCGGTGCAGCTTCTTGGTCTGTTCAAAGCGGATGAACGGGCTCACGCGGCTCGACGGCTTGACCTCGGCCAGCTGGATCTTGTCGATCTGCTTGGCGCGGGACGTGGCCTGCTTGGCTTTCGAGGCGTTGGCCGAGAACCGGCTGACGAACGTCTGCAGCTCGGAGATCTGCGCCTTCTTCTTGGCGTTGTCTGCCAGCAGCTGCTCGCGCGACTGAGTGGCCGCGGTCATGTACTCGTCGTAGTTGCCTGGGAACAGGCGCAGTTCACCATAGTCCAGGTCAGCCATGTGGGTGCACACGCTGTTGAGGAAGTGACGGTCGTGGGAAATGATGATCATGGTGCTGTTACGCGCCGTGAGAATGTTTTCCAGCCACCGAATGGTGTTGATGTCCAGGTGGTTGGTCGGTTCGTCGAGCAGCAGCACTTCCGGGTCCGAGAACAACGCCTGGGCCAGCAAGACACGCAACTTCCAGCCGGGTGCCACTTCGGTCATCGGGCCGAAATGCTGTTCCAGGGGAATGCCCAGGCCCAGCAGCAGTTCACCGGCGCGCGATTCGGCGGTGTAGCCGTCCATCTCGGCGAACTCGGTTTCCAGCTCGGCAACGGCCATGCCGTCCTCTTCGCTCATCTCCGGCAGGGAGTAGATGCGGTCACGCTCGGCCTTGACCTTCCACAGCTCCTCGTGGCCCATGATCACGGTGTCGATCACGGTGAACTGCTCGTAGGCGAACTGATCCTGGCGCAGCTTGCCCAAGCGCACGTTCGGCTCCAGCATCACCTGGCCGCCGGACGGCTCCAGGTCGCCGCCGAGGATTTTCATGAAGGTCGACTTGCCGCAACCGTTGGCGCCGATCAGGCCGTAACGGTTGCCGCCGTTGAACTTGACCGAAACGTTCTCGAACAGCGGCTTGGCGCCGAACTGCATGGTGATGTTAGCTGTGGAGATCAAAGGGCTTACCTATCAATTACTTGGGGCGCAAATGCCACCGGCAGCATGCGGCCATGAGGTCGAGCTGCGGGGAAGGTGGATGCGGGAGTCAAACCGGACTGGCGCTATTGTCTCATAGGTAGGGCGCGAGGTGTATGGCGCTCTGCGTATCATTGCCTTTGTCTCACCCAGGTAAGGTCCTGAAGGCAGCGCTCGATTTGCCGACCGCTAATCTGCCGCTGCCCGTTCGTCTGAGGTGAGGCACTCCCGCAGTCTTGCCTATCTCACAATAGAACGCGTATCTGCACGCGTTCAGCAGAGGTAGTGATGGACATCAACGAAAATGCCCCAGGCAACATCTCTCAACATGGCATCGGCGCAACCACGGACAATGAAACCGCCCATGGCCCCAAGGGTGATGGGCGTGAAGCGACATTGCCCCAGCGCCCCCATTTCGCGGCCGGCGAGCCAGGGAGCGACGAAGGTGCTTACGATAGTACCGAGGAGGAAGACGACGGTGAGGACACCATCGGTAATGAAGGCGGGGAGTTCCCGGGCCAACCGGCGAACCCGCCTGTCGATGAGGATGAAGAACCCTCGCCCGGCAACCATTGAGCCGTAATGCCACCCACAGACCCCGCCACGTCGCGGGGTTTTTGGGCCGGATAAAGCGTTGTTCCGCCAAATTCCAGGCAAAAAAATGCCCGCGATGGGGGGTAGCGGGCAGGGGAATCAAAGGAGCTGTTGTGAACGTTACGCCCTGGGATGTGAAAACTTCGTTAGCTGGCTATTAAAATGTGGTTGTGGGTTAGGCCACCGATAGGAATAGGCAATCCTGGAACACGAACCGGCATAGGGCGAGCAACGCGTGCTGCCTATCATGGCCGCGTACCTCTCGACAGGACTTCGCCATGACTACCCCCAAAACCCTTTTCATCACCGGCGTCAGCAGCGGCTTCGGCCACGCACTCGCACAGCAGGCATTGGCAGGCGGGCACCGCGTCATCGGTACGGTGCGCACCGACGTTGCCTTGCAGGCGTTTGAAGCCCTCGACCATGAACGTGCCCACGGCGTGATGCTGGACGTCACTGACGTTGACCGCATCGACGCCGTGGTCGCCGAGGTGGAGGCGGCCCATGGCCCGGTGGATGTGCTGGTGAACAACGCCGGCTACGGCCATGAAGGCATCTTCGAAGAGTCTCCCCTGGAGGAGATGCGCCGCCAATTCGAGGTCAATGTGTTTGGCGCGGTGGCGGTGACCAAGGCTTTCGTGCCGTATTTCCGCCAGCGCCGGGCTGGGCATATCATCGCTATTACGTCCATGGGCGGCACTATCACCATGCCCGGCATCGCGTACTATTGCGGCAGCAAGTTTGCGCTCGAGGGCATTTTCGATACGCTGAGCAAGGAGCTGGCGCCCTTGGGCATTGCCGTCACGGCGGTGGCACCGGGCTCATTTCGCACTGACTGGGCCGGGCGCTCCATGCGTCGCACGCCGCGCAGCATCAGTGACTACGATGCCAGTTTCAACCCCATACGCCAGGCGCGCGAAGCAAAAAGCGGCAAGCAGCTGGGCGACCCGGTGAAAGCGGCGCAGGCGATGCTGCAACTGATCGCCAGCCCCGCACCGCCGGCGCATTTGCTGCTGGGCAGTGATGCCCTCGCCCTGGTGCGGGACAAGCTGGCCCACGCGGCGGACGAGATAGATCGATGGCAAGACCTGACCCGTTCGACGGACGGTTGAAGGGTACGCCGAGGTGACTGACATGCAGCACACCGATACCTGCACCGCGCGCATGGTGCAGTTGCTGGAGCAACTGGCGCCGGTGGAGGGCTATAACCTCAGTGCCCGCGACGACGTACGGTTCCTGCGCGCCAACCGACCGCTCACGCGTACACCGGTGCTGTACGACCCGGGTATCGTGATCCTGTGCCAAGGCCGCAAGCGCGGTTACCTGGGTGAGGACGTCTATGTGTACGACGCCCAGCACTACCTGGTGGTGTCGGTGCCGGTGCCGTTCACCATGGAAACCGACGCCAGCGAGACACAGCCGATGCTGGCGGTGTACATGCGCCTGGACCTGCAATTGGCCGGCGAATTGATGTTGCAGGTGGATGAGGCCTTCGGGCCCAGTGGCGCTCAACCCAAGGGCATGTATGCCTCGCCCATGGACGACGGCCTGCGCACTTCGACACTGCGTTTTCTCGAAGCCATGAGCGTGCCGCAAGATGCGCTGATACTGGGGCCTGCGCTGGTGCGCGAGATCTACTACCGCATCCTCACCGGTGCCCAGGGCGGCTCATTGCGGGCTGCGCTCAACCGTCAGGGGCATTTCGGCAAGGTGACCCGAGCCATTCGCAAGATCCACAGTGGGTACCATGAACGCCTGGACGTGGAGGCGCTGGCCCAGGAAGCTAACATGAGTGTGCCAAGCTTCCACCTGCATTTTCGCAAGGTGACCGATGCCTCGCCCATGCAGTACTTGAAGTCGACGCGGTTGCACCAGGCGCGGTTGCTGATGCTGCGCCAGGCCATGAGTGCTTCTGCCGCGGCGTTCAGCGTCGGCTATGAAAGCGCGTCGCAGTTCAGCCGGGAATTCAAGCGGTTCTTCGGACGCACGCCGCAGGCGGAAGTGGAATGGATGAAGGCCACCTATGCGTTGCCAGCGCCCAGCGGGCCGTCTGCGTACGTGTCATCCCATTGACGGGGCTATTGCTGGGGCGCCGCTTTGTGCGTGGTCTTGGTTTTCTTGTGGGTGGTGGTGCTGTTGCCAGTGGATTTGCTTGAGGTTTTTGCGTCCTTGACCGTCTGCTGGGTTTCGGCTCCGGAATTGTTCCCCGAGGCTTCCTCGCCTTTTTTGTTGGCCCTGTTGGCTTTGTCCGCGTCAGCGCTGGGGGGTTGGTTCATCCCCGGCAGCGCGGTGGCGGGTGCCGGTGTCTGGGTTTCATCGGCAGCCGCCACGGCCAGCAGGGGGCTTGCCAGTAGCAACCCCGCCAATGCGTGTGCAGTCAGGAATCTGTTCATGGCCCGGTCCTCCAGTGCGCGTGTGTACTGCATTGGAGGGGCGGGCAGGGGGAAGGTGCGTCAGGGCTGACCGGCGGTATCAGACGAAGCGCTGGGTGCCCTGGGTACCGCGTGGCAGGCGGGAGCGGCCTGGCAGTTCGGCGAGGCGCGCGCGCCATTGGGCCTTGGCATCGAAGCGGGCAGGGGCTGCCTTGGGCTGGCTGGCCTGCGCCTTCTGCTTGCGGATGTCGGCCAGCGACGGGGCCTTGTTGGCCACCGCTGGGGCGTCTGCCTTGGCCAGCGAGCGCAGGCACGATTTGCAGGTAACTTGCTCAGGGCTCGCGCAGCTGACGACCTTGGGTGTGTTGCGACCGCAAGCGATTTCGCTGCCGTTCGATGAGTAGTGAGTGACCAAACCTGTTTCTCCAAGCTTTTGAAAACGAAGCTGATTTTCTCACAACAGAAGGTCCTCTGCCGAGCCCGGCGTGCCCAACGGTGCAATCAGGCCCGGCCCCTCGTTGCGCACATTGCCCACTTCGCGGCCCACGGCGTACCACTGGAAGTCGCTCACAGGCCGCCCTTCATGGCGGGCGATCGCTTCGGCCTGGGCGGTGTCGAGCCCCGGGTCCAGCCAGGCGCGGGCAGCGTCGGGGGCCAGCACCACGGGCCGACGGTCGTGGATGTCGACCATGCCTTGGTCGCTGGCGTCCGTGATGATGACGAAACCATCCTGGGCGCCCCCGCGTTGAGCCAGGGCCGCGAAGAACAGCGGTTTGGCGCTGGCCAGCTGGATGAACCACGGCTGCTTGAGCTTGGGCGCCTGGGGATGGCTGACCCATTCGAACCAGCCATCGGCCGGCACCAGCACCCGGCCATGGGGCCACACGCCCCTGAAGAAGCGGTTGCTGGCCATGGTTTCCACCCGCGCGTTGATGGGGGGCGGACGCTTGTCCTGGGCCCAGGCAGGGGCCCAGCCCCAGCGCAGGGCAGCACTGTGCAAGGTGTCGCCTTCACGGTGCAACACCGGCACCCGGGTCGTGGGGGCGACGTTGTAGCGTGGCGTCACCGGCTCCATGCGGGCACGGTTGATGAAATCCAACTCCAGCAGGTACTGGTCCATCCGCGCGGCCTGGGAAAAACGTCCACACATGGTTGGCTCCTCCGGTCATGTCTACAGCGTAGTTGTAATAGTTTGAAACATTTTCTCGGGCCATCAGTCCACTGCTCACACCCTAGACGGTCCCTCCATGAAAACACCGCGTCCTTCTGCCCGCCTCAAACCCCTCACTCAACTGCGCAATCTGAAAATGGCCCGCTCTGCCCACGCTTACGTGCGCGGTAGCACGGTGCAGTTTTACCAATGGCTGCACAGCCAGCCTGGCCGCCGCCTGCCCAATGGCCCGGCGGTATGGATATGCGGTGACTGCCACGCGGGCAACCTGGGCCCCACCGGGGACCTCAAGGGCCGCATCGACATTCATATTCGCGACCTGGACCAGACCGTGATCGGCAATCCGGTTCACGACCTGGTGCGCCTGGCACTGTCCCTGGCCACCGCTGCGCGTGGTTCCGACCTGCCCGGCGTAGTCACTGCAAAGATG
This sequence comes from Pseudomonas eucalypticola, assembly GCF_013374995.1. Lineage (NCBI taxonomy): Bacteria > Pseudomonadati > Pseudomonadota > Gammaproteobacteria > Pseudomonadales > Pseudomonadaceae > Pseudomonas > Pseudomonas eucalypticola. Next base: position 3,880,491 of record NZ_CP056030.1, on the reverse strand, counting down.
CTCGAAGAAGTGATGCGCGGGTACCAATTGGCCTTCACCGATGCCAGCGACGAGGACCCGCCACGCCCGGCCCAGGTCAAGGCCGGCATGCGCAGCGCTGTGCAGCGCACCTGGAAACACCTGGCACAGGAGCGCATCGAGGATGCACGGCCCACCATTCCGTTGGGCAAGCACTTCTGGCCTTTGTCGCGTCAGGAGCGCACAGCCTTGCAGAATTTGTGCGACAGCCAGGAGATCCACGGCCTGGTCACTTCGCTCAAGGGCCGCTCGAAGAACGACCGGGTCGAGCTCCTGGACTCGGCCTACTGGGTCAAGGGCTGCAGCTCCCTGGGCCTCAGCCGCTACGCCGCGCTGCTGGGCGTGGGCGACGATGACGACCCGGACTACTGCCTGATCGACATCAAGCAGGCCGTGGGCGCCGCCGCACCACGGGCCGCGCGGGCCCACATGCCGCGCGACAACGGCAAGCGCGTGGTCGAAGGGGCGCGACACCTGAGCCCTGGCCTGGGCAACCGCATGATCAGTGCGCGCATGCTCGACCAAGGGTTTTTCATTCGCGAATTGCTGCCCCAGGACATGAAACTGGAACTCGACCAACTCAGCCAGGTTGAAGCCATGCGCGCGGCCGCCTACTTGGCGCGGGTGGTGGGCCTGGCCCATGCCCGGCAGATGGACAAAGGTACCCGCGCCGAATGGATCAAGGACCTGCAACTGAATCGCTCGCGGGTGCTGGATGCGCCGTCCTGGTTGTGGTCCAGCGTGGTGCAACTGGTGGGCAACCACGAGATCGGCTACCTGGAGCACTGCCGCCGTTACGCACTGGATGCGCAAAAGGACTAGGGTCTGTATGAAATGTATTCCAGCGAAGGCCAGGCAAGGCGAAAACAGGCGAGGAAGCGGAGTTTACGTGTTGTAAATGAGCATTCCGAGCCTGTTTTCAACGCAGCATGGCCGAGTTGGGATGCGTTTCGTACAGAGCCTAAGCCCGGCACCATCGAACTTATCCGGCGGCATGGCTTCACAACCTTGAAGAGTCCCGCACACGCAGGGCTTGCACGATGAACGAGGTGACCACCATGCCACGTGGAAGCAAAGACAAGTACACCGCCGAACAGAAGCGCAAGGCGCAGCACATCGAGCAGACTTACGAAGATCAGGGGGCGTCCAGGGAAACCGCCGAAGCCCGGGCCTGGGCCACCGTCAACAAGCAATCGGGCGGTGGCGAGAAGAAGGGCGGCTCGGGTAGTCATACGTCGCGCAGCGCCAAGCGCAGCGCCGAGTCCGACTCGGCCAAGCGTGCGGCCCATACCCGGGCAGGCGAAGCGCGCGACAGCAAAAGCTCGCTGGCGAGCCAGAGCAAGGAGAGCCTCCTCAAGGAAGCGCGCAGCCGTGACATCCGGGGTCGCTCGACCATGACCAAGGCGCAGCTGGTGGCAGCGCTGAGCTAAGCATCTAAAGGATGCCAGCGTTGCGCGGACACCATGGCAGCGGCCGGGGCCGCTGCCATGGGCTGTCGCCCCGGCGTCAGGGCAACGGGGTGCCGCCCGTCACGCCAAAGGTCTCACCGGTGATATAGCTCGATTCCTGAGTCGCGAGGAACACATACAACGGCGCGCACTCGGCCGGTTGGCCTGGGCGGCCCATGGGCGTCTGCGAGCCAAAGGTGGGGATCTTGTCCCGTGGCTGGCCGCCGCTGGGTTGCAGTGGCGTCCAGATGGGGCCGGGCGCCACGGCGTTGACCCGCACGCCCTGGGCGATCACTTGCTTGGCCAGGGCCTTGGTGAACGCCACGATCGCAGCCTTGGTGGATGCATAGTCCAGCAGGTTCTGCGATGGGCTGTAGGACTGGATGGACGCGGTGTTGATGATGGTGGCGCCGGCCGGCAAGTGCGGCAGCGCGGCCTTGCACAGCCAGAACAGTGCGTACACGTTGGACTTGAACGTGGCGTCGAACTGCTCGGTGGTGATGTCGGCGATGGCTTCCACGGCCTGCTGTTTACCGGCCACGTTCACCAGGATGTCCAGGCCGCCCAGGCGCTCCACGGCCTGGCTGACCAAGGACTGGCAAAAGCGCTCGTCCTTCAGGTCGCCCGGCAGGCAGATAGCCTTGCGGCCTTCGGCCTCGATCAGTTGCACCACTTCCCGCGCGTCGCTTTCTTCCTCAGGCAGGTAGTTGAGCACGATGTCGGCGCCCTCACGGGCGTAGGCAATGGCCGCGGCGCGGCCAATGCCCGAATCGGCGCCGGTGATCAGTGCCTTGCGCCCGGCCAGGCGGCCAAAACCCTTGTAGCTGGTCTCGCCGTGGTCGGCCGCCGGGTGCAATTTGTGCACTGTGCCTGGGGCTGACTGCGGCTGGTCGGGGAACTCCGGCTGCGGGTACTGGGTCAGCGGGTTCTGCATGCTGTACTGGTTGTCGGTCGCCATGTCGGTTCTCCTCGGACGGCATCATTGAAGTCATGGCAGTGGAGGGCGAGGGGCAGGCAAACGTTCAAATTTTCTCCCGCGGCGGGTCAGCGCAAAGATTTTTTAAACCTTGTGCGAGCCTCGGTAGTCGATAACTCATCAGTCATGGCTTGCGCGCGGCGAGGGATAATAAATGATCGGTGTCGTGATACCCGCACATAATGAGGCAACCTACATCGAACAATGCCTGGCGTCGGTCACCCTGGCGGCCGGGCACCCCCGTCTGGCGGGTATCCGGGTCGAAGTGCTGGTGGTGCTGGACGACTGCACCGATGACACCGGTGCCCTGGCCCACGCGGCAGGGGTCACGACCCTGGCCGTGACCTTCCGCAATGTCGGACGGTCACGGGCGCTGGGTGCCCAGGTGATGATCGAGGAGGGCGCGCAGTGGCTGGCGTTCACCGATGCCGACACCCAGGTACCGTTCGACTGGCTGGCCCGACAGCTGGATTTCGAGGCGGACGCCGTGTGCGGCACCGTGCAGGTAGACAGTTGGGAGCACCACGCCCCGGAGGTACGTGACAGTTACCTGGCGGCGTACCGTTTCGTCGAAGGGCACCGGCATATCCATGGCGCCAACCTGGGGCTGAGCGCCAAGGCCTATTTGAGCGCCGGTGGCTTTCAGCACTTGGCTGCCCACGAAGATGTGCAGTTGGTGGCTGACCTGGAGCGTACGGGGGCGCGAATCGTCTGGACCGCCACCCACCCGGTGGTCACCAGCGCGCGCCGTGACTTCAAATGCCGTGAAGGCTTCGGTGATTACCTGCTGTCCCTTGAGGCACCGGTGTCCGCGGCGCTCTGAAGCTGAAAAGCCCGCTGCTGGGCAGCGGGCTTTTCAGGGGTATCGACTCAATTTCCGTCCGCCACCTTGCGCTCGATCTCGTCGGTCTTGCGGCGAAGTGCCTCGGCGTCCTGCTCCTTCACGCGGGTGGAAGAGGGCGTGATCGCCTCGTCCACGCCACGGGTGTCGTCATCGCGGTCTTGCAGGTCGCGCTCCACCACGTTCACCGGTTTGCCTGCCACGTCGGTGGGCGGGTTGTTGTTGCTGTCGCGGTCGCTCATGTTCGTCTCCTCGGTTGTTCTGAACATTGGAGACGCGCCGCGTGCAGGAGTTCGGCTTTTCTGGGGTCAGAACAGGTTGATCGGGTAGGTGACGATCACCCGGTGCTCATCCTGGTCCCGCGCCCCTGGAAACTCGGTGCGCAGGGAGGCATGGCGCAAGGCGACGCTCAAATCCTTGGCGGGACCCGATTGCACGGTGTAGGCGAGCGTCAGGTTGCGTTCCCACTCGCGCTTGTCGCCGGTGGCGGTGTGAATCCCCGAGCCGCTTTCATACATGCCCAGGAACGTCAGCCCCGGCACCCCCATGGCGGCGAAGTCGTAACCGTAGCGCACCTGCCAGGTCCGCTCGCCGGCGCGCTGGAATTTGCCGATCATGGACTCGGTCATGAAGTAGGCGGTGGAGCCGTCACCCTGGTTCAGCCACACCGCATCGCTGTCGCCGGTCACTTGCTGGTAGCCGGCAGCGAGGGTGTGGGGGCCCACCTGGTAGGTGAACAGGGCACTGGACAGCTGGCTGTCGACCTTGCCCTTGGTGACGCCGTCGCCGTAGTAACCCGCGGTGTAGTAGTCCGGGTCGTTGTTGTCCTTGCCATCGGCGCTGTTGTTGAAGTAGCGCAGGTCGCTGCGCAAGGTGCCGGGGCCGACCTTCCAGTTGTGCACCAAGCCCAGGAAATGCTGGGTGTAGAAGTTTTCCAGGTTGCCGTAGTAGTACTGCAGCAACAGGTTGGGGTTGGCTTTCCAGTCCACGCCGGCGTACTGGAATTTGTGCACGAACTTGCCGGTCAGGCGGCTGTTGGCGCCTGGAATCGACATGCCCATCTGGTTGGTCGACCCACGGCCTTTGACACTGTCCAGCTGGCCTGCGGTGAAGGTGAAGTTGCGCAGGTCCTTGGACTGGATCTGTTCGCCGTTGAAGGTCTGTTGCAGCATGCGGTCGGTGGACATGACCACCGGCAGCATGGGGACCAGGGCACCGGCGCGGATTTCGGTCTTGGCTACGCGCATCTTGGCGGTGGCGCCCAGGCTGGCGAATTCGTCAGCCGCACGGCCATCGTCGGTGGGGAAGATGTTGCCGTTGTAAGCGGTGCCTGACGGGTTGTAGTGGCGGCCCTTGCCCGAGTCCAGCTTGATGCCCAGCATGCCGATGGCGTCCACCCCGAAGCCGACGGTGCCGGGGGTATAGCCCGACTTGAAATTGAGGATGAAGCCCTGGCCCCACTCCTGGGTGTAATTGGGGTCGGCGGCGCCGCTGCGGTTGTCGGCGTTGCTGAAGAAGTTGCGCGCCAGGATGCTTGCGGTGCTGTCTTCGATAAAGCCTTCGGCGTTGCTCTGTTGCGCGATGACCAGGCCACACAGGCCGGCCAGGAGAGTGGGTGCGCGGTTGGCTGCGCGATTCAAAAGCACCATCGGGTTATCCTCATGCTGTAGTCAATGTTGTGAGAGGCAGGCAATGGCGGCAGTCAAGGTCGTTATTGTTCTTCAGGAGCAACCGGGGCCGGGGCGCGGCTCAGCGCCACCGGCGGTAATCGCATCAATACCCACAGGGCCACCGCGGCCAGCGCCGCACACAGCAGCAGGCCGGTGCCCAGGCCCTGGGCCAGGGCTTGGCGGGCCAGGGCCAGCAGGGCGCCGTTGTCGTGAGCGGAGCCAGGTTGCAGCAGCACCTGCGGGTCAAGGTAGGGTGCCAGTGCGGCGCCCTGGTCGATGGCGTCGAAGGCGTGGCGCAGGTGCACGACGTACAGCAGTTTGACCAGTGCGCCCATCACCGCGGTGCCCAGCAAACCACCCACCAGGCGCAGCGACTGGGTGAGGGCCGTGGCGATGCCCAGGAACTCGCGGGCGGCCAGGGTCTGGGTGAACACCGTGAGGTTCATCAGGATGAACCCGAGGCCCAACCCCGCCAGCAGGATCAAGCCCAGCAGGCGGTGGAACGACGCGCCCAGACCTGCCCACCACAAGCCCAGGCAGGCCAGTGCCAACACGGCGAAGCCGGCCAGGGGCACGCGGTTGGGGTTGCGCAGGTGGGTGATGACGCGGCCGTTGACGATCGCCCCCAGGGTGATGCTCAGGGCCAGCGGAGTAATCAGCAGTCCGGCGTCCTGGGGGGAATAGCCGTAGCTGCCTTGCAGCAGCAGGGGCAAGTAGAACAGCAGGGTGAACATGATCGCCCCGGCCAGCAGCGACAACACGAACAACTGGCGCACGCTGCCGGCCTTGAACAGGGCGGCGGGCAACAAGGCGTGCGGGCAGCGCCGCTCCCATCCGACCAAGGCAAGCAGCGCCACCAGGCACAGACCGCCCAGCGCGGCACTGGCGGTGGTGGACGACTGCCCCAACCACTCCACCCACAGTTGCAGGCTGCCCAGCACCACGGCAATCAGCAGCGCGCCCAGCCAGTCCAGGCGAATGGCCCCCCGGCGCAGCGGCCGATACCAGGGCAGGTAGCGCCAGGCGAAGAACAGCGCGAGCACGCCCAGGGGCAAGTTGATGTAGAACACCGAACGCCAGCCGAACGCCTCTGTCAGGTAGCCCCCCAGGCCTGGGCCCAGGGCATTGACCACGCTGAACAGGGCGCTGAGCAGTATCTGCCAGCGCAGGCGCTGGCGGGTGTCGGGAAACAGTTCGGGAATGCACGCGAACGCCGTGCCGATCAGCATGCCGCCGCCCACGCCCTGCAGGCCCCGGCCCAGTACCAGCACTGGTATGCTGGGGGCCAGCGCGCACACCAGCGAAGCCAGTGTGAACACCACGGTGGCCGCGAGCACGAAGGGCTTGCGGCCGAAGTAATCACCCAGGCGGCCGAAGATCGGGATGGTGACGATGGACGCCAGCAAGTAGCCGGTGGCCACCCAGGCATACAGCTCGAACCCTTGCAGTTGGGCGACAATGCTTGGCAACGCATTGCCGATCACCGTCTGGTCCAGGGCTGACAGCATCAACACCAGGGACAGGCCGAGCATGGCCAGCAGGGCCTGTTTGAAGCTCAGGGCCGGGGGGCTCGGCAGCGTCATCGTCAACCCCTTACACCAGCGCCGCGACGGCGGCGGCGATGCGCTGGCAGCCGGTTTCCAGGGTCTCGATGGCCGAGGCCGTGGACATGCGGAAGAACGGCGCCAGGCCATAGGCACTGCCCGGGATCACCGCCACGCCCTGGCTTTCCAGCAGGTACAGAATGAAGTCGCTGTCGCTTTCCAGCACCTGGCCTTGCGGGGTGCGCTTGCCCAGTACGCCGGCGCAGTTGACGTACAGGTAGAAAGCGCCCTCCGGCGGCAGGCAGCTCAAGCCTTCGATGGCGTTGATCAATGCCAGGCAACGGTCGCGGCGCTGGCGGTACACGGCGCGGCTTTGCGCGATGAACGCCTGGTCGCCGGTCAGGGCCGCCACGGCGGCGGCCTGGCTGACGCTGCAGGCGTTGCTGGTGGATTGCGACTGCAAGGTGGCCATGGCGGTGATCAGGTCGGCAGGGCCGGCGCCATAGCCGATGCGCCAGCCAGTCATGGCGTAGGACTTGGACACGCCATTGATCACCAGCACACGGTCCTTGAGCGCCGGCTCCACGGCCAGGATATGGGTGGCGGGGCGGTCGTCGTAACGGATGTGCTCGTAGATGTCATCGGTCATCACCAGCACGTCGGGGTAGTCCAGCAATACATCGGCCAAGGCGCGCAGTTCGTCGGCGTGGTATACGGCGCCGGTCGGGTTGCTGGGGGAGTTCAGCAGCAGCCAGCGGGTGCGTGGGGTGATGGCGGCGCGCAATTGGTCGGCGGTGAGCTTGAAGTGGTGGTCTTCGTCGCAGGCCAGGGTCACGGGTTCGCCTTCGCAGGCCAGCACCATGTCCGGGTAGGACACCCAGTAGGGCGCGGGGATCAGCACTTCGTCGCCGGCCCCCAGGGTGGCGGAGAAGGCGTTGTAGATCGCGCTCTTGGCGCCGTTGGTGACCACGATCTGCGCCGGGGTGTAATCCAGGCCGTTCTCGCGCTTGAGCTTGTCGACGATGGCTTGGCGCAGCTCAGGGGTACCGGCGTTCTGGGTGTAGCGGGTATGGCCGGCTTCGATGGCGGCGCAGGCGGCTTGGCGGATGTGGCTTGGGGTGTCGAAGTCTGGCTCGCCCACCACCAGGTTGATGATCGAGTGGCCGGCGCGGCGCAGTTCGTTGGCACGGTCGGCGGCGGCGCTGCTGGGCGAGGGTTTGATGCGGTGCACACGGGCGGCGATGCGGGAAACGGTCACGGGGTTTTCCTCGGGTGGTGGCCTGATGACGGCTACGTTACGAGGCACGGCGGTTCCGCTGATAAGACAAGTTTGTTCTGGTTTGATAGGCACAGCTTATGACCGCCGCCAGCGCAGGGCGCACCAAAACAGTGCCGAGCCCTGATTGCTAGCCGTGGCGAGATGGGTTGCTTCGTGGATAAGCGTATCCATAGCGAAGGCTTATACCTCACGGTAGGCCTGATGCACTGCAGGGTTCCACAGGGCATGGCCGCGCCGGTGAGGTTGACCCTGTGGGACCGGGCGAAGCTCGGGAAGGCCACAACGCGGTAGGCCTGATGCACCGCAGGGTCCCACAGAGAATGGCCGCGCCGGTGGGTTCACGCTACAGGAGGAGCCCGGCTGGCCCGGGTTTTGCTCTAAAGGACTCATCCACCTTGCCCGAGTGTGTTGTCCAGTGAACCTGCGCCGTTTGAAGTACTTCGTGAAGATCGTCGATGTCGGCAGCCTGACCCAGGCCGCCGATGTGCTGCACATTGCCCAGCCAGCCCTCAGCCAGCAATTGGTGACCCTGGAAGCCGAGCTGCAACAGCAATTGATTATCCGCACCAAGCGCGGCGTCACCCCCACCGAGGCCGGCAAGGTGCTCTACGGCCACGCGCAGTTGATTCTGCGCCAGTGCGAACAGGCCCAGAGCGATGTGAATGCCACCGGCTTCGCCTTGTCCGGCCAGGTCTCCGTGGGCCTGGCGCCCGGCACGGCCGCTTCCGCATTGTCGCTGCCGCTGCTACGCCGGGTGCGTGAGCGCCACCCCGGCATTCTGCTGTACCTCAACGAAAACTTCGGCACCACCCTCAGCGAACTGATCATGAACGGGCGCATGGACATGGCCGTGCTGTACGGCGGCCGTGAAGTGCATGGCCTGAGCTTCGTGCCGTTGATGCGCGAGCAGTTGTACCTGGTCAGCGCCGACCCCGAACTGCACGCCCGGGATGACATCAGCCTGGCCGAGGTGGCGGACCTCGACTTGCTGCTGCCGCGTACCTACAACACCATGCGCCGCCTGGTGGACGAAGCCTTCCTGAAGCTCGGCCTCAGTGCCCGGGTGATCGCCGAGGTGGAGTCGTCCACCACCCTAGCGGCGGCCGTCAGTGAACACTTCGGCTCCACCATCCTCCCGGAGTCCGCCGCCCGCGCCCTGGTGGCGGTGCACGATGCACACCTGTGCCGCATCACCCAGCCGGACATCGAGGCGCCCCTGGCCCTGTGCCTCTCCGGGCATTTGCCGCTGTCGGTACCGGCCCAGGCGGTCAAGGCCATCCTGCTGGAACTGATTGCCGACATGCGCGGCAATCTGGTGTCTGCGCAGTCATAAGGGCCGCTTATCTCCCCACAGTCAAACCGTCTTGGCCGTGTTTTGCGCCGCTCGATATCGTTTACCCAGCCACTTTTCTCATTCACGGCAGGGGCTTTTGCATGAACCCGGAACGCATCAAAGCGCTGATCGACCTGATGGCCGCCTCAGACCTCAGCGAACTGAGCCTCAACGAAGGCGATACCCATTTGCGCCTGCTGCGCGAGGGTGCGGCGGCGCCTGTTGTCGCCGCCGCGCCGCAGGTAGCGCCCAGCCCTGTCGCCCCCCAGGCGGCACCTGCCGCGGGCTTCGAAGCCTGCGCGGCCCTGTATGGCGTGCTGCACCTGACTCCCGCCCCCGACCAGCCGGTATTCGTGCAAGTGGGCGACCCAGTGGAAGCCGGCCAGACCCTGGCCGTGGTGGAAGCCATGAAGATGTTCCACCCGCTCAAGGCCGAACGGGCCGGCACCGTGCTGGCGGTGCTTGCCGCCAGCGGCGAGGAAGTCGCGGCCGGCCAAGCCGTTTTTCAGCTGGGGGAGGCGTGACATGTTCGACACTGTATTGATCGCCAACCGCGGCGAAATCGCCCTGCGCATTCTGCGCGCGTGCCAGGGCCTGGGTCTCAGGACCGTGGCCGTGTACTCGGAGGCCGACCGCGAGGCCCGCTACGTGCAACTGGCCGACCAGGCCGTGTGCATCGGCCCGGCCGCCCCCGGGCAGAGCTACCTGAACCAGGCTGCGCTGCTGTTCGCCGCCGAAGTGAGCGGCGCCCAGGCCATTCACCCTGGCTACGGTTTCCTCTCGGAAAATGCCGCTTTCGCCGAGCGCGTGGCTCAGGCTGGCCTGACCTTCATCGGCCCCAGCGCCGCCTGCATTCGCACCATGGGCGACAAGGTGGCTGCCAAGCGCGCCATGCGCGAGGCCGGGGTGCCCTGCGTGCCGGGTCCCGACACCAGCATGCCTGAAGACCCCGAGACCATCCTGGCCATCGCCCACGACATCGGTTACCCGGTGATCGTCAAGGCCGCCGGCGGTGGCGGTGGGCGCGGCATGCGCGTGGTGGAGCAGCAGAGCCAGCTGCTCGACGCCATCAACCTGACCCGCGAAGAAGCTCGGCGCGCTTTCGGCAACCCGGAGCTGTACATCGAGAAATTCCTCGGCGAGCCGCGCCACGTGGAAATCCAGGTGCTCTGCGATGCCCACGGCAATGCCCTGTGGCTGGGGGCGCGCGACTGCTCGCTGCAACGCCGGCACCAGAAAGTCATGGAGGAGGCACCCGCCCCCGGCATCGCCCCGGCACTACTGGCCCAGGTGGGCGAACGCTGCGCCGCCGCCTGCCGGCAGATAGGCTACGTCGGGGTGGGTACGTTCGAATTTCTGTTCGAGCACGACGCCTTCTATTTCATCGAAATGAACACCCGCCTGCAGGTGGAACACCCGGTCACCGAAATGACCACGGGCATCGACATCGTTCAGCAACAGATTCGCATGGCGCGTGGCGAGCGGCTGAGCCTGAGCCAGGCCGACATCGGCGTTCACGGCCACGCCCTGGAATGCCGCATCAACGCCGAAGACCCGGCCAGCTTCATGCCCACCCCCGGCGTCGTCAGCCGCTGGGAAGTGCCCGGCGGCTACGGGGTGCGGGTCGACAGCCACGTCAGCCATGGCTACCGCGTACCGCCGTACTACGACTCCATGGTGGCGAAGGTGATCACCCACGGCGCCACCCGTGAAGAGGCCCTGGCGCGGATGCGGCTGGCCTTGGGCGAGATGCGCGTGGAAGGCATCAGCACCAATATCGCCTTGCACCTGGACATCCTCCAGGACCCGGGTTTCCGCGAAGGCGGCGTCGACATCCACCACCTTGAACGCTGGCTGCACACGAGGACTTCAGCATGAGTGCCCTGAACATCGACGCCACCCCGCGCATCAGCCTGCTGGGCACCACCGCCGTGCTGTTCGAAGCCCCGGGGGCGCTGGACCTGGCGCCACAGCAACGGATCTGGGCCCTGGCCCGTCTCGCCCAGGGCTGGCCGGCGATACGCGAAGCCGTGCCGGGCATGAACAACCTGATGCTGACGTTCCACCAACCCCCGCGCGACCTGCATGGCCTCAAGAGCCACCTGCTGGAGGCGTGGGAAGCCTGCCAGCCGCTACCCCTGGAAGGCCGCATCGTCGAACTGCCGGTGACCTACGGCGGCGAATTCGGCCCCCACATGGCCGACGTCGTCGCCCACACCGGGCTCGACGTGGAAACCCTCTGCAACCTGCACTGCGAACCGCTGTACCCGGTGTACGCCCTGGGCAGTCACCCGGGTTACTGCTACCTGGGCGGCATGGACCCGCGGCTGGCCACCCCCCGGCGCCAGGTACCGGTGCTGAACATCGGCGCCGGTGCCGTTTCCATCGGCGGCGTCCAAACCGGTGTATCGGCCTCGGCAGGCCCCAGCGGCTGGAACACCATCGGCCACACCGACATGGTGTTCTTCGACGCCCTGCAATCGCCCCCCGCGCTGCTGCAGCCGGGTGACCATATTCGCCTGCGTATCGAGAGGATCATTCGATGATCGAGATCATCAGCGCCACCGCCCTGGCCACCGTCCAGGACCTGGGTCGCCATGGCAGCCTGGGCTACGGTGTCGGCACGTCCGGGGCCATGGACAACCTGTCGTTGATGCTCGGCAACCTGTTGCTGGGCAACGCCGAGGGCGACGCCGCCATCGAGATTCCGCTGTTCCCTTTCCAGGTGCGCTTCCTTGAAGACTGTGCCTTCGCCGTCACCGGTGCCGCATGCGGCGCGACCCTGGATGGCCAGGCGCTGCCGCCCAACTGGGTGGCACAGGCGCAAGCCGGCCAGGTGTTGAAGTTGAATTACCCAGCGGCGGGCAGCCGCGCGTACCTGTGCCTGGCCGGCGGTGTCGACGTACCCCAGGTGCTCGGCTCGCGCAGCACCCAGTTGCGCGGGGAGTTCGGTGGCTGGCAGGGGCGTATGCTGCAGCAGGGCGACCGTCTGCCAGCCGGCCGCCCGGGCTTGGCGGGGGCTACCGATTTCGGCGTCGGCCTGGCGGCCCGGGCCTTGCCCCTGGAGGTGGACGGCGTACCCGCCATGCGTGTATTGCCGGCAGCCGAATACGACTGTTTCAGCGAGGCTTCGCAAGCCGCGTTCTGGGCCGGGCAGTGGAAAATAACCACCCAGAGCAACCGCTACGGCTACCGCCTGGAAGGCGAGCCCCTGTTGCCGAAGCAGCCACTGGAAATCCGCTCCCACGGCATCGTGCCCGGCGTGATCCAGGTGCCCCACGGCGGCCAGCCGATCATCCAGATGCGCGACGCCCAACCCAGCGGCGGCTATCCGAAATTCGCCACGGTGATCGAGGCCGACCTCTGGCGGCTGGGTCAGGCGCCCATTGGCAGCCACGTGCGGTTCATTCCTTGCAGCTACGAACAGGCCCTGGACGCGCTGGAGGCGAACCGGGCTTTCCTCGACGCCACCCGGCGCCTGCTGACCTTGCACACCCTTTGAGGAGCGCCGCCATGAACATCAAGGATATTCGCCAACTGGTCACCTGGCTCAGCGCCGCCAACCTCACTGCACTGCACATTCAGCGCAGCGGTTTCGAGCTGATGATCCGGCGCGGTTCGGCCAAGGCGCCGTTGCCAGCGCCGGTCCCTGTGGCCCAGGTGGTGCAGGCAGCGGAACCCGTGGCCACGGTGAACGCCAGCGGGCCGGGGCACTTTTTCAGCCAGCACCCGGACGAGCGCAAGCCCTGGGTCCAGGTGGGCGACCGGGTGCAGGCCGGGCAACTGCTGGGCGTGCTGCAGATCGGCCAATTGATGCTGCCGGTGCGCAGCGACCGGGCCGGGCAGGTGAGCGCCTTGCGTGCCGGTGAAGGTGAACCCGTGGGCTATGGCCAGCCGCTGTTCGAGCTGGTCAACTGAGGAGGCATACCATGCGTATCGATTTGAATGCAGACCTTGGCGAAGGCTTCGGGCCCTGGACCATGGGCGAAGACCAGGCGCTGATGGAGATCGTTTCCTCTGCCAACGTGGCCTGCGGTTTTCACGCCGGCGACCCGCTGATCATGGACACCACCGTGCGTCGGGCCAAGGCCCTGGGTATCGACCTGGGGGCCCATGTCGGCTACCCCGACCTGCAAGGCTTTGGCCGCCGCGCCATGAACATCGACCTGCCCGAGCTGGCCGCCTGCGTGGTCTACCAGTTGGGTGCCCTGGCCGGCATGGCCGCCGTGGTCGGCCACCCCATGACCCACATGAGCTTCCACGGCGCCCTGGGCAACCGCGTGGCCGCCGACCCGCACATGGCCGAGGTGCTGGTGGGGGCGGTGGCCAGGTTCGACCCGAGCCTGATCATCAGTTCGTCCAGCAGCCAGGCCATCGAGGCCGCCGCCGACCAGCATGGGCTGCGCGTGGCCACCACCTTCCTGGCCGACCGTGCCTACGACCGCAACTGCCTGCTGGTGCCGCGGGGTACCCCCGGCGCGGTCATCAAGGACCCGGCCCAGGTGCGCCAGCGGGTGGCGCAACTGCTGCAACACGGCACTGTCACCACGCTCGACGGCGAAGCGGTCAAGGTCAATGCCTGTTCCATCCTGCTGCACGGCGACACGCCGGGCGCAGTGCAACTGGCGCGCCAATTGCGCTCATTCATCGAAGGGCAGGGCGCCGTCATCACCCCTGTCAGCCAACTGGTGCGGTCATAAGCGCACCTTATTGCCACACAACCAATGCGTCTTGGTCGCTGCGAGCCTGGCTCGGTACAGTCCAGAACAGAAGCAGGAATTGAGGAACACAGCATGCCATTCTCCGACTATAAAACCGCGCTGGTCACCGGCGCTTCCTCCGGCATCGGCGCCGCCGTGGTCGAGCGCCTGTGCGCCGAAGGCTTGCAGGTACACGCCCTGGCCCGCAGCGCCGACAAGCTGGCGGAGCTTGCCGAACGCACGGGCTGCATCGCCCACGCCATCGACGTCACTGACCTGGCCGGGCTGACCGCGCTGTTCCAGCGCCAGCGCTTCGACATCCTGGTCAACAACGCCGGTGTCGACCGTCCGGGTTCGCTGCTTAAGGCCGACGCCGAGGGCATCGACCTGCTGGTGGACGTCAACCTGCGCGCGGTGCTGCACCTGGCACGCCTGGCGCTGCCAGGCATGGTCGAGCGCGACAGCGGCCATATCATCAACATCAGCTCCATCGCTGCCGCCTACAACTTCGGCGGCAACGCCACCTACCACGCTACCAAGGCGGCGGTGAGCATGCTCTCCAAGCAACTGCGCGTGGACGCGTTCGGCAGGCGTGTGCGGGTGACCGAAATCTGCCCTGGCCGCGTGGCCACCGACATTTTCGCCCACGTGCACGGCGACTCCGAAGAAGTACGCCAACGCTTCATCGAAGGCTTCGAATTGCCCGAAGCCAAGGACATTGCCAACGCCATTGCTTTCGCCATTGCCGCGCCGGTGTCGATGAACGTCGGCCATATGGAGATCACTCCCACCCTGCAGGTGCCGGGCGGCCTGTCCACCGCGCGCCCCCAGGACTACCAGGCCTGAGCACCACGCCCCGCCAGAAGAACGGCCCAAGCCGTCACTGCCGTACCCGCGCCGGGGCTGCCCTGGCGCCTTGTATCTGCCCCACGCCGCATGTCGATGGGAATTGACCATGAAGCATGACTTCGATCTTGCCGCCGTTTTTCAGGGCGAATACACCGAGCTGATCCTCAAGGGCATCGGCATGACCCTGCAACTGGCCCTCTTTGCCTGGTGCCTGGCGATGGTCCTGGCGTTGTTGCTGGTGGCCATCCGGTTGACTGGAAACCGCTACGCCGAGCGCCTGGTGGCGGCCTACGTGTCCTACCACCGCAACGTGCCCACCCTGGTGCAGCTGATGCTGTGGTACTTCGGTATCCCGACCCTGCTCAGCGACAACACCCAGGTGTGGCTCGCTAATTTCAGTACCGAGTACCTGTTCGCGATCATCGCCCTGGGCCTGTGCCAGGCCGCTTATTTCAGCGAAGACATTCGCAGCGGCCTGCGCGCCATTCCCGGTGGCCAGGCCGAAGCGGCCCGTGCCCTGGGCCTGGGCTACGTGCGCTCGCTGCGCTACGTGGTGCTGCCCCAGGGCGTCAGGAACTGCCTGCCGTCGCTGATCAACCACAGCGTGCTGCTGTTCAAGAACACCAGCCTGGCCATGGCCATCGGCGTGGTGGAACTGACCTACGCTACCCGCGAAGTGGAGAACTACACCTTCCGCACGTTCGAGTCATACCTGGTGGCCACGGTGGTGTACCTGGCGTTCTC
Organism: Pseudomonas eucalypticola; assembly: GCF_013374995.1. NCBI lineage: Bacteria > Pseudomonadati > Pseudomonadota > Gammaproteobacteria > Pseudomonadales > Pseudomonadaceae > Pseudomonas > Pseudomonas eucalypticola. The sequence goes on along the minus strand of NZ_CP056030.1, from coordinate 3,865,089 downwards.
GCTGATGCTGATGGGCGCTGGCGCCCTGGTGGCTCGGCACTTCAGCAAAGCCCTGGCGAGGTAGGCCGCGATGTTCGATTTGTTCAAGATTGTCCACGACAACTGGCCGCTTTTCCTCATCGGCCAATACCCCCACGGCCCCTTGGGTGGCCTGGCCAGCACGCTGATCCTGGCGGCCTCGGCCCTGGTACTGGCATTCCCGCTGGGCCTGCTGCTGGCGCTGGCCAGGGTATCGCCCTGGCGCTGGCTGCGTTACCCGGCCACCGTGTGGGTCTACGTATTGCGCGGTATTCCGCTGCTGATGGTGATCTTCTGGACCTACTTCCTGGTGCCCTTGCTGATCGGCCACAACATCACCGGCTTCACCACCATGCTCTGCACCCTGGTGGTGTACCAGAGCGCGTACCTGGGCGAGATCATCCGCGGCGGCATCCAGGCCTTGCCCGGTGGCCAGTACGAAGGCGCCCGCGCCCTGGGCCTGGGCTATGTGCGCACCACGCTGTGGGTGATCCTGCCCCAGGCGCTTTACAACGCGCTGCCCAGCCTGATCAGCCAGTTCGTGTCGATCATCAAGGAAACCTCCCTGGGCTACGTGATCAACGTGCAGGAAGTGACCTTTGCCGCCAACCAGGTCAACAACCAGTTGTTGACCAAGCCGTTCCAGGTGTTCTTCATCCTGGCCATCACCTATTACGTCCTGTGCTACGGCCTGACCCGCCTGGCCGGCGCGCTGGAAGGGCGCATCGCCCGCAAGCGCCTGGGCAGTGCCGCCACCGCGACGCCGCAGGCTTCCCTGCTGACCACCGATAACTGAAGAGGGTTGCCTTCATGCATCCGATGATCATGTTTTCCAGCATCAACAAATGGTATGGCGAGTATCAGGCACTCACCAACATCACCGCCGAGGTCAAGCGCGGCGAAGTGGTGGTGCTGTGCGGGCCGTCGGGCTCGGGCAAGTCGACGCTGATTCGCACCGTCAACCGCCTGGAGGACATCCAGAAAGGCCAGATCCTGTTCGACGGCCAGGACGTCAACGGCACCGACGCCAACCTCAACCGCCTGCGCAGCCGTGTCGGCTTCGTGTTCCAGAGCTTCAACCTGTTCCCGCACCTGTCGGTGCTGGACAACATCATCCTCACCCCGACCAAGGTGCGCGGCCTCAAGGCCAGCGCCGCCAAGGCCCAGGCCTTGCAGTTGCTGGACCGCGTGGGCCTGGCGCACAAGGCCAACGCCTACCCGGCGCAGCTGTCCGGTGGCCAGCAGCAGCGGGTGGCGATCGCCCGTGCCCTGGCCATGGAGCCGCCGGTGATGCTCTTCGACGAACCCACCAGCGCCCTGGACCCGGAAATGGTCGGCGAAGTGCTGAGCGTGATGAAGGGCCTGGCCAAGGAGGGCATGACCATGATGTGCGTGACCCACGAAATGAATTTTGCCCGCGAAGTGGCAGACACCATCTGGTTCATGGACGCCGGGCAAATCCTGGAAAAGACCGCCCCCGAACAGTTTTTCAGCCAACCCAGCCATCCCCGTGCGCAGCGCTTCATCGCCGACCTGCGCGCCCACTGAATCCAACCCCCTGGAGTAAGCCCCATGGCACTGACTAAATTGCTGACCGCCATCGCCCTGGCGCCCCTGGCCATCGCGGTGGCCCACGCCGACCAGCTGAGCGACGTGATGGCCAAGAAGAGCCTGAGCTGCGGTGTGTACGCCGACGTGCCACCGTTTTCGGCGCCCGACCCGACCACCCGCGAACTGGTAGGCATGGACGTCGACCTGTGCACTGCCCTGGCCAAGCACCTGGGTGTGGCCCTGGAGCTCAAGCCGATGTCGGTGGAAGCCCGGGTGCCGGAGGTGAAGATGGGCCGCGTGGACCTGATCTTCGCCAACCTGGCGTACACCAAGAGCCGCGCCGAACAGATCCAGTTCAGCGACCCGTACTACATCGCCAAGGAAACCCTGGTGGTGCGCGCGCCGAACGCCGACCAGCCGCGTGAATTCTTCAAGGGCAAGAAAATCAGCTCCACCAAGGGCTCGACGTCGGAGCAATCGATCCGCCTGGCCGATGCCACACCCGTGACCTTCCAGGACACCGGGTCAGCCTACATGGCCCTGCAGCAGAACAAAGTCGTGGGGCTGGTGACCAACACCATGACCGCCATCAAACTGGTGGGCCAGGCGAAGGAGGGTGGGGTGAACCTGGCCATCGCCAAGGAACCCATGGCCCTGGAACCCATCGGTGCTGGCATGCGCCAGGGCGAACCCGCCTTCCTGGCCAAGGTCAATGAAGCCCTGCGCGCCATGGACCAGGCCGGTGAGATCGACGCCATCTGGAACCGCTGGATCGGCCCGGACACTGCCTACAAGATGGTTCGTGAAGACAAGGTGCAAAGCCTCGCCGACCTGAAGTTCGACCCGCTGCCGTGATTCGGTAAGGGCTGTGCGACGCTCGGGAACCAGGTCGCCCGTCTCTGCTGACAGCAGGCGGGTACCGTTCCCGAGCGTCGCGCGGCCGTGTCGCGCGTCCTCCAGGGGCCTGGAGGGTTATTCCACGCAGCAGACCCAGTGATGGTCATGCCGGTACGGGGCGCGGGTGAAGTGTACGTCCGAAACCAGTACCAGGCCGCGCTGTTGCAGGGCTTCGGTCAGTTCTACCAGTGTCTCTGCTTCGATGGTCATGTGTGTTTACCTCGCCAGATTGACTGCATACATAGGTCTTGACCGACCCCGGCGCGGGTTGATTCATTTTTTCTTCGCTTGCTACCTAAGTAGGATCCGCCCTGGGGTCATATCATGCTTTCATGAAGGCTTTTGCGCACATGGAGTGACCGATGAACCACCTACCGCTACGCTCGAGCCTCGCCCTGGCCCTGCTCACGGCCAGCATCACCGCCCACGCCGCGGGGTTGGCCAGCCAGCGCAGCAGCTTCGGCACCCTGGCCGACGGCACGGCCATCGACAAGTACACCTTGACCAACAGCCACGGCATGCAGGTGGGGGTGATCACCTATGGCGCCATCCTGCAGTCGGTGATCGTCGCCGACAAGAACGGTCACTTCGACGATGTGCTGCTGGGTTTCGACAACGCCCGCGACTACCAGGCGAAAAACGGCGATCCGCACTTCGGCGCCACCATCGGCCGCTACGCCAACCGCATCGCCGACGGCACCTTCGCCCTCGACAGCCGGGTCTACAAGGTGCCCCTCAATGCCGGCCCCAATGCCATGCACGGCGGCCCAAAGGGCTTCGACACCCACGTCTGGAAAGCAGTGCCCACGCGCGACAAGGACTCGGTGGGCGTGACCCTGAGCTACGTCAGCGCCGACGGCCAGATGGGCTTTCCCGGCGAGCTCACCACCCAGGTGACCTACAGCCTGACCGAACAGGACGAATTGCGCATCCAGTTCCACGCCACCACCAGCAAACCGACGGTCGTCAACCTGACCAACCACGGCTATTACAACCTGGCAGGCGCGGGCAGCGGCACCATCCTGGACCAGGTGGCCACCCTGCACGCCAGCCATTACACGCCGGTCTCGGCTAAGTTGATCCCCACCGGCGAGATCGCCCCGGTGGCCGGTACGCCCATGGACTTCCTGGCGCCCACGCCAATCGGCACCCACATCAAGGCGGACCACCCGCAACTCAAGTACGCGGAGCCCAAGCAGGGCGGTTTCGACTTCAATTATGTGCTGGACACCCAGGGCGACCTGAGCAAGCCGGCCGTGGAAATCAGTGACCCGCACTCGGGCCGTCGCCTGCAGCTGTTCACCACCCAGCCCGCGGTGCAGTTCTACACCTCCAACTCCCTGGACGGCTCCATCAAGGGCAAGGCTGGGAAGGTGTATGGGCACTGGGGGGCCTTTGCCCTGGAGGCTGAGCACTACCCCGATTCGCCCAACCAGCCTGCGTTCCCCAGTACTCGGCTGAACCCCGGCCAGCTGTACCAGCAAACCACGGTGATGAAGTTTTCCCACGACTGACCGGCGTGGCGGTAAGATGGCCACTTGATATTGATGTGAACAAGGGAAACACATGATGGTTGGTTTCAACGGCAAGGCCTGCGCGATGCTGGCTACCCTCGTGGCCCTGGCGGGCTGCACCTCCACCCCTCCGGCGGCAAAGCCTGCGGCCGGCTCGCGCACCGTGCTGCAACACGTGGTCTACCCGGCGGGCTATGAAGTGAACGTGATTCGCATCATCCTCCCGGCCAACACCAACTCGCCGCACCACACCCACCCAGACCTGGAGTCGGGCTACGTGGCGCGCGGCTCGGTGACCATTGCCATCGACGGCCAGCCGGAGCACGTGCTGCATGCCGGGGACACCTTCGAAACCCCGGCCGGTGCCCCGCACATCGTCAAGAACGGCCCGCAGGAAACCGAGATCGTGTCCACCTACATCACCGAGCTGGGCAAGCCGCTGACCCAGGTGCTGCCTCAGTAACCGCACCGGCCTCGGCCGAGGAAGACTGACGCCCGGTTGGGGGGCGGTCCGGGTTCACTGGGCCGCCTGGTCTTCCTGCACGCCTTCGATGGTCAGCAACTGCTTGAGGATTTCCTCGGCCTGGGCCCCGGAGGTGCGCACCAGCTCGATGGTGACGCTGTCGGTGTCCTCCTGGCTGCCTTTCTCGACGATGAACTGCTTGACCTTGCTGGAGCGGTTGCCCATCACCTCGTTGACCTTTTTCAAGGTCAGGGTGCGTGACGGCGCGACCAGTTTCAGCACGTGCTTCTTCACCTTGTTGCGGTACAGGCGCTCCACCGGTTTGATCGCCACCAGAATCAGCAGAATCATGAAGGTCGCCGCAGTGCCCACTGCGTAGAGCCCGCCCCCCACCGCCAGGCCGATCGCCGCCACCGTCCACAGGCTGGCCGCCGTGGTCAGCCCGCGGATCACTTCGCCGCGCAGCAGGATCGAGCCGGCGCCCAGAAAGCCGATCCCCGAGACCACCTGCGCCGCCACCCGGGAAGGGTCCAGTTCGGTATGGGCCATTTGCAAGGCATCATGGAAGCCGAAAGCCGAGACGATCATCAGCAGGCATGAGCCCACGCACACCAGCATATGCGTGCGCAGCCCGGCGGCCCACAGCAGGCGCTCGCGTTCCAGGCCGATCAGGCTGCCGAGCAAGGCCGCCAGCAGCAGACGAATGCACATTTCCCAGTCACTGAGCATGGTTTCCTCCCTTTGGTTGACGCAGAGTGGACCTGTGGGCCGCCAGGTTGGTTCTGGGCGCGGTCTCTCTGAGTCTGGCTTCTTTGGTCGGAAAAATCGCGGCTGCGGCAATGTGGGGTCCGCTGGCCCCTGCGAAAAAGCCCGGCAAGCGATTACAATCCGGCTTTTAACCGCAGAATTGACAGGCCAGTCAGGTTATGACGCTCGATCCACCCACAATGTTGACCCTTTCCGTCGCCCTGGCTGCGGCGGCGGCGCTTTACCTGGCGGTGGAGTGGCGCAGCGTTCGCGAGGCATCGCTGCTGTTCTGGAGTGGTGGCTTCGCGATCATCGCCGTCGGCTGTGTGCTGGCCTTGATGCGCGGCAGCGGCCTGGTGCTGGTGGGGGTATGGTTCGCCAATGGCCTGCTGGTGGTGGCGCACTGGCTGTTCCTGCTGGGGGTGGCGCGGTTTACCGAAACCCGCCTGTCGCGGGGCTGGTACCTGATCGTGGTGGTCTGGCTGGCCATGCTCACGCTGCCCAGCGACCAGGCCTGGTCGAAGGTGATGCTGATGGTCCAGTCGTCGATGATCGTCCTGGTGACCCTGCGCGCCAGCTTCCTGCTGCGGCCCCACGGCAAGTCCCTCAGTGTCGGGGCGGTGCAGCTGCGTTATGTGTTGCTGGGCCATGGCTTGTTCTACCTGTTCAAGGTGGGCACCGCGGCCATTTCCGGCACTGCCATCGACCTGGTGTCCTTCCGCGGGGAAATCATCCAGATTTCCCTGGTGGAAGGCGCCATCGCGATCATGCTGATCGCGTTGTCCATGACCGGCACCGAGCGCTATCGCCGCGAACAGCAGATCGCCCGCCTGGCCAACCGCGACCCGTTGACGGCCCTGTATAACCGCCGTGCGCTGGAGGTCCGCGCGCCGCGGTTGCTCAACCAGGTCGCCCGTCACCGCCCCGGGGCATTGCTGTTGATCGACATCGACAACTTCAAACCGGTCAACGACCTGTACGGCCACACGGCGGGTGACCGCTTGCTGATTACCCTCAGCGAGATGGTTCGTGCAGTGCTGCCCGAGGGCTCGCTGGCAGCGCGGCTGGGCGGCGATGAGTTCGTGATCCTGTTGGCCAATGCCTCCAGCGAACGTGTCGAAGCCCTGGGAACGGCGTTGCGCGAGCAGTTCCGCCACGTCGCGGCGCAGACCTTCGACACGCCCACGCCGGTCACGCTGAGCATTGGCGCCACCCTGTTCGACCGACCGCCCACCAGCCTGGCCGCGCTGATCGAGCAGGGCGACCACGCGCTCTATGCCTCCAAGCGCGGGGGACGCGACAGTATCCGCCTGGTGGACCGCACCACGACAGCCGCCGCGCCGGTCACGGGGCCCTGAGGCGGAGGAAGTCCACCCAGGCCCGCAGCGGGGCGCTCATCGAGCGGCTGGGGTAATACAGATAGAAGCCCGCGAAGGGCGGTGTCCAGTCCGGTAGTACCTGCACCAGCAAGCCCTGTTCGACGTAAGCCTGCACCTGATGGGCGAAGAGGTAGGCCAGGCCGGCGCCGTCCAGTACCACACGGGTCAGCATGGCCGGGTCACTGACCAGGATGGGCCCGTCCACCTTGACTTCCAGCACCTTGCCGTCACGTTCGAACTCCCACCGGTAGGGGCTGCCGTCCGTGGGCCGGCGGTAGCCCAGGCACGCATGTTGCCGCAGGTCCTGGGGCGTGAGCGGCATTGTGCAGCGCTGAAGGTAGGCGGGGGCGGCGACCACCATCATCTGCAGTTCACCACCCAGCTTTACCGCGATCATGTCCTGTTCGAGCCGCTCGCCCAGCCGCACGCCGGCGTCATAGCCCTGGGCGACGATGTCCACCAGGCGGTCGTCCACCTCTATTTCCAGCTTGATGCCGGGGTGGCATTGCAAAAACGGCGCCACCAGCGGGGCTAGGCAGTGCAGGGCGGCGTCGCGGGTGCTATTGATACGCAGGCGGCCAGTGACGGTTCCGGGCTTGGCACCTGCCTCGGCCACCGCGGCCTCCAGCGCCTCGAACGTAGGTTGCAGACGAGCCAGCAGCTGTGCCCCTGTCTCGGTCAGCGCAACGCTACGGGTAGTCCGGTTGAACAAGCGGGCGCCGACGCGCATCTCAAGCGCCTTGAGCGTCTGGCTCAGGGCCGAGGCCGACATGCCCAGGTAGGCCGCCGCCCGGGTGAAACTACCGTGCTCGGCGATGGCGACGAAGGCCTTCAGTTCCGCGAATTCGCTACCGCGCATTATGCCTCCGTTACTAAATGACCTTCGGGGATAATAGCCGATTATTATTCGAATCGGCTGTTGGCATGCTGTGCCTTTGACCCCGACCGGAGGCGTGACATGAGCATGTTCAGTGGCAAGACCGTGATGATTACGGGCGGTACCCGAGGCATCGGGTTGGCGGGTGCCCAGCACATCCTCGCGCAGGGTGGCCGGGTTATCGCCAGTGGGCGGCGCAACGAATCCCTCAGCCCGACAGACGACTGCGTGGTGGTACTGGGCGATGTTGGCGACCCCGTCAACGTCCAGGTCCTGGCCGCGGCGGCCGAAAGAGCAGGGGGCCTGGATGGGTTGTGGCTCAACGCCGGGTTTGCCCGGGTGGGCGCATTGGAGGCGATGACCGCCGAGTGCTTCGACGCGCTGATGGCGACCAACGTACGAGCGCCGGCGCTGCAGCTGGCACGGCTTGCACCGCTATTGAAACCGGGTGCCTCGGTGGTGGTGACGGCGTCATCGTCGGCGTTCGAGGCGGCGCCGCTGGTCAGTGCCTACGCCGCCACCAAGGGGGCGTTACTGTCGATGGTGCGGTGCTGGGCGGCAAGCCTGGCGCCCCGGGGCATTCGCGTCAACGCGATCGTGCCGGGGCCCATCGACACCGGGTTTCGCGGGTTCATGGGCGAGGCGGCGCAGGTGCAGTTCGAGCGCGCCGTGGTCGAACAGGTACCCCTGGGGCGCGCCGGTTCAGCGCACGAGGCCGCCGCGGTGGCGCTGTTCCTGCTATCGGCGCAGGCCAGCTATGTGACCGGTAGCCAATACGCGGTGGATGGCGGTCTTGTGATGCGCTAGCGCCTGCGCAAGTGTCAAGATTGTGTAGCGTCATGTCGCTGTCATGTTTCATTGCTAGCGTTGCCGCCGATCGCATGTACAGCGCTCGTTACAACAATCAAGCACCCCGGCCGGGCAAGCTGCTCTGGCCAGGGGCGCATCGCCCGTTCAGGTATCGACCATCATGCACGCAGCCGTCTCGCGCAGGCCGTTCATCATCCGCTCCGACCACATGGGCGGCGAAGCATTTGGCAGCCTCTTTTCCAGGGTGTTCGGCAACCTCTACAACGACCTTCCCCGCACCGGTAGCCCCGTGAGTATCGCCGGCGTGTATGGCCGCTATGAAGGCGTCAGCTTCCGGCGCCTGTGCTATCGGGGCGATTTCACCGTGCAGATCCCCGACCTCGATGACGAGATCACCTTTGTCATCCCCACGGCGGGGCAGATCATTTTCAACCTGGCGGACGCCACCGTGGGCAGGCCGCAGGTGGGCCTGGCGGTGGAAAAGACCCAGGTGCGCTCAGTGCAGATCATTGATGGCCACGGGCAGCATGGCCTGTCGATACGCCGCGGGCTGTTCACTCAACGGCTGTCGACCTTGCTGGGCCGCCCCATCGTGCGCAAGATTCGTTTCGAGCCGCAGGTGGATCTGAGTCGCGAGGCCTTTCAGGGCATCAAGGCCATCGTTGCGTTCGCCACGGGTGACGAGCTGGACACGCTCATGAACAGCAGCGCCCTGATGCCGACGCGGTTGCAGGAAATGCTGGTGGACGCGGTGCTGGAAAGCTGGCCGCACAGCTACAGCGAGGCGCTGCGCCGGCCTGGCCCGTCCATCGCTCCCCGGCACGTGCGCCTGGCCATGGAGTACATCCAGGAACACCCCCACTGCCTGGTCAGCAGCACCGAATTGGCGGCGCTCAGCCATGTCAGCCTGCGCGCCCTGCAGGACGGTTTTCGGCGTTTCATGGGCACCTCCATCGCCGCCTACCAGCGCCAGGTTCGCCTGGCCCGTGCCTATGAAGCCTTCCGGCAAGGGGCGGCGGCCTCGGTGACCGAGGTCGCCCTGCAGCTGGGGTTTTCCAATGTCGGACGTTTCTGCCACTACTTCCAGAACGCCTACGGGTTGAGCCCGCAGGACGTTCGCAATGGCCTGCGCAGCGCCGGTCAGAACTGGTAGCTGGCCTTCACGCTACCGCTCACGCCCTGGCTACCGCCACCGGTGAGCGCGCCGGCTTCGGCGCCGACACTGAAGGCACCCAGGCTGGCCGTCAGGTTGAGGGCGCCGCTGAACTGATCGCGGGTGGAATACGCCGCCTGTTGCTCGATGTCCAGGCCAAGCAGGTGTGCGTCGCTGGTCACTGAGTGGTTACCCAGCACATGCTCGTAACCCACCTGGGCACCCGGCACCAGTTGCCAGCCCCGGGCTACGCCAATCGGCGCCAGCGAGGCCTTGAGCTGAGTGAAGGCGCTGCGCCGGGTCTGGTGCGTGGCGTCGACGTCCAGGGCCACTTCGCTGCCTTTTTCGTCGAAGCCGTCCAGGTTCAGGTGGCTGATCCGCACGCCAACGCTCGGTTCCAGGGTCACCTGGCTCATGGGCAGGCGGTAACCCAGGGCGACGTTGGCGCTGCTCAGGGTGCCATGGGTATCACCGTCGGCCGCCCCCAACCCACCACCGATCTGACGCTTGCTGCTGTAGTCCACATAACCGGCCATGGCATCGGCACTGACGAACAGGCCGTGCTCAAGGCTGTTGGCCCCCAGCCGTGTGCCGGCGGTGAGGAAGGTCAGGTCGGTGTCCACCGAGCCGCTGGCGCCACCGATGCTGCCACGGCTGTAGCCGAAGGCGGCATGGCCACTCAGTTGTTCGCTGAAGCGCTGGGTCAGCCCGACCATCGTGCCTTGGGTGTGTTCATTGCTGCTGGCAGCCTGGCTTGAACCATCGGTGCCCAGGTAGCCGGCCAGGCCCGCCGTCCACACGCTGCGTTGGCCTACCTTGAGGTCGGTGCCGCTGGCGTAAGGGGCGGCGGCGCCCTCGATCAAGGCGTCCTGGCGCAGCAGGTAGCTGGCGGCGTCGGCATGCACCTGGCCGCCGATGGTGGACTGCACGCCGCCCAGGTCACCAGCGTCGATGGCCGATTGCAGGTAGTAGTTGTAGGCGGTGTAGGCGCCGGACAGGCTGCTGTTCTGCAATTGCTGGAGCAACAGGGCCCCGGCCGCGGCGTTACCCACGAAGCCCGCCTGGCCGGGCAGGCTGTTGTAGTAGACCATCTTGGCACGCAGCACATAGATAGTTGCCTGGGACAGCCCCAGGCCTTCCTTGAGGTAGTTGTCCATGCTGCCGTACAGCGCGGTCACCTCGTCCAGTGCCGCCTGCAGGTAGCTGGCGTCCACTGTCAGGGTCGGCTCGTAAATGGCCGCGAGGCTGGCGGGCAGTGCGGCCAGCGTGGCATCGACCCGGGTGGCGGTGTAGGCGTTGGTAGCCAGGTAGTCGGCCATGATCGTGGCGCTGTCGACCCCGGCGATGCTCAACAGTACGGCCGTGGCCCAGCCGGTGCGGTCCTTGCCCGCGGTGCAGTGGAACAGCGCGGCGCCGTCCACCGAAGCCAGGTCATTGAACAGCACGGCGAACTCGCTGCGCACGTTGGCGTCGCTGACGAACTCGCGGTTGGTTTCCTGCATCAGCGCCACGGCGCTGGCTGCGCTGTCCACGGTGATGCTGCTCAGCACCGCCCCCGAGGTCAGGTTGCCCAGGATATCGACGTTGGTGTAGGTCGCGCCGTCGAGCTGGGTATCGGGGGTGGCGGCGATCTCGCTGGCGGTGCGCAGGTCGTACACTGCGGTGATCCCCAGGCTGTTGAGCGTCGCCAGGTCCGCGGCCGATGGCGTCAGGGCGTTGGAGCGGTAGAACACCCCCGTACGCATGGTGCCGTCATTGGCAGTGGTGTACGCCGTCGTGGTGCCGGCGATGTCGCGGAAGTTGTCGACGCTGCTCAGGATGGGCGTGGTGATGGCGTCGGTTTCGGCGGCCTGGGCAGCGGTGATCGACAGCGTCATGGCAGACAGTGAACAGAGGAGTCGGGACAGCACAATGCAGCTTCCTTGGGAACGGGTTGGGCTGCCTACTATCTGTGTCCAGATGAACGCCAATGTGACAACTGCGCCGGGCGCAGAAAAGCCTGCGCGAAGTGTCCGCACTGTGCGCGTGTTGTCCGTGCCATTGCCTGAAACAGCCTGCTGGCGAAGCGCCGCGCCCGTGGCGCCCTCTCAGGCTAACGCGCCCTGGACGTCCAGCAACCGCTGCAGAAATGTCGCCAATATCACCTCTTCCAGCCGCAGGCCCGTGCGGTTGCGCAAGGTGGCCAGCCCGTAGGACTTGGTAGCAAGCGCCTCAGACCACGGCGTAGAATTTGCGCACGTAGCCCTGGCTCAACCACCCGCAACCCGCGCCCTTGGCGACGAAAACGGTGTCGCCTGGGTTCACCACCAGCTCGCGGCCCTGGTCCAGGCGCAATGTCACCTGGCCTTCGGTCAGGTGCATCAACTCGTGGCACAGATGCCCGCGGCTGCGTCGCTCATACGCAGTGGAGTCCCACACGCCGACGCGCAGGGCGCCTTCCTCAAACGCCCCTTGGGCCCGGCACTGGGGGGCCTGGCTGATGAGGATGTCGTCACCCGGCGGCGCGGACGGGCTCAAGTGGGCGTGCCGGTCCAGTACCGTCAGCCCAGGCTTTGCGCCCGCTTGTGCGCGGGTTGCGCACCAGGCCCACAGCGCCTCGGCGCCAGCGTCGAGGGTGAATGCCGTGCCCCGGGCGATGACCACGCTGCCCCCGGCCTTCAAGTGCACCACTTGCTCGCCGCTGACCACGCTCAATTCCCCTGCATGCACGACCAGCATCTCCGTCAGCGGATAGTCCACCACTTCATGGCGGCCGCCCACCCTGACGACACCGGCAGCAAACCCCAGGTCGTCCGTGAAGACGGTACTGCGCCCTGCGGCGAACGGGTCGTCGGCCACCCATGGGCCAACCCCTGCCGCGCCACAGGCAGCGTGCCCCTCTGCAAACGCCAACACCACTGCAATCGAACCGCTCATATCTTTTTCCCTTGCAATCAACCAATGGCCTGAGTGACCAACGCAAAGGCACGCGCGTCACCCGAGGGCCGCGGGATTTCCCCGCGGCTCATGCAGGTAACGGTATCCACCCCGGGCAAACCGACGCTGTCCAGGAACCCTTCAAGCCCACAGCCCACGGGGATGTCGATGCGCACGAAGGCATCCGGCACCTGGGCCAGCAGGTGCTCGATCAGCCCTTGCGCCTGCTCGGCGCTGCCGGCCACCACCGGGCCTATGCAGCGGCCGCGGCCGAATGGGCGAAGCACGGCGAAGGCCTGAAGTTGGCCGTCGACATCGATGCCAACCGCCTGCTCGATGTCGGCAAACACCGCCTGCATCACGCTGCCGCGCGCCAGCCCGGTAGCGGCACTGGCCAGCGCGCTCATGCGGGGGTGGTCTGCCGCCGTCAGCCCGCGGCCCGGCGTGGCAGGCGCGGTCAGGGCGCCCACGGTCCCCTGGCGTTGCTGAATGTGGCCGAATTCCACGAAACCCATTTTGCGGTACAGCGGCGCCCCCGCCACGGTGGCATTCAATAGCGCCGTGCGTGGGCCGATGCTTGCCAGTGCCAGGTCCATCAAGCGCCGGCCAATGCCATGGCCCTGGTAGTCGTCACTGACGATCACCAGGCCGATGGTCGACCACGCGCCCTGGTGGCAGGCGAAGGCCGAGCCGATGACGCGGCCGTTGTCCAGGGCGACGAAGCCGTCGGCGACACTCTGCAGCATGGCCCAGTCCTGGGCGCGGTGCGGCCACTTCAGGGCAACGGACAAGGCATGGGCGGCCGGTACGTCGGCGGCGGTCATGGGGCGGTACGTGTAGTCAGGCATGGGGGGGCTCCGGTGGGTCGCGATGGCGCCTTGTATCGCACCTGCGCCGAGGGCTGGCAAGGGGGCGAGACAACTTCGGCAGATTGTGCACGGCGGCACGGGGCGGGCCACATTAACTGCTTCCACCGCCACGGCGCTCAGCAGCAAATGCCAGGACCGAGCCAGGTCCGCAGGGTTATCTTCAGCAGATTCTGCTTGCCGCAGGCCGCCTGCAGGCGTGGTGCGGTGGGCCCCTCTATAAAGCAGCGGCAAACCCCCGTTTTTTCAAGGCCCCCACGCGCCTGGCGCTCGTCTTGCATTGGTCTTTTCCGGCGCAGATTCTGCTGCCGTTGGCCGGCTGCTGCCGTCCGGGTCCCGAATTCCGGGGCCAAAACGGCGCACTTTTGCAGCCTTTGCCCGCGTGTGGAGCAGAAAGCACGCAATGCTGCGGGGACGTGTCAAAACGGTTTTTTGTGTTTTCCAGCCTGCGCTTTAAACGCCATCTGCTGATTTCACAGTGGTGTAATGAAGTCGCTGCGCAACGGAGGGTTGCCCTCCCCTGGACTGCAACAACGGGCCTTTGCGCCACAGACTTCCACGAACTCAGGACGGCACCATGAGCTTTCTTCGCCCCAAATACATCACCTTCGATTGCTACGGCACCCTCACCAATTTTCACATGGGCACCATGACCCGTGAGCTGTTCGCCGACCGCGTGGCGGCCGAAAAGATGGACGCCTTCGTCAAGAGTTTCTCGTCCTACCGCCTGGATGAAGTGATGGGCGACTGGCAGCCCTACGACGTCATCCTCAAAAACGCCCTGGAGCGCACCTGCAAACGCTGGGGCGTAGCGTTCAGCGAAGCCGAGGCACGCCTCTACTACGACGCCGTGCCGACCTGGGGCCCGCACCCGGATGTGACCGCGGGCCTGGCGAAGATCGCCGACAAGATCCCCCTGGTGATTTTCTCCAACGCCAGCGATTCGCAGATCATGTCCAATGTGGACAAGCTGGGCGTGCCGTTCCACAAGGTATTCACCGCCGACCAGGCCAAGGTGTACAAGCCGCGCCTGGCGGCCTTCGAGTTCATGCTGGACAACCTGGGCTGCGGTCCCGAGGACGTGCTCCACGTGTCCTCCAGCTTCCGCTACGACCTGTTCTCGGCCCATGACATGGGCATCAAGAACAAGGCCTTCGTTGCCCGGGGCCATGAGCCTGCGGCCAACGCCAGCTACGAGTACAACCAGATCAGCGACATCGGCGGCCTGCCGGGCCTCGTCGGGTTGTAAGCGCACCCCAGGGCGCCGCCACGCTGGCGCCCGTTCCCATTGCCTGCAGGAGCCGTACATGAGCAGTGAATCCTACTGGTTGGATACCGCCCCGGCCTTCGGCCTCGGCCAGGCCGGGCCGGTCGAGGGGCAGGTTGACGTGGCCGTGGTGGGGGGTGGCTTCACCGGCCTGTCGGCGGCGCGTGCCTTGGCGCTAAAAGGCGCCCGGGTCGCGGTGTTCGAGGCCGGCCGCGTGATCGGCGAAGCATCGGGGCGCAACGGCGGGCAATGCAACACCGGGGTGGCCCAGGACTACGCGGTGTTGTCGGCCAAGCTGGGCGCAGGGCAGGCCCGAGCGTTCTACCAGGCTTATGAAAGCGCGGTGGCCAGCGTGGACGAAATCGTGCACAGCGAGGGCATCGACTGTCATTACCAGCGCAATGGGAAACTGAAGCTGGCCGCCAAGCCGGAGCATTTCGCCGGCATGGCCAGAACCTGTGAACTGATTCGCCGCGAGGTGGATGCCGACGTGCAGTTGCTGTCGGCCGCCGAGGTGCGCCGCGAGGTGGACTCGGATCAGTTTCACGGCGGCCTGTTGCAGCGCAATGGCGTGCAGATGCATGTGGGCCGTTTTGGCGTGGGGCTGGCCGAGGCGGCCGCGCGCAAGGGGGCGCTGATCTACGAAAACGCCGCGGTCAGCCAGTGGCAGGCCAGGGCGGGCGGGTACCAGGTGCACACGGCACGCGGCACGGTGCAGGCCAAGCAGTTGTTGCTGGCCTCGGGGGCGTCCCAGGTAGGCGACCTGAACTGGTACCGCCGGCGCATGGCCCCGGTGGGCAGTTTCATCATTGTCACCGAGGTACTGGCCCCTGACCTGCTAGCCCGGTTGCTGCCGGCCCAGCGCTCGTACGTGACCAGCCGCATCATCGGCAATTATTTCCGTGTGACGCCGGACAACCGCCTGCTGTTTGGCGGCCGGGCGCGCTTCGCCATGTCCAGCCCGCGTTCCGACGCCAAGAGCGGCGAGATTCTGCGCGCGGCCCTGGCGCAGATGTTCCCGGAACTGGCCCGGGTGCGCATCGATTATTGCTGGGGCGGGTTGGTGGACATGACCGCCGACCGCCTGCCACGGGCCGGCCAGCATGGCGGTATTTTCCACTCCATGGGCTACAGCGGCCATGGCGTGCAGATGTCGGTGCACATGGGCCGGGTGATGGCCGATGTGCTGGACGGCAATGCCGCGGCCAACCCCTGGCGCGGGCTCGACTGGCCAGCCATTCCGGGGCATTTCGGCAAACCCTGGTTCCTGCCCCTGGTAGGCGCGTACTACCGGCTGCAGGACCACTTGCACTGATTCAACCTGCTTTCGTTCAAGCACGTTCGCGGCCAACCGCGAGCCCTTCGTGTAACCCGATTCTCGACAGGTAGAACCGCCATGACAGACAAGAAGGTCGAAGCCCAGCTCATCACCGGCGCCGACAGTGTGCGTATTTTCGATGGTTTGAACCGTGGCATGTCACGCCGTGACGCCCTGCGCATGCTGGGGGTGGCAGGGATCATGGCCAGCAGCGTCGGTGGCTTGCTGGGAGGCGCCGGTTCGGTGTTCGCCGCCGAAGCCGATGCCGGCCCCGCCACCGTGGGCAAGAAGGGCGGAAAAATTCGCGTGGCCGGCATGTCGTCGTCTACCGCCGACACCCTGGACCCGGCCAAGGGCGCACTGTCCACCGACTACGCCCGCCAGTACATGTTCTACAACGGCCTGACCCGTTTCGACTCGCACCTGGTGCCACAGCTTGAACTCGCCGAGAAAATCGACCACACCGATGCCAGCCTGTGGGTCATCACCCTGCGCAACGGCATCACCTTCCATAACGGCAAGTCGCTGACCGCCGAGGACGTGGTGTTTTCCCTGACCCGGCACAAGGATCCGGCCACCGGCTCCAAGGTCATGCCGCTGATGGAGCAGTTCGCCGAGATCAAGGCGACCGGCCCGCTGGAAGTACAGATCAAGCTGAGCGCGCCCAACGCCGAGCTGCCATCGATTTTGGCCGTGTCGCACCTGTTGATCGTGCCAGCCGGTACTACCGACTTCAACCTGGGCATCGGCACCGGGCCGTTCACCGTCAAGGAGTTCCGCCCAGGCGTGCGCTCGGTGGCGGCGCGCAACCCCAACTACTGGAAACCGGGCCTGCCGTACCTGGACGAGATCGAGTTCATCGCCATCTCCGATGAGCCGTCACGGGTCAATGCGCTGCTGTCCGGCGACGTGCACATGATCAACGAGGTCAACCCGCGCTCCACCGCCCGCATCGCCGCCAGTGCCGGGCACGCGGTGGTGGACGCGCCGTCGGGCAACTACACCGACATGATCCTGCGGCAGGACCAGATGCCCACCCAGAATGCCGATTTCAGCCAGGCCATGAAGTACCTGCTGGACCGTGAGCAGGTGAAGTCGGCGGTGTTCCGCGGTTATGCGGTAGTGGGCAACGACCACCCGATCGCGCCCGGTTCGCGCTACTACAATGCCGACCTGCCGCAGACGCCGTACGACCCGGACAAAGCGCGCTTCCTGTTGAAGAAAGCCGGCATGGCCAGCGTCAAGATGCCATTGGTGGCCTCGCCGGCCGCCACCGGTTCGGTGGACATGGCGGTGCTGTTGCAGCAGTCGGCCAAGCAGGCCGGCCTGGACCTGACCGTGAACCGCTTGCCGTCGGATGGCTACTGGTCCAACCATTGGATGAAGCACCCCATCAGTTTCGGCAACATCAACCCACGGCCCAACGCTGACATCATCTTCTCGCAGTTCTTCCAGTCCACGGCGCCCTGGAACGAGTCGGGCTGGAAGAACGAGCAGTTCGACCAGTTGCTGATGACCGCCCGCGGCGAGACCGACGATGCCAAGCGCAGCCAGATGTACAAGGACATGCAGACCCTGGTGCACGACCACTGCGGCATCGGCATTCCGGTGTTCATCAGCAACATCGATGGGGTGGACGCGCGCATCAAGGGCTACGGCAGCAACCCGCTGGGCGGTTTCATGGGTTACATGTTCGCCGAGCAGGTGTGGCTGGACGCCTGACCTCAGCCTTCGTAGCCGCTGCCGAAGGCCGCGGCTACGGGAACGCGTTGAACCGGGTAAACACACAGGTGCAGGAGACGTACCATGCACAACACTCTGTACTGGCTGATCGCGCGGCGCCTGGGCCTGGTGGCCCTGACGCTGCTGATCGTGTCGATGGTGGTGTTCGCCATCACCGCGATACTGCCCGGCGACGCCGCGCAACAGGCCCTGGGCCAGTTCGCGACCCCCGAGCAGGTGGCAGCGCTGCGCACCCAGTTGGGCCTGGACCAGCCTGGCATCGTCCGTTACCTGCACTGGCTGGGCGGCCTGGTCACCGGCCACCTGGGCGACTCGGTGTCCAACGCCATGCCGGTCAGCGAACTGATGGCGGGGCGCCTGCCCAGCACACTGATGCTGGCGGCCGTGACCGCGCTGGTGTCGGTGCCCGTGGCGCTGACCCTGGGCATCGTCTCGGCCATGCGCCGCGGCGGCCGCCTGGACAGCGTGCTGAGCTTCTGTACCCTGACCCTGGTAGCGGTACCGGAATTCCTGGTGGCGACCCTGGCGGTACTGATCTTCGCGGTGAAGCTGCGCTGGCTTTCGGCGCTGTCGTTCGCCACCGAGGTGCACACGCCGCTGGCGTTTCTGCGCGCCTATGCCTTGCCAGTGGTGACCCTGTGCTGCGTGATCGTCGCGCAGATGGCGCGCATGACCCGCGCCGCGGTCATCGACCAGCTCGACAGCCCCTATGTGGAAATGGCCCGCCTCAAGGGTGCAAGCCCGGTGCGCATCGTGCTGCGCCATGCCTTGCCCAACGCCATCGGCCCCATCGTCAACGCCGTGGCCCTGAGCCTGTCCTACTTGCTGGGTGGCGTGGTCATCGTCGAGACCATCTTCAACTATCCCGGCATCGCCAGCCTGATGGTGGACGCCGTGACCAACCGCGACATGGCCCTGGTCCAGGCCTGCACCATGCTGTTCTGCGCCGCTTACCTGGCGCTGGTGCTGGTGGCTGACGTGGCGGCAATCCTTTCCAACCCGAGGCTGAGACAGCAATGAACAACGTCATTGGCAAGTCTGCCCGTTTCAAACCGTTCCCTCGGGTGCGCACGCCGCTGTTGGGCCTGGTCGGCGCGGGGTTCTGTGCCTTCTGGCTGCTGGTGGCGCTGTTCGGCGGCTGGCTGGCGCCCCACGGCGTGGGTGACGTGATCTCCAGCAACGTGTTCGATGACATAGGCCGGGCGTTCCCCCTGGGTACTGACTACCTGGGCCGCGACATGCTCAGCCGGGTGTTGATCGGCGCGCGTTTCACCGTCGGCCTGGCCCTGGTGGCGGCGGTACTCGCCAGCACCGTGGGCACCTCCTTGGCCTTGCTCTCGGTGGTATCGTCACGCTGGTTGGACGGCTGCGTCAGCCGCCTGATGGATGCGTTGATTTCCATCCCCAGCAAGATGCTGGCGCTGGTGGTGGTGTCGGCGTTCGGGGCCTCGGTGCCTTTGCTGATTGCCACGGCGGTGCTCAGCTATGCACCGGGTTGCTACCGCATTGCCCGCAGCCTGGCCACCAACATCGAAGCGCTGGAGTACGTGCAAGTGGCCCGTACCCGCGGCGAGCCGCGCTGGTACATCGCTTGCGTGGAAATATTGCCGAACATGCTCAACCCGGTGCTCACCGACCTGGGCCTGCGGTTCGGTTTCATTGTGCTGCTGCTCAGTGGCATGAGTTTTCTGGGCCTGGGCGTGCAGCCGCCGGACGCCGACCTGGGTTCGCTGGTGCGGGAAAACATCGGCGGCCTTAGCCAGGGGGCGCCGGCACTGGTGATCCCGGCGTTGGCCATCGGCTCCATGACCGTGGGCATCAACCTGCTGATCGACAGCATTTCCAGCCGTCGCCAGCATAGCCAGGGAGGGCGCTGAATGAGCCATCTCATCCAAGTCAAGGACCTGCGGGTCAATGCCTGCGGCGACAGCGGCGAAACCGAGATCGTCAAGGGTGTGAGTTTCAACCTGGAACGCGGGGAAGTACTGGCGCTGATCGGCGAGTCGGGTTCGGGCAAGACCACCATTGCCCTGTCGTTGCTGGGCTATGCGCGCCGTGGCTGCCGCATCGCCGGCGGTGAAGTGCGGCTGGGCGATCAAGACGTGTTGACCCTGAGCGAGGGCGAACTGCAAAGCCTGCGCGGCAACCGGGTGAGCTACGTGGCGCAGAGCGCCGCAGCGGCGTTCAACCCGGCTCACCGCTTGATCGATCAGGTGCTCGAAGGCGCGCTCATCCACGGTGTGGGCGGCAGCCGCGAGCAATTGCGCACAAAGGCCATCGAGTTGTTCCGCGACCTCGCCCTGCCGGACCCCGAGCACATCGGCGAGCGTTACCCGCACCAGGTCTCGGGCGGGCAGTTGCAGCGCGTCATGGCCGCCATGGCGCTGATCAGCGACCCCCTGCTGGTGGTGCTCGACGAGCCAACCACGGCGCTGGATGTCACCACCCAGATCGAGGTGTTGCGGGCCTTCAAGCGCGTGGTGCGCGAGCGTGGCGCCACGGCGGTGTACGTCAGCCATGACCTGGCGGTGGTGGCACAGATGGCCGACCAGATCATCGTGCTCAAGGGCGGGCAGATTCTGGAAGACAACGGCACCGCCGCGCTGCTCAAGTCGCCGAACCATGAATACACCCGCCGTTTGCTGGAGGCCGCGCGCCCGGCGGCGAAGATTCGCGTCGACGATGCGGCCCGGGGCGATACGCCGTTGCTGAGCCTGCGCGGCCTGACCGCCGGCTATGGCCCTCGCGACCTGCACGGGCTGCCGCGCATCCGCGTGCTGGAAGACATCGACCTGACCCTGCACCGGGGGCAGGCCATCGGCATCATCGGCGAGTCAGGCTCGGGCAAGTCTACCCTGGCGCGGGTGGTGGCCGGCTTGCTGCAACCGGCGCGTGGCGAGGTCATGTTCGACGGCCAGCCCTTGTCCAGTGACCTGCAGGGGCGTTCGCCAGACCAGTTCCGGCGCATACAGATGGTGTTCCAGAACGCCGACACCGCACTCAACCCCATGCACAGCATCGCCACTATTCTTGGCCGCCCCTTGCGGGCGTGCCACGGCCTGAAAGGCGCCGCCCAGCGCCAGCGCATCGATGAACTGCTGGACCTGGTGAAGCTGCCGCGCAGCCTGGCTGAACGGCACCCTGGCGCCCTGTCGGGCGGGCAGAAACAGCGGGTCAACCTGGCCAGGGCCTTGGCCGCCAAGCCGGACCTGATTCTGTGCGACGAGGTGACCTCGGCCCTGGACACGGTGGTGGGGGCGGCGATTCTGGAGCTGCTGGCCGAACTGCGCCGCGAGCTGGGGGTGTCGTACCTCTTCATCAGCCACGACATTTCCACCGTGCGCGCCCTGTGTGACGACGTGGCGGTGATGTACAGCGGCCACATCGTTGAAAGCGGCAGCCGCCAGGCGCTGGGGCAGGCACCGTTCCATCCTTACACCAACCTGTTGATCAACTCTGTGCCGGCCCTGCGCCAGGGCTGGCTGGAAAGCACGGCGGTGGCGTGCAAGCTGCCACCCATCAGCGCGCCCACCGTCAACCAGCGCGAGTTGTGCACGTTCCTCAACCGTTGCCCGCTGCGGGTGGAAGGCTTGTGCAACTACACCGCGCCCAATCGCCGGGTGATCGCCGGTGGCAGCGAGATTCTCTGCCACCTGGACAGCCCGCAACTGGCCGCTGGCCAACCAACCCTTGTCTTGCCCGCTCAGGGAGCCTACGCATGAGTGCCCGTTTTGTCCGCTTGGCCGAGCAGCAACGCCCGGCTGTTCACTTGCTGGTCGACGGCCAGCCGGTTCAGGCGCTGGAAGGCGACACGCTGATGGTGGCGCTGCTGACCAGTGGCGACAGCCTGCGCGGCTCTGAATTCGACAACGGCCGGCGCGCCGGTTTCTGCCTGATGGGCGCCTGCCAGGACTGCTGGGTATGGACCCGCGACGGCGAGCGCCTGCGCGCGTGCGGTGAAGACGTGCGCGACGGCCTGGATATTCTTACCTCACAACCGGAGGCGGCATGGCCACTGCGCGGGTAACCATTGTTGGCGCCGGGCCCGCGGGCATCCGCTGCGCCGAAACCCTGTTGGCGGCCGGTATTCGCCCGACCCTGGTGGACGAGGGGCGTCGCGCGGGCGGGCAGATCTACCGCCGCCAGCCCGAGGGCTTCACCCGGGACTACCGTCAACTGTACGGCAGCGAGGCCGGCAAGGCCCAGGCCCTGCACGAACGTTTCGACCAGGTGCGCGGGCAGCTGGATTACCGCCCCGATACCCTGGTGTGGAATCTGGCAGACCAGCAACTGTGCTGTGTCAGCCAGGGCCGCCATACGGCGCTCGAATACGACGCGCTGGTGCTATGCACCGGTGCCACCGACCGGCTGTTGCCGGTACAGGGCTGGGAGTTGGCGGGTACCTACAGCCTGGGCGGCGCACAGATCGCGCTGAAGGCCCAGGCGGTCTCCATCGGTGCCAGCGTGGTGTTCATGGGCACGGGGCCGCTGCTGTACCTGGTGGCCAGCCAGTACGTGAAGGCCGGTGCCAAGGTGGCTGCCGTTCTGGACACCTCGCCGCTGTATTCGCGGCTGCGCGCCGCGCCAAAATTGCTGGCCCGCCCGGGCGTGCTGGCCACCGGCGTCGGTTTGCTGGCCGGGTTGTACCAGGCGGGTGTGGCCGTGCACCTAGGTGTCACGCCGTTGCATATTGATGGCGACGAACGCACGGGTGTGCAGGGCGTGACCGTGCGCACGGGCAAAGGCGCGACCGTGCGGGTAGGCTGCGACGCCGTCGCCCTGGGCTACCACCTGCGCCCGGAAACTCAACTGGCGGACTTGGCCGGTTGCGCCTTCGCGTTCGACGAGGCATCCGGCCAGTGGCTGGTGCAGACCGATCAAGACGGCCGCACCTCATTGGCCAGCGTCTACGCCGCTGGCGATGGTGCACGTATTCGTGGCGCGGACGCGGCAGAGGCGGCGGGGCGCTTGGCGGCCCTGGCGTTGTTGAACGACCTGGGTTTGCCGGTGGCATCGGGCGCGGCCGAGGCCCAGCGGCGGGTCCTGGCCCGGATGGAGCGCTTCCGCCTGGGCCTCACCGAGGCGTTTCCATGGCCGGCGGCGCAGGTTCAGCACGTGCCGGACGAAGCCATCGTCTGCCGCTGCGAGATGATCAGCGCCGGCGAACTGCGCGGCGTGGTCCGCGAAAAGGGCGCCTGCGAGGTCAACCGCGCCAAGGCGTTCAGCCGGGTGGGCATGGGCCGGTGCCAGGGCCGTTACTGCTCCCAGGCCGGAGCCGAGATCATCGCGGCCGCGGCCGGGGTGCCCGTCAAGGAAGTGGGGCGCCAACGTGGCCAGGCCCCGGTCAAGCCACTGACCCTGAAGCTGCAGGAGGTACAGGCATGAACGTGCAACAGGCCGATGTAGTCATCGTGGGCGGCGGCTTCATGGGCGCGGCCGCCGCGTTTTTCCTGCGCCAGCATGGACGCTCGGTGATTGTGCTGGAACGTGACCAGATCGGTCAGTACGCCAGCGGCGTCAACTTCGGCAATGTCCGCCGCCAGGGCCGTTACCTGTGCCAGCTGGAGCTGTCCAACCGGTCGTATCACCTGTGGAAGCGCCTGCCGGAATTGATCGGCGAAGACTTGGAGTTTCTGCCCAGCGGGCACATGCGGGTGTGTTATGACGCGGCGCACATCGCCGATCTGGAAGCCTACGCTCAGGCGCCGGAAGCCCGCGAACTGGACTTGCAGATTTTCAGTGGCAAGGCCTTGCATGAGCGCTTCCCGTTTCTGGGGCCGGAAGTTCAGGGCGGTTCCTACGCGCCCCACGACGGTCACGCCAACCCGCGCCTGGCGGCCCCGGCGTTTGCCCGCGCCGCTGTCCGCGCGGGGGCCACGGTGCATGAGCGCACCGAGGTGCGCGAGGTGCAAAAGGTAGGCGGTGACTTCCACATCGAGACCAGCGACGGGCGCCGCTTCAGTGCGCCCAACCTGCTGGTGACCGCCGGCGCCTGGGGCGACAGGCTGTCGGCGCAGTTCGGTGAACCGGTACCGCTGGACACCAACGGCCCGCAGATGGCTGTGACGGAGCCGGTGCCTTACGCCTTGAAAACAGTGATTGGCGTATACACCAAGGTTCCGGAAGAAGTGATCTACTTCCGCCAGATCGCCCGTGGCAACATCGTCATTGGCGGCGGTTACCGCAGCAAGCCGGACATGCTCAACCGCCGCGCCCACGTCGAGCCGCGCAGCATCCTCAACCAGATCAGCCAGATGCGCCGGCTGGTGCCGGGCATTGCGCCGTTGAACATCATTCGGGTGTGGAGCGGTATCGAGAGCTACACGCCGGACTCATTGCCGATCATGGGCCCCAGCGGCCAGGTCGACGGCCTGTACTACGCCTTTGGTTTCTGCGGCGCCGGCTTCCAACTGGGCCCCGGCGTGGGTGCGGTCATGGCCGAACTGATCGCCACCGGCAGCACCCGCACGCGTATTCACGATTTCCACATCAACCGATTTGCACCTGCCCCCTCTGTGAACGCGCTCAAGAAGCCAGC
This sequence comes from Pseudomonas eucalypticola, assembly GCF_013374995.1. Lineage (NCBI taxonomy): Bacteria > Pseudomonadati > Pseudomonadota > Gammaproteobacteria > Pseudomonadales > Pseudomonadaceae > Pseudomonas > Pseudomonas eucalypticola. The sequence goes on along the minus strand of NZ_CP056030.1, from coordinate 3,841,032 downwards.
CAGAACACACTGATGCATTGACATTCAACCGCCGACCCTGTGGGACCGGGCGAAGCTCGGGAAAGGCACACCGCGTACGCTCAGCCAGTGCGCAGCGCCTCATTCCCGACCTTCGCCCGGTCCCACAGAGCGCATAATGACCTCATCCTGAGTGGCCACTCATGAACCCACGCACACTCGACATTCTCAAACAACTGATCAGCTTTGACACCACGTCGTCCGAGTCCAACCTGGCGCTGATCCACTGCGTGCAGCAACGACTCGAGGCCAAGGGTATCGAAACCCGCCTGGTGCATGACGATGCCGGTACCAAGGCCAACCTGTTCGCCAGTGTCGGCCCCAGGGACGTGCCCGGCGTGCTGCTGTCCGGTCACACCGATGTGGTGCCCGTGGCCGGCCAGGCCTGGACCAGGCCGCCGTTCCAGGCCACCGTCAGTGACGGCAAGCTATACGGCCGTGGCGCCTGCGACATGAAGGGTTTCATCGCCGTGGCCATCGATACGCTGCTGACGGCCGCTGACCAGCCGCTCAGCCGGCCGCTGCAATTGGCCCTGTCCTATGATGAGGAAATCGGCTGCGTGGGCGTGCGCCGTCTGCTGGATGTGTTGCACCTGGCGCCCCAGCGGCCGTTCCTGTGCATCGTCGGCGAGCCCACCCAGATGCACTTCGCCCTTGGCCACAAGGGCAAGGCCTCGTACCGTGTGCAGTGCCACGGCCAGGAAGCGCATTCGTCCCTGGCACCACTGGCGGCCAACGCCATTCACCTGGCCAGCGACTTCATCACCCGGCTGCGCGCCACCCAACAACGCCTGCAAGCGCAGGGTGCCCATGATGATGCTTACGATATCGCCTACAGCACCGTGCACGTCGGGCGTATCGATGGCGGCAAGGCGCTGAACATCGTGCCCAACCTGTGCACCCTGGAATTCGAGATTCGCCACCTGCCGGCCGATGATCCCGAGGTGATGCTGGCGGACCTGGCCGAGCAGGCCGAGGCCATTGCCCGCGAGGCGAAGAAGGTCAGTGGCGTGGCCGACATCCACATCGAAACCCTCAACGCGTACCCGGGCCTGGAAACCTCGCCGACGGTAGAGGCGGTGCGCTGGCTGAAGGCATTCGCCCCGGCCGAAACGGCCCAGGTCAAAGTCGCCTTTGGTACCGAGGGCGGGCTGTTCGCCCAACGCCTGAACGTGCCGGTGGTGGTCTGCGGGCCGGGTTCCATCGAGCAGGCGCACAAGCCCGACGAGTACGTGGAACTGGCACAACTGGAGGCCTGCGAACACCTGCTGCACACTCTGTTGCAGGGCGTGCGCGGCTGAGCAGGCAGCTCATGCTGCCTGGCCGCCGATTTCAGCATTCGGCACTGTTGCCGGGGCGTATTCGGCATCGCCCCGGCGACGCATGTTTTTAGACTGGTCCTACCACGACTCACAGGATCAGCCCCATGTTGCGCAACCGCTTGAAAGACCCCACCCTGCTGGCCGAACGGGCCTATATCAACGGGCAATGGCTGGCTGCCGATGACGGCGCCACCCTGGAGGTGCTCGACCCGGCCACCGGCCAGTGCATCGCCCACGTACCGGCCCTGCAGGGTGCCGAAACCCGCCGCGCCATCGAGGCCGCCGAAGCGGCGTTGCCGGCGTGGCGTGAACGCCCGGCGGCGCAGCGTGCCTTGCTGCTGGAGGCCTGGTACCAGGCGATTCTGGACAACCTGGACGACCTGGCACTGATCATGACCCTGGAGCAAGGCAAGCCCCTGGCCGAGGCCCAGGGCGAGATCCGCTACGCCGCCAGCTTCGTCAAATGGTTCGCCGAGGAAGCCCGACGCCAGTACGGCGAGACCATTCCTTCGCCCAGTGGCGACCGTCGTCTGTTGACGCTCAAGCAGCCGGTGGGTGTCTGCGCCGCCATCACCCCCTGGAATTTCCCCTCCGCCATGATCACCCGCAAGTGCGCGCCTGCGTTGGCGGCGGGGTGCACCATCGTGGTCAAACCTTCGGACTTGACACCGTTGTCGGCCCTGGCCCTGGCGGTGCTGGCCGAGCGGGTGGGCATTGCGGCCGGGGTGTTCAACGTGGTGACCGGCATGCCCCAGGGCATCGGCGGCGAGCTGACCGGCAACCCTGCCGTGCGCAAGATATCCTTTACCGGCTCCACCGCCGTTGGCCGGCTGCTGATGCGCCAGAGCGCCGAACACATCAAGCGCCTGAGCCTGGAGCTGGGCGGCAACGCGCCGTTCATTGTGTTTGATGATGCCGACATCGAGCAGGCAGTGGCGGGGCTGATGCAGAGCAAGTTCCGCAACGCCGGGCAGACGTGCGTGTGCGCCAACCGCATCCTGGTGCAAACGGGGATTTACGCGCGCTTTGCCGCGCGGTTGCTGCAGGAAGTGGCGACGCTGAAGGTCGGCAACGGCCTGGAGGCGGGCGTCACCCTGGGGCCGTTGATCAACCAGGCCGCCGTGGAAAAAGTCGCGCGCCATGTGGATGACGCCCTGGGGCAGGGCGCGCGGCTGCTGTGCGGCGGTGTGCCAGAGGCGGCCAGCCCCTTCGTCGAGCCCGTGGTGCTGGCGGATGTCACGGCTGACATGCTGTGCACCCGCGAGGAAACCTTCGGCCCGCTGGTGCCCTTGATTCGCTTCGACACCGAAGCCCAGGCGGTCGCCATCGCCAACGACACCCCCTACGGGCTGGCGGCCTATTACTTCACCCAGAACCTGCAGCGTTCATGGCGGGTAGGGGAGGCGTTGGAGTTTGGCATGGTGGGGCTCAATACCGGGGCCATCTCCATGGAAGTCGCACCGTTTGGTGGTGTTAAGCAATCCGGGCTGGGCCGTGAAGGTTCGCGCTACGGGCTGGACGAATACCTGGAAATCAAGGCGTTTCACATCGGCGGGCTGTAATCGCGGCAGGCCCGGTCCCTCCCTTGGGGACCGGGCGGGGGTCAGTAGCCGTCGGCGCGGTCGATCTGGCCGTTCAGAGGTTCGCCGCGCTGGTGGCGGCGGATGTTGTCCAGCAGCACGGCAAAGGCGCTGTCCGGTTGTGTCATGGCAGCGATGTGCGGTGTCAGCATAATGCCGGGGTGCTGCCAGAAAGGGTGGTCGGCCGGGGCCGGCTCAACCCCCAGCACGTCCAGCACCGCGCCGCTCAACTGGCCGCTGGCCAAGGCCGTCAGCAGGTCGGCTTCGTTCAGGTGTGCCCCACGGCCCATGTTGATCAGGGCAGCGCCCCTGGGCAGTTGCTCGAACAAGGAAAGGTCGAGGATGCCGCGGGTCTGCTCGGTCAACGGCAGCAGGCAGATCAGGATGTCGCACTGGCCGAGAAAGGCAGGCAACTGCGCAGGACCGGCGAAACACTCGACCCCTGTCAGCTGATGCGCGCTGCGCGCCCAGCCCGATAGCGCAAAACCCAGCCCCTGCAGACACTTGACGATGGCCTTGCCCTGCTGCCCCATCCCCATCACTCCGACGCGACGCTGGCTGGCGGGCACCAGCGCCCGCGCTTCCCATGCCCCGGCCTGCTGCTGGGCACGGTAGCGCAGCATGTCGCGGTGCAGGCTCAGCACCGCCCAGGTAGCGTATTCGCACATGCCCTGGGTGATGCCTGGGTCGAGCATGCGCGCCACCGGCAAGTGCGGGGGCAGTGCGGACAGGTTCAACTGGTCGACCCCGGCGGATATCGCCAGCAAGGCCTTGAGGTTGGGCAGCAGGGTGGCCAGGTCATCGGGTGCCTGCCACGCGGCCAGGTATTCGATCTCCGCAGGGTTGCCGATGTCGGGCCACTGGCGGAACTCGATGTCGGGGGCGTGGGCGGCGAACAGCTGTCGCCAGCGCTCGCCTCGCTGGGGGTCGGCTTTGTAGAGCAGGGCCATGGGGGAGTCCTTGTCGGGGGAGTCAGGCTGTTGAAGCGTTCGTTCAATAAAGCCCTCATCCCATTGTGCCCCATCCCCGCCAAGCGATTCTGCCGTTTGCGCCCCGCAAAACAGTCGATGTGCCCTTGCTGGCCGGCAACTTCGGCCACGTCGCCTCCGCGCAACCCGTACTCTGGAATGCATCGAAACCCACCGCGGGCATGGCCACAGGAAGCTTTCATGAACAGCAAACTCAATGACACCCCTCGACTGCTGCAACAGCGTGAACAATCAGTGCCCCGCGGCGTGCTCACCGCCCACCCGCTGGTGATCGACCGCGCCCAGGGCTCACAGTTGTGGGACGTGGACGGCAAGCGCTACCTGGATTTTGTCGGCGGCATCGGCGTGCTCAATATCGGGCACAACCACCCCAAAATGGTCGAAGCGGTGCAGGCGCAGTTGACGAAAATCTCCCATGCCTGTTTTCAGGTGGTCGCCTACCCCCCCTATATTGAGCTGGCGCAGCGTTTGAGCACGCTGGTCGGCGGTGACGTACCGCACAAGGCGGCGTTGTTCACTTCGGGTGCCGAGGCGGTGGAAAACGCCATCAAAATCGCCCGTGGCCACACCAACCGTCCCGGTGTCATCGCCTTTCGCGGTGGCTTCCACGGGCGCACGCTGCTGGGCTGCAGCCTGACTGGCATGAGTCAGCCGTACAAACAGAACTTCGGCCCGTTCGCGCCGGAGATCTTCCATACCCCGTACCCCAACCCCTACCGTGGCATCAGCAGCGCTGATGCACTGGCGGCCTTGCAAGACGTGTTCGCCACCCAGATCGCGGCGGACCGTGTGGCGGCCATCATCGTCGAGCCGGTGCAGGGCGATGGCGGCTTCCTCACCGCGCCGCCGGAGTTTTTGCAGGCACTGCGCGCATTGACCGAGCAACACGGCATTGTGCTGATCCTCGATGAAATCCAGGCCGGATTTGGCCGCACCGGCCGCTGGTTCGGCTTCCAGCACGCTGGCATCCAGCCGGACCTGGTCACCGTCGCCAAGAGCCTGGCCGGCGGCCTGCCGCTGTCCGCCGTGGTCGGGCGCAGTGAGATCATGGACGCGCCCACGCCCGGCGGCCTGGGCGGCACCTATGGTGGCAATGCCCTGGCCTGCGCCGCGGCGCTGGCGGTGATCGACGCCTTTGAGCACGAGCATTTGCTGGCCCGGGGCGAACAGTTGGGCGTGCGCTTGCGCGCGGGGCTGCAGGTGCTGCAGCAGAGCTACCCGCGCATCGGCGACGTGCGCGGGCAAGGCTTCATGCTGGCCATGGAAATGGTCAGCGGCGATGCCGATGCCAGCCCCGACGCGGCCCTGGCCCAGCAGGTCATCGACGCCGCCCGCGAAGGCGGACTGCTGGTGATCAAGTGCGGGGTGCACCGCAATGTCGTGCGTTTCCTCGCCCCCCTGACCACCACCGACGTCGAGCTCGACGAAGCCCTGGTTATCCTCGACCGCGCGTTGGCACGGGTCTTGATTGCCTGAACCTCACGACAGGCCCGGGCTTCATCGCCTGGGCCGCCGTTGTCCATCATGGAGATGAAGTTGGCATGCGCCTGACTGATTATCGTGTGTTGCTGCTCGACTGTGACGGCGTGCTGATCGACCGTGACAGTGGCGTCTGGACGGCGCTGCAGGGCTTGCTCGTCGGCACGGGGGTGGTGGCGCAAAAGGGCCCGGTACTGGACCGCTTCGAACAGGTGCTGCATGGCCTGTACCCGCGGTTCGAGGAGCTGGGCTTTACCGGGCTGTTGTGTTTTGCCCATCGCCAGTTGGCCGAAGCGTTGCAGGTGCGGGCCAGTTGGGAGGAGAGTCTGAGTTTCGCCCGTACCCCCGTGACCTGGCCGCTGTTCGAAGACGCGCCCGGAGCATTGCTGTATCTGCGCAAGTTCTACCGGCTGGCGATACTGTGTGATCGCGATGCCCAGGACCGCGAAGCGCTGTGCGAGCGCCTGGGGATCCACACCGAGGAGTTGGTGGCGCCCGCCCAAGGCCAGGCCTGGCTGGACCAGCAGCACGTACCGTTCGAGCAGGCGCTATGGGTGCGTGCCAGCCTGCCTGAGCCTGCGGTGCAGGGCGCCGTGTGCCTGTTGCGACGGGGCCGGCGGCAAGCAGGCCAGTGCCCGGTAGACGAGTGCATCAACAGCCTCGCCGACCTGGTGGCTCAACATCAGCTATGGTTACGCCGTTGAATTGATTGAAAAACCTCAGGGACATTGGCATTCGAGGGCAACTGAATGGAAGGCATGGTCAAACTGGACCGCATCGACATCAATATCCTGGTCGAGCTGCAAAAAGATGGCCGCATGACCAACGTCAGCCTCGCCGACGCCGTTGGCCTCTCGGCCAGCCCCTGCCTGCAGCGGGTCAAGCGCCTGGAAGCGGCGGGCTATATCTCCAGCTACAAGGCCCACATCAACCTGGCGAAGATCACCGAGTCGGTGACGATCTTCACCGAGGTGACTCTCAGCGATCACAAGCGCGAGGACTTCGCCAAGTTCGAGGCCAACATTCGCCAGGTCGACGAGGTGCTCGAATGCCACCTCATCAGCGGCGGGTACGACTACCTGGTGCGGTTCATGACGCGCAGCATCCAGCACTATCAGGAGGTGATCGAAAGCATCATCGACAAGAACATCGGCATCGCCAAATACTTCAGCTACATCGTCATCAAGTCACCGGTGATGAAAGAGGTGGTCCCCCTGCGCAAGCTGATCCGGCACTAGTGCGCGGAAAACCGCCGCCATTCAGCACAACATCCCACGCAACCCCGGAGAACGGCACGCTGCGCCTGACCGCGTCTGGTAGCGTATCAGCCATGGATTTTCCTTTTTTCGGGGGCACGTGAATGACCGACCAGACCACCCATGTTTTCAGCATCGACCCGGCCCTCACGCGCCGGTTCTATATCAATGGCGATTGGTGCCTGCCGGTGCGCGAGGCGGGCAGCCTGCCCGTGGTCAACCCCGCGACCGAGCAGGTAGTGGCCAACGTCGCCAAAGGCACCGCGCTGGATGTCGACCAGGCCGTGGTGGCTGCCCGCGCTGCGTTTACCCACTGGAGTGTTTCGCCGGTGGCCAGCCGGGTGCGGATACTCACGCGCTTGCATGAGCTGATGCTGGAGCGCAACGAGCAGTTCGCCCAGGCCTTGTCCCTCGAGATGGGCGCTGCCATCGGCTTTGCCCGCACCTTGCAGGTGCCCCTGGCCGCGGAGCACATTCGGGTCGTCCGTGATCTGTTGCCCGAGTATCCCTTCCAGCAGGTTGAGAACGGTACTGCCATCGTCCGTGAAGCCATTGGCGTATGCGCGCTGATCACCCCATGGAACTGGCCGCTCTACCAGATCACCGCCAAGGCCGCCGCGGCCATCGCCGCAGGTTGCACCGTGGTACTCAAACCCAGCGAACTGTCGCCGTTGAGCGCGCTGCTGTTCGCCCAACTGGTGCACGACGCCGGTGTGCCTGCCGGGGTATTCAACCTGGTCAACGGCAGCGGCGCCGAGGTGGGCGAAGCCATGGCCAGCCATCCTGACATCGACATGATCTCCATCACCGGCTCCAACCGCGCCGGCGCCCTGGTAGCCCAGGCCGCGGCACCGACGGTGAAGCGCGTGACCCAGGAACTGGGTGGCAAATCCCCCAACGTGCTCCTGCCCGATGCCGACTTCGCCAGGGTGGTACCGCTGGGCGTGATGACGGCATTCCGTAACGTGGGCCAGTCCTGCAGCGCGCCGACCCGCATGCTGGTGCCACGTGCGCGCCTGGCCGAGGTCGAAGCCCTGGCGGCGGCCACCGCCGAGTCGATCCTGGTGGGTGACCCGGCCTCGCCTGACACCGTGCTTGGCCCCATCGCCAACCAGGCCCAATTCAACCGCGTGCAGGCGATGATCGCTTCAGGCATCGAGGTGGGCGCCAGGCTGATCTGCGGCGGTACGGGACGTGTAGCGGGCCTGGAAGTCGGTTATTACGCCCGGCCGACCATTTTCTCCGACGTCGAACCGGGCATGGCCATTGCTCAGGAAGAAATCTTCGGCCCGGTGCTGTGCATCCTCCCGTATGACACCCTGGACGACGCCGTGGCTATCGCCAACAACACGGTCTATGGCCTCAGCGCCCACGTGCAAGGCACGGACCTGAACCAGGTGCGCGCGGTGGCCTCGCGTATCCGCGCCGGCCAGGTGTTGCTCAATCATCCGGCCTGGAACCCGCACGCGCCGTTCGGCGGCTACAAGCGCTCGGGCAATGGCCGGGAGTTTGGCGTGCATGGGTTCGAGGAGTACCTGGAAACCAAGGCCATCATCGGCTACGAGCCCACGTGACCCCGTCAAGCAGCTTCGCCGCGTCCCAGGCTGACACAGCCTGTGGGCGCATAGCTTGCTGGCGAAGGTGACAGCACGAAACATCAGGTACGGCGCGGCGATTGGAACGGGAAATGTATTCCAGCGAAGGCCAGGCTAGGCGAAAACAGGCGAGGAAGCGGAGTGTACGTGTTGTAAATGAGCAGAGCCTAGAGGGCGACCAGCACTGCGTCCCGCCCCACACGGTAACGCTGCAGGTCCTGCGCCAGCACCAACCGCCCGCTGTAGTGTGTTTCAGCCTCCACCCGCACGTCATCGATGCACGGGCTGCGCTTCGGGTCGCCCTGGTAGCGCGCACTGAAATTTGTCAGCACCAGGTTCGGCACGCCCGCGGCCTCGGCGAACCGGGCCACCGCCGCAGCGGTGCTGTGCCCATGGCTGGTCTGCGCACGCTCCAGGACCGGTTGGGTAAAGGTGGCCTCATGCACCAGCACGTCGGCCCCTGGCGCCACCTGCGCGAGCAACTCGGGCCGGTCGTTGTCACCACAGACGATGATGCGCCGCCCCGGCCGGGAAGGGCGCAGGTAGCTGCTGGCGGCGATTGCCCGGCCCTCATGTTCCACATCACGGCCATGGGCCAGTTCGCCCCATAGCGGCCCGCGGGGTATGCCATCGGCCAGCAGACGCTCGCTGTCCAGGCGCGGGTCAGGGTTGACCTCGGTGAACACATAACCCCAACTGGGCACCCGATGGGACAGCGCTACGGTGTTCACCGCCATGCTGGCGTTGGTCCACTGGTCCAGGCTTTCCAGCGCATGCAGGCGCAGGTCGAAAGGCAGGTGGGTGTCACTCACGGCCAGGCTCTGGCGCACCCAGGCGTGCAGCGCCTGGGGCAACACCATTTCCAGCGGTTCGCTGCGCCCGGACATGCCAGCGCTGGCCAGCAACCCTGGCAGGCCGAAACAGTGGTCGCCGTGCACATGGGTGATGAAGATGGCGCGAAGGTCGCGCACCGACAGCGGCGAGTGCAGCAGTTGATGCTGCGTGCCTTCGCCGCAGTCGACCAGGTACCAGGCTTTGCCGGAGGCTTCGATGACCGCGGTGGCGCTGACGTTGCGGGCCTTGGTGGGCACCCCGGACGAGGTGCCCAGAAACAGCAGGTCCATGGCGGGCCCCTTGTTGGAAAAAGCTCAGTGTACCGGGTTGCGCAAGTGTTGCATCGACGCCAGCAGCCATTGGCACGGCGGTGGCCCTGTAGCAGCGGACCTGGCCGCGTCGGCGGTACACGCGGTAAAGCGGGTACCGCGCCGCGCCCGTGACGCGGCCAGGTCCGCTGCTACGACGTTGCTCGGGCTTTGTTGAGGGCCTTGAGGCGCAGCGTGGCGCGTTGCACGGCGGCCATTTTTTCCGGGCGTTTCATGCGTTTCCACTGGCGAATGTCCTGCCGGCTGCGCCCGCAGCTCACGCACAGGTCGCCACTGAGCTGGCACACGGCGATGCACGGGTTTTCGATTTCCTTGGCCATGACTCAGGCCGCCCGGAATTCGACGGTCAGGTGGCTGACCTCGTGAACCGGCTTGAGACGCTCGCGGATGCGCTCGGCATCCAGGCTGCCCTGGCCCAGCACACTGACGATGGCGGCATGGGCTTCCGGCCCCACACGCCACACATGCAGGTCGGTGATGGTGGCGTCGCCCGGGGTTTCCACCAACTGGCGAATTTCCGCGGCCACGTGCTCGTCGGTGCGGTCGAGCAAGACGCCGGCGGTGGTGCCGATCAGGGTCCAGGACCAGCGCGCGATCACCAGCGCGCCCACCAGGCCCATGGCCGGGTCCAGCCACACCCAGCCCAGGTAGCGACCCGCCAGCAGGGCGGCGATGGCCAGCACCGAGGTGAGAGCGTCGGCCAGTACGTGCACGTAGGCGGACTTCAGGTTGTTGTCATGGCCATGGGGATGGTCATGGTCATGGTCATGGTGACCGTGGCCATGGCCGTGCCCCAACAGCAGGGCGCTGACGATGTTCACCGCCAGGCCGACTATCGCGATCAACGTGGCGGTGCCGAAGGCCACCTGGGTGGGGTTGACCAGGCGCATGAACGACTCCACGCCGATGCCCAGCGACACCAGCCCCAGAATCAGCGCCGAGGCGAAACCGCCCAGGTCGCCGACCTTGCCGGTACCGAAGCTGTAGCGGGCGCTGTTGGCGTGGCGCCTGGCATAGGCATAGGCTGCCGCGGCGATGCCCAGGGCGCCCGCATGGGTGGCCATGTGAAAGCCGTCGGCGAGCAGGGCCATGGAACCGGTGATGTAGCCTGCGGCGATTTCACCGACCATCATCACCACGGTCAGGGCCACTACCCACAGGGTGCGGCGGGCATTTTCATCATGGGTGGAGCCGAGGAATACGTGGCTATGGGCATGGGGCGCGTTCATTTCGAATACCGCCGAATGGCTTCCAGCAGTTCTTCCACGCCCTGGCTGCGCTCGGCATCGCTGAGCGCCGGGTTGGCCACGTGCTCGCGAGCGTGGTCTTCGATGATCTCGTCCATCAGCCCGTTGATGGCGCCGCGGGTGGCGGCCACCAGGTGCAGGGTCTTGGCGCAGTCGTGGTCCGACTCCAGGGCCCGTTCTACTGCCTGGATCTGCCCGGCGATGCGCTTGACCCGCTTGAGCAGGTCGTCTTTGTTCGAAGCTATGTGGCCCATGGGATACCCCCCTTACCTATATGCGGCATAGGATAGGCATACCCGGTACCCCTATGCAAGGCTATTTAGCGCCGGCCGCTTCGGGTGCTCACGTCCACCCACACCGCCAGCACCAGGATGCTGCCCTTGACGATCATCTGCCAGTAGCTGTCCACGTCCAGCATCGACATGCCGTTGTCCAGGCTGGTGATCACCAGGGCGCCCAGCAAGGCGCCGTACACGGTGCCGGAGCCGCCGCGCATTGAAGTGCCGCCGATAAAGCATGCGGCGATGGCATCCAGCTCGCCCATGTTGCCCGCCGACGGCGAACCTGCCGCCAGGCGCGCGGTGTTGACCAACCCGGCCAGGGCGCACATCACGCCCATGATGCCGAAAATCCACAACTTGACGGCCTGCACGTTGATGCCCGACAACCGCGTGGCCTCCATGTTGCTGCCCACCGAGTAGATGCGCCGGCCAAACACGGTCTGGCTGGTGACGTAGCTGAACACCCCCAGCAACACCAGCAACAGCAGCACCGGCACTGGAATGCCGTCGTAGCTGTTGAGGGTGTAGACGAAGCCGGCCAGGACCGCGCCAATCAGCACCACACGCAGCACGTCACGTAACAGGGGCCGCGCCGCCAGGCCATGGAGGGCGCGGTTGCGCCGTTGCTTCCAGGTCAGCACCAGGGTCAGGGCGAACAGCACCGCGCCCAGTATCATCCCGACCGCCGGCGGCAGGTAACCCTGGCCCACGTACACCAGTTGCGGCGACACCGGGGCGATGGTGGTGCCGCCGGTGACGCCCAGCAGCACCCCGCGAAACGCCAGCATGCCGCCCAGCCCGACGATGAACGAAGGAATGCGCAGGTAGGCGGTCATGGCGCCGTTGGCCAGGCCGATCACCAGGCCCAACACCGCCACCAGCCCCAGGTTAACCAGCAGTGGCAAGTGGTAAACCACGTCGAGGATCGCGGCCACGCCCCCCAGCAACCCCAGCAGCGAGCCCACCGACAAGTCGATCTCGCCGCTGATGATCACCAGCACCATGCCGCAGGCCAGGATGCCGGTGATGGACATCTGCCGCAGCAGGTTGGACAGGTTGCGCGGGGTGACGAAGCCGCCCTCGGTCTGCCAACTGAAGAACAGCCAGATGATCGCCACGGCGATCACCAGCGCGAGCATTTTGTAGCGGCTGAACAGTTGCTTGACCTGGTTCATCTACACGGGCTTCCGATCAGTAGGGTCAGTGTGCACGGGTTGGCTCAGGGCGGCCGCCAGCACGGTTTCCTGGCTCAGGCCCTGGTTGATGAAGTCGCCGCGCAGCTGGCCTTCGCCAATCACCAGCACGCGGTCGGATACCCCCAGCACTTCGGCCAGTTCCGAGGACACCATGATGATCGCCACGCCCTGGGCTGCCAGGGCGCTCATCAGTTTGTAGATTTCGTACTTGGCGCCCACATCCACGCCGCGGGTGGGTTCATCGAGAATCAGCACCCGGGGCTGGGTCAGCAGCATCTTGGCCAGCACGGCTTTCTGCTGGTTGCCACCGGACAGGCTGGTAATGGGCAGGAAGGGGCTGGCGGTCTTGAGGTGCAGGCGGGCGATTTCTTGGTCGATGCTGCCCAGTTCGGCCTCGGCGTCGATGCGGGTCATTTTCGAATAGCTGTCCAGCACCGCCAGGGTGATGTTCTGGCCCACGCCCAGGTCGGGGATGATGCCTTGGCGCTTGCGGTCTTCGGGCACCATGCACAGACCATTGCGAATGGCCTTGAGCGGGGTGCTGGTGTCGATGCGCTGTCCTGCTAGCCACACCTCGCCCTGGTACCGCCCGGGGTAGGCGCCGAACAGCGCCGATACCAGCTCTGTGCGCCCGGCGCCCACCAGCCCGGCGATGCCCAGGATCTCGCCGCGACGCAGGCTGAACGACACATCGTCGACGCGCTTGCGCTTGGGGTTGTCGACGTCCAGGCAGGTGAAGTGCCGGGCCTCGAAGATCACCTCGCCAATGTCGTGCGGGCTGTTAGGGTAAAGGCTGCTCAGTTCGCGCCCGACCATCTGGGTGATGATGCGCGGGATGTCCAGGTCGGCCATGGCGGTGGTCGCCACGTGCTTGCCGTCGCGGATCACGGCGATGGTGTCGCACACCGCTGCCACCTCGTCGAGCTTGTGGGAGATGTACACGCACGCCACGCCCTTGGCCTTCAGGTCGCGAATGATGTCCAGCAACACCTCGATTTCCGAGCGGGTCAGGGCCGAGGAGGGCTCGTCCAGAATCAGCAGGCGGGCCTTCTTGTTCAGCGCCTTGGCGATTTCCACCAGTTGCTGATAGCCGCCGCCGTATTGCGACACCGGCAGCGACACGTTCATGTCCGGCACCTTGAGCTCGCGCATCAGGGCCTCGGCGCGGTGGATCATGGCCGGGTAGTTCATGCGCCCGCCGAACAGGGTCAGCTCGTGGCCCATGAAGATGTTCTCGGCCACCGACAGGTCGGGCACCAGGGTCAGTTCCTGGTGGATGATGACAATGCCCGCGGCTTCGGTTTCGCTGATGGAGTGCGCCCGCAGGGGCTGGCCTTGCCAGAGAATCTCGCCCTCCCAGCTGCCCCAGGGGTACACCGCTGACAGCACCTTCATCAGCGTTGACTTGCCAGCGCCATTCTCGCCGCACAAGCCCACGCATTCCCCGGGTCTGACCTTGATGTCGATGCCGTTCAGGGCATGCACGCCGCCAAAGGTCTTGACGATGCCTTTCATTTCCAGCAGGTATTCGGACATGGTTTTCAGCTCGGCACAAAGGCGCCCCAACACCGCCTGTGGGACCGGGCGAAGCTCGGGAAGCGCACGCCGCGCAGGGTCAGGCACAACGCGGCGCCGGCTTCCCGAGCTTCGCCCGGTCCCACAGAGGCTGGAGCAGCTCGAGAGGGTGGGTGAGCAACGGTTACTGCCCTGCGATTTGCGCCTTGGTGTAGAAGCCGTCTTTCTCCAGCAGGTCGATGTTGTCCTTGGTCAGCGGGGTAGGGGTGAGCAGGATGGTGTCGACCTTCTTGCTGCCATTGTCGTACTGCGAGCTGTAGGCCGGCTTTTCGTTGCGCGCCAGTTGCACCGACAGTTTGGCCGCCTCGGAAGCGATCAGCTTCAACGGCTTGTACACGGTCATGGTCTGGGTGCCGTCGAGCACGCGCTTTACCGCCGCCAGGTCAGCGTCCTGGCCGGATATCGGCACCTTGCCCGCCAGTTTCTGCGCGGCCAGCGCCTGGATAGCGCCGCCCGCGGTGGCGTCGTTGGAGGCGACGATGCCGTCGATCTTGTTGTTGTTCCGGGTCAGGGCGTTTTCGACGATGCTCAGCGCCTCGGTGGGGTTCCATTCCTTGACCCACTGCTGGCCCACGATCTTGATATCGCCCTTGTCGATGGCCGGTTGCAGCACTTTCATCTGGCCTTCGCGCAGCACCTTGGCGTTGTTGTCGGTAGGGGCGCCGCCGAGCAGGAAGTAATTGCCTTTCGGCGCGGCCTTGAGCACACCGCTCGCCTGCATTTCGCCGACTTTCTCGTTGTCGAAGGAAATGTACGCGTCGATGTCGGCATTGAGGATCAGTCGGTCATAAGAGACCACCTTGATGCCCGCCTTCTTTGCCTCGGCAACGGTGTTGGTCAGCACGGTGGCGTTGAACGGCACGATCACGATCACGTCCACGCCGCGGGAGATGAGATTCTCGATCTGGGAAATCTGCTTCTGCTCGTTGGCGTCGGCCGACTGCACGTAGACCTTGGCGTCCATTTTCTCCGCCGCCGCGACGAAGTAATCGCGGTCCCGGGCCCAGCGCTCCAGGCGCAGGTCATCGATGGAAAAGCCGATCTTGGGGTGGGCCGCGTCGGCCATCACCGGCAGCGACAGCAGGGCGAGGGCACCGGCCAGGAGTGTGCGTTTGAATGATTTCATGGTGAGCGTCCGTTTTTTATTGTTGGAGACACGAGTGACGATGAAACTGTAGATGCTGGCGGCCGATGACGAGCACAGTTTTGTAGCGCGTTTGTCACCGGCCGGCTTGCCTCAGGGGTAGATAAAGCGGTTGACCACGCCTTCGAGCATCTCCTGGCGGCCGCTGACCGCCCGAGGGTGGAGGTCCTGGGCCACGGCATGTTCGGCCAGGGTCTGCAGGGTGAATTCGCCGGCCAGCACTTTCTGCCCCAGGGGCTGCTGCCAACCGGCGTAGCGCTGTTCCTTGAACTGTTGCAACCGGTCGTTCTCGACCATGGCGGCGGCGCGCTTGAGGGCCAGGGCCAGCACGTCCATGGCCGCCACATGGCCGTGGAACAGGTCCACCTCATCCACGCTCTGGCGCCGTACCTTGGCGTCGAAGTTGAAACCGCCGCTGCGGAATCCTCCGGCCTTGATGATCTCGTAGGTGGCCAGGGTCATTTCCTCGACGCTGTTGGGAAACTGGTCGGTGTCCCAGCCGTTCTGCGGGTCGCCGCGGTTGGCGTCGATGCTGCCAAAGATGCCCAGGGACAGGGCGGTGGCGATCTCGTGGTGAAAACTGTGGCCCGCCAGGGTGGCGTGGTTGGCTTCGATGTTGACCTTGATTTCCGCTTCCAGGCCGAACTGCTGCAGGAAGCCGAACACCGTGGCGCTGTCGTAGTCGTACTGGTGCTTGGTGGGCTCCTGGGGCTTGGGCTCGATCAGCAGGTCACCCTTGAAGCCGATGGCGTGCTTGTGTTCCACCACCATGCGCATGAAGCGCCCCAGTTGCTCGCGCTCGCGCTTGAGGTCGGTGTTGAGCAGGGTCTCGTAGCCCTCACGGCCGCCCCACAGCACATAGTTGGCACCCTTGAGGCGCAGTGTGGCGTTCAGGGCGTTGTACACCTGGGTCGCGGCATAGGCGAATACCTCGGGGTCCGGGTTGCTGGCGGCCCCGGCGGCGTAGCGCGGGTTGCTGAAGCAATTGGCGGTGCCCCACAGCAACTGGATGCCGGTGTCCTGCTGGTGGCGTTCCAGGTGGTCGACCATGTGCGCGAAATTGTGCTGGTATTCCTTCAGCGAGCTGCCTTCCGGGGCCACGTCGGTGTCGTGGAAGCTGTAATAGTCGATGCCCAGTTTGGAGAAGAACTCGAACGCCGCCTCGGCCTTGCCGATGGCCAGTTCCAGGGGGTTGCCCGTGCCGTGCCACGGACGCTGGAAGGTGCCCACGCCGAACATGTCGGCGCCCGGCCACACGAAAGTGTGCCAATAACAGGCGGCCATGCGCAGGTGCTCGCGCATCGGTTTGCCCAGCACCTGTTGGTCGGCTTCATAGTGACGGAACGCCAGGGGCGACTCACTGGCGGGGCCCTCGTAGCGGATCTTGTCCACAGCAGGGAAGTACGGCATGGCGGCGTCCTTATTGTTCTTGGCGGTGTGCTGATACTAGCGAGACGGCCGAGGCCGGCCGTCATGAAAATCACCAAAGTGGTGTGCGATTTTGCGCAGCGGCTACGCTTGCCAGGGTGCAAACCAGCCCATGGTCAGGACAACGACAATGAAAAGCCTACCCCCTGCCCACCGCATCGCCCTGTTGTTCAACGGCAGCAAGGTCTACGACCGAGGTGTCATCGCCGGTATCGGCAACTACCTGAGCAGCACGCGCGTGGCGTGGGACCTGTTTCTGGAGGAGGATTTCCTGTGCCGGCTCAAGGGCATCGAGCGCTGGCAAGGCGACGGCATCATTGCCGACTTCGATGACCCACTGATCGGCGAGGCCCTGGCGGGGATCTCGATGCCGGTGGTGGCGGTGGGCGGCTCCTATGAAGACCCACGCGCCTACCCCCGGCACATCCCCTACGTGGCCACCGACAACGCCGCTCTGGTGAAAATGGCCTATGACCACCTGATCGAAGCCGGCCTGAACCGTTTTGCCTGCTTCAGCCTGCCACCCGCCCAAGCCAACCGCTGGGCCCAGGAGCGGGAAAAGGCTTTTCTGCACCTGATGCGCCGCGACGGCCTGCAGGGCGAGGTCTACCGGGGCTTGGGCACCAGCGCACCGCTGTGGGACAGCGCGGTCGAGCAGCAGATCGCCTGGCTGCACAGCCTGCCCAAACCCATCGGCATTATTGCCGTCACCGACGCCCGCGCCCGGCAACTGCTGCAGGCCTGCCTGACCGCCGGTATCGCCGTGCCGGATCAGGTGGCCTTGATCGGCATCGACAACGACCCGCTCACCCGCACCCTCACGAGGGTGCCGCTCAGTTCGGTGATCCAGGGCACCGAAGCCATGGGCCGCACTGCTGCGCACCTGCTGCACCAGATGCTGCATGGCAAACCCGGCGCCGGTGTGCAGATCCTGATACCGCCCGACGCCGTCAACGTGCAAGCCTCCAGCCTGCATCAGCCCATGGGCGACCCCTACGTGATGCAGGCGCTGCACTTCATTCGCCAGTATGCATGCCAGGGCATCAAGACCGCCCAGGTGGCAGCGTACGTGGGGGTTTCCCGGTCATCATTGGAATCGCACTTCCGCAAGGCCCGGGGCTGCACCGTGCATGACGAGATCCTGCGCTTCAAGCTGGGCGCCGCGGCCAGCCAACTGGCACCGGGTGGCGTGGCGATCGCGGAAGTGGCGGGGCGCTGCGGGTTCAAATCGGCGCAGTACCTGCACACGGTGTTCCGGCGCGAATTCGGCTGCACCCCGGGTGAATATCAACGCGCCAGGTCGTAGCAGCGGACCTGGCCGCGTCACAAACGCCACGCCCCATCAGGCCCACCGCCAACACAGCCTGGCCCAGCCCTCCCAGACTCATGGCACCGGCGTAGCGGCAGATCTTGCGCGGGCAGCCCCCGACATCAACCCCGACGCTTTCAACAGGTCCTGAGTATAGGGATGCTGCGGGTCGGCGAATACGCGCCGGGCCGGGCCCTGTTCCACCACCCGGCCATGGCGGATGACCATCAGGTCGTGGGCCAGGGCCTGGACCACGGCCAAGTCGTGGCTGATGAACAGGTAGGTCAGGCCATGGCGCAGTTGCAGGCTGCGCAGCAGTTCGATGATCTGCTTCTGTACGGTGCGGTCCAGGGCGGAGGTGGGTTCGTCCAGCAGGATCAGCGCCGGCTCCAGCACCAGGGCGCGGGCGATGGCGATGCGCTGGCGCTGGCCCCCGGAAAACTCATGGGGGTAGCGGTGGCGGGTGGCGGGGTCCAGGCCCACCTCGCCGAGCACGCGCACCACGGCGGCTTCCTGTTCGGCCGGGGTGCCAATGCCGTGGGTGTGCAGGCCTTCGGCGATGATGTGCTGTACCGACATGCGCGGGCTGAGGGCCGCGAACGGGTCCTGGAAGACGATCTGCATCTGCCGGCGCAGCGGGCGCATCAGGCGTTGGTTGTGCAGGGTCAGCTCCTTGTTGCCCAGGCGGATGCTGCCCTTGCAGTCCACCAGCCGCAGGATGGCCTGGCCCAGGGTGGATTTGCCCGAGCCCGACTCGCCGACAATGCCCAGCGTCTTGCCCTTGAGCAGGTTGAAACTGACTCCATCCACGGCCTTGATGTAGTCGCGTTCTTTCTGGAACAACGGCTTGGGCAAGGGAAACCACACCCGCACGTCGTCCACCGAGAGCAGGTACTGGTCAAACATCACCGGCACCGGGCGGCCATCGGGCTCGGCTTCGATCAGTAGGCGGCTGTAGGGGTGGCGGGGGTGCTGGAACAGCGCCTCGCACTCGGCCTGCTCGACGATCTCGCCGCCGCGCATCACGCACACCCGCTGGGCGATCTGCCGCACCAGGTTGAGGTCGTGGCTGATCAGCAGCAGTGACATGCCCAACCGTGCCTGTAGCGAGCGCAGCAGTTCCAGGATCTTCTGCTGGACTGTCACGTCCAGGGCGGTGGTAGGCTCGTCGGCGATCAGCAGGTCCGGCTCGTTGGCCAAGGCCATGGCGATCATAATGCGCTGGCGCTGGCCGCCGGACAGCTGGTGCGGGTAGGCCTTGAGGCGCTTGGCCGGCTCGGTGATGCCCACCAGTTCCAGCAACTCCAGCACCCGTGCCCGCGCCGCCTTGCCGCCCAGGCCCTTGTGCACGGCCAGCACTTCGCCAATCTGCTTTTCCACGCTGTGCAGCGGGTTCAGCGAGGTCATGGGCTCCTGGAAGATCATGGCGATGCGGTTGCCACGCAGCGCACGCAGCTGTTTCTCGGTCGTCCCCACCAGCTCCTGGCCGTTGAAGCGGATGCTGCCGGTGGTGTGCACGGTATTGCCGGGCAGCAGGCGCAGGATCGAGTGCGCCGTCACCGACTTGCCCGAGCCGGACTCGCCCACCAGCGCCAGGCATTCGCCGCGGCGGATGTCCAGGTCGATGCCGTGCACCACTTCGCGGTCGCCGAAGGCCACGGTCAGTTGGCGGATTTCAATCAGGTTGTCGGTCATGGTCAGGTCCTTGGGTCGAACGCGTCACGGCAGGCTTCGCCGATGAACACCAGTAGCGAGAGAATCAGTGCCAGGACGAAGAAGGCGGTCAGCCCCAGCCAGGGCGCTTGCAGGTTCTGCTTCGCTTCGCCCACCAGCTCACCGAGGGAGGCGCTGCCAGCAGGCATGCCGAAGCCGAGAAAATCCAGGGCGGTGAGGGTGGAAATGGCGCCCGTGAGGATAAAGGGTAGATAGGTGAGGGTGCTGGTCATGGCATTGGGCAGGATGTGCCGGCGCATCAACACGCCATCGGTCACGCCCAGGGCGCGTGCGGCCTTGACGTACTCCAGGCTGCGCCCACGCAGGAACTCGGCGCGCACGACGTCCACCAGGGCCAGCCAGGAGAACAGCGCCATGATCCCCAGCAGCCACCAGAAGCCTGGGGCGACGAAGCCGGAGAGGATGATCAGCAGGTAAAGCACCGGCAGCCCCGACCAGATTTCCTGCAGGCGCTGGCCCACCAGGTCGACCCAGCCGCCGTAGAAACCCTGCAGCGCCCCGGCCGACACACCGATCAAACCGCTGACCAGGGTCAGGATCAGGGCAAACAGGATCGACACCCGCGCCCCATATAGCGCCCGGGCCAGCACGTCGCGGGCCTGCTGGTCGGTGCCCAGCCAGTTCTGCGCCGTGGGCGGGCTGGGTGAAGGCTGGCTCAGGTCGTAGTTCACCGACTGGTCGCTGAACGGAATAGGCGGGAACAGCATCCAGCCACCCTTGGCGCTGATCAGGTCGCGCACGTACTGGCTGCGGTAGTCCGGTTCGAAGGGCAACTGGCCGCCGAAATCAGTCTCCTGGTACTCATGCAGGATGGGGTAATAGAGGGTGCCGTCGACGCTGATCAGCAAGGGTTTGTCGTTGGCGATCAACTCGCTGCACAGGCACGTCACCAGCAGTGCCATGAACAGCCACAGGGACCACCAGCCGCGGCGGTTGGCCTTGAACGCGGCCAGCCGGCGCTGGCCCAGGGGGGAGAGGTGAAACATCAGGCAGTCCTCGCCGAAAAGTCGATGCGCGGGTCGACCAGGGTGTAGCACAGGTCGCCCACCAGCTTGATCAACAGGCCGAACAGGGTGAACAGAAACAGGGTGCCGAACACCACGGGGTAGTCGCGCGACACCGCCGCGTCGTAACTCATGCGGCCGATGCCATCGAGGTTGAAGATGGTTTCGATCAACAGCGAACCGGCGAAGAACACATCGATGAGCGCCTGGGGAATGCCGGCCAGCACCAGCAGCATGGCGTTGCGAAACACGTGGCCATACAGGGTGCGGTGCTCGGTCAGGCCCTTGGCCTTGGCCGTGGTCACGTACTGGCGGCTGATCTCGTTGAGGAAGCTGTTCTTGGTCAGGATGGTGAGGGTGGCGAAGCCGCCGATCACCAGGGCACTGACCGGCAGCACCAGGTGCCACAGGTAGTCACCGACCTTGCCCAGGGGCGAGAGCTGGTCGAAGTTTTCCGACACCAGGCCTTGCACCGGGAACCAGTCCAGGTAACTGCCGCCGGCGAACATCACGATCAGCAGGATGGCGAACAGAAACGCCGGCATGGCGTAGCCAACGATGATCGCCGTGCTGGTCCATACGTCGAAGCGGGTGCCGTGGTGCACCGCCTTGCGGATGCCCAGGGGGATGGAGATCAGGTAGGTGATCAAGGTCGCCCACAGGCCCAGCGACAACGTGGTGGGAATCTTCTGGGCGATCAACGTGGTCACCGGCGCACCCCGGAAGAAGCTGGTGCCGAAGTCCAGGTGGGCGTAGTTGTCCAGCATCAGCAGCAGGCGTTCGTGCATGGGCTTGTCGAAGCCGTAGTGGTGCTTGATCTCCTCGATCAGCGCCGGGTCCAGCCCGCGGCTGGAACGGCTGCCGCTGCCGCCCGCGCGTTCGCCGCCGCCACCGCCGATACCCTGGCTGCCAGCGCCCTGCAGGCGGGCGATGGCCTGCTCCACCGGGCCGCCGGGCGCGGCCTGGACGATGACGAAGTTGACCACCAGGATGCACAGCAGGGTGGGGATGATCAGCAACAGCCGACGGCCGATATAACGCAGCATCTCAGTGCTCCTCCTTGTTCGCCAGGGCGCTCATTTGCAGGTTGTTCAGGGGCTTGGGGCTGACCTGCCACCAGGTGTCCAGGCCCACATCGTAGGTGGGCGGCACCTTGGGCATGCCGAAGCGGTTGAGGTACACGGTGGGAGTGCCGGGGGCGTAGTAGTTCTGGATCGAGTAGTAACCCCACTGCAGCACCCGGTCCAGGGCCCGGGCGTAATGGACCATGGCGTCGCGGCTGTCGGCCTTGACCAGGCCGTCGATCAGGCTGTCCACGGCCGGGTCGCGCAGCACCATGAAGTTGGAGCTGCCCGGTTGCGTGGCACTGGCGCTGGCGTACAGGTTGTACAGCTCACGGCCGGGGGAAATGATCGGGTCGCCGCTGCGCGGGAATTGCACCACGATGAAGTCGTAGTCGCGGGCATTCATCAGGTTGTTGTACTGGCCGGCGTCGATGCGCCGCAATTCCATGTCGATACCGATCTGCGCCAGGCTGCGCTTCATGGGCAGCAGCAGGCGGTCGAAGCCACCCTGGCCGTCCAGGAAGGTGAACTTCAGTTGCTCGCCCTGGGCATTCACCAGTTTGTTGTGCAGCGGGTGCCAGCCGGCCTCGGCCAGCAGCTTGAGGGCTTGCAGCTGCTGGTCGCGGAGGTTGCCGCTGCCATCGGTTCGGGGCGAGTGGTAGACCTGAGTGAACACCTCATCGGGGATCTTGCCGCGCAGGGGCTCCAGGATGGCCAGTTCCTGGGCGTCCGGCAGTTGCGTGGCGGCCATCTCGCTCTTGGGGAAATAGCTGTCCTGGCGGGTGTAGAAGCTGCGCATGATCTGCCGGTTGGCCCAGTCGAAATCCCACAGCAGTGACAGCGCCTGGCGCACGCGACGGTCCTGGAAGATCGGCCGTTGCAGGTTGAACACGAAGCCCTGGGCGCCCACGGGCAGGTTGGGGGCCAGGATCCGCTGCTGCAGGCGCCCGTCGTCGAGCACCGGGCTCTGGTAGCCCACGGCATAACCGCTGGCGGAGAACTCGCGGTTGTAATCGAACGCCTGGGCCTGCAGCAGTTGCCGGGCCACTTCGGTGTCGCCATAGAAGTTCACGGTCAGGGTGTCGAAGTTGTACAGGCCGCGGCTCACGGGCAGGTCCTTGGCCCACCAGTCCGGGTTGCGGGTAAAGGTGATGCTGCGTCCGGGGTCCACGCGGGTGACCCGGTACGGGCCGCTGCCCAAAGGCGGCTCGAAGCCGCCGCCGCTGGCGAAGTCGTGGTCTTTCCAGTAGTGCTCGGGCATCACCCGCATCGAGGCCAGGTCCAGCGGCAAGGTGCGGTTGAGGTTGTTCTTGAAAGTAAAGCGCACTTGCCGCGGGCCTTCGACCACCACGTCGTCGACGTCGCCGTACAGCAGCCTGAAGCTCAGGCTGGCCTTGGTCATCAGCAAGTGGTAGGTGAAGGCCACGTCCTGGGCGGTGATGGGTGTCCCGTCCTGAAAACGCGCCTTGGGGTTGAGGTAGAAACGCACCCACAGCCCATCGGGGGCGCGTTCGATTTTCTCGGCGATCAGGCCGTAGACCGTGTAGGGCTCGTCCAGCGAGCGGTAGGCCAGGGGCGAGTACAGCCAGGTATCGGCCTGGACCACGCCGGTGCCCTGGTCCACGTAGGGCAGGATGTAATTGAACTGGCCAATCTCCATGGCGGAGCGGCTCA
The DNA here is from genome assembly GCF_013374995.1 of Pseudomonas eucalypticola. Classification (NCBI taxonomy): domain Bacteria; kingdom Pseudomonadati; phylum Pseudomonadota; class Gammaproteobacteria; order Pseudomonadales; family Pseudomonadaceae; genus Pseudomonas; species Pseudomonas eucalypticola. Next base: position 3,817,974 of record NZ_CP056030.1, on the reverse strand, counting down.
GCGACCCGCCCTTGGGCGCGTCGGGGTTCACGTAGTCGAAGTGCTGGAAGTTCGCCGGGTATTTGGGCGCTTCGCCGTACACGGTCATGGCCGTGACCGGTTCGGCCTGGGCCGCCAGGCTCAGCAGGCTGGCCGCGCAGACGCACAGCAGGGTCTTGATGGGGTGGGGCATGGTGGCTAATCCTCGAACCGCGGTAACACTCAAGGCCTGGAAAAAAGCCCCGGCGTGGAGCGCGCCGGGGGTGCGATGTCGCAGGCGGGTCGGTGGGGGCCGGAGCGCAGCCCCGTCGACCTCGTTCAGAAGTGGTAAGTCATGCGCGCGAACAGGGTTCGGCCCAACGGGTCGGTGTAGCGCGGGTCGTAGCCGCTCTGGAAGGTGTAGGCCTGGTTGGAGAACGGTGGGTCGCGGTCGAACACGTTCTTCACGCCCACGTCCAGGTCCAGCACCTTGTCGAAGGTGTAGCCGGCCGACAGGTCCCACAGCGAATACGAGCTGACGCGGCTGTGGGTGGTGGGGTCGTAGTCGTTGTAGCCGGTGGTGAAGCGGTTGGTCACCGAAGCGCGGTAGGCATCGTAGTTCCAGCTGCCGGTGATGTTGTGTTTCCAGCGCTGTGCCACCTGGTCGCCCTGGAAGTCGCCGACGCGGTCGGTATAGGCACCGCCGATGATCTGCTGGTAATCGTAGCGGGTGACGTACGTGCCCTGCAGGTCCAGGCCGAACTGGCCGAAGGTGGTCTGCGGGAAGCGGTAGTCGAGGCTGACGTCGATACCACTGGTTTTCACGTTACCCAGGTTGGCCAGGCCCGTCACGATATGGTCGATGGAACCGTCAGCGGCGCGCACGATACGGTCGCTGTACAGCTCAGGGTTGGCGAACACCTCGGACTCGGGAAACTCCTCGATCTGCCCGGCGATCTTGATCCACCAGAAATCCAGCCCCATGGAGAGGTTGCGCACGGGCTGGTAGACGAAGCCCAGGGTGACGTTGCGTGCTGTCTCGGGCTTGAGGTCCTGGTTGCCGCCGGTGCTGTTGAGGAATTGCTGGTTGCAGTCGCGGCCACCGTTGCCGCCTGGGCGCACGACGCCGCCGGCGCACAGGGTAGGGTCGTTGTAGTTGCCTTGGGTGAACGTGGTGTAGGTGGGGTTGTTCAGTTCATACAGCGAGGGGGCCCGGAAGCCTTCACTGTAGGCACCGCGCATCACCAATTCCTTGAAGGGTTGGAAGCGGAAGGTGTACTTGGGGTTGGTGGTGCTGCCAAAGTCGCTGTACTTGTCGTGGCGAACCGCGGCGCCCAGTTCCAGGCTGTCGATCACCGGCACGTTGATCTCGGCATACTCGGCGCTGATGCTGCGCTCGCCCGAGACCGAGCTGTTGGGGTCGACGCCCAGGCTCGACAGGTCGCCGGCCCAATCGGCCACCGACTCGTGGTATTTCTCCTTGCGGTACTCGCCGCCCAAGGCCAGGCCCACGGGGCCTGCACCGAACCAGTCACCGATCTCGCGGGTGACCTTGCCATCCAGCGACGCCACGCGGCCCGTGGACACCGCATAGGCGCCATGGTAGGTGTTGGCGTCGATGTAGGCCTGGCCGGCGGCGCTTTGCGCACCGAAGGGGTTGAGCAGGCCGCTGTCCAGGCCGCTGGTCAGCGCCGAATCGCTGGCATAGCCCCCGGTGACACTGTTGTACACCTGGTTCTGGTTATAGCCGGCGCCGACGTTGTAGTCCCAGCCGCCGACGGTGCCATCGAAGCTCAGCACCAGGCGCTGGCTGGTGTTCTGGTCTTTGGATTCGCGGTCACCGGCAGCCGTTTCGCGCCAGTTCACGTCCACCGGTTGGGTGGGGTCCAGGGCGAAACCGGTGGGCAGGGGGGTAATGCCGTTGCCGGGGTAGTAAGGCGAGGAGGGCGCCAGGCTGAGACCCGTCAGGGGCGCCGGGGCGACGGTGGTGCTGTTGTTGTTGCGCGACCAGAAGTATTCCAGGTTGACGTTGTGGTCGTCCGCCAGCTTGCCGGTCGCCTTGCCGAAGAACGACGTGGATTCGGTCTGCGGCAGCAGGTCGATCGAGTTTCGGGTGCTGTAGCGGCACACGCCGTTGCTGGCGATCAGGTTGGCGCCGCTGCACGCGGTGCCCAACGGGTTGGCGGCGTTGCCGTTCTGGCTGTAGTTGCCGGGGAAGGCGGTGCCGGAGGTGTTGTCCAGGCCGCGGCCGGGCACGTAGTCCTGGTCGAAACTGCGGTCGTTGGCGTCCAGGTTTTGCTGGGTGCGGTAGTTGAACACGCCCATGACGTTGAAACGGTCCTTGTCCAGGTCACCGTAGCCCCAGCTGCCACTCATGTCCTTGCTGCCGCCACCACCGCTGTTGGTGGGGTTTTCGCCGCCCAGGGTGAGGGTGCCATCGGTCAGCGATTTCTTGGTGATGAAGTTGATCACGCCGCCGATGGCATCGGTGCCATACAGGGCTGAGGCGCCGTCACGCAACACTTCGACGCGGTCGATGGCGGCGAAGGGGATCATGTTCAGGTCGACCGCGCCGCCCTGAGAATCGGTCCCTGACATGGCGTTGTTGGCCAGGCGCCGGCCGTTGAGCAACACCAACGTCTTGTTGGCACCGATGCCGCGCATGTCGGCGAAGCTGGCGCCGCCGGTGGCGGCGCCCACGGAGCCGGCCGAGTTGCCGATCGAGTTGTTGCCGGTGATGCGCTGCATCAGCTCGGCGGTGGTGGTCACCCCCTGTTTCTCCAGCTCGGCGGCGCGCAGGATCGTCACTGGTACGGCCGTCTCGGCGTCGACCCGGCGAATGGCCGAGCCGGTCACTTCAACTTTCTGCAGCTGCGTGGTGGCGGGCGCCACGACCGCTGCGGTGCTGCTGTCGTCGGCGGCCTGCACGGTGCCCATGCCCATGGCCATCACGTACAAGGGCACCAGGCGATGCCGTTGCAGGGTGGCCGCCAGTGGTTTGAGGGTAAAACGTGGAAAACTCATCAGCATGGTAATTTCCGACTTTTTCAGACGTTTGTGAAATGGCCTTGTGAGCCCTCTGGTTTCCGGATGGGTTGTGCCGGCCCCGGATAAACTCCTTTGCTTCAAGCAAGCCGCTGCCCTGCAGTGCCCAAGGGGCACCGCACAGGGGTGGAACGGCTGGTACTGGCGCGTAGCCGGGCTGCTACAGCCCCCGCCCGGCTCCGCGTCTTACCGCGAGGTCATCACCGAAATCCTGGTGATGCCCGAGCGTTCGATCGAAGCCATGGCCTTGGCCACCTGGCCATAGTTCACGCTGGTGTCCGCTTGCAGCTGGACACGCACCTCGGGGTCCTTGGCCTTGACGTCCGAGAGGCTTTTTTCCAGCAGTTCGGGGGCGACTTCGCTCTTGGCCAGGAAGAATTTGCCGTCCTGGTCGACGCTGACCACCACCGGGTCTTTCTTCTCGGCGGGGGCCACGGCGTCGGTCTTCGGCAGGTTGACCTTGATGGCGTTGGTCATCAGCGGGGCGGTGACGATGAACACCACCAACAGCACCAGCATCACGTCCACCAGCGGCGTGACGTTCATTTCGCTGAGCACTTCATCGCTGTCCTGAGTAGAGAAGGCCATCAGCTTGCCTCCCGCACGCCGGTGGCATGCTTGTGGGCGATGGGTTGACGGCTGACCGCGAAGGCGCTGCGCTGGGCCAGGCTGTCGAAGTCATGGGCGAAGTCGTCCATGTCGGCCATGGCCAGCTTCAGGCGGCGCAGGAAGAAGTTGTAGATCAGCACCGCCGGCACGGCGACGGCGATACCCACGCCGGTGGCGATCAACGCGTGGCCGATAGGCCCGGCCACGGTTTCAAGGCTCGCCGAGCCGCTGGCGCCGATGCTCTGCAGGGCTTCCATGATGCCCCACACCGTGCCGAACAGGCCGATGAAGGGCGCGGTGCTGCCGATACTGGCCAGAATCGCCTGGCCAGCCTCCAGGGCGCGGCGCTCCTTCTGGATCTGTTGGCGCAGGTTGCGCTCCAGGCGGTCCTGGCGGTTGATGGTGTGGGCCAGTTGCTGGGCGTTGCGCGGGTTCTCTTCGCTGGCCATGGCCTCGAAGCCGCTGTTGGCGATGCGCGCCAATGCGCCGGGGTACTGGCTGGAGTGCTCGGCGGCAGTGAGCAGGTCGGGGGCGGCCCAGAAGGCCTTGGTGAATTGCCGGTTCTGGGTTTTCAGGCGCAGGTACTGGGCTGATTTGATCAGCAACAGGCCCCAGCTGAGGACGGAGAACAGCACCAGGGCCCAGAGCACGCCCGGGACAATCATTGCGGACATTGAAGCGTTCATGGCGATACCTCTTGAATCAGTCGAATGGGTCGTGTTCGTTTATTGCGGCAACTTGAAGTCGATGGTCTGGGTGGCGAAGCCTTCGATGGGCGTGTCGCCGCGCTTGGCCGGAATGAACTTCCAGTTGCGCACCGCTTCCACCGCCGCGTCATCCAGCTGTTGCTTGCCACTGGAGCGGGTCACTTCCACGCTGCCAGCGCGGCCGTTGGGCAGCACCTTGATGCGCAGCACCACGGTGCCTTCCCAATTGCGCCGCAGGGCCAGCGACGGGTACTCGGGCGGCGGGTTGCCCAGGCTGGCCAGGCCCGACACGGCCGCTGACTCTTTTACCGGGCCCGGCGCGGCAGCCGGGGCCGCGGGCGCCGGGCTGGGGCTGGGCGGGGCGCTTTGTGCCGGCGCGGGGGCGGGCACCGGCGGCGGCGTCGGTGGTGCGGGCTTTTTCAGCGGCTGCGGTTTGGGCACCGGCTTGGGCTTCTCGACTTTCTTTACCACCGGTTTGGGCGGCGGCTTCACCGCGTCGGGGTCCTCCTCGGGCGCCGGTGGCGGCGGGGGAGGAGGGGGCGGTGGCGGTTCCGGCGGGGGTGGTTCGGGAGCAGGCGGCGTGGGGCTGGTGAGCTCCACGGTCATTTCCGGCACTTGCGGCGCCACTTCCGGCACCGGTGCCTTGGCCTGTTGTATCAGCCACCAGGCGCCGCCGTGCAATACCAACGAAACAGCAACCAGTAACAGTACGTGCTGTTTCTTTAATACGCCCGGGCGTGAAGTATTCGCGGTGAAGGGAATACTCGGCCACGTGGAAACCACGGCCCCCGTTAAAGGCGGTTGGGGTGGTTTCTTTTTTACCGCGTCATTCATCAAGGCTCCCTCGAACAAATAGAAGGGCAACGCGCGTCCGTTCAAACATTTTCTGAATGTTCGAAGTGCGGGTGGAACAAGAGTTAACCGTTTGGAAGTCTGCAGGGTGAGTGTCAGAATCCAGTCTTTTCAACTATCTGTGTATTCGGTCGTACGGTTTCATGGCGCTTTCCTTTTTTGTTGATTGTACGGATAGGTACGTCTCTGTCTCGCATGTGGTACAGAGCAACCGCTATGCCAGGAATGCCGTTCTAGAGGGGTTTTTGCACATTTAGCCCGGTCATGTCGCAATTCTGTAAGTTCTGCCGTGCGATGGCGTGCACGGGGCCCTGACCGGCAATTTCATTGCCATCATGGGGCGAAACTCGGGCTGCACGGGACCGCGGCCGGTAAGTTGTAAAACAATTGGCCGTGGGCGGTAGCGATGTTTTCAGGGCTGCACCAATCCGGGAAGTTTGGATTTATTTGGTGCGTGGGCGTGGTTGGTTTATGCCAATGAATACCTGTCTGGTTGTGGATGAGAGAAATAAAAAAGTGGAGTGTCTGGAATAAAAAATGATGGGTTCAAAGGGGCGGGTTTGTTTTTCTGGTATTCACGAGATCGAGCGCCGCGCGAGCGGCACTCGATGTTCACAAGGCTAAAAAACCGAGCCCTGGACAAGGGGGGGCTACCTCATAACGTCAAGGTAAACCCATCCACCAATGCCCCCGGCAGCAGCAACGTCTGTGCGTCCCGCTGCCCATAGGTACTGGTACTGATCCGCAGGCTGCGCTCACGGGTCAGCCCGAGCAGGTTGTCGCCGAACATCGCATACAGGCTTTCATCGAAGCGCATGGTCGCCAGCGGCGCGACGATCTTGCCGTCTTCTACCCAGAAACTGGCGAAGCGGGTCATGCCGGTCATGCGTGCCAGGCCCTGGTCCGAGTAGTTCAGGTACCACAGGTTGCCGATGTACAAACCGGTACCCAGGGCCTGCAATACGTCGTCGCTGGGCAACACGCCTGCGGCCATTTCGATGGAAGCGGGCTTTTCGTAGCTGTCGGCACCGTTGGCCACCAGGCCATATTCCTGGGCCGAGCGCGAGCTGACCATCTGGCCGACCAGTTGGCCCCGCTCGATCAGGGGCTGATCCTGGCGCAGGCTGCCTTCGCTGTTGAACAACGGCTCGAGGCCGGTGGAGGCCATTTCGCTGATCGACACCAGCGGCGACAGGCGCGCGCTACCCAGTTGCAGCGCCTGCAAAGGGCTGTTGCGGGTAGCCAGCGCGCGGGCGGAGAAGCCATCCCACTGCAGCATGCTGATGATTTCTTCCACGGCCGCCGGCGCCAGGTAAGTGCGGTACGTGCCGGGGGCCAGGGTCTTGCGCGGCTTGCCCAGGTGGGTGAGTTGCTCACGACCACGGGCGAACTCGGCAGCCAGCGCGTCAGCGTCCCATTCACTGGCGGCGTAGGTGATCTTCACCGCTTCGCCGTTGGCGTGGAAGAGACTGAAATCCAGGCTGGCGCTGATCGCCACGTGCCAGCCGCGGCCGCCCCAGGAACTGGCGAAGCCGCGGTACATGGGCCCACCGGCATAGATGCCGACCATGTCCAGACCAGCGCTGAGGGTGGCCACCTGTTCAATCAGCTCGTCGGCGCCGGGCAGGCTGCCGTCGGGCAGGCGGTCGCTGGCGAACACCTGGTTGTCCAGTTGCAGGTAGGGGTCGGCGGGCAATACGTCGAGCAGGGCGCGCAACTGCACCAGCGTCTCGGCCAGGCGGGCGCGGTCGGTCTCTACGTCGCCGGTGAGGTTGAGGGTTTCACTGGCATGGCGCTCTTCGCGGATCAGGCGCACGGTGGCGTCGATCTGCCGAACCTGACTGGCCTGGCGTACCTGGCCATGGTTGAAGCGGATGAACTGCGAGTCTTCGGCGCTGTACCACAGGGAGAAATGCTCGCCGGTGGCCAGTTGGGTGTGCAGCCATTGCTCCAGGGTGTCGAAGGAACGGCGGTAGTGGGCGTGGCTCATTACGCAGGCATTCATCAGGCTTGCCCCCCGAACACGTCGATCTGCTGGAACACGCAGGGCGGTGACGCATGCCCGACGGTGACCGCCTGGTTGGGTTCACCTTTGCCGCAGTTGGGCGTGCCCATCACCTCGAAGGTGCTGCGCTCGCCCACGGCGCTGAGGTTGCGCCAGAATTGCGAGGAAATGCCCCGGTAGTTGGGGTTCTTGACCACACCGGCCAGTTCGCCGTTTTCGATCAGTTGCGCCCATTCGCAGCCGAACTGGAACTTGTTGCGGGCCTGGTCGATGGACCATGAGCGGTTGGTCGCCATGAGGATGCCGTGTTCGATGTTGCCGATCATCTGCGCCAGGCTCTGGTCGCCGGGCTCGACATTGAGGTTGGCCATGCGGTCGATGGGCGGGCGGTTCCAGTCGCAGGCGCGGCTGTTGGCCACCCCGGCCAGGCCGCTGCGGGCCTGGGAAAGGGCGCCGCCCAGGGGCCGCTTGAGCACGCCGGCTTCGATCAGCAGGTGCTTGTGGGCGGGCAGGCCTTCGTCGTCGTGGCTGTAGCTGGCCAGCTCATCGGGTACTTGCGGGTCGAAGCTGACGTTGAGCAGTGGCGAGCCGTACTGGTAAGTGCCGAACATCTCCTGGGTAACGAAGCTGGTGCCGGCGTAGTTGCGTTCATCACCCAGGATGCGGTCCAGTTCCAGCGGGTGGCCGATGGACTCGTGGATCTGCAGGATCATCTGGTCGGGCATCAGCAACAGGTCGCGTGGACCTTGTGGCGTGTTGGGCGCGGCGAGCAGTTGCAGGGCCTGGTCGGCGACCTGTTCGATCTGGCCGATGAAACCGGAGGCGTGCACCAGCTCGGCGCCGCCCTGGCGGGCGATGGCCCAGCTGCGACGCTGGCTCTGCTGGCCGTCGAAGGCGGTCACGTCCAGTTCCGGGTAGAACTGGCGGGTGTGAGTGGTGATCTCGCTGCCGGTGCTGTCCACGTAAAGCTGTTGGCTGTCGGTGATGCGCAGGTTGGCCGACCAGTTCACCAGCTTGTCGTGCTGGGGTACTCGTGCCGACTCGGCGCGCAGCACCTCCAGCCAATGGCCAGCGTCGGCCAGCGGCTGGTCGACGGCGGGGGAGGCGTAGGTGCTGTGCACGGCGCGGCCCTGCAAGGGCGGCAAGCTCAACAGGCCGTGCTGGCCCATGGCGTGGGCCAGCAGCAGCGCCTGGTCGTAGGCTTGCTCCAGGCCTTTGTCGGTGAGGTCGCTGGTGGCCGCGAAGGCTTCATTGCCGTTGACCCGTACGCACAGCATCACCCCACAGCTGTGGTGGCGGCGAGGTGGGTCGACGACATTGCGGGTGACGCCGAGGCCCAGCGTGCTGTGCTGGACGTAGCGCAAGGAGTGGAAATGGCTGGCGCCTTGATGGGCCTGATTAAAGCGGGACAGCAACAGCCTGAGTGAGGACGGCACGTCAAACATTGATCCGACTTCCTGTTCTACTGCTCGAGAAACCCCTGCTTTTGGCGGGGGGTTCTGCACTGGTAATGGACAGGCGTACTGTCCGGTGTCTGCAATTGGTGCATTGTGTGCACCCAGGGATCCAAAGAAAAGGGCATCCTGACATTGCGGTCAAATCCATTAGAAAAAACTGTGCCAATTGTTGCACGGTCGTACCAGAAAGGCGGGAGTAATGTCGGGGCGGATACAATTGCAGCCCAATTCCAAGGCGAACCAACAGGGCGGTCGAGGCAATGGCACAGACATAACTGGCCCGAAACAGATGTGGGGCCGGTGGGGGCGCCGAGCCCTTGGCCGGGAAGCGCCGTGCGGGCGGCGCACGGTCTCAAGGGCGCTGGAAACCTTGAGCCATGCACCTGGCAGCCTTGATACGGTTTCAAGCCGGAAAAACGAAGGCGGACGAGGCAATGGCACAGGCATAACTGGCCCGAAACAGATGTGGGGCCGGTGGGGGCGCCGAGCCCTTGGCCGGGAAGCGCCGCGCGGGCGGCGCTCGGTCTCAAGGGCGCTGGAAACCTTGAGCCATGCACCTGGCAGCCTTGATACGGTTTCAAGCCGGAAAAACAAGGCGGACGAGGCAATGGCTCAGGCATAACTGGCCCGAAACAGATGTAGGAGCGAGGGGGGCGCCGAGCCCTTGCTCGCGAAGCGCCGCGCGGGCGGCGCTCGGTCTCAAGGGCGCTACAACACCATCGACTAGCGCTTGGTGGCCATGATGAGATCTCTAGCGGACCTCTAAAAGCCTGTCATGAAACCGCATCATGGCCTCTAGGTGCATGGCTTGGGTTTCTCCAGCGCCCTTGAGACCGTGCGCCGCCCGCGCGGCGCTTCGCGAGCAAGGGCTCGGCGCCCCCCTCGCTCCTACATCTGTTTCGGGCCAGTTATGTCTGTGAGATTGCCTGGACCGCCTTGTTTTTCCGGCTTGAGACCGTATCAGGGCCTCTAGATGCATGGCTTGGGTTTCTCCGGCGCCCTTGAGATCGTGCGCCGCCCGCGCGGCGCTTCCCGGGCAAGGGCTCGGCGCCCCCCCGGTCCCACATCTGTTTCGGGCCAGTTATGCGATCGTGTCCCAGGAAGTGGTGTAACTAAACCAATCGAAGGCGCCCTGCGGGCGAAAGAGGTTGGTCATCGTGGTTTTTGGCTAACGTTGAGTTTGCGAAGACCTAACACTCACCAGGGAAACCACGATGACCAAACCTACTATCGCATTGACCGAGTTGGTTGAGAAAGGGGCAGATGCTGATCTGCTCAAGCAAATGATCCAGTTCGTTGCCCAGCGCATGATGGAATTCGACGTCGAGAGCCTGTGCGGTGCCGGGTTCGATGTCAAAAGTCCTGACAGGCTAAACAGCCGCAACGGCTACCGTGATCGCCTCTGGCAAACCCGCGCCGGCGATGTTGATCTGAAGATCCCCAAGCTGCGCCAAGGCAGCTACTTTCCAGGCTTTCTGGAACCACGGCGTACTGCCGAAAAAGCCATGGCAGCGGTGATCCAGGAGGCGTACATCCAGGGCGTCTCGACGCGCTCAGTGGACGAGCTGGTCAAGGCGATGGGGATGTCCGGCATCTCAAAAAGCCAAGTGTCACGGCTGGCCGGCGAGATCGATGAGCGCGTACACGCCTTCCTTGATCGCCCGCTTGAGGGCGACTGGCCTTACCTATGGATCGACGCCACCTACGTCAAGGTCAGGGAGGCCGGCCGTATCGTGTCGGTCGCCGTCATAATCGCCGTGGCTGTGAACACCAACGGCGGCCGTGAAGTACTGGGCATGAGGGTTGGGCCTTCGGAAGCCGAGCCGTTCTGGACAGACTTCCTGCGAAGCCTGATGCGGCGTGGGCTCCGAGGCGTGAAGCTGGTCATCTCTGATGCTCACGAAGGGCTCAAGGCCGCAGTTTCCAAGGTATTCCATGCGACTTGGCAGCGCTGCCGCGTGCATTTCATGCGCAATGCCATGGCCCACGTCGGCAAGGGTCAGCGGACGATGGTGGCGGCGCTACTTCGCACGGTGTTTGCCCAGGACAGCCGTCAGGAATGCCACCAGCAATGGCGCCTGGTAGCTGACCAGTTACGTGAGAAATACCCAAAGATCGCGACGCTTATGGATGGCTGCGAGGATGAAGTGCTGGCGCACATGGCCTTCCCCAAGGCGCACCGGCAGCAGCTGCACAGTACTAATCCGTTGGAACGGTTAAATGCTGAAATCAAGCGCCGCACCGAGGTCGTGGGTATCTTCCCGAACGATCCAGCCATCACTCGCCTAGTCGGGGCGATGCTGCTGGAACAGAACGACGAGTGGTGCCTGCAAAGGCGCTACATGCAGTTGGAGGCCTTCGAGGCGGTCAGCGATAATCCACAGGCCAAGCTGTCGGCCGTGATCAACTAAACGGCAAACTCAGTGGCTCAAGCCTTGATGAGTTACACCACTTCCTGGGACACGATCAGTTATGCCTGTGGGATTGCCTGGACCGCCTTGTTTTTCCGGCTTGAGACCGTATCAGGGCCTCTAGATGCATGGCTTGGGTTTCTCCAGCGCCCTCGAGACCGTGCGCCGCCCGCGCGGCGCTTCCCGGGCAAGCCCGGTCCCACATCTGTTTCGGGCCAGTTATGCCTGTGGGATTGCCTGGACCGCCTTGTTTTTCCGGCTTGAGACCGTATCAGGGCATCTAGATGCATGGCTTGGGTTTCTCCAGCGCCCTCGAGACCGTGCGCCGCCCGCGCGGCGCTTCCCGGGCAAGCCCGGTCCCACATCTGTTTCGGGCCAGTTATGCCTGTGGGATTGCCTGGACCGCCTTGTTTTTCCGGCTTGAGACCGTATCAGGGCCTCTAGATGCATGGCTTGGGTTTCTCCAGCGCCCTTGAGACCGTGCGCCGCCCGCGCGGCGCTTCCCGGGCAAGGGCTCGGCGCCCCCCCGGTCCCACATCTGTTTCGGGCCAGTTATGCCTGTGGGATTGCCTGGACCGCCTTGTTTTTCCGGCTTGAGACCGTATCAGGGCCTCTAGATGCATGGCTTGGGTTTCTCCGGCGCCCTTGAGACCGTGCGCCGCCCGCGCGGCGTTTCCCGGCCAAGGGCTCGGCGCCCCCACCGGCCCCACATCTGTTTCGGGCCAGTTATGCCTGTGCCATTGCCTCGACCGCCTTGTTTGCCTGGCTCAAATCCGTGTTACCAGCGCCTGCGGGCCGTGGGTCAGGGATTGCTTGAGAAATTCAATGCACACCCGAATCTTCTCCGATTCCCCACCCCGCGCCGTGGTCACCGCCCACACGTCCGCCGGCTGGCGGTAGCCCGGCAGCACTTGCACCAGTTCTCCCGCCTTGAGGCTGGCCGCGACGTCCCACATCGAGGCCATGATGATGCCGTACCCCTCGTGCGCCCACTGGCGCACCACGTCGCTGTGGTTGGAGGCCATGGGGCCGGTGACTTTGACGCTCTCTTCGCCATTCGCGCCGTGCAGGCGCCACAGGCCGAAGCGCTGGTCACGCTCGCGGAACAACAGGCAGTCGTGCTGGGCCAGTTCGGCCAGGCTGCGCGGGGCGCCCATGCGTTCCAGATAGACGGGGGCGGCACACAGGATGCGGTAGCTCGTGGTGATGCGGTGGGCAATCAGGTGTTGTTCCAGCACTTCACCCACCCGGATGTCGATGTCGAAGTTCTCGGCGATCAGGTCGGCGCGCCGGTCCAGTAGCTCCAGCCACACTTCCAGCGCCGGGTAGCGCTGGCGCAGACGCGCCATGACCGGCGCGATGTACTCGCGGCCCAGGCGCAGGCTGGTGCTGATACGCAGCGCGCCGCGCGGTTCGTTGCGTACCCCGGACAAGGCCTGGAGCATGTCGTCGACATTACCCAACAGGGTCTGGGCCCACGTGAAGGCTGTTTCGCCGTCGGCGGTGATGTTGACGCGGCGGGTGGTGCGCTGGAACAGCTTGACCCCCAGGGCCGCCTCCAGCAACGCGATGCGCTTGCTCAGGTGGGCAGGGGAGATGCCGCTTTCCTGCGCCGCTGCGACAAAGCTAGCGTGGCGGGCCACGCTGCAGAACAACTGCAGGTCGCGCAGAAAGGGTTCATTGTTCGCTAATTGCGCATTCTGAATCTTCATAATGAAGAATTATGTCCTGATCGCACTGTATTAAGCTACGCCCACTGCTCACCCATAACAATCAGAGAGCCCTATGCCCCTTCTTCGTATCGCCGTCGCCGGTGCCGGCATGATCGGCCGTAGCCACCTGGAACAGATCCACGCCAGCCCCGATTGCCAACTGGCGGCCATCGTCGACCCGTCGGCCGCCGCCCGTGAGCTGGCCGATCGGTACCAGGTGCCGCTGTACCCGTCACTGGAGGCGCTGTTCGCTGCCGAGCGACCCGACGGCATCATCCTCGCGACGCCCAACCCCCTGCATGTGCCCCAGGCCCTGGCGTGCCTGGCGGCCGAGGTGCCGGCACTGGTAGAGAAACCCCTGGCCCACAGCCTGGAGGACGGCGAGCGCCTGTATGCCGCCAGCCTGGCGTCGAATACGCCGTTGCTGGTTGGCCACCACCGCGCCCATAGCCCCATCCTGGAACAGGCCCGGCGGCTGGTGGGCGAGGGCGTGCTGGGCAATTTGGTGGCGGTGATGGGCAGCGCGCTGTTCTTCAAGCCGGACGAGTACTTTGCCGCAGGGCCCTGGCGCACGGTCGCCGGGGGCGGGCCGATCTTGCTGAACCTGATCCATGAAATCGGCAACCTGCGTTCGCTGTGCGGCGAAATCGTCGAGGTGCAGGCCATGGCCTCCAGCAACACCCGCGGCTTCGAGGTGGAAGACACAGCCGCTGTCCTGCTGCGCTTCGCCAGTGGCGCGCTGGGCACGTTCATGCTGTCGGACACCGCGGCCAGTCCGCGCAGTTGGGAGCAGACCAGTGAAGAAAACAAAAGCTATTGCCACTATGACGATGAAGACTGCTACGTGATCACCGGCACCTTTGGCCAACTGTCGGTGCCCACCATGCGCCTCAAACGGTTTGGCCAGGCCGAAGACCGGTCGTGGTGGAAACCGTTTGATTGCGAGCAATTGGCCCAGGACCGGGATGATCCGCTGGCGCGGCAACTGGCGCACTTCTGCCAGGTGATTCGCGGGCAGGCGCAACCATTGGTGAGCGTGCGCGACGGGTTGCAGAACCTGCGGGTGGTGGAGGCCATCGCGCAGGCGTGCCAGACGCGTGAGCGGGTGGTGATCCCGCAATAGCCTCGTGTGACCACCGCCGCGTAGCAGCGGACCTGGCCGCGTCGGGGTGCAGGCGGTGTGCCTGATGCAGCGCGGCGTTCACGACGCGGCCAGGTCTGCTGCTACAGTTCGAGGTGGCCATCGCCTTTACTTGAGGAACACGACCTTTGTTCGACGTGCTCGCCATCACCGCGCCGATCTTCATCATCATTGGCCTGGGCTACCTGGCCTCTGCCCTCAAACTGCTGAGCCGCGAGCAAGTGCGCGGCGTCGGCACGTTCGTGATCATCTTCTGCCTGCCCGCTCTGGTGATCCACGCGCTGGCCGACCGGCCCATCAGTGAAGTCTTCAACGCCCACTACCTGCTGGCCTACGGCATGGCCTCACTGGGCAGTTTCACCGCCGGTTTCATGGTCTTTCGTCGCACGCGCCAGGCCAGCGTGGCCAACGCTGCCATCGCGGGCATGGGCATGTCGGTGTCCAACAGCGGCTTCATCGGCTACCCCATCGCCGCCATGGTGGCAGGGCCGCCGGCGGTGGTGGCGCTGGCCCTGGGCATGATCATCGAAAACCTGGTGATGATTCCCGTAGCGCTGGCGTTGGCCGAGGCCGGGGAGCAACAGGGGGGATCAGCCCGGCGTATCGTCATCGAAACCCTTAAGCGCCTGGGCAAGAACCCCTTGATCGTGTCGATCATCATTGGCGGCGGCCTGTCGCTGGCGGGGGTGCGTATTCCCACCGCGCCATTGAAGGTCATCGAGATGCTGGCCCAGGCCTCGGCGCCCGCAGCGCTGTTCGTAATTGGCGGGGTGTTGTTCGGCACCCGGGTACGCGGGCAACTGAACGAGCTAGGTGTGATCGGCGCCGGCAAGCTGTTGCTGCACCCCGGACTGGTGGCGCTGCTGTTCTGGCTGCTGGGCGACATACCGGCACCCATGATGCTGGCCGGCGTGGTGATCGCCGCCGCGCCGATGATGAGCGTCTACCCCATTCTCGGCCAACGCTTCGGCCTGGAAGGGCGCTGCGCGGCGGCGCTGGTATTGACCACCCTGGCGTCCTTCTTCACCATCAGTGCGGTACTGATGGTCGCGCACTTGTGACTCACGCGCCGCGACGGCGTGCCCGGACCAAATGCTTGAAACCCTCGATGATCAGCACCACGACCGCCAGCCAGATCGGCAGGTAGGTGAACCACTGGTCGCGCGCGATGCTCTCGCCCAACAGCAATGCGACCCCGACCAGCAGTACCGGTTCAACGTAGCTGAGCAAGCCAAACAGGCTGAAAGGTAGCAGCCGGCTGGCCATCACGTAGGACACCAGCGCCAGGGCGCTGATCATGCCCAGCACCGGGATCAGGCCGTACAGCGCCGGGTGCTGGAGCAGGTCGGCCGATGACAGCGGGCCGGTGGTCACGAACCACAGCGCCGGCACCATCATCAGGCACATGTCGGTCCACAGCCCGCCCAGGTGGTCGGTCTTGCACGCGCGCCGCAGCACGAAGTAGGCCGGGTAGCCGGAGGCGACCACCAGGGTTTCCCAGGCGAAGCTGCCGTGTACCCACAGCTCATGCCCCACGCCGCACAGGGCGAAACCCACGGCGACTTTCTGCAGGTACGACAAGCGCTCGCCATAAACCACCCGTCCGGTGAGCACCATGGTCAGCGGCAGCAGGAAGTACCCGAGGGACACCGGCAGACTGCGCCCATGCAACGGCGCCCAAAGGAAGAGCCACAGCTGCAGGCCCAGCAGCGACGCCGTGCCGACGCTGCCCAGCACCAGAATGGGGCGCGCGCGCATGCGTTCGAGCAGGCCGATGACCAGCTTGAAGTCGCGGGTGATCACCAGGAACAGGGTTACGCAGGGTACGGTGAGCAGGATGCGCCAGCCGAAGATTTCTTCGCCATCGAGCGGCGTGAGCAGTGAAGTATAGAAATACATCACGGCGAACAGCGTCGATGCCATGACGGACGAGATGATGCCTTTGGACAAGGGAGCCTCTGGAGCGGGGGGTGGTACGGGCAGATGAGCCGATAATGATCGCATCCCACGAGGGGGCTGTCACCACAATGGGGCGCCCGCTGATACATTTCGGTGCGTTTTGCGCGCTGTTTGCGCGCGGACGTTGACGACCCGACGCACAAAATGTAACCAGACAGTTCATGCAGTAAGACGATTGGATCCAGCCGAACGGTAGTCTCAGGCTATCGACGGAGTAGTGGCACACTGATATATTCTCGCCACCTCTCATCACCTATGTGTGCCACCATGTACCCCCTTAAGTCATTCCTGGCAGCCTGTGTGCTGCTCAGCGGGTGCAACGGAATGCCGACCGCCTACACCACGGACCCAGTCTATGATCAAGCCTTCGTCGTTCACTCAGGGGGGCCATTGCCTTTCATGCTGATGGGCACCGCGGTGCAGTGGAACGCCGACTACGCCGTGACCGTCAAGCACATCCCGTACCTGCCGGGTGCTGTCTACCAAGGCCAGGCCGACGTGCAGTTCTTCCGTCACAAAGCCGACCGTGTTCCCCAGTGGCGCGCTTATGCGCCGGGGGAAACGCTGACGGCAGTGGGCTTCAACTCGCTGTACGTACCTATCAAGGGTGAAGGTCATGCGCTGCCGGCCATGGTGCGCCTGAACGCCCAGGAAGGTGCGGTGATGTACGGTACCCATGACGGCGCCACGGCAAAAGGCATGTCCGGTGGGCCAGTGTTTGCCGCGGATGGCAAGGCGGTGGGCATCAATGTCGCCTACCTGACCCGCGGCGACCTGGCGGGGCTCAAACGCCAAGACCTGGCGAACGAACCCCGGGTGAGCATCTTCTTGCCCTACGCCGAGATCAGCCGCGAGTGGCAGCGGTACCTGGCCCAGTCGCAGCCGTTGCAGGCGCCCACCACCAAGCTGGCGAGCCGCTGATCGCCCACTGCCTGTCAGCGCTCGCGCAGGGCTTCGCGGGCGCGGTTCAGCGGTTTGATCAGGTAGTCGAACACGGTCTTCTCGCCGGTGCGGATGTCGACGGTGGCGATCATGCCCGGCACGATCGCGAAGGTCTTGCCGACCTTGTTGCGCAAAACGTCGGCCGTGGTACGGATGAACACCCGGTAATAGAACACCTCCGGCTTGGCCTCGTCCTGGATGGTGTCCGGGGAGATGGTCACCACCTTGCCGTCCAGGCTGCCGTAGATCGAGTAGTCGTAGGCGGTGATCTTGACCTTGGCCTCCTGGTCCGGGTGGATGAAGGCGATGTCCCGCGGCGCGATGCGGGTCTCGATCAGCAGTTGCTCGTCCAGGGGCACGATCTCCATCAGTTGGCCATTGGGCGGCACCACGCCACCCACGGTGGTGACCTTGATGTCCTTGACGATGCCGCGCACTGGCGAGCGCAAGGTCAGGCGTTCCAGCGAGTCGTTGCGCCCGCGGATGATGGCCACCAGCATGTCCGCTTCGGCGTTGGCCTTGGCCAGGTCTTCACGGGCATGCACCATGTAGTCCGAACGCGCCTCGGTGGCCTTGAGCTCCAGCTCCGAGCGCTGGCGGTTCAGGCGTAACACCTCGACCCGGCTGGAGGCGCCGATCTTGGCCAGGTTCTCGGTGATTTCCAGCTCGCTGCGCACCAGCCGCAGGCTGTCCTGAATACCGGCCAGGATGGCCTCCAGCCCGCGATGACGGGTGGTGTACAGCTCGGTCTCGGCACGGATCAGGTCGGGGTAGGCCGCCAGCGAGTCGGGAAACTTCAGCGGTTTGTCGCTGACCTCCGCCTGCAGGCGGCTGACGCTGGCCAGGGCCGCACGGTATTTGGCTTCGCTCTCGCCGACGTTGGATTCATTCTTCACCGGGTCGAGTTGGGCGAGCACTTCGCCGCGCTCCACCAGTGCCCCTTCGGTGACGTTCATCTGCTTGATGATGCCGCCCTCCATGGACTGGATCACCTGCTCGCGGGAACTGGGGATGACCTTGCCGGTGCCGGTGGACACCTCCACCACCTGGAACCAGTAGGCCCAGGCAAAGAAGCAGCCCAGCATCAGCGCGCAGCCCCAGATCACCCGGGTGCCGCGCACCAGGCCACGGTCGTCATCGCCGTCCAGATAGGACGCGTGCTCGTAAGTGCTCATGCCTGGGCTCCTTGAGGTTGCTTGAGGCGCGCCAGCGCGGCGTCGCGGTGGTCATCGATGACGATGCGGCCACCGTCGAGCACGATGATCCGCTCGACCAGTTGCAGCAGGCTGACCCGGTGGGTGGCCACCACCAGGGTGCGGCCCTGGGTCCAGGTGGCCAACTGTTCCAGCAAGCGTCGTTCGGTGATGTCATCGAGGCTGGCGGTGGGTTCGTCCAGCAACAACACCTGGGGCTGGCGCAACAGCAGGCGCGACAGCAACAGGCTTTGCCGCTGGCCGCCGGACAAGCCCTGGCCGCCTTCCAGGATGAGGTGGTCCATGCCTTTGGGCAGCAGGCGCACGAAATCCAGGGCGCCGGTCAGCGACAGCGCCGCGAGTATCTCCTGGTCGCTGGCCTGGCCGGCGCCCAGGGTGATGTTGTCGCGCAGGGTGCCGTGGAACAGCCGCGCGTGCTGGGCCAGCAGGCCCACGTCGCGGCGCAGGTCGGCAGGGTCCAGGTGGGGCAGGGCGATGCCGTCCAGGGTGGTCTCGCCGGTGCCCAGGTCCATGGCCCCGGCCAGCGCTTGCAGCAGGGTGGACTTGCCCGCGCCATTGCGGCCCAGTACGGCGATGTGCTCGCCGGGGCGAATGGTCAGGTTCAGGCCGCTGAGGGCCGGGGCGCCGTCTTCGCTGTAGCGGAAACTGGCCTGTTTGAACTGGTAGTCGCCGCGAATGGCGGGCAGGTGCACGCGCTGGCTGCCTTCGGGGTGGTCCACCGGCAACTGCATGATGCGGTTCAAGCCTTCCAGCGCCACTTTGGCCTGTTGCCAGCGGGTCAGCACGTGGGTCAGCTGCGCCATGGGCGCCATCATTCGCGAGGACAGGATCGAGGCCGCCACCAGGCTGCCAGTGGTCAGGTCGCCGGCGATGACCATCGGCGCGCCGAACACGATGACCACGGCGAACACCGCGCTCTGCACGTTCTGGGTCCAGGCCACCAGGCTGTTGGTGAGGGTCCGCAGGCGCAGGCTGCTTTGCGCGGAGGCTGCGTTGTACTGGTTCCACTGTTGCTGGAAACGCTGCTCGGCCTGCAGCGCCTTGATGTCGTCCAGGCCCTGGATGCTTTCCACCAGCATGGCGTTGCGCAACGCGGCCTCGCGCATGGACTCGTTGGCCAGCCGCGCGAGCTTGCGCTGCGCCAGGATACCCGGCAGCACCATGGCCACCAGGGCGACCACGGGGATGGCCACCAGGGCCCCGCCGATCAGGTAGAACACCAGCAGGAACAGCAGGAAGAACGGTAGGTCGGCCAGTGCCGTGGCGGTGCTGGAAGTGATCAGGTCGCGGATCTGTTCCAGCTCGCGCAACTGTGAAATGAACGAGCCGGTGGAACGCGGCCGCGCCGAGTTGCGCAAGCGCAGGGCGTGCCCGAACACCAGGTCGGACACCCGCAGGTCGGCACGCTTGCCCAGCAGGTCGGTGATGCGCAAGCGCGCGATGCGCATGACGAAGTCGAATACGACGGACAGCAGCACGCCGCCGAACAGCACGTACAGGGTGGGCAGCGATTCGGCCGGAATCACCCGGTCGTACACCTGCATGGAAAACAGCACCCCGGCCAGGCCCAGCAGGTTGGCGACCAGCGAGGCGATCATCACCTGGGTGTAGGGGCGCAGGTCGCGCAGCACGATGCGGCGGAACCAGTGCTCGTCGAAAGGCTTGACGTAGTCGTCGGTGCGCACGTCGCTCAGCGCCCGGGTAGGGCGCAGCACCACGGTGCGGATCGCTTCGCCGGCCAGGGCGGCCGGGGCCAGGCGGCTTTGCAGGCCCTGGTCGCCGCTGAACACCACGCCCAGTTCGCCATCTTCGCCCACGCTTTCCACCACGCCCACCTGGCCGTCGCGCAACTGCACCACCAGCGGCGCGCGCCAACGGCTGAGGCTGCGGCGGTCAAAGCCGGCGAACTTGACGCTCAGCCCGGCCTGGCGGGCCATGTGCCGCACCACGTCCTCCAGCCGGCCATCCGGTTGCAGGGACGCCAGGCGGATGCTTTCCGGCGACACGTCCAGGCGGTAGTGGCGGGCCACGGTCAGCACGGCTTCCAGCCAGGGGGCATAGTCGGCCTTGGGCGCGGCGCCTGCCGGGTCCTGGGGGATGACGAGGGTGTCGGTCATGGCTGGATCTCCACGTGCTGGATGGTGCTGTGGTCGATGCCGAAGGCGCGGCGCAGGCCGCCACTGTTGTAAAGGCAATCGATTTGCAGGCGGCGCAGGTCGGCCACGGTGTTTTCCAGGTCGAAGCGCGACTGGTAGATCTCCTGCTCGGCGTTGAGCAGGTCCAGCAGGGGACGGGTACCGAGTTCCAGGTATTGCTTGCCATAGAGCTCGCGGGCCTGGCTGATGCTGGCCTCGCGGGTTTTCAGGGCATCGAGGCGTCGGCCCAGGCCGGCGGTCTGTGATTGGGCTTCGGTAAGGCCCTGGCGCGCCTGCAGGCGGGCGGCGTCCTCGGCCGAATCGGCGGCGGTCAGGGCATGGCCGGCGGCGCGGCTGCGGGCGCTGATGGCGCCGCCCTGGTAGATCGGCACTTCCAGGTTGAGGAAGATGCCCACCTGGGTGCGGTCCACCAAGGGGTCGTCCTTGTTGTAGTCGTTGTCCAGGTACTGGTTGAACGACGGCTCCAGCGACAGGGTGGGGTAGGCCTCGGCCTTGGCCTGGGCCAGTTCAGCCTGGGCCTGGCTGCGCTGGGCCACGGCGGCCAGCACGGCGGGCAGCGCATCGCCATTGTCCGGCGCCAGGCACGCCTGGTTCAGCCCCGGGGAGAAGGCGTCGGTGACCTGGGGCACGCTGCGTCGGCCCAGGAGGTTGGCCAGGGTTGACTGCCAGCGTGCGTACTGGGCCTTGTAATCTTGCAGGGTGGCCATGCCGCCTTCGGCCCGGGACTGCGCCTGAACCACGTCGGAGCGGGTGCTGGCGCCCATGTCGCTGCGTTGCTGGGCCAGGTCGACGATGTCGCCGATGCCGTGGATCTGGTCGCGGGCGATCAGCAGCAGGTGCTGGTAGCGCTGCACTTCGATGTAGGCGTAGGCGGTATCGCGTGCCACCTGGTCGATGGCCAGCAGGATATTGGCCTGGCTCTGCGCCACCTTGGCGCGGGCGGCGTCCACGGCGGTGTCGACCTTGCCGAAGTCATAAATCATCTGCTTGAGCGAGATGCTGATGGCCTGGGTGTTGCGGTTACCGTCGTAGCCGCTGTCGTAGCCGCCCTTGATGCCGCCGGTGATCTGCGGGTAGTAGCCGGCCTGGGCGACGTTGATGCCTTCGCCCTGCTGGTAGAGGGTGCCGATGGCCTGGCCGATGCTGGGGTGCCAATCCACCGCGACCCGAATGGCCTGCTCCAGCCCCAGGGACTGGTCACTGGCCTTGACCGACGCCGGGCCGGTGGGCTCGGCGCTGACCCGGTCCGGGCTGCTGCGCAATTGGCTCGGGCTGATGACACTGAGCCCGGGGTCCAGATGGTCGTCGGCCGTGGCCGATGGGGAAAACGTGTACTGCAGGCTGGTGGTCAATACGACCGCCGATAACATCCCTAGTCGAACTGGCTTCACGTAAGTCCCTTACTGTGGTTCTGAATTTCTTCGCCCCGTGCAGGGGCTGGCTTGCCAGCGAGCTTTCCAATGCTGCGCAACAGCGCGCTGGCAAGCCAGCTCCTGCAGAGCTGATGCCTACTTCATTACCCTAGTGCAATTCAGACCACATGCACCCCACTCTGTACCCAAAGATGGTGGCTGGGGTCTTGCTCGGGGGTGTACTGGGTGTAACTCACGCCGTCGGCGGTCTCCGTGCCGCTGGCGGTCCACGTATCGGTCATGTGCACGCTGTCCTGGCTGTTGCCCTTGATGATCAACTTGGTGTCGCCGCTCTCGATCACCGCCAGCATGTCGGCCAGGTTGAGGGTCAAGGCCACCGCACTGGTGCTGTTGAGGTCCAGGACCTCGATGTTGTGGATGCGGCTGGCCAGGGTGCCCAGGTCGATGGTGGCGTCGCCGCCGTCCCACATCAGGGTGTCGGTGCCGGTGCCGCCGTCCACCGATGCGAAGTTCTGGTCATGGACGATCATGGTGTCGTTGCCGGCACCACCGATGATGGTCACCGCGCCGCCATGGATGGCGTCCAGGGTGTCGTTGCCGTCGGTGCCTTGCAGCACTTCGGTACTGGTGGTCGCCGCCGTCGCCGTGGTGGTTGCCGTGGTGCTGTCATCGCTGACCAGGGCACTGAAGGTGGTCGCGGTGGCACCCGCCTGGGTCAGGTCGATGGTCAGGGTCGAGATGTCGGTGGTGCCGTTGGGGTGCGTGAGCTCGTAGGTGAACACATCCGTGTGGCCGATCGCGGCGTCTGTCAGTCCGGCATTGAGGGTGTAGGTGTAGCTGCCGTCGGCGTGCACCAGCAACGAACCGTAGGTACCGGCGATCGTGGTGCCGTTGTAGCCGGGCGTCACGTAGGTGCCGGCCAGCAGGACGCTGAGCACGGTGTAAGTAGAGCCGAGCAGGTCGGCACCGCCGCCGGCGGTGTCGGTGAGCAGGTTGCCGCTGACCGGCGTGTAGCTGCCCACGACGTACTGGTTGGTGTAGGTGGCCACGTTGGTGATGCTGGTGGTGATGCTGCTGGCCAGCCCGATGCCGGTGACCGTGACTTTGACCTGGTAGGTACCGGCGGTCTGGTCGTCGAAGGTCACGCCATAGTTGTTGCCCCCCAGGCTCAGCAGCGCACCGCCGCTGACGCTTTTCACCAGCACGTACTGGCCGGTGCTGGTGTTGAGCTTGTACAGGCCCAGGGTCAGGCTGCTGGCCAGGCTCAGCAAGTTGCTGGCGTTGAGGGTGACCGTCAAGTCGCTCACCGTGTTGGCTGCCACGCTGGTGGTGTAGGTGGCATTGGCGCCGCCCAGTAGCGGCACGGAGAGCGTCCCCAGGGTCGCGGTGCTGGTCACCTCTTTGGCCGCCAGGGTAATGCTGGTGCTGGCGATGTCGTAGGTGGCGTCCACCACGGTGGCGGCGGCCGCCAGGTTGGTGCTGCTCCAGGTCTCGGTGGACTGCGGGCTTTCGATGCGCACGTACAGCGTGGCCGTGGCGGTCAAGCCGTTGGCGTGCACCAGCTGGTAGGTGAAGGTGTCCACCTGGCCGATGCTGCTGGTGGCGCCGTTGGCGGTGTAGGTGTAGCTGCCGTCGGCGTGGATCACCAGCGTGCCGTACAGCCCCTGCACCGTGGTACCGGCGCCACTGGCGGCAGTGACGAAGGTGCCGTTCTTGGCGATCTGCAGCACGGCGGCGCTGTCCGGGCCCAGTTGGTCGGCCAGGCCGTTGGTGCCGGTGTCGGTGAGCACGTTGCCGGTTGTGGCCACGCCCGCCGAGCCGGTGAACTGCGTCAGGCTGCTGGTTTGCTGAGACAGGTCGGTGGTCACCGTGGTCAGCACGCCGATGCCACTGCTGGACACCACCAGGCGGTAATCGCCGGCCAGCAACGAGCTGATCTGTACCTGCACCTCCTGGGTGTTGATGGTCAGCAGGTCGAGAATGCCGCGATTGCCATTGACGTCCAGGGTGACCCAGTTGCCGCTCGCGTCCTTGACTTGCAGGGTATAGCTGACGCCCGTCAACAGCGAGACCAGGCTGCCTGCCGTCAGCGTCAAAGTGGAGGTAACGGAGGTACCGCTGCCCACGGTAAAGGTGTACGCCTTGGAGAACCCGGCCAGCAGGGTGGTGAACGAATCGGTGTAGTGGGCGGTGGTGGTCACCGGCGTCAGGTTGACCGTGGCCACGGCCAAGTCGTTGCTGGCAGTGACGGGGGCGTTGGCGTCGATGTCCGGCGCCACGACGGTGACCGCGGTGGAGACGTTGCCCTTGTTGTCGGTAAGGCTGACGCTGAGGGTTTCGCCGTTGATCTGCGCGGTACTGAGGTTGACGCTGAACACTCCGGTGCCGCCGACGGTGCCGGTGCCCAGCACCAGGCCGGACGCGGCCTTGATGGTGACGGTGCTGTTGGCCTCGCCGGTACCGCTGACGGTCAGGCCGTCGGCGCTGACCAGCAAGGTGCCTGCGGCGGCGGGCGGTGTCAGGTCCGGGGCGGTGGCAGTGGCGGCGACCGAAACGTTGCCACTAGGGTCGGCCTGGGTGACGCTCAGGACCTGGCTGTTGATCTGCGCGGTTGTGAGGGCCACCGAAAAACTGCCGTTGGCAGCCACGGTGGTGGTGCCCAGCACCGTGGTACCCAGCAGCACCTTGACGGTGGAGCCGGCCACGCCGGTACCGGTGACCACGGTGCCGCTGGCGTTCACCAGAACACCGGTAGGCGCGGCGGGTGCCGTGGTATCCGGTGCGGTCAGGCTGGCCGTGGCCGAGACATTGCCGGCCGCGTCGGCCTGGCGCACGGTCAGCACCTGGCCGTCGAGTTGGGCGCTGCTCAGGGTCACCGTGAAGGTGCCACCGGTGCCGACCACGGCGGTGCCCAGGGTCACGCCAGCGCTGCTGACGGTGACCGTGGCACCGGCCTCACCGGCACCGGTCAAGGTTGTGCCGTCGACGGCCAGCGCCAGCGTGGTGGGGGCCGCGGGGGCCTGGGTGTCCGTGGCCGTCAGGGTCGACGCCAGTGAGGTGTTGCCAGCCGCGTCGGTCTGCACCAGGGTCAGCACTTGACCGTTGAGCTGGGCGGTACCCAGGGTAACGGTAAAGGTACCGGCCGAGCCCACCTGGGTGGTGCCCAGCACGGTGCCGGTGGCACTGGTCACGGTGACCGTGGCCCCCGCTTCACCGGTACCGGTGACTTGCAGGCCGGTGCCGGTCAGTGCCAGGTTGGCCAGTTGTGCTGGCGCGGTGGTGTCGTTGGCCACCAGCGCGGTTCCGGCCGAGACGTTGCCGGCGGTATCCGCCTGGCTGACGGTCAGGGTCTGGCCGTTCAATTGCGCGGCGCTCAAGGTAACGGCAAAGGTGCCGCCTACCACGGTACCCGTCCCCAGCACCGTGCCGGCGGCATTGGTGACGGTCACGGTGGCGCCGGTCTCGCCCAGGCCCGACAGGACCAGGCCAGCGGTGTCGAGGGCGAGCAGGCTGGGCGCTACTGGCGCGGTAGTGTCCGCGGCCTGCACGGTGACTGCTGTGGAGGTGTTGGCGTGGGTGTCGGTTTGCACTGCGGTCAGTAGTTGACCGTTGGTCTGCGCGGCATTGAGGGTGACGGTGAAAGTACCGGCGGCATTGACAAGGCCCGTGCCCAGCACCGCACCGGTGGCCGAGGTGACCGTCACCGTGGCGCCGGCTTCACCGTGGCCGGTTACCAGCAGCCCTGCACCGGTGACGGCCAGGCCGCTCAATGGGTCGGGCGCGGTGGTGTCCGCGGCCACCACTTCCGTGGGCAGCGAAGCGCCACCGGTCGCGGTGCTGGCGGTGACCGACAGCGTCTGGCCGTTGGTCTGCGGGCTGCTCAGGGTCACTGTGAATGCACCGTCGGCATCGGTGGTCCCGGTGCCCAGTACCGTGCCGGTGGCGCTATAGACGGTAATGGTGCTGTTCGCGACGGCGCCTCCCGCCAAGGTGACGCCGTCGGCCTCCAGTACTACGTTGGTCGGGGCATCGGGAGCCGGGTTGACCGGTACCGTCAAGTCGGCGGACAACGAGGTGTTATTGCTGGTATCGGTCTGCACCACGGTGAGCACAGCGTTGGCGACGATCCCTGGGGTCAGGTCAATCACGAAGGTGCCATTGGCGGCGACAATGCCGGTGCCGACCGAGGTGCCGACAGCATCGGTAACCTCTACCGTGGCCCCGACCTCACCACGCCCGGCCAGTTGGCTGTGGTCGGCGCTGATGCTCAGGTTGGTGACGGCATCCGGGGCCTGGGTATCGGCTGCGGTGTAGGTCAGTGGCGTCGAGGCGTTGGTCGAAGCGTCGGTAGCGACGATCGACAGCACCTGGCCATTGATTTGCGCGGCGTTGAGCCCAACGCTGTAGGTCCCGCCCGCCGTGGCGGTGGCCGTACCCAGCAGGGTGCCGTCGGCGCTGGTGACGGTCACCTGGCTGTTGGCCTCGGCGGTGCCGGTGAGGGTCAGGCCATCGGTGGACAGAATCGTCACGGTAGGGATGCCAGGGGCCGTGATGTCGCTGGCGGTTACGGTCTGGTTGCCCGACAGGTTACCGGCCGGGTCGGCCTGGCTGACGGTGAGGGTTTCGCCGTTCAGTTGCGCGCCATTGAGCACCACGGTGAAGTGGCCGTCGACGCCCACGGTAGCAGTGCCTAGCGTCGCACCCGCCGCGCTGGTGACCGTGACCGTGGCATTGGCTTCGCCCAGGCCCGTGACGGCCAGGCCCGTGGCGCTGACCGCCAGGGCGGTAACGTCGTCCGGCGCGGTGGTGTCGGCGGCCTGATACACCAGGGGCAGGCTGTGGTTGCCCGCGGCATCGGTCTGCACCAGTGTCAGCAGCTCGCCGTTGACCTGGGCGCTGCTCAATGGGGTTGTGTAGGTGCCATCGGCGGCGACGGTCACGGTGGCCAGGGTGGCACCGCTGGCGCTGGTGACCACCAACGTCGCGCCGGCCTCACCGGTGCCGGTCAGGGTCAGACCATCGGTGGTGAGGGTTGTGACCGCCGGGGCGGCGGGGGCGGTGACGTCGGTGGCCAACAGGGGGGTGGTGCCCGAGAGGTTGCCCGTGGCGTCCTGTTGCACCACCGACAGTTGCTCGCCATTGAGCTGCGCGGCGTTCAGGGTCAGGGTGAACTGGCCGTTGGCGTCGACCGTGCCAGTGCCCAGCGTGGTGCCCGCGGCATTGGTGACCGTGACGGTGGCGCCGGCCTCGCCGGCGCCACTCACCACTAGCCCTGTAGCGTCCAGGGCCAGCCCGGTAACGGCATCCGGCGCGGTGATGTCCGGGGCGACCTGGGTGGCGGCGGCCGAGGTGTTGCCCGCCGTATCGGTCAAGGTCACGAACACGGTCTGGCCGTTGGCCTGGGCGGTATCCAGGGTGATCAGGAAATGCCCGGTGCTGTCGACGGTCCCCGTGCCGATTTCGGTATTGTCGGCCAGCAGGATATGCACGGTGGTGCCCGCTTCGCCGACCCCGCTGAGCACCGAGCCATCGGCGTTGAATTGCAGCTGGGTGGCCAGGTCGGGCGGTGTCAGGTCGGGTGCGTTCACCACCACCGGGGTGCTGACGTTGCCGGGTGGGTCGGCCTGCTGCACGGTGAGCAGCTGGCCGTTGATTTGCGGTGTGCTCAAGCTGACGCTGAACGTGCCGTCGCTCAGCACCACGGCGGTGCCCAGCACAAGGCCTGCGGGATCCTTCACGGTGACGATGGCGCCGGCCTCGCCGGTGCCCGTGACCAGGGCGCCGGCGGCATTGATGGCCACGTCCGCCAGTTGATCCGGCGCGGTGAAGTCCGGGGTGGTCAGGGTGGCGGTGGGCGACAGGTTGCCGGCCGCGTCGGCCTGTACCAATGTCAACACTTCGGCGTTGGTCAGGGGGGTTGCCAGCACCAGGGTAAAGGTGCCGGTGGTGCCCACGGTGGCGGTGCCCAGCACGGTGCCGACATCGTCGGTGACGGTGACGGTCGCGCCCGCCTCGCCATGGCCAGTCAGGGTGGCGCCGTCACTGGCGATGGCCAGTTGCGTGAGGGCTGTGGGGGCGGTGGTGTCCACCGAGGTCAAATCGGTGGCGGCCGAGGTATTGCCCGCGGCGTCGGTCAGGGTCACGGCCAGTTGCTGGCCGTTGGCCTGGGGGGTGGCCAGGGTGATCTGGAAGCTGCCGTCCACGTTCACCGTGCCGGTACCCAGCAGGTCACCGGCGGCGTTGATGACCTTGACCGTGGTGCCGGCCTCGCCGGTACCCGAGAGCAACAGGCCGTTGCTGCTGACCACCAGGGCTGTGGGGGCATCGGGGGCGATCAGGTCCGGCGCGGTGAGGTTGACACTGGGCGACTCGTTGCCCGCGGCGTCGGCCTGGCTCAGGTTCAGCAGCTGGCCGTTGGTTTGTGCCGTGCTCAGGGTCACGCTGAAGGTGCCGTTGGCGCCGACCACGGCGGTACCCAGCTCGATGCCGCCCTGGCCCAGTACCGTGACCGTGGCTCCGGCTTCGCCGTGCCCGGTCAGGGTGGTGCCGTTGGCCGCCAGGTGCAGGTCGG
Source organism: Pseudomonas eucalypticola (assembly GCF_013374995.1). Lineage (NCBI taxonomy): Bacteria > Pseudomonadati > Pseudomonadota > Gammaproteobacteria > Pseudomonadales > Pseudomonadaceae > Pseudomonas > Pseudomonas eucalypticola. The sequence goes on along the minus strand of NZ_CP056030.1, from coordinate 3,789,862 downwards.
TCAGGGCAGCAGGTGCGGTGAGGTCAGCGGCGACCAGGCCGGTAGGCAGCGAGTTGATGCCGTCGCTGGACGTGGCCGTGGCCGACAGCTGCTCGCCGTTGAGCTGGGCGGTGCTCAAGGTGATGCTGAAAGTACCGTCGCTGGCTACCTGGGCGCTACCCAGCAGGGTGCCGGCCGCGTTGTGCACGCTGACGTTGCTGCCCAGGGTGGCGTTGCCGGTCAGGGTCAGGCCATCGGCGCTGAGCACCAGGTTGGTGGGGGCAGGCTCGGCGAGGTTGCCGGGCGCGGTCACGGTGGCCGTGCCGGAAGCATTGCCCGCTGCGTCGGTCTGCACCACGCTGAGGGTGGTGCCGGCGGCTGCGGCAGGCGCCAGGCTCAGGCTGAAACTGCCATTGCTGGCCACGGTTCCGGTGCCCAGCAGGGTGCCGCTGGCATCGCGCACCGTGACGGTGGCACCCACTTCGCCCTGGCCCGCTAGGGTGGCGCCGTCGGCGGCTACCGCAAGGCTGGTCACCGCCAACGGCGCGGTCGTATCGGCGGCGGTGTAGTTGGCCGCCGTGGAGACGTTGTCGGCGGCGTCAGTGGCGGTCACCGACAGTGCCTGGCCGTTGGTCTGGGCGCTGGCCAGGGTCAGTTGGAAGGTGCCGTTGGCCGCCGCGGTAGCGGTGCCCAGCACGTTGCCCTGGGCGTCGCTGACGGTCACGGTACTGCCAGCCTCGGCATGGCCGGTCAGTTGCAGCCCGGCGCCATTGAGGGCCAAGTCGGTGGGGCTGTCGGGCGGTGTCAGGTCCTGGGCGGTCACGGTGACGGCCGTGGAAACGTTGCCGGGTGGGTCTTCCTGGGTCACGGTCAGCACTTGTGCATTGAGCTGCGCCGTGGTGAGGGTGAGGGTGAAGGCGCCGTTGCTGGCCACCAGGCCGGTGCCCAGCAGGGTGCCATCGGCGCTGCGCACGCTGACGGTGGCGTTGGGTTCGCCGTGGCCGGTCACGGTGATGCCATCGGCGTTGACGGCTACCTGGGTCAACGCGGCGGGTGGGGTGATGTCCGGCGCCGTCAGGGTTGCCGACGGCGAAGCATTGCCCGCGGCATCGGTCTGGTACACGTCCAGGGTCTGGCCATTGTTCGGCGCCGGGGCCAAGGCCACCGAAAACGTACCATTGGCCGCCACGGTGGCGGTGCCCAGCAGCACACCGCTGCTGTCGGTGACGCGCACCGTGGCGCCGGCTTCGCCGGTGCCGTTGAGGGTGGCGCCGTCGTTGCTGATGGTGAGGTTGGCGACTGTGGCCGGTGGCGTGGTATCGAGGGTGGCTACGGTGGCGTCGGCCGAGACATTGCCCGCCGCGTCGGTGAGGCTGACGTGCAGGTTGGCGCCATCGGTCTGCGCGGGGTTGAGAGTGACCTGGAAATTGCCGCTCTGGTCGACCGTGCCGGTGCCCACTACGGTGCCTGCGGCGTTGGTGATGGTCACGGTGGCGCCGGCTTCACCCTGGCCGTTGACCACGGTGCCGACATTGTTGATGGCCAGACCGGTGGCGGCGTCAGGCGCGGTCAGGTCCGGGGCCACGGTGCTGGCAGGTTGCGAGACGTTGCCGGCGGCGTCGGCCTGGGTCACGGTGAGCGCCTGGGCGTCGGCCTGGGCAGGCGTCAGGGCGATGACGAAGGTACCGTTGCTGGCCACCGTGGCGCTGCCCAGCACGGTGCCGGCGCTGTCCAGTGCGGTAACGGTGGCACCCACTTCGCCCTTGCCGGTGAGGGTAGTACCGGTGCTGTTGACGGCCACGTCAGTGGGGGCATCGGGGGCTGTGCTGTCAGCGGCGACCACGGTGCTGGGCACCGAGGTGTGGTTGGCGCTGTCCGTGGCGGTCACGTGCAGCACCTGGGCGTTGAGCTGCGCGGTGGCAAAACGCAGGGTGAAGCGGCCCAGGCTGTTGACCGTGGTGGTCCCCAGGTTGGTCCCTGTGCTGTCCACCACCGTGATGGTGCTGCCGGCCGTGCCGGCGCCGGTCAGGGTGGTGCCGTCGCTGCTCAGAGCCAGGTCGCTGGGCGCCGCGAGCTGAGTGCCGTCGGGGCCTGCCACGTCCACGGGGGTGGAGCTGTTGTTGGCCGCGTCAGTGCTGGTCACACTGAGGGTGCTGCCGGTGGCCGCCGCGGTGGTCAGGGTAATCAGGAACACACCGTCGCTGGCCACCGTACCGGTGCCCAGCACGGTGGTGCCGTCGCGCACGGTCACGGTGCTGCCCGCTTCGCCGACGCCCGACACCTGGGTGCCGTCGGGGCTTACCGCCAGGTTGGTGACGTCCTGGGGCGCGGTGGTGTCCGGTGCGTTGACGTCACCGGGCAGGGAGGTGTTGTTGCTGGCGTCGGTCGCTGTCACTTGCAGCGCCTGGGCGTTGGTTTGCGCAGCGTTGAGGGTGACGTTGAACGCGCCGTTGCCATCGGCGTCGACTTCACCGAGCAGGGTTCCGTCAGCCGCGCGCACCTCGATGTGGCTGTTGGCTTCGGCGTTGCCGGTGACACTCAGGCCATCGGTACTGACGGCCAGGTCCGTGGGCACTGCGGGCGCGGTCAGGTCCGGCGCGGTCAGGCTCAGGGCGGTGGAGGGGTTCTGCGCCGTGTCGAGCTGGGTGACGCTCAACACTTCACCGTTGAGCTGCGCCGGGGTCAGGGTGACGCTGAAGGTGCCATTGTCAGCGACCACGCTGCTGCCCAGCAGGGTGCCGTCGCTCGCACGCACATACACGGTATCGCCGGCTTCGCCGGTACCGGTGACGGTAGCGCCGTTGCCGCTGATGGCCAGGCCGTCGACCGGTGCCGGTGGCGTGGAATCGGCGGCCGTCAGGCTGGCATCGGCCGAAGTGTTGTTGCCCATGTCGGTCTGGTTGACGCGCAGCACCTCGCCATCGGTCTGGGCAGTGCTGAGCGCCACGGTGAAACTGCCGTTGGCGCCCACCGTGTCGCTGCCCAGCAGGGTACCGTCGCGACTGTAGACGTACACGGTGGCGCCGGGCTCGCCGGTGCCGTTCAGTGCGTCCCCGGCGCCGTTCAGCGCCAGGTTGGCAGGGGCGTCGGGCGCCTGGATATCGGGGGCAGTCAAATCTGTGGTGGGGCTGGCATTGCCGGCAGCGTCGCTCTGTTCGGCCGTCAGTGCCTGGCCGTTGACTTGCGCCGGGCTCAGGGTGACCTCGAAGGTGCCGTTGCTGCCCACCACCGCCGAGCCGAGGCTGTTGCCGTCAGCGTCGCGCACGGTGACGGTGGCGCCGGGCTCGCCCTGGCCACTGACCAGGGTGCCGTTGGCGGAAATACTGAGGGTGGTCAGTTCGCCAGGCGCCACCAGGTCCGGTGCGGTGACCTGCGCGGGCGTAGAAGGGTTGCCCGCCGCGTCCGCCTGCACTACTTGCAGTACCTGGGCATTATCCTGCGCCGTGCTGAGGCTGACCGTGAAGTGGCCAGTGCCGTCGACGGTCGCGGTACCCAATACAGCGCCGGAGGAGTCGCGCACGGTGACCGTGGCGCCGACCTCGCCGCTGCCGGTGAGCACGCTGCCCGTGCCGTCCACTACCAGGTCAGTGGCCGCGGCCGGCGCCTGGGTATCCGCCGCCACGAACGTCACCGGGCCTGCGCCATTGCCTGCCGCGTCGGTGGCGGCCACCAACAGGGTCTGGCCGTTGTTCTGGGCACTGCTGAGGGTGACGCTGAAGGTGCCATCGGCGGCGACGGTGGCGGTACCCAGGGGGTTACCGTTGGCGTCGGTGACGGTGATCTGCGCACCGGCCTCGCCATGCCCCGTCAGGACGGTACCGGCGATGTTCAGGGCCAGGCTGTCCGGTTGCAGCGGGCCATCCAGGTCGGGGGCGGTGACAGCGGTGGCCGGTGAGGGGTTGCCGGCGGCATCGGTGAGGGTGACTTGCAGGGCTTCACCGTTTATCTGGGCGTTGGCCAGGGTAACGGCGAAGCTGCCGTTGGCCGCCACCACGGCGGTGCCCAGCACGTTGCCGTTGGCATCGGTGACACTGACGGTGGCGCCCACTTCGCCGCGCCCGGTCAGCAGCAGGCCATTGGCGTTGACCACCAGATCGGTGGCGGCGGTCGGCCCGGTGATATCGGGGGCGGTTATCGGGACGGTCACCGAACTCTCGCCGTTGCCATCGATGGCCGTGACATCCACGACTTCGCCATTGGCCTGGGCGGGGGTCAGGATCACGGTGAATTGGCCATTGGTGTCGACCACCGCCGAGCCCAGCAGATTACCGCTGCCGTCACGCACTTCCACCAGGTTGCCAGCGGTGCCGGTGCCAGTCACCTGGCTGCCATCGGCGTTGACCACCAGGTCCGAAGGCGTGGCGGGGCCGTCGGCATCCGGGGCGAGCACGGTCACGGCGGGCGACACATTGCCCTGGGCGTCGGCCTGCACCACGCGGACCAGGTCGCCCTGGGTCACGCCTGGGGCCAAGGTGACTTCGAAGGTGCCGTTGGCGCTGACGGTGCCGGTACCGATGACGGTGCCGGCGGCATTGGTGATGCTGACCGTGGCGCCGGCCTCACCCTGGCCGGACAGGGCCAGGCCGTCGGCGCTGATGACCACGTTGCTGACCGCGTCGGGCGCGGTGGTGTCACCGGCCTGCAGGGCAACCGGCGCACTGCTGTTACCCGCGGCGTCGGTGGCGGTGACGTCCAGGTGTTCGCCATTGATCTGGGCGGTGTCCAGCGTCAAGGTGAAGGTGCCGTCCAGGTTGGCACGCGCCGCGCCGATCACCTGGCCGTTGGCGTCATGCACCAGCACCCGGGCGCCGGGTTCGGTGGTGCCGGTCAGTGTCAGGCCGTCTGCCGAAAGCACCAGGTTGGCCGGTTGCGCCGGTGGTTGAATATCGGGGGCCGTGAGGGCGACGTTGGCCGACACGTTGCCGGCGGCATCCGTCAGGGTGACCTGCAAGGTCTGGCCGTTGTCCTGGGCAGGGCTCACGGTAAGGCTGAACGAACCGTCCGCGCCCACGACCGCCGTGCCCAGCACCGTGCCGTTGGCATCGATGACGGTGGCGGTGCTGCCCACCTCGCCATGGCCGCTGACCAAGGTGCCGCTGCCGCTGATCGCGACATCGGTAGGGGCATCGGGCGCAGTGGTGTCGGGGGTGCCAATGTCGGGCGCCACGGCCGTGGCGGGCGTGGAGGTGTTGCCTGCGGCGTCCGTGGCGCTGACGTTCAGCGACTGGCCATCCGTCTGGGCCGGGCTGAGGGTAAGGGTGAAGGTGCCGTCGGCGGCGACCACCGCGGTACCCAGCACGCTGCCATCAGCGGCACGCACGGTGACGGTGGAGCCGGCCTCGGCGGTGCCGGTCAGTTGGCTGCCGTCAGCAGTGACGGCCAGGTTGCCGGGGGCGTCGGGGGCGGTAGTGTCGGCAACGGTCAAGGTAGCGTTGGTGGACGTATTGCCGGTAGCGTCAGTGGCGCTGACCGTCAGGGTCTGGCCGTTTGCCTGAGGCTGGCTCAGGGTGAGGCTGAAGGTGCCGTCGGCGCCGGCCACGGCGGTACCGAGCACGCTGCCATCAGCGCCGCGCACCGTTACGGTGGAACCTGCTTCGGCGGTACCGGTCAGTTGACTGCCGTCGGCATTGACGGCCAGGTTGCCGGGGGCATCAGGGGCGGTGGTGTCTGCCACCGTCACGCTGCCTGCGGTCGAGGTATTGCCGGCAGTGTCGGTGGCGCTCACGGTCAGGGTCTGGCCGTTGGTCTGAGGCTGGCTCAAGGTCAGGGTGAAGGTGCCGTCGGCACCGGCCACGGCAGTACCCAGCACGCTGCCATCGGCACCGCGCACGGTAATGGTGGAGCCTGCTTCGGCAGTACCGCTCAGTTGGCTGCCGTCGGCGTTCACGGCCAGGTTGCCGGGGGCATCGGGGGCACTGGTGTCGGCGGCCGTCACGGTGCCGGGCGCGGAAGTGTTGCCGGCGGCATCGGTAAGGGTGACGTCCAGGGTCTGGCCGTTGGTTTGCGGGTTGCTCAGGGTGACCTGGAAGCTGCCGTCGCTGCCGACCGTGCCACTGCCCAGGACATTTCCCGCGGCGTCGCGCACGGTGACGGTGCTACCGATTTCACCCAGGCCGCTGAGCACCAGGCCATTCCCGGACAGGCTCAGGCCGCTGGGGGCATCGGGGGCCGTGGTATCGACAGCGGTGCCGCTGTCACTGCTGCCACCGCCGCCACCGCCGCCGCCCACTGCGGCCGCGGTGGCGCCACCAGCGCCGAGCAGGCCGAGGCCAGCAATGGCCCATTCCGGAGTAGCACTGCCCACCACGCCGACCCCGGCCAGCAGGTCATCCAGCGAAGACACTTGCGCGAACGTAAAGCCGTGGAAGGCCTCGGCGTTGTACTGCGCCTGCCACAGGGTTCCGTTTTCGTCCTGGAACACCATGTCACTGCGCACGCCCTCGGCGTTAGCCTTGAAGAAATTGCTGACCCGCACGTGCTCGCCATTTTTAAGGTTGAGCACGGCATCGTCACCGGAACGGGTGACCGAGGCGACTTGATCAGGCGGAACAGGAATCTGTACGACGGCGGGGTTTGGCAGTGAGACATCACCAAATTGCTGGGCGGTGACTTGGGCAGTTGCTTTGTCGGCGACGACGATATTGTCCATTATCGGCTCTTCCTTTCGCTTTCTTCTAAGCCGCCACGCTTCGCACCGCATGGCGAACATCACTTCTGCTGCATGCGGGCAGGCAGCTCCGAAAAAACCTATACAGATTGGATCCTGTAGGTATAGCAAAGGGCTACGAAAGCGCGCGCTAGCTTGCTAGCTAGCAACGATTACGCGACAGGCGGTGCGAGGGTTTCAGAGGGGGATTGGGCTGTGACAGGCCGCGCTTGGAAAGGTGCAATTTATTTGTACAAGAACACGCCCCTGGGTGCTTGCGCTTACGCATCACCCGGCTGTGGGCGCGACGGGTTCAGGCCCAGCGCCGAATAAAGGTGGTAACGGGCAATGCCGATGTATTCGTGCAAAGCAACATCAGCGGCCATGAAATTGTAGGACAGCGGCAAGGGCGACAGCATGGCCCGCAGGTAGTCGGCCCGTACCGGTGTGGCACTCACGCCGAAATGGGCGAAATACAGCTCGCTGCGACGCAGGTGGATGGCCGACGAAACCAGCACTACCTGATTGGCGCGCGGGTGGTGCAGCAGGGCTGCGGTGAATTCGGCGTTCTGCCAGGTGTTCATGCTCTGGTCTTCGACCTGCAGCTCAGCCGGGGGAATACCCAGGGCCAGCAGCGTGGCCTGGTACACAGTGGCTTCCGCCGCGCCCTGGTGGCGTGCATCGCCGCCGCTGACCAGCACGGTGCAATCGCCGCCGGCCTGGTGGCATTGGTGGTACAGGGCGGTGGCCTCAACCAGGCGCGGGAAGGCGAAGACACCGGGCTCGATGGCCGCAGGCGTTTGCTCGGTACCAGCGCCCAACAGCACGATCACGTTGCGCTCACCCCAGCTCACCGCCGGTTTTACCCCATAGTCGCTCTGCAGATTGTTCAGTAGCCAGGCGGGAACCGCGCCGCAGCCCACGGCGAGGAACCAGGAAACGGACACTACCAGCAAGATACGCTGGGCGCGGCGCCGTTTCAGAAAGGCGCACAGGGTGGCCAGCGCGATCAGGATAACGAAAAGCAATAGGGTCATGGGGGCTGAGGGTGAAGTGCTGGGAGGACGGCGACTTTACCTCGATTTCGCAGTGGGCCGCGAGGGCAGTGTTCCCTGGTCTTGCCGGGCTGCCTCATGGTACCCGGCCAGATGTTCTGCGGCGCTTCGAAGGGCCGCGAAACCGGTGGTCGCTGTTGCACACCCACGCCTGCTTACCCCAGCGGCCAACCGGCCACCCGCTTGCTGCGCGGCGTTGCATAGGTGCGCACCTTCGAGGTGCTCAGGCCCAGGCGCACCAGCGACTCCGCCAGCGCCACCGCCGCCGTGACGCCATCCACCACGGGTACGCCGGTACTTTCGCGAATCATCGCGTCCAGCCCGGCCATGCCACCGCAGCCCAGGCAGATGACTTCGGCCTTGTCGTCGCGCACGGCCTGCTCGGCCTGGGCGACGATGGCGGCCACGGCGCGTGAAGGGTCCTGCTCCAGTTCCAGCACCGCCAGGCCACTGGCGCGTACCGAGGCGCAGCGCTGGTACAACCCGGCCAGGCGCAGGCGGTCCTCGATCAGCGGTACGGTACGGTCCAGGGTGGTGACCACGCTATAGGCGTGGCCCAGCAGCATGGCCACGCTGGCAGCCGCTTCGGTGATGTCCACCACCGGTACATTGAGCAGTTCCTGCAGGCCCTCGCGGCCGTGCTCGCCGTAACCGGCCTGGATCACCGCATCGAAGGGCTGGTCATAGGCCATGACCGCGTCCATGACACCGATGGCGGCCATGTAACTTTCGAAATTGCCTTCCACCGATTCCGCGCCGAAGCGCGGGGTCAGGCCGACGATCTCCGTGCCGGGGGCGGCGACGCTGCGTGCCTGTTCAGCGATGGTATGGGTGATGGCGGCGGTGGTGTTGACGTTGACAACCAGGATACGCATGGCAAACCTCTGGGCGGGGGAAATCAATGCTGGGTATCGGCGACGGCGATGGCTTCGCCGCTGACGTCCAAGAAGGACTGGTGACGGTCGCTGAGCAGCAGGTACACCGCCGCGGCAATGGCCGCACCGAACAACCAGGAAAACGCCGACACGGTCGCGAAGGCCGGTACCAGGGCCAGCACGATGGCGATGACCGCCGCGGGCAGCACGGCGGCCACGGCACGCGGGTTGACGCCGCGGCGGTAGTGGTAGGCGGCGTCGGGGGCCTCGGTGTACAGCTGCGGAACGTTGACCTTGCCGCGCCGCAGCAGCCAGTAGTCAGCCGTGATGATCCCGTACAGCGGGCCCAGCAAGGCGCCCAGGCCGGCCAGGAAGTACTCGATCACCAGCGGGCTGTTGTACAGGTTCCACGGCAGGATCAGCACCGCCACCGTGGCGCTGATCATCCCGGCGCGGCGGAAGGTCAACAGCCGCGGCGCCAGGTTGCTGAGCACGAACGCCGGGGCCACGAAGTTGGCCATGATGTTCACCGCCACGGTGACGATCAGCAGGGCCAGGCAGCCGAGCACCAGGAACAACGTGTCGGGAATGGACTGGATGATCTGCGTAGGGTTCTCGATCACTCGGCCGTCGATGGAAAACTGCGCTCCGCACAGCACCACGGTGACCACGGCGAAGGCGAGGATATTGACCGGCAAGCCCCAGAAGTTGCCTTGGCGGATGCACCGGCGCGAAGGGGCCGAGCGGGTGAAGTCGCAGAAGTTGAGGATCATGGTGCCGTAGATCGCCAGCCACAACGCACCCCCGGCGAAAATGTGCCGCCACATGCTGGTCCCCTGCAAGGGCTCGTGGATCGACCATGCCAGTTGCCCCCCTACGCGCACGTACATCCAGGCGGCCAGGCAAGCCATGGTCAGCAGGATCACCGGCCCTGCGAAGCCTTCATAGCGGCGCACGGTTTCCATGCCGTAGGCCAGTATCGCCAACTGCACCAACCAGATGCTGACGAAACACGCCCAGCCCAGGCTGGAAAGCCCCAGTACCTGGTTGTGGTCCCAGGCGCCAAGGCTTGGCAACAGGGCGCTGAGCATCACTTTCAGCACCACCGAGGCCAGGTACGTCTGGATACCGAACCAGGCGATAGCGATCACCGCACGCACCAAAGCAGGGAGCTGTGCACCAAAAATGCCAAAGCTGATGCGGCTGATGACCGGAAAAGGCACCCCGGTTTTCTGCCCCATGTACCCCGTCAGGTTCATGAAACCGTAGACCAGCCCGGCACCGATCAACAGCGACATAAGGATCTGCCAGCCACCCAACCCCAGGGCGTACAGGCCCATCGCGAAGGAGTAATTGGCGATGTTGTGTACATCGTTGGTCCATAGCGCAAAGATGCTGTACCCGCCCCAGCGCCGCCCTTCGCTGCGTGTAGGGGCCAGGTCGCGGTTATGCAGGCGCGGGCTGAGGGCTGGGTAGGGCAGGGCCCCGGCGTGGGTTAAATCGGCATGGGAGGACTCGGCGGGGCTGTTGAGCTGCATCGGTGTGGCTCCACGGTTGTATTTGTTTCTGTATACAATTTGTGGTTTTCAAGTAGCCATAATCGTGCCAGCTTTGTGTTATTTTTTTTGAGGTCCTGCCTTAGCTATTGTTTTGACTACCTATTAGATCCAAAACGCAGTGTCAGTTTGATCAATTGGTTAGGAATATTGTATACAATACCGTTACCTGAGGTGACACCCCCGTTTCGCTCGGTCCAGCGTTAAACCTTCCTTTCACCCCGCAGTCTTTCTCTATGACAGGCCCTCATTCGCAGGGCCCCACAGGAGATCAGTCATGGCTCGAGCCATCTGGAAAGGCGCGATCAGCTTCGGCCTGGTGCACATTCCCGTGTCCTTGACCACCGCGGTGTCCAGCGAACGCATCGATTTCGACTGGCTGGACAAGCGCAGCATGGATCCAGTGGGTTACAAACGCATCAACAAGGTGACCGGCAAGGACATCGACAAGGACAACATCGTCAAGGGTGTCGAATACGAAAAAGGTCGCTACGTGGTGATCAGCGAGGACGAGATCCGCAAGGCGCGGCCGGAAGCCACCCAGACCATCGACATCTTTTCTTTCGTCGAAGCTCAGGAGATTCCGCTGCAGGCCTTCGACACGCCGTATTACCTGGCCCCCGACAAGCGCGGTGGCAAGGTGTACGCGCTGTTGCGCCAGACCCTGGAAAGCACTGGCAAAGTGGCCTTGGCCAGGGTGGTCCTGCATACCCAGCAGCACCTGGCCTTGCTGCGCCCGCTGGAAGACGCGCTGGTGATGATTACCTTGCGCTGGCCCGCGCAGGTACGCGGCCTCGAGGGCCTGGAGTTGGACAGCAGTGTGACCGACGCCAAGATCGACAAGCGCGAGTTGCAGATGGCCAAGCGGCTGGTGGAGGACATGAGCGGTACCTGGACGCCCGAGGAATACCAGGACGACTTCAAGCAGACCATCATGGACCTGGTGGAAGAAAAGGCCAGCAAAGGCAAGATCGCCACGGTGACATCCCTGGACGAGGAAGGCGAACAGAAGGGCGCCGACATCATTGACCTGACCGACCTGCTCAAACGCAGCCTGGCCGGCAAGAAACCGGCGCCGGCGAAGAAAACCGAAGCGCCAGCCAAACGCACGACGCGCAAGAAAGCGTCCTGACCGCTGCTGCCTTTGGCTGCACGTGCGTTACAGGGTGTCGGTAGGTTCGCCGGGAGTGGTCTGCAGGCCCTTGTCCAGCTTCAGCAGCGTCAGCAATCGACGCGCGTCATACGGCGCGCGTACCTTGATGTCATTGTCGAAGTAGCAATAGACGTCCCGCTGGCTGGCTTTCGGGGGTTCGCTGTGGGCATCGATCAAGTCGGCGTCGCCGGGCTGGGCCCCGCGCTTCCAGGCCTGCAGGCGTTTCTGCCATTGCTTGAGGGCTGCATCCGAATAGCCGCTGCTGTAGAGCTTCTTGTCCCCGTGCAAACGCAGGTACAGAAAGTCGGCGGTAACATCCTGAACGTGGGGCCATTTGCGCGCGGCGTCGGCAATCACCAGGGCGACGTGGTGTTTGCGCAGCAAAGCCACGAAGGCGGGGTCGATAAAGCTGTCATTGCGAATTTCCACCGCGTGGCGCAGCGCCTGCTTGGGGTTGCCGTCCAGGTAGCCAGGGTGTTGCAGGCGCTCGGCACAGCCTTTGGCCAGCGCGATCGCCTGTTGCCCGGTGCGCGGCAGGCCGGCCAGGAAGTCCTCGAACAGCCCGGCGTCGAATGTGAAGTTCGGCGGGAATTGCCACAGGGTTGGGCCAAGGCGGTCACCCAGCGACAGGGGGCCGGAGGCGTAAAAGTTGGCCATGGCCTCCTCGATGTCGCGCAGGCGTTTGACATGGGTAATGAAGCGCGGGCCCTTGACGCTGAACACGAACCCCTCGGGGGTTTCGCTGGCCCATTCAGCGAAGCGCTGGGGCCGCTGCAGGGCATAGAAGGTGCCGTTGATCTCGATGCTGTTGACGGCTCGCGAGGCAAAACGCAGCTCGTCTTTCTGGCGCAGCCCTTCGGGGTAGAAATCGCCGCGCCAGGGCGTGTAGCGCCAGCCAGAAATGCCTATGTGCACCCGCGCCTTGGCCATCAGTCACCCCCAAGGCGGTCGCGCAGGGCGGCGGTGATGGACTGCTTGGTCGCCCCGTAGTCGGCCCAGGGATCGTCGCTGTCCGCCAGGCGTTCGTGCAGGTTGAAGAGGGTCCACTGGTTGGCACCCTTGAGCTCGCTCAGCTCGTCGCGGCGAATGGGCACCGATACCGGCAGGCCCTCGCGAGCGCGAAGCGTGTAGGCACAGGCCGTGGTAGCGCCCTTGGTGTTGCGCAGGTAGTCGATGAAGATCTTGCCCACGCGGTTCTTGGGCCCGGACACCGAGGTCAGGCGGTCGGGGAACAAGCCTGCCAGGTGCTTGACGATGGCGTGGGCGAAGTCCTTCACTTCGTCCCAGCCCGCGCGCCGGGTCAGCGGCACGACAATGTGCATGCCCTTGCCGCCACTGGTCTTGAGGAAGGCGTTCAGGCCCAGCTCGTCGAGCAAGGTCAAGGTCAGTTGTGTGGCTTCGAGCATGCTTTTCCACGGCAGGGCGGGGTCGGGGTCCAGGTCCAGGATAAAGCGGTCGGGTTTGTCGTAGTTCTGGTCTGTGGCGTTCCAGGTGTGCAGCTCCAGGGTGTTCATCTGCACCGCGCCGAGCAACGCGTCGGGGCGGTTGATGATCATCACGGTCTGCCCGGCGGCCTCGTCGGTGACCAGCCCGGGGATGTCCAGGTGCGCGGCGTTTTTCTGGAAAAACAGTTCACCGGCCAGACCCTCCGGGGCCCGCACCAGCGCCACCGGGCGCCGCTTGAGGTGCGGCTCGATCCAGGCCGCCACTTGGGTGTAGTACTCGGCGACCTGACGCTTGGTGGCGCCGCAGCTGGCATCGATGACGCGGTCAGGGTGGGTCAGGCGCAGGCTTTCGCGGCTGGCGCTGGTCTTGGCTTTGCCGGGGGTGGCTTTACGGGGGGTTGCCTTGCTGGTGTTCACGGGTTGCTCCAGGTCGATGGCCTTGGCCGGCTTGTCATCGCGCAGGCCGTGGAAGACCGAGTGGCGGACCACGCCGTCGCGGGTCATTTGGGCGTAGGCGACTTCCGCCAACAGGACGGGCTTGAGCCAGTGCACGTCACGGGCCTGGGCGCCGGTGGGGGGGCGGCTGAACTGAGGTTTGGGCACTTGCAGGGGCTCGAGTTTCTGCAGAATGCTGGCCAGGGTCGCGGTGTTGAAGCCGGTGCCCACCTTGCCGGCGAAGCGCAGCTCGCCGCTGTCACGGTCGTGCAAGGCCAGCAGCAGCGCGCCGAAACCGCTGCGGCTGCCCTTGGGGTCGGTGTAACCGACAATCACGAATTCCTGGCGTTGCTGGCACTTGAGCTTGACCCAGTCACTGCTGCGTTTGCCGCTGTACAGGCTGTCGGCGCGCTTGCCGATCAGGCCCTCCATGCCCATGCGGCAGGCGCTGTCGAGCAGGGATTGGACCGGTTCGTCGAAATCGGCCGAATAGCGCAGTTGCGCTGCCTCGCTGGGCGCCAGCAGGGCCTCCAGGGCCGCGCGACGCTCCTGCAGGGGACACTGGCGCAGGTCCAGGCCATTGAGGTACAGGGCGTCGAACAGGTAATAAACGATGGCCTCGTCGCGGCCGTCATCGAAGGCATTTTGCAACGCCTGGAAGTCTGAGACGCCATCTTCCCGGGCCACCACCATTTCGCCGTCCAGCCAGGCTGACTGTACCCCTAGCCCGGCGAGGGCATTGGCCTGGCTGGGCATTTTCGCCGTCCAGTCGTTGCCGTTGCGGGTAAACAGGCGCACCTCGTCGCCGTCGATGCGCGCCAGCACCCGGTAGCCGTCGAACTTGACCTCGTAGCGCCAGTCGCCGCTGGGGGCGGACTCGACCAGCGTGGCCAGCTCCGGCGTGAGGGTAGCGGGCAGGGTGGCCTTGCGCGCGCCACTCAGGGACTGGGGTTTGGTTTTCGCCTTGGGCTTGGCCGGGGCCTTGGCGGCCTTCGTCGATTGCCGGGCCTTGGGCGCCAGGGTACGGTCGCTGAGGACGCTGTCGGGCAGTGCCGCGACAATGTCGAACTCCGCCTCGGGGCGGGCTTCGCCGTCGGCGGACTTGATCAGCAGCCATTGTTCCTTCTTGCCTGCAAGGTGGGTGCGAAACAGGTTCCAGATACCGGACAGCTTTTCCCCCTGCAGGCGGAAGCGCAGCTTGCCTTTTTCATAGCTTTGCTGGGGGTTGCCTTCGGGGATCCACACGCCACGGTCCCAGACGATGACATCACCGCCGCCGTAGTGGCCCTCGGGAATATGGCCCTCGAAATTGGCGTAATCGAGTGGGTGGTCTTCCACGTGCACCGCCAGGCGCCGCACCTTGGGGTCCAGCGACGGGCCCTTGGGGATGGCCCAGCTCTTCAGCGTGCCATCCAGTTCCAGGCGAAAGTCGTAGTGCAGGTGGCTGGCATCGTGTTTCTGGATACAGTACTGCAGCGCATGGGCTTTGCCCCGCTGGCCGCCCTTGCCGCTGGGTTCGGGGGTGGCGTCGAAGTTGCGCTTGCTGTGGTATTCCTTCAGGGAACGGGCCATGGGGATTCTCCGGCGCGCAGGGTTCCAGGCTTTGTACGCAATGCATCCCAACTCGGCGCATGCTGCGCTGGAATACATTTCATAGAGACCTGGAAAGTGGAGGGGCGCGGGGGCCGTAGAGTTCCCGCGGGGTGAACGAGTGGCGCCGCTCAGGTTCAAACGGTCACGGCCTGGAACGCGCCCCGAGGAGCCCGCATGAAAGCCTTGAAAATCGCCACCTTCAACATCAACGGCCTGCGCGCCCGGTTGCCCAACCTGTTGCAGTGGCTAGAGCGCGAGCGCCCGGACATTGCCTGCCTGCAGGAGCTCAAGGCCGCCGACGGGCAATTTCCCGCGGCCGACTTCGAAGCCATCGGCTACGGCACCCTGCACCACGGCCAACCCTCCTGGAACGGCGTCGCCATTCTGGCGCGGGATGCACAGCCGCTGGAGTCGCGCCGCGGTTTGCCGGGCGACGACAGCGACACGCAAAGCCGCTACCTGGAAGCCGCGGTGCATGGGGTGCTGGTAGGCTGCCTGTACCTGCCCAACGGTAACCCGCAGCCAGGGCCGAAGTTCGACTATAAGCTGGCCTGGTTCGAGCGCCTGATCCAGCATGCGCAGGCCCTGCAGGCCAGCGACCACCCGGTGGTGCTGGCGGGCGATTACAATGTGGTGCCCACCGATTTCGACATCTATAACCCCAAGTCCTGGCTCAAGGACGCCTTGTTGCAGCCCGAGAGCCGCGACGCGTACCAGCGCTTGCTGGCCCAGGGCTGGACTGACGCCGTGCGTCACCTGTACCCCGATGAACAGGTGTTTACCTTCTGGGACTACTTCCGCCAGCACTGGCCCCGCAACTGTGGGTTGCGCATCGACCACCTGTTGCTCAACCCGGCGCTGGCGCCGTACCTGAAAAATGCTGGGGTGGACGCCTGGGTGCGCAACGAGGAGCACGCCAGTGATCACGCGCCGGTATGGATAGAGTTGGGCACGCGCAAGCGCAGGTAGCCGCCTCATGACTGGTCCCTGTCAGGGGGCGCAGCCAGGCTGCGTTAGAGGCATAAGCTTATGCTTTTTTGATCGTTGATTCTTGCCGTGTTTCCCCCTGAACTAGGCGCTTTTTGCAAGGCACCTGGGCATGGAAAAACACTATGACGTTCTGGTGCTCGGCTTGGGCGCCATGGGCGCGGCAACCGTCTATCAACTGGCCAAGGCCGGGGTCAACGTAGCCGGCATCGACCGTCACCATCCTCCGCACAACCTGGGTTCAAGCCACGGCGACACCCGCATCACGCGCTTGTCCGTGGGCGAAGGCGCGCAGTATGTGCCTATCGTCCGCCGTTCCCAGGCGATCTGGCGTGAGCTGGAGGACCTGTCGGGCGAGGCGCTGTTCGAGCAGTCCGGCCTGCTGGTGCTCACCTCCAGCGCCGATTTCGACCCCGCCGACGCCAGCGACTTCACACTGCGCACCATCGGCCTGGCCCGTACCTACGGGATCGAGCACGAGGTATTGGACGCTGTACAGATCCGCCAGCGCTTCCCGCAATTTGCCCAGGTGCGTGACAACGCCATCGGCTATTTCGAGCCTGAAGGCGGGTTTGTGCGGCCCGAGCGTTGCATCGCCGTGCAACTGCAACTGGCCGAGCAGCACGGCGCCACCTTGTTCAAAGGTGAGACGGTCACCGCCATTGCATCAGATGCCCAAGGCGTGACCGTCACCACCGACCAGCGCACCCTTCGTGCCGGCAAGCTGGTGATCAGTGCGGGCAACTGGGCCGGCGGCCTGCTGGGCGAGCCGTTCGATGGCCTGCTGAGTGTCTACCGGCAGAAGCTGTTCTGGTTCGAACTGGCGCACAACGCTGGCCTGGAAGGCGCCTCGCCGACCTTCATCTTCACCCACGGGCGTGGCGACGATTGCATCAATTACGGCTTTCCGGCCCTGCCGGGCGAGGGAAGCCTGAAAATCGCCACCGCCCAGTACAAGGTCGCCGGCCACCCCGACACCCTGGCCCGCACGGTGTCGGCGGCCGAAGAGCGCGAGATGTACGAGCAGCAGGTTCAAGGCCGTATCGCCGGTGTCACCCCGCGGGTGGTGAAGTCTGCCGTGTGCGCCTACACCGTGACGCCCGACCGGCATTTCATCATTGACCGGCACCCGGCCCTGCAGCACACCCTGGTGGTCAGTGCCTGCTCCGGCCACGGCTTCAAACACTCGGCTGCCCTGGGCGAAGCCTTCGCCCAATGGTGCACGCGGGGTACCACTGACCTGGACCTGTCGTCCTTTTCCCTGCAACGCTTCAAAGGTAATGCATCGTGAAACGCATCGTTCTGTCTGCTGCACTGCTGGTCGCCGCCCTGGGCACGGCCCATGCCGAAACCTTGAAAATCGCCGTGGTGCCGGTGCCACACGCCGAGATCCTGGAGTTCCTCAAGCCTGAACTGGCGAAGGAGGGCGTGACCCTGGACGTCAAGGTGTTTTCCGACTACGTGCAGCCGGACCGCCAGGTGGACGAAGGCCAGCTGGACGCCAACTACTTCCAGAGCAAACCGTACTACGACGCGTACAAGAAAGACCGCCCCAGCAGCGACCAGGTGCCGATCGTGGCCGTCCACATTGAACCCTTCGGTGCGTATTCGAAGAAGATCAAGAGCATCGCCGAACTCAAGGACGGCGCCACCGTAGCCATCCCCAACGACCCGGCCAACTCGGGCCGCGCGCTACTGCTGATCGCCAAGCAGGGCCTGATCACCCTCAAGGACCCGAACAACATCATGGCCACCCAGCAGGACATCGTCGCCAACCCCAAGCACCTGAAGTTCAAGGAGCTTGAGGCGGCCATGCTGCCGCGTGTACTGAACCAGGTGGATCTGGCGCTGATCAATGCCAACTATGCGCTGGAAGCCAAGCTGGTGCCGCACCAGGACGCCCTGTTCATCGAAGGTTCGCAGTCGCCGTACGCCAACTACCTGTACGTGCGCCGCGACAAGGCCAACGACCCGGCGGTCCAGAAGCTGGGCGCCTTGCTGAACTCACCGCAAGTCAAACAGTTCATCCTGGAACGCTACCACGGCGACGTGGTTCCGGCTTTCTGAGCAACGTCAGAACTGCACCTGCGCGGTGTCCACCACGCGCGCGATCGGCCCGTTCAACGTTTGATTGTGATGGGCGATGATGACTTCGGCGGCCAGCAGGTCGGTGTCCATGCAGCTATGGGCATCGGCCACCAGCACCGGTTTGAAGCCCAGTTGCGCGGCGACGCGGCAGGCCGTGTCGACGCAATACTGAGTCTTGAGGCCGACGATCACCAGGTCCTGGATGTTATCGGCCTTGAGCCACTGCTCAAGGTCGGTGCCCTGGAAGGCGCTGGCCGCCCGCTTGTCGAACAGCCGCGCGTTGCTTTCATTCAGGCCAAGCTCCGGGGCGACCTGCCAGAACGCGCTGCCCTGGGCGATGGGCGAGCCGGCCGGGCCGGTGTGGCGCACGGCCAGAACCGGCGCACCGGCGTCGCGGGCCTGGGCGATCAACTGGTTGATGTTGGCCAGCAGGCGTTCGCCACCGAGCGGCTTCTGTGGGCCGTGGATCAGGCCGACCTGCACGTCGATGATCAGCAGGGCGGGTTGGTTGAGCTTCAATGCAGCCATGGTACTTCTCCTTGAAAAAACCAGTCCCGGTCCGGGCACGAAAAAGGCCCCGACCATTGCTGGCGGGGCCTTGGGTGTCGCGTGTCAGGTACTGCTCACGCCTCGCCGCACGGCCCGCCGGTGGCGGTCGTGGTGATTGGGGTCGAGGTGGTGCGCGGGAAACGGTTCATGGATCCAGAGTGCATCACGTACAGGTGGGGCGTCAACAACCTGTTCATGAAACATCGCACTCGACCCTGTCATCGGCGCCGGGCCCCCTGGGCGACGCTGACAAGGTAGAGTGAGCGTTTTATCCGGAAGCCACGCATGGACCTGAAGCAGTTGGAGTGTTTTGTTCGAGTGGCGGAGTTCGGCAGCTTCACCCGTGCAGCCGCAGTGCTGAACCTGTCACAGTCCGCGGTGAGCCGACAGGTGCGGCAGCTGGAAGTTGAGCTGGCTGAGCACTTGTTGCTGCGCAACGGCCGCAATGTGTCGTTGACCGATGCCGGGCAGCGGTTCTTCGACCATGGCAAAGGCATATTGCGACAGGTACAGGTGGCCCGCGAAGAATTGCGCGATCAGCGTGGCAGCCTCTCCGGCAAGGTAGTGATCGGCCTGCCACCCAATATCTCCCGTCGCCATACCGTGAACCTGGTATCGGCCTTCCGCGAGCGGTTTCCCCATTGCATCCTGGGGATCAAGGAGGGGCTGAGCCACTCGATGCGCGAATGGCTGCTGCTGGGACGGCTGGATTTTGCCTTGCTGTTCAACCCCAGCCAGAGCTCGCAGCTCCAGTACGAACACGTGCATGCCGAGCCGTTGATGTTGATCGCAAGCGCCGATTCGCACCTGCCTGGCGAAGTACCCATGAACGCGCTGCCGGATTACCCGCTGATTACCCCGAGTGAACCGCATTCCATTCGCCGCCTGATCGAAGCCGAGGCCAGCCGCCAGTCACTGGCCCTGGACATCGGCCTGGAGATCGACAGTATCCCCGCATTGCTTGAGCTGATTCACCGGGGGATGGGCTATGGGGTGTTGTTCCAATCCGCGCTGGCGCGGCGTCTCGATTCACTGGAAGGCTTCAAGGCGGCGCCGATTATCGAGCCCATGATCCAGACGCACCTGTTCATTGCCACGGCGCAGCAACGGCCGCTGTCGCGCCTGGCCGAACAGGCGATGGCGATGGTGCGCGAAATCTGCACGCCAGAATGCTGACTATGCAAAACGCGCATAGCAGCTAGAAAAGCCATCCGGTTGTTGCACCTGGCCAACAACGCCACCATTCAGCCTCGCTTCCGCAAATAATGACCTAAGGATCCGAGATGAACAGCTGCCTTGCTCCTGATGCACATCCTGTTCGGCCGACATGCGTTCTGCCCCGCGGGGCCTGGGACGCCCACTGCCATGTGTTTGGCCCCGGCGTCGATTTTCCCTATGCCCCCGACCGCAGTTATACGCCGCCCGATGCACCCTACGAGCAATTGCGCTCACTGCACGACTACCTCGGATTGACCCGCGGGGTTATTGTCCAGGCCAGCTGCCATGGCAGTGACAACCGCGCCATGCTGGACGCCATTGCCCGCAGCGAAGGGCGGTACCGGGGCGTGGCCATCGTCGATGGCAGCGAATCGGATGCGCAGTTGGAGGCACTGGATGCCGGTGGCGTTCGCGGCGTGCGGTTCAACTTCGTGGCGCACTTGGGCGGTGCCCCCGACCTGGCAGTGTTCGATCAGACGGTCGACCGCCTGGCCGGCCTGGGGTGGCATGTGGTACTGCACCTCGATGCCCAGGATATCTCCACCTATGCCCAGCGGTTGCAGCGTATGCCGGTGCCTTTCATCATCGACCACATGGGCCGCGTCAAGGCCCGGGATGGCCTCGGGCAGCCCGCGTTTCGGGCCTTGCTGGAACTGATGGAAAACCCGCTGGCCTGGGTCAAGGTGTGCGGTGCTGAACGGGTTTCCGCCGGGCGCCGACCGTTTGAGGACGCCGTGCCTTTTGCCGAACAGCTGATCCAGGCCGCCCCTGATCGCGTGCTGTGGGGTACCGACTGGCCCCATCCGAATATCAGCCAGGACATGCCCAACGATGGCGCGCTCGTAGACCTGATGGCCATGTTCTGCCCGGACCCTGCGCAGCGTCACAAGCTGTTGGTCGACAATCCGCTCACGCTCTACGGTCGTTGATCCACGCCCACACACGCCCCCCAACAATAAGATTGCCAGCGAGCCCGATGCCATGACTTCCCGCCCTGTAGCCGCCCCCGTGAAAGCGCCGCCCGTTCCTCATGCAAACGCCCGGCAGCCGTTCTATCGCGCCCTGTACTTTCAGGTAGTGCTGGGGATATGTGCCGGTATTGCCGTGGGCCACTTCTGGCCTGCTTTTGCCGCTGACCTCAAGCCGCTGGGCGACGGGTTCATCCGGTTGATCAAGATGATCATCGGCCCCGTTGTGTTCTGTACCGTGGTCACCGGTATCGCGGGGATGCAGGATTTGAAGAAGGTCGGAAGGGTGGGCGGCAAGGCGCTGCTCTATTTTGAAATCATCTCATCGGTATCACTGGTGATCGGCTTGGTCGGCGGCCACCTGTTGAATCCCGGGGGTGGCTTCAATGTCGACGTGAACACCCTCGATGCCTCGGCTGTGACCGGCTTTGCGCAGAAGGCTGAGCACTTGCACATGGTCGACTTCCTGCTCGGCATCATTCCCTCGACCTTCGTTCAAGCGTTCGCCGAAGGCAACGTGCTGTGTATCCTGCTGGTGTCGGTCCTGTTCGGTTGCGCCCTTTCGTCCATGGGCGAGAAGGGGCGGCCGGTCTACGCCATGATCGAAGGCCTGTCCGGGGTGTTCTTTCGCATCGTTCATATCATCGCCAAGCTGTCTGCCCTGGGGGCATTCGGCGCAATGGCATTCACCGTGGGCACCTACGGTGTCGGCTCGCTGCTGCCGCTGCTCAAGCTGGTGGGGTGCTTCTACGTGCTGTGCGCGCTGTTCGTGATCGTGGTGCTGGGGGCCGTCGCGAAAATCTGTGGCTTCAATATCTTGCGCTTCCTGGGCTATATCAAGGAAGAGCTGCTGGTGGTGCTCGGTACCAGCTCATCGGAAGTGGTGTTGCCGCAGATCATGGAAAAAATGCAGCGCCTGGGCTGTTCCAAGCCTGTCGTGGGGTTGGTGATCCCGACCGGTTATTCATTCAACCTGGATGGCACCAACATTTACTTGACCATGGCCGTGCTGTTCATCGCCCAGGCGTTGAATATCGATTTGTCACTGTCCCAGCAATTGACGCTGGTGCTGGTCGCCATGTTGACCTCCAAAGGCGCCAGCGGCGTCTCCGGGGCGGCCTTCGTCATGCTCACCAGCACCCTCATGGTCGTGCCGCTGGTACCGGTGGCAGGGATGGTGCTGATCCTGGGTATCCATCGCTTCATGGGCACCGGGCTTGCCATGACCAACCTGGTGGGCAATGGTGTTGCGACGCTGGTGGTGTCCGCCTGGGAAAAAGAGCTCGATCGTGACCAGTTGGCCCGGGAACTGGGCCGTCGCGCCTGACCCCCATGGCTGCTTGTGCCAGTGCGCAGAATCACTGGGGGCAGAGCGATGACACCGCCTGGAGCCGTCGCTGTACCATGCGTGTCAAGCGCTCACCTGGGTTCGCCAGGCCCTTGTTCTGCGCCACAACCTGAGCGCCCTCCATCAGCAAGGTCAGTTCCTCGGCGACTTCCTGCGGTTCGTCGAGCCAGATGCGGGTACACAGCTCGGTCAATCGCGCAAACTGCCGCTGCTTGTGCGCTTGAATCAGTGCCCGTGCCGGGTGCGCGTCGTCTGGCAGCTCGGCCAGGGTGTTGGTGAAGGGGCAGCCGCGATAGCCCGAGCGCTCCAGGTCCTGGACGATGTACGCGACGAAGCCCAGCAGTTGCTGGTCGGGGGCGTCGGGGTGGTCAGCCGCCAACCGGTCGAGCACCCCGCTGTAGTTGGCCGTCAGGCCCTCCAGCCAATCCAGGATCAGCACATCCTTGCTCTCGAAATGCCGGTACACGGTCATTTTCGTCGATGCCGCCAGTGCGGCGATCGCGTCAACGCTGACGCGCGAAATCCCTTGTTCCATGAAAAGCGCCTGGGCAGCATCAATGATGCGTTCCCGGGGCGGTAGCTGAGGGGTGCGTTGGAGGCGCATGAAAATCTCCTGTCGGTGCGATACTGTATGGTATCGCACGATACTTATTGGTATTGTTTGATACCGATCAGTATCGATCATACCTAGTTGGAGATCTTCATGCATCTGTCTGAATATGCGGCCCTGGATGCAACGGGCCTGGCGCAGCTCATCCGTGACGGCCAGATGAGTGCGTCACAGGTTCGCGCTGTAGCGTTGCAGGCCCTCCAGGCCGTCAACCCGCAACTCAACGCCGTGGTCGAGGTCTGGACCGATGAGCCGGGCGTTGTCGAAGGGCCGCTCCGCGGCGTGCCATTGCTGCTCAAGGACCTGGGCATCACCGCGGCCGGGCGGCGCAATGAACTGGGCAGTGCGCTGGCACTCGGTTGCACCGCGCAGAGCGATTCGGAGTTGATGCGGCGCTTTCGTCGTGCCGGGTTGTTGGCGCTGGGCAGAACCGCCACACCGGAGTTTGCCGCCAGCACCACTACCGAAAGCCGCCTGCTGGGGCCCACGCGCAACCCCTGGGATGTCGCGCGCAGTGCCGGTGGGTCCAGTGGCGGTGCCGGGGTGGCCGTGGCAGCGGGGATGGTGCCGGTGGCTCACGCCACCGATGGCGGTGGTTCCATCCGTGTGCCCGCGTCACTGTGCGGGCTGTTTGGCTTGAAGCCCAGCCGCGGGCGGGTGCCCATGGGGCCGGAGGTGGATGAGGTGTGGAGTGGCCTGGCGGTTCACGGGGTGCTGACGCGCTCGGTACGTGACAGCGCCGCATTGCTGGATGCCATCCACGGCCACGCCGCCGGCGACCCCTTCCATATACAGGCCCCTGAAGCGAGCTTTCTGGCACTGTGCCAACGTCCGCCACGGCCATTGCGTATCGGCCTGCAAACGAGCCCACTGAACGGCGAGGCACTGCACCCTGCCGTGCACAATGCGTTGCTGCAGACGGTTGGCCATCTTGAGGCGCTTGGCCACCGGGTCGAGCCGGTGGCGGTTGACATTGGCGTCAGTTGGGAAGCTTTCGTGGCGCTCAACGCACGCTTCTGGTCGTCCAACACCGCAGCCTGGATCGATGCCATCGCCGCCGCGACGGGGCGCAGCATTGATACCCATACCCTGGAACCGGCGACCCTGGCGCTGTACCGGCAAGGCAAGGCGCTGTCGGCCACCGAGTTGCTGGGCGCACTGTACGAGCGCAACATCGTCGCCCGCCACGCCGGTGGTTTGCTTGAAGCTCACGATGTGCTGCTATCGCCCACATTACCGGGGCTGGCGCCGATGCTGGGCACCTACAACGCACAGCAGGAGCAACTGGATGGGTGGGGCTGGATGAACCATGTGTTCAACCAGTCGCCGTTCACGGCGCTGGCCAATGTCGTGGGGGCGCCAGCCATGTCGGTGCCGCTTGCCCATGACCCTCTGACGGGTTTGCCCATTGGCATGCAGTTCATGGGCAGGTTCGGGGATGAGGGATTGCTGTTGGGGCTGGCGGGGCAGTTGGAACGGGCACTGCCCTGGGCCCAACGTCGCCCAGCGGTGTGGGCGGGGAATGCGTGACGCCGCGTGTCCTGGCAACTGACCCGGTGAAATCGCGCGCAGCTGTTGCAGGACGGCCCGGTTTGCCGCGACTATCCTGTGCGCTCGTTTTCGCCACGCACGGACGCCCCCGCCATGGTCTCGCTCGACACGCTTCCCGTCTTTTTCCTGGCTGTCATTCTATTACTGCTGTCACCCGGCCCCAACATGGCGTTCGTGCTCAGCCAGGCAATCGCCCGGGGCTGGCGGGGCGGGTTGATGGCGGCCGCGGGCATTACCATCGCCGACCTCAGCCTGGCCGTGCTGACCGCGACCGGGGTGACCGCACTGGTGGCCAGCTGGCCGCCATCGTTCGACCTGATTCGCTATGCGGGGGCGTTGTATCTGCTATGGCTGGCGTTCAAGACCCTGCGCGGTGGCGGCCTGGGGGCATTGAACAGTGACGACTCGCTGCCGCTGGCGCGCATCCTGTTCTCGGCGACGCTCAATAGCCTGCTTAACCCCAAGGCGCTGTTGTTCTTCATGGTGTTCCTGCCGCAGTTCGTGCGACCGGAACAGGGGCAGGTGGGGTGGCAATTGATTCAGCTGGGGGTGATGCTGGCGCTGACGGCCACGGTGTTCCATTCGGTGCTGGGGGTGTTCGGCGCCGCCATCCACCGTCGCCTGGCCAGCAAGGGGCGCTGGGCCAGGGTCCAGTCACTGGGGCTGGCGACGGTGCTCATGGCGCTGGCGGTGCGCCTGGCTTTGCTCAGCCGCCCCTGAATGCCGGCCTGTCACGGGGTGGCGGGCCAGCGGGTGTTTTTGTAGGGGTTGCTGTCTGGCGCGCTTGCCGGCCCGGCGGCCACCGGCGCCAGCGACAGGTTGCCGTGGTCACTGAAGCGCACGGTGCCGAACAGGCCGTTGGCCAACTTGCCGTGCAGTTCATAGGGCAGGTTGTCCAGGGACTGGGTCTGGCTCAGGCCCAGGGTCTGGCGCAGCACGCTGAACGCGGTGACGCTGACGGGCACGGTGACGATGGTTTCCGAAAAGCGGGCCAGCGTGCCGCTTTCATTGCTCACCCCCGAGGCCAGCGGCCGGCCATTGACGTCCAGGTTCAGGGCCACCCCGTTGTAGCTGTAGCTGTCTTCGTTGGGGTTCTGCAGGCGGATCTTCACGGCAAACCGCACTTCCAGGTCCTGCCCCTGCAAGGGCTCGATGCCCACCACGTTGATGTTGATGGGGTCGCGGGGCGGCAGCAGGGCGCAGGCGCTCAGGCCCACCAGCAGCATCAGCAGCAGGTAGTGGCGCAACGCAGCAAGCAGGTATCGGGGCATGGAAGCACTCTCTGGTCATGGACGGCGCAGCATGAGACCGTTCGCAGGCCCCAGGGTTCGCGGGGCGGCAGGGCCGTCGAGGCACAAAATGTTACGTATGGCCGCAGGTTTCATCGAACGCTCACCCCGGTAGCCGTTCCAATGAAGCTACCGTCAGTATTTCGCTCGGGGGACTGCACCATGCGCCGCTACCCGTTACTGCTCGCCTCACTGCTCCTGGCCGTCGCCACCAGCGCCAGCGCCGCCACCGACGCTGGCAACCCGTACAACAGCGCCGTGCGCCGGGCCAACCCCAACAGCATGCAGGGCACGCGCCCGGTTACGCCCACCTCCCCGAACCTGCAACGCCAGGTCAACCCGCAGCCGCCCACGCTGCAGAACGGCCGTATCGGCAATGGCAATAACCTGCGTCCTGCACCCTCGGCGCCCGTCGCACCCAGCCCGCCGGTGCCTCGCCCGGCGGACAACAACTGAAGCCCACGGAAGGAATCGCCCATGTTTCGAGCTACCTGGCTGGCTACTTTGCTGGCCGTCCCGCTGTTGGCCCACGCCGCGGGCGCTGTGACCTATAAAAGCGAATTGGGGCCCTTGAGCGTCACCCCGGTGGTGCAAGGCCTGCATCACCCCTGGGCCCTGGCGTTTCTGCCCGACCACACAGGCTACCTGGTGACCGAGCGGCCCGGCACCCTGCGGGTGGTAAGCCCCGAAGGCAAGCTGTCGGCGCCCGTCAGTGGCGGCCCTGCGGTGTGGGCCCATGGCCAGGGCGGCCTGCTGGACGTGGCGCTGTCGCCGCAGTTCCGCGAAGACCGCCTGGTGTACTTGTCCTTCGCCGAAGCCGGCCCCGACGGCAAGGCGGGCACGGCCGTGGGGCGCGGGCGCCTGTCCGACGACCTGACGCACCTGGACAACTTCACCGTGATCTTCCGCCAGCAACCCAAGCTGTCCACCGGCGAACACTTTGGTTCACGGTTGGTATTCGACCGGGACGGCTACCTGTTCATCGCCTTGGGCGAGAACAACCGGCGGCCTACTGCCCAGGATCTGAGCAAGCTGCAGGGCAAGGTGGTGCGCCTCTTCCCCGACGGGCGCGTGCCCGACGACAACCCCTTCGTGGGGCAGAAGGGCGCTCGGCCCGAGATCTGGTCCTATGGCCACCGCAACCAGCAAGGTGCGGCCCTGAACCCCTGGACCGGCACCCTGTGGACCCATGAACATGGGCCACGGGGTGGTGACGAGATCAACGTCATCGAGCGTGGCCAGAATTACGGCTGGCCACGTGCGACCCACGGCATCGACTACAGCGGCGTACCGATCGCCGAAGCCAAGGGCACCTCCCTGGCGGGCGTCAAGGACCCGGTGTTCTTCTGGCCCAAGTCGCCGGCCATCAGCGGCATGGCGTTCTACGACGCGGACCGTTTCAAGGCGTGGCAGCACGATCTGTTCATTGGCGCCTTGAGCGACCAGGCACTGATTCGCCTGACGTTCGAGGGCGACAAGGTCAACCACGAGGAACGCCTGCTGGGGGAGTTGAAATCGAGAATCCGTGACGTGCGCCAGGGCCCCGATGGCTACCTGTACGTACTTACCGACGCCGATGATGGGCAATTGCTGCGTGTGGGCTTGCAGCAACCTTCGCACTGATACGGCACACCGCAGGGCGGCCTTCCCGAGCTTCGCCCGGTCCCACAGGGTAAGTTTCGCCATCGCGGTGGTTCCCTGTGGGACCGGGCGCCAGCTCGGGAAGCAGGCGGCGCGGGACATCAGGCACACCGCAGGGCGGCCTTCCCGAGCTTCGCCCGGTCCCACAGGGTAAGTTTCGCCATCGCGGTGGTGCCCTGTGGGACCGGGCGCCAGCTCGGGAAGCAGGCGCCGCGGTACATCAGGCACACCGCAGGGCGGCCTTCCCGAGCTTCGCCCGGCCCCACAGGGTAAGTTTCGCCATCGCGGTGGTGCCCTGTGGGACCGGGCGCCAGCTCGGGGAGCAGGCGCCGCGGGACATCAGGCACACCGCAGGGTGGCCTTCCCGAGCTTCGCCCGGTCCCACAGGGTAAGTTTCGCCATCGCGGTGGTGCCCTGTGGGACCGGGCGCCAGCTCGGGAAGCAGGCGCCGCGAGACATCAGGCACACCGCAGGGCGGCCTTCCCGAGCTTCGCCCGGTCCCACAGGGTAAGTTTCGCCATCGCGGTGGTTCACCTTGTGGGACCGGGCGCCAGCTCGGGAAGCAGGCGGCGCGGTACATCAGGCACACCGCAGGGCGGCCTTCCCGAGCTTCGCCCGGTCCCACAGGGTAAGTTTCGCCATCGCGGTGGTTCACCTTGTGGGACCGGGCGCCAGCTCGGGAAGCAGGCGGCGCGGGACATCAGGCACACCGCAGGGCGGTCTTCCCGAGCTTCGCCCGGTCCCACGGGGTAAGTTTCGCCAGCGCGGTGGTGCCCGGTGGGACCGGGCGCCAGCTCGGGAAGCAGGCGGCGCGGTACATCAGGCACACCGCAGCGCGGCCTTCCCGAGCTTCGCTCGGTCCCACAGGGTGGGTTTCGCCAGCGCGGTGGTGCCCGGTGGGACCGGGCGCCAGCTCGGGAAGCAGGCGGCGCGGTACATCAGGCGCACCGCAGGGTGGCCTTCCCGAGCTTCGCCCGGTCCCACAGGGTGAGTTTCGCCATCGCGGTGGTTCACCTTGTGGGACCGGGCGCCAGCTCGGGAAGCAGGCGGCGCGGTACATCAGGCACACCGCAGGGCGGCCTTCCCGAGCTTCGCTCGGTCCCACGGGGTAAGTTTCGCCAGCGCGGTGGTGCCCGGTGGGACCGGGCGCCAGCTCGGGAAGCAGGCGCCGCGGGACATCAGGCACACCGCAGGGCGGTCTTCCCGAGCTTCGCCCGGTCCCACAGGGTGAGTTTCGCCATCGCGGTGGTGCCCTGTGGGACCGGGCGCCAGCTCGGGGAGCAGGCGCCGCGGGACATCAAGCACACCGCAGCGCGGCCTTCCCGAGCTTCGCCCGGTCCCACAGGGTGGGTTTCGCCAGCGCGGTGGTGCCCTGTGGGACCGGGCGCCAGCTCGGGAAGCAGGCGCCGCGGGACATCAGGCACACCGCAGGGCGGTCTTCCCGAGCTTCGCCCGGTCCCACAGGGTGGGTTTCGCCATCGCGGTGGTTCCCTGTGGGACCGGGCGCCAGCTCGGGAAGCAGGCGCCGCGGGACATCAGGCACACCGCAGCGCGGCCTTCCCGAGCTTCGCCCGGTCCCACAGGGTGGGTTTCGCCAGCGCGGTGGTGCCCTGTGGGACCGGGCGCCAGCTCGGGAAGCGGGCGGCGCGGTACATCAGGCACACCCGCAGCGCGGCCTTCCCGAGCTTCGCCCGGCCCCACATGAGCGTGGGTGATGCCGTAGAATCGCTGTGTCAGAGCCCATTGCACAGGATGTCACATGCTATTCCCACGCTCGCCCCAGGCCGCTTACGAGCACGCCCTCGCTGATCGCGACTTCGCCCCCGACCCTGCCCAGCAGCGCGCCGTGCAGGCCCTGCAAGCCTGCTTCGAGGCCCTGCAAGCCGGTGAGCCTTGCCAGGGCCTGTACCTGTGGGGGCCGGTTGGCCGGGGCAAGACCTGGCTCATGGACCTGTTCCACCGCTGCCTGACCGTGCCTGCCCGGCGTCAGCATTTCCACCATTTCATGGCGTGGGTGCACCAGCATCTGTTCCAGCTCAACGGCACACGTGACCCGCTGCAGGCGCTGGCCGCCCAGTTGGCCAGCGAGATCCGGGTATTGTGCTTCGACGAGTTCTTCGTCACCGACATTGCCGACGCCTTGATCCTGGGCGGCCTGATGTCGGCGCTGTTCGACGCGGGGGTGACGGTGGTCGCGACCTCCAACCAGCCACCGGCGCAGCTGTATGCCGACGGCTTCAACCGCGACCGCTTCCTGCCGGCCATCGCCGCCATCGAGGCGCACATGCAGGTACTGGCGGTGGACGGCGAGCAGGACCACCGCCTGCACCCAGGCACCACGCTGCAGCGCTACTGGGTCAACGAACCCGAGGCGCTGGCCGGGGCGTTCGTCCAGTTGAGCGGCGACCAGCCCGCCAGCGACGAACCTATCCCGGTGGGCTACCGGCAGTTGCCCGTGGTGCGGGCCAGCGAGCACACCCTGTGGTGCACCTACGAGCAAGTGTGCGAGCAACCCTGGGCGGCCATGGATTTCATGCAACTGTGCGACCGCTTCAGTGCGATTCTGCTGGGTGAAGTACCGGAACTGGGTGCCCGGCAACGGCCGGCGAAGATCGCCCGTGGCACCGAAGATGCCGCCGAACGGGTGGCGGCCGGGGATCGGGAACTCCCGCAATTGTCGGCCAACGACGACGGCGTGCGCCGCTTCATCGCCCTGGTGGACGAGTGCTACGACCGCCGGGTGCCGTTGTACATCGAAGCACGGGTGGCGCTGGAGGGACTCTACACTCAAGGGTATCTGTCGTTCCCGTTCCGGCGTACCCTGAGCCGGCTGCGGGAGATGCAATTGCAACGTTTCAGCTGAAGACACCGTGATGGCCGACCTCCTGTCGCATCATCTGCTGACCATGGCCTACAACAATGGCTGGGCCAACCACCGGCTGTACAAGGCCTGCCTGCAACTGAGCCAGGACGAGTTCCTGGCACCGCGCAGCAGTTTTTTCCCCTCGATCAAGGCCACGCTCAACCACACCCTCACAGTGGACTGGTTCTACCTGCAGGCGCTGGAGTGCGAACAGGCTGGCGAGCCGCCGGAGCTGGACAGCCAGCGCTTCTTCGACCCCGAAGAGCCGTTTGACACTTGCCTGGCGCTGCACCGCGAGCAGGCCCAGGCCGACCATCGCCTGATTGCCTGCTGCCGGTTGCTCAAGGACGACAGTCTGGGCCGCTACGTGACCATCCTGCGCCCCGATCGTACCCAGCGCGATACCCGCTTGCGCCTGCTGTCGCACCTGTTCGAACACCAGATCCACCACCGTGGCCAGGTACACGCCATGCTCGCGGAAACCGACATCAAACCGCCCCAGCTCGACGAATTCTTCTGCGAAGGTGAAGCGCATTTGCGCGCCCAGGACTTCGCCGAGCTGGGCTGGACCGAAGCCCAGGTGTGGTCAGGCCAGTAGGCGAATGGGCTGGCCGTCATGCCAGGCCAGGATGTCTTCAATCATCTGGCCGTAGAACACGCGATAGTTGTTGGCGCTGACGTAGCCCACGTGGGGGGTGGCCAGAACGTTGGGCAGGGTACGGAACGGGTGATTGGCCGGCAGGGGCTCGACACTGAACACATCCAGCGCCGCGCCGCCCAGGCGGTTGGCCTTGAGCGCCTCCACCAGCGCGTCCTCGTCGACGATCGGGCCGCGGGCGGTGTTCACCAGCAGCGCACGGGGTTTCATCCAGCCCAGCGCTTCGCGGTCCACCAGCCCGCGAGTGCGCTCGCTCAGTACCAGGTGCACGCTGAGCACGTCGGCCTGGGCAAACAGCTCCTGCTTGCTGACCCAGGTCACGCCGACGCTGCTGGCGCGCTCGGCGGTCAGGTTCTCGCTCCAGGCGATGACCTTCATGCCGAACGCCTGGCCGAATTTCGCCACTTTTTCACCGATGCTGCCCAGGCCGAGGATGCCCAGGGTCTTGCCGTGCAGGTCACCGCCCAGGCCGATCTGCCAGCCGCCCGATTGCAGCGACGCGGCCTCGGCCAGCAGGTTGCGGGTAGAGGCCATGATCAGCGCCCAGGTCAACTCCGGAGCGGCGTGCTTGTAGCTCTCGGTGCCTACCACCTGCACGCCCAGGGCGTTGGCCGCGGCCAGGTCGATGGCCGCGTTGCGCATGCCGCCCGTGGCCAGCAGCTTGAGGTTGGACAGCCCCCGGATAAGCTCGGCGTCGAAAAGAGTACGCTCGCGCATCACGCAGATCACGTCGTAGGGCAGCAGGCGTGCCACCAGGGCTTCGTTGTCGGCGGGGTAGTCGGGCAGGAAATCGACCTGGCCCAGCGCACGCAGCGGGGCCCAGTCCACCACGTCACTGGCGACGTCTTGCCAGTCATCGATCACGGCTATGCGCATACCATTGCTCCTTGAGTTCAGTTCTTCGATAACCAGGCCAGCAGGGCCTTGTGGAATTGCTCGGGTTGTTCCATTTGCGGGGCGTGGCCCAGGCCGGGGAATTCCACCAGGGTGGCGTGGGGAATGACCTGGGCGGCCTGTTTGCCCAGCACGTTGTAATGACCGATGCGCGCCTTGACCTCGGGGGGCGCGATGTCGCTGCCGATGGCAGTGGTGTCGGCGTCGCCGATCAGCAGCAGGGTCGGCATCTTCAGGTCCTTGAACTCATAGACCACTGGCTGGGTGAAGATCATGTCGTAGATCAGCGCCGAGTTCCACGCCACCAGGTTGTGCCCCGGGCCCTGATTGAGGCCCGCGAGCATGGTCACCCAGCGTTCGAATTCCGGCTTCCAGCGCCCGGCGTAATAGGTGCTGCGTTCATAGCTGCGGATGCCGTCGGCAGTGAGTTTGGCTTCGCGTGCGAACCACTGGTCAACGGTGCGATAAGGCACGCCCAATGCTTTCCAGTCTTCCAGGCCGATGGGGTTGACCATGGCCAGGCGCTGCACCTGCCCGGGGTAGAGCAGGGCATAGCGGGTGGCGAGCATGCCGCCGGTGGAATGGCCCAGCACGGTGACCTTGTCGATGCCCAGGGAGGCCAGCAGGGCGTGGGTGTTGGTCGCCAATTGCTGGAAACTGTACTGGTAATTCTCAGGTTTGCTGGAGGTGCAGAAACCGACCTGGTCCGCGGCCACCACGCGATAGCCGGCGTCGGTCAGGGCCTTGATGGAGGTGTCCCACGTGGCGGCACAGAAATTCTTGCCGTGCATCAGCAACAAGGTCTGACCGTTGGCGTGGCCCTTGGCGGGTACATCCATGTAGCCCATTTGCAGGGACTTGCCCTGGGACTCGAATTCGAAATGCTTGAGCGGGTAGGGGTAGTCGAAGCCTTGCAGTTCCTGGCCGTAGACCGGCGCCGGGGGCTCGGTGGCCTGGGCGCCAGCGGCCAGCAGGCAGGAAAGAATGAGTGCGGAAACACGAAGCATGGGGCGTCCTCGCCATGGAAAATTCAACCGGCCAACTGTACCGCTTTCGCCTTGATCCCACTGTAAAAAATCAGCACCGCACCCTGCAGGACCGGGCGCGCCCGTCACACGCGGCGTTATCGCTGTTAGGATGGACTGTCCACCTTGTCGAGCAGTTCCATGGCGCAAAAAGACACCATCTCGATGCACATGGTCCGCGAAGCCTTGCAGCAGGCCGCGGCCGCGCCCAGTGCCGCGCTGGCCAACGCCGGCATCGACCCGATGCAGGCCCGCGTGCCCGTGCTGGCTTACGCGCGCCTGTGGCGCCAGATCGCCCGCGACACCGACGACGAATTCTTCGGCATGGACCCGCGCCCCCTGCGCGCCGGCAGCCTGGCCTTCCTGTGCCGCTGCGCCATGGCCCAGCCCACCCTGGCGGCCGCGCTGGACGCCGCCCTGGGCTTTCTCTCGCTGATGCTCAAGGACCTGCCCGCCACCTTGCAACGCCAGCAAAGCCTGGCCGAGATCGTCATCGACGACAGCGCCTTGCCACCGCGCCGGGCCTTCACCTATTTCACCTACTGGATGATCGTTCATGGCGTGGCGTGCTGGCTGGCCGGGCGCCGCATCCCGATCCTGGCGGTTGAACTGCGCGGGCCGGCGCCGGACTACTGCGACGACTACCGGGTGATGTTCTCCGATAACCTGCGCTTCGAGCGGCCGCGCACACGCATCATCTTCGCCGCCGATTGCCTGGACCTGCCGGTGCGCCGCACCCCAGCCGACCTGCAACGCTTCCTCAACCGCGCCCCGGGCAACATCTTGGTCAAGTACCGCGACCCCGATAGCTTCGCCCGCCAGGTGCGCCAGTGGTTGCGCCAACAACCGCCCCACGGCTGGCCGGAGGCCGAGGCTGCGGCACGCCAGTGGCAACTGTCGGCGGCCACCTTGCGCCGGCGGCTGGCCGACGAAGGCCAGACCTGGCAACGCCTCAAGGACAGTGTGCGTCGCGAGCTGGCGGTGGCCTGGCTGGCCGAAGCGCACGTGCCGTTCGAGGCCATCGCCGAACGCCTGGGCTTTGCCGATGCCAGTTCGTTCTACAAGGCTTTTCGCAAATGGACCGGCGCCAGCCCCGGGCACTATCGCAGCCTGATCCTGGGCGCCGGTGGCCAAACCGCTCACGCCCCCTGAGCGCTTTGACCATTGCCGCCGTGCCGGGCCGGGGCCATATTTCAGGGAGACGTTCACAACAATAAGGAAGCGCTCCATGCTTATCGCACAACGGACTTTCATGGTCAGCGGCGCTGCCTCGGGCCTTGGTGCTGCCACGGCGCAGTTGCTGGCCGAGGCGGGCGCCAACGTGGTCCTTGTAGACCTCAATGCCGAGGCCGTCGCTGCCCAGGCGCAAAAGCTCGGCCCCACGGCTCGTCATGCCGTGGCTGACATCCGCCGCGAAGACCAGGCCCAGGCGGCCGTCGACCTGGCGGTCAGCACCTTCGGCGGCCTGCACGGCCTGGTCAACTGCGCCGGGGTGGTCGCTGGCGAGAAGATCCTCGGCAAGGAGGGCCCCCACGGCCTCGACAGTTTCAGCCGCGTGCTGGAGATCAACGTCGTGGGCAGCTTCAACCTGATGCGTCTGGCAGCCGTGGCCATGGCCGAAGGCGCGCCCGGCGAAGACGGCGAGCGCGGCATCATCATCAACACCGCCTCGGTGGCGGCCTACGACGGCCAGATCGGCCAGGCCGCCTATGCCGCGTCCAAAGGCGCCATCGTCAGCCTGACCTTGCCCGCCGCCCGAGAGCTGGCGCGCTTTGGCATTCGCGTGATGACCATTGCCCCGGGCGTGTTCGAGACGCCCATGATGGCCGGCATGACCGAGGAAGTTCGCAGCTCCCTGGCCGCTGGCGTGCCGTTCCCGCCGCGGCTCGGCCACCCCGGTGAATACGCCGCGCTGGTACGGCACATCGTCGAAAACCGCCTGCTCAACGGCGAAGTCATTCGCCTGGACGGCGCCCTGCGCATGGCCGCCAGATAATTCCCGGGAGAGCCCCATGAACATCGATCCCATCGTCATCGTCAGCGCTGCCCGCACGCCCATGGGTGGCCTGCAGGGCGACCTCAAAACCCTTTCCGCACCGCAGTTGGGTGCCGAAGCCATCCGCGCCGCCGTCAGCCGTGCCTCATTGGGCAGCGACGCGGTGGACCAGCTGCTGATGGGCTGCGTGCTGTCCGCCGGCCTCGGCCAGGCCCCGGCGCGCCAGGCCGCCCTTGGCGCTGGCCTGGACAAGGGCACCCCGTGCACCACCTTGAACAAGATGTGCGGCTCCGGGATGCAAGCGGTCATCCTCGGCCATGACCAGTTGCTGGCCGGCAGCGCCCGCGTGGTGGTGGCCGGGGGCATGGAGAGCATGTCCAACGCCCCGTATCTGCTGGACAAAGCCCGCGCCGGTTACCGCATGGGCCACGGCCGGGTGCTGGACCACCTGTTTCTCGATGGCCTGGAAGATGCCTACGAACCCGGCCGGTTGATGGGCACCTACGCTGAAGACTGCGCCCAGGCCCTGGGTTTCAGCCGCCAGCAGCAGGACGACTTCGCTGTCGCGTCCCTGACCCGTGCCCAGCAGGCCATCAGCGGTGGCCACTTCAAGGACGAGATCGTGCCCCTGACCGTGCAGGCAGGCAAAGAGTCACGCCGGATCTGTGACGATGAACAACCGCCCAAGGCGCGGTTGGACAAGATCCCTGGCCTCAAGCCGGCCTTTCGCGACGGCGGCACGGTGACGGCGGCCAACGCCAGCTCGATCTCCGACGGCGCCGCCGCGCTGGTGCTGATGCGCCGCAGTGAAGCCGAGCGCCGAGGCCTGGCGCCGCTGGCGATCGTCCACGGCCACGCCACCTTTGCCGACACCCCGGGGCTGTTTCCCACCGCGCCCATCGGCGCCATTGAACGCCTGGTCAGCCGCACCGGCTGGGACCTGGCCAGTGTCGACCTGTTCGAGATCAATGAGGCCTTTGCGGTGGTCACCCTGGCCGCCATGCAGGCGCTGGACCTGCCCCACAGCAAGGTCAATGTGCACGGCGGCGCCTGCGCCCTGGGCCACCCCATTGGCGCTTCGGGGGCACGCATCCTGGTGACCCTGATTCATGCCCTGCGTCAGCGCCGCTTGTCACGGGGCATCGCCGCCCTTTGCATCGGTGGCGGTGAAGCCACCGCGTTGGCCCTCGAATGTGTGTATTAAGGAGCTTGCATGCTAGCCAATGAAGAGCAACGCCAGATCAGCGAGGCTGCCCGCCACTTCGCCCAGGAACGCCTGAAGCCTTTCTCAGCCCAGTGGGACCGCGACCACACCTTCCCCCGTGAAGCCCTGGCGGAAATGGCCGAGCTGGGTTTTTTCGGCATGCTGGTGCCTGAGCAGTGGGGCGGTTGCGACACCGGGTACCTGGCCTATGCCATGGCCCTGGAAGAAATCGCCGCCGGTGACGGTGCGTGCTCCACCATCATGAGCGTGCACAACTCGGTGGGCTGCGTGCCTATTCTCACGTTCGGCACCGAGGCGCAGAAGGCTCAGTACCTGCAGCCCCTGGCCAGCGGCGGCATGCTCGGGGCGTTTGCCCTGACGGAGGCCCAGGCGGGTTCCGACGCCAGCAACCTGCGCACCCGTGCTAGGCGGGACGGCGACCACTACGTGATCAACGGCAGCAAGCAGTTCATCACCTCGGGCAGCAACGCCGGCATGACCATCGTCTTCGCCGTCACGGACCCACAAGCGGGCAAGCGCGGCATCAGCGCCTTCATCGTGCCCACCGACAGCCCCGGCTACCAGGTGGTACGGGTGGAGGAAAAGCTCGGTCTGCATGCCAGCGACACCTGCCAACTGGTGTTCGACGACCTGCGCGTGCCCGCCGCCAATCTGCTGGGTAGCGAAGGGCAGGGCTACAAGATCGCCCTGGCCAACCTCGAAGGCGGGCGCATCGGCATCGCCGCCCAGGCCGTGGGCATGGCACGGGCGGCGTTCGAGGCGGCACGGGACTACGCCCGCGAGCGCACCAGCTTCGGCCAGCCTTTGATCGAGCACCAGGCCGTGGCCTTTCGGCTGGCCGACATGCATACCCAGATCAGCGTCGCCCGGCAAATGGTCTATCACGCCGCAGCCCTGCGCGATGCCGGGCAGCCGGCTCTGGTGGAGGCGTCAATGGCCAAGCTGTTTGCCTCGGAAATGGCCGAAAAGGCCTGTTCAGACGCATTGCAGACCTTGGGTGGCTATGGTTACCTCAATGACTTCCCGCTGGAACGCATTTACCGCGACGTGCGTATCTGCCAGATCTACGAAGGCACCAGCGACATCCAGCGCATGGTCATTGCGCGCAACCTGTAAGACGGAGAACGCTCCATGGCGTACCAAACCCTGCTGCTGGAAACCCGTGGCCGTGTCGCACTGATCACCCTCAACCGCCCCGAGGCGCTCAATGCCCTCAACGCCCAGTTGATCAGCGAATTGAACCAGGCCCTCGACACCCTGGATGCCGACCGCGACATCGGCTGCATCGTGCTCACCGGTTCGGCCAAAGCGTTCGCCGCCGGCGCCGATATCAAGGAAATGGCCGAGCGCACCTACCCGCAGATCTACCTGGACGACCTGTTCAGCGAGACCGACCGCATCGCCAACCGTCGCACGCCGATGATCGCCGCCGTGGCCGGCTTCGCCCTGGGCGGCGGTTGTGAACTGGCGCTGATGTGCGACTTCATCCTGGCCGCAGACACGGCAAAGTTCGGCCAACCGGAAATCAAGCTGGGCGTACTGCCGGGCATGGGCGGCACCCAGCGCCTGACCCATGCCGTCGGCAAGGCCAAGGCCATGGAGCTGTGCCTGACGGGTCGGCTGATGGACGCGGTGGAAGCCGAGCGTGCCGGCGTGGTGGCGCGTATCGTCGCGGCTGACCAGTTGCTGGAAGAGGCCCTGGCGACTGCCGCGCAGATCGCCGCCAAGTCATTACCGGTGGCCATGATGGTCAAGGAAAGCGTCAACCGCGCGTTTGAAGTCAGCCTTAGCGAGGGGGTGCGGTTCGAGCGCCGGGTGTTCCATGCAGCGTTCGCGACGCAAGACCAGAAAGAAGGTATGGCCGCGTTCATCGCCAAGCGCGAAGCGCGGTTCAACGGGCGCTGATTCAGGACCTCGCTCGCTACACCCCTTCGAAAAACTGCTCCACCTGCTTGCGGTCCAGCAGTTCCAGCGTTGGGGGCCGCCACCGGGGTTGCTTGTCCTTGTCGATCAATAGCGCTCGCACCCCTTCCAGCAGGTCGCCATGGGCAAACCACTGGCGGTCCAGGTGCATTTCCATGTTGAAGCAGTCTTCCAGGCTCATGTGCCGGCCCCGGCGCAGCATTTCCAGGGTGACCGACATGGCCAGCGGCGAGCGCTGTTTCATCAGTTGCGCGGTGGCGTCGGCCCATTGGTGGCTGTCGGCGACGGTGACCTGGTGCAGTTGCTCGACCATGCTGGCGATGTCGGGCAGGGCGAAGAAATGGTCGATGGCCGGCCGCAGGCGGTCCAGGGGGGCGTTGGGCAAGGCTTGTTGGCCCAGTTTGGCCAGGGTGCTCTGCAGGTCTTTGAGGGGGTAGTCAGTCCAGGTCAGGCGGTCGAGGCGTTCGTCCAGGGTGGCCAGTTTGCCGCTGTCCAGGTACCAGTCGGCCAGGCCGCAGTACAGGGCGTCGGCGGCCTGGATCTGGGCGCCAGTGACGCCCAGATAAATGCCCAGTTCCCCCGGGATGCGCGGCAGGAAATAGCTGCCGCCGACGTCGGGGAAGTAGCCGATGGCGACTTCCGGCATGCCAATGCGGCTGCGCTCGGTGACGATGCGCAGGTCGGCACCCTGGGCCAGGCCCATGCCGCCGCCCAGGGTATAGCCATCCATCAGCGCCAGTACCGGTTTGCGGTAATGGTGCAGGCACAGGTCCAGGGCGTACTCCTCGGTGAAGAAGGTCTCGTGCTGCTGAGTGCCGTTCTGGTAGGTGTCGTACAGCCAGCGGATGTCGCCGCCCGCGCACAACCCGCGGCCGTTGCCGCGCAGCATCACCGCGTGAATGTGCGGGTCGGCGGCAAAGGCGTCGAGGTAGCCGCGCACGGTGCGCACCATGTCCAGGTTGAGGGCGTTGAGGTCGTCGGGGCGGTTGAGGGTTATGTGGCCAATGTGGTTGCGCACTTCACCTATGACCTGGTCGGTCAGGGCAGCCAGGCTCAGGTTGAGGGTGCCAAACGCCGCAGCGGTCATCGCGTACTCCCTGTTTTGTGTGGAATTCCAATACGTTGCGGGGCCTGGTGGCATGCATTGCCGGCGGCCCTCTGCAAGCATAGACGCTAAAGCGGCGGCTGCCTCAGGGATGTTGCGGGTCGTGCCCAAGGGCTTGGATGAACAGCGAGAAAAGCTCGGGCTGCGAGGCGATGTCGAGTTTGGCGTACAGATGGCGCCGGTGCACCTTGATGGTCTCCGGGGAGATATGCAACCGCTCTGCCATGGCCTTGGAGGAGAAACCGCGCAAGATCAGCCGGGCGATCTCCACTTCCCGTTCCGAGAGCACCCCGGCGCCGAATTGGCTCATGGCGTCGCGGATGTGGTGGGACAGTTCCCGCGGCTCTGGTGCCGCCGGGCGCGGCGCCTGGGCCTGCCAGTGCTGGCGCATCAGTGCCAGTACCCAGGGCGCCAGGGTGTGCAGGCGGCCCGCCTGGGCCGTGGTGAAGGGTTGGCGCATGCCCAACGACAGCGACAAGGTGCCTTCGGCGCCCAATTGCAGGATGAATTGCAGTTCGTCCTCCAGCACGTTGTCGTGGAAATAGTTGAGGTAGTACTCGCTCTGGCGGAAATGGTCGGGCGCCACTTCCTCCAGGCGGTACAGGCCGCTGGCGATGCCCTCGCGGCAGGCCTGGAAAAACGGGTCCAGCAGGTAAAGGCCGTCCAGGTAGACGAGCATGGCAGCGGGGCCGCCGTGGGGCAGGGCGTCCTACTCCTCCAGCGCGCGGGGGGCGGTGTCGCTGGGGTAGTGGATGGCCAGGGCGTTGTCGAAGGGCAGCCAGTGCTGCAACAGCAGGATCAATTGCCTGAAGAAGCGTGGGCTGCCCAGGTGCTCGATGGCACGGGCCAGGCTGGCATGGGCGCCGACTTCGCTGAACAGCAGTTCCATGGGGCAGTTTTCCGGGGCGGGGGTAGCGCGTTTTTGCGGGTTTTTCGGCGGTCCGTCAAGAGGAGTAACCCAAAACGGGGATAGCCAGGGCTTGATGCGCACCGTAGGGTTCACCCACCCGGACGCGCCGCCAGAGCGTGCCGGCTCTCACTTTTCGTTGCTGCCTCCATAGACCTAGAACAACCAAGAGGATAACGACATGAGCGATGCCCCCGCGCAGGCCCCTGCGCTCAAGCCCACCCTGAAAGTCTTCGATGTGGTTGCCATCACCGTCTCGGCGGTGACCCCGGCCAGTTCCGTGTTCGTGATCGCCCCCTTCGCCATCAGGCAGGCCGGTTCCGGAATGATCATGGCGTTCCTGATCGCTGCCGTGCTGGCGCTGATGTTTGCCTTTTGCTACGCCGAACTGGGCCGCGCCCACCGCAGCGCCGGCGGCGAGTATGTGTTCGCCAAGCGGGTATTCGGCGGCATGGCCGGCTACGCCACGTTCCTGACGGTGCTGGTGATGTTGCTGTTCATTCCGCCCGTGCTGGCCACGGGTGCCTCCACTTACCTGAATGCGGCGCTGGGCACCCAGTTCGATGCGCAGACCGTGGCCCTGGTGATCGTGGTAGCCAGCTTTGCCCTGGGCGTGCTCAATATCAAGCTCAACGCCTGGGTCACCGGCACCTGCCTGATACTGGAAGTGGCGGCACTGTTGGTGATCGTCGCCCTGGGCTATGGCCACGCCGAACAGCCCATGAGCGTGCTGGTGCACCCGCAGGTCGTGGTCGATGGCGCCTTGCAGGCCGCGCCCTGGGCCCTGGTGATCGGCGCGGTGGGCGTGGGGTTGTTCTCCTATAATGGCTACGGAGGCGCTGTGCTGCTGGGCGAGGACATGCACGATGGCGGTCACGGCGTGGCCAAGGCGGTACTGTGGTCGCTGGTGCTGGTCGTGATCATCGAGATGGTGCCGCTGAGCTCGTTGCTAATCGGCGCGCCGTCCCTGAGCGCGATGATTGCCAGTCCCGACCCTATCGGCTATCTGCTGACCAGCCATGGCAGCCCGTTGCTGGCACGCCTGGTCAGCGCAGGCATCTTCCTGTCGGTGTTCAACGCCCTGGTGGCCATCGTTATCCAGACCGGCCGCGTGGTGTTCAGCAGTGGCCGCGACGCCCTGTGGACGGCGCCGTTGAACCGGGCCTTCAGCAAGATTCACCCGCGCTGGGAGTCGCCCTGGTTGGCCACGTTGTTCCTGGCGGTGCCCTCGGCGGCGCTGACCTTCAACTCGGATCTGGCCAGCCTGACCTCGTTCAGCGTGCTGCTGATCGTGCTGGTGTACCTGATCGTCGCCCTGTGCGCGCTGTTCAGCCGGGTGCTGCGCCGTGACCGTGAGCACCCTTACCGCATGCCGCTATGGCCGGTGCCAGCGCTGCTGGCCACCGCGGGCGCCGGTTACCTGATGCTGACCCTGCTGGCCGACGCGTCGAACCGCGATGTGATGGTGCTGACAGGGCTGCTGGCGGTATCGGTCATTCTTTATTGCACTACCGGGCGCCTGAGCCCGGCTTTCCAGAAACTCTGAAACAGGAGCCACCATGCGTGCGCGTGAATTGGGCATCACCCTGGGGCTGGGCACACCCGGCGAACTGAATGCGATTACCGATGTGCCGGGGGTGCGGGTGGGCCACAGCACGCTGCGCACGGTGGTCGAGGGCAAACACGTGCGTACAGGTGTCACCGTCGTCGAACCACGGCCCGGCGCCGCGCGCCAGCAGCCGTGCTTCGCCGGGTGCCATGTGCTCAACGGCAATGGCGATGCCACCGGGCTTGAGTGGATTCGCGAGGCAGGGTTGCTGACCACGCCGGTCGCCATCACCAACACCCACAGCGTGGGGGTGGTACGCGATGCGCTCATTGCCCATGAGCGTGACAGCCTGCGTGACCCGGCGGTGTACTGGTGCATGCCGGTGGTGATGGAAACCTATGACGGCGTGCTCAATGACATCTGGGGCCAGCACGTGGGCGCTGCCCAGGTCGAGCAAGCCTTGGCGACGGCACACCCCGGTCCTGTCACCGAGGGGGCCGTGGGTGGCGGTACCGGCATGATCTGCCACGAATTCAAGGGCGGCATCGGCACGGCCTCGCGCAAGCTGGCGGCCGGGCAGGGTGGCTGGACAGTGGGCGCGCTGGTGCAGGCCAACCACGGCAAGCGCACCGAGTTGCGCGTGGACGGCTACCCGGTGGGGCGCCACCTGGGTGGGCCTCCCTCGCCGTTTGCCGAGCAGGGCACGCCGGGCATGGGCTCGATCGTGGTGGTCCTGGCCACCGACGCGCCGTTGCTGCCGCACCAGTGCCAGCGCCTGGCCCAGCGGGCGTCCATCGGGATTGCCCGTACCGGTGGCGGCACCGAGGACTCCAGTGGGGATGTGTTCCTGGCGTTCGCCACCGGCAACCGCGACCTGCCGCCCGCCGATTACGGGCGCAAGGACCTGCCGCTGACCACCGCGCTGAGTATGGTCAACAACGACCATATCTCGGCGCTGTTCGCGGCGGCGGCAGAGGCGGTAGAGGAGGCGATCATCAACGTGCTGCTGGCGGGGGAGGACATGTGCGCCGACGATGGCACGCCGGTGCCTGGGCTCAAGGCGCCGGTGTTGCTGGACGCGTTGCGGGCGACCGGTTGGCGCTGAACCCCGTGGGGCCGTGCGAAGCTCAGGAACGGCCCTGCGTGCAGCATTAGTGGGGGGCTGGTGTTTTCCCAAGCTTCGCCCGGCTCAAGGCAGGGCCTTGAGGTTACTTGAGCAGCGTGGCGAACCGGTCGATCGCCAGGGTGTAGCCCTGAGTACCAAAACCTGCGATCACGCCCACCGCCACCAGCGACACGTAGGAATGGTGGCGGAACGATTCGCGCTTGTGCACGTTGGAAATGTGCACTTCCAGCACGGGCACTTCA
Organism: Pseudomonas eucalypticola; assembly: GCF_013374995.1. Classification (NCBI taxonomy): domain Bacteria; kingdom Pseudomonadati; phylum Pseudomonadota; class Gammaproteobacteria; order Pseudomonadales; family Pseudomonadaceae; genus Pseudomonas; species Pseudomonas eucalypticola. The sequence continues at coordinate 3,747,363 of NZ_CP056030.1, read as the reverse complement.
CACGCGATCAACGCGTCGTGAATGGCCACCGAGGTGTGGGTCCAGGCGCCGGGGTTGATGACGATACCGGCCACGCGGCCGCGGGCCTGGTGTATCCAGTCGATCATCTGGCCTTCGTGGTTGGTCTGCTTGCATTCCACGGCAAAGCCGTGGCCCTCGCCGTGGCGGGTGGCCATGGCTTCGACGTCGGCCAGGGTCTCGTGGCCGTAGACCGCCGGCTCGCGCAGGCCGAGCATGTTCAGGTTGGGGCCGTTGAGTACCAGGATGATATTGGACATTGTGTGTTCCTTGTAATGACAGGCGAATAGCGATAGCAGGTTACAGGCGGCGCTCAGGATAACGGTAAACGCGGGGCAATACGAACCATCGGGGCGATGACAGATTTTTCATCTGGGAAGGTGAAAGATGTTATATCATAACCACCTTCACCCGCCGACATTGCCACGACCATGCCCTTGCCGTTTACCCGCACCGCCTTCGTTTCAGGAGGCCGCCGATGATTACCTGTCAACAGCTGCAATGGGGACCGGCCGCGCGTCCGTTGACGCCGCCCCTGGACATGCACCTGCCCGCCGCCAGCTTCACGGCGGTGATCGGCGGCAATGGCTGTGGCAAGAGTAGCCTGCTCAAGTGCATCGCCGGCCTGCAGCGGCCATTGGCAGGCACGCTGCAGGTCGCGGCGCGCACCGGTGGCATTGGCTACCTGGTGCAGCAGCAGGCCATCGACCGACAATTTCCCATCAGCCTGGGCGAGTTGGTCAGCGCCGGGTTCTGGGGCAGCCGGCTGTCGCGCGGCGAGCGTCGGGTGCGCTTGGCGCGGGCCCTGGACGACTGGCGCTTGAATGGCCTGGAAAAGCGCCATTTGCAGGCGCTGTCCGGGGGCGAGCTGCAACGCGCGCTACTGGCGCGCCTGAGCCTGACCGAGGCGCCGCTGTTGTTGCTGGATGAGCCGGACGCCAGCCTCGATGAGGCCAGCCAGAGCTTGCTATGGCAGCAGATGCTGCAATGGCACCACCAGGGTCGTACCCTGGTGCTGGTGTGTCATGACCTGGCCGCGGTGCGCGAGCGCGTCGACCAATGCCTGTTGATCGCCCCCGAGGGCTGCCGCCTGGACCACAGCGCACAACTGATTGCTGGCGCCAGCCTGCGCAAGGTGGCCTGATGCTTGCGCACCTGTGGCAACCCTTCGTTGAATTCGCCTTCATGCGCCGTGCCCTGTTCGGCGGCCTGCTGCTGGCCGCCAGCGCCGCGCCGCTGGGGGTGTTCCTGGTTCTGCGGCGCATGAGCCTGATCGGGGACGCTATTGCCCACGGCATACTGCCCGGCGCGGCCACCGGCTTCTGGATCGCCGGCCTGTCGCTGCCGGCGCTGACGCTGGGCGGCCTTACCGCTGGCCTGGCGGTGGCCGGGCTGGCAGCCTGGATCAGCCGTAACACCGGCTTGCGTGAGGACGCCAGCCTGGCGGCCATTTACCCCATTTCCCTGGCCTCTGGTGTGCTGATCCTGGGCCTGGCCGGCAAGCGCCTGGATTTGCTGGGCCTGCTGTTCGGCTCGGCCCTGGCGGTGGACAAGACCACCCTGGACGCCATGGTCTGGGTGGCCATCGGCAGCCTGGCCGTGCTGGCGCTGATCTACAAGGCGCTGGTGCTGGACAGCCTCGACCCCTTGTTCCTGCGCAGCGTCAGCCGCTTCGGGCCGCTGGCCCACGGCCTGTTTCTGGGCCTGGTGGTGCTGAACCTGGTGGTGGGTTTCCAGGCCATCGGTGCCCTGATGATGGTGGGCCTGATGATGCTGCCCGCCACCGCCGCCCGGTTCTGGAGCCGTCGTTTGCCGGTGCTGTTGCTGTGCGCGGCGCTCCTCGGCTGCCTGTCGGTATGGCTGGGGCTGCTGGTGTCCTATTACCTGTCGCTGCCCAGTGGTCCGGCGATTGTCGTGGTGGCCGGTGCCGGCTACCTGTTGTCCGTGCTGTTCGGCCCGGTGCATGGCGTATTGCGCCGTGACGGTTCGCCCATTCCCCAGTGAGTCTGATCATGCGTGTGTTGATTGTGCTGTTGTCCGTATTGCTGCCCGTACTGGCCCAGGCCGCCGACAAGGTCAAGGTGGTGACCAGTTTCAGTATTCTCGCCGACATGACCCGGCAGATCGGCGGCGACTACATCCAGCTGGAAAACGTGGTGGGCCCTGACCAGGACGCCCATGTCTACGAGACCTCGCCGGACGATGCCCGCCATGTGCAGCAGGCCGACCTGATCATCGAGAACGGCCTGTCGTTCGAGCCTTGGCTGGACCGCCTGGTAACCAGCAGCGAAACCACCGCCAAGGTCATTAAAGCCAGCCAGGGCGTGCTGCCGCGTACCCTGGATGAAGAAGGCCAGACCGTGCCCGACCCCCATGCCTGGAACAGCCTGGCCAATGCCGAGGTGTACGCCGGCAATATCCTGCGCGGGCTGACCCAGGTCGACCCTGCCCATGCCAGCCAATACCAGCGTAACCATGATGCCTACGTGGCGCAGATCCGCGCGCTGTTGGCGGTGGCCAGGCAGACGTTCGACAGCCTGGCCGAAGGCCACCGCCGCATCGTCACCTCCCACGATGCCTTCGGTTACCTGGGCCAGGCTTACGGCATCCAGTTCCTGGCGCCCCAGGGCCTGAACACCGAGCGCGAGCCGTCGGCCGGTGAAGTCGCGGCACTGATCCGGCAGATTCGTGCCGACCACATCAAGGCGGTGTTCATCGAGAACATCGAAGACGCCCGCCTGCTGCGCCAGATCGCCGACGAAAGCGGCGCGCGCATCGGCGGCACCTTGTATTCCGATGCGTTGACCGCCAGCGGCCCGGCCAGCACCTACCTGGGTTTCTACCGCGCCAACATCGAGACCCTGGGCAACGCCCTCAAGGATTGATTGCGTTACCACGCCCCACCGCGTACACCACCGACGCGGCCAAGTCCGCTGGATGGTTGCGCTACACCAGCTTCTGGTGAATTTGCCGCGTCAGCGCTTCCACGCGCTCGGTCAATTGCCGGGTGGTTTCGGTCAGCTCGGTGTTCTGTTCCATCAACTGCAACAGCAGGGCCGTGTTCTGCTCCGCCCGTTCCTGGCGCTCCATGTTGGCCTTGGCCAGGTCCTCGCGGTGCAGGGCGTCGGCGTCGGACTGGGCCTTGTCGCGGGCGGCCTGGCGGGTTTGTGCCAGCAGGATCAACGGCGCGGCGTAGGCCGATTGCAGGCTGAACGCCAGGTTCAGCAGAATGAAAGGGTAGACATCGAACGCCACCAACCCGGTCATGTTCGCCGCCACCCACAACACCACCACCAGGGTCTGCGCGCCGAGAAACGTCGGCGTGCCGAAGAAGCGGGCGAACGCCTCGGCTTTCAGGGCGAAGGTGTCATTGCCAAAGGTGGTGTTCAGGTGGTCGTGTGGGCGATGAAAGCGCAGGTGGTCTTTCAGAGGGGTGGACATGCACAGCTCCAGCGTTTCAGAGGGATACCCGACCATCTAAACACACTGCCTGCTCCCCCAACATGAAGCCCGCAGGATGCAGAACGCCTGCCGCAACAGGGTCTTATCATGCACTTTGCATGATCTCGCAAAAGGCCGTCGCGCTAACGTATTGAATAGTAAAGGTATTGTTTTTTGCCCTGGCTGGCACGCCCGCTGCACTAACCCCAGTGCATGCCTTACCGACTGTTTGCCAGGAGCATCACAACAATGATTACCCAAGCTGAACTTGCCACTGCTACCGAGGGGTCCAACCACTCGGGTGTTTCATGGGCAGCGATTTTCGCCGGGGCCGCCGCTGCCGCCGCGCTGTCGCTGATTCTCATCCTGCTGGGCTTCGGCCTTGGCTTCTCGGCCGTGTCGCCGTGGGCCGGGGAGGGTGCCAGCGCCAAGACCCTGGGCATTTCCGGGATCGTCTGGCTGGCCGTGACGCAGATCATCGCCGCCGGCATGGGGGGCTACCTGGCTGGGCGCTTGCGCGTCAAATGGGCCACTGTGCACGGTGACGAAGTGTATTTCCGCGACACCGCCCATGGCTTCCTCTCCTGGGCCGTGGCAACCCTGGTCACCGCTACCCTGGTGCTCGGCTCGGTCAGCAGCGTGGTCGGTGGTGGCGTGAAAGCAGGCGCCAGCATGGCCTCCGGCGCCGTCACCGCCGCCAGCGCCGCGGCGGGCAGTCAGGCTTCCGGCGGTAGCGACCCGTTCGGCTACTTCGTCGACACCCTGTTCCGTGACGACCGTCCGGCCGCGGTCAGCGATGACGCTGCCCACGCCCAGGTCACCCGCGTATTCGCCCGCACCATCAGCAACAACGGGCAGTTGAGCGCTGAAGACCGTGCCTACCTGGCGCAACTGGTCAGCCAGCGTACCAACCTGACCCCTGAACAGGCGCAGCAGCGCGTGGATCAGGTCTATGGCCAGGCCCGCCAAGCTGTGGAAGACGCCAAGGTAGCGGCTCAGAAAGCCGCTGATACCGCCACCAAAGTGGCTGCCTGGACCTCGCTGTGGATGTTCGTAGCGTTGCTGTGTGGTGCGTTCTTCGCCAGCCTGGCCGCTACCTTCGGTGGCCGTCGCCGCGACGCCGTGGTGCTGGTGCACAGCGAAACCTACTCCACCACCGCCCCCATTCGTTAATCAAGGAGCATCACCATGCGCTCATTACTGCTGTTTTTCCTCGGTGTGCCAATCCCTGTGATCATCCTGATCGCGCTGTTCATGCACTGATTACCGCTGTCGCCTGACCCGCCGCCCCTTGCCAGTAAGGGGCGGCTTTTTTTGGTATGAACGTTGAGATTTGTACAAGCCTTGTATAGGATTTGCCTCAGGGCTTGGCACTTTGACATCGCTGCGTTCAGATGCTGTCCAATTGAGCCCAATAACAACAATACCCGACACGACGCTGCTGTGGCTTGCGGGCCAGCGATCGACAAGTACGTCTGTCTGCTCATGGTCGAGCATCAACCTCAACCTTGTGCACACGAGACGCTGACCATGCTATTCAATTCCGGCCTGCGCCAGGCCATCGCTGACCTTGAACATCACAACGCCCAGCAATCCAGCCTGCTGGCCGCCATCGAGCGCTCCATGGCCGTGATCGAGTTCGATCTCAATGGCGTGGTGCTGCGCGCCAATGACAACTTCCTCAAGACCGTCGGTTATCGGGCCGACCAGGTGGTGGGCCAGCACCATCGCATGTTCTGCACCCCCGAGTTCGCCCGGAGTGCGCCCTACAGCCAATTGTGGGCGCGGCTCAAGGCTGGTGAATTCGTGGCCGAAACGTTCGAGCGGGTAGACGCCACGGGACGGCGGATCTGGCTGGAGGCCAGCTACAACCCGGTACGCAACGGCCAGGGGCAGGTGGAGAAGATCATCAAATTCGCCACCGACGTCACCGCACGGGTCCAGTGCGAAAACGAGGCTCAGGGCAAACTGCACGCCATCGACCGCGCCATGGCGGTGATCGAATTTGAACCGGACGGTCGCATCATCACCGCCAACGCCAACTTCCTCGCCCTGACGGGCTACACCCTGGCCGAGATCAAGGGCAAGGCACATGCCCTTTTCTGCCCGCCCGCCGTGGTGCGCGACAAGGGCTACCAGGACTTCTGGCGGCGGCTGAATCAGGGTGAGTTCTTCAGCGGCCAGTTCGAGCGCCTGGGCAAGCAGGGCCAGGTGTTATGGCTTGAGGCCAATTACAACCCGGTGTACGACGCCAGCGGGCGCTTGGCCAAGGTGGTGAAGTTTGCGTCCGATATCACCGCCCGCATCGTCAAACAGCGCGCAGATGCGCAGAGCGCGGCACGGGCCTATCACATTTCCACGGATACCCGCCGTGCGGCAGAGCAGGGCACTGAGGTCATCCACCAGGCAGCCGGGCAGATGCGCGATATCGCCAGCGATATTGACCAGTCTGCGCAGCTGTTGGCGCAATTGGGTGAACGGTCCGAGCAGATCACGGCCATCGTCAATACCATTCGTGGCATCGCCGACCAGACCAACCTGTTGGCGTTGAACGCCGCGATCGAGGCTGCCCGGGCAGGTGACATGGGCCGTGGCTTTGCGGTGGTGGCCGACGAGGTACGGCAACTGGCAGGGCGTACCAGTGGTTCGACAGCGGAGATTTCCGCGATGATCGACCGTATTCAACAGGAAACCCGCCTGGCCATCGCCAGCATGGAAGCCACGCGTGAGCAAGCCGGGCGCAGCGTGGCCCTGGCCGACCAGGCGGGGCAGGTGATCGTGCAGATCTGCGAGGGTGCCAGCCGCGCCGTTGAGGCCGTCAGTATTTTTGTCGGGGAGCAGGCTTAGCGTTGGTGCTTCACGAATTGCTGGGAAATTTATCGCACCACCGCAGATCTACAGTGAGCAAGCAGAGCGGACTAGGTGATGTCCCAGGCAAAACTGGCCCGAAACAGATGTGGGACCAGGCTTGCCTGGGAAGCGCTGCGCGGGCGGCGCTCGATTTTAAGGGCGCAGGAAAAACCAACGCATGCACCTAGTGGCCCTGGCGTGGTTGCAAGAAGGACCGACAGATGTTCGTCGGGGCTCCTGGTTGGAGATCGCATCAGGGCTTCCAGGTGCCAGGCGATGTTGTTGTGTCGCTGCTGAGAACGAGCGCCGTCCGCACGGCGCTTCCCGGGCAAGCCCGGTCCCACATCTGTTTCGGGCCAGTTATGCCTGTTAGATCACCTGGTCCGCCTTGTTTGTTCACTACAGATCCTTGAAGGCTCCACCCACTTTCCCGGCAATCCGTAAAGAACCTTAGATTTGGTTGGGCGGTCTCGCGCTTCAACCGCTGGGCGAAGCACGGGCGTCAGCCGCCCCCTGTCTAGGAGACGGCCAGCATCGGCTGCGAGTACTGCGCAAACCGCACGTTGTCACTCTGGTCCACGAGTTTTTTCAGTCGCTCGTTGAACGCTCGGTTCACCCCGTACTGGCCCCCGGAGATCGTGCGGAACTGGGCGGTCAACGAGATGCCGTTGAGGTCCATCTTGTCCACGCCGAACACCTGGAGCGGGCCCTGCAGGTTGTGTTTGAGCACGATGTCTTCGCTGATGGAGCGCCCGGCCTCCCGGATCAGTTCCAGCGCGGTGTCGATGTCACTGTCGTAGCTGACCTGCACCGAGAAAAACGCATAGGCGAATTGCCGGGACTGGTTGGTGACCGCCTTGATCTGGCCGAACGGCACCGAGTGCACGAAACCCTTGCCATCGCGCAGGCGCAAGGTGCGGATGGTCAGGCTTTCCACCGTGCCGGCGTGACCGGAGTCCAGCACCACCCAGTCGCCAATGGCGATGGTGTCCTCGATCAGGATGAACAGCCCGGTGATCACGTCCTGCACCAGTTGCTGTGAGCCAAAACCGATGGCCAGGCCCACCACCCCGGCACCGGCCAGCAACGGTGCAACGTTGATGCCCAGGTTGGCCATGGTGGTGATGGCACAGATGACCACCAGTACGATCTTGATGGCGTTGCGCACCATGGGCAGGATGGTCTTGACCCGGGTGCTGGGCTCGCGCCCGGCGCGCTTGCCCACCGCGGGCTTGAGGGCTTCCTGGATGGCCGTGTCGATCACCACCCAGAGCAGCCAGGTCACCAGCAGGATCAGGCCGATGCTGCTCAGCGAGTCGCTGATGGCCCGGCCCAGGCTGTTCCTGGCCGCGAAGCCCAGGATTGACACGCCCCAGATCCGTCCCAGCAGCTCGATGAACGCCACTGCCATGGCGATGCGTGACAGGGCATGGGCCAGGTTGCGGAGCAATTCCACATAGGGGCGCACGCGTTGGCGTGGTGCGGCTTCGCCCGGTTGGAACAGGTGCTGCAACAGCGTACTCAGGAACACTGTGCCGACCAGCAGCAGGGTGGTCAGCATGGCGCTCTGCAGGGCCCGCTGGCTTTCGGCACCAGCGCCGATCAGGTGCACCATGGACACCAGGATCATCAGCAGAATCGGCAGGTACCACACCCCGGAGAAAATCCGCAGGGTTTCCTGCACGGCGCGGTGGTGCAGGCGCTGGTTCAGCGAGCGGTTGCGGATCAGGTGCGCCACCGGCCGGCGCATGCGAATCACCAGCACGGCGAAGGCCAGGGTGGCCAGCAGGCCGCACACCACCGCCAGGCTGGCGGTGATGTTGCCGCCCAGTTGGCGGGCGATCTGCGGGCTGTTGAGGGCGTCACCCAGGGCCGCGAGAAAGCCGATCACGAATAACCGCCGCGGCGCCCGCTGGCGCAGGATGCGCACGGCGGTGCGCTTGTGGCCGGAATCGAACAGCACGATCAGGCACAGGATGATGGAACTCGACACCAGGCCACTGCTGGTGGCATAGGCCAGGCACAGCGCCAGGGCGCGGGCCACGGACACGTCCAGGTAATGGCTGATGGTCAGGGTCAATGGCAGGCTCACCAGCGCTGGCGCGGTAAAGGGCAGCAGGTAGCTGAGCAAGCCTTGGACCCGGGGCCGCTGTACGATGAACCGGCGGCGGCCCAGGCGCTTGACGACCAGATGGCCCAGCAGGCTCAGGCTGCCGAAGATGGCCACCCAGCACAAGGTCAGGATAGAGAAATCGCCGGCCATGCCCAGGGCGGAACTGGCGTCATGCTGGTCCACCAGGCTGCCGACTTCGTCGGCGGCGCGGTCGGCGCGCAACCGCCAGCTGTCCACCAGGTGGCCGTCCAGGTCGAGATTGTCCTGTACATCGTCGATGCCCGATGACAGCGCTCCCAGCAGCCCGCCCTGCACCAGCACCTCGGGCTTGGCCGGCGCACCGGCCGCCGGGGCCGTGGCGGCACTGGCAAGCCCCAGGTTGACACTGAGCACCGTGCCCAGAACCCACATCAGAATTGGTTTGGCCTTCGTGGATAACACCCGATTTCTCCTTGGTTACCGACAGGGGTCTCCTGAAACTGATCGACAAATGGCGCGCAAGTTCGGCGCTTGCTTGATTGAGGGTGGCGATTGTGGGAGGGCAGACAGGTATTCGGCGCTAGGGGGCGGGGATATTCTCCAGAGCGAGCGCTGTGCGAACGCCCCTTGATCTCAGGCCCCCGCAGAACCACGGCCAACCGCACGCGCTTGCATTTTGGCCCTCGCGGCACCAAGGTAGGCCAGACTTTGTTCAGCGAGATAAGGCTGTCTCCGATGTCCTCCAGTACCACGGCTGTCCAGGCGGAGCCTGGCAAGTACGAATTCTTTTCCACCCGCGTGGCCTTTTTCATCGCCGGGTTCACCATGTCGGCCTGGGCACCGCTGGTGCCGTTGGCCAAGGCCCGGGCGGGCCTGGACGACGGGATGCTGGGCATGCTGCTGCTGTGCCTGGGCGCGGGGTCCATCATCACCATGCCCGTGGCCGGCTACCTGACGTCGCGGCTGGGCTGCCGGCGGGTGATCCTCGCCGCCGGCGCCTTGCTGTGCCTGGTGATGCCGCTGCTGGCCACCGCCGCCAGCCCCTGGCTGCTGATGAGCGCGGTGTTCGTGTTCGGTGCCGGCCTCGGCGGCCTGGATTGCGCCATGAATATCCAGGCCGTGCTGGTGGAACGTGCCAGCGGTCGCGCAATGATGTCCGGCTTTCATGGCCTGTTCAGTGTCGGCGGCATCGCCGGTGCGGCGGGCATGACCGGTTTGCTGAGCCTGGGCATGGCGCCCTTGCCGGCGGTGCTGGTGGTGATCGCGCTGGCGGTGCTGGGGCTGCTGTCGGCGGCGCCGCACCTGCTCAACTTCGGCAATGGCGAGCCCGGCCCGCTGTTCGCACGGCCCCGGGGCATCGTGCTGTTCATGGGCGTGCTGTGCTTCATCGTGTTCCAGGCCGAAGGCGCGGTGCTGGACTGGAGCGCGGTGTTCCTGGTGGGCGACCACGGCATGGACCCCCGCTATGCGGGCCTCGGTTACGCCGCGTTCGCCAGCACCATGACCGTGGGCCGGCTGACTGGCGACATGATCGTCACGCGCCTGGGCGGCGCCCGTGTGGTGATCATGGGCGGGCTGGTGGCGGCGCTGGGCCTGGCCCTCTCGATTCTGGCGCCGGACTGGTCGCTGGCGCTGCTGGGCTACGCCCTGGTGGGCGCCGGGTGTTCGAACATCGTGCCGGTGCTGTTCACCGCGGTCGGCCGGCAGAAGACCATGCCGCAAAGCGCGGCCATCCCGGCCATGACCTCCCTGGGTTACGCTGGCATCCTCATCGGCCCCGCGGCCATTGGTTTCATCGCCCACGCCAGCAGCCTGGCGGTGGCCCTGGGGGTGATGGTCCTGCTGCTGAGCTTCGTCGCGGCCAGTGGTCGGGTGCTGGCACGGGTGTGAACGCAGGATCCGCAGGGGTGGTCTAGTGTCCTGACACCTGACCACCCAGGGGGACATACCCATGAAGCTTGAAGGTTCCTGCCACTGTGGCGCTGTTGCGTTCAGCCTCGACAGCGCCCATCCGTATCCGTACCAGCGTTGTTACTGCTCCATCTGCCGCAAGACCCAGGGCGGGGGCGGCTATGCCATCAACCTGGGGGGCGATGCCAAGTGACTGCACGTGACCGGCCGCAAGCACATCTCCATCTATCATGCTCGAATGAAAGAGAAAGGCGACAGCCGCGCCCACGCCAGCACCGCCGAACGGCATTTCTGCAACCAGTGCGGCACGGCGCTGTGGCTGTTCAGCCCCGAGTGGCCAGACCTGATTCACCCCTTCGCCAGCGCCATCGACACGCCTTTGCCCGTGCCACCGGAGCATACCCACCTGCTGCTCGATTCCAAGGCGCCGTGGGTGGAGGTGGATGCCAAGCCCGGGGACAAGCAGTTCCAGGGCTACCCTGAAGAGTCCATTGCCCAGTGGCATGAGCGTTTGGGGCTGGTCACACCCCGCTGACCGAATCAGTTCAGGCTGTTCTGGCGCCACTGGCGCGGGCTGACGCCGAACCAGCGCTTGAAGGCGCGGGAAAAGGCGCTGGTCTCCGAGTACCCCAGCAACGGCGCCAATTCGCTGATGGACAGGTTCGGCTGGCGCAGGTATTGGCGCGCCAGGGCCTGGCGGGTCTGGTCGACCAGTTGGCTGAAACTCAAGCCATGCTCGCGCAGACGTCGCTGGAGGGTGGAGTCGGTGAGCTCCAGCTGTTCGGCGATCAGTTCCAGCACCGGTTCGCCCTGGTGCAACACCGTGCGGATTATCTGGCGCGCCTGTTCGAGCAAGTCGGGCCCCAGATCCACCTCACCCAGTTGCCGAATCGCATCCTTGACCAGCATCAGCAGTACCGGGTCATGGCCCGGCATCAGCTTGCCCTGCAGTTCATGCTTGGGAATGAGGATGGCATTGCAGGGTTGATCAAACCGCACTGGCGCGTCGAACACCTCGCGGTGCTCTTGCCAATCCATGGGCCGGGCATGCTCGAACTGTACCTCGCGCGGTGCCCAGCGCGGGCCCAGTACGTGCCGCACCAGGTTCATGGCCATGCCCATGGTCAACTCGGCGTCCTGGCGTTTTTCCAGGATGGCGCCGTGGCGCACCTGGTAGTCGAAACGGTAACACTCGCCCTGGTCCACCAACTGGATGAGTGTGCTGTGCTGATGATACGGAAAAGCCTCGGCGAAGTTGACCAGTGCTTCCTCCAAGGTGGCTGAGCACAGCCCCACGTAGCCCAGCAGGCCAAGGGCCTGGGGCTTGAATTGTTCGCCGTAGCGCAAGCCGAAGTTGTCGCAACCCGTCTGGCGCGCGGCTTCTTCCAGCACCTGGCAATAGTTGGGCAGGGCGAGGCTCAGGGTGGGGTGGCGCAGTTGCTCGGCGTCGATGCCGGCGTGCCCGAACACCCGGTCCAGGTCGCCGCCGTGGTGGGTAATAAAGTGGTCCAGGCCATTGGCGGCGGCCGACAGCACCCCACGGTTGTTCGCCCGCGAGCCTGGTTGCGCGGCGGGGGAAAACAGGGACGGGGTCATGGCGGTTACCTTTTCAGCGCTCATCATGAAAAAACTTCAAGCAAGAGTTGTTCCGGGTTCAACAGCGCGCCGGGGTAGAGCGTTCTGGGGACCGGCGCAATAGTCCAGGCCGCTGCACAGTGGGAAGATCGGTAACTGCTTGCTCGTCATTCCTGGCCCGCTCCTGCCCCAAGAGTGCCGATTCGGTGCACAGCACCTGGGGCGTGCTCCGCCATTGCGCACCCACCGGCAAACTTGACCGCAGGGCACGAAAACCGGCTTTGACCGGTCAAGTCTTGCAAGCGAAGGCTTCGATAAGCTGGTGCCCAGGCATCCTCTCGAAGGTACGACACAATGAGCAGCACGCAACTCAAACCGACTTTGGGCACCCTGCACCTGTGGGGCATCGCCGTGGGCCTGGTGATTTCCGGCGAGTACTTTGGCTGGAGTTATGGCTGGGGCACTGCCGGCACCCTGGGCTTTCTGGTGACCACGCTGATGGTGGCGGTGATGTACACCTGCTTCATCTTCAGTTTCACCGAGCTGACCACTGCCATCCCCAACGCGGGTGGACCGTTCGCCTACAGCCTGCGTGCCTTCGGCGTGGGCGGCGGGATGATCGCCGGCATGGCCACGCTGATCGAGTTCGTGTTCGCCCCGCCGGCCATCGCCATGGCCATCGGTGCCTACCTGAACGTACAGTTCCCGGGCCTGGACCCCAAGTGGGCCGCCGCCGGTGCCTATGTGGTGTTCATGACCCTGAACATCGTCGGCGTGAACATCGCCGCCACCTTCGAGCTGATCGTCACCGTGCTCGCCGTGCTGGAACTTTTGGTGTTCATGGGTGTGGTCGCCCCCGGCTTCAGCTTCAGCAACTTCGTACTGGGCGGCTGGGCGGGTAGCGACACCTTCAGCTTCGGCGCCTTGTCCGGTGTGTTTGCCGCCATCCCATTCGCCATCTGGTTCTTCCTGGCCATCGAAGGCGCCGCCATGGCTGCCGAAGAAGCCAAGGACCCGAAGAAAACCATTCCCCGCGCCTACATCTCGGGGATTCTCACCCTGGTGGTGCTGGCCATCGGCACCATGGTCTTCGCCGGTGGCGTGGGCGACTGGAAAGCCTTGTCAAACCTCAACGACCCGCTGCCCCAGGCGATGAAAACCGTGGTGGGCAACAACTCCAACTGGATGCACATGCTGGTGTGGATCGGCCTGTTCGGCCTGGTCGCCAGCTTCCACGGCATCATCATGGGTTACTCGCGGCAATTCTTCGCCCTGGCCCGTGCCGGCTTCCTGCCCGCCGGGCTGGCCAAGCTGTCGCGCTTCCAGACCCCGCACCGCGCTATCCTGGCCGGCGGCGTGGTGGGTATCGCCTCGATCTTCAGTGACGGCCTGGTCAACCTGCAGGGCATGAGCCTGACCGCCGCCATGATCACCATGTCGGTGTTCGGCGCTATCGTGATGTACATCATCAGCCTGTTGAGCCTGTTCCGCCTGCGCAAGACCGAGCCGAACCTGGAACGCAGCTTCCGTGCCCCCGGCTACCCGGTAGTACCGGCCATCGCCCTGGTATTGGCGCTGGTGTGCCTGGTGGCGATGATCTGGTTCAACGGGCAGATCGCCTGCGTGTTCGCCGGCCTGATGCTTGCAGGCGCAGTGTTCTGCAGGATCGTGCTGGGCCGTGGCGCTGCCCGCGCGGCACTGGCCAGCAACGCATGACAAAGGAGTGACGCAATGAGTGGTTTCGTGCATACCGCGGGTGGCCAGCTGTGGCGCTTCGACAGCCTCAAGGAACTGATGGCCAAGGCCAGCCCGGCGCGTTCCGGTGACTACCTGGCCGAGGTGGCGGCCAGCAGCGACGCCGAGCGCGCAGCGGCGCAGATGGCCCTGGCGGATGTGCCGCTCAAGCGCTTTCTCAATGAAGCGTTGATTCCCTACGAGGCGGACGAGGTGACCCGGCTGATCCTCGACGGCCACGACGTGGCGGCCTTCGCCCCGGTCAGCCACCTGACCGTGGGTGGCTTTCGCGACTGGTTGCTGGGCGACGAGGCCGATGAGGCCAGCCTGCGCGCCCTGGCGCCGGGCCTGACCCCGGAAATGGCCGCGGCGGTGTCCAAGATCATGCGCGTGCAGGATCTGGTGCTGGTGGCGCAGAAGATCCGCGTGGTCACCCGCTTTCGCAACACCGTGGGCCTGCGCGGGCGGCTGTCGACCCGGCTGCAGCCCAACCACCCCACGGACGATCCCGCCGGCATCGCCGCCAGCGTGCTCGATGGCCTGCTGTACGGCAACGGTGACGCCATGCTGGGCATCAACCCGGCCACCGACAGCCTCAGCGCCATCACCGAGCTGCTGAAGATGCTTGACGGTGTGATCCAGCGCTACGAGATTCCCACCCAGTCCTGCGTGCTCACCCACGTCACCTCGTCCATCGCCGCCATCGAGCGCGGCGTGCCCCTGGACCTGGTGTTCCAGTCCATCGCCGGTACCGAAGCGGCCAATGCCAGCTTCGGTATCAGCCTTGAGCTACTGCGTGAAGGCTACGAGGCAGGCCTGAGCCTCAAGCGCGGCACCGTGGGCAAGAACCTCATGTATTTCGAGACCGGCCAGGGCAGCGCGCTGTCCGCCAATGCACATCACGGTGTCGACCAGCAGACCTGTGAAGCCCGTGCCTATGCCGTGGCCCGGCATTTCAAGCCGTTCCTGGTCAATACCGTGGTCGGTTTCATCGGCCCCGAGTACCTGTACAACGGCAAGCAGATCATCCGCGCCGGCCTGGAAGACCACTTCTGCGGCAAGCTGCTGGGCGTGCCCATGGGCTGTGATATCTGCTACACCAACCATGCCGAGGCCGACCAGGATGACATGGACATGCTGTTGACCCTGCTGGGGGTGGCCGGTATCAACTTCATCATGGGCATTCCCGGTTCCGACGACATCATGCTCAACTACCAGACCACCTCGTTCCATGATGCCCTGTACGCCCGCAAGACCCTGGGCCTGCGGCCCGCACCGGAATTCGAGGACTGGCTGGCGCGCATGCAGATCATGACCCAGGGCGACGGCACCCTGCAGCTGGGCAAGGGCTTGCCACCGGCCTTTCGCCAGGCACTGGCGCAGTTGAAGTGAGGGCCACGCGATGACTGACGAACACAAGCAACCGGCCCAGGCCGACCCCTGGCAGCCACTGCGCAGCCTGACCTCGGCGCGCATTGCCCTGGGGCGCGCCGGCACCAGTTTGCCGACCGCCGCGCAGCTGGATTTCCAGTACGCCCATGCGCAAGCGCGGGACGCCGTGCATACGCCGTTCGACCGTGATGCGCTGGCCGCCCAGCTCAATGGCCAGACCCTGCTGCTGCACAGCGGCGCCAGCGACCGCCACCAGTACCTGCAGCGCCCGGATCTGGGCCGGCGGCTGGATGAGGCCTCGGCGCGGCAACTGGATGAGCACCGCCAGTTGAACCCCGATGGCTACGACCTGGCGGTGGTCATCGCCGATGGCCTGTCGTCCCTGGCGGTGCACCGCCACAGCCTGCCGATGGTGCAGCGCATCGATGAACTGGCCGCCGCCGAGGGCTGGCGCCAGGCGCCGGTGAGCCTGGTGGAGCAGGGCCGGGTGGCGGTGGCCGATGAGATCGGCGAGCGCCTGGGCGCGCGCATGGTGGTGATCTTGATTGGTGAGCGGCCGGGGCTGAGCTCACCGGATAGCCTGGGGCTGTATTTCACCTTTGCGCCCAAGGCGGGGCTCAACGACGCCGCGCGCAACTGCATCTCCAACGTACGGCTCGAAGGCATGAGCTACGCCATGGCCGCGCACAAACTGCTGTACCTGATGCGCGAAGCGTGGCGGCGGCAGTTGTCGGGGGTCAACCTCAAGGATGAGGCGCAGGTGCCGGTGCTGGAGGGCGAGACGGGCCCGGGGAATTTTCTGCTGGGCTGACGATAGGGTGCCGCGTCCCGAGCTTCGCCCGGTCGGGGCAAAGCTCGGCACGCCGTATCAGCGCCCGTACCGCCGCACCACACTGGTGTTGCCCAGGATATGCCCCTTGATCTGCCCCAGCAGTGCCTCGCGGGTGAGCCCGGCCGGTAGGGCATCGGGCGCCAGGTCCAGGGCGTACACCTGTATCACGTAATGGTGCGGGTTCTCCCCCACTGGCGGGCATGGCCCGCTGTAGGTGGTCAGGCCCTTGCTGTTGGTGCCGCCCAGGCCTCCGGCGCTGCCCTCGAGGCCATCACCGGTAATGCCGTAATGCACCCAGTGGTCCACCCCCAGGCCTTTCTGGCCATCGGGGTCGTGCAGCACCACGGCGAAGCTCCGGGTGCCGGCCGGTGCGTTGCTCCAGCTCAAGGCCGGCGCCACGTTGTCGCCGCCACAGTCGCCGGTGTTGGCAGCATTGGCCCGGCTCAGCAGGGCGTTGTCGGCACCGTCCGGGGTGGTCAGGGTGAAGGCCGCTTGTGCTTGAGCCAGCAAGGGCAGGCTCAGGCACAGGGCCAGGGTGAACGCGCGAGGCAACATGGAACGTCTCCTTTTATCCAGTTGCCTGCCAGTCTAGAAGTCAGTCGGCCTGGGCGAAAGTTTTCAGCGAATCGCCGGCCAGGCGATAGCGAATCCACTCGGGCTGCGCAGCGGCGCCAATCGACTCGTAGAACTGGATGGCGGGTTCGTTCCAGTCCAGTACGCTCCACTCCAGGCGGCCGCAACCGCTGTCGTGGGCGATCTGCGCCAGGCGCTTGAGCAGTGCCTTGCCGGCGCCCACACCGCGGTGCTTCGACGACACGTACAGGTCTTCCAGGTACATGCCCTTGCGCCCTAGCCAGGTGGAGTAGCTGAGGAAATACAGGGCGAAACCCACGGCCTCGCCATCGAGTTCGGCGACCAGCGCCCGGGCATAGCCCAGCGGGTCCTGCAAACTGTGGCGGATATCGTCGATGCTGGCGATGACCTCGTGCTCGGCTTTTTCGTAAATGGCCAGTTCCGTGATGAAGCCCAGGATCAGCTCGGCATCGGCGATGGTGGCAGGGCGAATATTCAGTGACACGGCGGTTCCTCTGAGCGGCGATGTAGGGGTAGCCGCCTATTGTGCCTCAACAGCCCCGTCAGTGGTGGCAGCATCCGCCCTGGGGCTCGCCTTCGTATTCATCGTGCAGCCGTACCCAGTCCATGATCGTCACTTCGTTGCGGCCCTTGGGTGTCAGGTCCAGCAGGTTGTAGGCGCCGACCAGCATGTCCAGGCCACGGGCGTAGGTGGAGTAGGTGTGGAACACCCGGCCCTGGTCGTCCTTGTAGAACACGCTCAAACCGGGCATCTCGCCAGCGGCTTCCATGGGCTCGTAGTTGTAGGTCATCTGCCCGTCGGCCTTCTGCTGGTCGCTGGCGGCAACCTGGAAGTCCACATCGAAGTCGCTGCCCAATGATGATACCCAGTCGAAGTGCCAACCCATGCGGGCGCGGTAGGCGTGCAGCTGGGCCAGGGG
This sequence comes from Pseudomonas eucalypticola, assembly GCF_013374995.1. Classification (NCBI taxonomy): domain Bacteria; kingdom Pseudomonadati; phylum Pseudomonadota; class Gammaproteobacteria; order Pseudomonadales; family Pseudomonadaceae; genus Pseudomonas; species Pseudomonas eucalypticola. The sequence continues at coordinate 3,730,004 of NZ_CP056030.1, read as the reverse complement.
CGCATGGGATACGGCCACCACGGCCACATCGTTGTGGGCCAGGTGCTGGTTGGGGCCATCCAGGTGGTCACTGAGCAGCGAGCAACCGGTGCAGCCTGCATCCCATTCAGGGGCGTACATGAAGTGGTAGACGATGAGTTGGCTATGGTCGCCGAACAGCTCGGCCAGGCTCATCGAGCCGTTGGGCCCCTGAAAATGGTAGGGCTTGTCGACCAGCACCCACGGCAGCTCACGCCGCTCCTGGGCCAGGCGGTCACGTTCACGAGTCAGGGCTTTTTCGTGTTCGAGGTGGTGGAGGCGGGCGGCGAGCCATTGTTCGCGGGAAACGACAGGGTGGTCCATGACGGGTACTCCAAAGGAAACCGACCCTTCCGTTATACCAGCCAACGGCGGTGCTCCCTGCCTGGGCCGACCTGTGGACGCCTGCGGCAGCGCGAGGCACGTCTTCCGTTGATGGCAGATTGCCCACCGACGAACAGCATTCAAGAACGCGCCAGCAGCGCCGACAGGTGGCATGAAGCATCGCCTTTACGCACGAGGAAAGGGATGTCCCGGCCGCTACCGTGGCGCTGCAACGCGCAACGGTAAGCTGAAAGCGGGACGCGCCGGGCCTGCTCGCGGCTTTCAGCCTGCCGCTTGCAGCTCCCGAAGGGCCTCCCACAGGCGTTCATCGTCGAAGTCGTCGATGACCAGGTGCGCGCCGGCCGCCAGCAGTGCTTCGCGGCTCTGGCTAGTGGTCAGGCCCACGGTGAAGACGCCGGCCTTGACGGCGGCGGTCAGGCCCGGCACAGAGTCTTCGAAGGCCATGGCCTGTGACGCCTGGGCGCCCAGGCGTTCCAGGCCGGTGAGGTAGGGCAGGGGATCGGGTTTGGCCCGTGGCAGTTCTTCGGCGACCACCACGCTCTTGAAGCGGGGGGCGATGCCCAGGGCGCCGAGCATGTGGTCGGCGTTGGCGCGTGGGGCGTTGGTGACGACCACCATGCCAATACCCTGTGCGTCGGCGAAGTCCAGCAGTCGGGGCAGGCCGCGCAACGGCGCCAGTTGCGGGGACAGGTGGCGGAACCGCGCTTCCTTGCGGTCGGCGAACACCTGGTGTTCTTCCACCGAGCGGTCGGGGAACAGGTTGCGGCACATGTCGGGGTTGGCCCGGCCGCTGCAATGCAGCACGAAGTCATGCTCGGTGAAATCCCGGCCCTCTTCGGCCAGCAGTTGCTGGATGGCCAGCAGGTGCAGTTTGTCGGTGTCGGTGAGGGTGCCGTCGAGGTCGAAGAGCAGGGCGGTAAGCATGGCGATATCCATTCAAGGGGGTCGAGATGCACAGGCTGAAAGCATTGAGCGGGCCATCCTAGCAGGTGTTGCCTGAGGCGTCAGGCATTGCGCCAGCCCCTCGATTGCTGTCGATCAATTTAGGGCTGATGTTGTTTGGCTATTATTCAGGACCGGCTTTTTCAACGGCCGGGCCACCAGGAGTTGCCCATGCTACAAGACGTTTATGCGCTGACGCCTGCGACCGCGCGGTTGGACCCCATCAGCCGGTTGCCGGACCGTGTGCAATTCGCCGCCGATCTGGAGAAACTCGCCTGCCAGCATCCCGGGCAATCTCGCACCCTGGTGCTGGTCGATGCATTGGACATGGCGTGGGCCCATGGCATGACCCTGGCCATGGGCCTGGCGCCGTTCGAGGACATCATCCGTTGCATCACCTCGCGCCTGCATGAGCAGCTCGACGGCGTGGTGCAGGTGTACCACATCGGGGTCAAGCGCTTTGGTTTCGTGCTGGCCGCCACCGGTGACGACTTTCCGGCCTTCATCGAGGGCTTGGTAGACAGCCTGCGCAGGCCGATTCTGTTGGATAGCCTGCCGATCCGCCCCACGGTGCGCGCAGGCAGCGTCGATTTCGCGTTGAACACCGAAGCCGTGGGCGATGTGCTGCGCAAGGCCATGTACGCGGGTGAACTGGCGTTGCGGGCCGGTCTGCGCTGGGCGCCGTTCGACCCGGTGCGTGACGCCGCCTACCGCCGCGCGTTCTACCTGTTGGCCGACATTGCCGAGGCCCTGGCCGACGGGCAGCTGAGCCTGCGTTTCCAGCCGCGCTTCGCCATCGCCGATGGCGCCCAGGTCAGCGCCGAGGTACTGCTACGCTGGCAGCACCCGCGGCTGGGCGCGGTGTCGCCGGCCGAGTTCATTCCGGTGCTGGAGCGCAACGGCATGATCCATGAGGTGACCCGTTGGGTCATCGACAGCGCCCTGGTCCGCCTGGCGCAATGGCAAGGCCAGACCTTCGGCCAACTGTCCATCAACCTCTCGCCCATGGACTTCGACGGCCACGATGTGAGCGGCACCCTGCGGCGCCTATGCCATGCCCACGGCATCGATCCCCAGCGCCTGGAAGTGGAGATCACCGAAGGCGAGTGGCTGCGTTCCAACCCGCGGGTGCTGGGTGAGCTGGCACAGATCCGCGCCTTGGGCATCGACGTGGCCATCGATGATTTCGGCTCTGGCTACAGTAACTTTTCCTACTTGCACGAGATCCCCGCCAACGTGGTCAAACTCGACCAATCCATGGTCACCGGCATCGAAGGCAACCCGCGCTACCAGAAGATCGCCCGTTCCATCCTCAACCTCGCCCGCGAACTGGGCTACCGCACCGTGGCCGAGGGCGTGGAAACCTTCCGTTGCTTGCAGATGATCCGCGAGTTTGGCTGCGACGAGGCGCAGGGGTATTTCTTCGCGAAGCCGATGGATGAAGGGCAGTTCCTGGCCTGGAGCGAAAGCGGGGTGTTTCCGTTAGCGCAATAGGCACGGTCGCAAAGGCGCCAGAAGCCTTGAGCCATGCACCTGGCAGCCCTGACCCAATCTCAAGCCAAACAAACAAGGCGGTCCAGGCAATGGCACAGGCATAACTGGCCCGAAACAGATGTGGGACCGGGCGAAGCTCGGGAAGCGCCGCGCGGGCGGCGCGCGGTCTCAAGGGCGCAGGAGAAATCCAAGCCATGCACCTAGAGGCCATGATGCGGTTTCATGACTGGCTTTTAGGGCCCCGCTGGAGATCTCATCATGGCCACCAAGCGCTAGTCGATGTTGTTGTCGCGCCCTTGAGACCGTGCGCCGCCCGCGCGGCGCTTCCCGGGCAAGCCCGGTCCCACATCTGTTTCGGGCCAGTTATGTCTGTGGGATTGCCTGGACCGCCTTGTTGGTTTGGCTGGGGATTGGGTCAGGGCCGCCAGGTGCATGCCTTGGTTTTTCCGGCGCCCTTGAGACCGTGCGCCGCCCGCGCGGCGCTTCCCGGGCAAGCCCGGTCCCACATCTGTTTCGGGCCAGTTATGCCTGTGCCATTACCTCGACCGCCTTGTTTGTTTGCCTTGGAATTGGGTCAGGGCCACCCGGTGCAGGTGAGCTTTTTCGCGGCTGTCACCGCCGAAGATAAGCGCTGAAGTCGATCTCCCCCGCGCTCAGGATCGCCTGCACCCGATTATGCACGTTCAACTTGCGCAGTATCGCCGACACATGGGCCTTCACCGTTGTCTCGGCGATGTCCAGGTGCCAGGCGATCTGCTTGTTCGACTCGCCCTTGGCCATGCGCTCCAGCACCTGCAACTGCTTGCGGGTCAGCGCCTCGAGCAGTTCCACCGTCAACCCCGGCACCGCCGTGCCCGGTTGCGGAGGGCGGCTTGCGGTGCTGCGGATGATGTCGGCGGGGAGGTAGACATCGCCGTCCAGCACCTGGGTGATGGCCGTGGTCATCTGTGCGCGCGGCGAAGACTTGGTGATGAAGCCGGCGGCGCCGTAGGTGATGGCCTGCAGCACCACCTGCTTGTCCTGCTCGGCGGATACGATGACCACCGGGATGGTCGGCGCCTGGTTGCGCAGGGTCAGCAGCCCCGCCAGCCCGTGCATGCCGGGCATGTTCAGGTCCAGCAGAATCAGGTCCAGGTCATCGTGGCCGCCGCTCATCGCCAGGGTGGTCTCCAGGTCGGCGGTTTCCAGCACCTCGCAGCCGACGAAGGCGTCGACCAATACGCGAGCCATGGCTTCGCGGAACAACGGGTGATCGTCGGCAATCAGGAATCGGTACATGGGCGCAAATTCTTGTTGTGGGCAACGGGCCTGGAACAGGGTATCACAAGGCGCGGACCCACTTGGCACGGGGGGCCGGGGACGGGCTGGCGGCGTGGGCCAGGGTGGCGATCAGCAGGCCCAGCGTAAGGCCGGCCAGGGCTTGGCAGAGCAGCGAGGCAAGAACACGAATCATGGCGGGCAGGCTCTTTCTAGTTATGCGGGCATTACAGGCGCGGTGCGGCGTTTTGCCTATGCTACTTTGGCACGTCATGCCAGTACCAAAGTAGTAGTCGGCACGGCGCAGGCAGGCTGCGCATTGCAGTGCTGATGCTTTACCCTGACCGCAACTGTCCCCGCCAGAAGAACAGCCCATGAGCCCCGCCATCAGCCAACTGCGCAAATTCGTCTCGCCGGAGATCATCTTCGGCGCCGGTTGCCGCCATCACGTCGCCAATTACGCCAAGAACTTCGGTGCCCGCAAGGTGCTGCTGGTCAGCGACCCCGGTGTCATCAACGCTGGTTGGGTGGCGGACGTCGAGGCCAGCCTGGCTGCCGAAGGTATCGATTACGCGTTGTTCAGTGGCGTGTCGCCCAACCCGCGTATCGAGGAAGTGATGCAGGGCGCCGAGCGCTACCGCGCCGAGCATTGCGACGTGATTGTCGCGGTGGGCGGCGGCAGCCCCATGGACTGCGCCAAGGCCATCGGCATCGTGGTGGCCCATGACCGCCACATCCTCGAATTCGAAGGCGTCGACACCTTGCGGGTGCCCAGCCCGCCGCTGATCCTGATCCCGACCACCGCCGGCACTTCGGCAGACGTGTCGCAGTTCGTGATTCTGTCGAATCAGGAACAGCGCATGAAGATCTCCATCGTCAGCAAGGGCGCGGTGCCCGACGTGGCGCTGATCGACCCGGAGACGACCCTGAGCATGGACCCGTTCCTGTCGGCCTGCACCGGCGTCGACGCGCTGGTCCATGCCATCGAAGCCTTCGTGTCCACCGGCCACGGGCCACTGACCGACCCCCATGCGCTGGAAGCCATTCGCCTGATCAATGGCCACCTGGTGCAAATGATCGCCAACCCCCATGACCTGGCGTTACGCGAGAAAGTGATGCTGGGCAGCATGCAGGCGGGGCTGGCGTTTTCCAATGCCATCCTGGGTGCGGTGCACGCCATGTCCCACAGCCTGGGCGGGTTTCTCGACCTGCCCCACGGGCTGTGCAACGCGGTGCTGATCGAACATGTGGTGGCGTTCAATTACAGCGCCGCCCCCGAGCGTTTCCAGGTGATCGCTCAGACCTGCGGCATCGACTGCCGTGGGCTGAGCCATCCGCAGATTCGTCAGCGCCTGGTGGACCATCTGATCGCGCTGAAGCACGCCATCGGTTTCCACGAAACCCTTGGGTTGCATGGGGTGCGGGTGGCGGACATTCCGTTTCTGTCCCAGCATGCCATGCATGACCCCTGCATCCTCACTAACCCGCGCCATTCCAGCCAGCGTGACGTCGAGGTGGTGTTTGGCGAAGCCCTCTGACCCACGCCAGCAAGCCCTGGCCGGGCTGCTGGGGCTGACCAACCACTCAGTGCGCAAGAGCCATTACCCGGAACTGGCCGCGCGCCTGCAAGAATTGGAAACCGAGCGCAACCGTTACCAGGCGCTGTCCCTGCGCTTGCAGCAGCTCAATGATGAGCTGGAACGACGGGTCAGTGAGCGCACCGAGGAGTTGCGCGAAGCCCGTGATGCCGCCCAGGCGGCCAACCTCAGCAAGGACAAGTACCTGGCGGCCGCCAGCCACGATCTGCTGCAACCACTCAACGCGGCTCGCCTGCTGATTTCCACCCTGCGCGAGCGGCCCTTGCCGGCGGCCGAGAAGGGCCTGGTGGAGCGCACCCACCAGGCCCTGGAAGGCGCCGAGGACCTGCTCACCGATTTGCTCGACATCTCGCGCCTGGACCAGGCCGCGGTAAAGCCGGACGTCGAGGTCTACCGCCTGGAGGAAGTGCTGGCGCCGCTGGCTTCCGAATTCCAGCCTGTGGCGCAGGCAGCCGGGTTGGGGCTGAGCCTGCGCTGCGGGCAGTTTGCCGTGTGCACCGACCTGCGGTTGCTGACGCGTATTCTGCGCAACCTGCTCAGCAATGCCTGCCGCTACACCGAGCAAGGCCGCATCCTGCTGGGGGCGCGCCGCCGGGGCGAGCACCTGCGTATCGAGGTGTGGGACACGGGGCGGGGCATCGCCCCGGACCAGTTGCAGGCCATTTTCCTGGAGTTCAACCAGCTGGAGGTGGGCCTCGCTGCGCAGCGCAAGGGAGTGGGCCTGGGGCTGGCGATCGTCGAGCGCATCGCGCGTATTCTCGACAGCAGCGTGCAGGTGCGTTCCACCCCGGGGCGCGGTTCGGTGTTCAGCATCCTGGTGCCGTTGGCAACCCGCCCGCCGCTGGCCACCCTGCCAACGCAACCGCGCCTGGGCAACCCGTTGCCGGGGCGGCGCCTGCTGGTGCTGGACAATGAGCCCGCCATCCTGCGCAGCATGGCCGACCTGCTGGGCCAATGGGGCTGCCAGGTGCTGACCGCCACGGACGAGGCCGGGGCCATGGCGGTGCTGGCCGGGCACGCGCCGGAATTGATCATCGCCGACTACCACCTGGACCGCGGCGTGACCGGCTGCCAGGTGATCAAGCGCCTGCGTGAGCACTACGCCCTGGCGATCCCGGCGGTCATGATCACCGCCGAACGCAGCGACCCGTTTCGGCGGCAGATGCAGCGGTTGGGCGCGCCGGTGCTGAACAAACCGGTGAAAGCGGGGAAGTTGCGGGCGGTGTTGAGTCAGCTGTTGGGATGAAGGTTGTCAACCAGCCGGCTGGCGAGGCGTGTGGCCTGCCACGATCGTACTAATCCTCAAACCCCACCTGCTCATGCATCTCATCCACCTTCAGCTCCAGCCGGTACGCCACCGCGATGAACAACGCCTGGCACAGGCACAGCGTGGCGCTCAACGAGCGAAAGGCGAACGAGCTGCCCTCATTGACCAGCAGTACGCTGTTGGCGCGTTTGGCCAGGGGCGAGAGGGTGGAGTCGGTGATGATCAGGGTCTTGGCCTGGTGGTGCTGGGCAATGCGCAGGCAGTGCTGGGTTTCCTTGCCGTAAGGGGTGAAGCTGACGGCGATGACCAGGTCGCCCTGGCGCACGCTGCGCATCTGCTCGCGGTAGCTGCCACCCAGGCCCGACACCAGGTGGATGCGCTTGTTGGTGTGCTGCAGGTTATAGACCAGGTAGTCGGCCACCGCGAACGAGCGACGCACGCCCACCACGTAGATGTTCTCGGCGTTCACTACCAGGTCCACGGCTTTCTCGAACGCTTTGTCATCCAGTTCGCCGCCCAGGCGCTCGATGCCCGACAGGGTGGCATCAATGCATTCGCGCGCCAGGTCGGCGCCGCTGGCTTTCTGCGATTTGTTGGCGATCAGGTTGCGGATGCGTTGCTGGTAGTTCTGTACGGGGGTGGCCTTGTGGGTGTACGCCTCGCGAAACAGGGACTGCATTTCGCTGAAACCGCTGAAGCCGAATCGCTGGGAAAAGCGCACGATGGCCGATGGATGTACCTCGCACTCGCCGGCGATGTCGCTGATGCGGTCCACCATGATGCGGTCGCTCTGCTGGCTCATGTAGCTGGCGATGCGCTTGAGCTGGCGCGGCAGGCCCTCGTATTCGCGGGTGATCAGTTGCAACAGCTGCTCGGCGCTGGCCGGGGCGCTGGCGGCTGACGGCTCGGGGGTGGCCTGCTGATCAGGGCGGGACATGGTCGTATCCTTCTGCGTATTCGTTCGGGCCCTTTTTACATGCGGGTCCCAGGTGGTGGCTGGCTCTGGCAGTCTACAGGGTAGGCGCGGAAAAAAACCTGAGCAAAAGGTCCAGTCCCCGTGGCAAACCGGCCAGAAACGCTCAAACACAGTATGTCGGTTCAGAATTGGAAAATAAATTCCGCATGAAAAATTTATAGAAAAAAAGTTGATCCGATGGAAAAGGCGTTCTAGTCTGGAGTTCAAGAAAACGACACCGGCGCTATCCAGCCGGGTCGCGGGGCTGATAACAATAACAGGAGCCAGCATGGGCCAGACTCGTTTTGCCACCGGTCGACACGTGGACCTGATTTGCCTGGGGCGCCTGGGCGTCGACCTCTATGCCCAGCAAGTGGGGGCCAGGCTGGAGGATGTTTCCAGCTTCGCCAAGTACCTGGGCGGTTCTTCCGCCAACATTGCCTTCGGCACCGCACGGCTGGGCCTCAAGTCGGCCATGCTCAGCCGGGTAGGGGACGACCACATGGGCCGCTTCCTGGTCGAGTCGTTGCAGCGTGAAGGCTGCGACACCTCGGCCGTCAAGGTCGACCCCGAGCGCCTCACCGCCATGGTGCTGCTGGGCCTCAAGGACCGTGAAACCTTCCCTTTGGTGTTCTACCGCGAGAACTGTGCCGACATGGCCCTGCGCGCCGAAGACGTGCGCGAAGATTTCATCGCCTCCAGCAAGGCGCTGCTGATCACCGGCACCCATTTCTCTACCGACGGCGTCTACCAGGCCAGCAGTCAGGCCCTGGACTATGCCGAGCGGCACAACGTCAAGCGCGTGCTCGATATCGACTACCGCCCGGTGCTGTGGGGCCTGGCGGGCAAGGCAGACGGCGAGACGCGCTTTGTCGCCGACCATAAGGTCAGCGCCCATGTGCAACGTATCCTGCCACGGTTCGACCTGATCGTCGGCACCGAGGAAGAGTTTCTCATCGCGGGCGGCAGCACCGACCTGCTGACCGCGCTGCGCACCGTGCGCGAGCTGAGCAGCGCCACCCTGGTGGTCAAGCTGGGTGCCCAGGGCTGCACGGTGATTCACGGCGCCATTCCGGCGCGCCTGGAAGACGGCGAGATCTACCCGGGGACCCGGGTGGAAGTGCTGAATGTGCTAGGCGCCGGGGATGCCTTCATGTCGGGCTTTCTCAGTGGCTGGCTGAACGACGCCGATGACGCCCGGTGCTGCCAGTTGGCCAATGCCTGCGGCGGCCTGGTGGTGTCACGTCATGCCTGTGCCCCGGCCATGCCGACCCCCGCCGAACTGGACTACCTGTTCAACAGCCCGGTGCCCATCACCCGCCCGGACAAGGACGATACCCTGCAACGCCTGCACCGGGTCACGACGCCGCGCAAGCAATGGCAGCAACTGTTCATTTTTGCCTTCGACCACCGTGGCCAACTGGTGGAGCTGGCCCAGCAGGCCGGCCGTGACCTGGCCACGATTCCCGCGCTCAAGCAACTGTTTCTGCGCGCCATAGAAGAAGTGGAGGCGGACCTGGCCAAGCGCGGCATCGCCGCCGATGTCGGGCTGCTGGCCGACCAGCGCTTTGGCCAGGATGCACTGAACGCGGCCAGCGGGCGCGGCTGGTGGATCGCCCGGCCGGTGGAGGTACAAGGTTCGCGGCCCTTGGCGTTCGAGCATGGCCGTTCGGTGGCCAGCAACCTGATCGCCTGGCCCAGCGAGCAGATCATCAAGTGCCTGGTGCAGTTCCACCCCGATGATGAGCCCTTGCTGCGCCTGGAGCAGGAAGCGCAGATCCGCGGCCTGTACGAAGCGTCGATCACCAGCGGCCATGAGCTGCTGCTTGAAATCATTCCCCCCAAGGACCTGCCCGGCGCCCACCCCGACGTGCTTTACCGTGCCATCAAGCGCTTGTACAACCTGGGTATCTACCCGGCGTGGTGGAAAATAGAGGCCCAGAGTGCTGAGCAATGGCAGGCTCTGGACGCCTTGATCCAGGAGCGTGACCCCTATTGCCGTGGCGTGGTGCTGCTGGGCCTCAACGCCCCGGCCAGCGAGCTGGCCGAGGGCTTTGCCCAGGCCGGTGCCAGCACCACCTGCCGCGGTTTCGCCGTGGGCCGCACGATTTTCCATGAGCCCAGCCGCGCCTGGTTCAACGGCGAGATCGACGACGCCGGCCTGGTGGCCCAGGTGCGGCAGCGATTCGGCCAACTGATCGAAGCCTGGCGTTCGGCCCGTCATGGCCGCTGAACGTCCCACACCGATAACAACAACAGGTGCAGCCATGCCATCCGCGATTCGTATCGGCATCAACCCGATTTCCTGGAGCAACGACGACCTGCCGTCCCTGGGCGGCGAGACCCCGCTGAGCACCGCGCTCAGCGAGGGCAAGGCCATCGGCTACGAAGGCTTTGAACTCAACGGCAAATTCCCCAAGGACGGCCCGGGCGTGGCCCAGGTCCTCGAGCCCCATGACCTGGCGCTGGTGTCGGGCTGGTACTCCGGGCGCCTGGCCCAGCGCACGGCGGCCGAAGAGATCGACGCCATCGCCAGCCATGTGCAGCTGCTGGCGTCCAACGGCGCCACCGTGCTGGTCTACGGCGAGGTGGCCGACGCCATTCAGGGCAAGCGCATTCCCCTGGTCGAACGCCCGCGCTTCCATAGCCGCCAGGCCTGGGAAGACTACGCGGCGAAACTCGACGAACTGGCGGCCTTTACCCTCAGCCAGGGCGTGCGCCTGGCCTACCATCATCATATGGGCGCCTACGTGGAGGCGCCCCAGGACATCGACACCCTCATGGCCCTGACCGGCTCGCAGGTGGGCCTGCTGTTCGATGCCGGCCATTGCTACATGGGCGGCGGTGACCCCCTGACCGTGTTGCGCACCCATATCCAGCGCGTGTGCCATGTGCACTTCAAGGATGTGCGCAAGCCCGTGGTGCAACTGGCGCGCAACAACCTGTGGAGCTTTCCCGATTGCATCGTCAACGGCACCTTCACCGTGCCGGGCGATGGCGACATCGATTTCGCGCCGCTGATCGACGAACTGCTCGCGGTGGATTACCGGGGCTGGCTGGTGGTGGAGGCCGAACAGGATCCCGCCGTGGCCCCCAGCTATGTCTATGCCAAAAAGGGCTTCGACACCCTGCATACCTTGCTTGCCCAAGCCCGTGAACGGAGGACTGCTGCATGAGCCTGCTGGTCAAGAGTCATCAACAGGGCCAGGAAGTGGTACGCCTGGCCGACAATACCCTGGAATACGTAGGCTTCAGTGCCCACCGCCTGAGCCTGGGTGAAAGCCTGCCCCTGGCGGCCGGTGACAAGGAGCTGTGCGTGGTGATTCTCACCGGCCGCGCCAGCCTCAGTGGCGAAGCGCCGGTCCAGGGTGCGTTCACCTGGGACAACCTGGGCGAGCGCCAGTCGGTGTTCGAAGACAAGTCGCCCTGGGCGGTGTACCTGCCCACCGGCAGCCAGGCGCGCCTGGAAGCATTGAGCGACATGCAAGTGGCGGTGTGCGCGGCACCTGGCGCGCCAGTGGGTGAGTTGAACGCGCGGCTCATCACGCCCCAGAGCATGAAGCGCAGCAGCCGCGGCAAGGGTGCCAACACCCGCTACGTCTGCGACATCCTGCCCGACACCGAGGTGGCCCATTCGCTGCTGGTCGTGGAGGTGCGCACGCCGTCGGGCCACAGCTCCAGCTACCCACCGCACAAGCATGACCGCGATGCACTGCCCGAGGAGAGCTTCCTGGAAGAGACCTATTACCACCAGGTCAACCCGCCCCAGGGTTTTGTCTTCCAGCGGGTTTACACCGACGACCGCCGCGTCGACCAGACCATGGCCGTGGAAAACAACGACCTGGTGGTGGTGCCCGAGGGGTATCACCCGGTGAGCGTGCCGTATGGCTACGAGAACTATTACCTGAACGTGATGGCGGGGCCAAAGCGCGTCTGGCAGTTCTACAACGACCCGCAGCACGCCTGGCTGCTGGACCTTTGACCTTGCCTGCCCACAGGATGGCTGCTCATGTCCCTGTGGGACCGGGCGAAGCTCGGGAAGCGGCCACCGCGTATTCGAACCCGTCCGCGCCATTCTTCCGGAGAACAATAACAAATGCGCCAGCCCCTGCGTTTCGCCCTCAACCGCATGGTTGCCCCCCACCTGCCACTGGCCGACTTCATCGACCTGGCCGTGGCCCTCAACGCCGATGCCATCGAGATTCGCAACGACCTCAAGGGGGTCGAGATCGAAGATGGCACGCCGCCGGAGCAGGTGCGCGACCTGTGTGCCGCCCACGGCATCCGCGTACTGTCGATCAACGCCCTGTACCCCTTTGACGTATGGAATGACGAGCGCCGTGCCCAGGCCCTGAAATTGGCGGCCTACGCTCGTGACTGTGGTGCTACCGGCCTGGTGATGTGCCCGCTCAACGAGCAGGGCGATAGCCGCGCCGCCGCCGCCCGCGCTGCCGGCCTGCGCACAGCGCTCACGGCGTTGGCGCCCATTCTGCGTGAACATGGCTTGCTGGGCTTTGTCGAGCCCCTGGGTTTCGAACAGTCGGCGTTGCGGCGCAAAGGCCAGGCCGTGGAGGCGATCAAGGCCATCGGCGGCCTGGACGTGTTCCGCCTGGTGCACGACACCTTCCACCACCACCTGGCAGGTGAACAGGCGTTCTTCCCGGCGCTCACCGGGCTGGTGCACATCAGCGGCGTGGAAGACGCCGAGGCGCCGCTCGCCAGCATCCAGGACGGGCACCGCGTGCTGATCGGCGAACACGACATCCTCGGCAACGCCGCGCAGATCGACAGCCTGCTCAGCAGTGGCTATGACGGCTACGTGTCATGGGAGCCGTTCGCCGCGAGCGTCCATGGCTTGGCCGATATTCGCCAGGCGCTGGGGCGGAGCATGAATTACCTGAGCCAGCAGCTTCCCTGAGCCCCGATGTCGCGATTGACCACAGAACCCGTTTGAAGAATAAAAGGTGCGAACATGAGCACGACACGATTGACCATGGCCCAGGCCCTGGTGCGTTTCCTGGACAACCAGTACATCGAAGTGGACGGCGTGCAGAGCAAATTCGTCGAAGGCGTGTTCACTATTTTCGGCCACGGCAACGTACTGGGCCTTGGCCAGGCCCTGGAGCAGGACGGTGGCCAACTGGTGGTGCACCAGGGCCGCAACGAGCAGGGCATGGCCCACGCCGCCATCGGTTTCGCCAAGCAGCACCTGCGCCGCAAAATCTATGCCTGCACCTCATCGGTGGGGCCAGGGGCGGCGAACATGCTGACCGCAGCGGCTACCGCCACGGCCAACCGTATCCCCTTGCTGTTGCTGCCGGGCGACGTCTACGCCAGCCGCCAACCCGACCCGGTGTTGCAGCAGATCGAACAGTTCCATGACCTGAGCATCAGCACCAACGATGCCTTCAAGGCCGTGAGCAAATACTGGGACCGCATCAACCGGCCCGAGCAACTGATCAGCGCGGCGCTGCAGGCCATGCGCGTACTCACCGACCCGGCCGAGACCGGTGCCGTGACCTTGGCGCTGCCCCAGGACGTGCAGGCCGAGGCCCATGACTACCCCGACAGTTTCCTCGCCCGGCGGGTGCACCGCGTGGACCGTCGCCCGCCGGTGGACGCCGCTATCGCCGACGCCGCCGCGTTGCTGGCTGGCAAGCGCAAACCGCTGATCATCTGCGGCGGCGGGGTCAAGTATGCCGGCGCCGGGGACACCCTGCAGGCCTTCGCCGAACGCTTCGACATTCCCTTTGCCGAAACCCAGGCGGGCAAAGGCACCCTGGTCTCCAGCCACCCGCTGAATGTGGGCGGCATTGGCGAAACCGGCTGCCTGGCCGCTAACCAGTTGGCCCTGGAGGCCGATCTGATCATCGGCATCGGCACCCGCTACACCGATTTCACCACGTCCTCCAAGTGGTTGTACCAGAACCCCGAGGTGCAGTTTCTCAACCTCAACGTCAACAGCGCCGACGTGCTCAAGCTGGACGCCGTGCAGGTACTGGGCGATGCCAAGCTGGCCCTGCAGCAGTTGGCCGACCCCTTGGCACGCCAGGGCTACCGTGCCGCCTGGGGTAACCAGGTGATCGAGGCGCGCGCGCAGTTGCACGCTGAGGTGGAGCGTGTCTACAACCGTGGCTACAGCAGTCAGGATTTCGTGCCGGAAGTGGTCGATGGCCTGGACCCGGCCGTGCTGCGTGAGTTCATCGAGCTGACGGGCTCTGCGCTGACCCAGAGTCAGGTGCTGGGCGTGATCAACCGCCAGATCGACGCCGACGCCGTGGTGGTCGCGGCAGCGGGCAGCCTGCCCGGCGACCTGCAACGTGTGTGGCAGACCCGCAGTGCCAACAGTTACCACGTGGAATACGGTTATTCGTGCATGGGCTACGAGGTCAACGCCGCCCTGGGGGTGAAACTGGCCGAGCCTCAGCGGGAGGTCTATGCACTGGTGGGGGACGGCTCTTACCTGATGCTGCATTCGGAACTGGTCACTTCCATTCAGGAACGGCGCAAGATCAACGTGCTGTTGCTGGACAACATGACCTTCGGCTGTATCAACAACCTGCAGATGGGCAATGGCATGGGCAGCTTCGGTACCGAATTCCGTTACCGCAACCCCGAGACCGGGCGCCTGGATGGCAGCTTCATGCCCGTGGACTACGCCATGAGCGCCGCGGCCTATGGCTGCAAGACCTACAAGGTCAGTACCCTGGAGCAGTTGCACGCGGCGCTGATCGACGCCCGTCAGCAGACGGTGTCGACCCTCATCGATATCAAGGTGCTGCCCAAGACCATGGTCCACGGTTACCTGTCCTGGTGGCGGGTGGGCGTCGCGCAAGTGTCCAACAGCGCCCGTACGGCCGAGGTTCGGCGCAGCCAGGACGAACACCTGGCGCAAGCGCGCCAGTATTGAACCGTAACCGGAGGGGCGCGACATGCGTATCGGACTTGTAGGGTATGGCCGGGGTGGCCGTGTGTTCCATGCACCCCTGCTGGCGTCGCTGGGCAACGCCACCTGGGTGGGGGTGGTGACCCGTTCGCCGCAGCGGCGGGCACAGTTGGCGGTCGATTACCCCGGTGTGCCGGCCTTTGACACCCTCGCGCAGTTGGTGGCGGCGGGGGTGGACGCGGTGGTGATCTCGACGTCGCTCAAAGGCCGCCCTGGCCTGGTGCTCGAAGCGATCGAGCATGGGGTGGCGGTGGTCAGCGACAAGCCGTTCGCAGCCGACGCTGAACAGGCGCGAGTGCTGGTGGACGCCGCCGAGCGCCAGGCGGTGCCGCTGAGCGTGTACCAGAACCGGCGCTGGGACTCGGATTTTCTCACCGTGCGCAAGTTGCTGGACACGGGTGTGCTGGGCCGGGTGCATCGCTTCGAGTCGGCCATGGAGCGTTTCGAACCTGACAATGTCGGCAACGACAGTGGGGGTGGCTGGCTGCGTGATCTGGGCAGCCATCTGGTCGACCAGGCGCTGTTGCTGTTCGGCCCGGTCAGCCAGGTCTACGCCGAACTGGAACAACAGCCCCAGCACAGTGTGGACCATGGTTTCTTCATGTCCTTGACCCACGCCAGCGGGGTCGTCAGCCACTTGTACGGCCACGCGCTGCAAAGCGCGCCGCGGCCGCGGTTCCGGGTCAGCGGCGAGCACGGCAGCTATTGTGTCGATGGCCTGGACGTGCAAAGCGAGCAAGCGGAGGCCGGGCTTACCCCGGCCAGCGCCGGCGACACTTGGGGGGTGGAGGAACACCGCCGCTGGGGCTGGTTCGAGCAGGGCCAGGAACGGGAAAAAGTCCCCTCCGAACGGGGCAATTGGCCGCAGTTCTATCAGCAGTTGCAGGCGGCCATCGACCAGGGCGGGCCGTTGCCAGTGGACGCCCGCGACGCGGTGCAGGCCCTGGTGGTGCTGGACGCTGCCCGGCGCAGTGCCGACCAGCGCGAGGTGGTTACGCTGGAGGTTGCAACAAAATTCTAAATTCATTTGATATGGAATTTATTTTCTACTAGAGTCAATTGCAGGTTCCGACTTTCACATCCATTGCGCATTCGGCGTGGTGGATGAAAAAACCAAGCACAACAATAAAAAGGTGCCGTCGATGAAAACCTCCACCCCGCCAGCCACGCCGCTGCGCTCCACACGCTCGTCTGCTATCCGCCGCCTCTGCCTGGCCATGGCCGTGTCCCTGGCCAGCGGCGCCGCCCTGGCCGACCTCAAGGTTGGCGTGGCCATGTCGCAATTCGATGACACCTGGTTGACCTACCTGCGCGAAGACATGGGCGCCAAGGCCAAATCCGTGCCCGAAGGGGTCACCCTGCAGTTTGAAGATGCCCGGGGCGATGTGGTCAAGCAGCTCAGCCAGGTGGAAAGCTTCATCAGTCAGAAGGTCGATGCCATCATCGTCAACCCCGTCGACACCGCAGCGACCGCGCGCATCACCAAAGAGGCCACCGACGCCGGCATACCCCTCATCTACGTCAACCGCAGCCCTGACGACCGCAAGATTCCAGCGGGGGTGGTGGTAGTGGCCTCTGACGACATCAAGGCCGGTGAAATGCAGGGCCAGTATCTGGCCGATAAGCTGGGAGGCAAAGGTAACGTGGTGATCCTGCTGGGCGACCTGGCCAACAACTCGACCCAGGGGCGCACCAAGGGTGTGAAAGAGATTCTGGCCAAATACCCAGGCATCAAGATCGACCAGGAACAGAGTGGTACCTGGCTGCGGCAGAAGGGCATGGACCTGGTCAACGACTGGATCACCCAGGGCCGCAAGTTCGATGCAGTGTTCTCCAACAATGACGAAATGGCCATTGGTGCCGCGATGGCCCTCAAACAGGCTGGGGTGAAGGAGGGGAGTGTGCTGATTGGCGGTGTCGATGGCACGCCCGACGGCCTGAACGCCGTGAAGAAAGGTGACCTGGCGGTTTCAGTGTATCAGGACGCCAAAGGCCAGGCCGATGCCGCCGTGGACGCAGCTGTGAAGATGGCCCACAAGCAGCCCGTCGAACAATGGGTGTGGGTACCGTTCCAGTTGATCACGGCCGCTAACGCCGACCAGTTCAAACACTGATTGCCCGCCCAGCCCTGGAGTGCACCCCGATGTTTGCCTATGCCAACGACCCCTCCGAACACGAATGCCTGCTGGAAGTAGCCGGCGTGACCAAACGCTTTCCCGGTGTGACCGCCCTGGACAATGTTCGCCTGAGCGTTCACCGCGGTGAAGTGCTGGCCCTGATGGGCGAGAACGGCGCGGGCAAGTCGACGCTGATGAAGATCATCGCCGGCATCCACCAGCCTGACAGCGGTGAATTGCGCCTGCGCGGCGAAGCCGTGACCCTGGACAACCCCTTGGCGGCATTGAAGTCCGGTATCGCCATGATTCACCAGGAACTCAACCTGATGCCGCACATGAGCATCGCCGAGAACATCTGGATCGGCCGTGAACCGCTGACCCCCTGGCACACGGTTGACCACGGTGCCATGCACCGGGCCACCACGCAGTTGCTGACCCGGTTGCGCATCGACCTTTCGCCCGACGACCTGGTGGGCGAGCTGAGCATCGCCGCGCGGCAAATGGTGGAGATCGCCAAGGCGGTCAGCTACGACTCCGAGATTCTGATCATGGATGAACCCACCTCGGCCATTACCGAAAAGGAAGTGGCCCACCTGTTCTCCATCATTCGCGACCTCAAGGCCCAGGGCAAAGCCATCGTCTATATCACCCACAAGATGGACGAGGTGTTCACCATCGCCGATCAGGTGGCGGTGTTCCGTGACGGCTGCTTCATCGGCCAGTACCCGGCGCACACCCTCAACGGCGAACAACTGATTACCCTGATGGTGGGGCGCGAGTTGACCCAATTGTTCCCCCAGCGCACCCAGCCGCTGGGCGACGTGCGCCTGGAGGCGCGCAACCTGGGCCTCAAGGGGGTGTTCGAAGGGGTGTCGTTCGAACTGCGCGCCGGCGAGGTGCTGGGCATCGCCGGGCTGATGGGGGCCGGGCGCACCAACATCGCCGAAACCCTGTTCGGCATCACCCCGGCCACCGAAGGCGAGATGTTCGTCGACGGCAAACCGGTGCGCATGACCGACCCGGGCCAGGCCATCCACCTGGGCCTGGCGCTGCTGACCGAGGACCGCAAGCTGACCGGGCTGTTTTCGTGCCTGTCGGTGATGGAGAACATGGAGGTGGCGGTACTGCCGCACTATGTGGGCCATGGGTTCGTCCATCAGAAGGCCCTGCGCCTGCTGTGCGATGACATGTGCAAGCGCCTGCGGGTCAAGACCCCGTCCCTGGACCAGTGCATCGACAGCCTCTCCGGGGGCAACCAGCAGAAGGCCCTGCTGGCCCGATGGCTCATGACCCAGCCGCGGGTACTGATCCTCGACGAACCCACCCGTGGCGTCGACGTCGGCGCCAAGGCGGAAATCTACCGCCTGATCGCCAACCTGGCCGACGAAGGCCTGGCGGTGATCATGATTTCTTCCGAACTGCCGGAAGTGCTGGGCATGAGTGACCGCATCCTGGTCATGCATGAAGGGCACATGACCGGCACCCTGGACCGCGCCGACGCGACCCAGGAACGCATCATGCACCTCGCCTCGGGCGTCCCGGCCAGCGCCTTGGACACTGCCGCGCCCGCGCACCCACAATAAGGAACCCGCCCATGACCACCTTGACTGAAAACAAACCCGTTGCCGCACCGCCCAGCCGCTCCCGGCGGCGCATGCCCACCGAGCTGAGCATTCTGCTGGTGCTGATCGGCATCGGCCTGGTGTTTGAGGTATTTGGCTGGATCGTGCGCGACCAGAGCTTTCTGATGAACTCCCAACGCCTGGTGCTGATGATCTTGCAGGTGTCGATCATCGGCCTGATCGCCATCGGCGTGACCCAGGTGATCATCACCACGGGCATCGACCTGTCTTCCGGCTCGGTGCTGGCCATGTCGGCCATGGTCGCTGCCAGCCTGGCGCAGGGTTCGGACTATGCCCGCGCGGTGTTCCCGCACCTCACTGACCTGCCCGTGTGGGCGCCCGTGCTGGCGGGGCTGGGGGTCGGCCTGCTGGCGGGGGCCATCAACGGCAGTATCATCGCCTTGACGGGCATCCCGCCGTTCATCGCCACCCTGGGGATGATGGTGTCGGCCCGTGGCCTGGCGCGTCTGTATACCGAGGGCCAGCCTATCAGCATGCTGTCGGACAGCTACACCGCCATTGGCCGCGGGGCGATGCCGGTGATCATCTTCCTGGTGGTGGCGGTGATCTTCCATATCGCCCTGCGCTACACCCGCTACGGCAAGTACACCTACGCCATCGGCGGCAACATGCAGGCGGCGCGGACCAGTGGTATCAACGTCAAGCGTCACCTGGTCATCGTCTACAGCATCGCCGGGCTGCTGGCGGGCCTGGCCGGGGTGGTAGCGTCGGCGCGGGCTGCCACTGGCCAGGCAGGCATGGGCATGTCCTACGAACTGGACGCCATCGCCGCCGCCGTGATTGGCGGCACCAGCCTGGTGGGCGGGGTAGGGCGTATCAGCGGCACGGTGATCGGGGCGCTGATCCTCGGCGTGATGGCCTCTGGCTTCACGTTCGTGGGGGTTGACGCGTATGTGCAGGACATCATCAAGGGGGTGATCATCGTCGTGGCCGTGGTCATCGACCAGTATCGCAGCAAGCGCTTGTTGAAGCGCTGACGGGGTTGCGATTTTTGCCCGCGCGGCGCCGCTTTCGGTGCCCCGCGGGCTTTTTTGCTTTTTGCCGCGTTTAGCCCGAAGATGGCCGCCTGTTGGCGGCATTTTTGTCCGCCGCGCTCGCCCGCGCCGGGTATGACCCGGAAGGCATTGCGCAAAGATGCAGGTTATTGGTCAAATCTGCCTTCAATTCAGTTGCTGCGCGAGAAAACCCGCCTTAGACTGCCGCCCCTCATAAATTGAGTGCCGGTTGGCGCTTGAAGAATTCCGTGGGGCCGAACCGGGTTCGGCAGCACATTTTGATTCGCCTTAATGCACGTATTTTTTATAGAGAAATCAATGACAAAGGAAAAGTTGCTGGCCATGCCGGCCGATGACTACATGAACGCCGAGCAGCTGGCATTTTTCACCGAGCTGCTGCAGGCGCTCAAGGTCGAGACGCACGAGCGTATCGAACAGAGCCGCATCGCCATTGAGAGCCTGGACACCCCGGCCGACCCGGCCGATGCCGCTTCGGTTGAAGAAGAGCGCCACTGGCTGGTCAACGTCATCGACCGCGATCAGCGTTCGCTGCCGCAGCTGGAACAGGCCCTGGGCCGTATCGCCGACGAAAGCTTCGGCTGGTGCGACGACAGCGGCGAGCCGATCGGCCTCAAGCGCCTGCTGATCAGCCCGACCACCAAATACTGCATCGAAGCCCAAGAGCGTCACGAGCAGATCGACAAGCACCAGCGCCAGGCCTGATCGCGCCCCGGACGCCCGATTGCCAGGGGCGTTGCAGGTGAGCGGTAGTGGCCAATTGCCTTGTTGTGGCGTTTAATGACGTCAGAACAATGACAATAGCCACGAGGTGCTTGAAATGATGAGAGACGGATCTCTGCTCGCCACTGCCCGGCCAACTGCGGTTCGCCCGCCCCGGTCCTGGCTCCCCGGGTTGCAGGGCCTGGCGTTGCTTGGCCTGCTGGCAGCCACGGCGTTTGTCCAGCTGCCGTTCTACTTGGCCGCGCCCCTGGCCTTGCTCTGCCTGTGGCTACCGAGGCTGGGCCAGCCAGCGCCCGCGCCGGCCCAGGCCAATGAGGTGCCGCCCCTGGCGGCGCTCAGCCGTGACCTGTCCCGTACCACCAGCCTGAATGCCCTGTCCGCCGCCGGTGTGGCGTTCTCCGTGCGCCAGCTGGCCGCGCGCGTGCAATCGCAGTTGACCGCCGCCGCGCAGATCGTCAGCAGCGCCGAGGTCATGATCGGCACCGAACAGGTCACTTCCGAGCTGAGCCAGCAGGCGCTGGGGGCCGCCAGCGAGGCGCATCGCCACGGCGTGGCAGGTCGCGAAGTCCTGGCCGCGTCTATTGCCCGCATGCACCAGCTCAGCGAGCGCGCCAACGCCAGCCGCGAACTGATCGAGGCGCTGAGCCAGCGCAGTGAAGACATCCAGCGCGTCACGGCGGTCATCCAGTCCATCGCCAGCCAGACCAACCTGTTGGCATTGAACGCGGCGATCGAGGCCGCCAGGGCCGGGGAATATGGCCGTGGTTTCGCCGTGGTCGCCGATGAGGTGAGGGGGTTGGCTGGCCGCACTGCAACGGCCACTGAAGAGGTCGGGCAGATGGTCGCCGATATTCAAATGCGCACCGCTGAGGTGGTGGAGCAAATCCGCCAGTTGTCCACGGACCTGGGGGCAGGGGTGTTGCAGGTGGAACATACCGGTGAGCAACTGCACACCATCGCCACTTTGGCGGCGGGCGTGGAGCGCCAGGTGGGTGAGATCGCCCAGGGCGCCCAGACCAATCGTGAGCAACTGGCCAGCCTGTTTCAGGCGGTGGAGCAGATGCGTGGCGACCTGGCCGTCAGCGACCAGCAGACCCAGCACCTGGCCGGGGCCGCGGTGCAGCTGGAAAGCCAGGCCGAGAGCATCAGCGAGCGCCTGGCCGAGGTCGGCCTCGACGACTATCACCAGCGCGTCTACGATTTGGCCCGTGAAGGCGCGGCCCACATCGCGCGGCAGTTCGAACAGGACCTGGACAGCGGGCGCTTGAGCCTGGACGACCTGTTCGACCGTCACTACCAGCCGGTTGCCAATACGCACCCGGTGAAATTCCGCACCCGTTTCGACCGCTACACCGACCAGGTACTGCCGGCGATCCAGGAGCCCTTGTTGCGCCGCCACGAGGGCCTGGTCTTCGCCATCGCCTGCACGCCCCAAGGCTATGTACCCACGCATAACCAGGCGTTCAGCCAACCACTGACCGGCGATGTGGCGCGGGACACCCTGGGCAACCGCACCAAGCGCAAGTTCGACGACCGCACTGGCGTGCGCTGTGGCAGTCATGAACAGGCAGTGCTGCTGCAGACTTACACCCGCGATACCGGGGAGCTCATGCACGACCTGTCCGTGCCGATACATATCAAGGGAAGGCACTGGGGCGGGTTCCGGTTGGGATACACACCGCAGAGTGTTCGAGACTAACGGGGTTTTGTTACCGTTTCTGTAACGAAGCTATACCAGAGTTCACTGTTTCTTCATCACTGAAGGCACTATGATAGTTACATTGTTAGCTAGCTAATGAAATCTCGGGAGGGAAATCATGCAAAGCAAAGTTGATGTGGCCGTCATGATCGGCAGCGGCGTACCCGCCGGCCTTCAGGCGGTGGGCACGCGCGTGTGCTGGGTGGTGCTGGTCAACGGCGAACGGCGCGGCACCGCCTTCGCGAGCCGCGCCGAAGCGCTGGAGTGCCGGGACGCCTGGCTGGCGCAACTGGCCGTAGAGCCTGGGCTGTTAGCGTCGCGTCACGCTTGCTGATGCAGCCGCTGGTTCAACTCGTCGATAGGAATGGCCCAGTCGCCGCCATCGGCGCGTAGTTCTTCCTTCAGAAATTGCGCTTGGCGGTCGGTCCAGAACGTGGCATCGATCAGCTTCACGTCCGCGGGCAGGGGGTGGGCTGCGATGAAACGATCAATGCTGGCCGGGTCGCCGTCCAGCCCCAATTGTTCGAACAGGGTACCCAGATTCGTTTGTTCGGTTTCCATGTCATCTCCTTGGCAGGGGAAGCCTGCCGGTGCCTGGCTGAAAAAGCGCTTGTCTATGCTATGAAAGGTTCCAGGCACAAGAGTTCTATCCGAGGTGGAGCCGCGTGGCAGAAGGGGCGGCAGGCCCTGATCGGGCACCGGCAGGCCCGAGGCTCATGCGAAGGTGTCGACGCTGCTTGAATCCTGGCCCGGCGTGCTAGCGGGCGGGCGTGGGGTCACGGGTACCGTCGTCGCCAAGTCTCTGGCGATATGCGCGGCCATCATGCTGGCCCGGGCGCGGGTGAGCGCCAGATTGCGTTCGGCGACGCTCGGGTAGTCGGCGTTCAGCGCTGCCATGTATTGGTGCTGTTCGTGCCTGGCCTGGTTCTGCAGTTCGGCGATACGTTGATTGTGCTGGCGCGCGCGGCGGCGGTTGGCGACCTGCTGGGCCTGGCGCTTGGCAGTGGCGGCCTCGGTGGCAGCGGCCTTGGCGGCGGTTGCCTCGGCCGCACTGGCCTCGACTTCAGCGCGCGCCCGTGCGCTGGCCTCGGCTTCGGCCCGCACGCGCGCCGGGTCCTCTTCCCGCGGCGCCAGCAGGCCGAGGACCGTATTGATTTCAAGCATGGCGTTGATCTCGAAGAGGGCTCGCCAATTGTATCGGCGGTGCTACACAGTCCTTTAGGCCGGTACGCTGCTTTCCAGTTGCTGGGCCAGCGCACAGGCTTCAAGATGGCTGCGGCGAAAGCCCAGGGTTCGCCCGGAGGCGCGTTCCTGGATATGAAAGAAGTTGCGCCCCGCTGGAATAACATGGCAACGGGGCGCGGGGTGGTAGCCCTGTGACCCGATGTGTCGGTACAATAGAGCGCCGAAGTCGATAGTTGGGTGGGCCTCGTCAATAGAGGCTCGACGGTTTTCCATTGAATCGTGCATATTCGTTCCTTCTCGTGGGGTAGCGGTACGCCCTGTGCGTAGCGGCGTGCATAGCTATCGCATTTTTTACCGCATCAGGCTGTCGGAAAAGGTACTGCGGGCTGTGGCGTATTGCTGATTCCAGCGAATAGGCAACGCCCTACACGTAGGGTGGTTTTTTCCTTCAAGGTCAGTGAATGCCTGCGGGCGTCGTCCCTGGGCTGTTTCCGTTAGTCTTCTGCGCTGCGGAGCGAGTCTCGCCCTTTCTCATGGCGGGGCTGGTCGGGTCTCTCATGGACGTGTGTTCTTCACGCCGGGCCTTGGTGTTCGGGTTCGGCCGGGTTGGGTTCGGCTGCCCGAGTTGGAGGGGGCAGTGTTTTCATTTCGAGGATTTTTAATTGGCAGTAAGTAATCTGGAAATGCACGCGCTGTTCGTGCTGGGCGACCTTCGCGCCAAACTGGTAAAACTGTTTCAATCGCGTTTCGTGTATGTCACCGAGCAAACCGCCGAAGGCATTTACATGGCTGAGCTCGATACCGAAAGCGCACTGGTAGTGGATGACAAACCCCGCCTGGAACTGAAAGTGGGTGACCACTTCCGTGCGGCAGTATTACCCAGCCGAGAAGGCGGAAAGTTTGAAATCAAGTTCCGCGAAATCAAGTTGGCGGTCTATGGGCTTGGCGAATATGCCTTTGTCAGCACCGCCGATGGCAACGGTATCGTCTTCAAGGAAGGCCAGACCGTGGTGATGGTGTTCGCTGCCAATGAACAACTGCAGGGTGGCCTGGCCAAGACCCTCAAGGCCGCCTCGTCCAAGGCCGCCAAATGGCGCAAGGGCGAGCTGACGTTCAAGCCCAGCGAGTAACGTCCGCGCGGTGGTCTACAGTCAGTGAGTGCTGACTGTCGAGACCATGCCGATGAAACTGTTAGTGTCCGCTGTGCTTTGCTGCCTGGCGCTGGCGGCGTCGCCGTTGCGCGCCGCGCCTGCGCCCATCCACTTTGCCGACCTGAACTGGGAAAGCGGCAGCCTGATTACCGAAGTCCTGCGCCTGGTGGTGGAGAAGGGCTACGACCTGCCGACCGATACCCTGCCGGGCACCACCATCACCCTGGAAACCGCCCTGGCGAAAAACGACATACAGGTGATCGCCGAGGAGTGGGCTGGGCGCAGTCCGGTGTGGGTGAAGGCCGAGGCGGCGGGCCAGGTCAAGGGGCTGGGCAACCTGGTGGCGGGGGCGACCGAAGGCTGGTGGGTGCCCGAGTACGTGATCAAGGGCGATGCGGCGCAGGGCATCAAGCCCCTGGCGCCCGAACTGCGCAGCGTCAGCGACCTGCCGCGCTACAAGGACGTGTTCCGTGACCCTGAAGACCCTGGCAAGGGCCGGTTCCTCAACAGCCCGATCGGCTGGACGTCGGAAGTGGTCAACGGCCAGAAACTCAAGGCATACGGCTTGAGCGACAGCTACACCAACTTCCGTTCCGGCAGTGGTGCGGCGCTGGACGCGGAAATCACTTCCTCGATCAAGCGGGGCCGGCCGGTGCTCTTCTATTACTGGTCGCCTACACCGTTGCTGGGCCGTTACCGCCTGGTGCAATTGCAGGAGCCGGCGTTCGACCCCGAGGCCTGGAAAACCCTGACCCAGGCGGACAACCCGGCGCCCCGGCCTACCCGTTCTCCGCCCTCCATCCTGTCGGTAGGGGTGTCTACGGCGTTCGCCAAGGATTACCCGCAACTGGTGGGGTTCTTCGAGAAGGTGCAGTTGCCTATCGATGACCTCAACAAGGCCTTGGCCACCATGAGCGAAGAGCACCTGCCGCCGCGCCAGGTCGCCATCGCCTTCCTGAAGGCGCACCCACAGCTATGGCGCGCCTGGGTGCCCGCCCCGGTAGCCGACAAAGTCGCCGCCGCGCTGTAGCAGCGGACTTGGCCGCGTCACGAACGCCGCGTAACATCAGGCACACCGCGATGCGGCCAGGGCAGCCTCGAGCCCTTTGCGCAAGCCGCTACGGGGTTTCGCGGCTGCTGACTTCACCCGGCACAGGCTCGCCCGCCATGCGTTTGCGAAACAGCGCGGCGCGCGCCAGCAGCAGGGTCGTGACCGGCAAGGTAATGGCCAGCAGAATGGGCACCAGCCAGGCATGCAGCACCGGTTCGTGCCGCACCATCGAAAAGTAAACAATGGACGCCAGCGACACGCACCAGGCACCCAGTGTCGACGCCAGGGCCGGTGGGTGCATCCGCTGGAAGAAGTCTTTGAGGCGCACCATGCCGATCGCCCCCAACAGGGCGAACAGGCTGCCGAGCAACAGCAGCAGCCCAACGGCCGCTTCGGCCCACGCTGGCACTTCGTTCATTCGATCACCTCGCCGCGCAAGAGGAATTTGGCCAGGGCGAACGAGCCGACGAAGCCGAACAGCGCAATCAGCAGCGCTGCCTCGAAGTAGGTCTCGCTGGCATAGCGGATGCCCAGCACCAGCATGGTCAACATGCCCAGAATGTTCAGGTAGTCCAACGCCAGCACCCGGTCCTGGGCAGAGGGCCCCTTGAACAGCCGATACAGGGTCAGCAGCATGGCCAGGGCGAAAATCGCCAGGCTCAGGACGATGACGTGGTCGAGCCAGGCACTCATTCGAAAATCTCCATGAGCGGACGCTCGTAGGTGGCCTTGAAGTGGGCAATGAAGCGGGCTTCATCGTCCAGGTCGAAGACGTGCATCAACAGAATGCTGCGGTCCAGGGCCAGTTCCGACCAGACCGTGCCCGGCACCACCGTGGTGATGGTCGACAGGGCCGCCAGGCCATTGGCATCGCGCAGGTCCAGCGGTACCTTGACGAAGGCTGAGCGGGGAGGCCGGCGCCCCAGGTTGAGCACGCCCCAGGCGACTTGCAGGTTGGATACCACCACATCCAGACCCACCCGGCCCAGCAAGCGAAGGATGACGCCGGGTTTGCGGATGCGTACGGACAGTGGGCGCAGCGAGCGCATCAGCCAGGGTGCCAGAATGCCCAGCACAACCCCCAGCAGCACGTTGCCCGCGCTCAGGGACAGGTTCAGCAGCAACCACAGTGAGCCGCAAGCCAGTGACAGCAACGGCGCCGGAAACAGACGCTTCATGGGCGCACCTCAGTGGTCATGACCGCGTCGATGTAGTGGCTGGGGTCATCCAGCACCGCGGCGGTATCGTGGGTGTAATCCAGCAACCACTGGCCTTTGATCGTCAGCACGACGCACAGCCCCAGCAGCATAACGATGGGCACGCATTCGGCAGGACGCAGCAGCGGCGAGGGGCGCTCCTGGGGTGTCCAGAAGCGCTGGATACCGAGCCGAGTCATGGCCAGCAGGGCGGCCAGCCCTGACAGAATCAGCAAGGCTACCAGCGCCCAGGCCGCCGGCCCCGAGGTGCGCACCAGCGCACCGATCAGGTTCAATTTGGCGATGAAGCCCGACAGTGGCGGCATGCCGACCGTCAGCAGCGCACAGGCGATGAAGCTCAGGCCCAGAAACGCCATGGTCCAGGGAATCACCTGGCCGACCACGGCTTTCTGTTCGTCGTCCAGGTTGATGCCCTTGGGTGGGTGCAGCGACTCCACGGGGCGTGGCAGCAGGTCGCCGTCGTCTTCCAGGGCCACTTCGTTGGCCGAACGGGAGCGCTCGATCAGTTCGGCCAGCAGGAACAGCGCGCCCAGCGCCAGGGTCGAGCTGACCAGGTAGAAGAGGGCGCCAGCGGTGATGGCCGGCACGCCGAAGCCGATCGCCGCCAGCAATGTACCTGCCGACACCAGGATGCTGAGGCTGGCCATGCGCTCCAGGCGCTGGGCGGCCAGTACGGCAATACCCGCCACGGCGATGGTCAGCAGCCCGCCGGCCAGCAGCCAGTTGCCGCCGAAATGAGCCGAGGCGCCCGCCTGGCTTGAAAACAGCAAGGTCCACAGGCGCAGCAAGGTGTAGACGCCGACCTTGGTCATGATCGCGAACAGGGCCGCGACCGGCGCGCTGGCCGAAGCATAGGCCGGTACCAGCCAGAAGTTCAGCGGCCACATGCCGGCCTTGGCCAGGAACGCCGTGGCCAGGATCGCTACCCCGGCGTGCAGCAAGCCCCGGTCGGCCTCCGGCACCAGGGGGATCTTCAGCGCCAGGTCGGCCAGGTTGAGGGTGCCGGTGACCCCGTAGATCATCGCTGCGCCGATCAGGAACAGCGACGAAGCGAGCAGGTTGATGGCGATGTAATGCAGCCCCGAGGACACGCGTGCCCGCCCGGACCCGTGCAGCAGCATGCCGTAGGAGGCCGCCAGCAGCACCTCGAAAAACACGAACAGGTTGAACAGGTCGGCCGTCAGGAAGGCACCGTACAGGCCCATCAACTGAATCTGGAACAGTGCATGGAAGCTGGCCCCGGCGCGGTCCCAGCGGGCCATGGCGAACACCAGGGCGGCGCTGGCGATGATCCCGGTCAGCACCAGCATCAGCGCGGACAGCCGGTCCAGTACCAGCACGATCCCGAACGGCGCTTGCCAATTGCCGGGCAAGTAAACCCCGATGGCGCTGGCCTGGTTCTGCACGCCCAGCAGCAACACCACGGCGATGCCCAGGCCGACCAGGGTCGACAGCAGGTTGAGGCGAGCCTTGAGCGGCCGGTGTTTTTCCCCCAGCAACAACATCACCGCCGCGGTCAGCAACGGCAGGAGGATGGGGGCGATCAGCAGCGACGGCATGGCAGTCATTCCCGGGTCTCCCGGCCATCCACATGGTCGGTGCCGGTCAGGCCGCGCGACGCCAGCAGCACCACCAGGAACAGCGCAGTCATGGCGAAACTGATGACGATGGCGGTCAGCACCAGGGCCTGTGGCAGGGGATCGGTGTAGTGCAGCAAATCCTGCGGGACACCGTCCTTGATGATCGGCTCCTTGCCAATGAACAGGCTGCCCATGCTGAAGATGAACAGGTTGACGCCGTAGGACAGCAGGCATAGGCCCATGATCACCTGGAAGGTCCGGGGCCGCAGCACCAGCCAGACCCCGGAGGCGGCCAGCACGCCGATGGCGATTGCGATGACTTCTTCCATCAGGCACTTCCTTGTGGAGGGGCGATGGGCTTGGGCAGCCCGGAGGGTTTGTGCGCGCGCACCGACTGGTGCGCCAGGGCGGTCAGGATCAGCAGGGTCGAGCCCACCACCACGCAGAACACCCCGATGTCGAAGAACAGTGCGCTGGCCACATGAACCTCACCCAGCACGGGCAGGTGCAGGTGGGCGGTGTGCGTGGTCAGGAACGGATAGCCCAGGACCATGGCGCCCACGCCCGTGAGCGTGGCGAACAGCAGGCCCGTGCCCATCCAGCGCTGCGGCCGCAGGCGCATCTGCGCCTCGACCCATTGGGTGCCGGCCACCATGTACTGGAGGATGAACGCCACTGCCATCACCAGGCCGGCGACGAAGCCGCCGCCGGGCTGGTTGTGACCCCGCATGAACAGGTACATGGACACCACTACCGCCAATGGCAGCAGCAGGCGTACCAGCACCGCTGGCACCATCATGAAACCCAGTGCGGTGTCGCTGGCCTGGCGCGGGTTGACCAGGTCGGTCACCACGTCCGGCGCCAGCAGGCGTTGCTGGGCGGGTAACTGGATGCTCTCGCGCGGCGGGCGGAAGCGGCGCAGCAGGGCGAAGATGGCCAGGGCGGTGGCCACCAGCACGGTGATCTCCCCCAGGGTGTCGAAGCCGCGGAAGTCCACCAGCATGACGTTGACCACGTTGCTGCCGCCGCCTTCGGGCAAGGCCTTGCGCAGGTAGAACTCGGAAATATGGTTGGGCGTGGCGCGGGTCAGCATGGCGTAGGACAGGGCCGCCATGCCGCCCCCGGTGGCAATGGCCAGCAGCAGGTCGCGCACCCGGCGCACCCGCGCGCGACGTTCGTGGCCAGGCAGGGGCTGCACGTCTTCGATCCGCCGTGGCAGCCAGCGCAGGCCCAGCAGGATCAGCACCGTGGTCACCACTTCCACCACCAGTTGCGTCAGGGCCAGGTCCGGTGCCGAGAACCAGATGAAGGTGATGCAGGTCATCAGCCCGCAGACGCTGACCATGGTCAGGGCCGCCAGGCGGTGGTATTTAGCCTGCCAGGCAGCGCCCAGGGCGCAGGCAATGGCGATCAGCCACAAGGTCACGAATACCCCGGAGCCGGCGATCTTGGGCCGCAGCCCCCAGCTCAGCCCGCTGTGGAGCAAGGGGATCACCGCGGCGACCACCGCCACCAGCACCAGCATGAACAATTGCGGCTGCAGGCGCCGGGTGGTCAGCCAGCGCTCGCTGCGCCGGGCCAGGCGCATCAGCAGCACCAGGCTGCGTTCGAACAGGCGCTTGCCGCTCAGGCGCCCCACCAGCGGTGGGCGCTGCAACCGGCCGCGGCGCAACTGGCCGCGCAGCAACAGGTACAGCACGATGCCGGCGCCCATCGCGATCAGGCTCATGATCAGCGGCGCATTGAACCCGTGCCAGATGGCCAGGCTGTAGGCGGGCGATTCGCCGCCCACCACCGGCAGCGCCGCGGCCGCGAGCAAAGGCCCCACCGATTGCGCCGGGAAAATGCCCACCACCAGGCACAGCAGTACCAGCAGCTCCACCGGCGCGCGCATCCAGCGGGGCGGTTCGTGTGGGGTGTGGGGCAGGTCGGTGGCCGGTGGGCCAAAGAACACGTCGACGGTAAAACGCAGGGCGTACACCACGCTGAAGGTGCCGGCGATGGTCGCCACGGCGGGCAGCGCCGCTTCGACCCAGGCCGTGGAGGTGATGAACACGGTCTCGGCGAAGAACATTTCCTTGGACAGGAAACCGTTCATCAACGGCACCCCAGCCATGGCTGCGCTGGCCACCATGGCCAGGGTCGCCGTGAACGGAATCATCCTAAACAGCCCGCTGAGACGGCGGATATCGCGGGTGCCACTTTCATGGTCGATGATGCCCGCGGCCATGAACAGCGAGGCCTTGAACGTGGCGTGGTTGAGGATGTGGAACACGGCCGCCACCGCCGCCAGCGGGCTGTTGAGCCCCAGCAGCAAGGTGATCAGGCCCAGGTGGCTGATGGTGGAGTAGGCCAGCAGGCCCTTGAGGTCGTTCTGGAACATGGCCGCGTACGCGCCCAGCAGCAGGGTGCAGGCGCCTGCGCCGCTGACGATCCAGAACCACTGTTCGCTGCCCGACAGCGACGGCCATAGCCTGGCCAACAGGAATACCCCGGCCTTGACCATGGTCGCCGAGTGCAGGTACGCCGATACGGGTGTGGGGGCCGCCATGGCGTGGGGCAACCAGAAATGGAAGGGGAACTGGGCGCTCTTGCTCAGCGCGCCGATCAGGATCAGCGTCAGCAACACCGGATACAGGTGACTGGCGCGGATCTGTTCCCCGGCCGCCAGCACGGTGTCCAAATCGTAGCTGCCCACTACCTGGCCGAGTACGATCACCCCGGCCAGCAGGCACAGCCCGCCAGCGCCAGTGACCGCCAAGGCCATGTAGGCGCCGCGGCGGGCGTCGGCGCGGTGGTGCCAGTAGCCGATCAGCAGGAACGAGAACAGGCTCGTCAGCTCCCAGAAGAACACCATTTGCACCAGGTTGCCGGACATCACCAACCCGAGCATGGCGCCCATGAACGCCAGGAAAAAGGCGAAGAAGCGCGGCACCGGGTCATCCGGCGACATGTAATAGCGCGCGTAAAGCGATACCAGCGTGCCGATGCCCAGCACCAGCAGGGAGAACAGCCAGGCGAAGCCGTCCATGCGCAGGGTCAGGTTCAGGCCCAGGCCGGGCAGCCATTCGAAGGTCTCGCAAATGACCCCGCCATGGGCTACCTGCGGGTACATCAGCGCCACCGCGACGGTGCCGGTGAGCGCCACCAGGCCGGCCAGGATCGACTCGCGGTTGCGCGCATCGTGGGGCAGCACCGCTGCCAGGCAGCTACCGATGAAGGGCAGAAGCAGTAGGACTATCAATGACATAGCGGTCTGATCTGCTGAAAGGGACTAGGAATCATACGGGCCAGGGCGGCCATCACCAACCGCCAGCCTATGCCTGAACCCTACAATAGTGGTCTATTTGGTGGGTTTTTCATTGCAAAAGTTTACAAAAGCCATAATCCTTGAATCGTTCACGCCCGGATGAAGGTCGCTGAAGTCCTGCGTCCATCCTTCCACGCAATGCCCCGGCATGAACCTCGTCGAACAGGCGCTCAACAGGGCTCGCCACCCCAGCGCCAGCCGGGGACAGCGACCTTACGTTGCGCCAGAACCCATGCCAGAGCCTATTGCCGTGCCCCCAGACTCTCCCCCGCGCGCCTCGGTGCTGCAACACGTCAGCCACAATGTGCGGCGTCTGCGCCTCGCCGCTGGCCTGAGCCAGACCGCCTTGGCCGAGCGCTCCGGGGTCAGCCGGCGAATGCTGGTCGCCATCGAGGCGGGTGAGAGAAATGTGAGCCTGGGCACCCTGGACAGGGTCGCCGAGGCGCTGGCGGTGGTGTTCAGCGACCTGATCAGCGCCCCGGACAACCGCGACCGCGGTCGCATCAATGAGCTGGCTTGGGCCGGCAGCCAGGCGGGCAGTACCGCGGTGCTGCTGGCCAGCGCCCCGGCGCGTCGGGAAGTGGAACTGTGGGAGTGGCAGCTGGCCCCTGGAGAGATCTATCAGGGTTCCTGCGATGGCCCGGGTTATACCGAGCAGGTATTCGTCTACGAAGGCTGTCTGACCCTTGAGGTAGACGGCCTGGCGCGGCCTGTCCAGGCGGGCGAATTTTTCATGTTCGCCAGCGACCGCCCTCACGGCTATCGTAATGACGGGCCGGTGCCGGTGCGCTTCGTGCGCAACGTCATTTTCTGAAAGCGCTTCTCTGCCACAGGCCCGTTGGGTAGCATGTACGCCACCGTGTAGAAGGCAGTGAAAAATGACAGAAAGATCCCCGCACGCAGGGTTGCGCCTGTGCCTGTTGCAATACCCCGGTAGCCAGGCATCCACGGTGGCCGGGCTGGTGGATCTGTTTGCCTGCGCCGAGCAGGTTCGTGACGACCTGGGCATGGCGAAAACGCCACTCTTACAGGTGGACGTCGTAAGCGGTGCCGACGCCGGGCAGACACCGACGGTGGTATTCGTACCGCCGTTGCCCGCTGTGCAGGTGCCTGATGCCGAAGCGCTGGGGCCTGCGGTTGCTGCGTTGCGACGCTGGCATGCCGATGGCGCCGTGCTGGTGGCAGTCTGTTCGGGCGCCTGGCTGCTGGCCATGGCCGGGGTGCTCGATGGCCGCCAGGCCACGCTGCACTGGGACCACGCCATGGGCCTGGCGGCCTGTTACCCCCAGGTGCAGGTACTGCCCCATGAACCCCTGCTGGATGACGGTGATGTGGTGACCTCCTCGGGCAACCATGCATGGCAAGCGCTGGGGCTGGCGGTGCTGGCGCGTTACCTGGGGGCAGCGCTGGCGGTGGAAACCCATGGTGTGCTGAATGTGCCCTGGCGCAGCGAGCCCTTGCCGCCCAGCCCCTTCCAGCCACGCCTGGATCATGGCCGTGCCGAGGTGCTCAAGGTGCAGTTGTGGTTGCAGACCAACCAGGCCAAGGGCGTGACCCTGGACGACATGGCGGCGTGCGCAGGGCTCGAACCGCGCACCTTTCTGCGTCGCTTTCACGCCAGCACCGGGCTCAAGCCGACCGAGTATTGCCAGTACCTGCGCATCGCCCGGGCGTGCCATTTGCTGGAGACCACCCAGCGCAATGTCGACCAGATCGCCAACAGCGTCGGGTATCAGGACGTGGGCGCCTTGCGCAAGATCTTCATGCGGGTCACAGGGTATGCGTTGAGCGAGTACCGCGAGCGGTATGGGGTGAGGGAGTTGTATCGGCCGGTGGGGTTGCGCGGGCGGTAGGGGGGAGGATTGGGCCGGGCAGTCAGGTGCGTGGCTTAAGGCTTCTGGTGTTCCCGAGATCGAGCGCCGCGCGGGCGGCGCTCGATCTGGAGAACGCAACAGCTCCAATCCATGCCCCCTACTTCAAAGGCTCCTCGATCCGCAACAACCGCCCCGCGTTCCCCAGCACCAGCAACGTGCTCAAGTTATGCAGCAACGCCGCGATCACCGCGCCCGCCACGCCCAGCAAACCGAACGCAGCCGCTGCGACGATCGCCAGGGTCCAGCCCAGGCCGATGGCCACGTTCACCTGCAGGGTGCGGCGGCATTGGCGGCTCAGGCGCACGCAGGTGCCCAGGCGGCGCAGGTCGCTGCCGATCAGCACGATGTCGGCCGAGGCCAGGGCGATGTCGGAACCGCCGGCACCCATGGCGACCCCCACCACGCCGGCCTTCAGCGCCAGTGAGTCATTGATGCCGTCACCCACGACCAGCGGCCGGAAGCCCTGGCGGATTTCGTCGGTGACGTGGCGCAGTTTGTCTTCCGGCAATGCCTGGGCCACCACGTCCTTGATACCCACCTGGCTGGCCAGGGCATTGGCCACCGGCAGGCGGTCGCCGGTCAGCAGCAGTTGCCGGCCCAGGCCCAGTTCGCGCAGGTCGGCCAAGGCGCTGGCGGCCTCCGGACGCATCTGGTCGGCCAGCAGTAGCCAGGCCAGGAACCGGCCGTTGAGCGACAGCCCGGCAATCGGGCCGTCGTGCTCCGGCACCGGCGGCAGGTCGATGCCCAGTTGCTGGAACAGCTCGGCGCGGCCCAGGGCCGCTTCGCCCTGCGGGGTCTGGGCGATCACGCCAAGGCCCTGGCGTTCGCGCAATTGCTCCAGCGGGTGGTAGGCATCCTGCGCCACCAGGGTCGCCAGGGCACGACTGACCGGGTGGCTGCTGGCGGCGCCGAGGCTGGCGGCCAGGTGCAGCAAGGTCGACTCATCGGCGCTGCAGGCAGGCACCGCTTGCAAGCGCTGCAGGTGCAGGGCGCCATAGGTGAGGGTGCCCGTCTTGTCGATCACCAGCGAGCTGAGGTCGGCGAACTCTTCCAGGAACGCTGAACTGCGGATCAGGATGCCGTGGCGCGCCGCCACCGCGATACCGGCGATCGCCGTGGCCGGCGCCGAGAGCACCAGGGCGCAAGGGCAGGCGGCGACCAGCACGGCCAGCATGGCCTGGGGGTCGTTGGTGATGAACCAGGTCACGGCGGCGATCAGCAGCACCAGCACCATGTACTGGCCAGCGTAGCGCTCCAGCAGGCGGGTGATGGGGGGCTTGGACTGCTCGGCCTTCTGCATCAGGGCGATGACTTTGCCCAGCGTCGAATCCTCACCGGTGCGCGACACCTCGATGCGCAGCAGGCCGTCCAGGTTGATCGCGCCACCGAACACTTCCATGCCCGGCGCGGCCTGCACCGGCACCGACTCGCCCGTGATGGGCGCGGTGTCCAGGCTGGCCTGGCCTTCCAGGACGCGGCCGTCAGCTGGCACGCGGTCACCGGCGCGCACCTCCACCTGGTCGCCGGCCTTGAGGGTACCGTTGTCCACTTCGCTGATGCTGCCATCGCTGCCAATGAGGCGCGCATGGCTGCGGGTCAGGCGGCCCAGGGACTCGATGGCCTCCTGGGAGCCGATCACGCTGCGCTCTTCCAGCACATGGCCGAAGATCATCAGGATGGGCAACAGCGCCGCAGTCAACAGGTCACCCGTGGCCCAGGCGCCCAGCAGGGCGATGGCCACCAACTGGTCGGTGAGGCCGTGCAGGCTGGGGTAGCGGATGCTGAACCAGGCCGAGCGCAGCACGGGAATGGCCACCAGCAGGGAGGCCACGCCGAAGAGAATCTGCGCCACGCCGTCCTGGGCCGGGTCGAACCAGTGCCAGGCCAGGCCCAAGGCCAGCAGGCCCAGGGCAACCATGGCCAGGGTCAGTTGGCGGGCGGCGCTGCGGCGTTCATCGCGGCTGAGCATGCCGCCGGTGAGGTGGCCGTGGGAATGCCCGTGGTGGGCATGGCCGTGGTGGTGATGGGAGTGCGCACTCATGGTTGGCTGCCTTGCAGAATCAGACGGGCATCGTCGTGGGGGTCGACCGTGGTCACGTTGCCGGCCTTTTGCAGAATGGTCGGGATGCGTTCGCGGTACAGGCGCTGCAGCAGGCCGGGGTCGCCACGCTCGCGCTGGGTCTGGGCCAGGCTGGTGATGGTCGCGGTGTCGGCCTGGGCCTTGGCCAGGCGCTCGCTGGCCTGGGCGTGGGCCACCTGCAGGGTGCGGTCGGCCTCCTGGGTAGCGGCCTGGTTGACCTTGGCTGCATCATTGCGCGCCGAGGCGATGTTCTGCTCGGCCTTCTGGCTGGCGGTGAGCACGGCATTGAAGGCGTTCACCGCGCCGTCAGGCAGGCTCGATTGCAGGTCCACCCGTTCCACGTGCACGCCCAGCCCGGCGCCCTGGGCCTGCAAGGCCGCCAGGCTCTGGTTGATGCCTTGCATCAGGTCGCCGCGCAAGCGCTCGCGGCGCTCGGCGGCCTGGCTGTCACTGCCCACCAGTTCCGGGCGCGCCACCAGGATGGTGTCCAGGTCGCGGGAGGCCGAAACGGCCACGGCGCTGCGGGCGACCACTCGGTCCAGAGCGGCGGTCATGGTCGCGCTCTGCAGCACATACGGGTACGGGTCGATGACCTTGTAGAAGACTCGCACGTCCAGTTGCACCACACCGGCGTCACCGGTCAGCAGGTACCCCGCGCCTGCCACGGCATCGCTGTTGGGCGAGGTGTTGGCGTCGATGCCACGGGTCTGGTTCTCGCGCAGCAGGGTTTCCACCCGCTGTTCGATCACCCGGTCGGCGGAGGGCAGCATCACCACCTGCTCGAACGGCCGTGGCCAGGCCAGCAACAGGCCGGCGCCGTGGATACGTTCCAGGGCGCCCATGCGCAGCACCACGGCACGGCTTTCCGGGCCCACCTGGCGAATGTTCGACACCGCCCAGCCGAACGCCGCCAGCAGGGTGATGCCGTACAGCGCCAGGAAGGTCAGGCGCCCGGCCTGCATCCAGGGGCTGGGCGGGCGGGCGGCGGGTGCGGCCCCCCTCATGGCTTGGCTCCGGCGCTCGCGCCAGCTGGTGCAGGCAATTGCGGCGGGCCGTCCACCAGGGCGCGGAACGGCGCCGCGTCAGTGCGCAAGACCAGGCGCGTGCCGGAATTGACGATGGTGCCCAGGGTGTCCAGGGAGCGCAGCAGGTTGTACAGCTCCGGCGAGCCGGCATAGGCCTTGCCGTAGATCTGCGCTGCCTCGACCCGGGATTGGGCCTCGACGTCGGCGGCCTTGACGGTGGCGTCGGCCTGCAGGATGCGCGCGTCACGCTCGGCGGCGGAGCGGATTTCAGCGGCTTGGCGCTTGCCTTCGGCGGTGCGCTCGGTGGCGATGGTCTCGCGTTCGGCACGCATGCGCTCCACGGTGGCGTTGAGGGTCACGGCCGGCAACGTCAGCCGTTCGATGCCCACCTGCAGCACGCGTACGCCATAGGTGTCGAGCAACTGCTTGGCGATCTGCTGGCGCACGTGGTCTTCGAAGTCGGCGATCTGCACTTTGTCAGCGTCCGTGTTCACCAGGCTCGACAGGTCGAAGCCGCTGGCCGAGGTTTCCAGGGCCGAACCGAGGAAGGTACGGATCTGCCGCGCGGCTTCGTCGGGCTGGTTCTGCACCGCGCGCATGAAGCGCTGCACGTTGGCGTTGTCGCCCTGCACCTGCCAGGCCACGTAGGCCTGGACAATGATGCGCAGGCCGTCGCGGGTACCCACGTCCTGCAGGCCACTGGAGGTGGTGCGCAGGCGCAGGTCTACGGGCACCGCCGACTCGAAGGGGATGGGCAGCCGCCAGGCCAGGCCCGGTTGCAGCAGCACCCGCGCCGGGTTGCCGAAGCGGGTGATGACCGTGGCCTCGCCACTGCGTACCTGCACCAGGCAGGCGGTGGCGGTTGCAAACAGTACCAGGACCGCGGCGATGCCGATGCGCTTCCACGGCCGCGAGGGGGCCGCCTCGTGGTCATGCCCGTGGTCATGGCCGTGATGATCGTGGTGGGCGTGATCGTGGCCCACGTGGTTATGCGATGAACTCAAAATCAATACTCCTGCGGGCCATCAAGGGCGGGGCTGGGCGGGGTCAACCGGGGCGGCGAAGGTTCTCAGGTCCAGGGTCGGCGGCTGGTCCCGGGCGATGCGGTGGTCCAGGATCAACGCCTTGGCATTGACCAGGCCCTTGGCCAACTGGCTGAAATACTGCTCGTCGATGAACGCCTGGCCGGCGCTGTGCCAGGCCTGCAGTTCGGCACCGAAGCGCAGGTCGGCGGCCTTGGCCGTGCCCAGGGTCTCGGCGCTGCCGGCCTGGGCATTATCGGTGGCCAGGCTGGCGTCGGTGCGCGCCTGGTTGCCGGTGACACTGGCGTTGCCGCGCTCGCGGGCAATCAAGGCCTGGGCGCTGATCTGCGCGGCCTGCACGCCGTGGTAGGCATCGGCGGCGCCGGCCGGTGGGTGGATGGCCTCGACCACCGTGGCCAGCAGCTCCACGCCGCTGTTGAGGCGGTCAAGGTCAGCTTGCACCTGCTTGCCAATGTCCTCGCCCAGCTGCGCACGGGTTTCGCCGAGCATGTCATCCAGCTCGCGACCGGCCAACTGGTGCACCAGCACCCGGCTGGCGGTGCTGCGGATCAGTGCCGGCACGTCGGCGCTGTTGTAGGTGGCCGCCAGGGCAGCCTGGTCGCTGAGGCCGATGCGGTACACGAACCGCACGTCCATGTTCACCACCTGGAAGCTCTGCTGGTCGCCGGCTTGGCTGGCGATGACCTGGGATTTCTCGGCGCGGTGCGATGCATCCCACAGGCGGTTGGCGCTCACCGGAGCCGGGCCGTCAGCGCTCACGGCCGGTTCATCGCTGCTGCCTTCGGCACTGGTGGCCAGCTCGTGGATCACCCCGTTCTCGACGTCGCGTACCTGCCCGAACGGCCATGGCAGGCCCACGTGCAGGCCGGGGCCATACACGGTCACGGGCTTGCCGAACTGCTCGTAGACGCCGCGGCCGTTCATGGGGACCTGGGTGACGCCGCTGAGTAGCCAGCCGACCACCGCGATCAGGCTCAGGACTGGCAGGCTGGCACGGCGCATGAAGCCCAGCGCCCAGATCTGCCGCAGGTCGATGCCGAAACGCTGCTGCATTTCATCCTGCAACCGGCCCAGCGGGCGCGGCGGCCAGTGCAGCAAGCCGGCCACCAGGCTGTCGGCGACGATGTGCGGCTCAAGGGCAGGGCGCTGCGGGTTGAACACCGACAGCAGCGCGCGCACCAGCAGTTCCAGCGCGGCCAGCGCCGGCAGCAGCCCGGCCAGAACCGCCAGGCGCAAGGGCCATACGGCCTCGGAACTGGCGAAAAACAGGCACACGGCGGCCAGCAGCAGGCTGGCCAGGGTAATGCGCAGTTGCAGCGCCAAGCCCGACGCCTCGGGCCACTCCACGGCATCGGTGGCGCTCAGGTGGCGCTCCAGCACCAACAGCCCGAAGGCCAGCACCAACGCTAGGCCAGCCAGCACGTAGGCAGTCTGGCCCAGGGCGTGGGGCACCAGCGCCAGGTTCCAGCCGTAGCGCACCAGCAGCAGGGCGACGCCGCTGGCGGCCATCAGCCACAGGGCCCCGACGCCCAGGCGCTCGACCCACACCAGGGCGGTGTCGGATAGGCGGTTGAGCAGGCGGTCATAGCCGCTCTGGGGGTCGTCCTGCACCCATTCCACCGGCAGCCCGCCCAGGGGCTCGCCCTTGAGCGCGGCCTCGCGCCAGCGGGCGATGCGCCAGGCCCACTGCACGGCGCCGAGCAGGGTCAGGCTGGCGGCGCTGACCAGGCACAGCAAGGGCAGCCACAGGGTGTCGCGGGTGAACAGTTCGACGAATATGCCGCCGAGCAAGGCCAGGCCCAAGACGCCTGCCAGGCCCAGCATCACCGCCAGCAGGCGCCGCGCCTGCCAGCCGGCCCGCACGAACCGCGGCAGGGCGTGCAGGTCGCCGGCCGGGTAATCCAGATCCACTCTCATAAGACGCATTCTGACTCTTTGAATAATTGGGCTCGTCGCGCTCCCTTCCTCATGTCCGGCAGGATCAAGAGGCGACCGAGCAGTCTACGTGTAAAAAGTAACTGTATAACACTGGCCGTGAAATTTTCGTCGCCAGCCCCAGGCCAGAGGTGTTGCCAAGGCAACAGCCGGGCAACAGTTTGCTGGCCGACAGTACCGCCAACCCATCGCCGCGGTCCGCGTCGGCCCCGCGATCGCGGCCGCAGCCAAGGCGGCACGCACTGTGCAACGTCATGCCCATCAGATGCATGAATCTTTGTTCAGATTGGAGTTTTTGCCATGTCGCGTGAAATCCGCCTCAACGCTTTCGACATGAACTGCGTGGGCCATCAGTCCCCGGGCCTGTGGGCGCACCCGCGGGATCGTTCCTGGGAATACAAGGACCTTGCCTATTGGACCGACCTGGCGAAGATCCTCGAGCGCGGCAAGTTCGATGGCCTGTTCATCGCTGACGTGCTGGGTATCTACGATGTCTACCAGGGCAACGGCGACGCGGCCATCCGCCAGGCCACCCAGGTACCGGTCAACGACCCATTGCAGCTGATTCCGCCCATGGCCCTGGTCACCGAACACCTGGGCTTCGGCCTCACCGCGTCGCTGTCGTTCGAGCACCCGTATCCCTTCGCCCGGCGGCTGTCCACCCTCGACCACCTGACCCAGGGTCGCGCGGGGTGGAACATCGTTACCTCGTACCTGGAGAGCGGCGCCAAGAACATTGGCCAGGCCGCGCAGACCGAGCACGACGCACGCTATGACTTTGCCGAGGAATACCTGGAGGTCTGCTACAAGCTGTGGGAAGGCAGCTGGGAAGACGGGGCGGTGGTGCGCGACCGGGCGCGGCGAATCTTCAGTGACCCCAGCAAGATTCACCCCATCGAGCATGCCGGCAAACACTTCCAGGTGCCTGGCATTCACTTGTGCGAGCCGTCGCCCCAGCGCACGCCGTTGCTGTACCAGGCAGGGGCGTCCAGCCGTGGCAAGCAGTTCGCCGCCGAGCATGCCGAGTGCGTGTTCGTCGCCGCGCCGTCCAAGGTCCTGTTGAAAAAGACCGTGGCCGATATCCGCCGTCGCGCCGCGGAGGCCGGGCGCGACCCGCGCAGCATACTCATCTTCAACCTGCAGACGGTCATCGTTGATGAAACCGACGCCAAGGCGCGGGCCAAGTTCGAAGAATACAAGTCCTGGGTCAGCTACGAAGGCGCCATGGCATTGATCAGTGGTTGGACGGGCATCGACTTCAGTCAGTTCCAGCCCAACGAAGCCCTGCGTCACGTCAAGACCAATGCCATCCAGTCCGCCGTGGAAGCCTTTTCCACCGCCGACCCGGACACCGTCTGGACCCCCAACTCCCTGGCCGACTGGGTCGGCATCGGCGGTTTCGGGCCGTTGTTCGTCGGTGGCCCGCAGACCGTGGCCGACCTCCTTCAGGAGTGGATGGACGAGACTGATGTGGACGGCTTCAACCTGGCCTACGCGGTGACCCACGAGACCTTCAGCGATGTGGTCGACCACCTGGTGCCGGAGCTGCAGAAGCGCGGCGTATACAAGACCCAGTACCGCTCCGGCACCCTGCGTGAGAAGCTTTTCGGCGCAGGGCCGCGCCTGGGGGCCAACCACCCGGGCGCCCGCTACCGGCGCGGTTGAACCGAGGTGAAACCCGTTTATGCTCTACCCGGCAACCCCACTGACAACAGTGAGTACCCATGAATGACATCCTGATCATCGGCGGCGGCCTGTCCGGCACCCTGCTGGCCGCGCAACTGCTGCGCCTACCCGGCCAGCGTCGCGTCCGCGTGTTCGAAACCCGCGCCGAACTGGGCCGCGGCGAGGCGTACAGTGCCACCGAGCTGGGCCACACCCTCAACGGCAATGCCGCGCGCATGAGTGTGGACCCGGACAACCCCGATGACCTGACCCAATGGCTCACGGCCCATATCGCCGCCGGTGGCTGGCCAGAGTCCGATGCCCAGCCGGTACCGGTGGCCGAACTGTTCCCGCCCCGGGGCCTGTTCGGCGTCTATGTGCAGCAGCGGCTGGCCGAAGCTCGGCAGGTCGGCCAGGCCCATGGCGCTACGGTGGAGCACGTGCGCGTCGAAGTGGTGGACCTGCAGGTCGATGCCACTGGCGTGCGCCTGAGCCTGGCCGATGGCAGCCAGGTACGGGGCAGCCAGGCGGTGCTGGCCACTGGCATGTTCCCGGCGGCGCGCACCCGCCAGCGCCAGTCCAGCGGCCTCAACGCGGCGGCAGTCGACCCATGGGACGTGCAGGCCATGCGCGGGCTGGACCCCCAGGGAAGGGTGCTGATCATCGGGTCCGGGCTGACCATGGTCGATGCCGTGGTGTCGCTGGACCAGGCGGGCCATCGCGGCCCCATCCAGGTGTACTCGCGCCATGGGCTTTTGCCCCATGTGCGCCGTCAGCCACCGACATGGCCGGACTTCCTGGCGGCCGACCTGTCCCTTCGCAGCCCCTTGCAGGTATGGCGGGCATTGCGCGGCCAGTGTCGTCAGGCCATGGCGGCGGGCATCGACTGGCAGGCACCGCTGGACACCGTGCGGGCCCACATCGGGCGCTTGTGGAGCCAGGCCAGCGAGCGTGAAAAGCGCCAGTTCGTGCGCCATGCCCGCCCCTGGTGGGAAAGCCACCACCACCGCTCGCCGCCGCCCAGTGATGCGCTGTTGCAGCGCTTGCTGGCCGAGGGCCGGGTGACCATTGCCGCCGCGTCCCTGCTGGGCATGGCGCCTGCCGAGAACGGCCAGGTGGGTATTCGGGTGCGTGACCGTGGCCAGGCGCGGGAGCGAGTCGACACGGGCGTTGCCCTGATCAATTCTACCGGCATCGAATATGACTGGCGCCGGGTTGACCGGCCGTTGCCCAGGCAACTGCTGGCCCGCGGCCTGATCCGGCCGGGGCCGCTGGCGCTGGGCATCGCGGCGGCTGCCAACGGCGCCGTGGAGAATCGCGAAGGGCGGGCGTCGCCACGACTGTTCGCCATGGGCCCACCCCTGCGCGGCCTGTGGTGGGAAAGTACCGCCGTCACCGACGTGGCCGCGCAAGCCAAGGCCCTGGCGCTGACCTTGGCCGGCGCGCGGGGATAGCCGCGGCCGCCAGGCTGTGTTCCCGGTGGCGCCTACCCTGCGCCACTGCCGCGTCCACGCCAGGCGACTGCAGCAGGCGTTGACCGCCCAACCGCTGACGGCCGGCCAGGCGCTGGTGCTG
This sequence comes from Pseudomonas eucalypticola, assembly GCF_013374995.1. Classification (NCBI taxonomy): domain Bacteria; kingdom Pseudomonadati; phylum Pseudomonadota; class Gammaproteobacteria; order Pseudomonadales; family Pseudomonadaceae; genus Pseudomonas; species Pseudomonas eucalypticola. The sequence continues at coordinate 3,687,296 of NZ_CP056030.1, read as the reverse complement.
CCTGGTTGAACGCCAGGGTAAGCCTTCGGAGTTGCCCGCGAAACTGAGCCTGGCGAAGCCCTGGGTGGTTTTTCAACCAAGGCGGGGAAAAAGGTTCTTCACGGAATCCCGGAAAAGTTGGCGCACCACCGCAGATCCACAGTGAGCAAACAGAGCGGACCAGGTGATGTGCCAGGCATAACTGGCCCGAAACAGATGTGGGACCAGGCTTGCCTGGGAAGCGCCGCGCGGGCGGCGCTCGATTTCAAGGGCGCTGGAAAAACCAGGACATGCACCTGGTGGTCCTGGTGCGATCTTAAGCCGTGCCGACAGAATGTTCATCGGGGCTCCTGGTTGGAGATCGCATCAGGGCTTCCAGGCGCCAGGCGATGTTGTTGTGTCGCTGCTGAGAGCGAGCGCCGTCCGCACGGCGCTTCCCGGGCAAGCCCGGTCCCACATCCGTTTCGGGCCAGTTATGTCTGTGAGACGACCTGCCCCGCCTTGTTTGTCCACTAAAGATCTTCGTAAGCACCACCCACTTTCTCGGCAATCCGTGAAGAACCAAAAAAAAGCACCGCCGATACCTTTCCAGGCATTTCCCGATAGCCTTCCCCCCGGTTTTTGACAACAATAGCGCCCTGCACACAACGCCTGCCCGTCCGGGGCCGTGCCGCTTTCATTTCTACCGGGAATACCATGTCGCCGATTCACCGTCCCACCCGCCATCGCCCCGCTGCCTGCGAGGCCCGGCCATGACCGACCTGACCATTGAACTGCTACCCACCGAGCTGGACCAGGCGCCGCTGATTCGCAATCTCTACCAGTTCTACGCCTATGAGTCTTCCGACTGGGAAGAGGAAGACGTAGACCTGGATGGCCGTTACTACATCCATGACGAGCACCTGCTGCGCTACTGGCACGATCAGGACTGGAGCGCCAACCTGCTGCTGGTCAACGGCTACGTCGCCGGTTTCCTGCTGGTAGAGCGCAGCGAGCTGCCAGGCATCGATGCGCTGGAGCTGGCTGACCTGTTCATTCTCAAGAAATACCGCCGCAAAGGCATCGGCAAGGCCCTGGTGACCCAAGTGCTCACCGGGGGGCATGAAAACTGGCTGGTGCGTTACTACCGCCAGGACGACGCCGCCGAGGCGTTCTGGGGCGCTGTGCTCAGCGATCTGCCACGCCCGGCCCGCGCCATCGAGTTGGACGACGAGCCGCAGTTGACCAATTTCCTGGTGACGCGCGTCACCCACTGACGGGCATGGCCGCCGTGGTCAGGTTCACACCTCCTGACGCGTCGGCCGGAACAGAATCTCGTTGATGTCCATGTCGTCCGGCTGGCCGATGGCAAACGCCACGGTCCGCGCAAAGGCGTCCGCTGGCAGGGCTATCTCGTATAGCTTGCGTACCGCCTCGGCGATGTCGGGTTCGGTGATGCTGTCGGGCAACTCGGTGGCCACGGCGCCGGGGGAGATGATGGTGGTGCGGATGTTCCACGCCTTCACCTCTTGGCGCAGGCCCTCGGACAGGGCGCGCACCGCGTGCTTGGTGGCAGCATACACGGCGCTGCCGGGGCGTACCTTGTGGCCGGCCACCGACGAGACATTGATGAACTGGCCGCTTTTCTGCTGCTGCATGTGCGGCAGGGCGGCGGCGATGCCGTAGAGCACACCCTTGATGTTGACGTCGATCATGCGGTCCCAGTCTTCGACTTTCAGCCGCTCCAGCGGCGAGTGAGGCATGAGGCCGGCGTTGTTGAGCATCACGTCAATGCGCCCGTAGGCCTGCACCGCGGTATCGACCAGGTGCTTGACCTGGGCGCTGTCGGTGACGTCGGTCTGCACGGCCAGGGCCTTGGCACCGCTGGCGCTCAGTTCGTCGGCCAGGGCCTGGATGCGCGTCAGGCGCCGGGCACCGAGCACCACGTGGGCGCCCTGGCTGGCCAGCAGGCGTGCTGTGGCTTCACCCAGGCCGCTGCTGGCGCCGGTGATGACAATGACTTTGCCGTGGATGTGTTCGCTCATGGCAGGGATGCTCCTGATGGGGATGGCGCGGGGCGACGGGCGCCCGGCGAGGAAATGGGCCAGCACGGTAGGGCCTCCTGACCTGTGACCATGGCTGGTTATGATAGGGGCTGCGACGCGGGGTGATTAGCCGGTCAGTGGCGCTTGTCCTTATGAGCCGGGCTCATGAGTGTATTCGGCCGCGGGCGGTCACGGCGGTGTACCGGATGCTGCGCGGCGTTGGTGACGCGGCCAGGTCCGCTGCTACGTGCTTCAGGCGGCGCTACTGGCCGTTGATGACCTTGGCGTACTGGCGCGCGAACAGGGTCTGGGACACGCCCAGCACGATGTCGATCTGGCGCGAGCCCGTGGTCTGTACCTGCAACTGGCCGCAGTGGTTGTCCTCTTCGGTCTGCCCGGTGACGACCGACAGGAACTGGCGGTCGACCTTGTTCGCTGTCAGGCCACCGGCCATCAGCATCGTCGCCAGGGGGTCGAAGATCGGCACCGGCAGGTTGCCTTCGGCATTATCGCCGGTCTTCTTCTTGAACACGTTGCGCACCAGGTTGGCCACCGGGTCGGTGGCGGTGATGGTGTCGATGTAGCTGGGGTCGAGGATCACCTGGTTGCAGGCGTCCAGAGGGACCAGGGTCAGGGGCAGCGCGGACTTGAAGACGATATCGGCGGCCTCGGGGTCGACGAACACGTTCCACTCGGCGTGGTAGTTGCTGCTGTAGCGGCTGCCCTGGTCCCATGCCTTCATGGCGCCGTTGAGGGCAGCGACGTTGCCGTCCACGTACACGGCGCCGGCCATGGCGACGACCCGCTCTATTTTCGCCAGGTCGCTGGCCGCGGGCTTGAGGGCCAGCAGCTTGGCCAGGTTGGTGAAGCCGCCCAGCGACAGAAGGGTGACGGGCTGCGTGGTGGCCTTGAGGGTGTCGTGCAGCAATTCCCACGCGGGCTTTGTCGACAGGGGCGGCAGCCGCTCCGGGTTGAGGGTGCCCAGCAGGCCCATGATGTCGTTCATGTCATTCTTGAACGGCTGGGGGAAGACATTGTCCAGCTTCAGCGGCACGTCGGTGCCCCGCGCGACCGGCGTGTCCAGGTGCTGGCCGATGCCCAGCAGGTGCTGGGCGATGATCACGCCCCAGCCAAGGTCCGTTTCACCGCAACCGGTGACGGTCAGGCCGATGATCTGGACGGTGGGGTCTTTCATGAGGTAGGCGATGGACAGCACATCGTCCCAGCCCATGTCCGAATCGATGATGACGTTGCGCTTCATTGGAGTTCCTTTCCATAAGCCGGGCAATGCCCGCGACAGCCGCGAGCATGCAAGCGTTGCCCACGGCTGTCAATTCACCCGGGCATCGCCGCGGCCTTAGAAACTGACGCTGGCGCTCAGGCGCGCGGTGCGCGGCTCACCGACATTGACCTGCAACTGCCCTGAGCCGGTGCTCGACGGGTAGTACTCTTTGTTGAACAGGTTGTCGACGTTCAATTGCAAGCGCGTCTTGTAACCCGCGACCGGGACCTCCCAGCGCAGGAATGCATCGGCTACCGTGTAGCTGGCCAGGTAGAAGCTGTTGTCGTTGTCGCCGGCACGGTCACCGACATAGCGCGCACCGGCCCCCGCATGCCAGTCACCCCATTGCGCCGGTACCTGCAGGTGATGGGTGAGGTACAGGCTGGCGGTCTGTTTCGGTGCCTGGCTCAGGCGGTTGCCCTTGTCGGTGGGGTCGTCGAGGATTTCCGTGTGGTCGTAGGCGTAGGTGCCCACCATGTCCCAGCGCTCGGCGATCCGCCCGGTGACGTCCAGTTCCACCCCCCGCGAGCCTACCTTGCCGGCCGCTTCACTGACGCTTTCGCCGTTGACGGTGGAGGTGGTCACCACGTTCTTCTTGACGATGTCGTACACCGCCAGGTTCAGGTTCAGGCCAGGGGCGATGTCGTACTTGGCACCCACTTCATAACTGCGGCCTTGCTCGGGATCGAAGGTTTTGCCGCTGTCATCCACCGTGGTGTTGGGCACGAAGGAGCGGCTGTAGTTGCCGTACAGCGACAGGTCATCGTTGACCTTGAACACCAGCCCGGCCAGGGGCACGAAGGCGTCGCCGTTGCTGTCCAGGCTGACCGAGCGGCTGGCGCCCAGGCCCTGGGCGATGTATTGGTCGTAGTGCTGATAACGGCCGCCCAGCACCAGGATCCAGCGGTCGTCCAAGTGCCAGTTGTCCTTGATGTACAGCGAGGTGGAGTTGAGCTGGTTGCTCAGGTCGCTGGTGGTCTGGCTGACCACGCTGGGTTCGGCCAGGCTGCCATAGGTGGGCGAATAGATGTTGAAACCGGCCTGGGCGGTGTTGCGGTATGTCTTGCCGCGGTAGCGGTCGTCGGCTTCCTGGTCGGCGCCGATCAGCAGGTCGTGCTCCTGGCCGAACAGCTGCGGGGTGCCAATGAAATCCCAGCTGGCGTAGCGGGTTTCGTAGTCATAGTGGCCACCATTGGCCTGGCGGGTCAGCACGCCGCTGCTCGACAGTTTGGTGGGCTGGGCAATGGCCAGGCTGTAGCGGTCGTCGTTCCAGCCATAGGTGATGCGGGTTTTCCAATCATCACTGAGTTGGTATTCAAAGCGAGCGCTGGCGGTCTGGCTGATGCCGACGGTCTTGGCCCAGCTTTCGTCCAGGCGTTTGTCATAGGAAACGTGGGCCGGATGACCGTCGACGAACACCGTGCCGCGGTCGAACGGGTCGCTGTAGTCGTTGTACTCGTAGGCCAGGGTCAGGCTGGCGCGCTCACCCGTCCAGCTCAGGGAGGGGGCCACCAGGGTGTGCTGGTCGATGCCGTAATTGCGCCAGTAATCCTCGTGTTGCCGTTCGGCCACCAGGCGGTACGCCAGGCCGGTATCGCCGATGGGCCCGGTGGTGTCGACGCCCAGGGTGCCGCCGCCTTCACTGGCCGCTGAGCCGCTTAAGGTGGTGCTTTGCACGTACTGCGGCTGCTTGCTGACCACATTGATCAGGCCGCCTGGGTCCATGGCGCCGTACAGCAGCGACGCCGGGCCCTTGAGGGCCTCGACATGGTCGGCGGTGGCGGTGAAATTGTGCGACAGAATCGAACGTACGCCGTCGCGCAGAATGGAGCCGTCGTCATTGCTGCCAAACCCGCGCTTGACCACCGAGTCCTTGGTATTGCCCAGGGTGTTGCCCTGGCTGGCACCGCTGATGAACTTGATGGCGTCATCCAGCGAGCGCGCGTTGTAGTCGGTGAGGGTCTGGTGGGTGACCACGTTGACAGTCTGCGCTTCTTCCTTCACTGGCACGTCGCCCTTGCTGGCGGTGCTGACGGTAGGCGCGGTGTAACTGTCGTCGGTGGTCAGGGCATCGGCGCCCACTTGGGTGGCTGGCAGCACCTGCTCGGCCGCGGCCAGGTTGGGCAGGCCGGCCAAGACGCTGGCCAGGACAGTGAGCAGAAAGGGAGAAGCGAACGAATGAGCGACACGCAAAGGGAGAACTCGTTAATAGACATGAATGGTAACAATTATAGTTTGAGAATCATTCTCAAGTATATTAGCTGCCTATCTATCTACCGAACAGAGCAGACGAGGGGCGCCAGTTTTTTCGGCATGAAGGCGCGCAAGCGCCCTCAGCGACTCAGCGGTCTATATTCAGCAGCACCTCCACCGAGTCCGGCCGCCAGTATTCCTGGTCGAACTCAACCGTGCGGCCCTGATCATCGAAACACGTTCGCTGCAGGTACAAGCCGCTGGCGCCGCTGGCGATTTCCAGCAGTGCGCTTTGCCCTTCGTCGAGCAGGCATGGCTTGAGGCTGATCTGGCTCCGGGCCTGCTGGCGCCCGTACTGTTCGCGCAGCAGGTGGGTCAACGAGCCGTCCAGGCGATGCTCCAGCAGGCCCGGGCACCAGGCTTCGGCCAGGACGTTGGTTTCCAGCAACACCGCGCGGCCGTCGACCCAGCGCCGCCGCTCCAGGTGGAACACCCCATCACTGGGCGCCAGGTTCATGCGTTGGGCCAGCCACGCGCCGGCCTGGCGGCGCTCGGCCAGCAGGCATTCGGTGCGGGGTTCGCGGCCCTGGGCGCTGACGTATTCCATGAAGCCACTGACCCGCGTCGGGTCATACTGGATAGGCGCCGGCGAGACGAACCAGCCGCGACGGTGCCCGCGGTACAGCACGCCCTGGGCCTCCAGGCGCTGCAACGCCTGTCGCAGGGTGACGCGGGTGCAGCCGAATTGCTCGGCCAATTCGCGCTCGGTGGGCAAGCGGGCGCCGTCGAGCCACTGGCCGCGGGCGACGTCGCCCGCCAACTGCTCGCTGATTCGCAGGTACTGGGACTGCGCAGGCTTGATGCTCATGTCAGCGGGCCGGCTCGAGGGCGCCGCCGGCCGGCTGCTGCGCCAGGTCACGTTGCCAGGCGCGCAAGCCATAGATCGCCAGCACGATGAAACCGGCGTACAAGACCGCCGTCAGGGTCAGGTCCTTGTAGTAGTACAAGCCTGTGTACACCGCGTCGAGCACGATCCACAGCCACCAGTTGGCGATGAATTTACGCGCTGACCAGTAGCTGGCCACCAGGCTGTAGCCGGTCAGGGTGGCGTCCAGCCAGGGCGCCGCAGCGTCGGTGAAGTGGGCCATGGCGGCGCCCAGCAGCAGTGACAACACGGCGCCAGCCAGCAGGCTGATGATGGCCACGTTCAACGGCAGTGCCTCGACCCGGACCTTGCCCTGGGCCATGCGCCCGGTGCGCCAGCGCCACCAGCCGTAGCCTTGCAGGAAGACGAACAGCACTTGCAGGAGCATGTCCGAATACAGCTTCACGTCATAGAAGATCCACACGTACAACAGCACGGCCACCACACTGACCGGCCAGCACCAAGGGGTACGCCGCGCCGTGAGCCAGACGCCCAGCACATTGACCAGCACCGCGAGTATTTCCAGGTTCGACATGATGGGTTTCCTTAGAAGTTGATCGTGGCCGACAGCCGCGCGGTGCGCGGTGCGCCGAGGAACAGGTAGTCGTCGCCGGCGTATTCGCCCACGTCGCGCCAATAGCGCTTGTCGAACAGGTTGTCGACGCTCAGGCGAAACACGGTTTCATAGCCTTCGATGCGCGTGGTGTAGCGGCTGCCGGCGTTGAACACCGCGTAGTCACCCACCTGCACCGTACCTTCGCGGTTGGCGTACTTCTTGCCGCTGTACTGCACGCCGCCCAGCACGGCCAGGCCGTCGATGCCAGGCACGCTGTAATCACCGTAGAAGCTGGCGCGCAGGGCCGGCACGTTGATGGCCTGGTGGCCTTCGTAACTGTCCGTACCGCTGCCCTCTACCCGGGCCCGGGTAGCGGCAACGCTGGCGTTGAGTTGCAAGCGGTCGGTGGCACGGCCGCTGGCGGTCAATTCCAGGCCGACGTTTTTCTGCTTGCCTTGCTGCACGTAGGTGAAGGTGCCGTCGTCGTTGGGCCGGGAATACTGGTAGCCCTGGCTGATCTGGAACAGCGCCGCGCCCAGGCTCAGGCGTTGCCAGTCCTGCTTGATGCCTACTTCCAGTTGCCGGGAGATCGTCGGCGCCAGGGTTTCACCCGCGTTGCTGGCGAACCACGACGCCTCGCTGCCCAGGGACAGGCCCTTGCTGTAGCGGGCGTACAGCGACAGGTTGTCGGTGGGCTTGTAGATCACCGCCAGGTTGGGCAGAAACTCCCACATCCGAGTGTGGCGGGTGGTGTCGCCGTCGGCATCGAAGGCCTTTTCGTCCAGGCGCACTTCGCGGCCGCCCACCACCAGTTGCCAGTGTTCGTCCAGGTGCAGGCGGTCGTTGATGAACAGCCCGTACTGGCGGCTGTCCAGGTGCCGGTAGGTGTGGCCAGCGTCCCCGGGGTAGGGCGCCCATGCCTGTGGGGTAGCGTCGATATTGCCGCTGCCCACGTATTCGTTGACGGCATCGCGCTGGTCTACCGTGCGGCGGAAGGCGCTGACGCCCAGGTCCAGTTCGTTGCGCAAGCCAAAGGTGTTGAACTCGCCGCTGAGCGAGGCCTGGGCCTCGTCGTTGCGGCGGGTGTCGTCGGGGCTGCGGAAATCATAGATATCGTAGTCGCCGGTGCTGCTGAACTGGCTGGTGGTCGCGGTGCAGTCGGCGCCGTAGTAGCAGCCATACGGGAAGGCGCTGTTGTCGTCGATGATCACCCGGCTGCGGGACAGGCTCAGTTGCGCGCTCCAGTCATCGGTGAGGCGATATTGGTACCGGCCTTCCATGTTCAGCGAGGTCATGCCCACCGGGTCCGACCAGCTCTGGTACCCCAGCAGGTCGTGGGGGTCGGCGTGATGCGGGAGCTGCGTGCCGCCGAGCAACTGGTAGCCGGGCACCGAGCGTTGTTCGCGGTGCTGGTATTCCACGTCCAGTTGCAGGCTGGAACGCGGGTCGATGTTCCAGTCGAAGGCCACCGAGGCGAAGTCGCGCTGGCCGTCGGCGTGGTCGACGTAGGAGCGGATGTCTTCATGGGCCAGGTTGGTACGGATGCCGAACTGCTGCTCGCTGCCGAAAAAGGTGCCCAGGTCGGTGGCCAGGTAACGGCCACCCTGCTCGTCGGTGGACAGGGTCACCGAGCGCACGTTGGCAGGGCGCTTGGTTTCATAGTTGACCACGCCGCCCGGCTCGCTGACGCCGCTCTGCAAGCCCGCCAGGCCCTTCAGCACTTCCACCTGCTCCTTGTTCTCCAGCGCCACGTTCTGTTCGCCGGTGATGGTGCGGCCGTTGATCTTGTAGCTGCTGGCGGCATTCAGCGAGAAGCCGCGAACCACGAAATTTTCGTAGTAGCCGATGGGGGCGTAGCTGTCGCCCACCGCGGCATCGTTGCGCAGCACTTCGCTGAGCAGGCGCACCTGCTGATCTTGCAGCAATTGGGTGTTGAACACTGACACCGCCGCCGGGGTATCGAGCAAGGGGGCGTCGTCGACGCCGGTGACCGACGCGTGGGTAGCCCGGTAACCCTCGGGACTGTCACCGACGACGGTGACGGCGCCCAGGGTCACGGGCTCTTCCGCGACCGCCCAGGGGGAGGCGAGCGCAATGCTCGACACCAGCAGGCGCGCCGGGAAGGGAAGGGGGCGAAACATGGGGCAGCTCCTTGCGAACACAATGATTTTTTTCTTCTGGTGCAGGCGACCGGGCGCGGCCCGCAGGGGGCCGCGCCAGGGTCAGCGCCTGTTCCGCGAAGGGTCAGGCCGGAGCTGCTCCGGTGGTCATTGGCAAAGCGGGGGCGGCGCTCCATTGCTGCAGCGAGCCATCGTACAGGGTCACGTCGTGACGGCCCAGCAATGTCAGGGCAAAGGCGCTGGCGGCGGCGGAAATGCCGCCGCCGCAATAGAGCACGATGGGCTGTGGCAACTGCGCCACGCCCAGACGTTCGGCCAGCACCTGGGGCGGGTGGTAGCGGCCTTGGTCATCGAACAGGTGTCGCGCGGGGCGGTTGAGGCTGTTGGGGATGTGCCCGCGGCGGCTGTACCGGGTCGTGGCGCTACCGTCGAACACCGCGGGCGACAGCGCGCAGATCAGATGGCCCGGCGTTCGCCCTTCGCTGACGGCGCGCACCTGTTCCAGGCTGGCCCAGTGGCCTGGCTGAACGCACAAGGTCGGCGCGGCCGTGGCCGGGGCATGGTTCACGGGGCCGGTTTCGATCGGCTGCCCGGCGTTGCGCCAGGCCTGCAGGCCGCCGTCGAGAATGGCCGCGGGCACGCCGACGCTGCGCAGCATCCACCACAGGCGGGCGGCCCAGAAGCCGTCGGCACGGTCGTAGATGACGATGTGGCTGCGGTCGTCGACGCCCAGCCCCTGCAAGCCGAGGGCAAGCTGTGCGGTGGCCGGCATGGCGAAGCTGTAGGGGGCCTGGGGGGCGTGCAGCTGCATCAGCAGGTCGGCGTGGCGGGCACCGGGCAGGTGCTCGGCGCGCCAGCCGGGCTCGCCGCTGAAGGCTTGGTAGTCGCCATCGAACCGCGGCGCGCGCAGGTCGACGGTGGCGTCCAGCAACACCAGATGGGGCGCGTGGAGGTTGGCCGCGAGCCAGGCGACGTTTACCAGCAGGGCGGTCATGACCTGTCTCGCGTGCGCTGGTGCAGGTGCTCGATCAGGCGCTGCCCTTCCGGGCCGGCGAACCAGTCGGCATGCCGCAGCAGGTAGCCATCCCAGGCGATGTCGGCACTGGCGTGGTCGTCGAGCACGCCGGCGAAGTACTCGGTCTCGGAGATGGCGAAATCGGCGTGCACCACCGGCAGCCAGGCTGCCAATGCCTCGATATCAGCGGCCACCAGGGATTTGATACTGGCGTAGCCGGCCAATAGCGCATCCACGGTGCCCAGGTCAGCCGGGGCCGCGCCGCCCTGGTCCAGTTCCAGCCAGGGGATAGCGTTGCGCTCCAGGGCGGTGGCCAGGTCGAACAAGGCGAAGGTGCGGTCGCACAGGCCAAAGTCCAGCACGCTGCTGACCTGGTCATCGGCCCACAGCAAGTTGGAGGCGTGCCAGTCGTTATGCGTCCACAGCGGCGTTTGCCGTGCCAGGTGGGGCACCAGTGCCTGGTGCGAAGGCAACAGCACGCGCTGCAGGTCGGCGCGCCAGTCGCGGTCAGCCAGGTAGCGGTTCAGGGCAGGGCTGTTGTGCACCTGGCGGGTCAAGGTCGGCAGCGGTTGGGGCTGGACGAACGCATGGCAGCGGCTGCTCAGCACCGTGGCCTGGCGTGCCGGGGCGTGATAGCCCTCGGCGGCCCGGTGCAGTTCGGCCAGGGCGCGGCCGGCCGCGTGGGCGTGGGCATGGCTGTGAAACGGTGACCAGGACTGGGCGTCGCGATACAGGTCGGCGCCCGGGGAGCGGGCGTGGACTTCATAGGTCCAGGCGCCGACGGCAATGGCGCTGCGGCCTTCGCCGTCGAGCTGGACCTTGGGGGCGGGTACGCCGTTGGCTCGCAGGTGGCCGATGAAGCCGTGCTCTTCTTCCAGCCAGGCGGCGCTGCGCACGGCCTGGGCATGGCGTTTGACGAACCACTGGCCGGTTTCTGTGCTCACTAGCGCTGCGGCGGAAAACGGCCGCGGGCTATGCCAGTCGATGCTGTGCAGGGCACCCAGTTGCGGGTAGCGTGCCAGCAGCGGGCGCAGTTCCGTTTCGGCCAGCGGCGCCCACACGGGCGCGACGTCCTCGCCGGCCAGGCCGTGGCTGTGCAACGGGTGGGTCATGGCGCCTCTCCGGGCAAATACTGGTTGGTGGTGGCCGCGCGCCAGGCATCGGCGGAGCGCAGGATACCGTGGGCGTGCAGCCAGTGGGCGTAGGGTTCCAGCAAGGCCTGGCGCTGCTGGCCGAACCGGCCCTGGTGCAGCCAGGTCGGGGCGATGTGCTGCAATGAACGCTCGATCAGCGCGCCAGGGAAATAGGGAATGACACGCTCGTACGCGGCGCGGGCCTGCTGCGGGTGTGCAGCGACGCACTCAAAACCGCGCACCGTGGCGGCGAGAAAGGCGCGCAAGGCGTCGGTGTGGGTGGCTATCCAGTTTTCCCGCGCGCCGAGCAAATAGCTGTGGTACGCCGGCGCGCCCCACTGGCTGACGCGGTGTACCACCCGCCGGGCCGTGTCCACGGGGCTGTCCATCAGCGCTTCCCAGGCCCAGTAACCGCCAAAGCTGACGTCGGCATGACCCGCTTCCAGTTCTTCGGGGCGCAGTTCGCGGGCACCGGCGTCGACGATGATCACGGCGTCCGGGTCGCCGCCGTCCTTGCGCACCAGATCGCGAACCATGGCCAGCCCGCGCGGGGTAGGGTTCATGGCCAGGCGTTTGCCCATCAGGTCGCGGGGGCGCTGGATGTCGAATTCGCGCAGGGTCTGGAAGGCTTCCAGGCCGTCATGGTTGATCGCGGCCACGCCCTTGAGCGGCTGGCCCAGGTCACGGCGCACCAGCAGGCGATTACTGGGGAACACCGCCAGGTCCACGGCGCCGGTGAGCATATGCTCTAGGCTGTCCCCTCTCTCCGGGTCGGGCACGCACAACTCCACCTCCAGGCCCGCGTCGGCGTACCAGCCGCGCTCGCGGGCCAGGTAGAAACCCGCGGAGTTGGGCCAGGGGTGGAAGTATTCGAGCATGATGCGCAGTTGTTGCATGGGGCAGAGCCTTGTCCGTGAGAGGGTGGCTCTTTATAGGGCATTAGTTTGGTATATACCAAATAGTGAATGGGTCTATGCTTAGACTGGATTGGATCGGGGCGGCCAGGTGCCTGCCATACAGGCCCCCGGCCGCCCGCGGCCTTGATGGTCCGCCGAGCTTTTCACTTCAGACCGGATCCGGTATCACCGCCCCTGCGCCCTGACCCTGACTGATCAACATCATGCTCTGTGGCGCCGACAGCGCTACGCCCATCTCGCGCAACCGCCCCAGGATGGTGAACAGCAGGTCACTGCGCGCGCCGGACACCGAACGCGGGCTGTTGACGTAGCCGCTGGCGCTGATGATCAGGCCGTTGGCGGTCAGATCCTTGAACGACACGGACGGTGCCGGGGTGTCCAGTATCGCCTCGTGTTCGGCGAAGGCGGTGAGCAACAGCTCGCGGATCTTCAGCACGTCGGTGTCCAGCGGCAGGGTCAGGCTCACGCCGACCACGCCCAGCGCATTGCCCATGGTCACGTTGCGCACGTTCTGGGTGATGAATTGCGAGTTCGGCACGATCACCGTGGAACGGTCGGACATCTGGATCTCGGTGGCGCGTACGTTGATGCGGCGGATGTCGCCTTCCACACCGGCCAGGCTGACCCAGTCTCCGACCTTCACCGGCCGCTCGGTCAACAGGATCAGGCCGGAGATGAAGTTCTGCACGATGGCTTGCAGGCCGAAACCGATCCCCACCGACAGGGCGCTGACCACCCAGGTCAGGTTGGTGAGGCTGATGCTCAAGGTCGACATGACCACGATCGCCAGCAGCACATAGCCCAGGTACCCGACCAGGGTCACCAGCGAGGCGCGCATGCCGGCGTCCATATTGGTCTCCGGCAGCAGGCGCTCGCTGAGCCAGCCCTTGAGCACGCGAATGCCGAACAGGCCGCCGATCAGGAAACCGATCGCCAGCAGGATATCGCCAGGCACGACCTTGAGCCCGCCCAGGGGCTTGTTGCCCAGGTCCAGCAGGGTCAGGCCCTGGAGGATCTCACTGGGGCTGGAGCCCGAGGGCATGAACGCGATCAGCAGCGCGGTGAACAACAACAGGGTGCGACCCACGCCGGCCAGCAGGGTGGCTGCCTGGGCCTGGTGGCGGGGCGACAGGCTCAAGGCCGAGGCCAGGGCCCGGCCACCCGGTTCCTTGGGCGACAGCAAGGTTTCGCACAGGTCACCGAAGCAGGCGGTGAGCAGGTAGGCGGTGGTCGCCACCACGCTCATCCATAGCAGTTTAACCGTGAGGAAGTAGGCCAGGGTCAGGTAGCCGCTGATCAGCGACAGCAGAATCACCAGAATCCACATGCCCAGCACGAAGGGCACCAGGGCGGCGACGCCCGTCAGGCGTTCCAGCTCGAACTGATGGCGGGTGCGGTGGTAGCGCACCAGTGCCCACAGGGAGATGACGCAAACGGCCAGCGCCGTCAGGCCGTTCACCGCCACGGTCAGCGCCAGGCTGCTGGCAATGACGCTGTTGATGCGTTCCTGAGTGCCGATGATCATCAGCGCCAAGGCCAATATCTTCGGGAAGGGGCCCAGGGCGGTGGCGATCTCGTCGGGAATTTCCGCCAGGCGCCAGGAAGGGCGGCGCAGCATCAGCAACGCGCGGCCCAGGCCGACGATAAAGGCGCAGAAGATCACCAGCGTGGTGAGCTGGTCGATCAGGTTGAGCACATTGGCGCTCAGCTCGGTGTTGTAGGTTACCCCCCAGCGCAGCACCGTGGTGGCGCCACTGATAGTCAGCAAGGTCGCCAGCCCCACGGCCAGGGCCAGGGCGCTGCGACGCAGGCGGCCCTCGGGCAGGAAACGGATCATGGACCAGGCCAGCAGGCGTTCCAGCAAGCGTCGACCGCCCACCCAGATCACCACCGCCAGCACCAGCGCGCCAATGAAGTAACCCCGTGCGCCGGGGGCCAGTACCGCTTCACTGGCGTTTTCCACGTCTTGGCCCAGGCTGGTCAGGCGGCGCAGGTCGTCGTCGGTGGGGCGGATCAGGCTCGACCAGAAACTGGGGCTGAGCGGGCTGGTGGAGCGGGCGCTGATCTGGGAGTTGAACTGGCTGCGGCGCAGGTTGACGATCTGCGTGGCCAGGTCGCGCGCCGACTGGCTCAGGGTCGTGAGCTGGCGCTCGTCCGCGGCCAGGGCGTTGCTCTGGCTGGTCAGGGTCTGGCGTTGCGCGCTCAGGCTGGCGGCCTCGTCCGGCTGTGGCGGGCCGATGACCTTCAACTGGTCATTCAGGTGCTCGATGCTGACGCCGCGCGCGGTGGCCAGGTCGTCGGCTTGCTTCTGCACCTGCAGCGCCGCCTGGCGCAGGGTGGACAGCACATCATCGTTGGCGCTGCCGGTGACGCGCTGGCGGATCAGGTCGAGCTGGTCGTTCAACTCATCCAGGCTGGCGCCGTCGGCGAGCACGGGCAGGCTGCCGGGCGCAGAGGCCTGGGGCGCGGTGGGCTGTGCGAAGGCTGGCACGGTGAAGCACAGCAGTAGCAGGGTCAAAAACCCTGAATACCAGCGGTTACGCATGGCGGGCTGCATGCGGGGTCCTCATTTTGCGGGAATCGAAGGCGCGTATTATGCCTTGTGGCGGCGGGGTGGGGGGGATGAAGGGCTGGACGGGGATGCGCCTCGACCGCGGGGCTCATGCCCCCCACCCTATCCGCCCGGATAATTGCCACCCACCCCCCCACCCTCTATCCTTCTCCTGACCTCTCAACCCCCAAGGGATACCGCCGCATGCACGGCCTGATGGCAACCCCATGATCCGTATCGCAAACGTCACCATTTCGCTGGCGCGGCGGGAGATTCACGACAATGGCACGCCGGTCAAGGTGGGCAGCCGTGCGTTCGATATCCTTGAAAGGCTGCTGCAGGCCCGAGGCGAACTGGTCAGCAAGGACCAGTTGCTGGCCCACGTGTGGCCGGCTGCCGTGGTCGAGGAAAACAACCTGCAGGTGCATATTTCCGCGCTGCGCAAGGCCCTGGGCAGCGCCTCGGCATGCATTCGTACCGTGCCCGGGCGCGGTTACCGGTTGGTCATGGACGGCCAGGAACCCGACGAGGCGGCGCCCGCCGAAAGAGGCGGGCGTGACAGCCTGCTGCTGGCCCTGCTCGAACGGCTGGGCTTCAATGACCTGCTGGCCGACGCCACGCCCGCGGCCAGCAGCCTGCCCACCACCGTGCAGAGCGCACCGGGCAACCTGGCGCCGATCGTGTATGTGGTGGACGACGAAGCATCCGTGCGCGATGCCTTGGCGCGGTTGTTGCGCTCAGCGGACATCGCGGTGCAGACGTTCGCCAGCGCCGACGCCTTCCTCGCCGAGCCCTTTGCCCAACGGCTGGCGTGCCTGGTGCTGGACGTCAACCTGCAGGCCGGCACCGGTTTCGACCTGCAGAACGAACTGAAGCGCCGCGGCTGCGAGGTACCGATCATCTTCATGACCGGCTACGGCACCATTCCCATGTCGGTCAAGGCAATCAAGGCCGGTGCCCAGGAGTTCCTCACCAAGCCCTTCGACGAAGGCGAGTTGCTGGCGGCCATCGACAAGGCCCTGGCCTGGGCCCGCCAGCGCTATGCCGCGCAGGCCCAGGCCCGGGAAGTGCGCAGCCGCTACCAGAGCCTGACGCCCCGGGAACGCCAGGTACTGGCGCTGCTGCTGGAGGGCAAGGTCAACAAGCAGGTGGCCCAGGCGCTGGGCACGCAAGAGGTCACGGCCAAGGTGCACAAGAAGCATGTGATGGCCAAGATGAAGGCCGCCACCTTGATCGACCTGGTGCGCCAGTGCGAGCAGATCGGCGTGGGCCCGGAGGCGGTCAGTGCCCGGCCCGACTGAGCCGCTGCGCCCGGGCGCGTGCCGGTGAGCGGGCGCCAGCCGCTGCCCGGTGAACTGGCGGCCTACCGGCAGCAACTCGGGGCATTCGACGAACAGTGGTTAAGGCACCTCACCTGGCGCCTGTTGTTGGTGGACGGTGAAGTGGCGCGCTACCGCGTGCGCTCGCCGATTTCCGCCCGCGACTGGTTGATCGCCCGCCCGGCGGCCCTGCCTTCCCAGGGCGGTTTTCGCCGCCTGCACCAGGAATATGACCTGCGCCAGCAGCTGGACCCGGCCTGGGCGGTGATGCCGGTGGCGCTGATCAGTGCGGTCGACGGGCCGCTGCTGGTACTGGACGAAAACCAGGGGCATGGCCTGCATGAAGTGGTGGGCCCAGGGCTGTCGATCACCCGGTTCCTGCGCCTGGCCCTGGGGGCGGCCAGCGCCGTGGGGCAGTTGCACCGGGCAGGCTTGCTGCACCGTGACATCAAACCGTGCAACCTGGTGGAAAGCGCTGACGGCACCGTGCGCCTCCTGGCATTTTCCCTGGCGTGCCGGCGTGATGCCGCGCAGCCGGCGCCCCGGGCGATTTGCGGCAGTTTTGCTTATATGTCGCCCGAGCAGGGCGGGCGAGTGGGCACCGACGTGGATGAGCGCAGTGACCTGTACGCCCTGGGCGTGAGCTTCTACGAAATGCTCAGCGGCCGGGTACCCTTCGAGGGCAACGACCCGGTGGAGTGGCTGCACCAGCACCTGGCCTTGCAGCCGCCGGCCCTGCGCGAGTTGCGCCCCTCGGTCCCGGCGCCGTTGGCGGCGGTGGTGCTCAAGCTATTGGCCAAGCAGCCGGTCGAACGTTATGCCAGCGCCGACGAGCTGTGCGCCGACCTGCGCCTGTGCCTGGTGCAATGGGGCGAGTTTCAGGCCATCCAGCCCTTTGAGCCGGGCGCCCGGGCCGCCTTGGGCGCCCCCCGTTGGCAGCGGTTGCCCGGCCGTGAGCGCGAGTCCGCGGTCCTGCACGACCGGGTGCTGCGTTGCGCGGTGACGGGCGAAGCGGAAATTCTCTGGCTCGGCGGTGCCCTGGGCAGTGGCAAGACCGCCCTGGTGCGCCAACTGCACCAGGACCTGGTCAACGGCAGCATTGTGTTTGCCGTGGCACGTGTGGACCACCCAGGCCAGATCACGCCGTTCGGGGCCCTGAGTACGGCGCTGCGGGCGCTGGTGATGCGCGTGCTGGGCGAGCATCCGGAAGGGCTTGCGCTGTGGCGCAACCGGTTATTGACGGCATTGGGGCCCGATGCGGGGCTGGTGCTGGCGCTGGTGCCGGAGTTGAGCCTGGTGACCGGCCCCCTGCCGCCCGTTCCGGAACCGGCGCGCCCGGATGCGGGTTTGCGCCTGCAAGGGGTGCTGCGGGGCTTGATCGCCGCGTTCGGTACACCGGGTACGCCGTTGCTGCTGTTTTTCGATGACGTGCAGTGGCTGGACCCGGACACCTTCACCTTGTTGCACAGCCTGGTTCACGCCCCGCTGCCTCACGTGGTGCTGGTACTGGCCGGGCGTGAGCCGGTACCGGGCGACACCGCGCTGGCCCAGGCCGCCCGGGCCCAGGGCCGCCACTGCACGCAACTGAACCTGGCCCCGCTGGACCGCACCGCCGTGCTGGCCATGGTCAACGGCCTGCTGGGCAGCGAAGGTGACGCCCTGCTGCCCCTGGCGGTGATCGTGCAGGACAAGAGCGGCGGTAATCCGCTGTTCATCCAGCAACTGGTCCGTACCCTGCTGGAAGAAAAACGCCTGGTGCCCCAGCCCGGGGCGCTGGGCTGGGCCTGGGACCAGCAGGCGCTGCTGGGCTCGCCGCTGGCGGACAACGTCGTCGACCTGCTGGTGGCGCGCCTGGGGCGCCTGCCCCGGCGCACTCGCTGGTTGCTGGGCCTGCTGGCCTTGCTGGGCAACCGCGCGGGCCACGATGAGCTGGCGCGCCTGAGCCGCATTGGCCTGCTGCGGGTGAGCCAGGGACTGCAACCGGCGGTGCAGGGCGGTTTACTGCTGGCCGAGGGCGATGGCTGGTGTTTCAGCCATGAGCGGGTGCGGGAAACGGCTTACCACGCCATTGCCGAAGGCTACCGGCCGGTGCTGCATACGCGCCTGGCGCGCCTGCTGATTCAGGGCATGAACGATGCCAGCCCGCGCACCGAGTTGTTTCGCATCGCCTTGCATATCCAGCAGAGTGCCCATGAGCGGCTGCGTGAACAGGACGTGAGCGCCTTCATCGAGGCACTGCTGGAAGCGGCACGCCGCGCGCGCGAGGCCGCCACCTTGCCTTTCGCCCTGCAATACCTGCGCCTGGCCCGGGAACTGGCCGGGCGCCAGTCCTGGACCCAGGCGCCGGCTCAGGCTTATGCGGTGGACCTGCTCTATGCGCAGTGCCTGATGCACAGCGCCGACTACAGCGCGGCCCACGCCTGCATCGAGCGCATGCTGCAGCGTGTCCAGTCCCTGACCCAGGTCTCGGCCCTGCATGTGCTCAAGGTGGAAGCCTTGACCCTGGCCGATGGCTACGTCGCGGCGCTCCAGGCGGGCCGCGCAGGGTTGGCGATGTTCGGCCTGACCTTCGCCCCGCAGGCCGCCAGCACCTGCCCGGCAGTTGAGCAACCTGCGCTGAGCGCCTTGTTGCACATGCGCCGATTGGACAATTCGTTCATCGCCGCCGCCCTGGATCTGATGGCGGCGATGATCATCCCGGCGATCCTGGTGGACCGGCCATTGGCAACGCAATTGCTTGAGCGCATGCTCGACATGACCTGGCGCCACGGCGTCAGCCCCGCCGCGGTCCACGGCCTGGCCTGGTATGGCGTGCTGCTGGCCGACAACCCGCAATCCTGTGAGCAGGGGCTGCGCTACGGCGACCTGGCGGTGCGCCTGGAACCGGTGGTGGGCGAGCCGCACACCCAGGCATCGACGCAATTGGCCCTGGGCCGCATCAGCGTGTGGACCCGTTCGCTGGGGTTTTCCCTGGAATGCGGCGAGCAGGCTTTTCTGGCCGGGCGGCGGGAAGGCCGGGTGGCACTCAGTTGCTACGCGTGCCACCACCTGGTCTGCACGCTGCTGGTCATGGGCGCGAGCCTGGAGCAGGTCGAACAGCGGCTTGACAGCGCACTGGCCCTGGCTGCTTCTTCGCAGTTCGCCGACAGCCAACTGTTGCTGCAGATCCAGCAGACTTACGTACAAGCCCTGCGTGACCCGCTGCTGGCACCCTCGAACGATCCCCTGCACAGCTGGCAGACGGCGGTGGAGGGCAGCGCGATGCTGCCGGTGGCGTTCTTCTTCTGGCTGTACCGCGGCAAGCTGGCGTTCAGCCAGGGCCGCCACGAAGATGCCCGGCACGCGTTGGGGCGCGCCGAGCAGCTCAAGGCATGCATGGCCGCCCACGTGCACCTGATGGACCTGGCGTTCTACTCGGCGCTTAACCATGCCGCCCTTGGCGAGGTGGCCCGGGTGCAGCCCTACCTGTTGCGCCTGCGCCAGTGGGCTGCGCTCAATCCGGCCTCGTTCCAGCACCGTCAATGGCTGGTAGAGGCCGAGGTGGCGCGCCTGGGCGGCGAGTGGCTCAAA